>NZ_BAAGYA010000002.1:97574-1248497 GCF_054779555.1 Nocardioides dilutus | reverse complement strand
CCACGACGGCTCGACTTCCGGACGCTGACCCAAGACGACCTCGATGCCATCGCACTCGAGCTCAACGACCGTCCTCGACAGACCCTCGGTTTCAAGACACCATCACAAGCACTAGCCGAGGTGTTGCCTTGACCGCCTGAGCCCGCAGGCATGAGCGGATGTTTCAAGCGCGGTGGACGATATGCGCGGACCTCCCCACCAAGCCGGTAAGGCAGGAGTCCTCCCGGTCGAGCCGCGCGCTTCTCAGAACGTGTGCCGCAGCGGGTAGCCGCTCACCCCGTTGTCGTCGGTCTTGGTGGCCAGGACGTGGTGGAGCTGGATCTCGTTGCGCTCGAAGGCCAGCCGCGAGCCGGCCATGTAGAGGCCCCACACCCGAGCGGTGGGCTCCCCGACCTCGGCGACGCAGGCGTCCCAGTTGTCCTCCAGGTTGCGGCACCACGCAGCCAGGGTCTTCGCGTAGTGGACCCGGATGTTCTCCTCGTGCTGCACCTCCAGGCCGGCGTTCTGCACCTCGGTGATGATCCGGCCCGAGCCGATCAGCTCGGCGTCAGGGAACACGTAGCGGTCGAGGAACGCACCGGTCTCGTAGAACCGGTTGTCGTGCCGGGTGATGCAGTGGTTGAGCAGCCGGCCCTGGGGGCGGAGGTGGTCGCGGATGAACCCGAAGTACGACGGGTAGTTCTTGACCCCGATGTGCTCGGTGAGGCCGATCGACGAGATCGCGTCGAAGCCGGTCTCCTCCACGTGCCGGTAGTCCATGAAGCGAACTTCGGCGAGGTGGTCGAGCCCCTCCTCCTTGATCCGCCGCTGCGCCCAGGACGCCTGCTCGCGGGACAGGGTGACGCCGAGCGCGTGGACGCCGTGCTCGCGCGCCGCGTGCCGGACCATCCCGCCCCAGCCGCAGCCGAGGTCGAGCAGCCGCTGACCCGGCTGGAGGTCGAGCTTGCGGGCGACCAGGTCGTACTTCGCGTGCTGTGCCTCCTCCAGCGTGGCCGTCTCGCTCGGGTAGACCGCGCAGGTGTAGGTCATCGACGGGCCGAGCACGTGCTCGTAGAACGTGTTGGACACGTCGTAGTGGTGGTGGATCGCCTCGGCGTCGCGTCCCAGCGAGTGCCGGACGCCTTCCAGCGTCCGGCGCAGCCGGGAGGGTGCCTCCTGCGGCGGTGGCGCGACCGGCTTGAGGTGGCTGAGGCCGAGCGAGCGGAGCACGGTGACCGCCTCGGCCGGCGACGGGCGGCGGAAGGACAGGTTGCTCTGCACGAGCTTGAGCAGCTCGTAGGGGTCCCCGGGGTGGACGCCGTGCACCTCCAGGTCGCCGGCGACGTAGGCCCGGCTGAAACCGAGGTCGCCGGGTGCTGTGAGCAGGTAGTTGAGCCCGCGCTCGGTGGCCAGGTGGAGACGGAACGGCGAGTCCTCCGGTCCGGTCGCGCTGCCGTCGTAGGCCGTGAAGCGCACGGCGAGGGGTTCCTTGAGCAGCGCATCGAGCGCGCCCGCGATCGTGAGAGTCCGGGACGAGGACTGGGTCTGGGTCATCGCTTGCGCACCGCCTTGTCGTAGAGGGTGAGGAACCTGTCGTCGGGGTCGTAGACCGCCTTGAGCCTGGCGAGGTTGGCGCCGCCGTAGAGCCGGTCGAAGGTCTCGCGGTCGTAGAACGCCTCGGAGTAGAGCGACTTGTGGCCGTCGAGCTCGTGGACCTTGGCCTCGATCGCCCGGTTGAGGGGGGCGTCGGCGGCGTCCGGGCCGACGTGGACGGTGCCCCAGAAGCCGATGTTGACGTAGGTCGTGCGTGGCTTGAGCGGATAACTCGGCCAGGCCGCGCCCGTGACGGTCCCCGGAGAGACCAGGGGGCACAGCCACACCGGTCTCATCCCGACCTCGCGGTCGAACCAGTCGAGGAACTCCTCGAGGCGCTCCACCGGGACCTCGACGTCCTGCACCACCCGCTCCCGCTGGGGGCGCCCCTTGAGCCTGTCGACCCGATCGATGAAGCCGGTGCGGTCGTTGAGGGCGATCAGCTTGTGGAACACGTCGGACCGGCGATAGCGCCGCGGCCAGAGCCGGCGTACGACGGGATGCTGGGCGCCCATCGCCCGCGAGCACCAGAACCAGTCGGTGTCCCAGCGCCACAGGTAGTCGTTCATGGTCAGGAGATCGGTCTCCCGCTCCCGGATCGAGCGGTAGTAGATCTGCTGGCCGGCGTAGTCGGACGTCCTTGCCGCCCCATCGTCGGTCCACCGCGCGAGTGTCAGGTAGTACTCCCCGGGCTCGAAGGCCACGCCGTCCAGGCCGTCGACACGCTGCCCGTCGTACTCCCGGGTCTCGCAGATCTCGGCGGTCGTCTTGGCGAGCAGCCCGGCATCGTCGAAACGGACGTGCCGCAGGGCCACGAAGCCGGGCACGCGTTCGAGGCTGATCCGCAGCCGGGTCGCGTAGCCGAGGGAGCCGTAGGAGTTGACGAACGCGTCGAACAGGCCATCGCCCGGGCGGACCGTCACCACCTCGCCGGCGCCGGTGAAGACATCCATCTCGGTCACCGACTCGTGCGGCAGCCCGTTGCGGAAGCTGGTCGACTCGATCCCGAGCCCGGTCACCGCCCCGCCGAGGGTGATGGTGCGCAGCTGAGGCACGACCAGCGGGATGAGCCCGTGGGGCAGCGTCGCCTCGACCAGGTGCTCGTAGGTGCACATGCCCTGGACGTCGGCGGTCCGCTGCTCGGCGTCGATCGAGATGACGCCGTCCAGTCCGGACACGTCGAGCCCGGGTGCCCGGCTCGCCTCGCGGGAGCGGAACAGGTTGGAGGTCCGCTTGGCAAGCCGCACACGCTGACCAGCGGGGACGGCGGCGTAGGACGCCCGCAGCCTGTCGACCGCCTGCTCGTGCTGTGCCCACCCTCGTTCTCGGGTCACCCGGTCAACGCTACCCAGGCAGCGCTGCTCAGGTCGAGGCCGAGACCTCGACGGTTCCGCGCGGGCTGCCGACGTGGACGGGCACTCCGGCACCGGCGAAGTCGCGAAGCGCCGCGAGGTCCTGCTCGCCGACGGCGTCGGCCTCGGTAAGCAGCACCGCCGCCTCCAGGCCACGTGCACCGGACGCGACCGCCATCGCGACGCAGACGCCCAGCGCGGAGACGGCCAGCGACGGCAGGGCGACCGTGGCCGCGGCGTAGGTGCGTCCATCGAGGTCGCGGACCGCCGCGCCCTCGGCGGCACCGGTCCGCGCCCTGGTCGCCTTGGCGAGGGTCACCAGCTTCTGGTCCTCCGCGTCCAGCTCCGGCGGCGCGTCACTCACCGACGACCTCCTCGATCGCGGGCTCGGGTTCGGGGACGGCGTCCCGCTCGACCCGGCTGATCCGGACGGTGCCGATCTTGTTGCGCCGGCCGGCGGTGTCCTCGGCGGTGAACCGCAGTCCGTGGGCGACCACCTGGGAGCCCGGAATGGGCACCAGCCCCAGGTGCTTGGCCATCAGACCACCGACCGAGTCCACGTCGTCCTCGTCGACATCGAAGCCGAACAGCTCGTCGAGGTCGTCGATCGGGTAGCGCGAGGACACCCGCACCGAGCCGTCCTCGAGCCTCTCGGTCTCGATCTCGTCGGCGTCGTACTCGTCGGTGATCTCTCCGACGATCTCCTCGAGCAGGTCCTCGATGGTGATCAGGCCCGCGGTGCCGCCGTACTCGTCGACGACGATCGCGAGATGCTGACGACGGGCCTGCATCTCCCGGAGGAGGTCGTCCACCGGCTTGGACTCGGGCACCCAGTAGACCTCGCGCATGACCTCCTCGACGCGCTGGGTGAGCTCGACGTCAGGCGCCTCGAAGTCGCGCCTGACCAGGTCCTTGAGGTAGACGACACCGACGATGTGGTCGAGGTTGTCCTCGATCACCGGCACCCTGGAGAACCCGCTGCGCAGGAACAGCGACATCGTCTGGCGGAGGTTCTTGTGGCGCTCGACGAACACCACGTCGTTGCGCGGCACCATCACCTCGCGGACGGTGGTGTCGCCGAGCTCGAAGACCGAATGGATCATCCGGCGCTCGTCGGACTCGATGAGCGCGGATGCCTCGGCCATGTCGACGAGCTCGCGCAGCTCGGTCTCGGTGTTGAACGGGCCCTCGCGGAAGCCCTTGCCGGGGGTGAGCGCGTTGCCGACCAGGATCAGCAGCCGCGGGAGCGGCCCGAGCACCGTGGTCACGAACGACAACGGGGCGGCCGACCACAGGGCCACGGCCTCGTTGTGCTGGCGGCCGAGCGTGCGCGGAGCGACGCCGATGACGACGAACGAGACGACCAGCATCACCGCGATGGTCACGATCGTGCTGGGGAACCAGTCGCCGCCGAAGGCGTCGTTGACCTCGCGCGTCACCAGGACGATCGCGGAGATCTCGCAGAGAAGCCGCAGCAGCAGCGCGGTGTTGAGGTAGGGCGCGGGGTCCTCGAGCAGGCGCAGCAGCCGGCGCGAGCCGGGGCGGTTGTCGTCGGCGAGCTCGACGGCGCGGGCGCGCGAGAACGAGGTGAGGGCGGCGTCGGCCGCGGA
This sequence comes from Nocardioides dilutus, assembly GCF_054779555.1. NCBI lineage: Bacteria > Bacillati > Actinomycetota > Actinomycetes > Propionibacteriales > Nocardioidaceae > Nocardioides > Nocardioides dilutus. The sequence continues at coordinate 1,243,963 of NZ_BAAGYA010000002.1, read as the reverse complement.
GAACAGGCCGGCCGCCAGGACCAGCCCTGCGGCGGTCACCAGCAGCCAGGCATCACCACTGCTCATGGGGCGGCCGTGGCTCCAGCCCGCCAGTCGGCGAGGAGCTTGTCCTGAAGCCCGAACATCTCCTTGTGGTCCTCCGGCTCGGCGTGGTCGTAGCCCAGCAGGTGCAGGATCCCATGGACGGTGAGCAGCTCCAGCTCCGCCTCCACGGGATGCCCGGCCTCGGTGGCCTGCCGGGCGGCGACGTCGGGACACACCATGATGTCGCCGAGGATGCCCTCCTCCGGCTCCTCGTTGACCAGCCCCGGCCGCAGCTCGTCCATGGGGAACGCGAGCACGTCGGTCGGACCGTCGCCCTCCATCCACTTCGCGTTGAGCTCGGTCATGGTGTCGACGTCGACCAGCTTCACGCAGAGCTCAGCGAGCGGGTGCACCCGCATCCGGTCGAGCACGAACCGGCTCAGAGAGCCGAGGTGCTTCACATCGACGGACTGCCCCGACTCGTCGAGGACCTCGATGCTCATGCTTTTCGGGGCCCCCGCGGAAGCGTGAGGCCTTCCGCGCGGAGCGCCATCGCCGAGCGGTTTCGTGGGGTATTCACTGTCTGCGCTCCGCCTGCCTCTTCTCCTTGCGCTGGGCCCGGGCGTCGTGCTCGTCGTAGGCCGCCACGATCTGCCCCACCAGCCGGTGCCGGACCACGTCGTGACTGGTGAGCCGGACGAAGGTGACATCGTCGATGTCGTCGAGGATCTCCTGGACGACGCGGAGACCGGACCGGGTGCCGGACGGCAGGTCGACCTGGGTGACGTCGCCGGTGACCACGATCTTGGAGCCGAAGCCCAGGCGGGTCAGGAACATCTTCATCTGCTCCGGGGTGGTGTTCTGCGCCTCGTCGAGCACGATGAAGGAGTCGTTGAGCGAGCGGCCGCGCAGGAACGCCAGGGGTGCGACCTCGATGGTCCCGGCCGCGAGGAGCTTGGGGATCGACTCCGGGTCGATCATGTCGTGCAGCGCGTCGTAGAGCGGGCGCAGGTAGGGGTCGATCTTCTCGCTGAGCGTCCCGGGGAGATAGCCGAGCCGCTCCCCCGCCTCCACGGCCGGACGGCTCAGGATGATCCGGTTGATCTGCTTGGACTGCAGCGCCTGCACGGCCTTGGCCATCGCCAGATAGGTCTTGCCGGTGCCGGCCGGCCCGATGCCGAAGGTGATCGTGTGCTTGTCGATCGAGTCGACGTAGCGCTTCTGGTTGAGCGTCTTGGGGCGGATGGAGCGGCCGCGGTTGCTGAGGATGTTGAGGCTCAGCACGTCGGCGGGACGCTCGGTCGTCTCGGCGCGCAGCATCGCCAGCACCCGCTCGACGGTCTCACCGGTCACGCCCTGGCCGGTGCGGATGATCGTCACCAGCTCGTCGATCAAGCGCTCGATCAGGGCCAGCTCGGCGGGCGGACCCTGGAGCGTGACCCGGTTGCCGCGCACGTGAACGTCGGCGTCGAAGACCGCCTCGATGAGGCCGAGGTGCTCGTCACCGGGGCCCAGCAGGCTGACCATGTTGATGCTGTTGGGGACGGTGACCGTGTGCTTGGTGACGTGCTTGGTGACTGGGTCCACGGCCGGGACGTCCTGGGGTTGATCAGTCATGGGGTGCCCCTGAGGGGCCGAGCCTTCCGGTGAGGTGATTGGGCCAGTCCATGCTACGGGAGCAGGGTGCGCCGTCCCACCGAGTTGTCGCTGGGTAGTGGCTCGGCCCCGTACCGTGGCCGTATGCGCGGCGACGCCTACGACGACGAGCGGGACCCGGTCGACGACGACCACGCCCCGCCCGCCTGGTTCCCCGGCGGCCACCTGCCCGAGGACGCCCGCCGGATGGGTCTCACCCACCACGTCGGGGAGGGTGCGCTGCTCGACTTCGCGGGCAAGCTGGACGGCGCCAAGCCGCTGCACCGAGTCACCGCCTGGGTGCTCCTGGTGGTCTTCGGGCTGCCGGTCGTGTTCGCGATGATGCGGCTCTTCGACGCGATGGCGGGGGGTTGATCGCCACTCAGTGCTGGAGCGACGGATCCCAGCGGTTGGCGATCAGCTTGAAGCTCGGGGTGTCCTCCAGGGAGGTCGTGGCCTCGTAGATCCGCTCGTACTGGGTCGACGCGATCCGCCAGGCCCCGTCCGGGTCCTTGCGGTAGGTATCGGCGTAGTAGCCGCCGCCGCGGATCTGCATCTGGAAGTCGGGCACGATCACGGTGTCCTCGAACACCCAGGATGCCGAAGCGGTGTCACCGTCCACGTCGATCTCGGGGTGGTTGGCGACGTGGATCGTGATGATCCCGGTGCCGAGGTTCTCCGACATGAACGCCACGACGTCGGCCCGGTTGTCGTAGTGCAGCGGCTTGTCCATCGCCTGCGTGCCGTAGCGGGCGGTGACGTCCTCGGCGAGGCAGTCGCCGAACTCGTCCCACAGCTTCAGGTCGAGCGTGCGGAAGTAGCGGTACTTGAGGCGCTTGATCTCCTCGATCGCGGCAAGGTCCATGCGAGCACCCTAGAACCTGTTCTAGTTTTTGTCCCGCCGCTCAGCCGACGGACGTCTACTCGTCGTCGAAGACGACCTGCAGGATGCCCAGGCACATCTCGTCGGTGGTGCCCTCGCCCCAGACGACGTACTTCTCCTGGGTGCCCTCGAACGCCGGCAGCAGGTCGCGCAGCTCCTGGCTGTGGTGGCAGGTGACCCGCAGGGTGTCGCCGGCGTCGACGTGCAGCGGCTCGACCCGCTGGGCGCCCTGGTCGTCGAAGTTCCACAGCGGGATGTCGAGCACCTCGGTGCTGTCCGGCGTCCCGGGGTTGGCCTCGATCTTGAGCCACTGACCGAGCAGGTGCATGTGGCCGGCCGCCCCGAGGATCGTCATCGACCGTGGGGCCGTGCGCGTGCAGGAAGTCGTCTCGGTCGGGTAGACGTTGGTCCCGCACAGCAGGTGGAGGAGGTTGGCGAGCTGACCTGGTCCCTCACCGAAGCGCTCCTTGGTGTCCTCCACCGAGGCCTCGCGGTCGCAGAGCGGACCGAGGGCGTGCTCGGAGCGGCACGGCAGCTCCACCGGTGCCGGCAGCAGCGTGGTGTGGACGCCCTTGATGTCCGATCCCGCCTTGGGCGTCCATCGGATCTGCGTCGCGGACCGGTCCGGACCGTCACCGAGCAGCAGGTTGTAGTGCACCTGCATGACGATGCGCGTGCCCTTGTCGAGGGAGGTGCCGTAGCCGTCGCGGGCCACCGTCTCCCGGCCACCCGGGGCCCACGCCCCGAGCCAGGCGGCGTCGTCGACGTTGTTGAACTCGCCCTCGAGCCCCATCCCGCCGAAGCAGGTCCAGCCGGGCTCGGGCGACGCGTCGTCCTCGGCCTCGGCGGCCGCGACCTGGTCCTCCCTGACCCTGAACAGGATCACGTGGTGCACGATCTCGGGGTCGCCGGGCTTGATCTGGGTCCCGGTCAGCCATGCGTCCTCGGGAAGCTCCGGGTCGAGCAGGAAGCAGCGGTAGTCGTCGGTGCCGGTGCCAGTGGGCGGCGAGGGCGTGTAGGCGGTCGGGATCTTCAACGTCGTACGCCGCTCGCCGGGGCGGAGCTTGCCCGCCTTGACCGGCGCGGTGGCCACCGGGGCCGTGTCGTCGTGGGAGACCACGACGGGCTCGCTGTCGACGGGCGTGACGGTCCGCTCGCGGGCCGGGTCCCGGTCACCCAACGCCACCACCCCGCCCACGACGACGGCGATGCCGACCAGCGCCGCCAACGACAACCGCAGGCGGCCGGACTCACGCAGGCGTCTCATCCGGGCGGCCAGCTCATCGAGCGTCCCGCGAGCACGTGCAGGTGGGTGTGGAAGACGGTCTGTCCGGCGTCGGCGCCGGTGTTGAGCACGAGCCGATAGGTGTCGAAGCCCGCCGCGGTGGCCACGGCATGCGCCGTCGTCACCAGCTCGGCCATCGTGGCCGGGTCGGCGGCGGCGACCTCGGCGGCGTTGGCGTGATGGTCCTTGGGGACGACGAGCACATGCGTCGGCGCCTGGGCGTTGACGTCGCGGAACGCCACAGTGCGCTCGGTCGTGTGCACGATCTCGCTCGGCACGTCACCGGCGACGATCCCGCAGAACAAGCAGTCCATCAGGGCCCTCCTCCCGACTGGCAATGGTGGCACATACAGCCATGGGCGGCCCTGTCAACCGGTTGCCAGGTCCGGGCGTCCTACTAGCGTGACGGTGCATGCGGAGGTCCCGTTGGTGAGGCCAGGTGAGACCTGGGACGCCGACGCGGCGATCGAGCAGCTCTACGCCGCTCACTGGCGCAGCCTGGTCCGACTGTCGGTCCTCTTGCTGCGCGACCAAGGTGCCGCCGAGGAGGTCGTGCAGGACGCGTTCGTGGCGATGCACGGCCGCTGGTCGCGGTTGCGCGACCCGGACAAGGCGCTCGCCTACCTCCGCCAGGCCGTGGTCAACCGCTCCCGCTCCGCGCTGCGGCACCGCGGTGTGGTCGAGCGACACGCCGCCCGCCAGGCACCCCCGGCCGACCAGGCACCGGCCGACGACGGGGTCGACGGCGCCGGGCGGCGTACCGCCGTCCTCGAGGCGATGCGCGCGCTCCCCGACCGGCAGCGCGAGGTGCTGGCGCTGCGCTACTACCTGGACCTGTCCGAGGCCGAGATCGCCGACACCCTGGGCATCGCCCGCGGCTCGGTCAAGGCCCACGCCTCCAGGGGCGCCGCGACGCTGCGCTCCCTGCTCGCCGACTCGCACTTCGAAGGTGACCTGTGATGGACGACCTGTCGACCCTGCTGCATGACGCCGTCTCCGACGTCGAGCCCACGGACCGTCTGGCCGAGATCCGTGACCGCACCACCTCGCGGACCGGCCGCGGGCGCTGGTACGCCGGGGGGGCGGCCGGTCTGGCGGTTGCCGCGGCGGTCACGGCGATCGCGATCGTCAGCTCTCCCGACCACGAGAAGGCCGACGACGTGGGCCCGGCCAGCCCGGCGCCGACCGTCGGCATGAGCGAGACACCGGCCCTCAGTCCCCAGGCGGTCTACTTCGTGGGGGACACCTCGGCAGGTCCACGGCTGTTCCGCGAGTTCCGCCCGGCCGAGGGCGGACCCTCACCCGAGGCTGCCGTCGAGGCCCTGCGCCGGGGACCGTGGGACCCGGACTACAGCAGCTACTTCCCGGCGGAAGCGATCACTGGTGTCGACGTCCGCGACGGGGTCATCAACGTGAGGGTCGAGTCCTGGGTGCACGACCGACCGGCGAACATGACGGCGCTGCAGGCCGAGCTCGCACTGCAGCAGGTCGTCTACTCCGTCCAGGCCGGTGCGGGCGAGCCCCTGCCGGTCCAGTTCCGTATCGGCCGGAACCCCACCGACACCGTGTTCGGCGTCCCGACGGCGGAGCCGATCACGAACCAGCCCCAGCTGGACGTCCTGGCGCTCGTGAGCATCAGCGACCCGGTCGAGAAGCTCCAGGTGAAGGACAGCTTCATCGCGCGCGGGGCCGCCAGCTCCTTCGAGGGCAACGTCCCGTGGGAGCTGCTCGACGCCGACGGGACCGTGGTGGAGAGCGGAGCCGCCACGGCCGCCATGGAGACGCACCTGGTCGAGTGGGAGACGGAGCCCATCGACGTGTCCGGCCTCGAGCCCGGCCGCTACACGTTCGTGGCCACCACTGACGACGCGAAGTTCACCGACACGCGGACCGTCGTCGTCCTGTAGGTCCGCAACCCCGCACCGATCCCACCTGAGGATGGACACCATGACCCGACTTCCCCGGCCCGTCTTCAAGAACCGCTCGCTGCTCGTCGTCGCTGCGCTGGTCCTGTCCGTCGGACTGGCAGCCTGCGGCGACGACGAGCCGACCGCCGAGGACCCGGGCGGCGACGAGACCACGACGGCCGCGAGCGAACCAACCGAGGAGCCGACCGAGGAGCCGACGGCCACCGCCTCGGAGACCGGCGCCCCAGAGATGCTCACGGTGCCGGTCTACTTCACCGGTGAGACCCCGCAGGGCACCCGGCTGTTCCGGGAGTTCCGCAAGGTCGAGGCGGACAACCCGCTGGAGGAAGCAGTGGCGGTCATGATCGCCGGTGACGCGCTGGACCCCGACTACGGCTCGCTGTGGCCGACGTCAGGTGGGTTCGAGAGCGTCACCTTCAGCGAGGGCGCCGGAGCGATCGTCGCGCAGGTCTCAGACGACGCCTGGAGCGCCCCGGGGGACGGCATGTCCAAGCAGGACGCGAAGCTCGCCGTCCAGCAGCTCGTCTACACCGTCCAGGGCATCCAGCAGGAGCGCCTGCCGGTCCTGGTGCAGCACGGCGCGGACCCGGTGCCGCTGTTCGGCATCGACACCGAGGGCGGGCTCAAGGCGGCCAAGCAGCTCGACGTCCTGGCCTTCATGAACGTCACCACACCCGAGGAGGGCGCGACGGTCAGCGGCAGCTTCACCGCCGAGGGCGTCGGCAGCTCGTTCGAGGCGACGGTCATCTGGGAGGTCCGGGACGCCGCCGGCACCGCCGTGCTCGAGGGGTTCACGACCGCCGAGGGCTGGATCGACAAGCTCTATCCCTGGACCGCTGACGTCGACGTCTCCGGCCTCGCGCCAGGCACCTACACCTTCGTCGCGCTCACCGACGACCCGTCTGGCGGCGAGGGCTTCGGTCCCACGGAGGACACCAAGACGATCGTCGTCTCCTAGCCTCGTCGGGTGAAGCTCAGCCGCCGGCGCCTGAACCGCACGCTCCTGCACCGCCAGCACCTGCTGGAGCGCACCTCCGCCACCCCGCACGAGATGACCCGTCACCTCGTCGGGCTCCAGGCCCAGGAGAACCTGCCGCCGTACCTCTCCCTCGCCGCCCGGCTCGAGGACTTCGACCCACACGCCGTCACGGCCGGACTGGAGGACCGCTCGCTGGTCAGGTTCCTGGTGATGCGTGGCACGGTCCACCTGCTGACCGCGGACGACGCGCTGATGCTGCGCTCGTGGACCGCTCCGGTTCACGAGCGCGAGATCAAGATCAGCCAGAGCGTCGGTCCGGCCCGCGACGTCGACCGTGATGCCTTCCTGTCGGCACTGGACGAGCTCCTGGCCGACGAGCCGCTGCCGCAGAAGGCCATCGGTCTGGCGTTGGCCGAGCGGTTCCCGGCCTACGCCCCCACCCAGCTCGGCCAGCTGGCCCGGTCGGTCGCTCCCCTGGTCCAGGTCCCGCCGCGCGGGACGTGGAAGGGCAGCGGCTCGGTGGTCTACCAGTACGTCGACCGCTGGGTGGGGCGTCCGACCGTCGGGCCGGACGTCGAGGACATCGTCCGACGCTACCTGCGCGCGTTCGGCCCCGCCGCCGCCGCCGACGTCACGGCCTGGTCCGCGGTCACCCGGCTCGGACCCGTGGTCAAGGGCATGACCGACCTGGTCACCTACGAGGACGAGACCGGCAAGGTGCTGTACGACGTCCCCGAGGGCGAGCTCGCCGACGAGGACGCGCACGCGCCCGTGCGGCTGCTCGGCGCCTACGACAACGTCTGGCTGTCGCACGCCGCACGGGACCGGGTCACCGACCCCGAGTCGCGCAACGCCTGGATGGCCCAGAACGGGGCCAGCGCCCACGCGCTCTTCGCCGACGGCTGGCTGACCGGGCTGTGGCGCGCCGAGGACGGCCGGGTCCGGATCCTGCAGACCCTCCGGCCACTGACCGCGGCCGAGCAGTCGGAGCTCGACGAGGAGATCGCCCGCGTGGAGGCCCTGCTGGCCCGTTGAATCGGGAGTTCGTGTCCCTTGAGTCCGGGGGAAAGTCCCGTGTCAACGGACAGGAAGTCCCGACTCAACGCCAGCGCGGGGTGCGGGAGAGCAGGGCGGCGACCGCGGCGAGGCCCGCGGTGGAGGTGCGCAGGACCTCGGCGCCCAGGCGTACGGCGACGGCACCGGCGTCTGTCAACGCGGTGACCTCGTCGTCGGTCAGCCCGCCCTCGGGGCCGACCACCACGACGACCCGGCCGGCCGCGGGCACGTCCACGTCGGCGAGCGTGCCGGCTGCCTCCTCGTGCAGGACGACAGCCAGGTCGGCGTCCTCTACCAGCGTGACCACGTCGTCGGTCGAGGCGAGCGGGGTGACCTCGGGGAGCCAGGACCGACGCGACTGCTTGGCCGCCTCGCGGGAGGTGGACCGCCAGCGGGCCAATGCCTTGTCGCCGCGCTCGCCCTTCCAGACGGCGACAGACCGGGACGCGGCCCACGGCACGACCTGGGCCACGCCGACCTCGGTGAGCACCTCGACCGCGAGCTCGCCGCGGTCGCCCTTCGGCAGTGCCTGGACCACGACGATCGCGGGGGCCGGCTCGGGTATGTGCTCGACCGACGACACCGCCACCGCGAACACCCGCTTGCCGGTGGACGACACGACACCGACCACCGCCACACCCGCCCCGTCGGTCAGGACCACGGACTCGCCGACCCGGAGCCGCCGGACGGCCACCGCGTGGTGCGCCTCGTTCCCGTCGACCGTGACCTCGGTGCCGACACCCACACCGGCCAGTGACGGCACCAGGTGGACCGGGAGGGACATCGGGGCGCGGCCTAGTGGGGGTTGAACGCGTCGCGCAGCCGGCCGAACACCGACTTGCTGCCCGGCTTGAGCTGGCCGGCCGGCTTCTCCTCGCCGCGGATGGCGGCGAGCTCGGCGAGCAGCTCCTCCTGGCGCGGGTCGAGCCGCGTCGGCGTCTCGACCGCGATGGTCACGACCAGGTCGCCGCGACCGCCACGCAGCCCGGGTACGCCGCGGCCGCGGAGGACCGCCTCGGTGCCGGACTGGGTGCCGGGCTTGATGTCCAGGTCGAAGGCGGTCTCGAGGTCCGTGGTGGCGCCCTCGGGCGGCACGATGTCGGCCTCCAGAGTCGGCAGCTGCAACGTCGTGCCGAGGGCGGCCGCGGTCATCGGCACTGTCACCGTGCAGTGCAGGTCGTTGCCGTGGCGGGTGAAGGTGGGGTGGCGGGCCACGGAGATCTCGACGTAGAGGTCGCCGGGCGGGCCGCCTCCGGGGCCGACCTCGCCCTGCTCGGCGAGCTGGACGCGGGTGCCGGTGTCGACTCCGGCCGGGATCTTCACCGTCAGCGTGCGCCGGGACCGGACCCGGCCGTCGCCCGAGCACTCGCGGCACGGGTCGGGGATGATCGAACCGAAGCCCCGGCATGCCGCGCAGGGTCGCAGGGTGCGGATCTCGCCGAGGAACGAGCGTTGGACATGGGCGACCTCACCGGCGCCGCGGCAGGTCTCGCACGGGATCGGGTGGGTGCCGGGAGCGGCACCCTCGCCACCGCAGGTCGTGCACACGACGGCGGTGTCGACCTTCAGTTCGCGGCTGACGCCGAACGCCGCCTCGGCCAGCTCGATGTCGAGCCGGATGAGCGCGTCCTGCCCGCGTCGTACGCGTGGCCGCGGCCCGCGCGACTGCGCGCCGGGCTGGCCGCCGAAGAAGGCGTCCATGATGTCGGTGAACGAGAAGCCGGCGCCCTGGCCGCCGAAGCCGGCGCCGCCGAACGGATCTCCACCTCGGTCGTAGGCAGCACGCTTCTGGGGGTCGGACAGCACCTCGTAGGCGCGCGAGACCTCCTTGAAGCGCTCCTGCGTCTCCGGGTCGGGGTTGACGTCGGGGTGCAGCTGGCGCGCGAGTCGTCTGTAGGCCTTCTTGATGGTGTCGGGGTCCGCGTCGCGGGCGACACCCAGGAGGTCGTACAGGTCCTGGCTCACTCGTGTCCTTCCGGTTTCAGGCTGGGGTTCGGGCTCGGGTTGGGGCTGGGGTTCGGGCTGGGGTTCGGGCTGGGGTTCGGGCTGGTGGGTCAGGCCTCGTCGAGGAGGCGGGAGACATAACGGGCCACAGCACGCACCGCCGCCATCGTGCCGGGGTAGTCCATGCGGGTCGGTCCGACGATGCCCAGCGTGGCGACGGCCTCGTCGTGCGGGCCGTAGCCGGTGGCCACCACCGAGGTGGACGACAGCTCCTCGTAGGGGCCCTCGTGCCCGATCCGGACGGTGACGGTGCCGCCCTCGGTCGCCTCACCGAGCAGCTTGAGCAGCACGACGTGCTCCTCGAGCGCCTCGAGCAGCGGGCGTACGGCGGAGTCGAAGTGGTCGCCGTAGCGCGCCAGGTTGGCGGTGCCACCCACGGCGATCCGCTCGTCGGAGCGGTGGTCGACCATGGCGTCGACCAGCACGTCGACCACGACGGCGGTGGTCGGGTCTGCGGACTGGAGGCCGCGGAGCGCGCTCACCGCGTCGGCGATGACCTCGCCGGTGGCCGCGCGGCCGATCACGGTGCGCAGGTCGGCGAGGACCTCGTCGGTCAGCGGCCCGGCGACCTCGACCACGCGCTGCTCGACCCGTCCCGAGCTCAGGATCAGCACGACGAGGAGCCGGGTCGGGGCCAGGGCCACCAGCTCGACGTGACGCACGGTGGACCTGGAGAGCGTCGGGTACTGGACCACCGCGACCTGGCGGGTCAGCTGGGACAGCAGCCGCACCGACCGCGTCACGACGTCGTCGAGGTCGACCGCGCCGTCGAGGAAGGTGGAGATGGCCCGCTTCTCGGCAGGGCTCATCGGCTTGACCGTGGTCAGCCGGTCGACGAACAGCCGGTAGCCCTTGTCGGTGGGCACGCGACCGGCGCTGGTGTGCGGCTGGGTGATGTAGCCCTCGTCCTCGAGGGTCGCCATGTCGTTGCGGACGGTTGCCGGGCTGACGCCCAGCCGGTGCCGCTCGACGAGCGCCTTGGAGCCCACGGGCTCCTCGGTGGCGACGTAGTCCTCCACGATCGCGCGCAGGACGGCGAGCTTGCGGTCCTCCTGCACGGCCACCTCCTGGCACTCGGATCTACGGAGTGCCAATCCTACGACGTACGCTCCACCGGGTGACGTTCACCGAGGTCGCGGACCGGGTCTGGGTCGCGAGATACGACTGGTTCGACGTCAACGTCACGCTGGTCGGCGGCGCCGACGGGCTGCTGGTCGTCGACACCCATGCGTCCGACCTCGCGGCGCGGGCGGTCGTCGACGACGTACGCCGCCTCGGCGCCGGCGAGGTCCGGGCCGTGGTCAACACCCACGAGCACTTCGACCACACCTTCGGCAACGGCGCGTTCCGGGCAGCCTACGGACCGGTCCCGATCCACGCCCACGAGGTCGCGGCCGCGCGGACGCTGGCCGCCGGCGAGCGGGTCAAGACGCTCTACGACGAGGACGACAATCGCGGCGACCCGCACCGCGACGAGGTGCAGACGACCGAGATCGTGCCCGCCGAGACCACCTTCTCCTCGGCCGTCGCACTCGACCTGGGCGACCGGCTGGTCGAGCTCGTCCATCCCGGCCGCGGTCACACCGCCGGCGACCTGGTCGTGCGGGTCCCGGACGCGGATGTCCTCCTCGCCGGCGACCTCGTCGAGGAGTCCATGGCGCGCCAGGGCGTTCCCGGCTTCGGTGATGACTGCTACCCGATGGAGTGGCCGCTCAGCCTCGACATCGTGCTGGGGCTGACCACCGCCGCGAGCGTCGTCGTGCCGGGGCACGGCGCTCCCGTGGGCCGGGACTTCGTCGAGGAGCAGCGCAATGCCATCGGCGTGGTCGCCGAGACGATCCGGGACCTGGCCACCCGCGGCATCCCCGTCGCCGAGGCGCTGGACGCCGCCGAGTGGCCCTACCCGCGCGAGGAGCTGGCGGCCGCCGTCCGCCGTGGCTACGAGCACCTGCCGCGCGCCCAGAAGCGGCTGCCGCTGGTCTGAGCGCGGGTGCCGGCGGGTACCCGCGTCCCATGAGCAGCTCACCCGAAGAAGGCATCACCGACGACCAGCTTCCCGAGGACCTGGTGCCCAGCGAGGACAACCCGCTCGCCGAAGGCCTGGACCCGGAGGAGACCCCCGACGACGCGGACCTCCTCGGCGAGGGCAAGCACGCGGAGGAGTCCGCCGGCGACGACGCGACCGACGACACAGCGGGCTGATCCCGGGCCGACGGCGTGGCAGGCCCCTCGCTGGGGGTGGCCACCCCTAGCGTCGCTGCTGTGACTCGCGCTTCGACTCCGGGCCAGGCCGACCGCTATGGCACCGACGTGCTCGCCGGCGACTGGCGCGCCCCCAAGCGCGGCCGCGCCGTTGACGCGGTGGCCGACCTGGGCGTGGTCGTCGAGGAGGTGACCACTGACTGGTGCGGTGAGATCGTGGCGGTCGACCGCGATCTGCACACGCTGACCCTCGAGGACCGCCGCGGCCGGCGGCGTACGTTCCCCCTCGGCCCCGGCTTCCTGCTCGAGGGCCGTCCGGTGATCCTGAGCGCGCCGGTCCGTCAGGCCGCGCCCGCGCGGCCGACCCGCACCGCGTCGGGCTCGGTGGCGGTCCACGGCGCTCGGGCCCGGGTCGCCCGGGCCAGCCGGATCTTCGTCGAGGGGCGCCACGACGCCGAGCTCGTCGAGAAGGTCTGGGGCGACGACCTGCGGCTGGAGGGCGTGGTCGTCGAACACCTCGGCGGCATCGACGACCTCGTCGGCCACCTGCGCGGCTTCGCCCCCGGTCCCCGGCGCCGGGTCGGCGTCCTGGTCGACCATCTCGTCGCCGGCTCGAAGGAGAGCCGGATCGCCGATGAGGTCGCCCGCTCCCCCATGGGCCGCCACGTGCTGGTGGTCGGCCACCCGTTCGTGGACGTCTGGCAGGCGATCAAGCCCGACCGGATCGGCCTGCCCGCGTGGCCGGAGGTGCCCCGCAGCGTGGAGTGGAAGGTCGGCATCTGCCGACACCTGGGCTGGCCCCACGCCACCCAGGCCGACATCGCCCGGGCCTGGCAGCACCTGCTGTCGCGCGTCGGCTCCTACGACGACCTCGACCCGGCCCTGCTGGGCCGGGTCGAGGAGCTGATCGACTTCGTGACCAGCCCTAGCTCCTGAGCATGTAGCCGTTGGCGTCCTTGCTGTCGGTCGCCAGGATGATGATCCCGTCGATGAACGGCCAGAGGGCGCCGATGCCGCAGGTGACCAGCGTGACGACCAGCTGGATGATGCCGGTCTTGTTGTCGCCGATGTAGAACCGGCCGATACCGATCGGGATCAGGATCTGCAGCAGACCGGCGACCAGCTTGGACTTGTCGGAGTAGGGGATGCCGGTGACCGGGTGGATGCCGTAGGGCGTCGTCGAGCTCACGCCGTAGGCGCCGGGCGGCGGTACCGGATAACCGGGCTGTCCGGGCTGTCCGTAGGCCGGCGGGGTGGGTTGGCCGTACGGCGGGGGCGGCGGGTTCTCGGGATCTTGCGTCATGCCACCACCGTAGGCCGGAGGGTCGGCCACCGTCAGGGCAGGAGGTCCCGGACGACCGCGTCGGCGAGCAGCCGTCCCTGCGCAGTCAGCACGAACCGGTCCTCGGCGACCTCGCCCAGCCCTCGGCCCACCGTCGCCGCGACCCGGGCTCGGCCCGCGTCGTCCAGCACCTCGAGCGGCAGCCCTTCTCGCAACCGCACCTCAAGCAGCACCCGCTCGACCCGCCGGGTCTCGGCGTCGAGCACCTCGTGGTCCTGAGCAGGACTCCGGCCCGCGGCCAGCCGCTCGGCGTAGGCCACCGGGTGCTTGACGTTCCACCAGCGAACTCCCGCCACGTGGGAGTGGGCGCCCGGACCGACGCCCCACCAGTCACCGCCCGTCCAGTAGAGGAGGTTGTGCCGGCAGCGGGCCCTCGTGTCATCCGGGAAGTCGCGGGCCCAGTTGGACAGCTCGTACCAGCCGTACCCGGCCGCCCCGAGCCGCGAGTCGGCGAGCAGGTACTTGTCAGCCAGGTCGTCCTCGTCCGGCCTCGGCACCTCACCACGGCGCACCCGGCGCGCCAGCGCCGTGCCCTCCTCGACGATGAGCGCGTACGCCGACACGTGGTCCGGCCCGCAGGCCAGCGCCGCGTCCAGCGACCGCTCCCAGTCGTCGACCGACTCTCCAGGCGTCCCGTAGATCAGGTCCAGGCTGATGCTCCCGCCCCCGGCCGGCTCGAACCCGGCGGCCCGGGCCCACGCCACGACCTCCGGCAGCCGGAGCGGGTCATGTGTGCGGTCCAGCACGCGGAGGACGTGGTCGACGGCCGACTGCATCCCGAACGAGACCCGGTTGACGCCTCCCTCCCGCAGCCGGTCGAGGCTCTCGGGGGTGACGCTGTCCGGGTTGGCCTCCGTGGTCACCTCCGCCCCCGCGACCAGGCCGAACTCCGCCTCGATCGCCGAGACCACCGACGTCAGGTCAGCCGGGTCGAGCAGGGTCGGGGTGCCGCCCCCGAAGAAGACCGTCGAGACGGGCAGGTCACGGTCGCCCAGGACCGCGCGGGCCCGCCTGACCTCGGCCACCGCTGCCTCGGCGTACGTCGAGCGTGAGGCCCCGGCGACCAGGCCCGCGCCGAGCTCCTCGGCGGTGTAGGTGTTGAAGTCGCAGTAGCCGCAGCGGACCGTACAGAAGGGGACGTGGACGTAGAACCCGAAGCCGCGCTCACCGGCGCGGGCCAGGGCATCCTCGGGCAGCTCCTCCACAGGAGCCAGTCTGTCCGACGTCAGACGGGCACGTTGAGGGAGATCGTGTAGCCCTGGTCGACCGACCCGGTAACGCTCGCCATCTGCAGCGAGTAGCCGTCGCTGAAGATGCCGTCGGTGTCGAGCGAGAGCTGGGCGAGGTTGGCGACGCTCTGCTCGTAGCCCTCGACGGTGCCGTAGACCTCGTCACAGACGTCCTGCGGGAGCGCGAGCTGGGAGGTTCGCAGCTTGTTGGCATAGCTGGTCGCGGAGTCGAGGGACTCGTAGACCTCGAAGTGCATGTGCGGCCACCGGCCCGCATAACAGGCCGGGAAGATGCTGGTGAAGGTGATGTCGCCCTCCGCGTCAGCCTCCTGGACGCCGCGCAGGTAGTTCTCCTCGGTGACACCTTCGGAGTAGAGCGAGTAGCGGCCCTCGCGGTCGCAGTGCCACAGGTAGATCGCGGCGCCAGGCAGCGCCGTCACGGCCTCACCGTTGAGGTCGTAGACCTTGAGCTTGACCGTGACCGGCACTCCCTCGGCGACGCCGGAGGCGGAACCGAACGACGCGGTGATGTCGCTGCGGACCACCCCGCTCTCGCTGAGCACGTTGGCGCCGTTGGACCCGTCGCCCGGATAGGGGCCGGCGGTCTCCTCGGGGATCTCACCCTCCGCGACCTCGACCGACGAGTCGCCGCCCATGCCACCGCCCGGCCCGCCCGCAGGTGGCGTGCCGCCCTGGGTCGTCGAGGACGTCGATCCCGTGCTGCTCGTGCCCGAGCCGGACGAGGAGTCGTCCGCACAGCCCACCAACGCGACGGCGCCGACGCCTCCCAAGATCCCGAGCAGGCCGCGCCGTCCCAGGGATCGGCCCTCCCTCAGCCGCCAGTCCTGCTCGACGATGATCGGCAGGTCGTGGGCGAGGCCCAGGTCGTGGTCCTCGAGGTCGTGGTCGTCAGTGTGCGTCATGCAGCACAGGGAACACACCGGTGCTGTGTGTTCCCTGTGTTGAGTCCCAGCGCAGGCTGCGGAGTGTCGCGCTCGCTTCCGTTCAGGCGTACAACGCGTCGATCTTGTCCTTGTTGTTGCCCTGGACGACGCTGCGCTTGACCTTCATCGACGGGGTGAGCTCGCCGGACTCGACGGTGAGGTCGTGGTCGAGCAGCTCCCACTTCTTGATGGTCTCCCAGCGGTTGAGGCCGGAGTTGAGCTCGTCCACGTAGCCGGCGACCATCGCCTTGACCGCGTCGGAGCCGACGATCTCGGCGTAGGACTTGCCGGACATGCCGTTCTCCTCGGCCCAGCCCGCCATGGCGTCGGGGTCGAGGGTGATCAGCGCGACGCAGTAGTTGCGGTCCTCGCCGAAGACCATGAACTGGCTGGCGTAGGGGCAGATGGCCTTGAACTTCGACTCGATCGCCGGGGGCGCGATGTACTTGCCGCCGGAGGTCTTGAAGAGCTCCTTGATGCGACCGGTGATCTTGAGGTGGCCGTCGGCGTCGATGCTCCCCTTGTCGCCGGTGTGCAGCCAGCCCTCGGCGTCCAGACTCTTGGCTGTCTCCTCGGGCAGGTTGTGGTAGCCGTCCATGACGTGCGGGCCACGGATCAGCACCTCGTCGCCCTCGCCGAGCTTGACCTCGCTGCCGGGGAGAGCCGGGCCGACACTGCCGAACTTGTATTCGTCCGGGTGGTTGACGAAGCCGCCGGCGGAGCACTCGGTCAGTCCGTAGCCCTCGAGGATGACGATGCCTGCGGCATGGAACCACTCGGCGATGTCCTTGTTGAGCGCCGCGGCGCCGGAGATGAAGAAGCGGACCCGGCCACCGAAGCGGTCGCGGACCTTGCTGAAGACGAGCTTGTCGAACAGCCCGTGCTGGAGCTTGAGTCCGAGCGGCACGCTCTTGCCCTCGCGGACCAGCCTGTCGACCTCGAGGCCGACCTTGAAGGCCTGGTTGAACAGCTTCTCCTTCAACCCGCCCTCGGCGGCCTGCATGGTGACGATCCGGCCGTGTGCCTTCTCGAAGATCCGCGGCGCGGCGCCCATGAACGTCGGCTTGACCACACCCAGGTTGTCGACGATCTTCTCGACCCGACCGTCGATGGCGGTGGCGAAGCCGCAGGCCAGCTGCGCAGAGAGCAGCACCTTGCCGAAGGAGTGGGCCATCGGCAGCCAGAGGAACTGCAGGTCGTCCTCGTGCAGGATGTCCTGGATCGCGATGGCCTCGCCCTCGTAGACCCAGGACTTGTGGCGAAGCCGGACCCCCTTGGGTCGGCCCGTGGTGCCCGAGGTGTAGATCAGGGTGGCGAGCTGGTCAGGCTTGATGGCCGCGATGGCCGCCTCGACCGCACCGGGGTGCTCGACGAGGTACTTCTCACCGAGGTCGGCGAGCTGGTCCAGGGTGATGACCCAGTCACCGTCGCCCTCACCGTCGAACGTGATGACCTTGCGGACGGTCGGGATCTCGCTCTTGCGCTCGTTGACCTTGGCCAACTGCGTGTCGTCCTCGAGGAAGACGAGCTGGCACTCGGAGTCGCTGAGGATGTAGGCCGTGTCCTCGGCGTTCGTCGTCGGGTAGACGGTGGTTGTGGCGCCGCCCGCGCACATGATCGCAAGGTCGGCAAGGATCCACTCGTAGCGCGTGCCGGCGGCGATGCCGACACGCTGCTCGGGCTGGAGGCCGAGCGAGAGCAGACCGGCGGCGAGGTTGGTGACGCGGTCGCCGGCCTCCTTCCAGGTGACCGACGTCCACGAGTCACCGACCGGGTAGCGGAACGCCTCGTGGCCGGGGCTCTTCGCGACACGGTCGGAGAACATGACGGCCATGCTCGGCTTCAGGTTGTCGACGAAGCTGGTGTCGTGAACGATGGGCATGACCACTCCTGGGGAACCGTGTCTCGGGTAACGGGGTCTTGCATCTTCGCGAGGTCGCGGAGACGTTGGGACGTTGGGACGTAACCTAGATCACTGAAGGTACTCACCGGTAGCAGCCCCCAGAAGTCTGCCCAGGTTCGCGGGTCAGCGGCTCCGGTGCTCGCCCACAAGCCGCAGGTAGACGCGAGCCAGCTCGTGGGCTGATGCGGTCGCGTCGTGGCTTGCCTCGACGTGTGCCCGACCTGCCCATCCCTCGTCGTCAGCCCGGGCCGGGTCGAGGAGGCGCTGCCTCACTGCGGCCGCCATGGCGACCCCGTCGCCCGGGGCGACGATCGCCCCGGCGTCGTCGGGCACGCTCTCGGCGACCCCCGACACCGATGTCACCACCACGCTGCGAGCGCTGGCCATCGCCTCGAGCGTGACCAGCGACATCTCGTCCCACCTGGAGGGCACCACCACGACGTCGGCGGCCGCCAGCCAGGTTCGGACGTCGCTGCGGGCACCCACCAGGCTGACCCCAGGCAGCTCCTCGGCCTGCCGGGCCAGGCGGGCCCGGTCCGGGCCGTCCCCCACGATGACCAGCCGGGCATCCGGCACCTCGGCGACCACGTGCGGCCAGGCGTCGAGGAGGTCGGCCTGGCCCTTCTGCTCGGCGAGCTCACCGATGCACACAGCCGTCGGGACGTCGGCCAGCCCGAGCAGCTTGCGTGCGGTCGCCCGGTCCCGAGTGCCCTGGGGTCGGAACGTCGCCAGCTCGAGGCCGTTGCGGATGACGACGTCGCGGCCCTCGATGCCCAGACCCCCGCCGGCAGTCCGTTCTTCCTCGCTCACACAGACGGTCACCGCTGTCCACCTGGTGGCGAAGCGTTCCCAGCGCAGCGAGGCAGCGCGCACCCCGCCGCGGGCAGCGAGATAGGACCAGGCGTGCGGCTGGAACACCGTGGGGATGCGGTTGCGCAGCACCAGCCGGCCGGCCAGTCCGGCCTTCGAGCCGTGCAGGTGGACCACGTCCGGGTCGGCATCCTCGATGATGCGCTGGAGCTTCAGGCACTCGTCGACGATCCGTCGGTTGAGCTCGCGCTCCGCCTGCCACCAGTAGGTCCGGGCGCCGGCCTCGCGCGCGTCGTAGCCCAGGAACCCGAGCGAGGAGCATGCCACCGAGACGTTCCAGCCGCGCCCCACCTGGTCGCACACGTAGCCGAGTGCGACCCCACCGACCCCACCCGCCCCGGAGGCCGATACGTGTAGGACGTGGAGCCGACGGGATACGCCCTCGTCCGCCGGGCGGAGGCCGGTCACTCAGGCCGCCTTCGACTCGGTCCGGCGACCGACGAGCACAACGCCGAGGATCCTGCCACCCGCAGCGCGCACCCGGGTCGCGTGCGCACGCAGCGCCGAGGTCGACACACCACCCTCGGGGACAGCCAGCACCAAGGATCCGGACACCGCCATCTGCCGCGCGTCGTCGGCCACATCGAGCGGCGGGGCGAGCACGACCACGACGTCGAACCTTGCGGCCGCCTCCGCCATCACCCCGTCGAAGGCGTGCTCGAGCAAGTGGTCGGGGTCGCCCTCCCCCCACGTCCCGGCAGGCAGCACGCTCAGCATCTCCACCGGGCCGGGGCTCACCGCACGGTCCAGGTCTGCGCCCAACAGCACGTCGTAGAGACCGAGGGTGTCGGGCGCGGGTTGTGCGGGCCGGCCGAAGCGGTCCCCCATCCGGCCGTCCACGAGGAGCACCCGGCGCCCGACATGGGCCAAGGAGATCGCCGCATTGGCGCCCAGCCAGACGTCGACCTCCCCGGTGCTCACCCCGGTGACGACCACCTTCTTCGACGGTCCGCTGCTCGTCTCGGCCTCGAGCGCGAGCCTCAGGTGGCGGAACTTGTCGGCCTCGGCCGACCCGGGACGCAAAGCGGGCATCGTGGTCAGGTCGGCCGGAGCCGTCAGGTGCGCGAGCAGCGGCGCCACCGCGGCGTTCTCGACGTCGTTGGCGTCGTCGACCGTCTCCGTCCGTCGGTCGCGCAGCAGCGCCACGACCAGCCCCAGCAGGAGCGCGGCACCGAGCCCTGCGCCCAGCGCCCGGGTCAGCGACGGCTCGACGAACATCCGGGGCGTCATCGCGCGCTCGGTCACCGTCACCGTCACGACGTCGCCCTCCGCGGCCAGGCCCGCGATCCGGACCGCGATGGAGTTGGCGACCCTGGCGGCCAGGACGCGGTCCCGGTCCCGCACCGTGATCTCGATGACCGCCCGACCGGGCGCCCAGGTGCTCTCCACCGCATCCACCAGCTCGGTCACGGAGCGGTCCGCGCCGAGACGCTGGCGCACGGCGACGAGAACCGCCGGGGAGTCGGCGGCCTCAGCGAGGTCGCGTCGGGCCGCGTCGACCGTGTCGGCATCCGCTGTGGACGCAGGGTCCTTCGTGGCCTCGACCTGGGCCGTTGTCTCGTAGGTCTTAGGGGTCAGCCAGAGCCCGCCAGCCACTACAGCCCCACCCACGAGCAGGAAGACCAGGACGAGCAGCCTCTGCCGCCACAGGGCCGCGCCGAAATCGCGCACGTCCATACGTCATCCCCACATCAAGTTCCACCGTGGTGGACCTAGTTCCCCCCAGGTCGTCCACGGCACCGAGGCCACCAGTATCCGCGAAAGGAAGTACTGAGGCACGTCCGGAGATACATGTACCCGTATTTTGTGCCCCCGTCCCCCTTGTCGGACGGCAGGTCTAGCGCAGCGGGGCCATCTCACCGACAGGTTTTCGGCCGGCGCGGGCGCGTCACTGTGCGGTGCGGAACAACCAGCCGAGGGGTCGGGAGGCACTGGGGTCGGGCTCGGGCTCGTCCTCGGAGGCTGCGGCCTCGAGCTCGCGTAGCTGTGCCGCCCTGCGGCTCTCGTCACCTCGCCGGCGTCGAGCATCCTCCGGATGCTGGAGGTCGCGAAGCTCACGACTGGACTGCTCGATCTCCAGGCTGCTGGAGGTCAGGAACGCCTCGGTGGCCGAGCGCGGCCGGTCGGGATCGAGCCCGGATCCGTCCGCGTCCTGGGCTTCCGCGTCCTGGGCTTCCGCGTCCTGGGCCTCCGCGTCCTGGGCCTCCGCGTCCTGGGCCTCCGCGTCCCGGGCCGTCGCGTCGTTGGAGTCCACGTCGTACGCCGCCGCGTCGGCCGCCTCGACCTCGGTGCCGAACGGCGAGGTGGCGCTCGGGACCCCGGTCGCCGGGCCGTGCTCCAGGCCGTAGGGCGTCGCACCGGGGGCCTGGTCGGCGATCGACGACGCCGCCTGCTCGAGGTGTCGCGGCACGTTCTCGGCGATCAGATCGTCGGCCTGGGGGTCCGCAGCGGAGCGGAGCACCTCCAGCGAACCCTGAAGGGTGCTCACGTTGGCGAGTGCTGACTCGAGCGAAACGCCGAGGATGCGGACCGAGGCCTCGAGGTCGCTGATCAGCGCCTCGGAACGCTCTTGGGCGCGCTCCTCGGCGAGGCGGTGCTGCTCGGTGAGGTCGCGGGTCACCTGTTCGGTGACCTCCGCCCGCACCCTGCGCCGGTGCTCCTCGATCTCGGTCTCGGCCGCGGACCGGATCGCGTCAGCTGTCGCCCGGGCGCGCTCGGTGATCGCCTCGGCCTCGGTCCTCGCCCGGGCCAGGACGTCGTCGGCACGCTCTCGGGCATCGCCCGTGATGTGCTCGGCCATCTGCCGGCTCTCGGCCACGAGCTGCTCCGAGAGCTGCTGGGCCTCCGCGACCATGGCGTCCGCGGCTGAGGCGGCGTCCTGCCGGATCCGGCCGGCCTCGGCCAGCAGGCCCTCGGCCTCCTGGCGCGCCCCGAGACTGGCGCGCAGTTCTTGTGCGCGAGCCGTTGCATCCCCCGAGCCGAGGGAAGCGTCTGTCGCTTCCATCCTTGATTCCCCCCTGGAACCGTGGACGGATACGGAGCATCCATCCAGGCCCTAGTCAACCACCTCGAGGGCAGGTAGTTGAACCATGAAACCCTGGTGTCTTAGTCCTGAACGGCTTTCGCGATCACCACGCACCTCGTGATCCTCTCCAGCTCCTCTGGCCCCAGGGGTCTCACCTCGCGAGCCGCGTCCTCGATCGACCAGAAGGCGTCCACCACCATCCGGACGACCGTCCAGGCCACCGCGCGCTGCTCGTCGAGCTCGGCGCCGTCGACCACGGCGTGGAGCCGCTGTCGGATCGCGTCCCGCACCGTCGGCGCCTCGCTGGTCAGCTCGTCCCACCGGTTCCAGAGCAGGGGGGCGGGCTCGTAGTGCGGGTCGCCGGACATCGGCTGCGGGTCGATCACCAGCCACTCTGCTCGCTCACCGCCGCCCAACACGTTCTCGTAGTGCAGGTCCCCGTGGAGCAGACGCCCGGTCGAGGCTTCCTCGTCCAGCTCGCGGGCCAGGCCCAACGCCTGGTCGACCAGCCGATGCGGGATCGGCGCGTCCCTGGGCAGGGCCGCCAGGCCGGGAAGCCACTGGGCGACGTACGCCGGCAGCGTGATGAGCTGCGGCGGCGCGGCGACGTGCAGCTTTGCGTAGAGGCCGGCGACGATCTCGCACGCCTCGAGCACCGGGACACCGAGCAGGTCTCGCGACTCGAGCCTTTCCAGCAGGAGGGCCCGACGCCGCGGGTCGGCGCGCAGCAGGCGTACGGCGCCGCGGCCTCCCCAGGTCTGGAGCGCCAGCGCCTCGTGCTCGGTCTCCGGGTGAACCTCGGTCACCTTGAGGAAGGCCGGGTCCCCGTCCGCCACCACGGGCTGCACGAACGAGACCTCGTGCGTGACCGGCGGGCCGTCCGGTGTCAGATCCCACGCCTCGAGCAGCCCGAACGCGATCTGCGCCGGTTCGAGGTGCGGGCTCACTTCGAGGGCTTCTCCCCGGGGCCAGAGGTGGACAGCGCGGCGATGAACGCCTCCTGCGGGACCTCGACCCGGCCGACCATCTTCATCCGCTTCTTGCCCTCCTTCTGCTTCTCGAGGAGCTTGCGCTTGCGGGTGATGTCGCCGCCGTAGCACTTGGCGAGCACGTCCTTGCGGATCGCCCGGATGTTCTCGCGGGCGATGACCCGGGCCCCGATCGCGGCCTGGATCGGCACCTCGAACTGCTGACGGGGGATGAGCTCCTTGAGCTTGCCGGCCAGCATCACGCCGTAGGAGTAGGCCGCGTCGCGATGGACGATCGCGGAGAAGGCGTCGACCGGCTCCCCCTGCAGCAGGATGTCGACCTTCACCAGGTCGGCCGCCTGGTCGCCGGACCGCTCGTAGTCGAGTGAGGCGTAGCCCTTGGTGCGCGACTTGAGCTGGTCGAAGAAGTCGAAGACGATCTCGCCCATCGGGAGGACGTAGCGCATCTCGACGCGGTCCTCGGACAGGTAGTCCATGCCCTGGAGGCTGCCGCGCTTGGACTGGCAGAGCTCCATGATCGTGCCGATGTAGTCCGAGGGGCTCAGAATCGTGGCCCGGACCACCGGTTCACGCACCTCGGCGATCTTGCCGTCGGGGTATTCGCTGGGGTTGGTGACCTCGATGACCTTGCCGTCCTCCATGACCACCTCGTAGACCACGTTGGGCGCGGTCGAGATCAGGTCGAGGTTGAACTCGCGCTCGAGGCGCTCGCGGACGATCTCCATGTGCAGCAGACCGAGGAAGCCGCACCGGAAACCGAACCCGAGGGCACCCGACGTCTCCGGCTCGTAGGCCAGGGCGGCGTCGTTGAGCTGCAGCCGTTCGAGCGCGTCCCGCAGGGTCGGGTAGTCGTCCCCGTCGATCGGGTAGAGGCCGGAGTAGACCATCGGGTTGGGGTGCTTGTAGCCGCCCAGCGGCTCCGTGGCGCCGTGGTGCTGGCTGGTGACCGTGTCACCGACCCGGGACTGGCGGACGTCCTTGACCCCCGTGATCAGGTAGCCGACCTCGCCCACCCCGATCTCGCCGGCCTTGACCGGCTCGGGGCTGATGACGCCCACCTCGAGCATCTCGTGCACGACGCCGTTGGACATCATCTTGATCCGGTCGCGATGGCTGAGCTTGCCGTCGATGACCCGGACGTAGGTGACCACGCCGCGGTAGGTGTCGTAGACGGAGTCGAAGATCAGGGCCCGTGGCGGGGCGTCCGGGTCGCCCACGGGTGGGGGCGTCTGCTTCACGATCTCGTTGAGCAGGGCTTCGACGCCGAGGCCGGTCTTGGCGCTGGTGAGCAGCACGTCGGAGACCTCGCAGCCGACCAGCCGGGCCAGCTCGGCGGCGTACTTCTCCACGTTGGCGCTCGGCAGGTCGATCTTGTTGAGCACCGGGATGATGTGGAGGTCTGCACCCATCGCGAGGTAGAGGTTGGCCAGCGTCTGGGCCTCGATGCCCTGGGCGGCGTCGACCAGCAGGACCGCGGCCTCGCACGCCTCGAGCGACCGGGACACCTCATAGGTGAAGTCGACGTGACCAGGGGTGTCGATCATGTTGAGGATGTAGGTGCCCGGCTCGGCACCTTCGGCGTTGCCCTCTGGCACCGTCCACGGCATCCGGACGGCCTGGCTCTTGATGGTGATGCCGCGCTCGCGCTCGATGTCCATCCGGTCGAGGTACTGCGCTCGAGCGGCCCGCTCGTCGACCACCCCGGTCAGCTGCAGCATCCGGTCGGCGAGCGTCGACTTGCCGTGGTCGATGTGGGCGATGATGCAGAAGTTGCGCAGCACCGCGGCGGGGGTGTGACCGGGCTTCGGAGCGGTCGGGACAGACGGCGGCACAGAGCTCTCTCGGAACGTCGAAACGGAGCCGCCATCCTCCCATGCGGGAGGTCACGGCCACGAAACCGAGCCCCGCTAGCGGGGCCGCCCGGGCGCCACCAGTCCGCGGTCGAAGGCGTAGACGATCGCGGCGGCCCGGTCGCGCAGGTCGAGCTTGGTGAAGATCCGGCCGATGTGGCTCTTGACGGTCACCTCGGAGATCACCAGCGTGCTCGCGATCTCGCCGTTGCTGAGTCCCCGGCCCATCAGCTGGAGCACCTCGAGCTCTCGGTCGGTGAGAGGCGTGTCCGTGGCCGGAGCCGCCTCGGGCGCGCTCCGGAAGGTGTCGAGCACCCGGGACGTGACGGCCGGGTCGAGCACGGCCTGCCCCGCGGCCACGGCCAGGACCCCGCGGACCACGTCCTCGGCCGGGGTGTCCTTGAGGAGGAACCCCGCGGCCCCGGCGCGCAGCGCGCCGGCCAGCAGCTCGTCGTCGTCGAACGTCGTGAGCACCAGGACCGGCGGAGCGTCCGGCTGCCGCCGTAGACGCCGGATCGCGTCGATGCCGTTGACCCTGCGCATGCGCAGGTCCATCACCACGACGTCCGGCCGGAGCTGGGGCACCGCGACCGGGACCTGGTCGCCGTCCTCGCACTCCCCCACGACCAGCACCCCGTCGCGACGGCGCAGGATCCGGCGAAGCCCCGAGCGCACCAGCTCCTGGTCGTCGACGAGAAGGACCCGGACCAGAGCGTCGTCGTCGTCGCTCACGTCGTCCCCAAGGAGGGACGGTGCAGACCGCGGACCAGCCGGGGCAGTGGGCAGACATGACCGGCTGCGTCACGGGTGTCGCCCCGCGGGAGGTCGACCACGACGACCCACTCGCCACCGCCGGGACCGGCGGTGAGCGAGGCTCCGAGCAGCTCGGCCCGCTGGGTCATGCCGGTCACGCCCGAGCCGCCAGCGCCGGGGCGGAGGCCGGCCGGGACCGGGTTGCGCACGACGAGCCGGCCCGGGTCCGAGGCGAGGTCGAGCACAACGGTCGCGGTGGCGCCGGGGCTGTGCCGGGCCACGTTGGTCAATGACTCCTGGACGATCCGGTAGAGCCCGAGCCCCGTGGCCGGCGGCACCTGGTCGAGGTCACCGGTGATGGTCAGGGCGACGTCCAGGCCGGCGGCCCGGAAGTCGGCGACGAGTGCTTCGACGTCGGCCACCGTCGGCGCGGGCGCGGTCGCTCCCCCGGCATCCGAGCCGAGCAGACCCACCGTGCGGCGTACGTCGGAGACCGCCTGGCGGCCGACCCGCTCTGCCTCGCGCAGGGCGTCGACGGTCTCGGCGACGTCACCGCCGTCCTCCAGGTCGCGGCGGGCGGCCGTGAGGTGCAGCATCGTGACGCTCAGCGAGTGTGCGACCAGATCGTGCACCTCGCGAGCGATGCGCTGCCGCTCCTCGAGCACGGCCTGGCGCTCCCGCACCGCGTGCTCCTCGGCCTGGGCCTGGATGCGCAGCTGCTGCGACCTCATGACGAACCCGATGTCGAGGGCCAGGACGATCGCCGTCGCCCAGATGCCGAGCGCGGCGCCCGGCAGCGCCCCGGTGGCGTACGCCGCCACCACGACGGTCTCGCCGGCCGCGAGCACCGCCAGTCCGCGGGCGGCGCCGACGCAGGCGGTGACGTGGCCGACCATGAGCACCAGGAAGAGCGGCGCGAAGTCGTAGTCCAGGGGCTGCCACAGCATCAGGGCCGCGGTGGCAGATGTCGTCAGGGTGGCGAACAACGGCCACGAGCGGCCCTGGACGAACAGCTCCACCGGCCAAGGGAGCAGGGCCACCGCCACGAGCGCGATCGCCAGCCAGACGTTGTCACCGTGGGCGGCACGCTGGGAGACCGCGACCACGCCCGTGGCCAAGGCAGCCGAGTCGATGAGGGCGGCGATCCAAAGGGGGTAGTCCGGCAGGCCGTTGGCGACCCAGCGGCGCTCGAGCCGCACGACGAAGGCCGGCACATACACCCCTCGAGAGTAGGGGCCGGGCGCGCCCGCCGGCATCCGACCAGGGTCGGAGAGCGAGCCCCACAGGTCCTCCCCTGGGCTGGTCCCGAAGACCCGCCCGTCGGTGGCTGTCCCGGCGGTTCCGGCTCCATAACGTCGAGGCATGACCACTGACAGCGCCGTCGAACCGAGCACCCGATCCTCCTGGGACCGGATACACGCCCGGACAGCATCCTTGCGAGAGGTCGTGGCCGACCTCGACGCCGGACGGCCTCTCCCCGAGGGAGTCGACGGGTTCGCGGATCGCGGCGAGCTGCTCCGGGAGCTCCACGGCACCTGGTCGCGGCGGCTGAGCGGCCGGCTCGACCTGGCCCTCGAGACCGACGACCACGACCTGTCCGAGAGCGTCGCCCGGGCCTGGCTGGGCACCGCCGAGGACCTCCCGGGCATCCGTCGCATCCTCGACGAGCACGCCGACCACCCGGCCGTGCGGCACGCGCGGCGCATCGAGCTGCGCACGGTGGCGGTCGCGGCCGGCCTTGCGACGTTCGATGACCCGGTCGCCTCCAGCGCCCGGACCGGCGCCGTCCTGGTCGGCTCGCTGCGCGACAGCAGCCTGCCGCCGGTGGATCGGGCCTCGAGGTGGACACGGCTGCGAAGGGCGCTCCTCGGCTGAGCCTGAGTCCACGCTGAGTCTGGCTGAGTTCCGGGGTCGGGTGCCGCAGACTGTCCCGGTGCCGACGCCCGTGACGCCCCTGACGCCGTACCCGACACTCGTTCCGGTGGGTCGCACGGCCCGCCGGGTGGAGTGGGGTCACCTGCCCCCGCGGGTCCGGGGCGCGGTCGAGGAGCGGCTCGGCTCCGCGGTCACCGCCGCCGACTCGCGCAGGTCTGGCTTCACCCCCGGCTTCGCGTCGGTCGTGACGACCGAGGACGGCGGCCGAGCCTTCGTGAAGGCCGCCTCGACCAAGGCGCAACGGGTGTTCGCCGAGGCCTACCGCGAGGAGTCGCGCAAGCTCCAGGCCCTCCCCGCGCAGGCGCCCGCCGCCCGGCTGCTCTGGACGCTGGACGTCGAGGACTGGTTCGTCCTCGGGCTCGAGCACGTCGAGTCGCGTCAGCCTCGCCGGCCCTGGAGCCCCACCGACCTCGAGGCCTCGCTCGACGCGCTCGAGCTCGTCGCCGACCTGCTCACCCCCGTGCCCCCCGAGCTGGGCCTGGACCCGATCGAGACCGACTTCGCGGCGTTCCCGGGCTACTGGGACGACTTACGCGCCAGCAGGCCCGAGCTGGTGCGTCTCGAGGAGGCGGCCTGGCTGGCCGGCCGCTACCGCGAGGTGGTCCAGGGCGAGACACTGGTCCACACCGACGTGCGGGACGACAACATCCTGATCCGCCCCGACGGCAGCGCCCTGCTGTGCGACTGGAACTTCCCGTGCGTCGGCGCGGCCTGGATCGACACCCTGCTGCTGCTCGTCGGGCCGCGCGGCGACGGCCTGGACGTGGAGGGCTCGCTCGCGGCGCGCCGGCTCACCCGCGACGTACCGGCGGAGAGCATCGACATCCTGCTCGCCCTGGTCACCGGCTACTTCCTGCGGCAGGCCGCCGAACCGGTCCCGCCGACGTCGCCCCACCTCCGCGACCACCAGCGGTGGCAGGGCGAGGTGTGCTGGGACTGGCTGGCCGAACGACGGGGCTGGTGAGCGCCTGGAGAGCCAGGGCTGGTGATTTGGGTGGGCCGCAGCCGCGCTGTTAGCCTTGCCCGTCGCGCTCGGCGTCGTTCCGAGCGCTCCCAGACCAGCACACCAGCATCCGATCTCACGAGAGTTCACCTGTGGCCAACATCAAGTCCCAGATCAAGCGGAACAAGCAGAACGAGAAGCGTCACGAGCGCAACAAGGCCGTCAAGACCGGCCTCAAGACCGCCGTGCGCAAGTTCCGCGAGGCCGCCGAGGCAGGCGACAAGGACCAGGCCGTCGAGCTCGGCCGCGACGCCGCCAAGAAGCTGGACAAGGCCGCTTCCAAGGGCGTCATCCACAAGAACCAGGCCGCCAACCGCAAGTCGGCGATCGCCAAGAAGGCCGCCTCTCTCTGAGCCGCGTCCGCACACATCGACCCGCCCGTCTCGATGGGCGGGTCGATCTGATTTGCGCCGCTGGTGCGGCCTACTTCGCGCGGAGCCCCGCGATCGTCAGGACCAGCCGCTCGAGCGTGTAGGACGCGTCGCTCGCCGCGCCCTTGATGTCGGCGTCGGCCTGGGCGACCGCGCGGATCGCCCGGGCCAGCCCGTGGTCGGTCCAGCCCTGCGACTGGGCCTTGATGTCCTTGAGCTTCCACGGGGGCACCCCCACCTCGCGGGCCAGGTCGATCTCACGGACGTTCTTGGCGGCCGAGCGATAGCGCGCCAGCCCCCGGGCCGAGCCCGCGAACGCCGAGGTGACGAAGGTCGAGGGCACACCGGTCGCCATCGCCCAGCGAAGCTCCTCGAGGGCGGCCTGGCTGCGCCCGAGGAAGGCGGCGTCGGCGATCACGAAGGACTTGCCCTCGGCCTTGCCGCCGAAGTATTGCCGCACCAGGGCCTCGGTGATCGGCGCGCCGTTGGCGTCATGGCTGAGCTGGTGGGCCGCCCCCGCGAGACTCCGCAGGTCCTGGCCGACGGCGCTCACCAGCGCCTGCGCCGCTTCCTTGTCGATCCGGGCACCGTGGGACCGGACCTCGGCGGTCACGAACCCCGCGACCTCCCACCCCTTGAGCTCCGCGGACTTGTGTTCGATCACCGTGTCGAGCTTGCGCAGCTTGTTGAGCAGCCCGACCCCGCGCATCCCGCCGCCGTGGACGAGCACCAGCGCGACGTCCTCCGCGGGGTTGCCGCAGTAGTCCAGGAGCCCGTCGACCGATCCCTCGGGCAGGTCCTCGAGGCCACGCAGGACGACGCACCTGATCGTGGAGAACAGCGAGGGAGCCGCGAGCTCCCCCAGCGTCGCCGGGGTCAGGTCGGAGGCGGCGGTCTCCGACAGCTCGGCCTCCGGGTCGAAGGCGCGGACCGCGGTGCGCGCATCTCGGACCACCCGCTCGTTGAGGAGCTCTTCCTTGCCGGTGACCAAGGTGACGCGACCGAGTGCCTCCACGCGACCAACCCTGTCACACGGCACGGACAGCGCCTCCGCGTGCTATCCCCGCGTCGCGAGGTGCGCGACGCCGTCCCGCACGACCACCGCGAGGTCACCGTCGAGGTCGGTGCGGCCCACCTCGGCTCCACCGGCCGACAGGGGGTCCAGTGCCGACACCGCCGGGTGACCGTAGTCGTTGTCCGCACCCGCGCTCACCAGGACGAGCGCCGGGTCCAGCGACGCCAGCCAGTCGTCGTCCTGGTGTGCGCTCCCGTGGTGCGGCATCTTCAGAACATCGACCTCGAGGCCGGGGAGCATCCGGGCCAGGACCGCTTGTGCGGGTGGCTCGACGTCGCCGGTCAGCAGGATCCGCACCCCCGCTGTCTCGGCGAGCATCACCACGCTGGCGTCGTTGGCGCTCGAGCCGTCACCCGGACCGCCGGTGGCCGGACCCGGCAGCGGCCAGAGCGTCTGGAGGGTGAGCGGGCCGTAGGACGCCGTCGCCCCGTAGCCCGCATAGCGCGGGACGACCCCAGCACCGTGCAAGGTGTCGATGACGTCATTGACACCCCGCGGCGGGTCCAGGCGCCGGGTGACCACGACGTCGTCCACCGCCCGCCCCTCCAGCACCCCGGCCAGCCCGTCGACGTGGTCGGCGTGGAAGTGAGTGAGCACCAGGAGCGGGACCCACTCCACGTCGAGCCGTTCCAGGCACGCGTCCACCCCGCTGGGCTCGGGTCCGACGTCGACCACCACCGCCGCACGCTCCCCGGCCCGCAGGACCAACGCGTCACCCTGGCCCACGTCGCACGCCACCAGCACCCACCCGTCAGGGGGCCAGCCGAGATCCGGCGGCCGCACGACGACGGCGACCACCATGACCATGCAGCAGGCCACGCCCGTGACCGGGCGCGCGAGCAGCCGAGGCGCCGCCAGTGCCAGGCAGACAACCACCACGGTGAGCACGACCAGCGCCACGGCACCGGTCCCCCACCCGATGGCGGCAGCGGGCAGGTCGGCGCCCTGCTCGGCCACCTCGATGATCCAGGCCACGCACAGGGCCGCGAGCGTGCCCGGACCGCGTCCCACGAGCCCCGACAGCAGCCCGAGCAGACCACCGGCGAGACCGAGCACCGTGGCGGGGCCGACGGCGGGCGCCACCAGCACGTTGGAGACGACCGCGACGAGGCTCACCTGACCGGAGATCGCGGCGACCACCGGCGTGCATGCCAGCTGCGCGGCCAGCGGCACCGCGACCGCCTCGGCCACCCACCGGGGCAGCCAGCGGGCGAGGGCGTCTCGCATTCCCGGCGCGAGCACCAGGATCCCGGCGGTGGCCAGGACGGACAGGACGAACCCGGCCGAGACCGCGAGGGCGGGGTCGACCAGCACCAGCACCAGGACCGCCACCCCGAGCGCCCGCATCCCGCGCTGGCGTCCGTCGTGGCCGAGGCCCACCAGCGCGACGGTGCCCATCACGGCGGCCCGCAGGACGCTGGGCTCGGTGCGCGCCAGGAGCACGAACCCCGCCACGCCGGCGGCCCCCACCAGCCCCAACCAGCGGCCGCGAACCCGGCACCACCTGGCCAGGGTGAGCAGGAACCCGACCACCAGCGTGAGGTTGGTGCCCGACACCGCCAGCAGGTGCGTCAGCCCGGTGGTGCGGAAGTCCGCCTCGACGTCCGCCGGGAGCGCAGCGTCGTCGCCCACCACCAGTGCGGGGACGAGTGCCCGCTGCGCCAGTGGCATGTGTGACACCGACTCGCGCAGGGCGCGGCGCACCCCGGCGGCACCGCGCCACCACAGATCCGGCGCGCGAAGGACCTGCGGCTCACCGCTCGCGAGGAGGAGGGCCGCCAGGTGCTCGTCATCGGTCGGGGCGAGCCGGCCCCGCAGCCGGATGGTGGCGCCCAGGGGCGGAGGTGACGAGTCGGCCTCCATGAGGACGAGCACCGGCGTGGCCAGCGACGTCGTGGTGCCACGGCCGCGGACCTCGGTCACCCGCAGCCTCCACATCAGCTGGTCGGTGCGTCCGGAGGTCAGCAGCACGGCGTCGGAGGTGACCGTGCCGTCCACGGAGACGACGGCCCGCTCGCGGCCTAGCTCGGCGACGGGGTTGTGCGCCACCTGGTGGGTGCGGAGACCGGCGACCACCACGGCGGCAATGAGCACCAGCCCCGCCCCCGCGGCGAGCGGCCGGCGTGCCGGACTCCCCCGAGCCACGAGCAGCAGCACCACCGATCCCCCGGCGAGGCCGACGGCCATCGCTTGGATCGGGACACCGCGGGCCGAGCCGAGGAGCGCCCCGGCCCAGGCTGCCGCCCCGAGGAATGGCATCCGCAGATCGGGGCGCTCGTCGCGATCACTAGTGGTCACACGGTCACGTGCGGCGCGATCTTGGCGAGCGTGGCCTCGCCGATGCCGTCGACCTCGAGCAGCTCGTCGACGCTGGTGAAGCCTCCGTGGGTGTCTCGCCAGGCCAGGATCGAGGCCGCGGTGACCGGCCCCACCTCGGGCAGCGTCTCGAGCTGGACACCGTCGGCGGTGTTGAGGTTGACCAGCACGGCCGGCGGCGCACCGGTGGCCGGGACCGTCGAGGCCGCGACCCCCGGCGGCGCCCGGACGCCCACGAGGATCTGCTCGCCGTCGACGAGCACCCGCGCCAGGTTGAGCCCGGCGACGTCGACGCCCGCGCGCACACCGCCGGCAGCCTCCAGGGCGTCGACCACCCGGGCGCCCGCGTCCAGGACCGCGATCCCGGGCCGGCGGACCTTGCCTGCGACATCGACGGTCACCGTTGCCGGTGCCGAAGCGGCCTCGCCTTCGCCGGCCGCGGCCGCCACCGGCTCCACCGACACCAGGGCGCCGGCGGGCGCCGCGACCGTGGCCCGATCGGCGGGCTCAGCGTCGGACCGCACCACCCACCAGGCGGTCACCGCCAGCCCGAGCGAGACCAGGACCGCCACGACCGCGAGCTGGGCCGGGCCGAGGATGACCCGGCCCCGCAGGGTGGCCGGAAGGATCCCGCTGGCGGGCCGCCCTCGACGGGCTGCATGCCTGCCGGGCACCGGCACCACTGGAGCGAGGTCGACCGGGGGCGGCGGTGGACGCCGTGGCGCCGCAAGCCGGGTGTGCTCGTCCCACCACTCTCCCTCCGGATGCGGCTCGAACGCGGAAGCGGGCGGCTCCACCGCGGCCAGCTCGGCGCTCAGCAGCGCGAGGCGTCTGGAGACGGCGTCCTGGTGCTCGGGGGTGGGTCGTCGGGATCGCATGCCGCGACGCTAGGGACGGGTGACCTCCGTCGAGGCGCCCTCGTGCTCTGCGCTGTGGAGGGCCGCGCGGATCCCTTGGATGTGGACGAAAGCTGGAGTCAGAGCCGTGGGGCGACGCAGACGGCAAGCATGCCAGGACCGACGTGGGCGCCCAGCACCGCACCGAGCTCGCCGCACCAGACCTCGCGCCCCTCCAGGTTGGCGGCGAGCCGCTCGGTCAGGTGCTCGGCGAGCTGGGCCGCCCGGTCCTGGGACGCCAGGTGCGCCACGCACACGTCGACCGACGCCTCCCCTGCGGCCAGCACGGCCAGCTCCTCGAGCCGAGCCAGCGCCCGGCTCGAGGTGCGCACCCGCTCCAGGCTGGCCACCTTGCCGTCGGAGATCTGCAGCAGTGGCTTCACTGCGAGCGCGCCGCCGAACAGCGCGGCGGCCGCGCCGATCCGGCCACCACGCCGAAGGTATTCGAGCGTGTCGACGTAGAACAGCGACGCCGACGCCGCGGCCCGGGCCCGCGACGCGGCCGCGGCCTCCTCGGCCGAGCCCCCTGCGGCAGCGACCGCGGCCGCCGCCAGCGCGGCGTACCCGGTGGCGACGCCCACCTGGCGGCTGTCGACCGGGAGGACCGGTATCGGGGCGTCGCGGGCGGCGAGCTGGGCGGACTCGAACGTGCCGCTCATCTCCGACGACAGGTGCACGGAGACGATCTCGGTGGCCCCGTGGGCGGCCTGGTCCTCGTAGACCGCGAGCAGAGCCGCCGGCGTGGGCCGGGACGTACTCACCGGGAGGAACTCCTTGAGGGCGGCCGCGACCAGCTCCGGCGTGGCACCCTCGGAGCCCTCGTCGTAGACCTCGGCACCGATCACCACCTGGAGCGGCACCACTACGATGCCGTGCTCCTCCGCGACCTCCGGGGGGAGGCTGGCCGTCGAGTCGGTGACCACCACGACCGGCATGCAGGCGAGGCTAGGGCATGAGCAGCTCCCGGAGACGGTCGGCCGCCTCGGCCACACCGGTGGCTTCGCCGTAGGAGCTGTCGAAGAAGTTGCCGTGGTCGCCGGGGAAGTCCGCCACCGGTCGACCCAGCCGCGCCGCCACCGCCCGGCCACCCCGGGCGGCCGGACCGTCCCCGGACTCGGTGCCCACCGCGACGACGACCCGGCCACCGAGCCCGCGCAACGCCTCCACCTCGACCTCGTAGACGTTGCAGGCGGGCATGTTGCGCATCAGCGGGTTGTCGCGGCTGCCGTCGTCCTCGACGGACTGTCCGAACATGGCCGGGTCAGGGTCCGGCTGGTCGAGGTAGTCGCCGGGGAGCACGCTCTGCGCCATCACCAGCTGGATGAACTTCGCCATCGCCGGCCCGTTGCCCGACGCCGCGTACGTCGCCTTCATGTCGTGGATCGCCGCGACCAGCGTCGCCTCGTCCGGCAGCCCGACGAGCACGGGCGGCTCGTGCGCCACCGCCCGGCGGACGTCCTCGGGGTGCGCCGCGCAGAGAGCCAGCAGGTTGACCGCTCCCCCGCTGCTGCCGAACGCGTCGACCGGCCCGGCGCCGAGGGCCTGGATGACCCGGTGCAGGTCGTCCGCGTGCTGCTCGGGGCTCACGTCGGTCGTGCCCGTCGGGTTCCGGCCGGTCCCCCTCGGGTCGTAGGTCACGACCGGGCGGTCCGCGAAGTGGCCGGCCAGGCTCCCGAACCCCGAGGCGTCCATCGGCGAGGCGAACATGAACAGGGGGGTGCCTGCGGACAGGTCGCCGCGCACGTCGTAGGTGATCAGGTCGTCGCCCTCACCCACGGTGAAGGTCTGCAGAGTGGTGGTCATGCCGGTCAGACTGGCAAGCCGGCCTGGACTCATCGCCTCACACGACGATGTTGACCAGGGTCGGCTCGCGCACGATGACCCGCCGGACCTCGCGGCCGTCGACCGCTCGCGCGACGGCGTCGTCGGACAGCGCCAGCGCCTCCAGGTCCGCCGCGGAGATGTCCGGGCTCACCTCCAGGCGGGCCTTGACCTTGCCCTGCACCTGGACGACCGCGGTGACCGCGTCGACCACCAGCAGCGCCGGGTCGACGGCCGGCCACGAGGTGCGGGCCACGGTGGGCTGGTGGCCCAGCCGCTCCCACATCTCCTCAGCTGTGTACGGCGCCACCAGCGACAGCAGGATCGCGACGGCCTCGGTGGCCTCACGCACCGCCGGGTCGGCCGGGCCGCAACCGGAGTCGATGGCCTTGCGGGTCGCGTTGACCAGCTCCATGACCCGCGCCACCAGCACGTTGAACCGGAACCCCTCGACCAGCTCGGCCGCGTCGTGCACGGTGTGCGCCGTCGTACGCCGCAGCGCGACGTCGCCACCCTCGACGGGCGTCCCGGGCGCCGACGTCACGTCGCCGCTCAGCCGCCAGGCCCGCTGCAGGAACCGCACCGACCCGGCCGGTGACATGTCCGCCCAGTCGATGTCGTCCTCGGGCGGGCCGGCGAACACCAGCGTCAGACGGACCGCGTCCACACCGAAGGCCGATAGTTGCTCCCCCAATCGCACGCCGTTGCCCTTGGACTTCGACATCTTGGCGCCCTGGTTGATCACGGTGCCCTGGTTGAGCTGCGCGGAGAACGGCTCGCGGAAGCCCACCAGGCCCATGTCGTTGAGCACCATGGTGAAGAACCGGGCGTACAGCAGGTGCAGCACGGCGTGCTCGACCCCGCCGATGTAGACGTCGCACGGCCCCCACTCGTTGGCCAGGTCGGTGTCGAACGCCTGGGTGTGGTCCTGCGGGGAGCAGTAGCGCAGGAAGTACCACGACGAGTCGACGAAGGTGTCCATGGTGTCGCTGTCGCGCTTGGCGGGTCCGCCACAGGACGGGCACTCGACGTTGACCCAGTCCTCGGCCGCGGCCAGCGGTGAGACGCCCTTGGGCGTCAGGTCGGCTCCGCGCAGCTCGGGCAGGACCACCGGCAGCTGGTCCTCCGGCACCGGCACCTCGCCGCACGACGGGCAGTGGACGATCGGGATGGGTGCACCCCAGTAGCGCTGGCGCGACAGCAGCCAGTCGCGCAGCCGGAAGTTCACGGCGCCCTTGCCGCTGCCCTTCTCCTCCAGCCAGGCGATGATCGCGGTCTTCGCCTCCGCGATGCCCATGCCGTCCAGGGAGATGTCGTCGTTGGCGGAGTTGATCGCCGGCCCCTGCCCCGTGAAGGCCTGGCCGCCGTCCTCCTCGAACCCCTCGGGGGGCTGGACGGTCCGGATGATCGGCAGGTCGAACCTCTCCGCGAACTCCCAGTCGCGCTGGTCCTGCCCGGGCACCGCCATGATCGCGCCGGTGCCGTAGTCGGCCAGCACGTAGTCGGCCGCCCAGATGGGGATCTGCTGGCCGTTGACCGGGTTGACGGCGTAGCGCCCCAGGAAGACGCCGGTCTTGTCACGTTCGGTCGACAGGCGCTCGATGTCGGAGGCCTTGCGGACCTCCTCCAGGTAGGCCTCGTAGGCCGGCCGGTGCTCGTCGGTGACCAGCTGGGCCGCCAGGTGGGCGTCGGCGGCGACCACCATGAAGGTCGCGCCGAACAGGGTGTCCGGCCGGGTGGTGTAGACGGTCAACTGCGTGGGAGTGTCGCCGTCGACGATGTCGAACGTCACGTGGGCGCCCTCGGAGCGGCCGATCCAGTTGCGCTGGGCGTTGATGACCCGGTCGGGCCAGGTGGGCTCCAGGACGTCCAGGTTGTCCAGCAGCTCCTGGGCGTAGTCGGTGATCTTGAAGTACCACTGGGTCAGCTCGCGCTTGGTGACCTCGGCGCCGCAGCGCTCGCACCGACCGTCGATGACCTGCTCGTTGGCCAGCACGGTCAGGTCGACCGGGCACCAGTTGACCGGGCTCTCCTTGCGGTAGGCCAGACCGCGCTCGCGGAACTTCAGGAACAGCCACTGGGTCCAGCGGTAGTACTCCGGGTCGGAGGTGTTCAGGGTCCGGCTCCAGTCGAAGCTGGTGCCGAACTTCTTGCACGACTCCGTCGAGATCGCGATGTTGTCGTAGGTGAAGGTCGCCGGGTGCTCGTTGTCGCGGATCGCCGCGTTCTCGGCGTTCAGCCCGAAGGAGTCGAAGCCCATCGGGTTGAGCACCTCATAGCCGCGCAGCCACCAGTAGCGCGCCATCACGTCGTGCAGGGCGAAGACCTCGGCGTGGCCCATATGCAGGTCGCCGCTGGGGTAGGGGAACATCGTCAGCGCGTAGCGCTTCTCGCGCGGCGAGTCGTCGTGGGCCCGGAACGGGTCCAGGTCCGCCCACACCCGCTGCCACTTCTCCTCGACAGCGTGCGCGTCGTACGCCGCCGGCTCGTCTCTGTCGTCCATCTCAAGTCCTCGTCGTTGGTCCGGGTCCTGGCATGAAAAAACCCCTCACGCAGGAGGGGTTGCCGCGCCGACGGTCAGCCGTGTCAGCGCGGCAGTCCAAGAAGCTCGGACCGGATGCTCATGTCCCCATGCTAGCGCCTGTCGGCGGCGGTGGTCCTCACCGCGCCCAGGCGCTGGCGCGGTCGACCGTTCCGACGGAGATCGAGTACTCCTCGTAGTAGTCGCTGAGCCCGGCCCGCTGGGCCTCGCGGTGCTCCGGGTGGCGGCCCCAGGCGTCGTGCGACGCGCGGTCCGCGAAGGTCACCAGCGTCACCCGTTCACCGTCGGCGGCCGTGAACACCTTGTGCTCCACGTAGCCGGGCATCGTGGCGGCGAGCTCGCTCATCCGGGCAGCGTGCTCCGGGTAGGCGTCCGCGTCGGGTCGCAGCCGGGAGCGGAACACGGTGACGACCTGGCCGACCTCGGGAGTCCTCGGAGACGACATGGGAGAACAGTAGGGTCCCGTGGCATGACCGACCGCGCGCTGCTGGACCTCTTCCGCCTCGACGGGAAGGTCGCGGTGGTCACCGGGGCCTCGAGCGGGCTGGGGGTGGCCTTCGCCCAGGGGCTGGCAGAGGCCGGCGCCGATGTCGCGCTCGGGGCGCGTCGGGTCGACCGGCTCGCGGACACCGCCGCGCTCGTCGAGGCGGCGGGCCGGCGCGCGCTGACCGCCGCCACCGACGTCAGCGACCCGCAGTCGTGCACCGACCTGGTGGCGCTGGCCATGGAGGAGTTCGGCCGGGTCGACATCCTCGTCAACAACGCGGGTGTCGGCACGGCGATGCCGGCCACCCGGGAGACGCCGGAGCAGTTCCGCGCCGTGATCGACGTCAACCTCAACGGCTGCTACTGGATGGCCCAGGCCTGCGGCCGGGTGATGCAGCCCGGGTCCAGCATCATCAACATCTCTTCGGTGCTGGGCATCACCACTGCCGGCCTTCCCCAGGCGGCGTACGCCGCGTCGAAGGCCGGCCTGATCGGCCTGACCCGCGACCTGGCCCAGCAGTGGACCGGCCGCAAGGGCATCCGGGTCAACGCCATCGCGCCCGGCTTCTTCGCTTCTGAGATGACCGAGCAGTACCCGCCCGGCTACCTCGAGTCGCAGCAGGCCCGGATCCCCAGCGGCCGCAAGGGCGACCCTCAGGAGCTCGCGGCCACGGTCGTGTTCCTCGCCTCGGACGCGGCCGGATACATCACGGGCCAGACGCTGCCGGTCGACGGCGGGATGACGATCACATGACCTCACCACGTGTCCTGATCGTCGGGGCCGGCTTCGGCGGGCTCGGCATGGCCCGCGAGCTGCGGCAGCAGGGCATCGAGGACATCACGATCCTCGAGCGCGCCGACCAGGTCGGCGGTGTGTGGCGCGACAACACCTACCCGAGCGCCGCCTGCGACGTCCCGTCGGCGCTGTACTCGTGGTCCTGGGCGCTGAACGCGCGCTGGCCGCGCACCTACTCCGGACAGGCCGACATCCTCGACTACATCCAGAAGACCGCGGCCGACCAGGGCCTCCTCGACCTGGTGCACACCGGTCAGGAGGTCACGGCGATGCGGTACGACGACGACGGGCGGACCTGGACGGTGACCACGACCGCCGGTGCCACCTACGAGGCCGATGTCGTGGTCAACGCGCTCGGCCAGCTGTCCAACCCGGTGATCCCGGAGCTGCCCGGCGTCGGCTCGTTCGCCGGCCCGGCGTTCCACTCGGCGCGGTGGCGGCACGACGTCGACCTCGACGGCAAGAAGGTCCTCGTGGTCGGGACCGGCGCCAGCGCGATCCAGTTCGTGCCGGGGATCGTCGACCGGGTCGGCGCGATGACCGTGTTCCAGCGGCACGCGCCCTACGTCGTGTCGAAGCCGGACGTCGACTACCCCGCCCGCCACCAACGGCTGATGGCCCGCTTCCCGCGGCTGCTCGGCACCGAGCGCCGGTCGGTCTTCCGGCTCACCGAGCTGCTCAACAGCGCCCTCGAGGGCGAGTCGTGGGCCACCCGCAAGCCCGTCCTGACGTTCCTCGAGATGGGCTGGCGGCTCCAGCTGCGCCGGCAGATCCGGGACCCGAGGCTCCGGGAGAAGCTGAAGCCCGACTACCCGATCGGCTGCAAGCGGATCCTGTTCTCCAACGACTGGTATCCCGCCCTCGACCAGGACCACGTCGAGGTCGTCACCCACGGCGTCACCGCCGTCGAGGCGGGCGGCGTCCGGACCTCCGACGGCACGCTGCACGAGGGCGACGTGCTGATCTGGGGCACGGGCTTCTCCGCGACCGACTTCCTCGGCGGTATCGAGGTGACCGGCAAGGGTGGCGCCGACCTCGGCGAGGTCTGGTCCGACGGCGCCCACGCCCACCTCGGCATCGCCGTACCGGGCTTCCCCAACTTCTTCGTCGTCTACGGCCCCAACAGCAACCTCGGCGGCAGCTCGATCATCGGGATGCTCGAGGCGCAGTCCGGCTGGATCGCCCAGGTCGTCCGCCGCCTCGCCGACGGGCCGTTCCCGGCACTGGAGGTCCGCCCCGAGGTCGCCGAGGCCTGGGACCAGGAGATGCAGGCGCGGCTCTCCGACAGCGTCTGGGTCCAGTGCGACAACTGGTACACCGACGGCAGCCGGATCACGACCAACTGGCCCGGCAAGGTCGCGGAGTACCAGTCCCGGCTGCGCACGGTGGACTTCGGGGAGCTCCAGCCGGCGTGACCCCACCGCTGGCTGTCGGCGGCCGTCCCTAACGTGTCGGCCATGGCCGAGATCCTGCTGTTCCACCACGTCCAAGGTCTGACCCCCGGGCTCGCGGCGTTCGCCGACCGGCTGCGCGCGGCCGGCCACACCGTGCACACGCCCGACCTGTTCGACGGGCACACCTTCGCCACCATCGACAAGGGGATGGCCCACGTGCGCCGCGAGGGCGCGCCCGACTACGACGCGCTCGCCGACCAGGCAGCGGCCGAGCTGCCGGACGACCTCGTCCACGCCGGCTTCTCCTTCGGCGGCGGGCAGGCCCAGCGTCTGGCCCAGCTCCGCCCGGGCGCCCGGGGCGCGCTGCTCTTCGAGACGTGCTACCCGATCACCGGCGAGTGGGCCTTCGGCCCATGGCCGCCCGGTGTCCCCGTCCAGATCCATGGGATGGACCAGGACCCCTTCTTCGCCGAGGCGGGCGGCGACCTCGACGCCGCGCGCGAGCTGGTGGCGACCGTCGAGGACGCCGAGCTCTTTGTCTACCCGGGCGACAGGCACCTGTTCGCGGACTCGTCGCTGCCGTCCTACGACGAGGCGGCGACCACCCTGCTCATCGACCGAGTGCTGGCGTTCCTGTCACGGATCTGAGCCCGTGAGCCGGGGACGCACCAGCAGTGCGCGGTCGACGGTGCGCAGGGTGTCGGGCTTAAAGCCGTTCTCCACCCCCCAGAGCACCGCCTGCGAGCGCGACGTGACCTGCATCTTGCGGTAGGCCGAACGGATGTAGGTCTTCACCGAGTTGATGCTGAGATAGGCACGCTCGGCGATGGCCTTGTTGCTCAGCCCCTGGGTGATGAGCGCGACGATCTCGGCCTCGCGGGACGAGAGGCCGGCCGCTCGCCCCGGCCAGTCGCCCTCCCCGTCGACGCTGGTCTCCTGGTCGCCGGAGAGCACCACGATCTCTCCCCTCATGACCCGCTCGAGAGCGCGAACGACCTGTGGTCCGGTGAGCACCTTCGACAGGTAGCCGCGGGCACCCTCGGCGAGAGCCTCATGGATCAGCTGCGGCCGGAGGTTCCAGCTGTAGATCACGACCCTTGCGCCGCTGTCGCGGACGAAGTCCCTGAGGTCGATGCCCTTGCCCGAGATCTGGCCGAAGGTGTCGTAGAGGACGATGTCGACGTCGCTGATGACGGGCCGCGACGCCCCGGTCTCGACCACGTCTATGTGCTCATCGGCCAGGAACGAGGCGACTCCGGCAACGACCACCGCGTAGTCATCGACGATGGCGAGCCGCAATGGGCGGTTCACGACTGGTCCATGACCACAGTCTAGGACGCGGGGCCGCAGCGCGACCGGCGCTGGAAGCCGACCAGCCCGGGGCCGTGCGCTTGGGGCACCGGGCGGGTCGGGTCCCTAGGGGCGCACCCGGACCACCTGGGTCACAGTGGCTCCGGTGACGGTCGGAGACCCGAGATAGCGGACCGTGAGGATGTGGCGACCGGGCCGGAACCTCAGCTCGACGACGGCGGAGCCGTCGGTGACCACGAGCTCCCGCTCCACCCGGCCATCCAGCTCCACAACCACGGTGCCCTGGGCCGGCACGGTCGCGGGCAGCGCCGAAAGCGTGATGCTCAGCAGTATCAGCCGCTCTGCCGCCGGTGTCGGGTCGCTCAGGTCGGCCTGCAACACCCCCGTCGCCTTCGCCACCGGTTGCGTGGCCGCGGACCGGGCATCCCCGGAAGCCCCGCCGACACGGCTAGCGGTGACCTGCACCGACAGCCGGTGCCCGACGTCCGGCTCGCCGGGCACGTAGACGTTGCCGTCGGCAC
Organism: Nocardioides dilutus; assembly: GCF_054779555.1. Lineage (NCBI taxonomy): Bacteria > Bacillati > Actinomycetota > Actinomycetes > Propionibacteriales > Nocardioidaceae > Nocardioides > Nocardioides dilutus. Next base: position 1,202,595 of record NZ_BAAGYA010000002.1, on the reverse strand, counting down.
CGGCGATCGGCGCGTCGTCGCGCAGCCACTGGTAGGCGTAGGTGAGGTCATCCGCGTCCCAGGTGCCGGTGCTGGCCGTCAGCGACGCCCCGACGACCGCTTGGCCGCTGACCACAGGTGCGGCCGTGGGGACCGGCGGCTCCAGGACCAGCGGGTCGATGCTCTCCAGCGTCGGCACGACCTTCTGGATCAGGCCGTCCGCACCGAACTCCAACCGGTCGATCGTCGTCTCCCGGTGGGTCCCGTCGCCACCGGGGATCGCGAACCGGTGGTAGGCGATGTACCACTCGTCGGAGCCCGGCACCTGCAGGATCGAGCTGTGGCCCGTGCCGAGGATGCCCTGCGAGGCGTCCTTCTCGAGCACCACGCCCCGGTAGGTCCACGGGCCGTCGACGCTGGTCGCGGTCGCGTAGCCCACCCGGTAGTTGGGCGAACCGGTGTCGTCGATCGAGTACGTCAGGTGGTAGGTGCCGTCGCGGAAGTTGACGAACGTGCCCTCCCGGAAGCCGGTGAGGCCGCCGATCCGCGCGATCGTCTCCTGCTTGATCGACAGCATGTCGTCGCTCAGCTCGGCGTACAGCGGTGACCCGTTGCCCCAGAACAGGTAGAACCTGCCCGTCGCGGGGTCCTCGAACGCCGCGGGGTCGATCGCTTGGCCGGACGTGACCGCCTCGTTGTTGAGGATCATCGCGGTCGGCTGCGCGGTGAACGGGCCCTCGGGGCTGTCGGCCACCGCGACCCCGATCGTCTTGCGGTTGACGCTCGGGTTGTGGCCGGAGAAGTAGAAGTAGTACTTCCCGGCCCGCTCGATGATCGTCGGCGCCCAAGCGTTCCCGGACGCCCACGGGACGTCGCCGTTGGCCCCGTCGAGCGTCAGGAACGGCTGCTCGGAGCGTTCCCAGTCCACCAGGTTCCTCGACTTCCAGACGTAGAAGTCCTTGCCTCCCCATCCGGCGACGCCGTCCGTGGTCGCGTAGATGTAGTAGGTGCCGTCGAACTCCGCGATGTTGGGGTCGGCGTAGAGCCCCGGCAGCAGCGGCGACTTCATCTCGACCGCGCGAACCGTCCAAGCCCGCGTGACGCCGTCCGCCGTGGTGACGGTGACGGTCTGGGGCGTCGTGTAGTCGGCCGGCCCCGCGACATCGACGCTGGAGCCGGACTTCACGACGTAGGTGGGCTCCAGGGTCGTCAGGTCGGTGCCCGGGTCGACCGGCAGGGTGACCGTCGAGGTCGCGGAGTCGATGACGGCAGGCACCTTGAGGCTGTCGAGCTGCGCCGAGATGATCGCCGTCGGGTCGGCAGCCAGGTCGATGACCTCGGTGGCCGAGAGCGCCCGGTTGTAGAACCGGAAGTCGCCCACCTTGCCCTTGAGGTACCTGTCGGCGCTGTAGACCGAGCGACCGATGTAGTTGGCGGTGGTCCAGCCGTCACCGATGTCGCCCGGGTCGATCGTCACGCCGGTCTTCTCGCCGACCTTGACGCCGTCGAGGTAGAGCGTGGCGGTGCCGCCGGGTGTGAGGGTGTAGGTCAGCGTCTTCCAGGCGCCGCGCGCCAGGTTGGCGCCGGACGTGACGGTCTGTTCCGTGGTCCAGTTGCCCGTGGCGATCGAGGCGCGGTAGGCGTTGCCCGTGGTGAACAGGTAGCCGTTGCCGGTCCCGCCGCCGTCGGTGTTGCCCAGGCCCCAGATGAAGTACGGCGTCGCCTGGGTCGGGTCGACCCAGACCGTGCTGGACACGGTGATCGCCTCGAGGCCGGCCATCATGTCGTCCGGCAGCTTCACGTGGCCGTTGGTGCCGCCGAGGGTGAGCCCGCCGTCGGCCCAGGTCGCGTCGCCGTTGACCGTGCCGTCGTACCCGTGCCCGGTCGCGTCGGCGGCGACCGAGCCGCTCGTCTCGTCGAGCGGGTAGTGCGCGACCAGGCCGTTCTCGTCGCCCACGACCGGCGTCGGCGGCTCCGGGACGACGATTCCCTCCCGGAGCGCGGCTAGCTCGGCGCCGGTGACCGGGATGACAGTGCCGTGGCGAGGGCTCGCCGGTAGGTCGTACGCCGGCGCCACCTGCCAGTTGGGCGCCTCGAGGTCGGCGGCGCCGAGCGGGATGTAGCCGCGGCCGCCGTACTCGTCGACGAACAGGTAGTAGGGCGAGCCCGAGGTGTCACCCGGGTTGGCTTTGAAGACCGTCGGGCCCTCGACCGCCGAGGTCCCGGCGTCGCGCCCGATGCAGGCGTCGATGAACGACCAGGAGGGGTTGCCGGGCAGGTCGACCGCGGTCAGCGACGCGGACTTCTCCTGGATGATGTCGGAGCAGCCGGTGCCACCGCCGCCCTCGTCCTTGGTGAACCGGTAGTAGACGCCGTCCTCCTTGATCACGGTGGAGTCGATGCGCGACTCGCCGCGGTCCTGCCAGATCTGCGGCTCGCTGAACGTCACGAAGTCGCGGGTCGTCGCGTAGAGCATCCGGTTGTAGGTGCTGCCCGTGTGATCGGGGTCGTCCTCGGCGTAGAGCTTGGAGGCCCAGAACACGACGTACTGCTGCAGGGTGTCGTCCCAGTAGGCCTCCGGCGCCCAGGTGTTGCCGGCGGTCGGGGGCGAGACCAGCACGTGCCGCTGCTCGGACCAGGTGATCAGGTCGGTCGACTCCCATACCTCCAGGTAGCGGCTGCCGGTGCGCTGGGCACGGTCCCAGTTGCCGTTGCGGCCGATCGAGAGGTCGGTCGCGATCAGGAAGAACCGGTCGCCCTCGGGGGACCGGATGAGGAACGGGTCGCGCAGGCCCATCTCCCCCATCGTCGACTCGAGGACGGGCTGGCCGTTGTTCAGCTCGTCCCAGGTCAGCGCGTCGTTGCCGCGACTGGCGGCGAAGTAGATCTTCTCGCCGGCGATCGAGTTGCCGGTGAAGTAGCTGAACGCATAGCCCTCGTACGCCGCCGGGGCGGGCGCCTCGCGGACGGTCAGCACGATCTCGCGGGTGGCCGCGGCCGCCCCGACGGTGACCGTGGCCGTCATGGTGACGGTGGTGTCGCCGGCTCCGGGCGCCGGGCGGGTGACGAGCCCCTCGGGCGTCACCACGTCGGGGGCGGACGAGGCCCAGCTGACCGCGGCGCCGTGCAGCCCCGTGGTGGGCATCGTCAGGTGACCGCGCACGTCGTCGGCGTTCACGAGCTCGAGCGCCGCGGCCGCGGCGTCCGCCCTTTCTTGGTCGCCCTCCTCGGGCAGCACCGTGGCCTGGAACGTCTTGGCCTCGGCCCCGGAACCCCGGGTGAGAGTGGCGGTCAGCTCGACGTCGACGGGGCCGGCCAGGGCGGCCGGCCGGGTGACGGCGCCGGTGTCGCTGATGACCGCGGGATCGCTGGAGGCCCAGGAGATGGTGGAGCCGTACTCGCCGGTCGTGGGCAGCGCGAGGTCGCCGGTGACTGCGGAGAGGTCACCCAGGTCGAGGTGCGCGACGTCGGAGGCGAGGCGGTTGGCGTCGGTGAGCGAGATGTCGGCGACCTCGGCCGGGCTGAGGGCGCGGTCGTAGATGCGGAAGTTCCTGAGCTTGCCCTTGAGGGTGTTGTCGGAGGCGTAGTTGGACTCCCCCAGCACGTTGTTGGTGGTGGTGCCGTTGCCGACTTGGCCCGGCAGCACAGTGACCGCGGTGTTCTGGCCGACCTGGACGCCGTCCTCGTAGAGCGTCCCCGTCGTGCCGGTCTGGGTGTAGGTGACGCTCTTCCAGACCCCGCGGGCCAGGGCACCGCCCGAGGTCCGCGCGGTGACCTGCTCGCCCGACCAGTTGCCGGTAGTGATGCCGGCGCGGAACCCGTTGCCGCTGGTGAAGAGGTAGCCGGTGCCCGACGCGCTGGTCGCGGGGTTGCCGAGGCCCCAGATGAAGAACGGCGTGGCCTGGGACGCCTCGACGAAGACGTCGACCGACACGGTGACCGACGACAGCCCGGCCAGGATGTTGTTGGGCAGCTTGACGTGGTCGTCGACGCCGTCGAGCACCAGGTGGTCACCCGTCCACGTGCCGCCCCCGGTGAGGGTGCCGTCGCGACCGTTGCCCGAGGAGTCGGTGACGGTCGTCCCGGAGGCCTGGGTCAGGTCGTAGCGCAGCAGCAGCCCGTCAGTGACGTCCACCGCGGCGACCGGCGCCGGGAGGGACGCCGCGGGCGGCGCCAGCAGGAGCCCGCCGAGGAGAGCGAGCAGGGCGAGGAGGACGGTGCCGGCCAGTGTCGGCCGCGGGTGGTTGCGGGTCCGGGGGGAGACTCGAGGCATGGGGGGGTTCCTCTGCAATTGTGAGCGCTAACACTGGCGAGTGTGATCACGACCACACCGAGCAGTCAACCTCGGACGTCCAGAATGTGAGCGCTAACAACCAACCCGGGTCCGAAACGGGACGGCTAGGGCTTTCGCGAGCCCCAGGTCTCCTGCAGCACCGCGCGGTGCGTCGGCAGCGCCTGGTCGTACACCTGCTGTCCCTTGTCGGTCAGGCAGACGAAGACGCCACGGCGGTCGTCGGCGCACATGCTCCGCTTGACCAGTCCCTCGCGCTCCAGCCGGGCCACCGCACGGGACAGCGCGCTCTGGCTCAGGTGGATGTCACCCGACAGGTCGTTCATCCGGTAGTTGCCGCAGTTGGCGTCCACCAGCCGGTCGAGGGTCTCGAACTCGCTCAGCCCGATCTGGTGCTGGTCCTGCAACGCCTTCTCGAGAGCGGTGCTGACGGCGGCATGTCGCTCGAGCAGCTCGCGCCACTCGCCCACCAGTTCCGCTCGACCCATGGCCGCAGGGTAACGCCGGCGCGACATGAATGCAAACACATTAATTGCGCTTGCATACAATGCACACGCATGGAATTGTGCGGTGAGTGACCTCACCAACCACTCACCCAGCGACCACCACCAGCGCCACGAACTGGAGCCCCCGCATCTGGGCGATGCTGATCACCCTCTGCATCGTGCTCTTCCTCGACGGACTCGACGTCTCGATGATCGGCGTGGCCCTGCCGTCGATCGGCGCCGAGCTCGACCTGTCCACATCGTCCCTGCAGTGGCTCGTCAGCGGCTACGTCCTCGGCTACGGCGGCCTGCTCCTCCTCGGCGGCCGCACGGCAGACCTGTTCGGACGACGCAAGGTCTTCCTCATCGCACTCGCCGTGTTCGCGATGGCGTCACTGGCCGGCGGCCTGGTCAGCAGCGGCCCACTGCTGATCCTCACCCGCTTCGTCAAGGGCCTGGCCGCGGCGTTCACCGCGCCCACCGGGCTCTCGATCATCACCACCAACTTCGCCGAGGGGCCGGCCCGCAACAAGGCGCTGTCGATCTACACGGTCTTCGGCGCGGGGGGCTACTCCTCCGGTCTGCTCTTCGGCGGTCTGATGACCGGGGTCGGCTGGCGCTGGACCTTCCTGCTGCCGGTGCCGATCGCGCTGGCCGCGCTGGCGGCTGCGTTCGTGCTCTTGCCGAAGGACAAGCCGGCCGAGGAGGGTGGCCACGACGTACTCGGCGCCGCGCTCTCCACGAGCGCGATGCTGCTGCTCGTCTACACCGTCGTCTCTGCCCCCGAGGTCGGCTGGGCCTCGGTCCGGACCGTCGCCTCCTTCGTCCTGGTGGCGGCCCTCGTCGCGGGGTTCGTCATGGCAGAAAGCCGCGTCGAGCACCCGTTGATCCGGCTCGGCATCCTTCGCAAGGCGTCGCTGGTCCGCGCCAGCCTGGCCATCGTCGCGGTGGCCGGCTCCTACTTCAGCTGGCAGTTCATCGTGACCCTCTATCTGCAGGACACCCTGGGCTGGTCGCCGTTGGAGCTCGCGCTGGCCCTGCTCCCGATCGGACTGATGGTGGCCGCGTCCGCGGTGTTCTCCGGCCGGCTGGTCAACCGCTTCGGCACCACCCGGATCATCGCGGTCACGATGGCGGTGATGGCGGTGGGCTATCTGCTCTTCCTCCGGGTGGACACCTCGCCGTCGTACCCGACCATGCTGCTGCCCGCGCTGCTGCTGATCGGGGTCGGCTGGATCGGCTTCCCCGCGATCAACATCCAGGCGACCGCCGGGGTCGACGACGAGGAGCAGGGCCTCGCGGCCGGCGTGCTGCAGACCTCGATGCAAGTCGGTGCCGCCGTGGTCCTCGCCGTCACCACCGCCGTGATCGCGTCCGGGGCCGACGGGGCTACCACGCAGGAGGCAGTGCTGGACAACTTCCGGCCAGGGCTGGTCTTCGCGGCCATCGTGTCGATAACAGGCGCCCTGGTCGCCGCGCTCGCCCTGTTCCAGCGCGGACCCACCGCCGACGCGGCGGCCGGCCTCGAACCGGAGCCGGAGTACGTCGCACCGGCCGCCTGAGCTAAGGCCGGGGTGGCCCCGAGGCGTTCAGCGCTCGAGCTCCTCAAGTGCCCGATCGACGAGGAGTTGCGCCCAGCGCACTGCGTCTCTGGCCTTCCTTTGCGACACAAATGACAGGCCGTAGTGAGCCTCGTCCTTGATGTCGATCAGCTTGAGGAATGTCGTCTTGAGCTTGGCGCCGTCGGCCGTCTCTTCCAGGACGAGCTCGCCGACGTCGAGGTACGCACGGGCTGCACGGAGACGCGTGCGGGCATCCGCCTTGGTAGCGGTCCTAGTCCGGTTGGAGTTAGCCATCCGACGACTCCGAGGTCGGCCAGATGGTCACTCCTCGTGCCCTGACCAGTTCGATCCCGTCGCGCTGTACCTCACGCAGTAGGGCTCGATGCGAGTCTGGAGGGCGACGCCACTCGTGAAAGGACAGGTCGACAATCTGGAGCGGGTTGCCGGTCCAGAGTTCGACGCGCTCGCGGAGACGATCCAGATCTCGTTCCCAACGCTCCGGGGCGTCGTGCTCCGCGCTCGCTAACAGCGCCGTTCCCAATGCATCTGAGACCTGGGATCCGAGGCTCCGTCGGGTGGGGTGTTTCTCCCCCGGGAAAGGTGGATGGACCACCATGAGGTCGATGTCGCTCGAGGCCCCACCATCGCCGCGCGCCGCGGAGCCGAACACACACGCGTAGATCGGGCGAACACGCCACGATCTGAGTTCCTCGCGGAAGCGGCGCCAAAGCTCGGTTCGCAGGCCGGCCAGAATCATCGCTGCTTCCGCCGCCACATGCTCACGGTTCAGCTCGTGCACCCGGTTGCGACCCATGAGCGTTGCCCTGACGGTGCCCTGCTCCACCAGCCGTGCGAGGCTCCTGCGAATCCCTATCTCGGACCCCCGGGCAGCTTTCTCGGCGACCTGACCCACCGTCATCGGCTTCCCTGCGACGGCCAGCACGGCGAGCACTGCACCGTCCAGGGTTGGCGTGATAGCCCGTGTCGGATCCGAAAGGTCCATATCTAATAGTATACGTGCGCTTCGTATCAGATAGGGCGAACTGCCCGCTACTGGATAGTCCAGGCAATGCGTTCGGGCCCACGACATCGACCCCGCCAGGGACTGTGGGTGCCTGGGTTCACGACATAGGCGACAACTGACACGCGACACATGAGTCGCGACATAGGTGACAGTCCCAGGGATCTCCATCCGCCGCGCCGCCAAGATGCACCACCTCGGCATCGGCTACGCCCACCGCGGCAAACGCGTCCTGGCGATCGCCGACGACACCACCGTCACCGCAATCGAGCTCGCGACCGGCGAGATCCTCTCGACCCACCACATCGACCCCGACAAGCACTACTGGCGCAACACACAAAGAGCCCCCGGCCGCTGGCCGGGAGCCCTTCAACAGTGACCTATGTCGCGACTCATGTGAGACACATGTCGCGACTCATCACACGAGTGGAGCTGAGGGGACTCGAACCCCTGACCCTCTGCATGCCATGCAGATGCGCTACCAGCTGCGCCACAGCCCCAGGTGTTGCCCTCGGGTGGAAGCCCCTCGGACAACTCGCGGAATCTTAGCCAACCGCGTCCCGCGGAACTAATCGGGACTCAGGTGGCGGAGTCCAGGATTCGGCGACCCGGTTGTAGGCCGCGAGCCGAAGGTCTCCGGTCTCCGGGTGGTGGCCGAGCACGGCCCACCCGCAGTTGGCGAGCGCCCGCAGGCTGTGGAACGCGTCGTCGGGCCAGCCGAGCATGGCGGCGATGGCGACCCGGGCCGCCGCACCGTGCGTGACCGCGATCCCGGTGTCGTCCGGACCGAGCGCGGCGAGCATCTCCCCGAGGGCCGCGACCATGCGGGCCCGGACCTCAGCCACGGTCTCGGCGCCGGGCGCGTCGTCGTAGTAGCCCTGGCGGAACAGCTCGAACTCCTCCGGCGCGATCGCGGCGTACTCGTCGTGGGTGAGCCCCTGCCGCTCCCCGAGGTCGAACTCGCGCAGCCGAGCGTCGAGGACCGGTTCGAGGCCGGTCGCGCCGGCGACGTACGCCGCGGTGTCCCGGGCGCGGACGAGGTCGGAGCTCCAGAGGAGGGTCGGCTGCAGCAGCTTGAGCACGTCGGCAACCCGGCCGGCCTGCTCGCGCCCGGTGTCGTCCAGCTGCGCGTCGAGCTGCCCCTGCACCCGCTTCTCGTGGTTCCACGCGGTCCGGCCGTGCCGGAGCAGGACGAGCTCAGCCACGCCCGGAGGTGACGTCGGCCGGCAGCGGGATCGTCGGGCAGTCACGCCACAGCCGCTCGAGCGCGTAGAACTGTCGCTCCTCCTCGTGCTGGATGTGCACCACGATCTCGCCGTAGTCGATGAGCACCCAGCGGCCGTCGCGCTCGCCCTCGCGCCGGATGGGCTTGGCCCCGATCTCGCGCAGCTTGTCCTCGACCTCGTCGACGATCGCCTTGACCTGGCGGTCGTTGCTGCCCGAGGCGATGACGAACGCGTCGGTGATCGCGAGCTGCTCGCTGACGTCGAAGGCGATGATCTCCGTGGCCAGCTTGTCCGCCGCCGCGCGTGCGGCAGCGGTCACGAGCTCGACGGCGTGGTCGGTGGCGGTCAAGAGATGTCCTTCACGTAGAGATGGTGCTTCACGATGTACTGCACCACGCCGTCGGGGACGAGATACCAGACGGGCTCACCCCGCCGGGTGCGCTCGCGGCAGTCGGTGGAGGAGATGGCCAGGGCAGGGATCTCGACCATCGTCACCCGGTCCGCCGGGATCGCGGCCAGGGTCTCGGAGTCCATCTCGTGGCCGGGCCGGGTCACCCCCACGAACCGGGCCAGCGCGAACAGGTCGTCTGTCGCCCGCCAGGTGAAGATCTCCGCGAGGGCGTCGGCACCGGTGATGAAGTAGAGGTCGACCTCCGGGCGCTCGGCGTGCAGGTCGCGGAGCGTGTCGATCGTGTAGGTCGGTCCGTCCCGGTCGATGTCGACGCGGGAGACCGTGAACCTCGGGTTGGACGCCGTCGCGATGACGGTCATCAGGTAGCGGTGCTCGGCCGGAGACACGACCCGGTCGGACTTCTGCCACGGGTCACCGGTCGGCACGAACACGACCTCGTCGAGGTCGAACCACGCCTGGACCTCGGACGCCGCGACCAGGTGGCCGTGGTGGATCGGGTCGAAGGTGCCGCCCATGACGCCGACCCTGCGACGCTCGCGGGCCGGCACGGGCTTAGGAGTGCTCGCGACCGCCACCGAAGGCGATGAGGGCGAACATCAGCCCGAACAGGATGGCCAGCGCGAGACCGCCGATCCCCCAGCTGATGGCCTGGTTGACCTCGTGCTCGCCTTCTTCGGCAGCAATGTTGACGGCAGCCAGGGCGACAGCAGCGAGCGACATGCCGCTCACCTTACCGGCCGGTCCGCGCGCTCAGCGCACGTGCCCGTCGCCCACCACGACGTACTTGGTCGACGTCATCTCGGGCAGTCCCATCGGGCCCCGGGCATGCAGCTTCTGGGTGCTGATGCCGATCTCCGCGCCGAACCCGAACTCCCCTCCGTCGGTGAACCGGGTCGAGGCGTTGACCAGCACCGCGGCCGAGTCCACGGCCGCCGCGAAGTGCCGGGCGGCCGACTGGTCCTCGGTGACGATCGCGTCGCTGTGACCGCTGGAGAACCGCCGGATGTGCGAGATCGCGGCCTCCAGGTCGGGGACGACGGCCGCGGAGATGTCGAGGGAGAGGTATTCGGTCCCGAAGTCCTCGTCGGTGGCCTCCACGACGTCGTCGTAGGCCGCGAACGCGTCGTCCCCGTGGATCGTGACACCGGCGTCCTGCAGTGCGGCCACGACCCGGGGCAGGAAGTCCTCGGCGACCTCGGCGTGGACCAGGAGGGACTCGGCGGCGTTGCAGACGCTGGTGCGCTGGGTCTTGGCGTTGAGCACGATGGCCAGGGCCTTGTCGAGGTCCGCCGTCCGGTCGACGTAGACGTGGCAGTTGCCGACACCGGTCTCGATCACCGGCACCGTGGACTCCTCCACGACGCTGCGGATCAACCCGGCACCGCCGCGCGGGATCAGCACGTCGACGAGCCCCCTGGCCCGCATCAGCGCCTTGACGGAGTCGTGCGACTCCCCCGGCACGAGCTGGACGACGTCGGGCTCGAGCCCCGCCTGGGCGGCGCCGTCGCGGAGGACCGCGACGATCGCGCGGTTGCTGGCCGAGGCGCTGGAGCTGCCGCGGAGCAGGACGGCGTTGCCGGCCTTGAGGCAGATGCCGGCGGCGTCCGCGGTGACGTTGGGCCTGGCCTCGTAGATCATGCCCACGACCCCGAACGGCACGCGCACCTGGCGGAGCTCCAGCCCGTTGGCGAGCGTGCTGCCCCGCACGACCTCGCCGACCGGGTCCGGGAGGGCCGCGACGTCGCGCAGTCCCTGGGCCATCGCGGCGAGCCGCTCGGGGGTGAGCCGGAGCCGGTCGATGACGTTGGCCGGCGTACCGGCCGCCTCGGCACGCGACACGTCCTCGGCGTTGGCCGCAAGCACCTCGGCCTCGCGGGCCAGCAGCGCGTCGGCCATCGCGAGCAGGGCCCGGTCCTTGTCCGCGCGGGTGGCGAGCGCGAGCCCGTGCGAGGCCGCCCGGGCCCGCCGCGCCGCGTCGTTGACATCCAGCTCGGTGGTCACAGGGAGAGGATAGGTCCGTGCCCGACCCCCTCCGGTTCGTGGTCAACCACCATCGGGCGACCACGCTGCACTTCGACTTTCGCCTCGAGGTCCGAGCCGCGAGTCCGCGAGCTTGCGAGCGGACTCCGACAGGCGAGGAGGTTGAGGAGGCGGACGCAGACCTGAGCTCGCGAAGGGCTGCGTCCGACGTCTCGAAACCGAGCACGCTCGTGTCGTGGGCGGTCCCCAAGGGCCCGTCACTGGACCCGGGTCAGCGCCGGCTGGCGGTGCAGGTCGAGGACCACGGCATGGAGCACCTGGACTACGAGGACGAGCACAAGGTCGTGTGGGACACCGGGCTCTACCAACCGGCCAAGGACCCGCTCACGGCGCTGGAGCGCGGTCACCTGCGCTTCGTGGTGCTCGGGGAGAAGATCCGCGGCGCCTTCGCGCTCACGCGGACCCGGATGGGCGGCGACGACCGCAACTGGATCCTGGTCAAGATCGACGACGAGTACGCCGACTCGGACGACCCGCTCGACGACCACCGCTCGGTGATCAGCGGCCTGACGCTGGACGACCTGGCAGGCGGCTAGCGTCGTCGAGACTCACAAAATGGCTGCCCCCAGCACCCTGGAGCAGCCATTCCGTGCATCTCGACGCCCCCCTCCAGAGGGCCCCGAGAACTCAGCCCTTGCGCTTGGTGATCTCCTCGGCCGCGGCCGGCAGGACCTTTGTCAGGTCACCCACGACGCCGAAGTCGACGAGCTCGAAGATCGGCGCCTCCTCGTCCTTGTTGACCGCGACGATGGTCTTGGAGGTCTGCATGCCGGCGCGGTGCTGGATGGCGCCGGAGATGCCGGAGGCGATGTAGAGCTGCGGCGAGACGGTCTTGCCGGTCTGGCCGATCTGGAAGGCGTGGCCGATCCAGCCGGAGTCGACCGCGGCGCGCGAGGCCCCGACTGCCGCGCCGAGGGAGTCGGCGAGCTGCTCGACCGGGGTGAAGTCACCGCCGGTGCCACGTCCGCCGGACACCACGATCGCGGCCTCGGTGAGCTCGGGGCGGCCGGAGGCCTGACGCGGCTGGGAGGCCACGATCTGGGCCTTCTTGGCCGAGTCGGAGATGGTCGCCGAGAACTCCTCAACGGTGCCGGCACCCTCGGACTCCTCCGGGGCCGCCGAGTTGGGCTTCACCGTGATGATCGGGGTGCCCTGGGTGACCTTGGCGGTGACCGTGTAGTTGCCGGCGAACACGCTCTGGGTGGTGACCGGGCCTTCCTGCACGTCGACGGCGTCGGTGATCAGGCCGGACCCGAGCTTGATGGACAGGCGGCCACCGATCTCCTTGCCCTCGACCGTGGACGGGATGAGGATCGCGGCCGCCGAAGTCTTCTCGGCGAGCTGCTGCAGCGCCTCGGCCTTGGGGGCGACGAGGTAGCCCTTGATCTCGGCATCGTCGACGACGTAGACCTTCTCGGCGCCGTACTTCTTGACCTTGTCGGCCACCTCGGCGGCCTTGTCGCTGCCGCCGATGAAGACCGCGGAGGGCTCGCCGAGGCGCTTGGCGATGGTCAGCAGCTCGTAGGTCGGCTTGCGGACGGCGCCGTCGACGTGGTCGATCAGGACGAGGACTTCAGACATGGCTTATCGCTCTCAATCTCGAGGCAGGCTCAGATGAACTTCTTGGAGGCGAGGAACTCGGTCAGCGCAGTGGCGCCCGACCCGTCCTCGTCCTTGACGATCTCGCCGGCGGTGCGCGGCGGGCGCGCGGCGGTGTCCTCGACGGCGGTCCACGCCGAGTCGAGGCCCACGTCACCGGCGTCGACCCCGATGTCGCTCAGCGACCAGGTCTCGAGCGGCTTCTTCTTGGCCGCCATGATCCCCTTGAACGAGGGGTAGCGGGCCTCACCCGACTGGTCGGTCACCGAGAGCACCAGCGGCATCGTCGCCCCGATGACCTCGGTCGCGGTGTCGCCGTCACGCTTGACCCGGACCTGGTCGCCCTGGCTCTCGACGACGGAGGCCATCGTGACCTGCGGCAGGTCGAGGCGCTCGGCGAGCATGGCCGGGACGACCATGCCGGCGCCGTCGGTGCTCGCCATCCCGCACAGGACGAGGTCGACCTTGCTCTCCGCGCCGGCCTTCTCGATGGCCTTGGCCAGCACCAGCGAGGTGGCGGCGTAGTCGGAACCGGCGATCGCGTCGTCGACGACGTGGATGCCCTGGTCGGCGCCCATCTGCAGCGCCTTGCGCACTGCGTCGACGGCCTTCTCCGGACCCACGCTCAGGGCCGTGACGGTGACCTCACCGTCGCCGGCCTTCTCCTTCAGCTGGAGGGCCTGCTCGACGGCGTACTCGTCGAGCTCGGAGAGGAGACCGTCCACACCGACCCGGTCCACGGTCTTGTCGGACTCGAAGTGACGGTCGGCGGTCGCGTCGGGAACGTGCTTCACACAGACGATGATGTTCATGGTGTTCCGGAGGCTACCGTCGGGTCGCGATCAGACAGAACCGGTGGAAGGGTCGCCTTCCTCACACAATCACTGTCACGGTCGCAGCCGAGACGGATGTCACGGCCGCACGACCCGATCCAGGATCCGGCCCACGGCCAACCACACGACCGCGCCGAGACCCCAGTTGAACAGGGCGTTCTTGGTGTCGGCGTTCTCGCCGGTGAACTTCATGATCCCGTTGTCCACGGAGAAGACGCCGAGGTCCACGGCATCGGCACCGTCGAGCACGAACTGGACCAGGTTGTTGTCGACGTTGGCGTCCAGCGCGACCAGGAGGGCGCCGACCGCGAGGAACAGCGCCGCGACCACGAACAGCAGCCAGATCACCTGGGCCAGCACGGCCCGGGTCCTCGCGATGCTCGCGCTGCCGCGGCCCGGCGTCCCCGACGTGCCCGTGGCCGCCGCGGACCCCTTGTCGGATCCCGCGTCCTTGGCGGACTCCTCAGACGCCATCTCCCCGCCTCACCTGCCCTCGAACCGCGCCTTGCCGGGTCCGTCCTCGATGAAGGATTGCATACCCGTGGCACGGTCGGCGGTTGCGAAAAGCGCGGCGAACTGGGCGCGTTCCATCTCGAGCCCGGACTCGAGGTCGACCTCCAGCCCGCGGTCGATGCTCTCCTTGGCGGCCCGCAGGGCGTACGTCGCACCGCCGACGAACTGCTTGGCCCAGGCGAGCGCCTCGTCGTAGACCGCGGCCGGCGACTCACCGGCGACCACGCGGTCGACCAGCCCCATCGCCAAGGCCTCGTCGGCCGGCACGAAGCGGCCGGTGAAGATGAGGTCCTTGGCCTTGCTCGCGCCGACCAGGCGGCTCAGCCGCTGGGTGCCGCCGGCGCCGGGGATGATGCCGAGCAGGATCTCCGGCTGGCCGAGGACCGCCTTCTCGTGGGCGAACCGGACGTCGGCGGCCAGCGCCAGCTCGCACCCACCGCCGAGCGCGTAGCCGGTGATCGCGGCGACGACCGGCTTGGGGATCCGGGCCACCGCCGTCACGGCGGACTGCACCGAGCCGCCGAGCCTGACCATGTCGGCGTAGTCGAGGTCGGCCATCTCCTTGACGTCGTTGCCGGCCGCGAAGACCCGCTCGCCGCCGTAGACGACGACCGCCTTGACGTCGTCGCGCTCGGTCGCCTCGGCTGCCGCGGCACGCAGCTCGTCCTGCACCTGCAGGCTGATCGCGTTCATCTTCGGCCGGTCGAGCCGCAGGGTGCCGATCCCGTCGGCGACCTCGAGGCGGACGAACTCGTGGTGGGAACTGCTCTGGGACCCGTTCTGCGACTCGGTCATGCGCGCATTCTGCACGCCGGGGCCTCCTAGACTCGCGCGGTGGCCCCCGGACTCTGGCGCACCCGAGGCGAGACCGCGCCGATCTGGCCCGGACGCTACTTCCCCCTCGGCTCGACGTGGTCGGCCGAAGCCACCAACTTCGCCGTCTGGGCTCCCGAGGGGACGGCCGCCTGGGTCTGCCTGTTCGACGAGGACGACAACGAGACCCGGCACCGGCTGACCGAGCGGTCCCTGGGTGTCTGGCACGGCGCGGTGCCCGACGTAGCGGTGGGCACCCGCTACGGCTACCGGGTCGCGGGACCCTGGGCCCCCGAGCAGGGTCTACGGTTCAACGCCGCCAAGCTCCTGCTCGACCCCTACGCCCGCGCCATCAGCGGCGAGCTCGACCCGGTGCCCGCGGTGTTCGGCTACGACGCCGTCGCCCCGAGCGAGCGAGACGACGCCGACTCGGCACCCTTCGTCCCCAAGAGCGTGGTCGTCGACGACCGGTTCGACTGGGGCGACGACACCCGGATCCAGCGCCGGTGGCGCGACTCGGTGGTCTACGAGCTGCACGTCAAGGGGATGACCCGGCTGCACGACCGGGTGCCCGAGCACTTGCGCGGCACCTACGCCGGCCTGGCGACCCCGGCCGTCATCGACTACCTCCGCGACCTCGGCGTCACGGCGGTCGAGCTGCTCCCTGTCCACCAGTTCTGCACCGAGCCGGCCGTCGCCAAGCGGGGGCTCGTGAACTACTGGGGCTACAACTCCATCGGGTTCTTCGCCCCGCACGCCGCCTACTCGGCCTCAGGCGACCGGGGCCAGCAGGTCACCGAGTTCAAGCAGATGGTCAAGGCGTTCCACGAGGCCGGCCTCGAGGTCATCCTCGACGTCGTCTACAACCACACCGCCGAAGGCGGGGTCGAAGGGCCGACGCTGTCCTTCCGCGGGCTCGACGACAAGGTCTACCACCGCGTGGACCCGGTCCGGGCTGGCGAGCCGTTCCCCGACACCTATTGGGACGTGACCGGCTGCGGCAACACGCTGGACGCAGCACACCCGTTCGCACTCCGGATGATCCTGGACTCGTTGCGCTACTGGGTCACCGAGATGCGCGTCGACGGATTCCGGTTCGACCTGCTCTCGGCGCTGACCCGCACGGGCAAGCAGGTCGACATGTCCTCGCACCTGCTGGTCGCGATCGGCCAGGACCCCGTGCTGCGGCACGTGAAGCTCGTCGCGGAGCCGTGGGACGCGTCCGGCGACGGCTACCGGGTCGGTGAGTTCCCGCCGCCCTGGATCGAGTGGAACGACCAGTTCCGCGACGAGATCCGGGACTTCTGGCTGCACGGCTCGCCGGCGATCCGCAACGTGGCGACCCGGCTGGCCGGCTCCTCCGACCTCTACGCGGACGACGGCCGCTCGCCGTACGCCTCGGTCAACTTCGTCACCGCCCACGACGGCTTCACCGTGCGCGACCTGGTGAGCTACGACCGGAAGCACAACGAGGCCAACGGCGAGCACAACCGGGACGGCACCGACAACAACCGCTCCTGGAACCACGGCGTCGAGGGCGAGACCGACGACGAGGAGATCGTCCGCCTCCGGCGTCGCAGCGCGGCCAACCTGATGGCGACGCTCTGCCTGTCCAACGGCGTCCCGATGATCACCGCCGGCGACGAGCGCGGTCGCACCCAGCGCGGCAACAACAACCCCTACTGCCTCGACGACGAGACCTCGTGGGTCGACTGGCGGCCCGACGACGCGTGGCTCGACGTCTACGAGATCACCAAGGCGGCGCTCCGGCTGCGCCGCGACCACCCGGCGCTGCGCCAGCGGCACTGGTTCGAGGGCCGCCCCACCATCCGCGGCGGCCCGAAGGACCTGGCCTGGCTGCACCCGGAGGGGCGGGAGATGACCGGCGACGACTGGCACGACCCGTCGCTGACAGCGTTCGGCATGTTCGTCTCGGGCAACCCGCTGCGCTCCCCCGGGCCGCGCGGCGAGCAGCAGTTCGACACGTCGTTCGTCATGTGGTTCAACGCCGGCCGCTCCAACGTCTCGATCACGCTGGCGGACAACGAGTGGGTCGAGACCGGTGAGATCGTGCTCTCCACCGACCCCAAGCTCTCGATCGGAACTCCGGTCAAGGCCGGCGACCGGCTGACGCTCCGGCGGCAGTCGGTGGTCGTCCTCCGGGAGACCTAGCCCGCGCTCACGCGAAGGCCACGACCCCCAGCTCGGCCACGCTCGTCAGCAGGTCGTTGCGCGGGGTGACCCGGACGGTGTAGCCGAAGGCCCCCGAGCGGTCCAGGACGACGTCGCCGTCGAAGCGGTGCCGGCCACCCTCGTAGGACTCGGCCAGCGCCAGGTCCTCGACGGTGGTGTCGACGAGCCGGTCCGAGCTGTCGATCTTGCCGTGCACGACCTGGACGTGGACGTCGTCCGGAGCCAGGTCGCCGAGCGAGACGAACGAGCGGACCGACAGCGTCGCGCCGACCTCGGGTGCGTCGCCGACGCCGCTGCTCTCGACGTGCTCGACGCGGACGGCCGGCCAGGAGGTGCGGACCTTCTTCTTCCAGGCGGCGAGCTCGGCGGCGCCGTGGAAGTCGGAGTTGAGCGCCCGGGCGTTGACCGCCGCCGGGGCGTAGAGCCCCCGGACGTAGTCACGGACCATCCGGGTGGCGAGGACCTTCGGGCCGAGGGACTTCAGGGTGTGCCTGACCATCTCGATCCAGCGGGTCGGGACACCGTCGTGGTCGACGTCGTAGAAGCGCGGCGCCACCTCGTTCTCGATGAGGTCGTAGAGGGACTCGGCCTCGAGGTCGTCACGCTTGTCGTGGTCGTCGATCCCGTCGGCGGAGGGGATCGCCCACCCGTTGTCGCCGTCGAACCACTCGTCCCACCAGCCGTCGAGGATCGACAGGTTGAGGCCGCCGTTGAGCGCCGCCTTCATGCCCGAGGTGCCGCACGCCTCGTAAGGGCGCAGCGGGTTGTTGAGCCACACGTCGCAGCCGGGGTAGAGGGGCTGGGCCATCGCGATGTCGTAGTTGGGCAGGAACACGATGCGGTGCCTGACCTCGGCGTCGTCGGCGAACCGGACGAGCTCCTGGATCAGCTTCTTGCCGCCGTCGTCGGCTGGGTGGGCCTTGCCGGCGATGACCAGCTGCACCGGGCGCTCGGGGTGCAGCAGCAGGCTCTTGAGCCGCTCGGGGTCGCGCAGCATGAGGGTCAGTCGCTTGTACGACGGCACCCGGCGGGCGAACCCGATGGTCAGCACGTCGGGGTCGAGCGCCGTGTCGATCCAGCCGAGCTCGGCGTTGACCGCCCCCCGCTCTCCCCACGAGGCACGCAGGCGGCTCCTGGCATCGACGACCAGCCGCTCGCGGAGCAGGCGCTTGACCGCCCAGATCTCGTGGCTGGGCACCTTGTCGGCCGCCGCCCAGAACGCCTCGGCGTCGTCGCCGTCGGCGTCCGCACCCTGCTCGACAGCCAGGTTGATGACCTCGGGGGCCACCCAGGTCGGCGCATGCACACCGTTGGTGATCGACCCGATCGGGACCTCGGCCTCGTCGAAGGCGGGCCAGAGCCCGTTGAACATGCCGCGGCTGACCTCGCCGTGCAGCACCGACACGCCGTTGGCCCGCTGCGCCAGCCGGAAGCCCATCACCGCCATGTTGAAGACCGAGGGGTCTCCCCCGGGGTAGTCCTCGGTGCCGAGCGCCAGGATCCGGTCGATCGGGACCCCCGGCGTGGCACCGCTCTCGCCGAAGTACTGCTCCACCAGCGAGCGCGGGAAGCGGTCGATGCCCGCCGGCACCGGCGTGTGCGTCGTGAAGACCGTGGACGCCCGTCCCATCTCGAGCGCGGTGTCGAAGTCGACCTTGGCCTTCCCGGCGGCGACGGTGAGCTCGCGGATGCGCTCGATCCCGAGGAAGCCGGCGTGGCCCTCGTTGGTGTGGAACACCTCCGGCGCCGGTGCGCCGGTGATCCGGCTGTAGGCCCGGAGCGCCCGCACGCCGCCCACGCCGAGCAGCAGCTCCTGGCGGAGCCGGTGCTCGCTGTTGCCGCCGTAGAGCCGGTCGGTGACGTCGACGTAGTGGTCGGGGTTGCCCTCGACATCGGTGTCCAGCATGAGCAACGGCACCCGACCCACGCTCGCCACCCAGATGCGCGCGACCAGCGGCGGCCCGCCCGGCAGGTCGATCGAGATCGTCGCGCGTGAGCCGTCCGGCTCGCGCAGCAGGGAGATCGGCAGCCCGTCGGGGTCGAGGACCGGGTAGGTCTCCTGCTGCCAGCCCTCGCGCGACAGTGACTGCTTGAAGTAGCCGTGCCGGTAGAGCAGACCGACGCCGACGATCGGCACGCCCAGATCGCTGGCGGCCTTGAGGTGGTCGCCGGCCAGGATGCCCAGGCCGCCCGAGTACTGCGGCAGCACCGCAGTGATGCCGAACTCCGGGGAGAAGTAGGCGATCGACGCCGGTCCTTCGCTGACCCGGCGCTGGTACCAGCGGTCACCGGAGAGATAGGCCGACAGGTCGGCGCGCACCGCGCGGAGCCGGTCCAGGAAGCCGTCGTCGGCGGCCAGCTCGTCGAACCGGGTCCGGCTCACGGCACCGAGCAGCGTCACCGGATCACGTCCGGTGGACTCCCACAGCTCGGCGTCGACCTCGCGGAAGACGGCCTGCGACTGAGGGTGCCAGGACCAGCGCAGGTTCTGGGCCAGCTCGCCGAGGGCGGCGAGCGCGTCTGGCAGGACAGGACGAACGGTGAATCGGCCGATAGCGCGCACCGGCGCACGCTAGCGCGATTCTTTGAACGATCCAAGGCCGGACGGCGTGTCCCTCCCGGACCCGCCGTTTCACCGTCGTGCATAACGCCCGAGCCTCCGCCCCGTTGAGGCAGTCATGACCCTCTCCTCCTCTCGGGTGCGTCCGCGCGCCCGCGTCACCGCTGCTGCACTCGGCCTGCTGACCGCCACCCTGGTCCCCGGCCTCGTCCAGCTCCCGGCGTTCGCGAACGGCCCCACCCCGGCCGCCGCCATCGCCTCCGCAGCCCCGGCCGACGACCTGGTGATCACCCCTGGTGACCCGGCCGCGGGCCTGGCCGACCTCGACGTGCGGGGGGTGACCAAGCCGAGCGCGGCCCAGATCCGCGCTGTGTCCAAGCTGGGCGTCAACGACGTCCGCTGGAACGACTTCGGCACGCCCGCCTCGCTGCTGCCCAAGCGCGGCAGCCTCGGCAGGGCCACCTCGAGCGACCCCGCGGTCGCTGCTCGCGCCTGGCTGCGCAGCCACGCGGCGGTGTTCGGCCTCTCCACCGCCCAGATCGACTCGCTCGAGCTGGTCAACGTGCAGCAGTTCGCCCAGAGCAGCGCGCGGGCGGTGCTGTTCCGCCAGCGCTTCGGGTCGCTGGTGGCCTCGATCGGCAGCATGGTGACCGTCGGGGTCGCGGGCGGCCACATCGCCTACGTCTCGTCCTCCCTCACCAAGACCACGGGCTCACCCGCCGAGGCGGCGCTCAGCCCGCTCCAGGGCTGGCTCAAGGCCGCCGACAACGTCGGCCGCCCGGTGCCCGCCGGTCAGGTGGGCGACATCGAGACCAGAGTGGCCAACGGGTTCACCCAGCTCACCGTGCCCGGGTTCGCCCAGGAGCAGCAGGCCCGGCTCCGCGCCCTCGCCTTCGCCGACGGTTCGGTTCGCCCGGTCATCGAGGCCAACGTGGTCGACGTCAGCGGCGGCTCGACGCTGGCCTACACGCTGATGGTCGACGCCGTCAGCGGCGCCGTCCTGCACCGGCACAACCAGGTCGACAACGCCGACGGGATCGCGCCCTTCACCGGCAGCACGTCCGCCCAGGGCTGTGGCCCGCTGCACCCGTTCACGCTGACCGACGACGCGACCAAGGAGATCGTCGCGGTGAGCGTCGGCGCGCCGGTCGACGACCACGTGGTGAAGTTGTTCGACCCGAACGGCAACCTGCTCGTCGCCGGCGACCTCGGCACCAACCCGGAGGCGGCGACCTACCAGTCGACCAACATCCCCGCCGGCACCTACAACGCCCAGGTCTGCCCCTTCGACGACCCGACGGTGCCGGCGAACGTCGGTCCCTACGAGATCACGGTGGGCTGGAGCAGCACTGCGGGCCCCTCGCCCAGCAACGTGATGCTGAACCCCAAGTGGCGCTACTTCACCGCCAACCCGAGTCTCGGCTCGCTGGGCAGCGCGGCGGTCCCGGGCAACAGCAACGTCGGCTGCTGGCTCCCCGCCGCGGGCTGTGACGTGCCTACCGGTGCGCTGCGCAACGTGTCGGCTCCCGGTCCGTGGGACACCATCAGCGCCGGCGGGACCTCGACCCAGACGACCTCCGGCAACAACGCCAACACCAAGGAGGCCTGGGCCAGCCCGCTGACCCCGGGCGGCCTGTTCCAGGCCCCGGTCTCGGCGCTCCGGGAGTACACCCAGGCGTTCACCGACGCCTGGGACAACGCCAAGTGCTCCCCCAGTGCGCTGGTCCCCGGCGGCAACGACATCGTCGCGTCGGTGACCAACCTGTTCGCCAGCCACAACCGGATGCACGACTACTCCTACTACCTGGGCTTCACCGAGTCGAACTACAACATGCAGGTCGACAACCTGGGCCGCGGCGGGGTCGGGGGAGACCCCGAGGTCGGCAACGCCCAGGCGGGTGCCCTCACGGGCGGCAACCCGTCCTACCTCGGTCGTGACAACGCCAACCAGATCACCCTCCAGGACGGCACGCCGGGCATCACCAACCAGTACCTCTTCCAGCCGATCGCGGGTGCGTTCTACAGCCCCTGCGCGGACGGTGGGCTCGACATGAGCATCGTCGGCCACGAATACACCCACGCCATCAGCAACCGGATGGTCGGCGGTCCCGACGAGGGGCTCACCTCCGAGCACGGCGGCGCCATGGGTGAGTCGTGGAGTGACCTCGTGGCTGCCGAGTACATGTTCAGCCACGGGTACTCGACCGGAGCCAGCCCCTGGGTGGTAGGCCCCTACGCCACCGGCAACACCAAGGCCGGCATCCGCGACTACCCCATTGACAAGAACCCGCTGAACTTCAGTGACTACGGGTTCGACTCGACCGGCGACGAGGTCCACGCCGACGGGGAGATCTGGAACGCCGCCATGTGGGAGGTCCGGCAGGCGCTGGTCGAGAAGTACAACAAGGCGTTCCCCTACTCGGACGCAGCGCTCCAGCTCAAGTGCGCCCAGGCATCCACCGACGGCACGTCCTCGCCGTTCCCGGCCCAGGCCTGCCCCGGCAACCGGCGCTGGGTCCAGCTGGTGTTCGACGCGTTCCTGCTCCAGCAGGGTGCGACGTCGATGCTGGACGCCCGCGACGCGATGATCGCCGCGGACCAGATGCGCTTCAACGGCGCCAACGCCAATGTCCTCTACCAGGCCTTCGCCCGTCGCGGCATGGGCAAGAGGGCGAGCGTCCCGTCGGCCGACTCCGGTGACACCGTGCCGAGCTTCGCCAGCGCCCGCGGCAGGAACGTCCGGGTCAAGTTCGTCGGCAAGGGCAAGGGCAAGGTCTACGTGGGTCCCTATGAGGCCCGGGCCACCCCGGTCGCCGACCTGGACAAGAAGACAGCCCTCAAGAACAAGACGCAGTTCACGCCGGGTAAGTACCGGATGACCTACGTCTCGCCGAAGACCGGCTTCAAGCGGTTCACCCTCAAGGTGACCGGCAAGAAGGGGACCAAGGGCAAGTTCCGGATCGTGAAGAAGATCAAGACGAAGAAGAACTTCGCCGCGGCCGCCAGTGGTGCCAAGGTCCTCGACTCGACGGCGGGCTCGCGCAACCCCGACAACCTCATCGACGGCACCGAGGCCACCAACTGGGGTGGTGTCACCGAGGGCGACGTCGACACGACGCACCCGTCGGTGACCGTCGACCTGGCCGGCAAGCGCAAGGTGAAGATCAACCGCATCCAGGTCAGCGCCATGCTCAACCCGGCGCCGGCCAACCCGGAGGAGATCCCGCTCGCCGCCGACCCCGACTCCGGGTCGCGCTTCACCGCCCTGCGGCAGTTCGCCCTCGAGGTGTGCGTCAAGGCCTGCACCACGGCCTCGGCGAAGTGGCGGCGGGTCTACGTGTCCAGGGCCGACGCTTTCCCGGCCATCGCCCCGCGTCCGGTCGCGCCCAACCTGACCTTGCGCACCTTCAAGCTCAAGAAGGCGGCCAAGGCCGTCGCCGTCCGACTGGTGACGCTGGAGAACCAGTGCACCGGCGGCCCGGCGTACGCCGGCGAGCAGGACGAGGACCCGACGGCGGCCACCGACTGCAAGGCCGGCTCCGACCGCGGCACGATCGTGCACGCTGCCGAGCTGCAGGTGTTCGGCAAGGTGGTCAAGAAGAAGCGCTGAGCCGAGGCTGCCTCGGAACGCCCCGGTCACCTCGCGGTGACCGGGGCGTTCGGCATTGTGCGAGTGGGGTACCAGGTGGACGCACGGTCGTCCAGGCGAGCGAAGCTCGCGTTGCACGCGGAGCGTGCGCGCCCCGCGATCGACCGTCGCCCGCGATGGACGGCGGAGCTTCGCGCAGCGAAGCGAGCGGTCCGTCGCGGGTGCCGGTCGAAGTTCGCGGGGGTAAACAACTAGGTTGGAGAGATGGTCGGACGCATCCCAGTCATGGACGTCATGCCAGTCGTTGACCTCGGTCGACAGCCCGCCAAGGCCACGGTCGGAGAGCCGATGCCGGTGAGCGCCTCGGTGTTCCGCGAGGGACACGACAAGCTCGGCGCCGAGGTGGTCCTCACCGGCCCGGACGGCGTCCGCCGTGAACCGGTCCGGATGACCAAGCACCGAGACGTCCCCGACCGCTACGAGGCCTGGGTGACGCCGGACGCTCCGGGTGCGTGGTCGTTCGAGATCCAGGCCTG
Source organism: Nocardioides dilutus (assembly GCF_054779555.1). Classification (NCBI taxonomy): domain Bacteria; kingdom Bacillati; phylum Actinomycetota; class Actinomycetes; order Propionibacteriales; family Nocardioidaceae; genus Nocardioides; species Nocardioides dilutus. The sequence continues at coordinate 1,178,943 of NZ_BAAGYA010000002.1, read as the reverse complement.
GTCGGACCCGGTGGCCACCTGGCAGCACGCGGCCGGTCTCAAGATCCCCGCCGGCGTCGACGTCGACCTGATGTTCACCGAGGGCCGGCTCCTCCTCGAGCGGGTGCTCTCGACCGTGGACGCCACGTCCGCCGACGCGCGCGTGGTCCAAGGCGCGATCGGGGCGGCCCGGGACGTCGGCCGGCCACCAGAGGCGCGGCTCGCGGTCCTCGAGGACCCGGCCCTGACCGAGGTCCTGCTCCGGTACCCGCTGCGCGAGCTGACCACCGTCGAGGGTCCCTACCCCGCCTACGCCGACCGCCGGCTGGCGCTGTTCGGCAGCTGGTACGAGTTCTTCCCCCGCTCCGAGGGCGCGACCCAGACCAAGGACGGCACGATCACCAGCGGCACCTTCCGCACCGCAGCCAAACGCCTCGACGCGGTGGCGGAGATGGGCTTCGACATCATCTACCTGCCGCCGATCCACCCGATCGGGGAGGTCAACCGCAAGGGCCGCAACAACACCCTCGACCCCGGGCCCGACGACACCGGGTCGCCGTGGGCGATCGGCTCCAAGGACGGCGGCCACGACGCGATCCACCCCGACCTCGGCACCCTCGAGGACTTCGACGCCTTCGTGGCGCACGCCAACGGACTAGGGCTCGAGGTCGCCCTCGACCTCGCACTCCAGGCGGCGCCCGACCATCCCTGGGTCACGAGCCACCCGCAGTTCTTCACAACCCGGGCCGACGGGTCCATCGCCTATGCCGAGAACCCGCCGAAGAAGTACCAGGACATCTACCCGATGAACTTCGACAACGACCCGGTCGGGATCTGTCGGGAGGTCCTTCGGGTCGTCAAGCACTGGATGGCCCACGGCGTGCGGGTGTTCCGGGTCGACAACCCGCACACCAAGCCGGTGGCGTTCTGGGAGTGGCTGCTCAAGGAGATCCGGCGCACCGACCCCGACGTGATCTTCCTGTCCGAGGCCTTCACCCGCCCGGCGATGATGCACGGCCTGGGCGCCGTCGGCTTCCACCAGTCCTACACCTACTTCACCTGGCGGACGGCGAAGTGGGAGCTCGAGGAATACCTCATGGAGGTCTCCCACGAGTCCGACCACACGATGCGGCCCAACTTCTTCGTCAACACCCCGGACATCCTGCACGCCTACCTGCAGTACGGCGGCCCGGCGGCGTTCAAGGTCCGCGCTGTGATCGCCGCGACCGGCTCGCCGTCGTGGGGCGTCTACGCCGGCTACGAGCTCTTCGAGCACGTGGCCGTCAAGCCGGGCAGCGAGGAGTACCTCGACTCCGAGAAGTACCAGATCCGGATCCGCGACTGGGACGCCGCGGCCACCGAGGGCCGGACCCTCGCGCCCTACCTCACCCGGCTCAACGAGATCCGGCGTGCGCACCCCGCCCTGCAGCTGCTCCGCAACGTGGCGATCCACTCAAGCGACGACGAGAACGTGCTGGTCTTCTCGAAGAAGCACGACAGCGACGTCGTCATCGTGGTGGTCAACCTCGACCCGCACGCCGCCCGGGAGACGACCGTTCACCTCGACCTGCCCGCCCTCGGGTTCGACTGGGGTGACTCCTTCACGGTCCACGACGAGATCACCGGCGCCGACTGGGGTTGGAGCCAGCACAACTACGTGCGCCTCGATCCCGGCGGCGAACCGGCGCACGTGCTCTCAGTGCGGGAGCGTTGAGCGACATGAACGCTGAGATCTCGGAAGCGTTCCCCGACACCCCCGAGGTGGCCGGCACCACCCCCGACTGGTTCAAGACCGCCGTCTTCTACGAGGTCATGGTCCGCTCGTTCCGCGACTCCAACGGCGACGGCACCGGCGACTTCAAGGGACTGATCGAGAAGCTCGACTACCTGGCGTGGCTCGGGGTCGACTGCCTGTGGATCCCGCCGTTCTTCACCTCACCGCTGCGCGACGGCGGCTATGACGTGGCCGACTACACCGACATCCTCCCCGAGATCGGCACCGTCGAGGACTTCCACGAGCTCCTCGACGAGGCCCACAAGCGGGGCATCCGCGTGATCATCGACTTCGTCATGAACCACACGAGTGACCAGCACCCGTGGTTCCAGGCCAGCCGTGAGGACCCCGACGGTCCCTACGGCGACTTCTACGTGTGGTCCGACACCGACGAGAAGTACCAGGACGCCCGCATCATCTTCGTCGACACCGAGCCGTCCAACTGGACCTGGGACCCGGTCCGCCAGCAGTACTTCTGGCACCGGTTCTTCAGCCACCAGCCGGACCTCAACTTCGACAATCCGGCCGTGCACGACGCGATCCTCGACGCAGTCTCGTTCTGGTTCGACATGGGCCTCGACGGCTTCCGGCTCGACGCGGTCCCCTACCTCTACGAGCGGGAGGGCACCAACGGCGAGAACCTCAAGGAGACCCACGAGTTCCTCAAGAAGGTGCGGCGGTTCGTCGACGACAAGTACCCCGGCAAGGTCCTCCTCGCCGAGGCCAACCAGTGGCCGGCCGACGTCGTCGACTACTTCGGTGACTTCGAGGTCGGCGGCGACGAGTGCCACATGTGCTTCCACTTCCCGGTCATGCCGCGCATCTTCATGGCGGTCCGCCGCGAGTCCCGCTACCCGATCTCGGAGATCCTCGAACAGACGCCGCCCATCCCGTCGGGCTGTCAGTGGGGCATCTTCCTGCGCAACCACGACGAGCTGACCCTCGAGATGGTCACCGACGAGGACCGCGACTACATGTGGGAGGAGTACGCCAAGGACCCGCGGATGAAGGCCAACATCGGCATCCGCCGCCGGCTGGCCCCCCTCCTCGACAACGACACCAACCGGATGGAGCTGTTCACCGCGCTCCTGCTCTCCCTGCCCGGCTCCCCCGTCCTCTACTACGGCGACGAGATCGGGATGGGCGACAACATCTGGCTCGGTGACCGCGACGGCGTGCGCACGCCGATGCAGTGGACCCCGGACCGCAACGCCGGGTTCTCCTCCGCCACGCCCGGCAAGCTGCACCTGCCCACGATCCAGGACCCGGTCTACGGCTACCAGAGCGTCAACGTCGAGTCGCAGCTGGAGAACCCCTCCTCGCTGCTTCACTGGACCCGCCGGATGATCTGGGCCCGGCGACGGCACGACGCGTTCGGCCTCGGGTCGTTCGCCGACCTCGGCGGCTCGAACCCGACGGTGCTGTCGTACGCGCGCGAGCACCAGCTCGAGGACGGCACCTCTGACGTGATCCTCTGCGTCAACAACCTGTCCAGGTTCCCCCAGCCGGTGGAGCTCGACCTGCGCCGGTTCGAGGGCATGGTGCCGACCGAGCTGCTCGGCGGCGTGCCCTTCCCGGCGATCGGGGAGCTGCCCTACCTGCTCACGCTGTCGGGTTACGGCTTCTACTGGTTCCGGCTGACCCCGTCGGACGAGCGACCGGAAGGGCAGCTCCTGTGAGCAGATCTCCCGCACTGACCCTCGACCCGACCGTCTTCGAGGCCTACCTGGCGCGGACCCGCTGGTTCGGCGGCAAAGGCCGAGAGTTCGCGGTGAGCGACGTACGCACCGTGGGCATGGTCCCCGGCGGGCCACCGCTGGTCGTCATCCACCTGGTGGAGGTGACCTACGCCGACTCCGGACCCGACTCCGGAGAGGGCGACACCGAGCTCTACCAGGTCCCGCTCGCGCTCTACGAGCACCCCGAGCCGCGCCTCGACCACGCGTTCGTCGGCTGGTGGGAGGACCCGGAGCACGGCTGGGTGCACGCCTACGACGCGCTGCACGACCGGGAGGCGATGGCGCTGTGGCAGCGAGCCTTCGACTCACCGCCGCGGCCCGGGACAGGCGGCGGACTGGTCTTCCACCGGCTGCCCGGTCACGACCTCGATCTCGAGGCCCACTCGACCCTGTTCTCGGGCGAGCAGTCCAACTCCTCGGTGGCCTTCGGCGAGGACGCGCTGATGAAGGTCTTCCGCAAGGTGACGCCGGGCACCAACCCCGACATCACCGTGCACACCGAGCTCACCAGAGCCGAGTCCGAGCACATCGCGGCGCTCTACGGATGGCTCGAGGCGACCGACCCGGCGACCCCGGAGGGCGGGGTCCTGCAGCTCGCGATGCTCCAGGAGTTCCTCCGCACGGCCACCGACGGGTTCGAGCTCGCGCTCGCCAGCGTCCGGTCCCTGTTCGCCGACATCGAGGACTCCGGTGAGGCTGACGTGCAGGCGGCCGACTCCGGGGGCGACTTCGCTCCCGAGGCGACCCGCCTCGGTGAGGCGCTGCGCGAGGTCCACGACGTCCTGCGCTCGCACTTCCCCGCCGAGACACGACCGGCGTCGGCGGCCGCGGAGCTGGCCGCACAGATGACCGAACGGCTCGCCGCGGCCACCACCGTCGTCCCGGGCCTGCAGCCGTACGCCGGCGTGCTGCGCTCGGTGTTCGCCCGGGTCGCGAGCGTCGACGGCCTTGACGTCCAGCAGATCCACGGCGACCTCCACCTGGGCCAGACCCTGCGGACCGCGACCGGCTGGAAGATCGTTGACTTCGAGGGCGAGCCGGCCAAGCCGTTGGCCGAGCGCCAGCGCCCCGACTCCCCCTGGCGCGACGTCGCCGGCATGCTGCGCAGCTTCGACTACGCACCGCGCGTCGTCGAACGCGCCATGGCCGAGGGCGAGCGCGCCGGCGCCGAGGCCGACCACTTCTCGAAGGAGGCCGAGCTATGGGCCGAGCGCAACAAGTCCCACTTCCTCGCCGCCTACGCCGGTGGGCCTCTCACCTCGCAGCAACAGATCTTGCTGGACGCGTACGTCGCGGACAAAGCCGTCTACGAGACCGTCTACGAGACCCGCAACCGCCCGGCCTGGCTCGAGGTCCCGCTCCAGGCCGTGGCGAAGATCGGAGCCGCATGAACACCCCCACCACCCCGCAGTCACCAGCCTCCTCGATACAACCGGTCCCCCGGGACGAGCTGACGCTGCTCGTCAACGGTGAGCACGGCAGCCCCCACTCGGTCCTGGGACCACACCCTTACGACGGCGCAGTCACCATCCGCACTTTCAAGCCGCTCGCGCGGACCGTGGTGGTCCGGCACGGCGACGGCACCCGCCACCCCCTGGAGCACGAGCACGAGGGCATCTGGGTCGGTGTCCTGCCGGGCGCCCCAGACGACAGCACCGTCCCCGACTACCGGCTCGAGGTGACCTACGACGCCGGGCCGACGCTCACCGTCGACGATCCCTACCGGTTCCTGCCCACTCTCGGCGAGATGGACCTGCACCTCATCAACGAGGGCCGCCACGAGCAGCTGTGGGAGGTCCTCGGCGCCCGCGTCCACCACTACGAGACGCCGCTCGGCGAGACCATCAGCGGCACAGCGTTCGCGGTCTGGGCCCCGTCGGCCCGCGGCGTCCGGCTCAAGAGCGACTTCAACAGCTGGGACGGTCGCGAGCACCCGATGCGACAGCTCGGCCAGTCCGGCATCTGGGAGCTCTTCGTCCCCGGCGTCGGCAGCGGCGCCGGATACAAGTACGTCGTCCTCGGCGCCGACGGGCAGTGGCGCGAGAAGGCCGACCCGATGGCGTCGTGGGCCGAGCAACCCGCCGACACGGCCTCCAAGGTGTTCGAGTCGACCTACGAGTGGCACGACGAGGAGTGGATGACCTCCCGGCCCGGCAAGCAGCACGTCTCGGAGCCGATGTCGGTCTACGAGATGCACCTCGCCTCCTGGAGGCGCGGCAAGAGCTGGCAGGACCTCGCCGAGGAGCTGCCGGCGTACCTGTCCGACCTGGGCTTCACCCACGTCGAGCTGATGCCGGTGATGCAGCACCCGTTCGGCGGCTCGTGGGGCTATCACGTCACGTCCTACTTCGCCCCGGACTCGCGTTTCGGCGACCCCGACGGCTTCCGGCTGCTCGTCGACAAGCTGCACCAGGCCGGCATCGGCGTGATCCTCGACTGGGTGCCCGGCCACTTCGCCACCGACGAGTGGGCGCTGCCGATGTTCGACGGCACCCCCCTCTACGAGGACCCCAACCCCCAACGCGGGTGGCACAAGGAGTGGGGCTCCCACATCTTCAACTTCGGCCGCCACGAGGTGCGCAACTTCCTCTACGCCAATGCGCTCTACTGGCTCGAGGAGTTCCACGCCGACGGCCTGCGCGTCGACGGCGTCGCCTCGATGCTCTACCTCGACTACTCCCGCGAGGAGGGCGAGTGGACGCCGAACAAGTACGGCGGTCGCGAGAACCTCGAGGCGGTCCAGTTCCTCCAGGAGATGAACGCCACCGTCTACAAGCGGACGCCTGGCGTCACCACGATCGCCGAGGAGTCGACGTCGTGGCCGCAGGTGACCGGTCCGACGTCCTCGGGCGGCCTGGGCTTCGGCTTCAAGTGGAACATGGGTTGGATGCACGACTCTCTCGCCTACGTGCAGCACGACCCGGTGCACCGCGCCTACCACCACCACGAGCTGACGTTCCCGCTGGTCTACGCCTGGTCGGAGAACTATGTGCTCCCGATCAGTCACGACGAGGTCGTGCACGGCAAGGGCTCGCTGCTGCGCAAGATGCCGGGCGACCGGTGGCGCCAGCTGGCCAACCTGCGCGCCTACCTCGCCTACATGTGGGCGCACCCCGGCAAGCAGCTGCTCTTCATGGGCTGCGAGATCGGCCAGGAGTCGGAGTGGGCCGAGTCCCGCGAGCTGGACTGGTGGCTGCTCGACCACCCCGAGCACCAGGGCGTGCACTCCGTGGTCCGCGACCTCAACCGGGTCTACCGGGAGTCCCCCGCCCTGTGGCAGCGCGACGCGGAGCCGGACGGGTTCCAGTGGGTCGACGCCAACGACGCCGGGCGCAACGTTTTCTCCTTCATCCGCCGCGGCGCCCCCGACACGCCGGAGATGGTGGTGGTCGCCAACTTCGCCGCAGTCCCCCACGAGGGCTACCGGCTCGGCTTGCCCACCGCAGGTGAGTGGGACGAGGTGGTCAACACCGACGCCGAGGTCTACACCGGCTCCGGCGTCGGCAACCTCGGGTCGATCCACGCCGTCGAGGGCGACCACGTCGGTCAGCCGGCGTACGCCGACATCGTGGTGCCCCCTCTGGCGACGGTGTGGTTCCGCCGGCGCGGGTGAGATCCTGCGGCCCAGGCCCGCCCGGGCCGGGCCGCGGCTACTAGCCTGACCGCGTGAGCGAGCCACCAGTCGTCCGGCTGACGGTGGCCGACGGGGTCGCCCGGATCTCGTGGTCGGCCGAGCAGTCGATCGACGACGTCCACCGCGAGGTGCAGGCGGCGCTGGAGGGCCACGCGCGGGTGGAGGCGTGGATCGACCCGGAGGACACCGACAGCCAGCGGCACGCCACGTGGTCCGGCATGCGGCGCGAGGGCGTGATGCGCGGGGTCACCGTCGACGGCGAGACCGTCGACCGCATCGTCTTCGCCCGACTCGCCACCGACGCCCCCGTCCACGAGCCCGAGGGGTTCCGGGCCCTGCTCAACTCGTTCCTGCCGCGCAAGCGGGCGATCAGCCAGATGCTCGTCCGGGACCGCGACGACCGGGTGCTGCTGTGCCAGCTGACCTACAAGAAGGACTGGGACCTTCCCGGCGGAGTCGTCGAGGTGGGCGAGTCGCCCCAGCTGGCGGTGGCGCGCGAGGTCGAGGAGGAGCTGGGCCTCTCCCTGGAAGCAGGCCCGCTGCTGCTCACCGACTGGCTGCCGCCGTGGAGCGGTTGGGACGACGCACTGTGCCTGGTGTTCGACGGCGGCGCGCACGACGTCGCCCTCGCCGACACCATCGTCCGGCAGGACCGCGAGATCAAGGACGCCGCGTTCTGCACCGTCGACGAGGCCGCCGAGCGGTGCGCGGACTACACCGCCCGCAGGATCACGGCCGCGATCGCCAACTTGAAGGGCCAGGCGCCGGCCTACACCGAGGGCGGCCTCGAGCCGGGCTCGACCGGTCCCTAGAACAGCGCCGACGCCAGCGCCTGACGGCCCTTGAGCACCCTCGGGTCCTCGTTGCCGACCGCCGCGAACAGCCCGACCAGGTGCTCGCGGGCGGCGTTGCGGTCATCGCCCGCCGTACGCCGGACCAGCTCGATCAGCCGGGTGAACGCGTCGTCGACCTGGCCCGAGAGCAGGTCGAGATCGGCGACCAGGGTCTGCGCGCTGACGTCGTCGGGCGCGGCGTCGGCGGCCGCACGGGCGGTGGTGTCGTCGATCCCGTCGGTGCGTTGCAGCACTCGGGCCATCGCCAGGCCCGCGGCCGCTTCCGCGTCCGCGGGGTTGGCGGACAGCAGCTTCTCGTATTCGGCGACCGCACCGGCGAAGTCGTTGGCGGCCAGCGCGTCCTCGGCGGCGGCGTAGCGCGGGTCGGACACCGGCTCGTCCGTGCCCTCCTCAGGGGCGCTTCCCGCACGCGGTTGGTGCCGGGCGGTCATGCCCTGCGCGGTCAGCTGCTGCATGATCTGGTTGATGGCGCCCCGCAGGTCGTCGAGCTTCATGACGTCCTGGATCAGCGGCGCCGGGCGACCGTCGAGGACCGCGAACACGTAGGGCACCGACGGCAGCTGCACGGCCTGGGCGATCGCCGGCGAGACGTCGATGTTGACGAGCCCGGCGAGGAAGCGGCCCTCGTACTCCTCGGCGACCGTGGCCAGGTCACGGGCCATCTGCTCGCTCTCAGGGAGCCGGCTGGGCGAGTAGAACACCAGCAGCACCGGCGCCGTCATCGACGCCTCGAGCGTCGCCTGGAAGCTCTGCTCGTCGACCTCCAGCCAGTACGACGCGCCGGCCGTCGCTGCTCCGGCGCCACCGCTCGGCGGCTGGGCGGCGGGACGCTTCAACGCCGAGAGGTCGATGGCCCCCGGGCGGGAGAACGGCTGCTGGGTCATGACCGCAATCCTATGGAGGCGTCGCCAGCGGCAAGGTCAGCGGACCCACCGGTAGACCTGGCCGTCACGGATCTCGACGCTGGTCGGCGGCTTGGGCGTCGGCGAGTCCTGCAGGTGGCGCAGCACCTCGGACCGTCCGCGCAGCGTGGTGCGGCCGTCGCTGAAGTCGAGGCGTGGGTGCAGGAGCGGGCGCAGCTCGCCCCACTCCCCCGCGTCGATGGCTGCCCAGGCCGCGGCCGTGGGCTCCGGCATCTCGGGCAGGTCGTGCAGCATCGCCGGCGTGCACATCCGCCACGCGTCGGTGACCAGCTCGCGCATCTCGTCGTCGTCGAGCCGGTCGAGCCGGGCGCACACCCACTGGTAGCGCAGGTCGCGCGCCGGGGGGAGGAAGAACGTCTCGGGGTCGGACTCGACGAGCCCGTCGCGCTCGGCCTTCGGGAACCCGAAGCCCATCGACAGCTCGTCCTTGGAGAACGCGCAGAACACGATCTGCCGGACCTTGAGCTTCCAGCGGCCACCGATCAACCGCTCGTAGGCGCGCGGCAGTGCCAGCCCGACGCGACGTACGTCGTCCGCGGTGGTCACCCACCGGACGGTAGTGGGGCCCGCCCTCAGCCCAGCCGGGGACCGCGCAGGCCCGAGCGCTGGACGACCCGCTGGATGGTCAGGTCGCGCTCGTCGACGCGGGCGACGTACCTGATCTCCTTCAGGCCCTGCTCCTGGGCGGCGGACTCGAAGACGAAGTGACCGAAACCGAGGATCCGGCCGTGCAGCGGCTTGGTGACGCTGATGTCGAGGATGCGGCTCAGCGGCATCGTCGCCAGGTGGTAGACGAGCACCCCGTGCAGCCGGAACACCCGCATGTTGGTGATCACGAAGCACTCGCGGCGCTCGCGGACGAAGACCCACGCGGCGTGGGCCATCAGGGCGAGCGCCGGCACGATGAAGACCCAGCCGGCGTCCATGTCGACACCGAAGGCCCCCACGATGAGCAGCACCAGGGCGAGCCACGCCTCCGCGGCCGGGCGGACGTAGGCGATCCAGTGGCGGCGCACCTCGTCGACGACGACCTCGCCCTCCTCGCGCAGGAGGTGGCGCCCGATGTTCGGCTCGGTGATCGAGGCCAGCAGACCGCTGCTCATGTCAGGCGCTCACCCAGCCGGCTCAGAGCGCGTCGAAGAAGTCGATCAGCGCGTCGAAGAGCTGGGTGGTCAGCCCCCACAGGCCGCCGACGGCGTCGCCCGCCTGACCGGCGGCACCCGCGGGATCCTGGAGCACGTAGTAGCCGACGAAGAGCACGATCAGGAACGGCACGGCCTTCTTCATCGCGACGCGCTTCCTCTCGTGGACGTCCCGGTGGACACACAGGTACATCCCATTCGTACCAACAGTCCCAGCGGTTCCGTGGGAGGCGCGCCTACCGGCGGGACTCGCGGACCCAGCGATCCGTCGACTCCCACAGCAGCCGGGCGGCTTCGGCGTCCAGCGCGTCCGCAGACGGCTCGGCGACCGCACGGGACCGGTGGTAGCCGCCGGGGACAGCCTCCGGCGAGGTCGCGCAGTGGATGACAGTGCGGGCGCCCACCCTCGGTGACGTGAGGGCCCGGCGCTCGAACGGCAGGAGCAGCCGGCGAATCCGCTGGAGGACCGGCGCCGACTCCAGCCCGCGGTCGGCGATGTTGGTGCTGAGCGCTCCGGGGTGCAACGAGTAGCCGTGCAGACCCTGGGCGCCGTAGCGGCGCTCGATCTCGGCCGCCTCGTGGATCAGCGCCAGCTTCGAGGTGCCGTACGCCGCCCACGAGTCGTAGGGCACCAGGTGCCCGTCGAGACCCTCGTTGCGGCCGCGTTCGTGCAGCTTGGACACGACGTTGACGACGCGGGCCTCGCCGGCCGAGCTCGCGGTGTCGAGCAGCACGGGCAGGAGCAGCCGGGTGAGCTGGGCGGTGCCGAGGTAGTTGGTGCGCCAGTGCACCTCCTTCCCGTCCACGAGCTGGGGCTCTCGCCAGGTCGAGCGCAGGTCGAGGTGGATCCCGGCGTTGTTGACCAGCACGTCGAGGCGCCGGGTGGACTCGGTGAGCCAGGCCGCGAGCGCGGCCACCGAGGCCCGCGATGTCAGCTCGAGCGGGTGCGTATCCGCGCTGACCGGGCAGCTCCTCGTCGTAGTCAGGACCCGGAAGCCGCGCTCGCGGAGCGCCTCCGCGGTCGCCTCGCCGAGCGAGCCGGGCGCGACGCCGGTGACCAGAGCGACCTTGCTCATCCTGACTCCCGCTCCCGGCTCGCCTGCTTGACCGCAGCGTAGAACGCCTGCATCTGCGGGCCGATGCGGGCGAGTTCGACGTACGGCGCTCCGCCGGCCGACCCGTCGACGTAGGCGAACTCGATCTCGTCGCCCATCATCGACCCCCGCATCAGCACCGGGACGCCGGCCGCCTCGGCGGCGTCGCAGGCCGCCCCGACGTCGTCGACCTCGATGCACACGTGGTGCAGGCCCGGCCCGTGCTCCGCGAGGAACTCGGCGTGGATCGTCGGTCCCTCGACCGGCTGGATCAGCTCGAGCTGGAGGTCGCCGGCGTAGCCCAGCGAGATGTGGGCGACGAACCGCACCGGCTTCCCCCGGAGCGTTGTCGTGTCCGCGCCGAACTCGACGTCGGGGATGCGGGTCCACGCCCCGACGCCGAACTGCTCGGAGAGCAGCCGCTCGGTGGCGCCGACGTCGTCGGTGACCCAGCAGATCTGGGTGATCGGGCCGCTCGCGATCGTCACGGGCAGCAATGTAGTTGCGGTCAGGATCTGACCTGATGCGGTCCTACCGTTGTCCCATGACCTCCACCGAGCGCACCGACATCCTCGAAGCCCTGACCAAGCACCGCGAGCTCTTCCGGTTCACAGTCCAGGGCCTGACGGACGAGCAGGCGTCCATGCGGACCACGGCGAGCGAGCTGACCCTCGGCGGGCTCGTCAAGCACGTGACCGCCACCGAGAAGGAGTGGGCCCGGTTCGTGGTGGAGGGGCCCAGGGAGCACACCGTCGACTGGGCGAACATCGACTGGTCCAACCCGCCCGCCGAGGTGCTCGAGCACGCCAACGGGTTCCGGATGCTCCAGGGCGAGACCCTGGCCGGTCTGCTCGACGCCTACGCCGCCGTGGCGGCGGCGACCGACGCGCTCGTCGAGTCGGTCGACAGCCTCGACGACAGCCACGAGCTGCCCTCGGCCCCGTGGTTCCCGCCCGGCGCGCGGTGGTCGGCCCGCCGGGTGTTCCTGCACATCCTGGCCGAGACCTCACAGCACGCCGGCCACGCCGACATCATCCGCGAGTCGCTCGACGGCCAGAAGTCGATGGGCTAGGCCTCGAGTCCCTCGAGCAGCCGGTCGGCGGCGGCGTACGGGTCGGACTCCCCCGTCGCGACCGACGCGGCGAGGTCGTCGAGGTCGGCGCTGCCGTTGACGTCGGCCCAGCGCTGCCGCAGCGCGGCGAGCGCGATCGCCTCGATCTCGTCACGGGCCCGCTTGGTGCGCCGCACGGTCAGCTGTCCCGTCTCCTCCAGCCAGGCCCGGTGCTCGGCGAGCGCGGCGGCCAGCTCGTCGAGACCCGTCCCGGCCCGCGCGACCGTGCTGACGATCGGCGGCTTCCAGCCGTGAGCGCCGCGATCCGACAGGTTCATCATCGACCGGAGCTCCCGCCGCGTCTGCGCGGCTCCCTCGTGGTCGGCCTTGTTGACGACGAAGACGTCGCCGATCTCCAGGATGCCCGCCTTGGCCGCCTGGATGCCGTCGCCCATCCCGGGCGCGAGCAGCACCACGGTGGTGTCCGCGAGCCCGGCCACCTCGATCTCGCTCTGACCGACGCCGACCGTCTCGACCAGGACCACGTCGAAGCCCGCAGCGTCCAGCACCCGCAGCGCCTGCGGCGTCGTCCAGGCGAGGCCGCCGAGGTGGCCGCGCGAGGCCATCGAGCGGATGTAGACGCCCTCGTCGAGGGCGTGGTCACCCATCCGCACCCGGTCGCCCAGCAGCGCACCGCCAGAGAACGGCGAGGACGGGTCCACGGCCAGGACGCCCACCCGCTTGCCCTCGGCGCGCAGCACCTTGACCAGCGCGCTGGTCAACGTGGACTTGCCGACCCCCGGGGACCCCGTGAGACCTACGACGTGCGCCTGCCCGGCGTACGGCGCCAGCGCCGCCATGACCTCGCGGAGCTGGGGCGAACCGCCCTCCACCAGCGAGACCAGGCGGGCCACGGCCCGGGCCTCGCCGTCGCGGGCCCGGGAGACGAGGTCGGCGACGTCAGGCGACCCGGGGGTCGCGGGCGTCCCAGGCGACCTGTGCTCAGGCAGAGGGAACCTTGACGATCAGCGCGTCGCCCTGGCCGCCGCCACCGCACAGCGCGGCGGCACCGGTGCCGCCGCCGCGGCGCTTGAGCTCGAGCGCGAGGTGCAGCACGATCCGAGCCCCGGACATGCCGACCGGGTGGCCCAGCGCGATCGCCCCGCCGTTGACGTTGACCTTGTCCTCGGCGATGCCCAGCTCGCGGGCCGACACGATGCCCACGGCGGCGAAGGCCTCGTTGAGCTCGACCAGGTCGAGGTCGGCGGTCGAGATGCCCTCCTTGTCCACGGCCTTCTTGATCGCGTTGGCCGGCTGGCTCTGCAGGCTGGAGTCCGGGCCGGCGACCTGGCCGGAGGCGCCGATCTCGGCCAGCCACGGCAGGCCCAGCTCCTCGGCCTTGGCCTTGCTCATCACGACCACGGCGCAGGCACCGTCGGAGATCTGCGAGGACGAGCCCGCGGTGATGGTGCCGTCCTTGCTGAAGGCCGGGCGCAGCTTGGACAGCGACTCGGCGGTGGTGTCGCCGCGGACGCCTTCGTCGGTGGTCACCATGACCGGGTCGCCGCGGCGCTGCGGCACCGGGACCGGGACCACCTCGTCGTCGAAGACGCCGTTCTTCCAGGCCTCGGCGGCGAGCTGGTGGGAGCGTGCGGAGAAGGCGTCCTGCTCCTCACGGGTGAGCTCGCGGGCGCCGGAGTTGCAGCCCTCGGTGAGGTTGCCCATCGGCTGGTCGGTGAACTGGTCGTAGAGCGCGTCGTAGGCCATCGAGTCCACGAGCGCCACGTCGCCGTACTTGAAGCCCTCGCGGGACTTCGGCAGGACGTGCGGGGCGTTGGTCATCGACTCCATTCCGCCGGCGACCACGATCTCGTGCTCACCGGCGCGGATCAGCTGGTCGGCGAGCGCGATCGCGTTGATCCCGGACAGGCACACCTTGTTGATCGTGATCGAGGGCACGGCCATCGGGATGCCGGCCTTGACCGACGCCTGGCGGGCGGTGATCTGGCCGGCGCCGGCCTGGATGACGTGGCCCATGATCACGTAGTCGACCTGGTCGGGCGACACGCCCGACTTGTCCAGGGCGCCCTTGATCGCGATGCCACCGAGGTCGGCGGCGGAAAGGTCTTTCAGGCCGCCCAGGAGGCGCCCGATGGGGGTGCGGGCCCCGGCGACGATGACGGATCCAGATGACGGCTGAGCGTCAGACACGGCGTACCTCCAGGAGTGGTTCAGACCCTCGACGTGACGAAGACCTCGCCACGGATGCTGCTCTCGACCTTACTTCTCCGGTTAGCGCTCTGTAACCATGCCCGGCATGACCTCCGACACTCCCGACCTCGGGATCCCGGGCCACCTGTTCACCGCCATCGACCATGTCGGGATCGCCGTCGCCGACCTCGACGAGGCGGTCAGCTTCTACGAGAAGACCTTCGGGATGCGCCTGGCTCACGAGGAGGTCAACGAGGAGCAGGGCGTCCGCGAGGCGATGATGGCCGTCGGGGACTCGGGTTCCCACATCCAGCTGCTGGCGCCGCTGAATGAGGGGTCGACGATCGCCAAGTTCCTCGAGCGCTCGGGTCCCGGCGTCCAGCAGATGGCCTACCGGGTCACCGACGTCGAGGCGGTCAGCGCGATCCTGCGCGAGCGCGGCGTACGCCTGCTCTACGACGCCCCGCGACGGGGTACCTCGGACTCACGGATCAACTTCATCCACCCCAAGGACGCGGGCGGCGTGCTCGTCGAGCTGGTGGAGCCGAGCGAGCAGTAGGCCGCGAGGGACGAGCGGCCTACGTGGGCGAGCGAAGGTCGAGCAAGCCCCGCGGCTGAGGGACGAAGCCGCGACGGGCGAGTCGAGACCACCGCAGCCCAGGCTGGAACCCGCCCCGATCGCGTCGTCCAGGTCACAACCAGTCGATCCCCGACATTACTGATAGGTAACCTTCATGAGCATGCAGCAGATCCTCGACGCCATCCTCGCCGGTGACACCCCTGCCGAGGAGTTCGCGAACCTCCAGATCCCCGAGTCCTACCGCGCCGCCCTGGTCCGCAAGGACGAGGTGGACATGTTCGAGGGCATCCCCTCCAAGGAGAAGGACCCACGCAAGTCGCTGCACGTCGAGGACGTCGCGCTCCCCGAGCTCGGCCCGGGCGAGGCACTGGTCGCGGTCATGGCGAGCGCGATCAACTACAACACCGTGTGGACCTCGATCTTCGAGCCGGTCTCGACCTTCGGGTTCCTGGAGCGCTACGGCCGGCTGTCGGAGCTGACCAAGCGGCACGACCTCCCCTACCACGTGGTCGGTTCCGACCTGGCCGGCGTGGTGCTGCAGACCGGTCCCGGGGTGACCAAGTGGAAGCCCGGCACCGAGGTGGTCGCGCACTGCTTGTCGGTGGAGCTGGAGGACCCCGACGGCCACAACGACACGATGCTCGACCCGCAGCAGCGGATCTGGGGCTTCGAGACCAACTTCGGCGGCCTCGCGCAGATCGCGCTGGTCAAGGCCAACCAGCTGATGCCCAAGCCGAAGCACCTGACCTGGGAGGAGGCCGCCTCCCCCGGGCTGGTCAACTGCACGGCCTACCGCCAGCTGGTCTCCAAGAACGGCGGCGACATGAAGCAGGGCGACAACGTCCTGATCTGGGGCGCGTCGGGCGGCCTGGGCGGTTTCGCGACCCAGTACGCCCTCAACGGCGGCGCCACCCCGGTCTGCGTGGTCTCCAGCGACGACAAGGCCGAGATCGCGCGCTCGATGGGCGCGGAGCTGGTCATCAACCGCGCCGAGGAGGGCTATCGGTTCTGGAAGGACGAGCACACCCAGGACCCGAAGGAGTGGAAGCGCTTCGGCGCCAAGATCCGTGAGCTCACCGGCGGTGAGGACATCGACATCGTCTTCGAGCACCCGGGTCGGGAGACCTTCGGCGCCAGCGTCTACGTCACCCGCAAGGGCGGCACCATCACCACCTGCGCCTCGACCAGCGGCTACATGCACGAGTACGACAACCGCTACCTGTGGATGAACCTCAAGCGGATCATCTCCTCCCACTTCGCCAACTACCGCGAGTCATGGGAGGCCAACCGCCTCATCGCCAAGGGCAGGATCCACCCCACCCTGTCCAAGACCTACACCCTCGACGAGGTCGGACAGGCCGCGCTCGACGTCCACCACAACCTCCACCAGGGCAAGGTCGGGGTCCTCTGCCTGGCCCCCGAGGAGGGACTGGGCGTGCGCGACCCCGAGCTCCGGGCCAAGCACGAGACCGAGATCAACCGCTTCCGCGACGTCTGAGCGCGCACCTGTCCGCGGGCGGGACCCGGGTGTGCGGATCGCCTCCGGATCGGGCAGCATGGGTGACCCGCCCGTGCCCCCACTCGGAAGAGAGCCCGCTCCATGAACCAGGGTCTGTCCATCTTCGAAGACGAGCCCGAGGACAGCGCCAACACCGGTGAGGTGCAGGAGCAGTCCGCCACGGTTCAGGACCAGCCGGACGAGAAGCCGGAGGACAAGCCGGACCCCGACGCCGAGGCGACCGTCGTGATCCCGGCGCTGCCCAAGGACGTGGCCAAGGAGGAGGCGGCTCAGCCGAAGCCGACCCGGCCACCGGCGCCCGCCAAGCAGCAGGAAGACCCGGTCACCCAGACCCGGGCGGTGCCGACCATCCCCCCCGCCCCCGGCCCGGTCCCGCCGCCGCCGGCCGGCCCCCTCCCGGTGGTCCGCAAGAACGGCTACGACGCCGCCGCGGTCGACCAGCGGCTGCAGCAGCTCGCGGCGGACCGCGCGGCGCTGACCGCCGCGATCGCCCAGCACGAGAAGCGGAGCGCCGAGCTCGAGGCCTCGCTCGACAACCTGCTCAGCCAGCTCGACGAGGTCAAGAACCCGTCCTACGCCGGGCTGGGCGGCCGCGCCTCGGCGATGCTCCGGCTCGCCGAGGAGGAGGCCTCCGAGATGCGGGCGGTGGCGCAGAGCGACGCCGAGGAGATCCGCTCCCAGGCCGCACGCGACGCCCAGGCGATCAAGGCCGAGGCCTCGCGGGAGGCCGAGGACATGCGGATCGTGCAGCTCAAGGAGCTCGACGAGCAGCGCACCCGGATGCTCACCGACGCGGAGCAGGCACGCTCCCTGGCCCAGAGCGAGGCTCAGGACCTGGTGGCCAGCGCCACCCGGGAGGCCGACCAGCTGCGGCTCGCCACCCAGCAGGAGGCGACCGAGCTGCGCACCGGCGCCCAGCGCGAGGCCGAGCAGCAGCGGGCGGCCGTCGACCGCGAGGTGCAGGAGGCCAAGCGGCTGCTCGCCGTGGAGCGTGAGCGCCTGGCCCGCGAGGCGACCGAGCACCACAGCAGCGCCATCGCCGAGACCAAGAAGCTGGTCGACGACGCCGAGGCGCGGGCCAGCGCGGCCGAGCAGCGGGCCCGGGACGCGCTCGCCCAGGCCAAGGAGGCCCGCGACGTGGCGGCCAAGGAGTCCGAGGCCATCTTGTCCCGGGCCCGGCGCGAGGCCGAGCAGATCATCGCCGCCGCCAACACCCAGGCGGAGGCGGTGCGCTCAAGCGGTGACGCCGAGCGGCAGCGCGAGGTGGCACTGCTGCGCGCCGAGGTCGACCGGCTCAGCAAGCGCCGGGACGCGATCACCGCACAGCTCGCGTCGCTGCGCGACGTCGTGGCCGGGTTCGGTGATGACGACGCTTCATGACCGCCAACGCGGAGCCCACCCCGGTCGCTGACCCGCCCGAGGAGTCCGAGGGCAAGGCCGACGACGAGGCGGCGGTCGACGGGCCGGACGGCCTCGGCGACCCCGGTGCGCCGCTCGACCACCGGGCGCCGTTCTACATGGGTTTCGTCGGCGCCTCCGGGGCGCTTCTCGCCTACTGGCTCGCGACCAACATCGCCACGATCGGGCCGACGCTCGTCCTGATCATCGTGGCGTTCTTCATCGCTGCCGGGCTCAACCCGTCCGTGGAGTGGATCGAGCGCCGCGGCGTGCGCCGTCGCTATGCCGTCTCCTACGTCATCCTGGCCGTGCTCATCGCGGTCGTGCTGTTCTTCGTGGCGATCGTGCCGGTGATCACCGATCAGGTCGCCTCCATCACCGACAACGCTCCCGGCTGGCTCGACCGGCTGCAGAACAACCAGACCGTCCAGGACCTCGACGAGGAATACCACATCATCGAGAAGATCCGGGACTACGTGACCGACGGGGCCTTCGTGAGCACCCTCTTCGGGGGCGCGCTCGGCTTCGGCCTCGCGGTGCTGGGCGTGCTGTTCAACGCCTTCATCGTGCTGGTGCTGACGCTCTACTTCCTCTCCTCGTTCGCCACCATCAAGGCCGCGTTCTACCGCCTGGCGCCGGCCTCGCGCCGTGACCGGGTCTCCAGGCTCGGCGACCACATCATCCGGGGCGTGGGCGGCTACGTCAGCGGTGCCTTCGTCGTCTCGATGTGCGCGGGCATCTCGTCGCTGGTGTTCCTGTTCATCGTCGGCCTCGGCGAGTACGCCGTCGCGCTGGCGTTCGTGGTCGCCCTGCTCGACGTCATCCCGATGATCGGTGCGACCATCGGCGCGGTCATCGTCACGGCCATCGGCTTCGCCGAGGACCCCAAGATCGGGATCGCCTGCGCCGTCTTCTACCTGGTCTACCAGCAGGTCGAGAACTACCTGATCTACCCGCGGGTGATTTCGAAGTCCGTCGACGTGCCGGGCGCCGTGACGGTCATCGCCGCGCTGATCGGGGCGGCGCTGCTCGGTGTGGTGGGCGCCCTGCTGGCCATCCCGACAGCCGCGGCGCTCCTGATGCTGACCCGCGAGGTGTTCGTCCGGAGGCAGGACGCCAGGTAGCTCAGCCGAGGACGCCGATGAACGCGCGCAGGACGGCCTGCACGCCGTTCCTCGACCAGGCGGCCATCCCTGCGTCACTGAGTGGGGACACCATTCCGGGAGAGCCCTGCACCTCGCGGCACTCCGGGTCGACGACAGTCGCCTGGGTGACCTCGTCGGCCCCGTAAGGGTCCTCCCCCGTGATCGTGATCAGCACCCGCTCGTCGCCGCCCCTCCCGCAGAACTCTGGCGAGCTCTCGAACCCGCCGTCGTAGACCTGCGCGTGGTAGTCGGCCGCCGCCTCGTCGTCGAGCGTCGTGGCATAGACGAGATCGAACGTCGAGGCGCCCTCCTCCCGGCGGTAGGCGCACACCTGCGCCGAGCTGGGGTTTCGCAGGCCTTCCATCAGCATCGAGTCGACGACAGGTGCCGCACCCAGGCTCGCCTCGCAACCGTCGGGAGACCCTGCGGAGTCGAGGATCAGCCGGCGCAGGGCAGGGTCGTCGGTGGCCACTGTCAGGGTCGTGCCGTTGACCTCGACGGTCTCCTGGGTAAATCCGTTGCCGACGTCGGCGGTGCCCGCGGGCAGGGTCGCGCCCAGCCACACGTACGGCGCCTTCGGCTCCGGGTACGGCTCGCCGAGGCACAGGTCCGAGAGCATGACTGGTCGGCCGACCCACGGCGTCCCTTCCTCGGGGTTGACCAGTCGCTTCCCATCAGCGCGCACCATGCCTCCGGGTCCACCGCACAACAGCCGCGACCGGGGATCGAACGACATACTGATCGGTGCGGTGCCCCAACCCCAGTTGGCCGGCACCTCGACCTGGACGCCGTGCCACACCTCACTGCGCCACTCGGTTGGCAGCGGATCGCTGGGCTCCCGGTCGACGACCTGGCTGTCGTCGCGGCCATCGGGTCCTCCGGCATCCTGGACGACGACGGCAGTGACCAGCGCCGCAGCAGCCAGGCCGACCGAGCCGGCCACCCAGGTCCGGCGGCGGCGACCGCGCGCGGCCGACCGGGCCGGGCCCAGCAGGTCGACGTTCGTGTCCACGCCGTCGGCGTGGCGCTGCAGCCCGACGCGGAACGCGTCCTCGAGCCTGGTGTCGTCGGTCATCGCTCGTCCTCCTGGGAAAGCTCCACCCTCAGCGCGGCGAGGGCCCGGTGGACGTGCGAGCGCACGGTGGGCTCGGCCACCCCGAGGATCTCGGCGATCTCCGGATAGTCGAGGTCCTCGTAGAACCGGAGCACGACCGCGGCGCGCTGCTGGCGGGGCAGGCGCTGGCACACCCCCCACACGGCGTCGCCGGTGTCGACGGCGGCCTCGGGGTCGGCGTACGTCGTCTCGCGGACGACCTCGACCGGCGACTCCCGCCTGGTCCGCCGCCAGCCCGACACGTGCGCGTTGACGATCATCCGCCGCACGTACGCCTCGGGGTCCCTGGTGCGCGAGACCCGCGCCCACTTGGCGCAGGCCGAGGTCAGGGCCTCCTGGACCGCGTCCTCCGCGGCGTGCTGGGACCCGACGACCAGGTAGGCGAAGCGCAGCAGCGCGGGCACCCGGGCGGTAGCCCAGTCCTCGAAGGTCGAGGTGCCCGATGGTCTGTCCGTCACGACCACATCCACGCACAACACACGTCCGGGAGGGCGCAGATGTTGCAGCAAGCCTCGAACTAGGCCCCGACGTGTTCCTCGATCACGACCGTGCGCTCCCCGAGCTTGACGCCGACCACCCCGGCCAGGATCAGCAGGCCGCCGACGAGCTGCACCGAGCGCGGCAGCTCGTCGAGGAGCAGCCAGGCCCACAGGACCCCCGCCACGACCTCGGTCAGCGCTACGAAGGACGCCAGCCGGGACCCCAGCAGCCGGCCGGCCGCGACGCCGGTGACATAGGAGAGCGCGGCGGTGAAGACCGCCAGGACGAGGAGCGGCTGCCACCAGGCGAACGAGGAGCCGGCGTAGGCCACGTCACTCGTCGAGGTGCCCATCGGAAGCAGCCCCGCGACGCCCAGCAGCGCCACGGCCAGCGCGCCCACGACCAGACCGCCCGCGGCGAGCACGATCGGCGGCAGGCCGGTCGTGTCGTCGCCGTTGATGATGTAGTAGGCGGCGCAGCCGACCATCGCCCCCAGGGCCCACAGCACGCCGGGCAGGCTCAGGTCGGCGCCGGAGACCAGATCGAGGACCAGCACCAGGCCCAGCGCCGCCAGTCCCGCGCCCGCGAGGGTCATGAGGCCGGGTCGCTGGCCGTGCCGCAGCCACATCCACACGACCACCGCGGCGGGCGCGGTGTACTCGATGAGGAGAGCGGGGCCGACCTGCATGTACTGGACCGCCGAGAAGTAGCAGAACTGCGCGCCCGCCACCGCGAGCAGGCCGTAGAAGACGATGAGCCCGGCGTTGCGCCGCAGCAGGCCCCAGCGACCCCGCAGGGACACGAGGGCGAACGGTAGGACCACGAGCGCCGCGATGCCGATGCGCACGAGCACGATCGCGCCCACGCTCCACCCGGTGTCGAGCAGGCCGCGGGCCAGGGCGCCGGACATGCCGAACGAGCCGGCGGAGACGAGGGCGAGCACGAGACCGGTGCCGAGTCGCGCCCCGGGGGGTGCGGTCGTGACCGTGTCATTGGTCATCGTGCTCATGGCACATGACACTACGCCTGACGATGTAACATGTCAACGTGGTTTTCACCCATGACACCGAGATGGCGCTGCAGTCGGCGGTGCTCATGGCCAACAGCGCGCTCGAACCAGACACCCTCACCACCGTCGCCGACCTCGACGTGATCTGGGACGACTACTCCTACTCCGGGCGCCACGATCGCACCCCAGCCGAGCTGGACGCCGTGCGGGCGATCCGGGGCCGGCTGAGGGACCTGCTCACCGCAGACCGGGACACGGCGGTCGAGCTGGTCAACCAGTGGCTGGCGGACGCGGGAGCGGTCCCCCAGCTCGTGCGGCACGACGCACTCGACTGGCACATCCACGCCATCGACCTCGACGCTCCGCTGGCCGACCGGATCATCGTCGAGACGGCGATGGCGATGGTCGACGTCATCCGCGCCGACGAGATGTCGCGACTCAGCATCTGTGCCGACGACACCTGCGAGGGCATCGTCCTCGACCTGTCCCGCAACCGGTCCCGCCGGTTCTGTTCGACCACCTGCGGCAACCGCAACGCGGTCGCCGCCTACCGGGCCCGCCAGCAGGCCTAGGAGCCCTGGCGCAGGAACCGGCGCAGCACCTCGAGGAACACCTCGGGCTGCTCGGCGTGGACCCAGTGGCCCGCGTCCTTCACCGTGACCCGGCGGTTGAGGGGGAACCAGCGGTCCATCGCCTCGGCATACTCGGGCCGCACGTAGCGCGAGGCCTGGCCGCCGACCCACAACACCGGTCGCGGGTACGCCGCTGCGCCCGCCACCCGGTCCTCCGGCCAGTCCGTGATCAGGTCGAGGTCGCGGCCGAGCAGGTCGAGGTTGAGCAGCCAGTGCCAGCCGTCGTGCTCGCGCCGCAGGCTCTGGAGCAGGAAGCCCCGGACCATCGGGTCGGGCACCGCGTCGCGCAGCGCCTCGTCGGCGTCGGTGCGGCGCTCCAGCGCGTCGAGGTCGATGGCCTTCATCGCCGCGATGTAGCCGTCGAACTCGACGGCGTGGTCGTAGGGCACCGGAGCAACGTCCACGACGGCCAGCCGCTCGACCAGCTCGGGCCGGCGCAGGGCGAGGAGCATCGCCACCTTGCCGCCCATCGAGTGCCCGACCAGCGCGACCGGGTCGTCGGCGCCGAAGTCCGCGGCGACCACCTCGGCCACCTGGTCGGCGTAGTCGACGTAGTCGAACCGGTCGCTGCGCGGCGACCGGCCGTGGTCGGGCAGGTCGACGAGCAGGACTCGGTGGTCGTCGGCCAGTGCCTTCCCGATCGCCGTCCAGTTCTTGCCCTGGCCGAAGAGGCCGTGACAGAAGGCGACGGGGCTCCCGGACTCCCCCAGGTGCGACGTGTTCAGCACCACTCGTGCACACCCTCGGGAGACAGCTCGCGGTCGCGCAGCACGACCGCGTGCGTCTCGGCGTACGCCGCACAGGTGGCCTCGAAGTCCGCAGCCCGGTACTCCACCATCAGCACCTGGTCGCCGAAGTCGTCGACGTAGGCGCCGCACTCGTCGTAGCGCCCGCACTCCTCGGCGACCGCGAAGTCGTAGCCGACCCGGTGGCCGTCGAAGCCCGCGAGGTTCTTCTGCCCCGCGGCGAGGCCGTGCCGGTGGGCTCCCTTGGTCAACAGCCGCGCAAGCTTCAGCGCGTGCCGGCGCTTGAGCAGGCCGTGGCTGCGCGTGAAGGAGTCGAGGTTGTCGAACTCGACGGCGTCGAAGCCGTCGTCCGCGCAGCCGGCGGTCCACCGGGTGACGATCCTCGCGATCCGCTTCCGCTTGTCGGCGGTCCGCAGGTCGAGCAGCCACTCCCCCCACGCCTCGTCCACCACCGGGTCACCGTCGCGGTCGCGGAGGAGCAGCGCCGGGCGCTTGCGCCAGAAGGCCTTCTCGTGCGGCTGGGTCTGGAACCCGTTGACGTAGCAGACGTTGTAGCGGCCGCTCTGAGGCTCCTCCGCACGGTCGCGCACCACGATGCCGACGTGGTCGGGGGCCGGCGACGCGCCACCGAGCTGGTAGTCCACGTCGGTGCCGGTCGGCAGCAGCGTCAGCGCCGGGGCGACCAACGCGGTCAGCACCTGGACGGCGAGTGCGGTCCTCACCCGGAGAACGTAGCCTCCGGGCGCAGCGGGCGTTGATAGGACCATGCCTTCGATCCGCACCCGGTCCCGACTGCTCGCGCTCACCTGCGCCGTGTCGGTCGCCGCCGCCGGCGCCTCTGCTGCGGGCATCCCCGCCGCGGCCGCGTCCCAGCCGTCCACGTCCGTCGCCGCGCCCGCGGCCACCTCCTCCCTGCCGGGACTCAGCCGGCTGGTCACCGCCGGCCCGCTGGTCCGCCGGGCGATCGTCACCTTCGACAAGGTGCCCACCGCCTCCCAGGTCTCGGCGCTGCGGGGCCTGGGTCTCACCGTCCAGCCGATGCGGAAGCTGCCGCTCGCGCTGGTGGCCGGCCCGGCCGCCAAGCTGGTCAAGGCCGCCAAGATCGGCAACGACGTCTATCCCGACGAGACGCTGCGCTACTACGACACGACCTCCGCAGACGCGATGTCGACCTCACCGGCGGCGGCGCAGCGGCTGCGCGCCAGGGGTCTCACCGGCAAGGGCGTGACCGTCGGCATCGTCGACTCGGGCTGTGACGGCACCCATCCCGACCTCGCCGACCACATCACCCACAACGTGACGCTGGTCAGCCCGGAGTACGTCAACTCCGGCACCACCCCCCAGCTCGTCATCCCGGCCGACCAAGGGCCTTACAGCAACACCGACCTCGGCAGCGGCCACGGCACCCACGTCGCCGGCATCGTCGCCGCCGACGGCACCTCCGGCCCGGCCAACCTCGGCGTCGCGCCCGACGCCACGCTCGCCTGCTTCGCGATCGGCGCGGTCATCACGACCACGGCCGTGGTCACGGCCTACGACTATGCGCTGGCTCAGCCCGGGATGCTCGGCATCGACGTCTTCAACAACTCCTGGGGCAACAGCTTCCGCCAGTTCGACCCCGCCGATCCCGTCAACGTCGCCACCAAGGCGGTCACCGACCGCGGCGCGACCGTGGTCTTCGCCGCCGGCAACTCCGGCAGCGAGAACGGCGAGGCCAGCGTCAGCCCCTTCAACCAGGCCCCGTGGGTCATCTCGGTCGCCGCCGGCAGCGTCGAGCGCGAGCGGGGTGACTTCTCCTCCAACGGCCTCGAGTTCGACAACGGTGCGGCCGCCCCGATCGGCCCCGGAGGACACACCGTCTTCACCGGCGACCGGGTCGGCAACACCCAGCCCGACGTGATGGCGCCCGGCGTGGACATCTCCTCGTCCTGCGACAGCACCGGCAGCGTCATCGGCCCCTGCCCCGAACACGGCCAGGCGGAGGCGTCCGGCACCTCGATGGCGTCGCCGCACGTCGCCGGCGCGGCAGCGGTGCTGGAGCAGGCCAAGCCGAGGCTCACCCCGCTGCAGGTCCAGCAGGCGCTCACCGCGACCGCCACCCCGGTGCTCGCCGAGGGCAAGAGGCTCGGCTCCTGGCAGGTCGGCTACGGCCACGTCAACCTCGACAAGGCGGTCAAGCTCGTCACCGCCAAGAAGAAGTGGAAGAAGAAGCTCGCGAAGGCCCAGAAGAAGGCCGATCGGCGGCTGGCCCGCCAGGACGGCTACCGGGTGGTCCGCTCGGACCTCTGGGAGGAGGCAGCGCCTCCGGTCACGGCGATGGGGTCCTACTCGGCGACCCGCGAGCTCACGGTCGGCTCGGGGGCCGACGCCCTCAAGGTCGTCGTGGTGCACCCGACCACCGGTCAGGCCGGCGCCAACCTCTTCAGCTTCACCGCGGTAGTCAAGGACTCCTCGGGCAAGACGGTCGGCACCACCACGACCGACATGCTCTACTCGACCGGCATCGCCCACGTCCTGGTGAAGGGCCTGGCCCCCGGCGCCTACACGATCGAGGTCACCGGCGACTACGCCGTCTCCGACCCCGACACCATCGACAGCGACTCGGTCAACGGTCGTGTGGTGTTCGTGCAGGCCGCCCAGCTGGCAAAGCGATAGGGGGCCAAGCGCTGAGGTCCTGACTTCGGCGGCGGCTCAGAAGTCGACGCCGCCGCCGAGGTCCCCGAAGCCACCCATGTCGCCGCCGCCCCCGAAGTCGCCGCCGCCCGCGTCACCGCCGGCATCGCCGTAGTCTCCGCCCGAGCCGCCGGTCTCGCCCGCGTCGCCGCCACCGTCACCGTGGTCGGCCCAGCCCTCGCCGAACCCCCAGCCACCCATGGAGCCGACGAGCAGGCCTCCGAACAGCAGGCTCATCCCGGCGCCGGCGGCGAAGTAGCCCGCGGCGTACGGCGCGTACGCCGGACCACCCTGCCAGTAGGGCACCCGGCGCGAACCGGTCATCACGGTGCGGACGTCGGGGTCCGCACCCGCCCGAACCCGCTCGGCGTCCAGCGCGCAGGCCGGGACCGGCCGGCTGGCTCCCCCGGCCGGGACGTAGTCGACGTCGGTCACCGACGGCCCGTGCCGCGGGTCGAAGAAGCACGGCGGTCTCCGAGTCGGCAGCGGCTCGCCGGCGACCCGGGCGCGCACGCAGGCGATGGCATAACGGCCGTCGTCCAGGATCTCCGTGACGTGCCGGATGTCGTCCGGCGCGGTCATGGCGTCGCCTGAGGCCTTCGCGTCCTCGTAGGCGTCGAGCGCTCGCTGGTAGTCCGCCCGGGCACCATCGTCGAGAGTGACACCAGCGACCTCGGCGTCGAGCGCCTGGAGCTCGGTCCCCAGTGCGGTGATGTCCTCGTAGGCCAGCTTCTTGACCGGTTCGAGCTCCGCGGCGCGGCGCTCGAGCTCCCTGGCCTGGGTGCGCCTGTTGGCCACTCCCACGACGACGACCACGGCGGCCAGCACCGCCAGGATCACGAGCAGCTCCATGCTGTGAGCCTACGGATCAGGTGGTGGGTGACCGCCGGATCGTCACCCTGGGAGGATCGTCGGATGCAGGTGGACCTCGTCGAGACCGGGCTGCTCCGGTTCGCCGACGGCACGCCAGTCCGGGCCGCGTCGGCGATCGCCCCCTACGCCGACGGCTGGCTGGTGGGACAGGACGACGCGACCCACGCCTGCTGGTGGCGACGCGGCGTGGGCACGCCGGTCCGGGTCTTCCCGGCCGTGGAGGGCCACGAGGTGTTCTCCGAGGCGACGGGGACCAAGGACCTCAAGCCGGACCTGGAGGCCGCGGTCGACATCGACGGCGGGGTGCTGATGCTGGGCTCCGGGTCCACGCCGGCCCGGATGCGCGGAGCTTGGCTGGCGCCGGGCGGTGGCCCGAGCGTCGGCGACCTGAGCGCGGTCTACGCCCGCGCCGCCGAGCTGCTCGCGGTGTCACCGGACAGGCTCAACCTCGAGGGCGCCTGCGTCGTCGGTGACCGGCTGCGCTGGTTCCAGCGCGGGCTGCCTGCTGCGGGGGTGCCGACCGCCAGTGTCGACGTCGATCTTCGAGCACTCCTCGATGCGGTGCGCGGGCTCGGTCAGGACTCACTCATCGCTGTGCAGGACGTGCGGCACTACGTCCTCGAGAGCCCGGACGGACTGGCGCTGGCCACCACCGACGCAGTCACGCTCCCGGACGGGCGGATCCTGGTGAGCGCCGCCGCGGAGGACAGCCCCAACACATACGACGACGGGCCGGTGCTCGGCTCCGCGCTGGCGCTGCTCGACGGCGACGTCACCGTCACCACGGTCAGCCTCCCCGAGCCGGACGGCCGAATCGCCAAGGTCGAGGGGCTGGCCGTGCTGGAGTGGGACGAAAGGGGCGGGCGGCTGCTCGCCACGGTCGACGCCGACGACCCCGAGGTCCCGTCCTCCGTGCTGACCCTCGACGTTCGGCTCTAGGTCCTCAGCGCGTCGAGTAGTCCCGGAAGCCGCGCTTGGTCTTGCGACCGAGGTAGCCCGCGGTGACCAGGTGCTCGAGCAGCGGCGCCGGCGCGAAGCCTGGCTCGCGGAACTCGAGATAGAGCTCGCGCTGGATCGCCAGCGAGACGTCGTTGCCGACCACGTCGAGCAGCTCGAAGGGCCCCATCGGCAGCGCACAGCCCTGCTTCATCGCGGTGTCGATGTCGTCCGCGGTCGCGTAGTGCGCCTCGAGCATCTTCACCGCGTCGTTGAGGTAGGGGAACAGCAGCGCGTTGACGATGAACCCGGCGCGGTCGGCGCACGACACGGCGACCTTGCCGATCTTGTCGCAGAGCGCCCGGGTCGTCTCGGTGACGTCCTCCGCCGTCGAGACGGTCGAGACGACCTCCACCAGCTTCATGACCGGTGCCGGGTTGAAGAAGTGCATGCCGACGACGTCCTGCGGCCGCGTGGTGACCTTGGCCAGCGAGATGATCGGCAGCGACGAGGTCGTGGTGGCCAGGATCGCGCCCGGCTTGCAGATGTCGTCGAGGTTCTCGAACAGCGTGGTCTTGACCGCGAGGTCCTCGGCGATCGCCTCGACCACGAGGTCGACGTCCTTGAGGTCGTCGAGCGAGGTGGTGCCGCTGACCCTGGTGAGGACGGCGGCCTTGTCCTCCTCGGTGGCCCGCCCGCGCTGGATCTGGCGGTCGAAGTTCTTGGTGATCGCGGTGACCACGCCGTCGACCTTGTCCTGGGAGCGGCCGACGAAGAGCACCTGGTAGCCCGCCTTCGCGAACACCTCGACGATCCCGCTGGCCATCGTCCCGGTGCCGACCACGCCCACCTGCTTGATGTCGTGGTGCAGCTTCGGCTTGTCGGCCTCGGAGGGGGTCTGGTCGTCGGCGACGGTCCTGGGACTGTCCGGGGCGTCGTAGGTGTAGAAGCCCCGGCCGGTCTTCCGGCCGAGCATGCCGGCGGTGACCATCTGCTTGAGGATGGGCGAAGGCGCGTGCAGGCGGTCGCGGCCCTGGCGATACATCGTCTCGAGGATCTCGTAGGCCGTGTCGAGGCCGATCAGGTCGAGCAGCTGCAGCGGACCCATCGGGTAGCCGCAGCCGAACCGCATCGCGGCGTCGATGTCCTCGCGGGACGCATACTTGCCCTCGTACATCGCCACGGCGTGGTTGAGGTAGCCGAACAGCAGCGTGTTGGCGATGAAGCCCGCCTTGTCGCCGCAGACGACCGGGTTCTTGCCCACCTGTCGCACCAGGGCGGAGACGTCGGCGAGGACCTGCTCCTCGGTGACCACGGTGCGGACGATCTCGACCAGCCCCTGCACCGGCGCCGGGTTGAAGAAGTGCACCCCGATGACCCGGCCCGGCTGGGAGTTCGCCGTGGAGATGTCGGTGACCGACAGCGACGAGGTGTTGGTGGCCAGGATCGCCTCGGGCGCCACGATCGAGTCGAGCTCGCGGAAGATCTGCTTCTTGACGTCGATGGACTCCACGACGGCCTCGACGACGAAGTCGGCGTCGGTGAGGTCCTTGAGCTCGGTGCTGAAAGAGATGCGGCCGAGCAGTTCGGCCTGCTCCTCCTCGGTCATCTTCTGGCGGGCCACGGCCCGGCCGGTCGAGTGCTCGAGGTGCTGACGACCACGGTCCAGCCCCTCGTCGTTCTGGTCCACGCCGATGACCTTGAAGCCCTCGCGCGCGAACACCTCAGCGATGCCGGCTCCCATGGTGCCGAGACCGACGATTCCGATGGTCTCGAAGGTTCGTCCGGTGGGCTCTTCAGTGGTGACGTCGGTCATGCGCCGGATGCTAGTTGACCCACGGGTAACTATGGGCGGAGGGCGACGGACATCACGATTCGGACCCCGTCGGCGTCGAGCCCGATCTGGCTCTCGTGCTCGCGCAGCTCCTGCTGGAAGGGAAGCAGGTCCGCGACCTCCTCGAAGCCGAGCGTCGCGTAGAACGGCCCGTTGAACGGCAGGTCCCGGTAGGTGCACAGGGACAGCTGCCGGTGCCCGTCGCGGCGCGCCTCGCGCATCGCCGCCCTCACCAGGGCGGCGCCGACGCCCTGACGCTGCGCCTCCGGGCGCACCGACAGCTGCTCCAGGTGGGCGTGGCCGTCGAGCTCCAGCACGTGGACGAAACCCACGGGGGGCTCGCCCCCGTCCGCCGCCACGAGGATGAACCCCGGCTTGGCGTCTCGTTCCCACCCAGAGTCGGCAGGCTGGGTCAGCACCGGGTGCATGTCAGGACCGAAGGCGGCGCGGAACTGCGGTGCACCCGAGTCCTCGATCGCGGCGATGTGCTTGAGGTCGGCCGCGCGCAGCGGGCGGACGGCGTACGACGGGGGCACGACCGCCACTGTAGATTCACCGCCCGTGAGGCTCGTCGTCGCTCGGTGCCAGGTCGACTACGCCGGACGGCTCACGGCCCACCTGCCGATGGCGACGCGGGTGCTGATGGTCAAGGCCGACGGTTCGGTCCTGGTCCACTCCGACGGCGGCTCCTACAAGCCGCTCAACTGGATGTCACCGCCCTGCAAGGTCCGGGAAGGCACCACCGACGAGGGCCACGTCGAGTGGACCGTCACCGGCAAGGACGACGACACCCTGCGGATCCTGATCGAGAAGATCCACCACGACTCCTCCCACGAGCTCGGCATCGACCCGGGTCTGCAGAAGGACGGCGTCGAGAAGCACCTCCAGGAGCTGCTCGCCGAGCACCCGGCCACCCTCGCCGAGGGCCTCACCCTCGTCCGCCGCGAATACCCCACCGCGATCGGTCCGGTCGACCTCATGTGCCGCGACGCCGCCGGCGCCAGCGTGGCCGTGGAGATCAAGCGCCGCGGCGAGATCGACGGCGTCGAGCAGCTCACCCGCTATCTCGACCTGCTCAACCGCGAGCCTCTGCTCACCACGAAGGGCCCGGTCCGCGGGATCTTCGCTGCCCAGGTCATCAAGCCCCAGGCCCGAGTCCTGGCGGAGGACCGTGGCATCACCTGCGCCACCGTCGACTACGACGCCCTGCGTGGCCTCGACGATCCCAGCCACCGGCTCTTCTGACTCCGCTCGACGCCGAGTCGGCGCTACTGCCCATCAGTAACGACGACTCGGCGCGCCACCAGCCCACCCCCCACCCCGAGTCGGCGCTACTGCCCATCAGTAACGACGACTCGGCGCGATTCTGAGAGCGTGTGCGCGTGCGGATCTTCCACATCGCCACGGCGACCGACTGGGCGGCAGCGCAGGAGTCCGGGGCTTACACGACCTCGACCATCGGCGTGACCCTCGAAGAGGAGGGCTTCCTCCACGCCAGTCGCGCCGACCAGTGGGAGGCGGTGCGGGAGCGCTACTACGGCGGGGTCGATGAGCCGCTGGTGCTGCTGGAGATCGACACCGACCTGCTCGACGTTCCCTGGGTCGAGGAGCTGGCGGCGCCAGACGCCGCGGAGACGTTCCCCCACATCTACGGACCGCTGTCACCGGACGCCGTGGTCACGGTCACGCCGATCCGCACGACGTAACTCCGTTCACCACCCTTCGTTGGAGCCGAGACGGAAGGATCTCGGATGTCTCGTGCTGCGCGCGTCCTGCTCGCTCTGCTGCTCTCTGCACCGCTCGCCGTCGGCCTCGTCGCTCTCGGCGCCACCCCGTCGACAGCCCACGAGGAGCGTCCGGCGACGTTCCCCGACGGCACGGGCAAGGTGCCGAAGTTCCGCGGCTACAAGAACCCTCGCGCAAGGGTGGTGTGCCGGCCGGGCAGCAAGGGCCTCATCGCCAAGCTCCCGGACGGCAAGGTCAAGCAGCGCAACGAGCGGCTGCTGAAGAAGTGCGAGTTCCGCAACATCCAGGCCGCCATCGACACGGTGCGCAAGCGCAACACCTCGATCTACGTCCTGCCCGGCACCTACAGGGAGCGGCCGACCGCCGGCAACCAGCGGAGCAACTACTGTTCGCATCTCGGCACCGCGTCCAAGGCGCCGCTGGAGGCATCGGAATACATCGGCAGCATCTCCTCTCCCGACACCGGAGGGCCCGACGAGGACCAACGGGCCGCCGAGGAGTCCGGCACCACCGACCCGATCGCACTGTCCTACGCCGACCAGCGGGCGTGCCCGCACAACCTCAACCTGATCGCCGTCTTCGGCGACAAGACCCCCAACAACAGCTCGATCCGCTGCGACAGCAAGTTCTGCGGCATCCAGATCGTCGGGACCGGCCGCCGGATGACCGATGTCGTGATCGACAACGACTTCAACAAGCTCAACGCGATCCGGCTGGACCGCGCCGGGGGCGCCGTCGTGCGCAACCTGACCGTCCAGCAGTCGGAGTTCAACGCGATCTACGTCCTGGAGACCGACGGCTTCTTCGTCGACAAGATCACCGCGCGTGGCAACGACGAGTACGGCATCCTCGCCTTCGCCAGCGACCACGGCCTCATCCAGCGGTCCGACACGTACTACAACGGCGACTCGGGGATCTACCCGGGCTCCGGGGCGGACCTCAATGCCGACAACACCTCGATCGTGCCCACCCGCTACGCCATCGAGATCCGGCGCAACCGCAGCCACGACAACACGCTCGGCTACTCCGGCACCGCCGGCAACTCGATCTGGGCGCACCACAACCGGTTCTACGACAACGCCACGGGCATCGCGACCGACTCGCTGTTCCCCGGTCACCCGGGGCTGCCGCAGGACCACGCCCGGTGGAGCCACAACCAGATCTACTCCAACAACAGCAACTACTACGCCAAGTACATCGACACGGGCGTGTGCGCGAAGCCGATGGAGGAACGCGGCTACATCGACGGGACGGTCTGCCCCGTGGTCCCGACGCCGGTGGGCACCGGCGTGCTCATCGCCGGCGGCAACTTCAACTCGACCGACCACAACTGGATCTACGACAACTGGCGCTACGGGACCATGCAGTTCTGGGTGCCCGCTCCGCTGCGCGACGAGTTCGACCCCGCCAAGCTCTACGACACGTCCCACAACAACCAGACCACCGACAACCAGATGGGGATCGCTCCCGACGGCGCGATCCACCACAACGGGGTCGACCACTGGTGGGACGACGAGGGCGGCGGCAACTGCTGGCAGGGCAACACCTACTCCCGCGGCGTCCAGACCTCCAACTTCACCGTCCCGCCACCGTCGTGCGCGGCCGGTGGGTCGGTCAACACCCCGGGCGCA
The DNA here is from genome assembly GCF_054779555.1 of Nocardioides dilutus. Lineage (NCBI taxonomy): Bacteria > Bacillati > Actinomycetota > Actinomycetes > Propionibacteriales > Nocardioidaceae > Nocardioides > Nocardioides dilutus. The sequence goes on along the minus strand of NZ_BAAGYA010000002.1, from coordinate 1,146,226 downwards.
CCGGTCAAGGACGCCGGCTTCCTGTCCTGCAGCCAGTACGACCGCAGCGACCCCGACCTGCGCCACCCGCCCGGCTGCGAGTGGTTCGAGGACCCGGTGCGGCCGAACGCGCGCGCGGGAGCACCGACGAGCAGGTTCGACACCAGTCCCCAGGAGCAGGGCGTGCTGGTGGGTCTCCCGGTGCTGACCGTGCTCGGCGCGCTCGGCGCCCTGGGCCTGGTCCGGAGAAGGCGTGCTGCGTAAGACACTCGTAGCCCTCGCAGCGCTGGCGGGCCTCGTGCTCGCCGGTGGGGTGGCCGGTGCCCGGAGCACTCCGGACCTCGACGCAGCCGGGCCCACGTCGGTCACCGGCACCGAGGCCACCGCCGTGTTCCAGGTCGCGGACCGGACGGTCCGGCAGGTGCGCTACGCCGACGCCGGGACGCTGCGCTACACGTTCCGCCTCACCAACCAGGGGTGGCTGCCGGTCACCGTGCTCGGCCTCGCCCCGGACCAGGCCGACCCTCGGCTGTTCCACCTGGTCGAGGTGACCGGGCCGGCAGGGCAGGACACCTTCGAGGTCGGCGGCGGCGACTCGACGGAGGTCACCCTCGCCATGGCGATGGGTGGGTGCGAGACGCTCTCGTCGCGCTCCGGCTCGTTCGTCACCGAGGTCCGGCTGCGGACCAGCCAGGCGGGGTTGTTCGAGGACGACGTGACGCTCGCTCTCCCCGAGGAGCTGCACACCGGATCGCCGCGGGAGGCCTTCTGCCCCAACTCGACGGCCACCTCACGGCCGCAGGGCTAGGAGTCCTGGGCTAGGACTCCTGGGCTAGGACTCCTGGGCGCGCCTCAGCCCACGAGCCCGGCGACCTCCTCGGCGCAGCCCCAGGACACGGTGACCCCGGATCCGCCGTGCCCGTAGCAGTGGACGATGTCGTCCACGCGTTCCAGGCGCACCTCGGGACGCGCCGGTCGCAGCCCCACCCGGTGGCCGAGGACCTCGGCTCCGGCGAGCTCCGGCACCAGCCGGAGGGCCCGGCGCAGGATGGTGGAGGCCACCTCGGGCGAGGGGGTTCGGCTCCACTCCCCCTCGACGTCGCTGCCGCCGAGCACGATGTCGTGCGCGCGGGGGATGACGTACGTCGGCCCGGCGCTGTCGAGCCACCAGCGCCGGAGCCCCACCTGCTCGACCAGGACCACCTGCCCCTGGACCGGCTGCACGCTCAGGTCACGGGCGAGGAACCGCGACCCGATGCCCGTGCAGTTGACCACCACGTCGGCTCCGGACGAGAGTCCGGTGAGGTTGATCCTGGTGATCGTGCCCCCGCGGTCGAGGACCACCCCGGCGAGCCAGTCGAGATAGACAGGCATCTCGACCACCGGGGCCGTGAACGACCAGCCCAGCTCGTAGCCGTCGGGCACGGCATGGGTCTCGATGAGGTCGGGCACGGCCTCGGCCCACCAGGGCCGCTCGTGTGGTCCGGACAGCACCTCGACGCCCGTGCGCATGCTCACCCCGGACTCCGGTGCGTCGGCCGCGAGCCGGTCGAACGCCTCGTAGGACGTGCGTGACCAGTCCAGGACCCGGTCGAAGGGCAGCGCGCGGTAGGGATACCAGAGCGCGGCGGCCACGCCCGAGGTCGTCTCTCGGGGCAGGTCGCGGGCCAGGACGTCGACGCGGTGACCGTCGGCGAGCAGCCGAGCGGCGCACGAGAGCCCGACGACCCCCGCGCCGACCACGATGACCCGGCTCACGGGATCATCGTGACAGTTCTAGGCGCCAGCCACCCGTGGGGCGGTCGGATCGGCCTGGTCGCTGCCGGACTCGCGGGCGACGTACTCCTCGATGTCCTCGAGGTCGTCGCGGTTGCGGGTCACGATCGCGAGCAGGTCGGTCATGGTCGCGACCTCCTCGACCTGCTCCTTGATGAACCACTGCATGAACTGCTCGGAGGCGAAGTCGTTCTCCTCGCGGGCGATCCGCAGCAGCCCGTTGATCTGCTCGGTGACCCGCTTCTCCTGCTCGAGGGCCAAGGCGACCGGGGCCACGACGTCGGCGAAGGCCGCCGTCGGGGCGTCGACGCCGGGGATGGTCACCTCGGCGTCGGTGTCGAGGAGGTACTGAACCATCATCAGCGCGTGCTCGCGCTCCTCGAGCGCCTGGGCGTAGAAGAACGCCGCCATCTGAGGCATCGTCTCGGCGTCGTAGTGCACCGCGCAGGCGAGGTACTGGTTGTGCGCGGCCAGCTCGTTGCCGATCTGTGCGTTGAGCGCCTCGACGAAGCGTTCGGCAGCCATTCAAGGGCCTCCTGGACGGGGTCAGGCGGCCTTCTTGCGCCGCTTCACGGGCTTGATCTTCTTTGGCACCTTCTTGCCGTCCACGCGGACGAGCTTGCGCTTCTTGACCGTATACCCCGGTGGCAGGGTGCCTTCCTTGAGCATCCGCAGCGGACAGCGGCCGCACGCGGACTTGGACGCACAGCACTCCCGTTTGGGGAGCTTGCCCATCTTCGCCACGGGCGAGATGGTAGCAGGGACTTAGGGTTGCCTCACCAAAGTGTGACTCACGGCCCACGCCTTAACCGTTCGTGAAGGTTGGTCGGTGATGCTGCACGGCATGAAGCGTCACCTCCCCCTTGGGATCGCCCTGGCCGCCTTGCTGGTCAGCCTTCTGGCCAACCCCTCCGTCACGGCCACAGCCCAGTCAGCGGTCGCGAAGATCAGCGGCAAGAAGCTCAAGAACGGCTCGGTCGCCGAGAAGAAGCTCCAGGCGTCGGTGCGGGCCAAGCTCAACGCACCGGACCAGACCCTGGCCGGCGCGGCCGCCGGCGGGGTGCTCGACGGCACCTACCCGCAGCCCGGCCTGGCCGACGGCGCCGTGACGGGAGCGGACGTCGCTGCTGACACCCTCACGGGAGCCCACGTCGCTCCGGACACGCTGACCGGCGCGGACGTCGCGGAGGGCACCCTGGCGACGGTCCCGGACGCCGCGAGCCTGGGAGGCACCGCAGCCTCGGCGTACCAGCAGAAGTGCCAGACCGGGGTTCTGAAGGCTTCGGCGACCCTGACCCTGGCCAACGTCTCCCCCACGAGCTACAGCATCCAGGGAGTCGGCAACGCCTACATGTGCATCCCGGGCACCATCTACGCCAAGCGCCCGTCAACGGGGACCGTCGACATCGCCTTCCACCCCGACGGACAGACCGGCTTGTTCGGCGGGCTTCTCGGCGCCTACCCCATGGTGGTGCCCAACGCCACCGGCGCCGGCTACATGGCCAACATCTCCAGTGGCAACCCCGGGGACCCGCCACCGACGTACACCTCGATCATCACCTACCGGGTGCGGGTCGTGGACCATGAGGACACAGCGGTGAACCAGTCGGTCCGGGTGCTCATCTTCTGAGCCGCCGGGGAGCCAGCCATCAGGTCAGTGCGGCCCGCGCCTGATCAGGCCAACCCGCGCGCGGCCCGGATCACGTCCACGATCCCGCCCATGATCGCGGTCAGCCCGAAGTCCTTGGGGGTGTAGACCGCGGCGACCCCGAGCTCGATGAGCCGTCGGGCGTCGGAGTCCGGGATGATCCCGCCGACGATGACGGGCACGTCGTCGAGTCCGGCCTCCCGAAGGCCGTCCAGCACCGCCGGGACGAGCTCCATGTGCGAGCCGGACAGGATCGACAGGCCGACACAGTGGACGTCCTCGGCAACGGCGGCCGACACGATCTGCTCCGGGGTCAGCCGGATGCCCTGGTAGATCACCTCGAAGCCCGCGTCGCGGGCCCGCACGGCGACCTGTTCGGCGCCGTTGGAGTGGCCGTCGAGCCCAGGCTTGCCGACCAGCAGCCGCAGGCGGCCTCCCAGCTCCTCGCCGGTCTGCTGCACCCGGTCGCGGACGACGCCGAGCGCGGCGCCTGCCGAACCGGCGTCCGAGAGGATGCCGACCGCGCCGCTCACCCCGGTGGGCGCCCGGAACTCGCCGAAGACCTCGCGCAGCGTCCCGGCCCACTCCCCCGTGGTTGCCCCGGCGCGGGCCGCCCTGAGGGTGGCCTCCATGAGGTTGGTGTCGGTCTTGGCATCGGCCGCGAGCTGGGCCAGGGCCTCGGCGACCTCGGCCTCGTCACGCTGGGCCTTCCACGCCTCGACGCTCGCCAGCGCCGTCTTCTCCGCCTCGGGGTCGGCAACCATGATCGCCGCGTCGAGGTCCGCGGTGAGCGGCGAGGGCTCGGTCGTCTCGTAGATGTTGACGCCGACGATCTTCTCCTCGCCGGCCTCGATGGCGGCCCGGCGGGCGGCGTGGGCGCTCACCAGGGCCTGCTTCATGTATCCGCTCTCGACGGCGGCGATCGCCCCACCCATCGCCTGCACCCGGTCGATCTCGGCCTTGGCGCCGGCGACGAGCTCGGCGACCTTGGCCTCGATCACCGGCGAGCCGTCGAAGATGTCGTCGTACTCGAGCAGGTCGGACTCGTAGGCCAGCACCTGCTGGAGGCGCAGTGACCACTGCTGGTCCCACGGCCGGGGCAGACCGAGCGCCTCGTTCCAGGCCGGCAGCTGGACGGCGCGCGCGCGGGCCTTCTTGGACAGGGTCACGCCCAGCATCTCCAGCACGATCCGCTGCACGTTGTTCTCGGGCTGCGCCTCGGTCAGGCCCAGCGAGTTGACCTGGACGCCGTAGCGGAACCGGCGCATCTTCTCGTCCTGGACGCGGTAGCGGTCCCGGGTGATCTCGTCCCAGAGCTCGACGAAGGCGCGCATCTTGCACATCTCCTCGATGAACCGGACCCCCGCGTTGACGAAGAACGAGACCCGGCCGACGACCTTCTCGAAGTCCTCCTCGGAGACCTGGCCGGAGCTCTTGACCTGGTCGAGGACGGCGATCGCGGTGCACATCGCGTAGGCGACCTCCTGGGTCGGCGTCGCGCCGGCCTCCTGGAGGTGGTAGCTGCAGACGTTGATCGGGTTCCACTTGGGCACCTGGTGGACGGTGTAGGCGATCATGTCCGCGATCAGCCGCAGCGAGTGCTCCGGTGGGAAGACGTAGGTCCCGCGGGAGAGGTACTCCTTGATGATGTCGTTCTGGGTCGTGCCGGCCAGCTGCGCCGCGACCTCCTCGGCGGTGGCCTTGCCCTCGGGCACGCCCGCCTGCTCCTCGGCGACGACCTGGTAGAGCGCGAGCAGCCACATGGCGGTGGCGTTGATGGTCATCGAGGTGTTCATCCCGGTCAGCGGGATGTCCTCGAAGAGCTTGCGCATCTCGCCCAGGTGCGGGACGGGTACGCCGACCTTGCCGACCTCACCGCGGGCCAGCGGCGAGTCCGGGTCGTAGCCGGTCTGCGTGGGCAGGTCGAAGGCGACCGAGAGTCCGGTCTGGCCCTTGGCCAGGTTGGAGCGGTAGAGCGCATTGGACGCCGCGGCAGTGGAGTGCCCGGCGTAGGTGCGCATCACCCAAGGGCGGTCCTTCTCGGGGCGGGTCGGCCCGAGGCTGTCCTTCTCGCTCATCCCACGAGGGTAGGCCGGAGGTTACCGGCCGGTCACCGGTCAACCGTGAGGGTTATGTCACTGCCGTCCGAGCGCGCGGACCGAGCTCGCGAGGTCGGCGATCAGCGAGGAGGTCGAGGAGCATCGACTCGGCCCGAGCCTGGGAGGGCCGAGTGGCGCGTCACGAAACCTCGCGCTCGACCTCGACCATCCGTCGCAGGTGCGTCAGGTGGAGCATCCGGCGTACGGGCAGCGAGCACCCTCGTAGCCGGAGGTGCTGACCACCGCGGGATGCCTCACGCGTGGCGACCGCCAGGAGCTTGAGCGCGGTCAGGTCCACGCCACCCACCTCCGACAGGTCGACGACCACATCGCTGTCGTAGGAACCGAGCAGCTCGTAGATCGCGGTGCGCACCTCCCAGGTGCTGCGGACGTCGAAGTCGCCGCTGAGCACCAGGGTGGGTCCGTCTCGGATGATGTCCAATGCTGCTCCCGCGTCAGTGTGGACTCGTTGACCACTATGACGCTGATCACACCCAATGGGTTGCCTGGCACGCCGACATTCACCTGTTGGGGTGACCACGGGCCGCCGCACTACTCTCCCCACATGGTCAACCTGACGCGCATCTACACACGCACCGGCGATGGGGGCGAGACCCGGCTCGGCGACAACAGCGTCACGACCAAGCTCGACACCCGCCTGCGCGCCTACGCGGACGTCGACGAGGCCAACGCCCACATCGGCGTGGCCCTCGCGGTCGGAGACCTCGACGACGACGTGGCCGCCGTGCTGGTCCGGGTGCAGAACGACCTCTTCGACGTCGGCGCCGACCTCTCCACACCGGTCGTCACCGAACCCGACTACCCGCCGCTGCGGGTCGAGCAGGACTACGTCGACCGGCTCGAGGGCTGGTGCGACCACTACAACGAGCCGCTGGAGACACTCCGCTCGTTCATCCTCAGCGGCGGTACGCCGGCGGCCGCTCACCTGCATGTGGCGCGCACGGTGGTGCGCCGGGCCGAGCGCTCGGCCTGGGCGGCCCACGCCGAGCACGCCGACACCATGAACCCGCTGGCGCTGACCTACCTCAACCGGCTCTCGGACCTGCTCTTCATCCTGGCGAGGTATGCCAACCGGGAGCGGGGCGACGTGCTGTGGGTGCCAGGTGGCGAGCGGTGAGGTCCCCCGCGCTCAGGACACGCAGTGGGCCACGATGGTGACCTGCGTCTCCTGGAGCCCATCCGCCACGACGCGGACGAGCCAGGTGTCCTGGTCCACCGCGTAGCTCCTGGCCACGCTCACCCCGGTGACGTTCGGGCTGACCACGAACCCGCCCGACACCACGGTCGACCCGGCAGGGCAGTCAGCGGTCTCCTCGTGGGTGCCGGCCGTGGGCTGTCCGGCGAAGGTGACCGTGGTGAAGGTCGTCCGCAAGGAGTCGTCCGCGTCGGTGATCGACAAGGAGCCGTCCTCGACCTCCGCGCCGCTCAGCGAACCGTCCTTGACGTCCTTGCCGGTCAGGGAGCCGTCCTTTGCGTCCTTGCCCGTCAGGGAGCCGTTCTTGACGTCCTTGCCGGTCAGCGAGCCGTCCTTGATGTCGTCTCCGGTCAACATGCCGGCGGCGTAACCGGCGCCCCCGGCGGAGGCGACGAGCGCGACAGCCGCTATCCACGTCGCCGGGTGGGTGGCGGTTTGCGAGATGAGCTTCATGACGGGAAGGTACGGAGCCCCCCGTCGGTCGTCAACGAGCGCTAGGACCTGAGCAGGAATGTGCCGACCACGACGAACGCCGCGATCCCGATCAGCCCGAGGCCGAAGACGCCGTAGGTCGTCGCCCGCTCGCGCAGGGCGTGGCGGCTGGGTCGCACCTCGGCCACGCTCACGTCCGGCTGGATCAGGGTGTCGACCGCGGCGCGGGTGCGGAGCAGGCTCTCGTCGACGAACCCGGCCACCGACCCGAGGTCGCTGTCGTCAGCGGTCTCGAGCTCGCGGCTGGCCTTGAGCAGGGTCAGGCCGGCGGTGGCGACGAGGGCCAGGACGATCATGCCGAAGATCAACATGTCCCCCACGTTGCACCACCAGTCCCACGACTACACCATCGGGGTCCGGGTGATCCTTGCTACACCGCCGCCGGTCGGGGCCTGCGAGTGGCGAACACCGCCAGCAGCGCCGGCCCCATGAGCGCCGCCACGGCCAGCAGGGAGTCGAGCGTCCCGACCTCGTCTCCGAGCCAGCCGAGGAGCGGCGGTCCGGCCAGGAAGGCGCCGTAGCCGATCGTCGAGACCACGCTGACCCGGGCCGCGGCGCGGGCGGACTCGTCGGCGGCGGCGCTCATCCCGACCGGGAAGCCGAGGGAGGCACCGAGGCCCCAGGCCAGGATCCCCAGGCCGACCAGCAGCACGTGGTCGCCGACCACGACCAGCACGATGCCCAGGGCCGCGGTCGCTGCCGTCGCCCAGAGGACTGGCGCGCGGCCGAACCGGTCGAGCAGCGAGGTCCCGGCCACGCGGCCGGCCGTCATCGCGATCACGAACACCGCGTAGCCCGCCACCCCGACCCACTGCTCGACGTCGTAGCCGTCGATCAGCGCCAGCGAGAGCCAGTCGTTGGCCGATCCCTCGGCCACCGCGAAGCAGAGGATCATCAGCCCCACGGCCAGCGTGCGCGGCTCCAGCCAGGCCGTGCCCCGGGACATGTCGGCCTCGGGGTGCTCCACGGCGGGGAGGAACACCCGGGTCCAGCGGAGCACCACCAGCATCGCCGCCAGCCCGAGAACGCCGAGGTGGAGGAGCATCGGGACGTCGAGGGCCGTGACCAGCACCCCGACGCCCGCACCGAGGATCGTGCCGAGGCTGAACCCGGCGTGGAACCGGGGCATGACCGAGCGGCCGAGCCCGCGCTCGACCTCCGCCCCTTCGACGTTCATCGCGACGTCCCACACCCCGGTGCCGATGCCGTAGGTGAACAGGCCGACGGCCGCGACCGGCACCGTCGACACCACGGCGGCGCCGAGCGCACCCACGCTGAGACCGACACCCGAGAGCACGACACCGAGACGCACGACGGCACCCGCGCTGGTGCGAGAGATGAGCCATCCGGTGGACGGCAGCGCCAGCATCGACCCCGCCGCGATGGCGAGCAGGAGCAGACCGAGGCCTCCGTTGCTGAGGCTCAGCTCGCGGCGCAGGTCAGGAACGCGCGAGACCAGGCTGGCGAACAGCAGCCCGTTGACGATGAAAGCGGCCGCCACCGCGTTGCGGGCGGACATCACCGATGTCGCGACCGTCTGTGCGTTCAGCGCGACCAGTCCGTCCCGGGGGTGTGCGACTCGAGCCAGGCCTGGAACCCGGTGAGCGACTCGGCGCTCAGCGCGAGCTCGACCTTGCCGTCGGGCGTGGTGCAGGCGACCACGACGTGACCGGGGTAGAGCACGTGACGCTCACGCTCGTCGGCGGCGCGACGGCCGTCGTAGGACATCCGGGACCGGCCCCAGACGTGCTTGGGCCACGGCGACAGGGAGAAGATCCGGAACCACTCGAGGTTGTCCCCCGAGTAGCGCCCCAGTCCCAGCACCCAGCCCTTGCCGGGCGCGGCCGCGGCCGTGCGGTGACTGAGCTCGAAGGTGCCGCCGTGCCGGGAGAGGACCCGGCGCCTCAGCACCAGCAGACCGCCGTAGAGCAGGACGAGCACGAGCAGCAGTCCGGCTGCGTCGAGCAGCCACTGCCACAGCGGCATCCGTCCCCCTTGTCGTGCTCCGGTGTCCTAGGCCCGCTCGGCCGCGCGGATCCGCGCCTCGGCCCGGCGGATCCGGGCCTCGGCGTCCGGGCCCTCTTCGCCCTGTGCGTCCTCGAGCTCCGCCCGCTCGGCGCTGACGTCGATGTCGGCGGCGAGCACGGCGTGCTCGGACAGGATCGACACCCGGTCGTTGGCCACCGAGATGAACCCGCCGTCGACCGCGGCCATCACGACCTCGCCGTCACCGGCGTCGATCTCGACCACCGCGTCAGTCAGCAGGGAGAGCACCGGCGCGTGGCCGCGGAGGACGCCGATGTCACCCTCCACGGTCCTCGCGATCACCATGGTGGCCTCGCCCGACCAGACCGTGCGGTCGGCCGCGACGAGCTCCACCTGCAGTGCGTCTGCCATCAGTCAGTCCCTTTTCCGGCCACGCCTCAGAGGTTCTTCTGGATGTCGGCCCACTTGCGCTCGACGTCGTCGAGTCCGCCGCACATGAAGAACGCCTGCTCGGCGACGTGGTCGTAGTCGCCGTCGGCGATCTTGTTGAACGCCTCGATGGTCTCCGAGACCGGGACCGTGGAGCCCTCGATGCCGGTGAACTGCTTGGCGACATAGGTGTTCTGGGACAGGAACCGCTGGATGCGGCGGGCCCGGGAGACGATGATCTTGTCCTCCTCGGACAGCTCGTCGACACCGAGGATCGCGATGATGTCCTGGAGCTCCTTGTTGCGCTGGAGGATCTGCTTGATCCGGATCGCGCAGTCGTAGTGGGCCTGCCCGATGTACTGGGCGTCCAGGATCCGCGAGGTCGACGTCAACGGGTCCACAGCCGGGTAGATGCCCAGCGACGCGATCTCACGCGACAGCTCGGTGGTGGCGTCCAGGTGGGCGAACGTCGTGGCCGGCGCGGGGTCGGTGTAGTCGTCCGCGGGGACGTAGATCGCCTGCATCGAGGTGATCGAGTGACCACGCGTGGAGGTGATCCGCTCCTGCAGCGTGCCCATCTCGTCGGCCAGGTTGGGCTGGTAGCCCACCGCGGACGGCATCCGGCCCAGCAGGGTCGAGACCTCGGAACCGGCCTGGGTGAACCGGAAGATGTTGTCGATGAACAGCAGCACGTCCTGCTTCTGGACGTCACGGAAGTACTCCGCCATCGTCAGCGCAGAGAGCGCGACCCGCAGCCGGGTGCCGGGCGGCTCGTCCATCTGACCGAAGACCAGGGCGGTCTGGCCGATGACGCCGGCCTCCTCCATCTCCGTGATGAGGTCGTTGCCCTCACGGGTGCGCTCGCCGACACCGGCAAACACCGAGACGCCACCGTGGTCCTTGGCGACGCGGGCGATCATCTCCTGGATCAGCACGGTCTTGCCGACCCCGGCACCGCCGAACAGGCCGATCTTGCCGCCTTGGACGTAGGGGGTGAGCAGGTCGATGACCTTGATGCCGGTCTCGAACATCTGCGTCTTCGACTCCAGCTGGTCGAAGGCCGGAGCCTTGCGGTGGATGCCCCACCGCTCCTTGACGTCGAGCTCCTCGCCCTCCTTGAGGTTGAGCGCCTCGCCGAGCATGTTGAACACGCGACCCTTGGTCACGTCACCGACCGGCACCGAGATCGGGCCGCCCGTGTCGGTCACGTGGGCGCCGCGGACCAGGCCGTCGGTCGGCTTCAGCGAGATGGCGCGGACCATGCCGTCGCCGATGTGCTGGGCGACTTCCAGGGAGAGGATCTGCTTCTCGCCCAGCAGCTCGAGCTCGGTCTCCAGCTTGTTGTACATCTCCGGCATCGAGTCAGAGGGGAACTCGATGTCGACGACCGGACCGATCACCCGGGCGATGCGCCCGACGCCGGTCTTCTTTTCCTCAGCGGTTGCGGTCATGTGTGGCTCCTACTCTCCTGCTGCCTGGGCATCGGCCAGCGCGTTGACGCCACCGACGATCTCGCTGATCTCCTGGGTGATGCCGGCCTGTCGAGCCTGGTTGGCCACCCGGGTGTACTTCTTGATGAGCTCCTCGGCGTTGTCCGTCGCCGACTTCATGGCCTTCTGCCGGGCCGCCAGCTCGGAGGCCGCGGCCTGGAGCAGGGCGAAGAAGATCCGGCTCTGGACGTACTGCGGGAGCAGCCCGTCGAGGACCGCCTCCGGTGAGGGCTCGAACTCGTAGAGCGGAAGCAGCTCGTTGGCGTCGGGCTTCTCCTCGCCCTCCACCACCTCCAGGGGCAGGAGCCGCACCGCGGTGGGCTCCTGGACGAGCATCGAGCGGAAGCGCGTGTAGACCACGTGCACCTCGTCGACGTCGCCCTCCTCCCCCTGCTGCTTGACGAAGGAGTCGATGAGCGTCTGCCCGATCTCGGCCGCCACGTCGTAGTGGGGCTGGTCGGAGAACCCCGTCCACGTCTGCACCACGGGGCGCTGGCGGAACTTGTAGTAGGCCTCGCCCTTGCGCCCGGCGATGTAGGTGTCGATCTCCATGCCCTGCTCGCGGAGCTTCTCGTTGAGCCGCTCCGCCTCCTTGAGCACGCTCGAGGAGTAGGCGCCGGCGAGACCCCGGTCGCTGGTGACGATGAGCACCGCCGCCCGCTTGGGGTCGTCCTCCTCCTTGGTCAGGGGGTGGTCGACGTTGCTGAAGGTCGCGACCGCGGAAACCGCCCGGGTCAGCTCACGCGCGTACGGCGCGGCCGCCTGGGCGCGCTGCTGGGCCTTGATGATCCGCGACGCAGCGATGAGCTCCATGGCGCGCGTGATCTTCTTCATCGACTCCGTCGACTTGATCCGCGCGCGGTACTCGCGCAGCGATACAGCCATGAGCTACCTCAGCCCCGCTTCTGCTTGACGATGCGCTCCTGGTCCTCGTCCTCGAGGGCAGCCTCCTGCGGGTCAGTGCCCGGCCGGACGCCACCCTCGACGCCCTCGAACTGCTCCAGGAACGCGTCGTAGGCCTCGGTCACGGCGCTGGCCGTGTCGTCGTCGAAGTTCAGCGATTCACGGATCCCCGCCAGGATGCCCTCGTGGTTGCGACGCAGGTGGTCGAGGAACTCGTGCTCGAAACGCAGCACGTCGTCGGTGGCGATCGGGTCGAGGCGGCCGGTCGTGCCGAGCCACAGGGCGACGGTCATCTCCTCCAGCGGGTAGGGCGAGTAGGCCGGCTGCTTGAGGAGGGCCATCAGCCGCTGGCCGCGGTCGAGCTGCTGGCGCGAGGCCGCGTCGAGGTCGGAGGCGAACATCGCGAAGGCCTCCATGGCGCGGAACTGCGCCAGGTCGACCTTGAGCGAGCCGGTCACGTTCTTCATGGCCTTGGTCATCGCCGCACCACCCACGCGGGACACCGACACACCGACGTCGATGGCCGGGCGCTGGTTGGACGCGAAGAGGTCCGACTGCAGGAAGATCTGGCCGTCGGTGATCGAGATGACGTTGGTCGGGATGTAGGCCGACACGTCGTTGGCCTTGGTCTCGATGATCGGCAGACCGGTCATCGAGCCCGCGCCCATGTCGTCGGAGAGCTTGGCGCAGCGCTCGAGCAGCCGGCTGTGCAGGTAGAACACGTCACCGGGGTAGGCCTCACGACCCGGCGGGCGGCGCAGGAGCAGCGACACGGCGCGGTAGGCCTCGGCCTGCTTGGTGAGGTCGTCGAAGATGATGAGGACGTGCTTGCCGTCGTACATCCAGTGCTGGCCGATGGCCGAGCCGGTGTAGGGCGCGAGGTACTTGAAGCCCGCCGCGTCGGACGCCGGTGAGGCGACGATGGTCGTGTATTCCAGCGCGCCGGCCTCCTCGAGGGCACCACGCACGGCGGCGATGGTCGAGCCCTTCTGCCCGATGGCGACGTAGATGCAGCGCACCTGCTTGGTCGGGTCGCCCGACTCCCAGTTCTGCTTCTGGTTGATGATCGTGTCGATCGCGATCGTGGTCTTGCCGGTCGACCGGTCACCGATGATGAGCTGGCGCTGACCGCGGCCGATCGGGGTCATCGAGTCGATCGCCTTGATGCCCGTGGCGAGCGGCTCGTGCACCGACTTGCGCATCATCACGCCCGGCGCCTGGAGCTCCAGCGCGCGGCGCTCGGTCGACTCGATGTCACCGAGGCCGTCGATGGGCTGGCCGAGCGGATCGATGACCCGGCCCATGAACCCGTCACCGACCGGCACCGAGAGGATCTCGCCGGTGCGGCGCACGGCCTGGCCCTCCTCGAGCTTGTCGAAGTCACCGAGCACGACGACACCGATCTCACGGGTGTCGAGGTTGAGGGCGATGCCGAGAGTGCCGTCCTCGAACTCCAGCAGCTCGTTGGCCATCGCCGAGGGCAGGCCGGACACACGGGCGATGCCGTCGGCACACTGGGCGACGGTGCCGACCTCCTCCTTGCTGGCCGCCGACGGCTTGTAGTCGTCGACGTACTTCTGCAGCGCGGCGCGGATCTCCTCCGGGCGAATCGAGAGCTCCGTCATGTGTTCTGCCTCTTCCCTGGGATGTTCCCTGAACTGGTGTTGCCTGAGGACGTGTTGCGTGAAGTCGTTGTGGTCTGTGTGGTCGGTCAGCCCGCGATGCGACGCCGGGCGTCGTCGAGGCGGTTGGAGACGCTGCCGTCGATGACGTCGTCGCCGATCGCGACCCGAAGGCCCCCGAGGAGGGTCGGGTCGAGCACCACGTGCAGCTGCACGGTGGTGGAGTACTGCTTGCTCAGCGCGCCGGCCAGCCGCTGCTGGTCCGCGTCGCTCAGCTCGCGGGCGGTGTGCACGGTGGCCACTGTCTCGCCGAGCGCCTCGGCGGCGACGTCGAGGAACTCCTCGAGCGCCTTGTCGACACTGCCCTGACCGCGGCTGATCGCCTGGACGACCAGCGTCTCCGTCGCGGGCTCCAGCTCTCCCGACACCAGGCCAGTCACCAGCGCGCTGCGGTCCTTCGCGGACCGGCCAAGGTCCGACAGCGTGCCTCGCAGCTCCGGGTTGGCGTCGAGCATCTGGCGTACGGCGAACAGCTCGTCGCCCACCTGCTGGCCCTTCGCCCCAGCCGACCGCACGGTCACGATGACCGCGAGTCGCTCGAGCACGTCTGCGAGGTCACGCCCGCCCGTCCACCGTCGGGACGCCGCGTCCGCGACCAGTGTGGCCGTCGCGTCGCTGACGGCGCTGCCGAAGACGGCCTTGGCCAGGCCGGCCTTGCTGTCGCCCTCGACGGAGTTGTCGGTGAGCGCGCGCCGCAGCGCGGCGTCGCCGCGCAGGACCTCGACCACCCCGAAGAGCTGCTGACCCAGCGTGGCCTGGTCAGCGAGCGTGCCGCTGGTCCCGGCCTGCTTGGTCAGCTCGGCCAGGGCCTCGGCGGAGGCACCTCTGAGCATCAAGACGTCGCCCCGTTCGCGCCCGCCTTGGAGGCCTCCAGCGTCTCGAGGTCGGCCAGGAAGCGGTCGACGACGCGGTTGCTGCGCTCGTCGTCCTCCAGGGCCTCGCCCACGATGCGCTCGGCGAGGGAGGTGGCCAGCGTGCCCACCTCGGCGCGGAGCGAGGTCAGCGCCTGCTGACGCTCGGCGGCGATCTGGGCCTGTGCGTGCTCAATGACCCGCGCCTGCTCCACCGTCGCCTGCTCCCGTGCCTCGGCGACGATCGCGCTGCCCTGCTCGCGGGCCTCCTCGCGGATGCGGGCGGCCTCCCGACGAGCGTCGGCCAACTGCGCCTTGTATTCCTCCTCGGCGCCCTTGGCCTCGGCCTTGGCCTCGTCGAGCTCCGCGAACTCCTTGCGGATCGCCTCTTGGCGTCGCTCCATCGCCCCGTTGATGAAGGGGATGATGTATCGCGTCAGCAGGAAGAACAGCAGCAGGAACGCGGCCAGCTCGATGAAGAACGTGCCATTGGGGACCAGGAAGTTGCTGGTCTCCTCGCCCTCCTCCGCGGCCGCCAGCACCAGGGGTGCCAGCTGTGCCGTGAACGCCATGATCAGGCGCCGAGGACGAAGACGAACAGGGCCATGAACGCGAGGTTGATGAAGAACATCGCCTCGACCAGACCCACCGTCAGGAAGAAGATGGTCTGGAGGCGGCCCTGCGCCTCAGGCTGACGCGCCACGCCCTCGATGTAGGACGCACCGGCCAGGCCGTCACCCACACCAGCACCGATCGCGCCACCCGCGAGGGCGATGCCGCCACCGATGAAGGCACCGGCCAGCTCGACAGATCCTTCTGCAGCCATTGAGTTTCTCTCCTTGTTTGCGGCGCTGACCTCAGCGCCTCGGTTTTACCTCTGGTGCGGTGCCGACCGGTCGATCAGCCCGCTGGCTCTGGTTATGCGGGTTGCGGGACCTTCTCCTCGTGCGAGTCGGCCTCGTCGTGCTCGTCCGCGTGCTCGTCGTGATCGTCGCCGTGCCCGGCGCCGGCCATCGCGAAGTAGAGCACCGTCAACAGGGCGAAGATGAAGGCCTGGATGACCGCGATGGCTCCGGCGAACGCCTTCCAGAGCATGGTGGGCGCCCACCCGATGAAGAACGGCATCAGACCGATCAGCCCGAGCATGATGCCGCCGGCGAAGATGTTGCCGAAGAGTCGCAGCGCCAGCGTGATCGGCTTGATCAGCTCCTCGAGCAGGTTGAGCGGGAACATCACCGGGAACGGCTCGAAGAAGTGCTTGAGGTAGCCCTTCAGGCCCTTCTGCCGGATCCCGTAGGCCCAGACACTGATGATCGTCACCCCGGCCAGGGCGTAGGTCAGGTTGGTGTCGGCGGTCGGGACGGACAGCAGGTGGTCGGACTCGTTGATCTTGAGCGGGAGCAGCTCGATCCAGTTGGCGATCAGGATGAAGAAGAACAGCGAGATCGCCAGCGGGGCGGCGTAGGGGTGCACCTTGCCGAGGTTGTCCTCGACCTGGCTGTTGACCTGCCCGACGATCGCCTCCCAGATGAGCTGGAGCTTGGTCGGCACGTGGTCCTCGGGGTCTCGCGTGAGCGCCCGGCGGGCCAGGAAGCCCAGGAGCAGCACGACCGCACCGGCCACGAACGTCGAGATGATGGTGTCGACGTGCACGGTCCCGACCAGCGGCCAGTCCGCGGTCCTGTGCTCACCGATGTGGATCTCGGCCTTCTCGCCCTTCTCGCCCGTCGTGTGCCACACGACCCCCACGACGAAGGACACGATGGCGAGGACCAGCGCGCCGTTGCTGACCTTCTTCAGCGTCATTGGCTCTTGAGCTCCTTCAGCAGGGGGACGGTGGTCATCACCAAGGCGATGAGCCGGAAGATGGCCAGGCCCAGCAGCAGCCCGATCCCATCGGGCCACCACACCACGGCGAGACCCACGGCGACGACGGTGAGGACCAACAGGCGGACCAGCGTGGAGCGCACCATGGTGGCGCGGGTGGGCTGACGCCCGTCGGCGATGATCCGGAGCAGCCAGAATTCGGTGGCCAGGTGGTTGAGCAGGCCGAGGCCCACGCCCACCGCGATGGCGGTGGCGAGCCGCCACTCGCCGAGCTGGCCGGCGATCCAGTAGGCCGCCACGGCCAGGACCAGCGCGACCCCGACCGTCTTGCGCTGGTCGCGGAGCACGGTCAGCACCGAGGCCTTGCCCGGCTGCGCGGCCACAGAGGTCTCGAGTGCGGGGCTGATGAGGGGGTCGGTCATCGCGGCGTCCTAGCGGAGCGCCGCGCGGACGCGGACCCAGAAGCCGACAGCACCGGCGACCATGCCGAGCCCGACGCCGACCATCGTGAGGACCGGAGTCGTGTCCGCGACGCGGTCGAGCACGATGCCGAGGCCGGTGCAGAAGACGATCGCCGCGGCGAGGAACCCGCCCAGCCCGATGAGGTCGCGACCACGCAGCCCTTGCTCGGACGGTCCAGTCGGCTGAGTCGGCTCGGTCGGCTCATCAGCCATTCACCCGGGTCGCTTTCGTCGCTGGCATTGACGGCGTACAGAACGTCGCCGGGACCTACGACCGGAGGGAGGAGGCGCGGCGACCTTGGGAAATTATCACAGCGGCTC
Source organism: Nocardioides dilutus (assembly GCF_054779555.1). Classification (NCBI taxonomy): domain Bacteria; kingdom Bacillati; phylum Actinomycetota; class Actinomycetes; order Propionibacteriales; family Nocardioidaceae; genus Nocardioides; species Nocardioides dilutus. The sequence continues at coordinate 1,129,066 of NZ_BAAGYA010000002.1, read as the reverse complement.
AGACCTACGAAGTGGGGGTCAGTCATGGTCTCGACCCCCTCTGCTCAGCGTCCTTGCCGGTGCTTGTGAAAACTAGCACAAGGTCCGGACGGCAGAAAAATCAGGGCCGGAGGACCCTGGTCACGACTTGGGCAGGTCCCTGATCACGACTCGTGGAGGGCGCCGATCCGGGGCTTGTGGACGATCGGGATAAGGAAGGTCAGGACCACAGTCACGACCGCCATCACACCGAGGGACACCCACACGATGGTGCGGCCGGGGTAGAGGCTGACCAGCACCGTGCCCAGCGACGCCAGGCCCGCCCACAGCCACATGATCAGCACCGCACGCCGGTGGCTGTGGCCGATCTCGAGCAGCCGGTGGTGCAGGTGCAGCTTGTCGGGGCTGAACGGCGATCGCAGCTCGAACCAGCCGCGTCGGACGACTGCCAGGAACAGGTCCATCAGTGGCACGACGAGGATGAAGACCGGCAGCAGAATCGGTAGCAGCGTGGTCAGCAGGCTGGACCCGGACGTCGACTCGAAGGAGGTGGGGGTGAACTGCCCGGAAAGGGTCACCACGCTCGCCGAGAACACCAGCCCGATCAGCATCGAGCCGCTGTCGCCCATGAATACCCGGGCGGGGTGGAAGTTGTGGACCAGGAACCCGATGCACGCTCCGGCAAGCGCCGCGCTGAGCAGCGCAGCCGTCGTGGCCCTGGGCAGGTCGTTGAGGCGGGTGATCTGGTAGCAGAACAGGAAGAACGACAGAGCCCCGATCGCGACCACCCCTCCCGCAAGTCCGTCGAGGCCATCGACGAAGTTCACCGCATTGACCGTGGCCACGATCAGCAGGCCGGTGAGGATTGCGCTCTGTCGTGGGTCGAGCGAGAACACGGCGCCGTCCGTCCACGTGAAGAAGACGAACTGGATCCCCGAGGCGATGAGCAGCGCCGCCGCCAGCACCTGGCCGCCGAGCTTGGTGAGCGCATCCAGCTCGAAGAGGTCGTCCAGCACCCCCACCGCGCACAGCAGCGCGCCGGCGATGAGCACGATGCGTGCGTCTCGGAAGACGAACGGTCCGCTGTCGGAGAGGAACGGGAGCTGCCGTGCCACGACGTACGCCGCGATCAGCCCGCCCAGCATCGCCAGCCCGCCGAGGTAGGGCACCGGCTCCGCATGCACGTCCCGGTCCCGCACCCGGGCGACCGCCCCGGTCCGGATCGCGATCTCCCGAGCGATGACGGTCAGCAGGTAGGTGACCGCCGCGGCGACCAGGAAGACGAGGAGGTATTCGCGCACCCCTACCCCTCGTCGACCAGGGTGGCACCGAGCGGCTCGAGCACCGCGTTGAGCTGGTCGAGGCCGAGGGCGCCGGCCCGCAGGACCCGGCCCTGGGGGCCGGTCACGTCCACGATCGTGGAGGCCTCACCGGTCGGCGAGGGCCCCGCGTCGACCAGGACCGCGCAGTCCTCGCCGAGCATCTCCTCGGCCTGGTCGGCGTCGGTCGCGGCCGGGGAGCCGGTGGTGTTGGCCGAGCTGACCGCGAGCGGCCCGGTGCGCTCGAGGATCTCCAGGGCGACCGGGTGGTCGGGCATCCGCACCGCGACGGTGCCCCGGGTGTCGCCGAGGTCCCACTGCAGCGAGGCCTGCGCGTGACAGACCAGAGTGAGCGGGCCGGGCCAGAACTCCTCGACCAGGGCGCGGGCATAGCCGGGCACCCGCACCGCGAGGGCATCGAGCGTGGTCGCCGCCGACACCAGGACCGGCGGTGGCATCTCGCGGCCCCGGCCCTTGGCCTCGAGCAGGTCGGCCACCGCCTCGTGGTCGAATGCGTCGGCGGCGATGCCGTAGACCGTGTCCGTCGGCATCAGGACCAGGGTGCCTCGCTGGATCGCGAGGCTGGCGGCCGCCACGGCTGCCTCGCGCTCGTCCTCCGTCCCCGTCGGATACCGCTGGCTCACTGCTCCCTCACGCCGGTCATCGTGCCAGTCATCGTGCCAGCCGCGCCGTCGTGTATCGCGCCCGCCCCGTCAGGTCTTCGTGGTCGCGGACCTCGGCCCAGCGGCCGGTCGCGGAGAAGATGCCAGGCACGGACTCCCCCTGGACATCCGCGTGCTCGACCCCCACCACTCCCCCGGCCCGGAGCAGCTCAGCGGCTCGGACCCCCAGCACCCGGATCGCGTCCAGTCCGTCGGCACCGGAGAAGAGCGCGAGGTGCGGGTCGTGGTCACGCGCCTCGGGCGCCACCGACTCCCACGCCTCGAGCGGCACGTAGGGCGGGTTGCACACCACGACGTCCACCTGGCCGAGCAGGTCGTCGAAAGCGGTGGCGAAGTCGCCCTGCCGCAGGTCGACTCCCGTCCCGGCCAGGTTGCGCAGCGCCCAGGCGTACGCCGGCGGGTCGGCCTCCACCGCGTGGATCGTGGCCGCGGGCAGCTCGTCGGCGAGCGACTTGGCGATCGCCCCCGAGCCGGTGCAGAGGTCGACGACGACCGGGGCGTCGAGGCGCGTCGCGGCCTCGATGGCCCAGCCGGCCAGGAGCTCGGTCTCAGGGCGCGGCGTGAACACCCCCGGGCCGACCTCCACCGAGACGTGTCGGAACCAGGCGACGCCGGTCAGGTGCTGGAGCGGCTCGCGGGCCGCGCGGCGGGCCACCAGGGCGTCGTACGCCGCCAGGTCGGCGGCTCCCACGTCGTCGACGAGAGCCAGGCGCGAACGCTCGGTCCCGAGCACGTGCGCCAGCAGCTCCGCGGCGTCGTGCTCCGGGCTGGCGACCCCCGCCTCGCGCAGCCGCCGCGCCGCGTCGGCGAGCACCTGCCGGCTCACGCGTCCAGGCTCTCCAGCCGGGCCGCGAGCTCCGCCTCGACCGAGGACTCGATGACCGGCTCGAGCGCACCGTCGAGGACCTGGTCGAGGTTGTAGGACTTGTAGCCGGTGCGGTGGTCGGAGATTCGGTTCTCGGCGTAGTTGTAGGTGCGGATCCGCTCGGAGCGGTCGACGGTGCGGACCTGGCTGCGCCGGGCGTCGCTGGCTGCGGCCGCGGCCTCCTCCTGGGCGGCGGCCAGCAACCGGGCCCGCAGGATGCGCATCGCCTGCTCGCGGTTCTGCAGCTGGCTCTTCTCGTTCTGGCAGCTCACCACGATGCCGGTCGGCACGTGGGTGATCCGGACCGCGGAGTCCGTGGTGTTGACGCTCTGGCCGCCAGGGCCGCTGCTGCGGAAGACGTCGATGCGCAGGTCGTTGTCGTCGATGGTGACATCGACCTGCTCGGCCTCGGGCAGCACCAGGACGCCGGCGGCGCTCGTGTGGATCCGCCCCTGCGACTCCGTCACCGGCACCCGCTGGACCCGGTGCACGCCGCCCTCGAACTTGAGCAGGCCGTAGGGCGCCCGGCCGGGTTCGGTCACGCCCTTGGCCTTCACCGCGAGTGTGACCGACTTGTAGCCCCCCAGGTCGGACTCGGTGGCGTCGAGGATCTCCACCTGCCACCCCTGGGTCTCGGCGTAGCGGGTGTACATCCGGAGCAGGTCGCCGGCGAACAGGGCGGACTCCTCGCCGCCCTCCCCCGACTTCACCTCGAGGATGGCGTCCTTGTCGTCGGTCGGGTCCCGCGGGACCAGGAGTCGCCGTAGCTGCTCCTCGCTGACCTGGCGCCGCTCCGCCAGCTTGTCCACCTCGCCGGCGAAGGACGGATCCTCGGCCACGAGCTCGCGGGCCGCCTCGAGATCGTCGACGAGGGCGTCGAGCTCACGCTTGGCGGCGATGATCCGGCTGAGCTCGGCGTAGCGCTGGTTGAGCTGCTTGGCCAGGCGGGCGTCCGCATGCACCTCGGGGTCGCCCAGGCGCGCCTCGAGCTCGGCGTGCTCGGCCTCCAGGCCGTCCACCGCGTCGAACATCTGGACTCCTACAAATAGCGAACGCCGACCTCCGCGACGGCGGGGGTCGGCGCTCGGAAGAAGCTAGCTCTCGGCCGGAGCGTCCTTCTTGTCAGCGGCCTTCTTGGCGTAGCGGGCCTCGAACCGGGCCACGCGGCCGCCGGTGTCGAGGATCTTCTGCTTGCCGGTGTAGAAGGGGTGGCAGTTGGAGCACACGTCGGCCCGGATCGTGCCGGACGTTGCGGTGCTGCGGGTGATGAACGTGTTGCCGCAGGTGCAGGTGACCTGGGTGTCGACGTACTCAGGGTGGATGTCGCGCTTCATGGTGTCCTCTCATGGCGCCGGGTCGCTCCCCCGATGGGGACCGTGAACCGGAGCCGACGGGTCAGGATAGTCAACCCGTCGGAGGTCGGGCGAATTCCCGGTTGTCTACCCCCGCGAACTTCGCGAGGCGCGCTCGCTCCGCTCGCAACGCTTCGATTCGCTCGCAGCGACAACTCGGCGTTTCAAGCTCCTCGGGCGAGCAGTGCTTCTACGCGGGAAGCCAGGTCCTTGGGGCTGAACGGCTTGGTGATGTAGTCGTCGGCTCCGGAGTCGTAGCCGATCTGCACGTCGGACTGCTGGGCGCGCGCGGTGAGCAGGATGACCGGGATGCCGGCCATCTCCGGGTGGGCGCGCATCTCCTTGACCGCCTCGAGGCCGGTGAGCCCAGGCATCATGATGTCGAGGACGGCCAGATCGGGGTGCTGGGTGAGGCAGGCGTCCACGGCGGCGCTGCCGTCGCCCACTGTGACGATGTCGTGCCCGAGGGTCGCGAGCTTGAACTCGACCAGCTCACGGATGTCCGCATCGTCGTCGGCAACCACGATCCTCGCCACTGGCAAACCCCCTCCAGGTCGTGCAGTGAAGGTCAGTACAGCAGGATCTGTGGCCGTTCCGTGGAGAAACGGTGTAAACCGCGGGCCGACCTGGGGTCCGGCCGTTCAGCCGTTGAACTCGCCCGGGGCGGGTGCCTCCTGCTGGACCTGGCGGAGGAACTCGATGTTGGTCGAGGACCGTTTGAGCCGCTGCAGCACCAGCCCCAACGCCTGCTTCGGCTCCAGACCCGAGAGCGAGCGACGGAGCTTCCAGAGGATCTGGAGCTCCTCCTCACCCATGAGCAGCTCCTCACGGCGGGTGCCCGAGGCGGTCGGGTCGACGGCCGGGTGGAGGCGCTCGTCCGCGAGGTCGGTGCGCAGCCGCAGCTCCATGTTGGCGGCGCTCGCGAACTCCTCGAAGATGACCTCGTCGGTCGCCGAGCCGGTCTCCACGAGCGCGGTCGCGATGATGGTCAGTGATCCGCCGCTCTCGAGGTTGCGGGCAGCCCCGAAGAACCGCTTCGGCGGGTGAAGAGCGGCCGCGTCGACGCTGCCGGCGAGCTGGCGCCCGCTGGACAGCGCCGCGAGGTTGTAGGCGCGACCGAGGCGGGTGAGCCCGTCGAGCAGCACGACGACGTCGTGGCCGAGCTCGACCAGGCGCTTGGCGCGCTCGATCGCGAGCTCCGCGACGATCGTGTGATCGGCCGGCGGCCGGTCGAACGTCGAGGCGATGACCTCACCCTTGACGGTCCGCTCGAAGTCGGTGACCTCCTCGGGCCGTTCGTCGATGAGGACCACCATCAGGTGGCATTCCGGGTTGTTGGTCGTGATCGAGGCCGCGATCGACTGCAGGATCGTGGTCTTGCCGGCCTTGGCCGGCGACACGATCAAGCCACGCTGGCCCTTGCCGATCGGCGCGGCCAGGTCGATGACCCTGCCGATCAGGTTGCCGGGGTCGGTCTCGAGACGGAGCCGCTCGGTGGGATAGAGCGGGGTCATCTTGGTGAAGTCGACGCGGTTGCGGCCGGACTCGGGGTCCATCCCGTTGACGCTGTCGATGCGCACCATCGGGTTGAACTTCTCCTTGCGCTCGCCCTCTCGGGGCTGGCGCACCTGCCCGACCACCGCGTCGCCGCGGCGCAGGCCGTACTTGCGCACCATCGACAGCGACAGGTAGACGTCGTCGACGCCCGGGAGGTAGCCACTGGTCCGGACGAACGCGTAGTTGTCCAGGACGTCGAGGATGCCGGCGGCCGGGACCAGGACGTCGTCCTCGAGGATCGTGGTGTCCGGCTCGTTGCGCTGGCCACCGGGTGCCCCCGGACGGGCCGCGCGGTCCCGGCCCCGGCGACGGCGGTTGCGACGGCCGCCCTCGCCCTCCTGGCCCTGGTCGCCCTGGTCACCCTGGTCGCCCCGCTGGTCGCCGCGCTGATCGCCACCCGGTGGCTGCTGCTCCTGGCGGTTCTGCTTGTCCTGCTGCTTGTCCTGCTGCTTGTCCTGCTGCTTGTCGCGCTGCCTGTCCTGCTGCTTGTCCTGCTGCTTGTCCTGCTGCTTGTCCTGCTGCTTGTCGCGCTGCCTGTCCTGCTGCCTGTCCTGCTGCTTGTCCTGGTCCTTGTGCTGATCCTTCTGCTGACCCTGGTGCTGGTCGTCGTGCTGCCGGCCCTGGCGGTTCTGGTCCGGGCTCGGCTCGGCTCGTACGTCGCGCTCCTGCGACCGGCCACGGGCGTGGCCTCCGGACTGGGCCGCCTTGATGGCCTCGACCAGCTGGGCCTTCTTCATCGAGCCGGCTCCGGAGATGCCGAGGCCACCGGCCATCGACTTCAGGTCGGCGAGGAGCATCGAGTTGAGTCCGCCGCTCTTCTTCTTCGCGCCCGCCTGTGGGGCCGCAGCGGCGGTGTCGATCGTTTCCGTCACGTGAGTTCCTTCTCAACGCACCCCGTGGGTGCGGGTGGAGGCACGAGCAAGACTGCTCATGCGAGTGAGGAGAGTGCTCCGGCCCCAGCCAAGTGGCGGAGTCTGTGGCCGCGCCAGGTGACCGTGCCGGATGCCGCATTAGAACGGCGTGGACTCAATGTATCACCGAGGTGACACGACTCGTGCTCCCTCGTCCGCGACGAGCAGGACGTGGTGCTCCCAGCCGACGGGACACGCGGCCGCGAGGTCGCCGGCGGAGACCAGCGTGGAGTCGGCCAGGACCAGCACGGTCGGACCTGCCCCAGAGACGACGGCGGCGTGTCCCTCGGACCGCAGCCGGTCGACCAGGGCCAGGGAGTCGGGCATCGCGGGGCGACGCTGCTCCTGGTGGAGGTAGTCACGGGTGGCGGTCAGCAGGTGCTCGGTCGCCCCGCCCAGTGCGGCGACGAGCAACGCGCTGCGCCCGGCGTCCGCGGCCGCGTCCGCGTGGGGGACCGTCTCCGGGAGCAGTCCGCGGGCCACCTCGGTCGACAGCGGGTCCGCAGGGACGAAGGCCGCTGCCACGACCCGGCCGTCGACCGGCGCCCGTACGGCGTACCACTCGCCCGCCTCGCGGCCCGAGATCACGAAGCCGCCGTAGGCCGCCGGAGCCACGTTGTCCGGATGTCCCTCGATCTCCGCCGCCAGGCGGAACAGGGCGTGGTCGTCGAGACGCTCGGGCCCGTCGCGGACGAGGGCCCGGGCCAGCACCAGCCCGCCGACGATGGCTGCCGACGAGGAGCCGAGGCCGCGGGCGTGCGGGATGGCGTTGTCGCACGCGAGCCGTAGCCCGGCCGGGGTCACTCCGAGAGCCTCGAACGCCGCGGTCATCGAGCGGACGACCAGATGGGAGGCGTCCCTCGGAACCGAGTCGGCGCCGTGACCGGTCACCTCGACCACCAGACCCTCGGGCCGCACCTCCGCCTCGAGCCGGTCACGCAGCTCCAGGGCGAGCCCCAGCGAGTCGAAGCCGGGGCCGAGGTTCGCCGAGGTCGCAGGCACCTCGACCCGCACCGGTCCCTCGACCAGGGTCACCAAGACAGCGCCTCAGACCAGCCCGGCGGCCTCGGCCGCGGCGGTCACGTCGTTATCGACGACGTGGTCGACCAGCGGCCCGACACCCTCGAGCGCGGTCGCGATGTCCTTGAGCCCGTGGCCGGTCACGGTGACGACCACCGTCGAGCCGGCATAGGACGCGCCGGCCGCGAGCCGCTGCAGCAGCCCGGCGATCCCGGCCGCCGACGCGGGTTCGACGAACACGCCGTCGCGGGAGGCGAGGTCGCGCTGCGCCGCGAGGATCTGGTCGTCGGAGACCGCCTCGAACAGCCCACCGGACTCGTCGCGTGCCGCCTCGGCGAGCTTCCAGGAGGCCGGGTTGCCGATCCGGATCGCGGTGGCCTTGGTGTCGGGGTCAGGGAAGGGCTCGCCGGTCACGAGTGGCGCCGCCCCCTCGGCCTGGAACCCGTGGATCCTCGGGAGCCTGGTCGCGAGGCCCAGGTCGGCGTACTGCGTGTAGCCGAGCCAGTAGGCCGAGATGTTGCCGGCGTTGCCCACCGGCAGCAGGTGGTAGTCGGGGGCGTCACCGAGGAAGTCAACGATCTCGAACGCCGCGGTCTTCTGGCCCTCGAGCCGGACCGGGTTGACCGAGTTGACCAGCGCGACCGGGAAGTCCCAGGCCAGCTGCTTGGCGAGACCGAGGCAGTCGTCGAAGTTGCCGCGGACCATGATCACGCGGGCGCCGTGCAGGATCGCCTGCGCCATCTTGCCGGCGGCGATCTTGCCCTCGGGCACCAGCACCAACGGCGTGAGGCCGGCCTTCGCGGCGTACGCCGCCATCGAGGCCGAGGTGTTGCCGGTGCTCGCGCACACGACCGCCTGGGCGCCGTCGGCCCTGGCCACCGAGATGGCGGCCGTCATGCCGCGGTCCTTGAAGGACCCCGTGGGGTTGCTGCCCTCGACCTTGAGCCAGACCTCGGCGCGGGCGAGGCCCGAGAGCCACTCGGAGTGCACCAGCGGCGTGCCTCCCTCGCGCAGGGTCACGGCCTCGACTCCGGCCGGGATGTCGAGGAGCTCGCGGTACTCCTCGATCACGCCGCGCCACTGGTGGGTCCTGACGGGAAGCGAGGTGCTCACTCGTCTCCCCCCTCGACCCGCATCACCGAGGTGACCTCGCGGACGATGTCCATGCCGCGCAGGTGCTCGACGGTCGCGGCGAGCTGCGCGTCGGTCGCGGTGTGCGAGACGACGACGAGCTGGGCGTCGGCGCCACGGCCCTCCTGGCGGACCGTCTGGATCGAGACGCCGTGCTCGGCGAACGCCGTGGCGACCTGGGCCAGGACGCCGGCCCGGTCGTCGACGTCGATGGCGACGTGGTAGCGGGTGACGGTCTCCCCCATCGGGAGCACCGCCCGGTCGGCGTAGGCCGACTCGCCGGCGCCACGGGTGCCCGCCACTCTGTTGCGGGCGACGGTCACCAGGTCGCCCATCACCGCTGACGCGGTGGGTGCGCCGCCCGCGCCCGGGCCGTAGAACATGAGCTGCCCGGCGGCTTCGGACTCGACGAACACCGCGTTGAAAGCGCCGCGCACCGAGGCGAGCGGGTGGCTGTCGGGGATCATCGCAGGGTGGACGCGGACGGCCACCGCCTCTTCCCCACCCGGCTCTTCGGTCAGCGGCCGGAGCTCGCAGATGGCGAGCAGCTTGACCACGCTGCCCATGTCCCGAGCCGACTGGACGTCGGCGGCGGTGACCTCGGCGATGCCCTCGCGGTGCACGTCAGCGGCGGTCACCCGGGAGTGGAAGGCGAGCGAGGCCAGGATCGCCGCCTTGGCGGCAGCGTCGAAGCCCTCGACGTCCGCGGTGGGGTCGGCCTCGGCGTAGCCGAGCTCCTGGGCCTCCTCCAGAGCCTCGGAGAACCCCGCTCCCGTGGTCTCCATCTTGTCGAGGATGAAGTTGGTGGTGCCGTTGACGATGCCCAGGACCCGGGTGACCCGGTCCCCGGCCAGCGACTCGCGCAGTGGACGGAGGATCGGGATGGCGCCCGCGACGGCGGCCTCGTAGTAGAGGTCGCGCCCCGCCTTCTCGGCGGCCTCGTAGATCGTGGGACCGTCCTCGGCGAGCAGCGCCTTGTTGGCGGTGACCACGCTGGCGCCGTTCTCGAGCGCGGCGAGGATGAGCGACCGGGCCGGCTCGATGCCGCCGATCACCTCGACGACGACGTCGACGTCCTCGCGGGCGACCAGGCCGGCGGCGTCGGTGGTGAGCAGCCCCTCGGGCACGTCGACCTCGCGGGGCGCGTCGAGACGGCGTACGGCGACACCGACCAGCTCGACGGGCGTGCCGATCCGCGCCTCGAGGTCACCGGCCTGCTCCCGCAGGAGTCGCACCACCTGCGAGCCCACCGAGCCGCAGCCGAGCACGGCCACCTTGATGCTCACAGCTCCACACCCATATCCGTCGCCAACAGGTCGTCCTCAGTCTCGCGCCGCAGCAGCACCCGCGCGACCCCGTCCCGCACGGCCACCACCGGCGGACGCAGTGCGTGGTTGTAGTTGGAGGCCATCGACCGGCAGTAGGCACCGGTGCCGGGCACCGCGACCAGGTCGCCGGGCGCGAGGTCGCCCGGCAGGAACTCGTCGCGCACCACGATGTCACCCGCCTCGCAGTGCTTGCCCACCACCCGCGAGAGCACCGGGGTCGCGGACGAGGCCCGGTTGGCGATCGTGCAGGAGTAGTCGGCGTCGTAGAGCGCCGTGCGGACGTTGTCACTCATCCCGCCGTCGACCGACACGTAGGAGCGGACCGCGCCCCCGTCGAGCTCGACCGGCTTGACCGTGCCGACGGTGTAGACGGTGCAGGTCGACGGGCCCACGATCGCCCGGCCCGGCTCGATCGACAGCCTCGGCTGGTCGATCTCGAGGGCCTTGCACTCGTGCTCGACGATCTTGGTGATCTCGGTGGCGAGCTGGGCGGGGTCGCTCGGGTCGTCCTGGGTCGTGTAGGCGATGCCGAAGCCGCCGCCGAGGTCGAGCTCCGGCATGTCGACCCCGAGCTCCGCGGAGATCCGGGCGTGCAGGGCCAGCACCCGGCGGGCGGCGACCTCGAAGCCGGAGGAGTCGAAGATCTGGCTGCCGATGTGGCTGTGCAGGCCGAGCAGGTCCAGTCCGGGGGCGTCCTGCACGCGGCGGACGGCCTCCCAGGCGTCGCCCGAGGTGATCGAGAACCCGAACTTCTGGTCCTCGTGGGCGGTGGCGATGTATTCGTGGGTGTGCGCCTCGACACCCGCGGTCACGCGCACCATCACCGGCTGGGTCCGGCCGAGGTCGTCGGTGATCTGCGCGAGCCGCTCGATCTCGACGAACGAGTCGAGCACGATCCGGCCGACACCCTCGGCGACCGCGCGGCGCAGCTCGGCGTAGGTCTTGTTGTTGCCGTGGTAGCCGATCCGCGCCGGGTCGAACCCGGCCTTGAGCGCCACCGTCAGCTCCCCGGCCGAGCAGACGTCGAGGTTGAGCCCCTCCTCGGCGATCCACTGGGCGACCGTGGTGCAGAGGAACGCCTTGCCGGCGTAGAAGACGTCGTAGTCCACGAACGCCTCGCGGAACGCCCGCGCCCGAGCCCGGAAGTCCGCCTCGTCGAGGACGTACGCCGGGGTGTTGACGTCGGCGACCAGCTCGGGGATCGACAGTCCGCCGACGGTCAGCTCCCCGTCGGCGTTCTTGTGAGCGGTCAGCGACCAGAGGTGCGGGACGAGCGCGTTGGGGTCGGCGGGTGGCTGCAACCACGCCGGACCGCGCAGCGCGCCGGGTGCGTGGGCCCAGCCCGCCTCATGGGTGGTGCTCACCCCTACATCCGATCCGGGGCGCTGACGCCGAGGAGGGCCAGGCCGTTGGCGAGGACGGTCCGTGTGGCGGCGACGAGCAGCAGCCGGGCCCGGTGCAGGTCGTTCGGCTCCTCGTCACCCATGGGCAGCACCCGGCAGGTGTCGTAGAAGCGGTGGTAGGACGCGGCGGTGTCCTCGAGGTAGCGCGCGACCCGGTGCGGTTCCCGCAGCTGGGCGGCCGCCGCGACGACCCGCGGGTAGTCGGCCAGCGCCCGCAGCAGCTCGCCCTCCTTCTCGTGGGTCAGCAGCGCGGGATCAACCTCGCCCTTCTCGGGGTCGAGCCCGAGGTCGGCGCCGTTGCGGAGCAGCGACGCGACCCGGGCGTGGGCGTACTGGACGTAGTAGACGGGGTTGTCGCTGGACGCCTTGGTGATCTGCTCGATGTCGAGGGTCAGCGGGGAGTCCGATGGATAGCGCGCCAGGGAGTAGCGCAGCGCGTCGACGCCGATCTCGTCCATCAGCTCGAGCAGGGTGACCAGGTCGCCCGCCCGCTTGGACAGCCTGACCTCCTCACCGCCCTTCATGATCTTGACCATCTGGCCGATCAGGACCTCGATGTTGTTGTCGGGGTCGTCCCCGGCACAGGCGGCCATCGCCCGGAGCCGGTTGACGTAGCCGTGGTGGTCGGCGCCGAGGAGGTAGATGCAGCGGTCGAAGCCCCGGTTGCGCTTGTCGACGTAGTAGGCGGTGTCGCTGGCGAAGTAGGTCAGCTCACCGTTGGTCCTGATGAGCACCCGGTCCTTGTCGTCGCCGAAGTCGGTGGTCCGCATCCACAGCGCGCCGTCGGCGTCGTACAGGTGCCCCTGGTCCCGCAGCTTCTCCAGCTGGGCGGCCACGTCGCCCTTGTGGAGCTCACGCTCGGAGAACCAGACGTCGAACTCCGTGTGGAACCGGGCGAGCTCGGCCTTCTGCTCGGCCAGCTGGGCGGTGTAGCCCGCCTCCCGGAACGCCTCGGTCCGCGCCTCGCCCTCGAGCTCGAGGATCGCCGGGTCGGCGGCGACGACATGCTTGGCCAGGTCGGCGATGTAGGCGCCGTGGTAGCCGTCCGCCGGCACCGGCTGCCCGAGCGCGGCGGCCTCGATCGAGGCGCCGAAGAGGTTCATCTGGTTGCCGCGGTCATTGATGTAGAACTCCCGGGCGACCGACGCCCCCGCCGCCTGCAGCACCCGGGCGATGGCGTCACCGACCACGGCCCAGCGGGTGTGGCCCAGGTGGAGCGGACCGGTCGGGTTGGCCGAGATGAACTCGACGTTGATGCGCTCGCCGGCCAGGGTCTCGGTGGTGCCGTAGGCCGCACCCGCGGCCACGACCTGCGCCGCGACCAGTCCCTGAGCGCCCGCCTCGACGGTGATGTTGAGGAAGCCCGGCCCCGCGATGTCTACCTTCGCGATTCCCTCGACGGCGCTCAGCCGCTCCTGCACCGCGCTCGCCAGCTCCCGCGGGTTCATGCCCGCCTTCTTGGCCAGCTGCAGCGCGACGTTGGTCGCGTAGTCCCCGTGCTCCTTCTGCCGCGGCCGCTCGACCGTGACCGTGGTCGGGACGCCGTCCGGCAGGGTGAGCGCACCCTCGTCGGACAGGGACGTCAGCACGCCGACGATCGCGGTGGACAGCTCTTCCGGAGTCACCGGCCAAGGGTATCGGCGGCTCGTCACACCCTTCGCACCAGTTTCCTGGCGCGGACGCCGCACAGGTATGGTTCCGACGTCCCGAGCCCCCGTAGCTCAGGGGATAGAGCACCGCCCTCCGGAGGCGGGAGCGTAGGTTCGAATCCTACCGGGGGCGCTTCCCGCCAGTGGGCGGTTCGCACCGCCGCTGGACGAGGTCACGGACCGAGCTTCAGCTGCTCTCCGAGCTCCTCGGTCAGGTACTCCGCATAGCTGACGCTGACGTGTGCCCTGTCACGGCGGGCGATGTAGTCGCCGATGACCGAGGGGCATTTCCCGTAGGCGCAGAACCACTGGGTCGTCGTCACGTACTCGGCGCCGGCGGCGAGGGCGCCGTCGCGCAGGGAATCAGCGAAGCGGATGCCGGTCGCGTTGCCCTCCGACATACAGCCGAGGAGGGTGGCGTCGCGCTCGGAGAGGCAGTCGCCGGGCTGGAACGTCAGGTCCGGGGGGTCGCCGATGAGGATGACCCGGCCCGCGTGCGGCGCGAGGCGCTCGACCTCGCTGGTCATCCCGGCGCCGTACATCCCGACGAGCGTGTCGAGGTCGGTGACGTGCTCGCCGTCGGCGCCCTCGAAGCCGTTGGGGTTGGCCTGCGAGCCGAGGACGACGACCTCGGGCTGCATCTCCTCGACCTGCTCGACCGCCCAGTCCTGGAACGCCTCGCACAGCACCGCCGGACCGGTGTCGTTGTTGAGCCAGGGGGTGACGTCGGAGGAGGGGCAGCCCTCGCGCACCAGGAAGTAGGCCGTGTAGCCGTGCCGCCTGCCGAGCTCGTCGAGGGCGGGGATCCACTGGCGTGCGTGCGAGTCGCCGATCAGCACCAGCGTCTTGTCGCCGTTCGGGTCACCACGCGGGCACAGCGGCCGGTCTTGGTTGATCTCGAAGTACTCGCACTCCCCCACGTCCGGGCGGTCGTCGTAGACGTCGAGGACCGGGGGCTTCAGGTCGGCGGGGATGTCGAAGCCGTTCTCGGCAGCGAGCACGGAGGCCTCGACAAGCGCGACCACCGGGTCCTTGCTGAACTGCGGCTCGGGGTCGCCCGGCTCCTGACCGAAGTCGGCCACCGTGATCGCCGGCCCGCCCTCGGTCAGCTGTTGCTCAACCGCCCGGTCGGCGCCGGCCAGCAGGGGCAGCGTCAGCACCACGACTGCCGGGTAGAGCAGGACACCCCGCAGGTTCTGCACGCTGAGCCTCGATCCAGCGGCCCGGGGGCGGCGGAAGGGCTCCTCGACGAACCGGTAGGTGAGACCCGACAGCGCCGTGGCCACCGCGACCACCGCAAGCCCGGACCAGCCCGACGGCGTTCCCCAGACGGCCCCGGCCAGGATCAGCAGCGGCCAGTGCCAGAGGTAGAGCGAGTAGGACCAGTCCCCGATCGTCCGGACGGGCGCCAGCGACAGTCCGGCCTGGGGTCCCCAGGACGCCGCGCCCAGCCCGCCCACCAGCAGCAGGGCCGAGCCGACGACCGGCAGCGCCGCGGCGTACCCCGGGAACAGCGTGGACTCGTCGAAGCCGAGGGCGGCGACCAGCACGGCGACCAGCCCCGCCCAGGAGAGACCGGCCAGCAGGCCGGGCGCCAGCCGCGCCAGCCGGGGCGCCAGGCAGGCGGCCAGCGCGCCGAGCGCCAGCTCCCAAGCCCGGGTGAACGGCGAGAAGTACGCCGTGACCGTGTCGGTCTGGGTCTGCACCACCGACCAGGCGAACGAGACCAGGACGATCGCGGTGAGCACCGGCACCGCCACGTCGTGCACGGCCCGCGGCTGGGCGCGGGCCCCGCGTCGTGACCTCGCGACGAGCAGGCACAGCAGCAGGACCAGCAGCGGCCAGACGAGGTAGAACTGCTCCTCGACCGCAAGCGACCAGTAGTGCTGCAGCGGTGATGGCGCGGCCTCGGCCTGGAAGTAGTCGGTGCCGTCGATGGTCAGCTTGATGTTGGCGGCGAAGAACGTCGCCCAGACCGCGTCCTCGATCGCCCGGCTCGACTCGACCGCGCCGAGCAGGAGCACCGACCCGGCGACGGTCGCGAGCAGGACCAGCGTGGCCGCGGGCAGGATCCGGCGCGCCCTCCGGGCGTAGAAGCCCAGCAGCGACACCCGCCCCGAGCGCTCGGCCTCGCGCACCAGCAGCGAGGTGATGAGGAAGCCCGAGATCACGAAGAAGACGTCGACCCCCACGAACCCGCCCGTGAAGGGCCCGATCCGGGCGTGGTCGAGCGCCACCAGCAGCACGGCCAGGGCGCGGAGTCCCTGGATGTCCTGCCGGAAGCCGCGATGCACCCGCACAGGGTACGGACGGGCTATGCCGAACCGCCCAAAAGGACTACTAACGTTTCTGGTCCTCGCCCGTTGTCAGGTCAGGATCACCTGGGAAACCGTGAATGTGTCCCCGAGTGGCTCCCCCACCCCGATAATTCCAACGGCTCGCCCATCCGGGGAGGCTGCGCCGTGACGAGGAGAAGGCAGGCATCGTGAACAGGAATCTGAGGAAGGCGGTCGCGGTCTCGGCCGTGTTCGCCGCGGCGCTTGCGGGCGGGTTGAGCTCGAACGCCGCTGCGGTCGCCAAGACGAGCCAGAGTGCGGCCAAGGGCGGCGCGATCACGCAGTTCGGCTACAAGGCCAACGTCTTCGGTACCAAGGTCGTCGTCAACGGCGTGGAGCTCCGGAACCTCAAGGACGCGCTGGCGGTGCAGAAGTGCACTCGTCAGCTGCGCGGCGAGACGGTCAAGGGCTCGGCGCTCGGCACCGACACCCTCCCCATCGGGAATGACCTGATCAGGATCTCGCCGAGCACCAGCAAGACGCTCACCTACCGCGCCGGCGACCGCTACGGCGTCCGCGGCACCAACGTGATCGCCGACATCAAGGTCGGCGGCACCATCGACGTCGCGGGCACGCCCGTGTCCACGCCGGTCCTCAAGATCGAGGGCTTGACGTCCGTGGCCGACTCGTGGAACGACACCGGGGCCAACGGCGGCAAGGGCAAGTTCGGCCACGACGAGAGCTTCGGCTTCGGCGGGATCTCGCTCGAGATCCCCGAGGGCGGGCCCATCCCGCCGGAGGTCCAGGACCTCCTGGACATCATCCAGGACAACCTGCCGATCACCCAGACGGTCAACCAGATCATCGACCTGCTGGAGTCCGTGGGCACGATCGAGATCCCCGGTCTCGGCACGCTGGCGCTCGGTCACACCACCGGCAAGGCCACCAACCACTACGCCGAAGCCAACGCCTACGCCCTGAAGATCCAGGTCGACAACCCGCAGGACGGCTCCAAGACCGTGCTGCAGCTCGGCCGCGCGACCAGCAAGATCACAGACGGCGTCGAGTCCGGCGTCTTCCGCTCCACCATGTCCGCGCTGGACCTCAAGATCGGCGACCTCGTGCAGTTCGCCGGTGTGAGCCCGCAGAACATCCCGTGCAGCGGCACCAACGGCAATGTCAAGTCCCAGAAGGTCGGCGCCGCATCGGTGCTCGGTCTCGTCAACCTGTCCAACGTGAAGTACAGCTGGATGGGCAAGCAGCAGCCCAAGGGCAAGGCCAAGGGCTTTGTCCAGACCGAGATCGGCACCGTTGAGATCCCGGCCGCCGACATCAAGATCGGCGGGCTCCTCTCCCGGGTCAACCTGAAGAGCAAGGGCCTCAACAAGAAGGTCAAGCGCAAGGTGACCACGTCACTCGGCTCGGTGACCATCGCCGGCACACCGGTCAGCCTCGCCCCGGGACAGACCTACGCCTTCGACGGCGGCACCCTGCGCTACCAGGTCATCCAGAACGACGACTTCTACGGCACCGAGGTCCGCGCCCTGCAGATCACGTTGTTCGAGCAGAACGTCGTCCTCACCCTGGGCCAGGCAGCGGGTCGCATCTTCTTCAAGTGACCCACAGCAGCATCCCGGCGCCGGGCGTCTCCCCTCGGGGAGGCGCCCGGTGCCGCGTGCGCTCCGCGAGCGCAGCGAGCCTTGCGAGCGGAGCGAGCGCTCCCCGCGATCGCGGGGGTGTCAGAGGGCCGACTCGTAGAGGCGTACGTCGTCGGCGTAGTGGGTCTCGAGCAGAGCTCGGACCGCCGTGTCGACGTCGCTGTCCCGGGTCGGCGAGACGTTGGCGCGGTCGAGCGCCGGCGGTGGGATCTCGAGCCGCTCGGCCATCCAGGCCGCGGCGTCGGCGAGGTGCTCGTAGCGGTAGATGCGGTCCACCAGCACCCGGCCCTCCAGGTTGGTGACGAAGTTCCAGGCGGTGCCCAGCGGCACCTCGCCCGAGACGAGCTGCTCGGCGAACTCGGCGAACGTCGTGCCGCCGGTCGACTTCTCGGCCGCCGCCTCCGGCCGCGAGCGGTAGCGCCACCACGAGAGCGCGCGGTCCACCGGGTGCCTGGCGAGGCACACCGTCTCGTAGCTGGAGCGCGGATGGCCGTAGCGCTCCAGCCACGGCGCCATCACGTTCTCGAACGTCGCCGCGGACATGTGCTTCATGCCGGGCGGCTGCCGGAAGAGGATCTGGGCGTGCCGGCTGAAGTGCTTCTGGATCGCGGTCGAGCCGGCCTTCGGCATCGACAGGAACACGAAGCCGGCGTGCGCCATCGCCATCATCGGCGCACCCCGCACACCCCGGTCAGCACCTCTCGAGGGTGGCGTCGTCGCGGGCTTGGTCGCCGTAGCGGCGAGCCTGGTCGGTGTAGGGCAGGACGACACTGGCCCCGCCCACGTTGCCGATGGAGCCCTGGACCACGCAGGTGGTGAACTTCCGTGCGCGCAGCGTGGTGAGCGCGTGCGCGATCCGGTAGAGCACGGCCGGCGACACGTTGGTGTCCATGTTTGCCATCGCACTGAGCACCCCACGCTCGAGGAAGCCACGGGTGCCGGCCTTCTCGCGGATCTTGTGGTGGATGCCGCGCAGGATCCGCTGCTGGTTGGCCGAGCGGTCGAAGTCGCCGCCGATCAGACCCTTGCGGACCCGCGCATAGGCCAGGGCGGTGTAGCCGCCGAGACGGATCTTCCCCTTCTTGAACCCCTGCGCCTTCAGGTAGGGATCGCTGAACGCGACCGGGTTGTGGACGTAGAAGCCGCCGATCGTGGTGACCATCTTCTGGAAGGTCTTGAAGCCCGTGACGAACACGTAGTCCGGCTGGATCCCGACCAGGTTGCCGACGGTCTCGCCGAGCAGCTGCGGGCCGCCGTAGTAGAGGGCGGCGTTGACCCGGTTGCTGCCGACGCCGGGAATGGGCACGTAGCTGTCCCGTGGGATGCCGATGGCGGTGGCGGCACCGGTCCTGGTGTTGATGCCGACGAGCTGCAGGGCGTCCCCGCGGGTGCGGGTCATCTCCTCGCCCGGTCGCGCGTCGGACCCGACGGCGAGGATCCACAGGACGTCGGGGTTGACGTCGACGCTCTTGGCGCGCTCGAGCTCGACGAGCACCATCTCGGGTGGCTTCACCGTCGAATCGGGCACGGTCACGGTCGCGACCGCAAGCACCAGACCCAGGAGGAGCGGGGTGAGCCAGCGAGGACGTCGGCGACTGCGGCCCAGGGTGGTGTTCATGCGACGGGTGGTGTTCATGCGACCACGCTCCGGATGACGTCGTAGCCGAACACTCGCCAGCCACCGCCCTCGTCAGCGAGCAGCAGGTAGCCCTTGACCCGCTCGGTGCGCTCCAGCTCGCCCACGGTCCGGAAGTCGAGCGTGAACCGGGCGGTGACGCCCTGCGGCTTGCCCTTGACCGCCATCACGTCGAGCGCGACCCGGCGCTTGGTGCCGGTGGCCGCGTCGATCCGGTCGGCGATGTCGGTGTTGCTGAGGAGGTCGGCGTCGCGCTCGGCATCCGCGCGGGCACCTTCGGTGAACGAGGCGTAGGCCTTGTCGAACGAGCTGCGGGGGAAGTCGCCCAGGTAGGCGTTGTCGAAGAACTCGTCGACCAGCGCGGACACGTCCGACTTCAGCCGCTCCTTCTGCTTCGCACCCAGCTTGCCGATCACCCTGCCGACCGTCGTCTTGGTGGTGATGGGGCGCGCGGCCTCTGTCGGGCTGCCCGAGTCGGTCGACTCGTCGGGCTCGCTGGCCGACGGCGGGTCGCTCTCGGGCTCGTCGCCACTGCAGCCACCGATGACCGCGACAGAGGTCACCAGGACGGCCACCAGCACGGCCAGTGGCCGCAGGAGCCGGCTTCGAACGAGGTCGGGGTGCATCTTGTGATCAGCCATGTCTGCCGAAGTCTTCAATCCCTCTGTGGCACTCGTACGACGTCAGCACAAGCCTGCCTGACGCCACGGCGTTTCGTGGACAACCCACCGCTGCAATTGTGTGTGCGGGAGGACTAGCCTGGATCCTCGTGACGCGACCT
The DNA here is from genome assembly GCF_054779555.1 of Nocardioides dilutus. Classification (NCBI taxonomy): domain Bacteria; kingdom Bacillati; phylum Actinomycetota; class Actinomycetes; order Propionibacteriales; family Nocardioidaceae; genus Nocardioides; species Nocardioides dilutus. The sequence goes on along the minus strand of NZ_BAAGYA010000002.1, from coordinate 1,109,518 downwards.
GCGCGCCACAGTCAGCACCTCCAGTCGAGCACCTCCAACGGAAGAGGCGAAACCAGCCGTGCCGCAGTCGGGCAACCCATCCACCAGCACGTCCCCGGAGATCCCCGAGGAGTTCGGCGCAAACGAGTGGCTGGTGGAGGAGATGCACGACCGCTACAAGCAGGATCCGGGCTCCGTCGACCCTACGTGGGCCGCCTACTTCTCCGACAACGGCCCCACTGGCAGCGCGCCCGTGGCCAACGGGTCGCTCGCCCAGGCCCCCCAGCCCACCGAGGCCCCCCGCCCGGCGCCGAGCGGGCCCAAGGTCGAGGCCAAGACCGAGGCCCAGACCGAGGCCAGGAGCCCGGCGAAGACCGTGGACCCGACGCCCACGCCCGCCCCCGCACCGGTTGCCAAGCCGCGTCACCAGGCGAAGGCCGCCGAGCCCGCCAAGGGCACCACCGAGCCGGTTCCCAAGGACGCGCCGCCCGCCGAGCGCCCGGCCGCGAGCGACGAGCCGCAGTTCACCGTGATGCGCGGTGCGCCGGCGCGCACGGTCGCCAACATGGACGCGTCGCTGACGGTTCCCACGGCCACGTCGGTGCGCTCGGTCCCCGTCAAGCTGCTGTGGGACAACCGCACCGTCATCAACAACCACCTCGCCCGCGCCCGTGGTGGCAAGGTGTCCTTCACCCACCTCATCGGCTTCGCCCTGGTGCGCGCGCTGCGCTCGATGCCGGAGATGAACGTCGGCTTCGACGTCGTCGACGGCAAGCCCAACCTGGTCATCCCCGCCCACATCAACCTGGGCCTCGCGATCGACGTCCAGAAGTCCGACGGCACCCGCCAGCTGCTGGTGCCCTCGATCAAGGCCGCTGAGGCGATGGACTTCGCGGCGTTCTGGACCGCCTACGAGGACATCGTCCGGAAGGCCAGAGATGGCAAGCTGGAGGTGTCGGACTTCCAGGGCACGACCATCAGCCTGACCAACCCCGGCGGCATCGGGACCCAGCACTCCGTCCCGCGGCTGATGAAGGGGCAGGGCGCGATCATCGGCGTCGGCGCGATGGAGTACCCACCGGAGTGGCAGGGCGCCTCGGAGGACGCGATCGCCCGCAACGCGATCAGCAAGGTCATGACTCTCACCTCGACCTACGACCACCGGGTCATCCAGGGTGCGCAGTCCGGTGAGTTCCTGAAGCGGATGCACCAGCTCCTGCTCGGTCAGGAGGGCTTCTACGACGAGATCTTCCGGTCGCTGCGGATCCCCTACGAGCCCATCCGGTGGGCCAGCGACATCGCGACCTCCCATGACGACGAGATCAGCAAGCAGGCCCGGATCCTCGAGCTGATCCACGCCTACCGGGTGCGGGGTCACATGATGGCCGACACCGACCCGCTCGAATACCGCCAGCGCAGCCACCCGGACCTCGAGGTGGAGTCCCACGGGCTGACCCTGTGGGACCTCGACCGCGAGTTCGCCACCGGCTCCTTCGGCGGCGAGGGGCGCCGTTTTCTCAAGCTGCGCCACATCCTCGGCATCCTGCGGGACTCCTACTGCCGCACGATCGGCATCGAATACATGCACATCATGGATCCCGAGCAGCGCCAGTGGATCCAGGAGCGGGTCGAGCAGCCGCACTCCAAGCCTCCGCGCGAGGAGCAGCTGCGGATCCTGCTCAAGCTCAACCAGGCCGAGGCCTTCGAGACCTTCCTCCAGACCAAGTTCGTCGGCCAGAAGCGGTTCAGCCTCGAGGGCGGGGAGACCACGGTCCCGGTCCTCGACGAGATCTGCGAGGCGGCCGCGGAGGCCGGGCTCGACGAGGTCGCCATCGGGATGGCCCACCGGGGCCGGCTCAACGTGCTGGCCAACATCGTCGGCAAGAAGTACTCCCAGATCTTCCGGGAGTTCGAGGGCAACATCGACCCGCGCACGATCCAGGGGTCCGGTGACGTGAAGTACCACCTCGGCGCCGAGGGCGAGTTCGTGGCCGGCTCGGGCGACACCATCAAGGTGTCGGTGGCGGCGAACCCCTCGCACCTCGAGGCGGTGGACCCCGTGCTCGAGGGCATCGCCCGCGCGAAGCAGGACGTGCTCGACCGGGGCAGCGCCTACCCGGTCCTGCCGTTGCTGGTGCACGGCGACGCGGCGTTCGCGGGCCAGGGGGTCGTGGCCGAGACGCTCAACCTCTCCCAGCTGCGCGGCTACCGCACCGGCGGCACCATCCACGTGGTCGTCAACAACCAGGTCGGGTTCACGACCTCGCCCGGCTCGTCGCGGTCCTCGCTCTACTGCACCGACGTCGCCCGGATGGTCCAGGCCCCGATCTTCCACGTCAACGGCGACGACCCCGAGGCGTGCATCCGCGTGGCCCGGCTCGCCTTCGAATACCGCCAGGCCTTCAACAAGGACGTCGTGATCGACCTCGTCTGCTACCGCCGCCGCGGTCACAACGAGGGTGACGACCCGTCCTACACCCAGCCGCTGATGTACGACCTGATCGAGCAGAAGCGCTCGGTCCGCAAGCTCTACACCGAGTCGCTGATCGGGCGCGGGGACATCACGCTCGAGGAGGCAGAGCAGGTCCTGCGCGACTACCAGCAGCAGCTCGAGCGGGTGTTCACCGAGGTTCGCGAGGCGACGAGCCACCCCTCGGAGTGGACGACCGTCCCCGACTACCCCGACAAGCCCGCCGGCGAGACCGCCACCGCAGTTGTCCCGGAGGTGCTGAAGCGGATCGCGGACGCCTACGTCACCCCGCCGGAGGGCTTCACCGTGCATCCGAAGGTGATGCCTCAGCTGCAGCGTCGCGCCCAGGCGATCGCCGACGGGCCCATCGACTGGGGCACCGGAGAGATCTTGGCGTTCGGGGCCCTGCTGATGGACGGTCGTCCGGTCCGGCTCGCCGGCCAGGACTCGCGGCGCGGCACGTTCGCCTCCCGGTTCGCGACGATCATCGACCGGGTCAACGCCGACGAGTGGACGCCGCTGGCCAACCTCACCGAGGACCAGGCCCGCTTCCACGTCTACGACTCGCTGCTATCCGAGTACGCCGCCCTCGGGTTCGAATACGGCTACTCCGTCGCGCGTCCCGACGCGCTGGTCCTCTGGGAGGCCCAGTTCGGCGACTTCGTCAATGGCGCCCAGACGGTGATCGACGAATTCATCACCTCCGGCAAGACCAAGTGGCGCCAGGAGTCCGGCGTCGTGCTCCTGCTGCCACACGGCTACGAGGGCCAGGGCCCCGACCACTCCTCGGCCCGGATCGAGCGGTTCATGACGCTCTGCGCCGACGACGCGTTCGTGGTCGCCCAGCCGTCCACGCCGGCGTCCTACTTCCACCTGCTGCGCCGCCACTCACTGGGCGAGGAGCACCAGCCCCTGATCGTCTTCACGCCCAAGTCGATGCTCAAGCGCAAGGAGGCCGCCTCGCAGCCGGCCGACTTCACCTCCGGGTCCTTCCGGCCGTTCATCGGCGACGCCGGCGCCGACCCGGAGACCGTCGACACGCTGCTGCTGTGCTCGGGACGCGTCACCTGGGACCTGGTGGTCGAGCGCGAGAAGCGCGAAGACAAGGGTCGGTTCGCGATCGGCCGGGTCGAGCAGCTCTACCCTCGTCCGCTCGACGACATCAAGGCAGAGATCGCGCGCTACCCGAGGCTCAGCACCGTGCGCTGGGTCCAGGACGAGCCGATCAACCAGGGCCCGTGGCCGCACTACGCGCTCAACGTGGCCCCGGAGCTCGACGCCACGGTCGAGGCGGTCACCCGGCCGGCCTCCTCCTCGCCGTCGGTCGGCACCGTCAAACGCCACCTCGAGGAGCAGAAGGACCTGCTCGACAGAGCTTTTCGGTAGGCCGGCTTTGTACTTCACCGACCGCGGCATCGAGGAGCTGCAGGCCCGCCGGGGCGAGGAGGAGGTCTCCCTCGCCTGGCTGGCCGACCGCCTCAGCGAGTTCACCGACATCCACCCCGAGTTCGAGGTGGCCATCGAGCGCCTGGCCACCTGGCTGGCCCGTCTGGACGACCCCGAGGACTGACCGCCCGGTCAGCCGAGCATTCGAACGTTCTCCCCGAGCGCGTCATATGTCTTGCGGGCTCGCTTGTCCAGGGTCAGCAGAGTCAGCCCGTGCTCCACGGCGGCCGCATGAATGAGCCCGTCATAGGTCCGTCCTCCGAACACGCCGAAGCCGGACATGCGCCGCAGCGCTGGCCTCACCCGGTCCGCGGACAGGCCGACGACCGGGTGGGGTAGGGCCTCCAGCAGGCCGATCATCGTGGTGGATGAGGTCCGATAGGGCTCGGGTAACCGGGTGCCGACGCTGAACGTCTCGGACAGGACGTGCGCGACGAGTGACGTGACCTGGCTGTCGACAGCTCGACGAGCGAGGTCGTGCTGCTCGTGCCAGGGCATCAACGCCGGGACGAGGACACTGGTGTCACATGTCGCGCCGGCCCCGCTCACCGGCGGACTTCCTCGAGCACGTCGCGGACCGTGTCGGCGGTCAACGTCGGCATGGGCTCGTCGGACACCGCGACTGGAACACGTCCGCGCATCTCGATGTCGAAGTCACGAGAAGGGACGTCGATCTCGATGCGACCGTCGACGTACGCGATCTCCACCTCTTGGCCCTCCGTGAGCCCCATGGCTTCGCGCAGCGCCTTGGGCACCACGATCCGACCCGCCTTGTCGATGGTGGTTCGCATGGTAGAAATCTACCATCAGAACGCGTTCTAGGCTTTCGCTGTGACCATGCAGACCAAGTGGGTCGAGTCCTCGAAAGCCGGCGTCAGCTACCCCGCAGCGCCATGGCACATGGTGGGGTCGCTGTGGCTGACGCTGTTCAAGGTGACCCAACCTGTCGACGACCTCCGGCCGGCCGGGATCTACGGCGCCGCCTTCGTCTCCTACGAGGAGGGCAGCCCGCTCACCTACAGCGAGTTCCTCGTCGCCCGGCCCGTTGCCACCGACAAGGACGGTCGCCGGGTCTCGATCACAGACATCTGGGTGGACTCCCCCGCCTCCGTGGCCGGCGGGCGTGAGCTGTGGGCCATCCCGAAGGGTCTGGCCGACTTCACTCTCGAGTCCGAGCACCGCGGGCCGTTCACGAGCACGGACTGGAGCGTCACCGAGGGGCGCACCCCCATCGCGGCGGCGAGCTTCAAGGACGTCTCCCGCGCGGCCCTCCGGCTGCCGTTCAAGGGCGGCACCTGGCAGCCGGGGATCGAGGACACCGGCGGCGAGGAGCGCACCGCGAACCTCCAGGGCTCGTCCAAGACCCTGCCCGCCCGGGCGCGGTGGGACATCAACCCCGACGGCCCGCTCGGCTGGCTGGTGCCCGCCCGGCAGCTCGCGTCGTTCCGCCAGGCGTCGTTCCGGATGTCCTTCGGCTGACGCCGGGCGACGATCAGCTCGTCGTGTAGTCCAGGGCGAGGACATGCCCGCTGGCGAGCTGCACCACGAGACCACCGGGCAACGCCAGGGCCGGACCCGGGTGGAACCAGGGTTCATCGACAAGGATCCGCCAGGCCACGCGTCCGTCCGACGTGCGGGCGACGACCCCATTGCCTTTGACGTTTATCGCGTACTCCTCGGGTCGTGAGCCCTTCATCCGCTTGAGGTCCGCTGGCTTGTCACCGCCGGCCCGATGGGTGAGGCGGACGATCTCACCAGTGCCTCGGTCGACAGTGAGGTCGTAGTTGTAGGGCGCCCACACCCGGAGTCGATCCGGCCCCTGGGTGCCGATGACGACACCTCCGTCAGCGCAGAGACAGTCGCCTCGAGGGTCGGAGGCCTCCCACAGATAGTTGCCGGTCGACGCGTCGAGTGCCGCGACGACTTCGTCCGACACGTACACGACCGCTCCGTCCGTGGCGATGTGCTCGAGAGCGTAGAACGACCTGAGCCAGCGGACTGACACCGGCAGGTTGCCGTCCGATCCCGGCTCGAGCGTCACTCCTCCGGCGATGACGAAGGGCTCGCTGGGCGACGGCGACGGCACGGGTGGCGAGGGAACGCTTCCTGGGGTCCCGTCACCCGTGCCGACGCCAGGCGACTCGGGGATATCGGTCGAGCATGCTGTGAGGCTGGCGCAGGTGAGCAACGCGACCAGCCACCTCATGGCGGTCGAGGCAGGTTGGCGCACGAGCAGAGACCATACGTACGACCAGGCGCGGTGTTCACGGAATCAACGTGTCGGCGTTCACTGTCAGACTCTTCGACGTGCCTCGGCGGATCGAACCCGACCCGGACGTCGTGCGGCGCCTGGCCGAGATAGCCCTGGCGCTACCCGAGACCTACGAGGAGGACGCCTGGACCGGGGTCCGCTGGCGCATCCGGTCGAAGACGTTCGCGCACGTGATGGTCGCCCAGGCGGGCTATGAGTCGTCGCTACGCGACATCACTGGCATCGCCGAGCCGACGACCGTCCTGACATTCCGCTCGTCCGGGGACGAGCTGCTGGCCCTGAGCAACGCCGGCCTGCCGTTCTACAAGCCGCCCTGGTCCCCCACCATCATCGGGATGGTCCTCGACGACGGCACCGACTGGGACGAGGTCGCCGAGCTCGTCACCGAGTCCTACCGGTGCTGCGCACCGCAGAAACTGGTCCGCCAGCTGGACGACCGCACGCCCAGCCGTCGTGCTGACTAGTCGCGCTGAGCCTTCTTGGCGGCGTCGCGGATCTCGAACACCTCGGTCGCGAAGCCGCCGAGGGCGGTGGCCACGTCACGCACCGCGGAAGTGATGATCGTGGCGACCTCTCCGACGGTCCCGGCCGCCGCCTCGACGGCGGCCTGGATGCTGTCCTTGCCGATCTCGGCGTCGCTCAGTCGCTCCAGCTCGTTCGAGGGGGGCTGGCTCGCGGAAGGCTCGTTCGCAGGCTGGGTCATGGGCCCCAGTCTCACCTGCGAAGGTCAGGCCGCCAACGCGTCCTCCGTCACAGCCGACTCGCCGCCCTTGGTCCTGCGGTCGGGCAGCGCCATCCGGCAGATCTTGGAGGCCACGCTGAACAGCTGCTTGGAGAGCCGGCCGGTGTTGTAGGGCAGGCCATAGCGCTCGCAGATCTCCTGCACCTCGACCGAGAGCTCCGGATAGCGCCGGGCCGGCAGGTCCGGGAACAGGTGATGCTCGATCTGGTGCGACAGGTTGCCGGACATGAGGTGGAACAGTTTGCCGCCGGTGATGTTGGCCGAACCCAGGAGCTGCCGGTAGTACCAGTGCCCGCGGGTCTCGTCCTCGCACTCGTCCTGGGAGAACGTCGCGACGCCGGCCGGGAAGTGGCCGCAGAAGATGATGTTGAACGCCCAGATGTTGCGCACCAGGTTGGCCGTCGCGTTGCCCGCCAGGGTCAGCGGGAACAGCGGGCCGGTCAGCGCCGGGAACAGCAGGTAGTCCTTGATGGTCTGGTTGCGGATCTTGCGGAGCAGGCCAGGGTAGAGCGGCTTGTTGTCCGACATCTTCCGCTTGCCCGCGATGAGGTTCTCGACCTCGAGGTCGTGCAGGGCGACGCCCCACTCGAAGAGGAGCATCAACAGCACCGCGTTGACCGGGTTGAGGAGGTGCTGCGGCCGCCACTTCTGGTCCTCGTCCATGCGGAGGATCCCGTAGCCGATGTCCCGGTCCTTGCCGAGGATGTTGGTGTAGGTGTGGTGGATGTAGTTGTGGCTGTACTTCCACTGCTCGCCCGGGCACATGGTGTCCCAGTCGTACATCCGCGAGTTCAGCCCCGGGTCACCCATCCAGTCGTACTGCCCGTGCATGACGTTGTGGCCGATCTCCATGTTGTCGAGGATCTTCGACACGGAGAGCGAGGCGACGGCGAGCGGCCACAGCGGCGGCAGGTAGAACATCGCCCGACCCGCGACCTCGAACTGCTGGCGGCGCTTCACGACGTTGCGGATGTAGGCCGCATCCTCCTCGCCCAGGTCGGCGAGCACGCGCTGACGGATCGCGTCGAGCTCCTCGCCGAACCTCTCGAGCTGCTCGTCGGTCAGAGTGGTCCGGTTGGTCTTCATGGTCTTGGTCTTGGTGCTCATGGGGGCTCCTTGGTGGATCAGAGGTCCACGACGCAGTCGCCGACAGGCGCACTGACGCAGACACGGATCTCTTCGTCCGGCGCGGAGGACTCCTCGCCGGTCAGGACGTTGCGCACCGTGCCGTCACGCTTGACGGTCGTGCACGAGAAGCAGATGCCCATCCGGCAGCCGAACTCGGGCTTCAGCCCGAGTGCCTCGGCCTGCTCCAGCAGGGTCGCGCCGGAGTTGGGCGCCTCCTGGCCGGCCCTGGTGAAGGCGACGTCGCCCTCCGCGGAGGTGCCGGAGGTGCGCGGCGGCTGGAAGTACTCCACCCGCAGTGCCTCAGAGCCGTCGTACGCCGCCTGGACCGCCGAGATGAGCGGAGCCGGGCCACACGCCCACGTGGGCACGTCCCGGTAGCCGGGCACCAGGCGCTCGAGGTAGGCCGGCGACAGGTTCGGGTCGCCCAGCTCGGGGTGCAGCAGGTGCACGTCGATGCCGTGGCCGGAGCGCCTGATCTCGTCGAGCTCCGCCGCGAAGATCTGGTGCTCGGGGCTCTGGGCGCAGTGCAGGAACGTGACCTGCCCGCGGTGCGTGCGGCGCTGGAGCGAGCGCAGCATCGACATGACTGGCGTGATGCCGGAGCCGCCGGAGATGAACAGCACGTGCTCGGGCACCTGGTCGGGCAGGACGAACTCGCCCTGCGCCTGGCTGAGATGGACCATCGTGCCGGGCGTCGCCCGCTCGACGAGGTACTGCGAGACGGTGCCGGCCGGGTTGGCGCGGATCGTGACCGTGAACCGGTCGCCCTGGCGGCTGTCGGGACTGGAGATCGTGAAGACCCGCGTCGTCCGGCGGGCGCCGTCGACCTCGACCCCGAGCTGCACGTGCTGGCCGGCCCGGTGCCCCTGCCAGGTCGAGGTCGGCTGGAGCGTGATCGTGGCGACCGGCGGGTGGCCGGGCACGTCGACCTCGCGGTGGATGTCGACGATGCGGGCCCGGACCTCGTGGGCGGCCCACATCGGGTTGATCTGCTCCAAGTAGCGGTCGACGCCCTGCGGGAACGCGAGCGCGGCGACCGCCTTCGAGCGGAGGATCGAGGTGGTGAGACCCATGCGGGTGCCTCCTTCCGGGAAGATTTCAGTGTACGTTCGTGCACTCAAACGATGTCGAAGACACCGGGTCACGGTCAAGCCGTCCGTGCGTGAGGGTGGACACATGTTCACCAAGTAGGATGTGCTGGTGACCACCAACGGCCCGGTGACCCGGGTTGAGCGCAAGGAGCGCACCCGCCGGGCGATCCTCGACGCGGCGCTCGTCCTCTGCGAGAACAGCAGCCTGGCCGCGGTGTCGCTGCGTCAGGTCGCCAAGGAGGTCGGCATCGTGCCGACCGCGTTCTACCGGCACTTCGACTCGGTCGAGTCCCTCGGCCTCGCCCTGGTCGACGAGTCGTTCGTCTCGCTGCGCGCGATGCTCCGCGACGTACGCCGACCCGGGACCCCCGCGAGCTTCAGCGAGATCGTCGACGGCTCCGTCGAAACGCTGCTCAGGCACGTGCGCCAGCAGCGCTCGCACTTCCTCTTCATCGCCCGGGAACGGGCGGCCGGCCCCCTGTCCGTGCGGGAGGCGATCCGCCACGAGATCGAGCTGTGCGAGCGTGAGCTTGCCACGGACCTCGCCCGGCTCCCTGGTCCTGACCAGTGGACGGCCGAGGACCTGCGGGTCCTGTCCAACCTGATCGTGACCGCGATGGTCTCGATCGCCGAGCAGCTGCTCTCGACCGGTGCCCGGCCCGAGGCACAACAGAGTGCCGAGAAGGAGATCGTCGAGACGGCCAGGACTCAGCTGCGGATGGTGCTCATCGGGGCCCTCAACTGGGAGTCCCGCCCGTGAGCTCCACAGGCCTCGCCACCCAGCTGGGCTACGCGCATCCGTCCGCCAACCTGCTCCAGCGCGGCTTCAAGGCGTTCGGTGCGACCAGGCTGGGCGCGTGGGTCTTCTCCCGGATCCTGCGTCACCTCGACGACCTGGTGGGCCGGCTGAGCCGCGGGCGGACGAGCGCGCCTGAGCTGCTCGCCGGTCTCGCGGTGCTCGACGTGACCACCACGGGCCGCAAGTCCGGACAGCCGCGGACGTCGCACCTCATCAGCGTCCCCCTCGGCGACTCGCTGGCCCTGCTCGGCACCAACTTCGGCCAGCAGTCGACACCTGCCTGGGTCCTCAACCTGGAGGCCGACCCACGCGCCACGCTGACCTACCGGGGACGCTCCGTCGAGGCCGTCGCCCGCGCGGCGACCGACGCCGAGCTCGAGCAGGTCCTGCAGGAGGCGGCGCGCTACTACGTCGGCTACGCGAAGTACCGCCGGCGCATCGGCACCAGCCGGCGGCTGCGGGTGTTCGTGCTCAGCGCGGCGCTGCCCCGGACGGACGCAGCGTCAGGTCCGTGAGCGTCGCGTCACCGGGCAGGTCCAGCACCCGGACGATCGCGTCGGCCACGGTGGCCGGGTCGATCCAGGCTCCCGGGTCGTAGACCTTGCCCTCCTGGGCGTGCACCTGAGCCTGCATCGGCGTCGCCGTCCGGCCGGGATAGACCGACGTCACCCGGACGCCGTGCTCCTGCTCCTCGGCCCGCAGCGAGTCGGCCAGCGCACGCAGCCCGTGCTTGGAGGCGGCGTATGCCGACCAGTGCGGGTGGGCATGGAGACCGGCACCGGAGTTGACCATGACGACCGTGCCGCGCGCGGCGCGCAGCGCCGGCAGGGCGATCCTGGTCAGCACCGCGGGCCCGACCAGGTTGACCGCCAGCTGCTCGCGCCAGACCGCGGTGCTCAGCTCGGCGATCGGACCGAGGTCGACGACCCCGGCCGCGTTGACCAGGGACGCCAGTGACGCGGGCAGCGAGCGTGCCAGCGCCTCCACCTCCTCGGCGCTGCCGAGGTCGGCCACCAGCACCGTCGCACCCGGATAGTCCGCGCGCAGGTCGTGCGCCCGGTCCGTCGACCGGGCGACCAGCACCACGTCGTCGCCGCGCTCCAGCAGGCGCTCGGCGACGATCCGGCCGATCCCCGAGCCGGCGCCGGTGACCAGGTGGGGAGCAGGGTGGGGAGCGAGGTGTGCGGTCATCAGCGGGTGAACACGATCTTGCCGAACACGTCACCCTCGGCCATCACGGCGAAGCCCTCCGCTGCCCGGTCCATCGGCAGCTCGCGGTCGATCAGAGGCCGGACACCGGTCGAGTCCAGCATCGTCACCAGGCCGGCCAGCTCGTCGCGGGTGCCCATGGTCGAGCCGATCACCGACAGCTGCAGGAAGAAGATCCGGGTCAACTCGGCGTCGTCGAGGTTCGGACCCGAGGTGGTGCCGGAGGTGATGATCCGCCCGCCCGGGCGCAGCGAGCGCACCGAGTGCGACCAGGTCGCCCGGCCGACCGTCTCGATCACCGCATCGGCCTTCTCCGGGAGCCGAGCCCCGCTGTCGTACGCCGCGTGGGCACCGATCTCGAGTGCCTTCGCGCGCTTGCCCTCGTCCCGGCTGGTGACCAGCACGCGGAGCCCGGCCGCGCGGGCAAGCACGATGGCGGCCGTGGCCACGCCTCCCCCGGCGCCCTGCACCAGCACGGTCTCGCCCGGCCTGAGCCCGCCCCGAGAGAACAGCATCCGGTAGGCCGTGAGCCATGCGGTCGGCAGGCAGGCGGCCTCGGCGAAGGACAAGGAGGATGGCTTGGGCACCAGGTTGCGACGCGGGACCGCCACCCGCTCGGCCATCGCGCCCTGGTGACGCTCGGAGAGCAGCGACCGCCTCGGGTCGAAGGTCTCGTCACCGGTCCACGACGGGTCGGAGATCACGCCGTGGACGACGACCTCGTTGCCCTCCTCGTCGAGGCCGGCGGCGTCGGTGCCCAGGATCATCGGCAGCTGCTCCTGCTTGAGCCCGACCCCGCGCAGCGAGAACAGGTCGTGGTGGTTGAGCGAGGCGGCCTTGACGGTGACAACGGTCCAGCCGTCCGGCACCTCCGGTTCCGGCCGCTCGCCGACCACGAGTCCGGCCAGCGGGTCGTCGGGATGGAAGGACTCGGCGTAGACGGCGAACATGCCCGCCAAGTTATCGAGCGTCGGTCAACCGGCTAGAGCCGGGCGACGCCCTCGCGCCGGGCGGCCTCCGACACGGCCGCCGCGACGGCCGGCCCGACCCGGGGGTCGAACGGCGAGGGGACGATCATGTCCTCGGCCAGGTCGTCGCCCACGAGCTCGGCGAGGGCCTGCGCGGCCGCGAGCTTCATGCCCTCGGTGATCGCCCGGGAGTGCACGTCGATGGCTCCGCGGAAGATGCCGGGGAATGCGAGGACGTTGTTGATCTGGTTGGGGAAGTCCGAGCGGCCGGTGGCGACGACCCGCGCGTACTTGTGCGCGACGTCGGGGTGGACCTCGGGCATCGGGTTGGCCAGGCCGAAGATGATCGCCTCCGGCGCCATCCGGGCGACGTCCTCCTCCGGCACCGTGCCGCCCGAGAGCCCGATGTAGACGTCGGCCCCCTCCAGCACGTCGGCCAGCGAGCCGGTGCGCCCGGTCTTGTCGGCGGTGACCTCCGCGAGCGCGCGCTTCACCGGGGTGAGGTCGCTGCGGCCAGAGTGCAGGACGCCCTTGCGGTCGGTGACCGCGAGGTCGTTGATGCCGGCGTTGAGCAGGATCTTGGCCACCGCGACGCCCGCGGCCCCGGCCCCGGAGATCACGACCCGGGTCGTCTCCGGACTGCGCCCGGTCAGCTTCAGAGCATTGGTGAGCGCGGCGAGGGCCACCACGGCGGTGCCGTGCTGGTCGTCGTGGAAGACGGGGATGTCGAGCATCGCCTTGAGCCGGTCCTCGATCTCGAAGCAGCGTGGCGCCGAGATGTCCTCGAGGTTGATCCCGCCGAAGCTCGGGGCGAGCCGGGCGACGGTCTCGATGATCTCCTCCGTATCGGTCGTCGCCAGGCAGATGGGCACCCCGTCGACGCCGCCGAACTGCTTGAAGAGGACCGCCTTGCCCTCCATGACCGGCATCGCGGCGGCGGGCCCGATGTCGCCCAGCCCGAGGACGGCGGTCCCGTCGGTCACCACGGCCACCGTGTTGGGCACCCAGGTGTAGTGCCGGGTCATCGCCGGGTCGGCGGCGATCGCCTCGCAGACCCTGGCCACGCCGGGGGTGTAGGCCATCGACAGGTCGTCGCGGCCGCTCAGCGAGACCGTCGAGCGAACCTCCATCTTGCCCCCGACGTGCAGGTCGAAGACCGGGTCTCCGGCCAGGGGGTGGGCCGCCTCAGACGCTCCTTCTGGCACGCGCAGAGTCTGGCATGCGCGGCTTCCAGAGCCGGACCCGGACCACGGCGAGGACATCCTCGACCGGCACGACGCCACGGTGACGGGAGTCGACGCCGACCTCGGGGGCGTCGCTGAGGAGCCACCACCCGGGTCCGCCGGCCCGCGTCGTACGACGCTCGACGGCCCGTTTGACCGCCACCGTCCCGTCCGCCAGCCGGGCCACGACGACATCGCCCTCGCGCGGGGGTCGGCGGTAGTCGACGAGCAGCCGGTCGCCGGGACGCAACCGGGGACGCATCGAGTCGCCCGTCACCACGGCGAGACCCCACCGGCGTCTGCCCGCTCCAGCAGGGGGTACCGGACCCTCGGCGACACGCACGCGGAGTAGTCTCCCAACGCACTGGGAGCTCCGCCTCCCGTGCACCCCGAACGCACCCACGACTTGAGGAGATCGCATGCTTGCGCGACTGCTGGCCCCCACGATCGAGGTCTCGGCTCACTGCGACCTGCCCTGCGGCGTCTACGACCCCGCGCAGGCCCGGATCGAGGCCGAGTCGGTCAAGGCGATCATCGCGAAGGTCGCCGACAACGACGACCCGGACTTCCGGACCCGCGCGATCCTCATCAAGGAGCAGCGCTCCGAGCTGGTCAAGCACCACCTCTGGGTGCTGTGGACCGACTACTTCAAGCCTCCGCACTTCGAGAAGTACCCGCAGCTCCACACTCTGTTCAACGAGGCCACGAAGCTCGCCGGCGCCACCGGCACCAAGGGCGAGCTCGATGCCGGCAAGGCCGACGAGCTGCTGGCCAAGATCGACGAGATCGCGGAGATCTTCTGGGAGACCAAGAAGGCGTGATCCTCCGGCTGTGAATCGGAGCGCCTTTCCCTGCCCGATCACGGCTAAACCTCACCGAAGTGATCTCACCCGGAGGGGTGGAATCGGCCCCGCGCCGGTTTCACCCCCTTACTGCCGGGGAGGTTCTTATGCATGACCGTCTCAGTACTGGACCGCTCTGCGTCGCGCATCGTGCGGCGTCAGGAGACTGCTCGGCTACTGACGGAAGCCGCGCAGGCCACGGGGAAGCAACGCGATGAGCTGCTCGAACAGGTCATCGTTCTCAACATCGGCGTTGCGCACGCCATCGCCCATCGCTACCGCAACCGCTCCATCCCGGTGGAGGACCTCGAGCAGGTCGCCTGCATGGCGCTTACCCGCGCGGCCCAGAAGTTCGACGTCTCCCAGGAGCGCGACTTCCTGACCTATGCGGTCCCGACGATCTCCGGGGAGATCAAGCGTCACTTCCGAGACCATGGCTGGACCATCCGCCCGCCCCGCCGGGTCCAAGAGATCCAGTCCAAGGTCATCCACGCCTACCGGCACGGCGAGGAGAGCGGAGCCCCACCCTCGGCCGCCAGGCTCGCCCAGGAGCTCGACCTGCCCGAGACCGACGTCGCCGAGGCCCTGCAGGCGGAAGGCTGCTTCACACCGGTCTCCCTCGACGTTCCGGTCTCCGAGGACGGCCGGGCCGCCATCGACCGGCTCGCCGACGACGAGACCGACAGCAACGCCATGGAGGCGAGGCTGATGCTGAGCCCCGCGCTGCGCCGGCTCAGCCCGCGCGACCGCACCATCCTGCGGATGCGCTTCGTCGAGGACCGGACCCAGCAAGAGATCGGCAACGCGCTCGGGGTCACCCAGATGCAGGCCTCGCGCCTGCTCAAGCGGATCCTCGAGACACTGCGCAATGAGCTCGGGACCGAGGCGCTCACGGCCTGATCGCGTCGTTCTGGTCTACGACGAAGGTTGATGCCCATCCAGGCATGACCCGTCGACGATGGGGAACCGTCCTCCTGACCGTCCGTTCGGGCGGGGACTCGGGAGGTGGGCGTTGCAGAGGCAAGGGCTCGGCCAGCTGATTGACTCACTCGGCATCACCCACGAGGTCCGACCCGATGAACAGGTCTGTGGCGCGGTCGTGCTGCTCACCGTGGAGGAGGCCGACGGCCACATGTCCCTGCGTTGCGCCTGGTCGGACGGGATGACGTGGGTCGAGCGGCTGGGACTGCTGCGCGCCGCCGAACGGGCGGAGCTGCCTGACGACGGCGCCCAGACGTGGAGGGTGTGACGCACTAACCTCGTGGCGACTCCCCAGCACGAAGGGCCTCCACCAATGACGACGACCGGTCCCGTCGGCGACGCACGAGCGGACGTCGAGCTGAGACTCCCCGCCGACGGCGCCTACGTGTCCGTCCTGCGGACCACCAGCGCGGGCCTCGCCGCCCGGCTCGACTTCACCCTCGACGACATCGAGGACCTGCGGATGGCGGTGGGCGAGGCGTGCGCGCTGGTGCTTCGCCCGGCCGCGACCGGGACCGACATGACCTGCCGCTTCTACCTGGACCCGGGACGCCTCACCGTCGCGGTCGACGTGGAGTCGTCGACGGCGACCCTGCCCGATCCCGAAGGCTTCGCCTGGCAGGTCCTCACCACCCTCGCGGGAGACGCCACAGCGTCGGTCGCGGACGGCCGCTACCAGATCACGCTGACCATGCAGTCCGGGGCCCGGGACGTCCAGGACTGACATGTCCGACGAGCCTCGGGAGGGCCTCGACGACGGGGCCGCGGGCGACCTCACGCTCACGCGCCTCGAACAGACCCGTCAGGAGAGCGCCTCGCTGTTCGGGCGACTCCACCACGACGCGGCCGACCCGGCCGAGCGTGAGGCTGCCCGAGCGGGCCTCGTGCACCTGCACCTCCCGCTCGTGGAGCACTGCGCGCGCCGGTTCCGCAACCGTGGCGAGCCGTTGGAGGACCTCGTACAGGTGGGCACGATCGGGCTGCTCAAGGCGGTCGACCGGTTCGACACCGACCGAGGAGTGGAGTTCTCGACCTACGCCACCCCCACGATCATCGGCGAGATCAAGCGCCACTTCCGCGACAAGGGGTGGGCGATCCGCGTGCCGCGGCGGCTGCAGGAGCTGCGGATGCAGATCGGCAGTGTCGGCGCCGAGCTCACCCAGTCACTGGGCCGGTCGCCCACACCGCGGGAGCTCGCCGAGGCGATCGGGTGCTCGGTCGAGGAGATCCTGGAGGGCCTGGAGTCGAGCAATGCCTACTCGACCCTCTCCCTGGACGCCGGGGAAGGCAGCGACGAGGGTCCCGGGTCGATGCTGGACTCGATCGGCGTCGACGACGTCAACCTCGAGCACGTGGAGGTCCGGGAGTCCCTCAAGCCCCTGCTCGACCGGCTGGACCCCCGTGAGAAGAAGATCCTGTTGCTGCGCTTCTTCAAGAACATGACCCAGTCGCAGATCGCTGAGGAGATCGGTGTCTCCCAGATGCACGTGTCACGACTGCTCAGCCGCACTCTCGAGCACCTGCGCACCTCGCTCGAGGAGTGAGCTCAGGCCCCGTCCGCGGCCAGCGCCGCGATGCTCTGCGGGTGCAGGACGCAGACCAGCACGGCGCCCGAGACGGCGGCTAGCGCCACCGCCACCCAGGTCGTCTCTCCGCCGACGAAGCTGTACGCCGTGAGCAGAGTGATCAGCTGGGCGACCACGACCGGACTGCGGGCCCAGGACCGGCACCGCCACAGTCCGGCGGCGCAGAGCAGGAGCCCGGCGCCCATCAGCCCGAAGAAGCTGGCAGTCGTGACAGCCACGCTCACCCGGTCGCCATCGAGGTGGGCGAGCTCGAGCACGGCGTAGACGACGAGCACGAGACCCTCCAGCACCGTCAGCGCGGCCGCGAACCTCAGGAGAAGCGGACGGTGGCCCGGGTCGTCGGCAGGCGTCGTCACGGCGTAAAGCCTGTCATGGCGGACCACCAGCACTGGTCTGGACCGGCGACGGCGAATCGGGGAGACATCGAGGCTGTGACGCACGGAACCGCCGCCAGCCCTTGTTTCGGATCCGGATTCTCGGCAACCTTGACGTAGCGCGGCGGGCCGAACGCTTGTCCGCGCCTTCACTCGTGCCCACGAAGCCTCGAAAGGCAAGGTTCTCCGCCATGGATTGGCGCCACCGTTCCGCGTGTCTCGACGAAGACCCGGAACTGTTCTTCCCGATCGGCAACACCGGTCCGGCCATCCTCCAGATCGAGGAGGCCAAGCAGGTGTGCCGGCGCTGCGACGTGCGCGAGCAGTGTCTGGCGTGGGCCCTCGAGGCCGGCCAGGACCACGGCGTGTGGGGAGGCCTGAGCGAGGACGAGCGGCGCGCGCTGAAGCGCCGGAATGCCCGAGCAAGGGTCAGGACCGCGTAGCGGTTCTGACCCGCAGCGAGGGGGTCGAGCAGCGGAACGGCCGAGGAACGAGGCCGTGGAGCGTGTCGAGACACTCCGCAGCGAAGGCTG
Source organism: Nocardioides dilutus (assembly GCF_054779555.1). Lineage (NCBI taxonomy): Bacteria > Bacillati > Actinomycetota > Actinomycetes > Propionibacteriales > Nocardioidaceae > Nocardioides > Nocardioides dilutus. The sequence continues at coordinate 1,091,875 of NZ_BAAGYA010000002.1, read as the reverse complement.
GGACTGAACAACAGCAACGGCGTCAGCTCAGCCTGACGTCGATCTCGGCGCGCGTCCCGCGACCACCAGGACCGGCCCCCATGACCAGTCGGCCGCCCAGCTCGGACTCCACCAGGGTCCCCACGATCGTCAGCCCGAGGCTGCTCGAGGCGTCCAGGTCGAAGCCGGCGGGAAGCCCGGCGCCGTCGTCGTCCACGCGCACCCGCAGGACGTGCGCGTCCCGCTGAGCGCCGACGACGATCTCGGTGAGGCCGGGCTGGCCGTGCTCCACGGCGTTCTGGACCAGCTCGGTCAGCACCATGGCCAGCGCGGTGGCCGCCTCGGAGCTCATGACCCCGAACGACCCCTCACGGCGAACCCGCGCTCCGACGACGTCCTCGCTGGAGCCGACGTCGGTGACCATGGCACCGAGCCGGTCGGCGACCTCGTCGAAGTCGACGTTCTCCTCGACGGTCTGGCTGAGCGTCTCGTGCACCAGGGCGATGGAGCCGACCCGGCGGACCGCCTCCTCCAACGCGGACTTGGCATCCGATGAGTCCATCCTGCGGGCCTGCAGCCGCAGCAGTGCGGCCACCGTCTGCAGGTTGTTCTTCACCCGGTGGTGGATCTCGCGGATCGTCGCGTCCTTGGTGACCAGCTCGCGGTCGCGGCGTCGCAGGTCCGTGACGTCGCGCACCAGGACCAGCGCGCCGATGTGCTCACCCTGCGGTCGGAGAGGGATGGATCGCACGATCAACGCCACCGAGGGGGTGGCGAGCTCGGTGTCTCGGTGGGCGCGACCGCCGAGGACCGCGCTGAGCGTCTCCTCGTCGGGTCTCTGCCGTGACGGCACGAGCTCACGGGTGAGATCGGTGAGCACCAGTCCGGTGAGGTCACCGGACAGCCCCAGCCGGCGGTAGGCCGACAGGGCGTTCGGGCTGGCGTAGACGACCTTGCCCTGCTCGTCCACGCGCAGGAACCCGTCACCCACTCGCGGGGAGTCGGCGTGGTCGCTGCGTGGTCCGGGCGCCGGGAAGTATCCGGCGGCGATCATCTGGGTCAGGTCCGCCGCGGTCTGGAGGTAGGACAGCTCCAGGCGACTCGGAGTGCGCACGCCGAGCAGGTTGGTGTGCCGGCCGACCACGGCGATCACCCGGCCGGCCCGGCGCACGGGGATGGTCTCGTTGCGCACCGGCACGTCGTCGCGCCACTCCGGGTCCCCCTCCCGCACCAGCCGCCCCTCGGCGTAGGCCCGGTCCACCAGCGGTCGCCGGCCGGTCGGCGCGAAGCTGCCCAGGATGTCGTCGACGTAGGCCGTCGGGCCGGTCGTAGGCCGCATCTGGCCGCCGGCCCAGAACCCCGTGCCGGCGCGGTCCGGGAGCCAGAGGACCAGGTCGGCGAAGCTCAGGTCGGCGATGATCTGCCAGTCGGCCTGCAGGAGCTGGAGCCAGGCGACGTCGTCGTCGTCGAGGTCCGTGTGAGCCTGGGCGAGCTCCTGGAGCGACGACACGTCGATCAGCGTATTCGTGGGTGAGATGGGGTACCGCCCGCCGCCCCGTCTGCGTGCGGTCTTTGGCAGGATGGAGCGCATGTCGGGTCAGTACTGGAAGCAGGTCCATGCTTCCGGGCTGGCGGTCCCCTCGGACCGGCCGCTGGACGACCTCACCGCCGAGCTGACGACCATGCTCGGAGACACCGATCCCGAGGCGCGAGACGGCACCGCCTACCCGACGCTGGCGACCTGGGTCGCCCGGGGTGTCTACGACGACCTGCTGGCCGGGCTGGGCGACGGCATGGCCGCCGGGCTGGGTGTCGGGCTCGGCGAGCGCGACACCGACTCGGTGTTCCGGCGCAGCTTCTCCGCACTGATCCTGGGTGAGTGCATCGGCCGGGACAACGAGCGCCCGCTGGTAGCCGGCGGCAAGGTCCTCGAGTGGGGCGACCGGCTCGCCACCTGGTTGCTGCGCGAGCGCGACCTGCGGGGCTTCGTGCCCGGCAAGGGCTGGGCGCACGCGGTGGCACACGGCGCTGACGCGCTCGGCACACTCGCCCGCTCACCTCACGTGGGCGCCAACGAGCTCACCGTGGTGCTCGACGTGATCGGCGACCGGCTGCTGCTGCCCGTCGACCGGCTGTTCACCAACGGAGAGCCGGACCGCCTTGCGGCGGCGACCATGGAAGTGCTCCGCCGCAACCTGCTGCCCCTGCGCCTCATCGAGCCGTGGATCGCCCGGCTGGTAGCCGGCGCCTCCACCCGGGGCTCCTACGACGACCGGGACCCGCATCTCGTCGGCGGCAACGCCGAGGCCTACCTGCGGGGCCTCTACCTGCAGCTGGCGCTCGGCCCGCGCCCGCCGGAGGTCCGCTCGGACCTGCTGCTGGTGATCGTCGACGCGCTGCGCACCACCAACCCCGACTACCTGCAGCAACGGAGCCGCTGACCCCATGACGGACGACAACCCCCACGAGCTCAGCGGCCACAGCGGCGAGCTCGCCGTCGCGGCGGCCCGCGCGCACGGCGTCGAGACGATGTTCACGCTGTCCGGTGCTCATGTGTTCCCCATGTACGACGGCGCCGTCAAGGCGGACCCGCCGATGCGGCTGCTCGACGTGCGTCACGAGCAGACCGCGGCGTTCGCCGCGGAGGCCACGGGCAAGCTCACCCGGGTCCCCGGCCTGGCCGTCCTGACCGCCGGTCCGGGCGTGACCAACGGCGTCAGCGCCATCGCCCAGGCCCAGTTCGCCGGCTCCCCCATGGTCGTCGTGGGCGGCCGGGCGCCCCAGAACCGCTGGGGCAGTGGCAGCCTCCAGGAGATCGACCACCCGCCGATCCTCGCCAGCATCACCAAGCAGGCGGTCACGCTCCCGACCGCGGGCGACGTCCTGGGCGGCATGGACGAGGCCTTCACCGTCGCCGCATCGCCCCACCGCGGACCGGTCTTCGTCGACATCCCGATGGACGAGTTCTTCAACGCCTCCTCGGGCCCGGCGCCTACCGGCACCCGCTCCGCAGGGGCCGACCCCGACACCGACGCACTCGACCGGATCGCGGCCCTCCTCGCCGACGCCGAGCGACCGGTGCTGATCCTCGGCACGGACGTCTGGGCCGACGGCGCCGAGGTGGCCGCGCTGCGGCTCGTCGAGGACCTCGCCGTCCCGACGCTCACCAACGGGATGGGGCGCGGCATCGTGCCCGGCGGCCACCCGCTGCTCGTCACCAAGGCTCGCGGCGCCGCGCTCAACAAGGCCGACCTGGTCATCGTGGTCGGGACGCCTCTCGACTTCCGTCTCGGCTACGGAGTGTTCGGCGGCAAGGACGGCGCGCAGCCCGCCAAGGTCGTGCACGTCGCCGACGCCGAGACCCAGGTGGCCGGCCACGCCGCACTGGCGGCGTCCGTGGCCGGCGACCTCACCAAGGTCTTCGACGGACTGCTCGCGGCCGTGGAGCGGGGTCGGCGCCGCGACTGGTCGGCGTGGGCCACCGAGCTCCACGACCTCGTCAAGCTCGCGGCCGAGAAGGACGCCGAGCTGCTCGGCGCGGAGGCCGACCCCGTCCACCCCGCCCGGATCTACGGCGAGCTGGTCCCGCGGCTGGCCCCAGACGCGGTCGTGATCGGTGACGGTGGCGACTTCGTGAGCTTCGCGGGCAAGTACGTCGAGCCCCAGCAGCCCGGCTGCTGGTTGGACCCGGGGCCCTACGGCTGCCTGGGCGCCGGGCTCGGCGCCGCGATCGCCGCCCGGCTCGCCCGGCCGAGCTCCCAGGTGGTGCTCCTCCTCGGCGACGGCGCCGCGGGCTTCTCCCTCATGGACGTCGACACCCTGGTGCGCCACGGGCTGCCCGTGGTCATGGTGATGGGCAACAACTCCGCGTGGGCGCTCGAGAAGGGCCCGATGCGGATGCTCTACGGCTACGACGTGATCGCCGACCTCGCGCCCCGCACCGCATACGACGAGGTCGTCAAAGCGCTCGGCGGAGCCGGCGAGACGGTCACCGACCCGCGCCAGATCGGCAGCGCGCTGGACCGCGCCTTCGCCGCCGGCGTGCCCTACCTCGTCAACGTGATCACCGACGTCAACGCCGCCTACCCGCGCGCGACGTTCGGCGTCTGAGCCGGCCCGCCGTGCGGATCAGGCGGGCCGAGCCCCGTGACCACGCCGCCATCGGCGAAGTGACGGTCGCGGCGTACGCCGATCTGGACGAGGCCGCCGAGGCCGGCTACATCGAGAAGCTCCGCGACGCCGCGGCGCGCGACCGCGAGGCCGAGCTCTGGGTGGCGACCACGAGCGACACCGACGACACCGTCCTCGGCACGGTGACCGTCTGCCATGACGGGTCCCCGTGGCGCGAGATCGGGCGCGGCGAGGAGGGCGAGTTCCGGATGCTCGCGGTGGCCCCGTGGGCGCAGGGTCAGGGAGTCGGGAGTGCGCTCGTCGAGCTGTGCATCAACCGGTTCCGCGAGGTCGGCGCCCCCCGGGTCGTGCTGTCCACCCTGCCGTCCATGCACGCCGCGCACCGGCTCTACGAGCGGCACGGCTTCAACCGGGCGCCCGACCGGGACTGGTCACCGGTCGCCGGCGTCGACCTGGTCGCCTACCTGCTGGACCTCGCGCCGTGAGCGGCTCGCCGCAGCACTCGGCCACCCTCACGTTCACGGTGACCGAGGACGACACGGCCCTCGCCGTCGGGTCCGGCAGCCTGCCGGTGCTCGGCACTCCGCGACTGCTCGCCTGGTGCGAGGCGGCCACCTGCGCGGCCCTGGAGCCGGCCCTGCCCGAGGGCTCGACGAGCGTCGGCACGCGGGTCTCGCTCGAGCACCTCGCCGCCAGCCCCGTCGGCCAGCAGGTCGAGGTGAGCGCGTCCACGACGTACGCCGACGGGCGCCTGCACCGCTTCACGGTCTCGGCCCGGCACGCGGGCGGCGATGGCAAGGTCGTCGGCTCCGGCGAGGTCACTCGGGTGGTCGTCGACGCGGAGCGTTTCCTCGGCCGGCTCCAGGGCTGATGTGGGCTGCCGGATTTCTCGCTCAGCACGCAGCCTGCGAGACTGCACCGTTCCCGAAATCACGGAGGATCAGATGAGCAAGACCGGTCGCAAGCGCCGCGCGCGCAAGAAGAAGAGCGCCAACCACGGCAAGCGCCCCAACGCTTGAGCTGACCCGTCCGAGGAACGAGGACGGCTCAGCTCAAGCGTTAATGGTGGTCGAGCAGGCCGTCCGACCGAGGAACGAGGTCGGAACCGGCCGTGTCCAGACCTCGCAAGCTGAGGCTGGGACTCACGTCAACTGATCGCCGCGATCTGTGCGGCCATCCACGCCTCCGCCGCGGCCCGCTGGGCCGCGGTGATGGGCACCGGTGACAGGTCCGGGACCCCGGACGCGGCCCCCGCGGCCCATGCGCGCAGCACCCGGCGGCTGACCAGGCCGTCGCGCACCCGCTGCGGATGGTGGCCGACGGCGATCTCGTCGATGACCTTGCGCTTGCCGTAGTCGATGACGAGCACCAGGTCGCTGCCGGCCATCGAGACCCAGCAATGCCCGTCGACCTTGCTGGTCGTGGCCCAGTAGGGCTTGGAGTATTCGCGGTTCTCGAGGAACTTCGCCGCCCCGTCGAACACCTTGTAGCGACCGGTCTTGCGCGACACGACGGCCGCATAGTCCGACATCGTCCCGGCGACGCAGAGCCGGGTGCCCGCGTCGTTGATCGCGATGCCGTGGTGGGCCGAGTCGAGGACATATTCCTCGCGGGTGAGCGCCGCGGCTTCGTCGCTGACCGGCAGCGGGATGAGGCGCTTCACCTTGCCGGTCGCCGGTTCGGACTGCGAGCCCATGGTGTAGTCCCCGCCGCCTGTGGGGTCCTTCTTCCGCAGCTTGAACTCCACGATCCCGTGGAAGAACGAGACCTGCAGATAGACCGTGCGCTCGTCGGGCGTGATCGCCATCGGCCGGACCGCGGAGCTCATGCCGGGGAAGCCTGCCTCCGCCAGCTCCTTGCCCATGTCCCAGCGGCGGAGCACCTTGAACGTCTGGTTGTCGACGATCTGCAGCCACCGGTCGGCCTTCACCGCGTCGTGCACGCCACCGACCGGCACCGGGCCGAGCTCGGGGTAGTCGATCGGGGTGTAGACCCGGCCGATGCTCGCGTGGAAGATGCGTTTGCCGTTCTTGCTGTAGTTGCTCTCGTGCGGTGTGTCACCGGACTCGAAGGTGCGCAGCAGCCGGCCGGTGGTCGGGTCTCCCAGGCCGCCCATGGCGTATTCGTGCACCGTGCGGTCGGTGGAGTCCGAGACGAGCAGCCGGCTGCCGTCGGGCGAGACGTTCATGTGGTCGGTGCGGTAGCCGTTCATCTGCTGCTCGGCCACCACCTTGCCGGTCGCCAGGTCGATCCACACGACGTCGGAGAAGCTCGGCCTCGAGGCCGCGACCAGGTTGCCGTCGCGGGTGGTGAACATGTCGTCGACGTACTGGTCGTGCCCCTCGCCGACGACCTGCTGGATCGCCAGGTAGAAGGCGAGCCGGTCCGGCGCGGCGTAGATCTCGAGCAGCTCCTCGCGGCGGTCCGGAATGATGTTGAGGCGCTTGATCGCCCTGCGCGTGCGCACGTCGATCACGGTCGCGGTGCCGTCCCAGTTGTTGCCGACGAACATGACCTCACGGGGCGGCTTCTTGACGCCGGGCGCGGCCGCCTGGCCGGCGCTCGGCAGCAGCACGGCGGCCGTCCCGACCGCCATGGTCAATGCGGTGGCGGCCGCAGCCGCCGCGAAGATCCCCGTACGACGCATGGCGCGAATGGTACGCCGCGCGCCCGGCTCAGCCCTCGGTGATGCGGACCTGGACCTCGCGGATCTGGAACATGACCCGCTGGCGGAGCTCGTCGGGAGCAGCCTCCGTGCAGGAGCGCGCCACGATGGACTTGACGGTGCGCTGGAGGTCGTAGCGCTCCAGGCAGGGGTTGCAGCTGTCGAGGTGGGCCCGGACCACGGCGCAGTCGGCCGCGTCGAGCTCGTTGTCGATGAAGTAGACGATCCGGTCGAGGAAGTCGGCGCACTCCTGGTCGTGGGCCTGGTCGTGGGCCTGGTCATGGGCCCGGTGCTCGGTCACGACTCGTCCCCTTCCGTGATGCCGACCCGCATCAGGTCGTTGGTGCGCACATAGTCGGAGAGCAGGTCACGCAGCTGACGCCGCCCACGGTGGAGACGCGACATCACGGTGCCGATCGGGGTTTCCATGATCTCCGCGATCTCCTTGTAGGCGAAGCCCTCGACGTCGGCGAGGTAGACCGCCAGCCGGAACTCCTCGGGCAGTCGCTGCAGGGCGGTCTTGACCTGCGAATCGGGTAGGTGCTCGAGCGCCTCCATCTCGGCCGACTTGAGCCCGGTCGAGCTGTGCGACTCCGCGCGCGCGAGCTGCCAGTCCTCGACGTCTCCGGAGTCCCCGGTGAACGACTGCTGCGGCTGGCGCTGCTTCTTGCGGTAGTTGTTGATGAACGTGTTGGTCAGGATCCGGTAGAGCCAGGCCTTGAGGTTGGTGCCGGGCCGGAACTGGTGGAAGGACGAGTAGGCCTTGGCGAAGGTCTCCTGCACGAGGTCCTCGGCGTCTGCGGGGTTGCGGGTCATCCGCATGGCGGCACCGTAGAGCTGGTCGAGGAAGGGCAGCGCATCCCGCTCGAACCGCGCGGAGCGGTCCTCAGGGGACTCCGTCGCGACGTCGATCTCGTCGGCGGGGACCCCGAGGCCGTCGAGGTCGTCGAGCCCGTTGAGGTCATCGAGGTTCTGGGTCATCGCCGCCCAGCCTACGCGGACGTCGAGCGTGGCGCCGGTCGTCAGACCGGGCGCGGACGGCGCCGCGGCGGGCGGCTCCAGCAGGGCGATCACAAGTGGCAGAACGCCGCCGGCCGGACGGTCATTCCCGAGCCGGGTCGGTCAGCCCACGACCTCGCGGACCAGCCACTCCAACGTCGACTCGACGACGATCCCCAACGCGTCCTCCTGCGAGACCGGGCCGCGCTTGGGGACCTTGAGCCCGTGGTCCGCGCCGGGCACGACAGTCAGGTCGAGGTGGTCGAGATCGGCGGGGAACTCCTCGGGCCGCCCCATCGGGTCCCGCTCTCCCTGGATCACCAGGGTCGGCACCTGCGCGCCGCGCAGCTCGTCGAGGCGGGTCTTCTCGGGGTGACCAGGAGGGTGCAGCGGGAAGGCGAGAGCGAGGCAGCCCACCGCCCCGAGGCGACGCGCGCACCGGGCTGCGGACCGCGCACCCGCCGAGCGCCCGCCCACGACCATGGGCGTGCGCACCCGGAGGGCGTCGGCGGCCGCGACCAGGCCCTCGTCGAGGGTGCGCGGAGGGGTGGCGACCTTGCGGCCGGCGACCTTCCAGGGCTGTTCGAACAGGACGACCGTGACGCCCTGCCCGGGCAGGTGGTGGGCCAGCGCCTCCAGGTCCCTGGTGTCGATCCCGTTGCCGGCCCCGTGGCTGAGCAGCACGGTCACCCGCGGTCTCCGGGCCCGGTGGGTCACCAGCCGGGCCGGGCCGTGCACCGTGTCGATCCGCCGCTCGGTGCTCACTGGTCGTCCTCCAACGGCAGGGGCTCGACCAGCTCCGGGCCGTTGTTGCGAACGTTGCCGACTGCCTTCGAGACCGGGTAGGCCTCGAGCAGGCCCGGGGCCGCGGGGGTCAACAGGTCGAGCAGGGTCTCCTTGGGCCGGCGCGGATCGAGCCAGGCGTCCCAGCGACCGGGCTCGACCATCAGCGGCATCCGGTCGTGGATCATGCCCACCGCGTCCTCCGCCTCGGTGGTGATCACCGTGCACGTCCAGCGGAAGGCGTCGGGGTCGTCCTCGTCGCGGGTCGGGTCCCGCCAGATCTCGTAGAGCCCGGCCATGGCGAGTACGCCGCCGTCCTTGGGCCGGATGAAGAACGGCTGCTTGAGCGGGTTGCCGCTCTTGCCGAGCTCCTCGGTGGGATACCACTCGAAGTAGCCGTCGGCCGGCAGCAGGCAGCGCCGCGACGCGAAGGCCCGACGGAACGCCGGCTTCTCGGCCACGGTCTCCATCCGGGCGTTGATCATCCGGTTGCCGATCGCCGGGTCCTTGGCCCAGGACGGGATCAGCCCCCAGCGCAGCACCCGCAGCTGCCGCTCCGGGTCGGCCTGCTTGTCATCGGACGGTGGCCGCTCGACGACGGCGTAGACCTGTTTGGTCGGCGCCACGTTGTAGTCGGGCGGTAGTGGTTCCTTGACCCGGTCGTCGACGACCTCGAACTCCTCCACGAGGTCCTGCGGGCGCCGGCTCGAGGCGTAGCGACCGCACATGGAGCCACCCTAGTAGGCGCCACGGACAGGGTCAGGTGCGCGCCAGCCGGTCGATGAGCAGCTCGCGGGCCTGCGGGCGCGGCGGGATCGGCTCGACCCAGACGCGGTCTGCCCCGTCGGCACCGCGGACGAGAAGCGACACCCGCCGCCCGAGGTCGGGCTCCGCCGGGATGAGCGTCACCAGGCGCCGTACGCCGACGCGCGCGGTGGTCCGGGCCGCTGGGAAGACCGTGCGGCACAGGTCACCGAGCAGCGAGAGGTGCCGGGCATGCACGAAGAAGTCGAGGGGATCCGGTAGCTCGACCACGACCATGATGAGGTCCGTGTCGGTCGGCGCGCCGAGGATCGCGAGGAGATGCGCCTGCGAGTCGAGCCCCGTCAGCGGGTCGGCGCAGGAGATCCGGTTGAGGTATCCGAGGGTCGCGTCCGCCCAGGCGTCGACAAGTGCCTCGCACTCCTCGAACGTCGGTCCTCGCTGGGCGAACCGCCGAGTGGCCGACCGCAGCTCGCGCAGCGCGTCGCCGACAGGTATCCCCCGTTCGGCCAGGTCACGGCCGACGTCCCGACAGAGCTCGACGACGGCCCAGGACCGGGTCGCGAGTGCCTCCCCTACCGACGACCACTCCCCGTGGGTGGTCGTCGGCTCTGCACTCGGGCCGGCCGCAGAGGTCCCTGCTGGGGTCATGGGTCTTCTCCGCTCCTGAGCCGTCGTCGTCGCTGTGGTGCTGCTCCCGTTGCTGCGTCTCCTTCGGGGAGGGAACGGCCTCGGCGGAAGGTCATGACGCGGTTCCGGGAACTTTCTCGCGGAATCCTGCGAAATGGTCCAGACCGGAGCGTGATCTTCGCGGAGCTGGCCCGTTGTTCCCATGTGAGCGACACGGGTGTGACCGGCGCGCGTCCTGCCGACGCGCGCCCGGACGTGCCCTCGGACGCCGACCTGATCGCCGCGGTGAGGGGAGGCGACGTCGATCCGTACGGCGAGCTGTTCGCCCGGCACGTCGACGCCGCCCGCCGTCTCGCGAGGTCGCTGAGCAGCGACGGCGAGGCCGATGACCTGGTGTCCGAGGCGTTCGCCAAGGTGCTGGTGGTCCTGCAGCGGGGCGAGGGCCCGAGCACCGCGTTGCGTCCCTACCTCCTCACGGCGGTGCGGAGGCTGCACGTCGACCGGGTCCGCGCGGTCACCCGCACCCGTCCCACCGACGACATCGCGGCGTACGACGCGGGCGAGGCGTTCCACGACACCGCGGTCGCCGGCTTCGAGAGCGGAGCCGCCGCGCGGGCGTTCGCCTCGCTGCCCGAGCGCTGGCAGCTCGTCCTCTGGCACATCGAGGTCGAGGGCCACAAGCCCGCGGAAGTCGCCCCGCTGCTGGGGATGAGCCCCAACTCGGTCTCCGCGCTCGCCTACCGGGCCCGTGAGGGCCTACGTCAGGCGTTCGTCTCCATGCATGCCCAGGACGCCGACGACGAGCGCTGTGCCTGGACCCGCGCGCAGCTCGGCGCGTTCATCCGCAACGACATCTCCAAGCGCGACAGCGCTGCGGTCGAGGCGCATCTGCGGGACTGCCGCGAGTGCGCCGGCATCTACCTGGAGCTCGTCGAGGTCAACTCCGACCTGCGCGCGCTGATCGCCCCGATCATCCTGGGTGGTGCCGCGGCGGCCTACCTCGGCGGCAGCGTCGGTGTCGGTGTCGCGGGCGGCTCCGGCGTCGGTCTGCTCGCGGGCGTCGGCGGCTTCCTCGGCAAGCACTGGGGCAAGGCGCTGGTGGGAGCCACCGCAGCGGGGGTCGTGGTCGCCGGGGTGGTCGTCGGCGTGCAGGCCGGGAGCGACGACCGCGACGTCGCTGCGGAGCGGAGCACCACGAGCGACCCGGCGGACCGGCCTGCCCCGGCCGAGGGCACCCAGCCGGAGAAGCCCGCGCCGGCGGCCCCGGCGCCATCCTCGGACGCGTCGACGCCCGGCGTCGACACCGAGCCCCAGCCGGGACCTGAGCCCGGGCCCGACCCGGTGAGCGCCCCGTCGGGTCGTCCCGACGACCAGCCGGACCCGGACCAGCCGAACCAGACCGACGAGCCCGACGAGCCCGACGAGCCCGACGCACCCGACCCGAACGACGACCCCAGCGGGGACCCCAGCGGGGACCCAGGCTCCGCCGGCCCTGCCGGACTCGAGTCCTCGGCACAGCCCATGGCGGGTGGACTGGTGTGGGACGTGGCGATCCGGGTGACCGGCCTGGGGGCGGCCGAGGAGGGCACGGTCACCGTCACGCTGGATCGCCCCGCCCTCGCCCTGCATCTCGACCCACGGTGCGACCTGGTCAACCTAGGCAGCCTCACCTGCCACATCGAGGGGCCGGGCACCATCCGGCTGTTGGTCACACCGGTGCCCGGCGCTCCGACCGTCCTGACGGCCGTCCTCATGCCCGGCGACCGCCGCAGCAGCGTCCAGCTGGGCTGAGCCTGGATCCACCGATCCAGGCTGAGCCTCGGTCCAGAGCGCAGGTCCCGGTCGTTTCACCGGCTGCCAGCGGTGCAAGATGGACACATGAGCCTCAGCAGACTGGTCGCCCGCCCCATGCTGGCCTCGATGTTCCTGGTCGGGGGCGTCAACGCCCTTCGCAACGCCGACCAGCTCGCGGTGCGGGCCAAGCCGGTCATCGACCGGCTCCTCCCGATGATCACCAAGGCGGCACCGCAGCTGCCCATCCCGAAGGACCCGGTCACGCTCGTTCGGCTCAACGGCGCGGTGCAGGTGGGCGCCGGGCTCACCCTGGCCACCGGCCGGGCGCCGAGGCTCTCGGCGGCCGTGCTGGCCGCGACCCTGCTGCCGACCACCGCCGCGGGTCACCGCTTCTGGGAGGAGCCGGACCCGACCGCGAAGGCGCAGCAGCGGATCCACTTCTTCAAGAACGTCTCGATGCTCGGAGGGCTGATCATCGCCGCGGGCGACACCGAGGGAAAGCCGGGCGTCGCCTGGCGCACCCGCCGCGCGGCGAAGGACGCGCGCCGCGAGGCCAAGCACCTGGCCGCGACCGCGCGCCGCGAGGCGAAGCTCGCGAAGGCCCAGCTGACCTGAGTGGGGACGACGACCTGACCACGACGCCCCCGATCCCGGATCCCTGGCCGGCGCCCACCGCCGCCGGGCCGGTCGACGCTGTCGTCACACTTCCCGGCAGCAAGTCCCTGACCAACCGCGCGCTGGTCCTTGCGGCGCTCTCCGACGGACCGAGCACGGTGCGGCGGGCGCTCCGCTCGCGGGACACGCTGCTGATGGCTGCCGCGCTGTCCGGGTTGGGGGCCGCAGTGGACACCTCCGGCGACGACTGGTCAGTCACACCTGGCCCCTTCGACCGGGACGCGGCGGTGGACTGCGGGCTCGCCGGCACGGTGATGCGGTTCGTGCCACCGGTCGCCGGTCTCTCCACCGGCGACGTCGCCTTCGACGGCGACCCGCACATGCGCTCACGGCCCGTCGGCGAGGTGATCGCGGCCCTGCGCGCCCTGGGTGTCACCGTCGAGGACGGCGACCGCGGCGCGCTCCCGTTCACCATCCGCGGCACCGGCGCGGTGCCCGGAGGGACGGTCGTGATCGACGCCTCGGCGTCCTCCCAGTTCGTCTCCGCCCTGCTGCTCGCGGGCGCGCGCTACGACGCGGGGGTCGACGTACGCCACGACGGCAAGCCGGTCCCGTCGCAGCCGCACATCGACATGACCGTGGCGATGCTGCGCGAGCACGCCGTCGAGGTGGACGACTCGGACGCGAACCGCTGGGCCGTCGCGCCGGGCCCGATCAAGCCGGTCGACCACCTCATCGAACCCGACCTGTCCAACGCGGCGCCGTTCCTCGCGCTGGCCGCGGTCACCGGGGGGACGGTGACGGTCCGCGACTGGCCCGAGAGCACGACACAGCCCGGCGACCTGCTTCGCGACCTGCTGAGCCAGATGGGCTGCGCGGTCGCGTGGGTGCCCCACGAAGGGCTGACCGTGACCGGCCCGAGCGACGGGCTCCAGGGCCTGGACGTCGACCTGCACGAGGCCGGCGAGCTCGCGCCTGCGATCGCCGCGCTGTGCACCTTGGCCCTTACGCCGAGCGTGCTGCGCGGGATCGCCCACATCCGCGGTCACGAGACCGACCGGCTCGCTGCCCTCGCCGCCGAGCTCGGAGGCCTGGGTGCGGACGTGGTCGAGCACGCCGACGGGCTCAGCCTGCGGCCGGCGCAGCTGCACGGGGGCGTCTTCCACACCTACGCCGACCACCGGATGGCGCACGCCGGCGTGATCGTCGGCGCGGCGGTCGACGGCGTACTGGTGGAGAACGTCACCACCACCAGCAAGACGTTCACCGACTTCCCGGCGTTCTGGGCGGGGCTGTTCTGATGGGCAGCGGCTGATGCCAGGTGCCGGCCGGTACTCGGACCACGACGTCGAGCACTACGACCGGCCCCGGCGCCGCACCCGGCCGCGCACCAAGGAGCGCCCGACCTATGACGACGCCGCCGACGGCGTGGTCGTGACCGTGGACCGTGGCCGATACACGCTGCTCGTCGACGGCCGGGTCGTCACGGCCATGAAGGCTCGGCCCCTGGGCCGCCGCGGCGTGGTCGTCGGGGACCGGGTCCGCGTGGAGGGCGACGTCTCCGGCGCCGAGGGCTCGCTGGCCCGCGTCGTCGAGGTCAACGAGCGGGTGACCACGCTGCGGCGTACGGCGGAGGACGACGATCCCGTCGAGCGGGTGATCGTGGCCAACGCCGACCAGCTCGTCGTGGTCACCTCGCTCGCCGACCCAGAGCCGCAGCCCCGGCTGATCGACCGCGCCCTGGTGGCGGCCTACGACGCCGGACTGTCGCCGCTGCTCTGCCTCACCAAGTCCGACCTGGCCTCACCGGACGAGCTGCTGGCGACCTATCGCTCCCTGGGCGTCCCGTGGGTGGTCACCCACCGCGGCGGCGACCTGTCCGCGCTGCTCGAGCGGCTCACCGGCCGGGTGAGCGTCCTGCTGGGGTCGAGCGGCGTCGGGAAGTCGACGCTCGTCAACGCGCTGGTGCCCGACGCGATGCGCGAGGTCGGCATCGTCAATGCCGTCACCGGCCGGGGCCGGCACACCTCCACGTCGGCCTACATGCTCGCCCTGCCTCGCCAAGAGGAGGAGACCAGTAGCGGCTGGATCATCGACACGCCAGGCATCCGGTCGTTCGGCCTGGCGCACGTGCGGCCGGAGGACCTGATCGAGGCGTTCCCCGACCTCGACGAGATGACCGAGGACTGCCCGCGCGGGTGCACGCACGGGGACGACGAGCCGGAGTGCGGGCTCGACGCCGCCCTCGAGGCCGGCGAGGCCGACGCCGACCGGGTGAGCTCGTTCCGGAGACTGCTGGCCGCGCGGAGTGTCTCGGACTACTAGGCCCCTAGCTCCACACCGACTTCGAGCCGGCCTCCCCGGTGAGGAAGGTGTAGGCCAGGGTGGCCAGGGCACCCGCGACGACGAGCGCACCGAGGAGATAGCGCGCCGCGCCCTCCCTTCGGTGCTGCCACACGGCGAGGACCGTGACCACCGCGAAGCCCGAGGCGACCCACCGAAGGGTCCCCGCCAGCTCCTGGTGGTCGAGGATCATGGTCTCCAGCTCCGACCCGGCGATGCCACTGAACCGATCCGACTCGAAGAAGTCCTCGCCGCTGAGAAAAGCCGTCCAGATCGCACCGGTGGCGACCAGGACGAGCAGCAGGGTCATCCAGCGCAGCCGGTCTCGCTGGGACGGGAGCGCGACGTAGGCGATCGCGCAGAGGGCGGCGAGCGGGCCGAACACGACGGCCGCGTGCACGACGAGCACGTGCAGCGGGAGTCCGTTGATCTCCATGTCTTGCTGAACGTCCCTCCGCAGCGATCGGTTCAACGCAGCATAAGGTGAGTCTCGTGGCGGACTACACCGACGACCTCCGCCTCGCGCACGTCCTCGCCGACGACGCCGACGCGCTCACGACCGACCGATTCAAGGCTCTGGACCTGCACGTCATGAGCAAGCCCGACCTGACGCCGGTGACCGACGCGGACCAGGCCGTCGAGGAGGCCATCCGCCGCACGCTGTCACGGGTGCGCTCGCGCGACGCGGTCACCGGCGAGGAGCAGGGCACGACCGGCAACAGCCAGCGCCGCTGGATCGTGGACCCGATCGACGGCACCAAGAACTTCGTCCGGGGTGTGCCCGTGTGGGCGACCCTCATCGCGCTGGCCGTCGACGACGAGGTCGTGCTCGGTGTCGTGTCCGCCCCCCAGCTGCAACGGCGCTGGTGGGCCTCGGCCGGCAACGGCGCCTGGACCGGCCGCTCGCTGCTCAAGGCCAGCCAGTGTCACGTCTCCGACGTACGCCGCCTCGAGGACGCGTCGCTGTCCTACTCGTCACTGCACGGCTGGGAGGAGCGGGGCCAGGGCGACGACTTCGTCGGCCTCATGCGCCGGGTCTGGCGGACCAGGGCCTACGGCGACTTCTGGTCCTACATGCTGGTCGCCGAGGGGGCCGTCGACCTGGCCGCCGAGCCCGAGCTGGCCGTGCACGACATGGCGGCCGTCGACGTCATCGTCCGCGAGGCGGGCGGGACATTCACCTCGCTCGACGGCACGGACGGCCCCTGGGGCGGCAACGCCCTGGCGTCCAACGGCCACCTGCACGACGCTGCGCTGTCGTTCCTCGGCTCGATGGCCGACGGCGACGACCCGGACTGGCGGCCCACGGGTCCCGGGTCGGTCTCCGAGCTGCGGCCCCGCGGGGTTCGCACCGAGGGTCGACCCGACGACTGACCCGACGACTGACCCAGCGACTGACCCAGCGACTGCCCGAGGGTTGATCGGTCCTGTTCACGTCGCTGCCTGCGGGCTAACGTCGGAGTCATGCGCATCGCCGACATCCTCAAGGCCAAGCCCGACGCGACCGTGATCACGATCGGTCCCGACGCCGGCGTACGCGAGCTCCTCGCGCTCCTGGCCGAGCACAACGTCGGCGCGCTGATCGTCAGCTCCGACGGCGAGTCGCTCGAGGGCATCGTCAGCGAGCGTGACGTGGTGCGCCACCTCCACCACGACGGCACCGTCGTCAACAACACCGTCCGCGCGATCATGACCGACCTCGTCGAGACCTGCGCGCCGTCGGACCAGCTCGACGACCTCATGGAGATCATGACCAACCGCCGGATCCGCCACGTGCCGGTCATCCAGGACGGCAAGCTCGCGGGGATCATCTCGATCGGCGACGTGGTCAAGCACAAGATGAGCCAGCTGCAGTTCGAGCGCGACCAGCTCGACTCCTACGTGCACCAGACGTGACGCGCCGGGCAGCTCGGGTGTGCGCGCTCGAGCGATGACCCGTCTCGACCTGGGGCGCATCCGTGACGCGACCCAGGTGATCGACGCGGTGTTCCTGGACACGCCGCAGTTCCGTTCCGCTCCTCTCAGCGAAGCGTTGGGGTGCTCGGTGCTGCTGAAGGTCGAGACCGTCAACCCGGTCCGGAGCTTCAAGGGCCGGGGCACCGAGACCGTCCTGGCGACCCTGGCCGATCAGCGGACCCACCCGTCGGTGGTCTGCGCCAGCGCCGGCAACCTGGGCACCGCGCTCGCGTGGAGCGGGGCGCGGCGGCGGTTACCGGTCACGGTCTTCGCAGCCGAGACCGCGAACCCGCTCAAGGTCGACCGGATGCGGGCAGCCGGCGCCCACGTGCATCTCGAGGGTCCCGACATCGAGCGGCCGCGCGAGCTGGCCCGCGCCCATGCCGAAGCCACGGGGAGCTATCTGGTCGAGGACAGCCTCGACCTCGGCACGTGTGAGGGCGCCGGCACGATCGGGCTGGAGCTGCTCGGTGCGGGCTCCAGGATCGACGTCGTGCTCGTCGCGCTGGGCGGGGGTGCGCTCGCGAGCGGGGTCGGCCACGTGATGCGCGAGCTCTCGCCCGGGACCGAGGTGGTCGCGATCCAGCCGGTCGGCGCGCCCGCCATGGCGCTGTCCTGGAGGGCCGGCTCGGTGGTCAGCACCGACACGATCGACACCATCGCCGACGGCGTCGCGGGGCGGCACCCGATCCCCGAGGTGCTCGAGGATCTCCTCGAGGTCGTCGACGACGTCGCCCTCGTCGAGGAGAGCAGCATCAAGGCGGGGATGCGGCACCTGGCGGACCTCACCGGGCTGATGGTCGAACCCTCTGCGGCGCTCGGCGTCGCAGCGATCCTGGAGCAGCGCGAGCGCTACGCGGGCCGCAACGTGGCCACGATCATCTGCGGCAGCAACATCCGGACCGCGGACTTCCAGCGCTGGGGCCTCGAGCCGCGCGAGGTGGCCGCACCATGAGCCGCCCGCGCACCCTCGTGACCGGCGGCACCCGCGGGATCGGGGCGGCGATCGCCGAACGGCTGGCCGAGGCGGGGCACGACCTGGTGCTCGGCTACGTCCACGACGACGCGGCCGCCGAGCTCGCCGAGGCGGCTGTCGAGACCCACGGCGCCGGGTGCACCCTCGTCCGCAGTGACCTGCTGAGCGCCGACGGGGTCGACGCGCTGTTCGCGGCGGCCGGTCCGCTGACCGGCGTGGTCAACAACGCCGGGGCGACGTTCCACATCGGGCCGCTGGCCGAGACGCCGGTGGACGTCATCCGGCGCACGATCGACCTCAACCTCACCTCCGCGATCCTGGTGGCGCGGGCCGCCGTCCGGGCGCTGGGCACGGCGTACGGCGGCAGCGGTGGCGTACTGGTCAACATCAGCTCCGGGGCGGCGACCAAGGGAGCGCCGGGCGAGTATGTGCAGTACGCCGCCGCCAAGGCGGGCGTGGACGCGCTGACGCTCGGCCTGGCCGAGGAGGTCGCCCAGCAAGGCGTCCGGGTCGTCGGCGTGGCCCCCGGGATGATCCGTACGACCATCCACGTAGACGCCGGGGAGCCGGGCCGGCTCGAACGGGTCGCGCCGCTGATCCCCATGCAGCGCGCCGGCGAGCCCGAAGAGGTCGCCGAGGCCGTCGCCTGGCTGATGAGCGATGCGGCGTCCTACGTCACCGGCACGACGTTGCGGGTGGCCGGCGGGCGCTGAGGATCCACCCGTAGGGTCGAGACATGGAGAAGCCAGAGATCGACTTCGTCGACCCCGAGCCGCCCACCGACCTCGTGATCACCGACCTCACCGTCGGCGAGGGCGCCGAGGCGGCGTCCGGCAACACCGTGTCGGTGCACTACGTGGGCGTCGCCCACTCGACGGGCGAGGAGTTCGACGCGTCCTACAACCGCGGCGAGCCGCTGAAGTTCCGGCTCGGCATCGGCCAGGTCATCCAGGGCTGGGACACCGGCGTCCAGGGCATGAAGGTCGGCGGCCGTCGCCAGCTCGTCATCCCTCCGCACCTGGGCTACGGCGACCGCGGCGCGGGCGGCGTGATCAAGCCCGGCGAGACGCTGGTGTTCGTGGTGGACCTGCTGGAAGTCGGTTAGGTCCCAGCACCGGCTCACGTGGTTTCGACGCGCTGTCGCAGCTTCGTCCCTCAACCGCGACGCTTGCTCAACCTGATCGCGCCCACGCCGCTCGCTCGTTCCTCGCGAGCGGCTGCGCGATCACCACTCCCTCTCGCCGCCCACCCGGGCCGAGTTGGCGCCGAGGCTCACCACGTCGCCGCGCTCGAGCTGGCGGCCCCGGCGGGTCTCGACGTCGCCGTTGACGCGAACGACGCCGCCGGCGAGCACCTGCTTGGCCTGGGCCCCCGACTCGACGAGGTCGGCCAGCTTGAGGAACTGGCCCAGCTTGATGCCGTCGTCCTCGACCGGGATGTCGTTGTAGGCGCTCACCCGGCCATTTTCGGGCGTCGCGGGCGTCTGGGGCAAACCGAGCGCCCGCGGTCGCCCGGTCACGTTCAGTGCAGCAGCACGCTCACCGTGTGGATGACCACCCCGACAAGGCCGCCGACGATGGTGCCGTTGATCCGGATGAACTGCAGGTCGCGGCCCACGTGCAGCTCGATCCGCCGGGCCGCCTCGCGGCCGTCCCAGCGCTCGATCGTATGTGTGATGACCGCGGTGAGCTCAGCGCCGTAGCGATCGACCACGAACACGGCGGCGTCGGCGGCCATCGTGTCGAGCCGTGTGCGCAGGGCGGGGTCGGCGACCAGCCGTTCGGCGAACCGGCACACCTCGGTCAGCATCCGCTCCCGGACCGCCCCTTCGCCGTCCTTGAGTGACGAGGTCAGGGCGCGGCGCAGCGCGTCCCACAGCGAGATGAACGACGTGACCACCGCAGGGTGGTCGAGCAGCCGCTCCTTGAGCGCCTCCGCACGCGCCTGGGTGGCGGGCTCGTGCAGCAGGTCCTGGGCGAGCTGGGTCAGCACGGAGTCGAGTGCCACGCGGGCGCGGTGGCGCGGGTCGTCGCGGATGTCGTCGACCCAGCGGACCAGCTCGAGGTGGATGCGTCCGGTCACCGCCTCGTTGAGCCGGGGCGGGGCCCACCACGGGGCCCGCTCGCCGAGGACCTCGGCCACGGTGTCCGGGTTCTCGACGAGCCAGCCGTGCAGCTCGGCGAGCGCCAGGTCGACCAGCCCATGGTGGATGTTGTCGCGCAGGGCTTCGCTCAGCAGCCCGCCGAGGAGCGGCGAGATCGGCTCCTCGCGGAACCGCGGGGTCAGCGCGTCGCGCACCAGGCTCTCGATGTGCTCGTCGCGCACCTTGCTGAGCGCGATCGCCGCGACGTCGGCCACCTCGTCCACCACGCGCCGGGCGTTCTGCGGCTCGGAGAGCCACTCCCCCAGACGCTGCGCCGGGGCGGCCATCGTCAGCCGGTCCCGGATGATGCCCTCCTGGAGGAAGTTCTCACCGACGAACTCCTCCAACCCGCGGCCGAGGTCGTCCTTGCGCTTCGGGATGAGCGCCGTGTGTGGGATCGGCAGGCCAAGGGGGTGCTTGAACAGCGCGGTGACCGCGAACCAGTCGGCGATCGCGCCGACCATGGACGCCTCGGCGCCGGCGTTGACGAACCCGAGGAACCCGGCCTGGTCCATCGTGGCGACGTAGACGACCGCGGCGAAGACCAGCAGGCCGACGGCGATGGTCCGCATCCGGCGCAGCGCGGACGCGCGCCGGGCGTCGGCCTCCGGGTCGCCGGCGATCGACGGGCCCGACGGGCCCGGGGGGCCGGGCGGGCTGGGAGGCGATGCGGTGACGGTGGCCATGTCGCGATTGTCGCCGACGGGTGCAGCCCGGAGAGCGCCCACCTGAAAGGATGGCGCGCATGCCGCGAACCGTCCTGACCTTCGGCACGTTCGACGTCTTCCACGTCGGCCACCTTCGCGTCATCGAGCGGGCGGCAGCACACGGCGACCGGCTCGTGGTCGGTGTCTCCTCCGACGCCCTCAACCTGTCGAAGAAGGGCCGCGAGCCCGTCTTCAGCCAGGGCGAGCGGCTGGCGATCATCGCCGCGCTCAAGCCGGTCGACGAGGTGTTCCTCGAGGAGAGCCTCGAGCTCAAGCGCCACTACATCGAGCAGTACGCCGCCGACGTCCTGGTGATGGGCGACGACTGGGCCGGCCGCTTCGACGAGTTCGAGGACATCTGCGAGGTCATCTACCTCCCCCGCACCCCCGCGATCTCGACCACGGCGCTGATCGAGAAGATCTCGGATCTAGGGTCCTAGCCTGATGCTCATCTCCGACTCGCACCGCTTCCTCTTCGTACACGTGCAGAAGACCGGTGGGTCGACGATCGACAACAACCTGAGCGCCTCGCTCGGCGACGTACGCCGGATCCGCGAGGCTCACCGGCACGCACCACTCGGGCGACTGCTCCAGCTCGAGCCCGGTCTGGCCGACTACTGGACCGCCGGGTTCGTCCGCAACCCGTGGGCGCGGATGCTGTCGTGGTGGCGGATGGTCGAGCGGTTCCGCGACGGCGCAGAGCGCGGGGTGGAGCGATACCTCGACCACCTGCAGCGCAACAAGTTCGTCGCCGGGATCATCGAGAACCACCCGGACTTCGAGTCGTTCGTGCTGCACGCCACCGAGGAGCACCCCCGGCTGCGCAAGCCCCAGGTCGAGTTCATGAACGCGCCGGGCTTCGGGACGGGACGCAGCGCCGACTTCGTCGGCCGGCAGGAGACCCTCGAGGACGACCTGCACACCATCTACGACCACCTGGGCCTGGAGTGGGTCGGGCTGGAGAGCGTCAACATCGACCCGGGGCGACCGGACTACCACGACGTCTACACGCCGGCGACCCGCGACCGGATCGCCGAGCTGTTCGCGGCCGACCTCACGGCGTACGGCTACGAGTTCTAGGACCTGTGACGGGGTGAGCCACCCCTGCGGGTGGTCTGGCGCGCCGGAGGGCCGGGTACCACCGACCTGACCCGGAGGAGAACAGCATGTCCACTGACGCCATCGTCCTGCTCAAGAACGACCACAAGGAGATCCGCCGCCTGTTCCGCGAGTTCGAGCAGGCCGGCGACAACGCCACCAAGACCAAGGGACGACTCGTCGACAGGATCATCGAGCTCCTGACGGCGCACACCTACATCGAGAACGAGGTCATGTATCCCCGGGTGCGTGCGCTCCTCCCCGACCTCGAGGACGACGTGCTGGAGTCCTACGAGGAGCACCACGTCGCCGATGTGCTCGTCATGGAGCTCTACGGCATGAGGCCCGACGCCGAGCGCTTCGACGCCAAGACCACGGTGCTCATCGAGAACGTGCGCCACCACATGGAGGAGGAAGAGGAGGAGTGGTTCCCGAAGGTCCGCGAGGGCCTGGGCCGCAAGACCCTCCAGGAGATCGGCGCCGAGATGGAGAAGGCGCGCCCGAAGGCACCGAGGAAGCCCTCCCAGCCGAGCGCTCTCAAGAAGACCGTCGACGCGGTCCTCGCCTGAGGCCTCTCCTGAGCTGGGTCAGCCGACCGCGACCGACTCGGTCAGCCGCATCAGGGAGTACTCGGTGACCCGGATCAGGGCCTCCTTGCACGAGGCCCGCTCCCGCGCGTCGATGTTCATCATCGGTACGTCGGCAGGGATGGCGAGCGCGGCCCGCACCTCCTCCAGCTCGTAGCGCTGAGCGTTGTCGAACTGGTTGACCGCCACGATGAACGGCAGGCCCTTGGACTCGAAGTAGTCCAGGGGCGAGAAGGCCTCGTCGAGGCGGGCGGTGTCGACCAGCACGATCGCGCCGATGGCGCCGAGACACAGGTCGTCCCACATGAACCAGAAGCGGCGCTGCCCCGGCGTACCGAAGAGGTAGAGGACCAGGTCCTCGGCCAGGGTGATGCGGCCGAAGTCCATCGCCACCGTGGTGGTCGCCTTGGTGGGCACGGCGTCGAGGTCGTCCACGCCCTCGGACTCGTTGGTCACGAGGGCCTCGGTGCGCAGTGGCTGGATCTCCGAGACCGATCCGACCAGGGTCGTCTTGCCGACGCCGAAGCCGCCGGCGATGACGATCTTGGTCGACGCCGCGGACCGCTGGGCGCTAGAGCGAGCGGAGTCCACGAAGAGTCCTTTCGATGAGGTCGCGACGCTCGTCGAACGACGAGTCGTCGGTGATGGTCGCCTGGATGCGCAGATGTCCCTGCTGGACGAGGTCCCCCACCAGGACCCGGACGACACCGATCGGCATCGCGAGGTTGGCCGAGACCTCGGCCAACGACTTGGTGTCACACACCTCGAGGATCCGGACGTGCACCCCTACCGGGGCAGGTGTGCCGTCGACCAGCGACAGCCGCCGGATCGTCGCCTCGAGCGGGATCTCGACGTCGGTGTGGGCGCGTCCGGCGGTGAGCGTGAAGTGGCGGACCACCCGCGGAGCGGGGGCATCCTCTCCGGGCTCGGGCCAGGACGACTCGGGCAGCGGGGTCATGATCAGCCGGACACGCCGTTCGCGGGAACGCGAGCCTGTGCCTGGATCATCCGGCCGACCCGGTCGACCAGCAGCGCCATCTCGTATCCCACCTGACCGATGTCGGCGGAGTCCTCGGTGAGAACCGCCAGGTGGGACCCGTCGCCCACGCTCATCAGGAGCAGGTAGCCGTGCTGCATCTCGACCACGGTCTGCAGCACGGCGCCACCGTCGAACAGCCGGGCCGCGCCCACGGCGAGCGACGCGAGCCCCGACGACACAGCAGCGACCTGTTCGGCGCGCTCGTAGGGGATGCTCTGGCTCGCCGCCATCAGCAGGCCGTCGGCCGACACCAGGATCGCGTGGGCGGCGGAGGGCACCTCATCGACGAACTTGGAGACGACCCAGTCGAGGTTGCGCTCGTCGCCGGACGACTCGGAGAGGGATTCGGTCATGAGGGGTCTACTTCCTGCGAGTGATCTGAGTGGTCCTGGTCGACGGCCAGGGCTTCGACAGCTTGGGAGGATCCGGCGAGCCGGCGCCCACGGTTGACACCCGCAGCGTGCGCGGCCAGCCGAGCTCGGATCGCCTCGGGATCCCGGACCACCGTCGCGGCGGCGGGCGAGACACCACCGGGGACGATCCGCGCACCGGGGCGGCGGACCGGCAGGCCCGCCTCGTTGACCTGGAGCGGTGTCGCCTCGGCGACTCGGTCGGCGGCCTCCCAGCCGGAGTCCACCTCGTTGCCGCTCCAGGGCTGGTCGGCTCCCTCGGTGTTGAACCAGTTCGACTTCATCGACGCGAAGATGGAGCCCTCCTCCGGCAGCAGTTCGGGCATCGGACTGTCGGCATCCAGGACGCTGAACGACGTCGTCGCGGCCGGGATGGGGCTGGGCGCCGTGATCGCGGGCTCGGGTTCGACCGCCACTGGTTCAGCGATCTCGGGCTCGACCGCGGCGGGCTCGGCGATCTCCGGCGCGACCGACTCTGCGGGCGTCTCGGGCGTCTCGGGCGTCTCTGCGGGCGTCTCTGGGGGCGTCTCGTCGAGTGCTTCGACAGGCTTCGCCGGCTCGGCACTCAGCGGAGTGATCGTGCCGGGCACCTCGGCCGCACCTGGGCGGCGCTGCGGCAGCCGGATCACCGCGTTGATGGCGGCCTCGATGGACTCGGTGCTGCCCGGTGCCGGGGCCTTCTCCGTCGGGGCGGCCGGAACGCCCGAGGCAGCCGGGGCAGCTGGCGCGCTGGTCGCCGGTGCGGCGCTCGGCGCCGGGGTGCCGGCAGTGCCCAGGTTGGCGGCCTCGCGGGCCTCCCGCATGCTCTGCAGACGCGCGGCCAGGCCGCCGGCCGGGGTGGGCAGCTCACCGGCCCGCTGGCGGACCGGCAGCGCCGGTGCGGGGCTGGGGGCAGAGGCCGGAACGGGGGTGACCTTGGCCGGCGCCGGCGTCGCCTGCGCCACCGCCGGCTTGGCGGCGGGCTCGACAGGCGTGACGTCCTCGCCGACGTCCTCGTCGATGTCCTCGTCGACGTCCTCGGTGTCGGCCTGCGGTGCTCGGGTGAACGCCGCCAGCGCCGAGGTCGGTTCGAGTGGCGCGGCCGGCTCTGGTGCCGGGACGGGCACGGTCTGCAGGGGCTGGGGGGACGGGGCGGACGCGGCAGGCTCGGAGGGCAGCCGCAGCATCGAGGTGGGCAGCACGACCGAGGCGGTGACACCGCCGCGGGTGTTGCGCTGGAGCTCGACGAAGATCCCGTGCCGCTTCGCGATCCGGCTCACCACGAGCAGGCCCATCCGACGCGCGGTCTCGGCGTTGACCTCGCCGCCCGATCGGAGGTCCTCGTTGAGCGCCGCCATCGCGTCGTCCTTCATGCCGAGACCGGCATCGCTCACCTTGACGACGACGCCCTCGGGGGAGCGCTTGGTCGTGACGATCACCTTCGAGCTGGGCGGTGAGTAGGCCAGCGCGTTGTCGATGAGCTCGGTGATGAGGTGCACGGTGTCGGAGGAGGCCACACCGGCGACCCGCTCGGTCGCGTCGGCGTCGATCTGCACCCGCTGGTATTCCTGGACCCCGGCCAACGCCGCCTGCAGGACATCGCTGAGGCTGAGGCCGAGGGGGTCGCTGGACCCGGCGGGCGCGTCCGCGAGGACGTTGAGGGAGTCGGCCGTTCGCCTCATCCGCGAGGCGAGGTGGTCGAGCCGGAAGAGGCTCTCGAGCCGCTTGGGGTCCTCCTCGTCCTTCTCCAGCTTCTCGATCAGGCCGAGCTGCTGGTTGATCAGGGAGGTGGTGCGCCGCGACAGGGTCACGAACATCTCACCGACCTGCTGGCGCAGCTTGGCCTCACCCGCGGCCAGGTTGACGGCTTCCTGGTGCAGGCTGTCGACCGCGCGAGCCAGCTGGCCCATCTCCTCGTGCGTGGTGACGTCGATGGGCACGATGTCGCCCGGGTCACCGCCCGCGCGGATGGTCCGGACGGCATCGGGCAGCCGCTCGTGAGCCACCTCCAGCGCCCCGTCGCGCACCCGGCGGATCGGGTCGAGCAGCAGGCGCGAGACCAGCAGTGCCAGGAAGATCGCCGCCAGCAGGGCGGCGAGGGTGATGACCGCGTTGAACAGAGCGGCGCTCTGGGAATCGTCGGCCGCGTCGGCCAGGCTCTTGTCGATCCCATCGAGGATCTCGGTCGAGAGGCGGTCGTAGGCGGCGTACGCCGTCTGGTCACCGAGGTCGGTGCCGCCCTCGCGGACCGTGCCGAAGTGAGCGGCGTTCTGGGCGCGCAGCTCGGCGACGTCGGGGTCGGTGGTGCCGAGCACCGCGCTGATGCGGTCGAGCACGGAGGCCTCGACCCCCACCTCCGCGGCGAGCTCGACGGGCTTGACGCCGGCGCCGTCGTTGTAGGCGACAGCGAACTGCTGCAGAGCCAGGGAGATGCGGCCGTTGAGCACGTTGTCAAGCAGCTGGAGCCGTGGCTCGGGCTCGATCTGCTCCTCGACGATGGTGGCGATCAGGGCGCTCACCCCGCGCTGCAGGGTGCGCAGCTGGGAGACCGAGGCACCGACGCTGACGTAGCCGTCCTTGCTGCGCAGTTGCTCACTCAGGTCATACACCGAGTCGGCCTGCTCGCGCTGGGCCCCGGTGAGACCGGCTGTCTTCGCCGCCTCCGCGAACGCCTCGCCCTTGGTGACCACGACCTCCACGGCCGCGTCCCGCGCGGGGTCGTCGACCGCGGTCTTCTCACGAGCGACGACGACGGCGGTCTCGACGGCCGCGAGGTATTCGACGGCCGGCCGGAGGACGGTGACCTGCTCCGCGGAGGCGGAGTAGCTGTCGGCCTCGGCCAGGTCGTTGCGCACGCGGAGCCCGCCGAACACGGCGGCCAGGGCGATGGGGATGAGCACCGCCAGAGCGACCTTGCGCCGCAGCGACCACTCACTCGGTGCCAGCCCAGAGAGAAGGCGCGGCCCGCCGGTGTCGAGCGTGTCTGACATCGTTCCACCCAGTTGAGTGAGGTCGGCGACATCGCCGCCTGCGCGGCGAGTGAGTCTGGTCTATTGCCTTGCTGGTGACGCGCGTATACCTGTGCTCGTCAAAAAGTAAGGGTTCTGTGGATGTCGTGTGGCCTTATTGGCCGTAATCCACCCGACCGGCCCCCCGTCGCGACGCAGCCAACGCTAGTCCCACCCGCCCCACGAGTACAGGGCGCAGTCTCAGGTCCGGGTCTACTCTCGCTCTATGGCCGAGAGCGAGCACGGCCCGGTCGAGACTCCACTGCTGCGCCGGATCCGGGAGTCGGTGATCGGCGACGACCACGTGATGACGGGTCCCTTCGGGCCCCGCCGGGTGACCTACGCGGACTACACGGCGTCCGGTCGCGCGGTCGGGTTCATCGAGGACTTCATCCGCCGCGAGGTGCTGCCCAGCTATGCCAACACCCACACCGAGTCGAGCGGCACCGGGCTGCAGACGACCCGGCTGCGCGAGGACGCGCGGCGGCTGGTGCACGAGGCGGTCGGCGCGGACGACGACTGCGCGGTCATCTTCGCGGGCTCGGGGAGCACCGGTGCGATCGCGAAGCTGATCGGAATCCTCGGCCTGCGCATCCCCTCGGCGCTGGAGGACAAGCACGCGCTCTCCTCGCACATCCCCGCCGAGCAGCGTCCCGTCGTCTTCATCGGCCCGTTCGAGCACCACTCCAACGAGTTGCCGTGGCGCGAGTCGATAGCCGACGTCGTCGTCTGCCCCGAGGATCCGGACGGGCACATCGACCAGGGATTCCTCGCCGCGAAGCTGACTGAGTATGCCGAGCGGCCGCTGCTCATCGGCTCGTTCTCGGCGGCTTCCAACGTCACCGGGATCCTCAGCGACGTCCCCGGACTGTCGCGGCTGCTGCACGACCACGGCGCGCTGGCGTTCTGGGACTTCGCCGCGGCAGCGCCGTACGTCGAGCTGTCGATGGACGGCGTCGACGCGATGTTCCTCAGCCCGCACAAGCTGATCGGGGGCCCCTCGACGGTCGGCGTCCTCGTCGTGCGCCGTGAGCTCCTGACCAACCGGGTGCCCGACGTGCCGGGCGGGGGCACGGTGGCCTACGTCAACGCGGTCGAGCACCGCTATCTCGACGACCCGGTCCAGCGGGAGGAGGGCGGCACGCCCGCGATCGTCGACTCGATCCGCACCGGGCTGGTCTTCCAGCTCAAGGACGCGGTCGGCATCGACGTCATCCGCGAGCACGAGGAGCACCACCTGCGCCGGGCGGTCGCCGCCTGGCAGGCCGAGCCCGCCATCGAGATCCTGGGCAACATCGAGGCCGAGCGCCTCTCGATCGTCTCGTTCGTCGTCCGCACGCCGACCGGCCGATACCTCCACCACAACTTCGTGGTCACGCTGCTCAACGACCTGTTCGGCATCCAGGCTCGCGGCGGCTGCTCGTGTGCCGGACCCTACGGACACCGCCTGCTCGGCATCGACCTGGACCGCTCGCACGAGTTCGAGGCCGAGATCACCGGCGGCTGCGAGGGCATCAAGCCCGGCTGGGTGCGGGTCAACTTCAACTACTTCGTCAGCGACGCGGCGTGCTCCTACATCGTCGACGCGGTCCGGCTGGTGGCTCGCCACGGCTGGCGGATGCTCGGTGACTACCGCTTCGACGTCGCGACCGGGCTCTGGCACCACCGCGACGGCCTGGTCGAGCCGCCGCTGCGGCTGTCCGACGTGTTCTACGACGACGCCGGCGAGATGGTCTATCCGCAGCACGCCGACACCGCACCCGAGTCCGCGCTGTCGGACTACCTCAAGCAGGGGGAGGAGATCATGCTCGCCACCGAGCCCGCCTCGGACGAGCCCCCCACCGGAGTCTCGGCGGAGTTCGAGCACCTGCGCTGGTTCGACCTTCCGGGTCGCTGCGTGGGGACCGCATGACAGACACGACGTTCACGACCGTCACGGAGCGGCACCTCACCTCGCGGGTCCGGTCGGACGGCGTGGTCGAACTGGCCATCATCGAGAGCGACCTGCGTCCGCCGGGCCCCGGCGAGGTGGTGGTCCGGGTCGAGGCCACGCCCGTCAACCCCTCGGACATCGGGCTGCTGCTGGCCGGGGCCGACCCGGCCGGCGCCAGGAAGGCCGACGAGGGCAGCCGCACGCTGCTCGACCTTCCTCCCGACCGGCACGGAGCACTGGACGCCCGCCTCGACGACCCTCTTCCGGTCGGCAACGAGGGAGCGGGCACGGTCGTGGCCGCCGGGCCCGGCGCCGAGGACCTCGTCGGCCGGGTCGTCTCCGCCGTGGCCGGCGGGATGTGGGCCACGCACCGGCTGATCCACAGCGGTCAGCTCATGGTCCTCCAACCCGGGACCGATCCCCGCGACGCGGCCTCGTCGTTCGTCAACCCGCTCACTGCGCTGGGCATCGCCGAGACCGCGGTCCGTGACGGTCACCTCGCGCTCGTGCACACGGCCGCGGCCTCCAACCTCGGCCGGATGCTGATCGAGGTCTGCCGTGCCGACGGGCTCGCCCTGGTCAACGTCGTCCGGCGTGACGAGCAGGCCGATCTCCTGCGCGGGCTCGGCGCCGAGCACGTCTGCGTCAGCTCCGCCCCGGACTTCAAGGACCAGCTCGACGCCGCGATCGCGGCCACCGGGGCGCGGGTCGTGTTCGACGCGGTCGGCGGCGGCCGGCTGGTGGGCCAGGTGTTGAGGGCCATGGAGCGGGTGCTCGGCCGACACCTGGAGCGCTACAGCCCCTACGGTTCGCCGGTCCGGAAGCAGGCACATGTCTACGGTCGTCTCGACCCCTCGCCCCTGGAGATCGACCTGGGGATCGGGTTCGCGTGGGACATCAGCGGATGGTTGCTCACCCCTTTCCTCGCCGACCTCGCGCCCGGCGACTTCACCCGGCTCCGCGACCGGGTCGCCGCGGAGCTGACCACCACGTTCGCCAGCTCCTACGGCGCCGAAATCACCCTCGACGACGTGCTCGACCCCGACGTCATCGCCGGGTTCGGCAGCCGCGGCACCGGCCGGAAGTACCTCATCCGGCCCTTCTAGGCAAGCCGGGTCAGAGCACCTGCTCGCCGTACATCTCACCCAGCGGGTCGGCGATCAGCTCGATGCGCGCCCCGTCCGGATCGCGGAAGTAGACCGAGACCCCGCTGTGCACGACGTGCTCGACGCCGGCCGCCTCGAGCTTGCCGACCAGCCGGTCCCAGTGGACCGGGTCGACCGAGATCGCGCAGTGGTGCAGCCCGCCCAGCACCTCGGCGTACGGCCCGACCTCCAGCCCGGGGAAGTCGAAGAACGCGAGCAGGTTGCCGTTGCCGATGTCGAAGAAGAAGTGCGACGACCCGGGGTAGTCGCGGTTCTCGATCAGCTCGGTGAGCGGGAACTCGAGGAGATCCTGGTAGAAGCGCACGGTCCGCTCGACGTCGCTGCTGATGAGCGCCGTGTGGTGCAGGCCGCGGGCGGAGGACGCGGGCCGCTGATCAGCCGGCCGCAGGTGCGCCTCCCGGATGCGGGCCCGTGCGGCGTGGATGGCGGCGAGCTCGCTGTCGTCGCCCATCAGGCAGGCGAGTGGAGCCAGGGGTCACGCAGGTCGTGGAAGGTCGGCGGGCCGACCGACAGCTCCTGCAGCTCGGCCATCCGCTGCGCCATCTCGGGAGGTGGCTCCTTCTGCTCGCCCGCCCGCGCGTCCTCCTCGGAGGTGAAGTAGATGGCCATCGTCCACGCTCCGCCCTCATGGGTGGCGAGCAGGCGCCCGAGGATGTCCGGACGGTAGTCGGAGAAGTCCAGGTCCTCGCCGAACATCTGTGCCGCTCGGTCGGGGTCGCTCATCTGGCCCTGCATGACCTGGACGAACCCGGCGGTGTCCGGGTCGCCGGGGCAGTCCGAGAGCACCGTGAGGCTGTCCTTGAAGCTCGGCTGACCCTCGAAGACCTTCTCGGTCTCCGCCCACCACTCCCCCTGCTCGGGGCGCTCGCTGTTGGCGCGAGCGGCGTCCTCCGACTCGAACCGGGCCAGCAGGACCAGGGTGCCGTCGTCGGTCACACCCCCGGTCGAGCCG
The DNA here is from genome assembly GCF_054779555.1 of Nocardioides dilutus. NCBI lineage: Bacteria > Bacillati > Actinomycetota > Actinomycetes > Propionibacteriales > Nocardioidaceae > Nocardioides > Nocardioides dilutus. Next base: position 1,061,220 of record NZ_BAAGYA010000002.1, on the reverse strand, counting down.
AGCCAACCTCCGGCGCTCGGCCCGAGCTCCGAGACCCAGCTCTCGAGCCGCTGCCGGGCCTTCTCCGTGTCTGCGACCTCGCCCTGGATCACCTGCACGAACATGGCTGCCCCCTCGACGTGAAGTGCGGATCTTCGGACGCTACTCCTGCGCCGGCAGGACCGCGAGAGCCGGCGTCCGTGGAGTTTCACCCCCTGGGGTGGGGTTGGGGCCCCTTGGGCAGGGAACAACGGCTCAGGGGTACTTGAAGGGAGTGTCGAGGGACGTGGGTGAGCCGATGTCGACCGTGGGGGTCGAGCCCACGGCGGCCACCGACATGGCTGCGCTCCTCGACCGGGAGGCTCGCACGCCGGAGCCCGAGGTTCCCCCCGTGGTCGTCGTCGCCGACCGCTACCGAGTCGAGAGCCTGCTCGGCACCGGAGGCATGGCGCACGTCCTTCGCGCCACGGACCTGCTGCTCGACCGCGACGTCGCGGTCAAGCTCCTCCGGGAGACACCGGAGACCGACGCCGACCTCGACCGGTTCCTCGCCGAGACGCGCACCCTCGCCCGCCTCTCCCACCCGTGCCTCGTCACGCTGCTCGACGGTGGGACGGCATCCGCGGGCCGGCCCTACCTGGTCATGGAGATCGTGGACGGGCCGCCGCTCTCGGCGTCACTGGACGCGCCCGTGGACCCGATCCGGGTGGCCGAGATCGGCTCCCAGGTGGCGGCGGCTCTCGCCTACGCGCACGCACAGGGGGTCGTGCACCGCGACGTGAAGCCCGGCAACGTGCTGCTGCGCTCCGACGGCCGGGTCAAGCTGGCCGACTTCGGTATCGCCAAGCTGGTGGGCGACCAGTCTTTGCACACCAAGACCGGGACCGTGCTCGGGTCTGTGCACTATCTCGCTCCCGAGCAGGTCGCGTTCGAGGAGATCACCCCCGCCGTCGACGTCTATGCCCTCGGGCTGCTGATGCTGCGCTGCCTCACCGGGCACCATGCCTTCGAGGGCCCCACGGTCGAGTCGGCGTTGGCACGTCTCTCCGCCGACCCCGAGGTGCCTGCCGACCTGCCCTCGGAGTGGCGCGACCTGCTCACCGGGATGACCAGGCGCGTTGCCGAGGAACGCCCGTCCGCGGCTGACGTGGCGACCCGGCTCGCGCGGCTCGGCGGGGCCCGCGCGACCACGCACGTTGCCACGCCCGCGCCAGACGAGCGGCCTGCGCGCGCCGTGCCGGCCACGTGGACGCGCGTCTCGGTGTCCCCCGTCGCCGTGGCCGCCGCGATCCTCGCCCTGGCCCTCTTCGTCACCGCGGCCATCGCCGGCGACGGCACGGCCTCCGACGACCCGCCCGCGGCCCAGCCGGTCGCGAAGGCCAGACCGGCCGCGCAGGACGACGTCGTGGCGGCCCAGGAGACCGTCCCGGTCGACCCGGGGCCGGATGCCGTCGTTCCCGCCGTGAACCTCGAGCCGACCGCCCAGTCGACCCACCGGGCGAAGGCCAAAGGCGGCAAGGCGAAGAAGGACGAGGGCAAGCACCCCGGCAAGGGCAAGGCCAAGGGCAAGGGCAAGGGAAAGGGCAAGCCCGGCAAGGGCAGGTGAGTCCCAGCTCGGTCGCTCAGGCCGCGCTTGCCGCCTCGGCTAGCAGGTCGAGGTAGTCGTCGATCCCCCAGCCGATGGACAGCGGAGAGGGGTTGGCCGACGCGGCCAGCGGCGTCGAGTCCTCGAGGACGGCCACCGACCCGCGCTCGATCGCCGGGATCTGGGACAGCACGGCATCGGAGCTGATCTGCTCGAGCAGCTCGCCCTCGGCGTCGCCGTAGGTCACGAAGATGTCGACGTCGTCGAACACCTCGAGGTCCTCGGCGCTGCGAGTCACGTAGAACTCGTCGGTCTCGGCGGACGCCTGGGCGACGACCTTCGGCATCGTCATGCCGATGTCGGCCAGGAAGCCCGGCCGCGTGTCGTGGGTGGTGTAGAAGCCGACCTGGCTGAGGTCGGTCGGGTCGAGGTAGCTGAACAGGATGCTCTTGCCGTCGAGCTCGGGGTGCTCGGCGTACGCGGACGCCACCTGCGTGTCGAGGTCGGCGACCAGCTGCTCGCCCTCCTCGGCCAGGCCCATGGCCGTGCTGCTCATGGTGATCATGTCCTGGACCGACGTGGCCCAGGCGATGTCCGGGTAGGCCACGACCGGGGCGATCTTGCTGAGCGTCTCGTAGTCGCTCTCGGTGAGACCGGAGTACGTCGCCAGGATGAGGTCCGGCTGGGTGGCCGCGACCGCCTCGAAGGCGATGCCGTCGGTCTCGTCGAACAGGGTCGGGGTCTCGGCGTCCAGCTCCGCGAGCCTGTCCTCGACCCAGGGCAGGACGCCGTCGTCGTCGTCATCGCCCCAGGCAGCCCGGCTCATGCCGACCGGCACGACGCCGAGGGCCAGCGGCACCTCGTGGTTGGCCCAGGCCACCGTGGCGATCCGCTCGGGCTCGGACGCGATGGTCGTCTCGCCGAAGGCGTGCTCGATGGTGACCGGGAAGGCGTCGGCGGCGGCTGCGGGCGAGCCACTGACGTCGCCGGCGCCCGCGTCGGCGCCCGCGTCGGCGCCCGCGTCGTCGCCACAGGCGGCAAAGGTCAGGGGGGCCACCAGGGCAGCCGTCGCAGTGAGAAGTCGGAGAGGGATCACAGGAGCTCCTGTCGTTAGTAGGTAAGGCTAACCTAATCCACGGCTCGAGCCGACCGACGACGACCCCTTCTGGACACCTGTCCAGCCCTCCCCTACGGTCCAGGCGTGACAGGCCGCCCGCTCCACCTCGCCGACATCCTCGAAGCGGTGGCGGACGTGGTCCCCGACCGCATCGCCATCGCGACCATCGACCGCGACTACACCTACGCACAGATCGACGACCGGTCGACGCGACTGGCCAACCACCTGGTGTCGCTCGGCATCGGCCCTGGCGATCACGTGGCGGTGCACTCGGCCAACCGAATCGAGTGGGTCGACGCGTTCTACGGCTGCCTCAAGGCACGGGCCGTGCCGATCAACATCAACTACAAGTACCTCCACGACGAGCTGACCTACCTCTACGACAATGCCGACTGCGTGGCGGCGATCGTGGCGCCCGAGCACGTCGAAGCCGTGGCCGCGCTCCACGTGCCGACCATGAGGCACCTCGTCGTCCTGGGCGAGGACTACGACGCGTCGCTGGCCGCGGCCTCCACCGAGCGGCTCGGCGGACGCAGCCCCGACGACCCCTACGTCCTCTACACCGGCGGCACGACCGGCAGCCCCAAGGGCGTCGTCTGGCGCAACGAGGACCTGATCCTGGCCGCGCTCAACGCGGGCCGGTTCGGCGCACCCATCGAGTCGGTCGAGCAGCTGGCCGCCGAGGCCGCCGCCAACGAGACCCCCATGGTGATGCTCGCCTGCGGCCCGATGATGCACGGCGGCAGCCAGTGGACCCTGGGCAACGGACACGTCTCCGGGGCGACCGTGGCGCTCTACACCCGGCCCAGCTTCTCCGCGGAGACGGTCCTCGACCTGGTCCAGAAGGCCGGAGTCAGCTCGCTGACCTTCCTCGGTGACGCGATGGGTCGCCCCGTGGCGGACGCCATCCTCGCCGAGCCCGACAGGTGGGACCTCTCCTCGCTCGCGGCGGTGTCCAACGGCGCCGCTCCCCTGTCGGAGGGCGTGCGCGAGCAGATCCGGCGAGCACTCCCGGGCCGCTTCATCCTCGATACCTACGGCGCCTCGGAGTCCGGTGCGACGGCGTCCCGGGTCGACGACGGGACCGAAGCCGGGCTCGGCGCGCCGAGGTTCGCCGCCGGCGACGACGTGGAGGTCTTCGACGCGGACCTCAAGCCGTGCCCGCCCGGCGTCGACGGCATGCTCGGCCGCCGCGGGCCGATGCCCCAGGGCTACTACAAGGACCCGGCGAAGACGGCCGCGACGTTCAGGGAGATCGACGGCGTGCGCTGGTCGATCCCCGGTGACTTCGCGCGCCGCGAGGAGGACGGGTCGGTGACGGTGCTCGGCCGGGGCTCGGTCTGCATCAACACCGGCGGCGAGAAGGTGCACCCCGAGGAGGTCGAGGCGGCCCTGCTTCGACACGACGACGTGTTCGACGTCGCCGTCGTCGGCACGCCGCACGAGCGTTGGGGCCACCAGGTCACCGCCCTGGTCCAGCGACGCGAAGGGGCCGAGGTCGATGAGGAGGACCTGCGCGACTTCGTGCGGACACTGATCGCCAACTACAAGGTGCCCAAGGAGATCTTCTTCGTGCCCAAGGTCCCCCGGACCGCGGTCAGCAAGGTCGACTACCGCGCGAGCGCGGAGCTGGCGGCTTCCCTGGTGGGGTAGCCGACAACGGCGCGAGGACGCCGCCGCAGTCCTTGGCTTTGACATTGAGAATCGTTATCAATACGGTCGTGCCGACCAACGCTCCCCTGAAAGGCACGACACATGCGAACACCCGCCCGGCCCGCTCGTCTCGTCACTCTCGGCGCAGCCCTCGTCTCTCTCTGCGCCTGCGGCACGAGCGCCGGCAGCGAACCCTCGGGCGGCACCTTGAGGATCGCCGGTCCCTTCGAGGTCCACAGCCTGGACCCGACCGCGGACGGCGAGATCTTCACGCGTCTCCAGGTCACGGAGACGTTGGTGACCAGCGACCTCCAGGACGAGCTGGTGCCTGGACTGGCGACCGCGTGGACGTCGTCGGCCGACGCCACGGAGTGGCGGTTCGACCTGGTCCGCGACGCGACGTTCCACGACGGCAGCCCGGTCACCCCGGAGGCCGTCGTTCATGCCCTCGAGAGCGCGGCGGCGCACGAGGCCAGCCCGCTGGCGGAGATCCCCGTCGGTGGGCTCCGCGCGGACGAGGCTTCGGTGACCTTCACCCTCACCGAACCGAACCGGACGCTGCCGGCCGTTCTCACGCACTACAGCACCGCGATCCTCGCCCCGGCTTCCTACGACGAGGACGACCAGGTCACCGAGGTGATCGGCACCGGCCCCTACGAGGTCGAGGACGTCGAGCTGCCTGGCTCAATCAGCACGACCTCGTCGCCGCAATGGCGGGGTGAGACCCCGGACGTCGAGCACGTGACTTTCCAGGCCGTCGGGCGGGCCGAGTCGCGGGCGCTGATGGCGGTCAGCGATCAGGCGGACGTGGTGTTCGGACTCGAGCCGGCCGGCCGCGAGCGGGTCGAGGGCGCCGACGGCGTACGCATGGAGTCGAGCCTCCAGCCGCGCACGATCCTGCTGAAGCTGAACGCCGGGCACCCGGTCCTCGGCGACGTGCGAGTGCGCCGCGCCCTCAGCCTGGCCCTGGACCGCGAGTCGATGGCCGAGGCGGTGCTGCGCGAGAAGGAGCTGGCGGCCACCCAGCTGCTCCCGCCCTCGCTCACGGCCTGGCACCCCGACCTCGAGCCGCACGTCCAGGACCAGGGAGAGGCACGGGACCTGCTCACCGATGCGGGCTGGGCACCGGGCGCCGACGGCATCCTCGAGCGCGACGGGAAGCGGCTGGCGCTCGAGCTGATCACCTACCCGGACCGGCCCGAGCTGCCGGCGCTGGCCACCGCCATCCAGGCAGCTCTCGCCGAGATCGGCGTGCGCATCGACGTGGAGGTCACCAACTCCAGCGAGATCCCGGCCGGCCAGGCCGACGGCAGCCTCGAGCTCGCCCTGATCGCCAAGCACTTCGCGCTCGTCTCCGACCCACTGGTCGACATCGCCGCGGTGTTCGCCCCGGAGGGCAACGACTGGGGGGTGATGAACTGGCAGGACCCCGCGGTCGAGATCGCCATCGACGCCCTGCTGGCAGGGGCTTCCGATTCCGACGCTTCCGGCCACCGCGAGACCATCGTGCGCACCGCCCACGAGCAGCTGCCCCTCATCCCCGTGGCGTGGTACCGCATGAACGCCGCGGTGAGCGAGCGCGTCGAGGGCTTCGTGATGGACCCGCTCGAGACCACGTGGCGGCTCACCGGTCTGGAGCTGGCCTCGTGACCTCACTCCGGCCCGCCGTGTTGGGCGTCCTGGCCCGGCGCGGCGCACAGGGAGCCGGGGTGGCGGTTCTCGTCTCGGTGCTCTGCTTCCTGGTCGTCCGCCGTCTGCCCGGCGACGTCGCCTACCGGATCGCTGCCGGCCGATACGGCTACGACCTGGTCGACCAGGAGGCCGCCGCCTCGGTGCGTGCCGAGCTCGGGCTGGACCGGCCCGCGTGGCGGCAGCTCGGCACGTGGCTGCTCGACCTGGTCCAGCTCGACCTCGGTCGGTCGCTGGTGACCTCGCGGCCCGTGGCCGAGGAGGTCGGCTACTACCTCATGGGCACCCTAGAGCTCGCCGCCGCGGCGCTCGCGTTCGCGATCGTCCTCGGCGGGGCCGCCGGTGCGCTGGCGGCCCGCCGGCCCGGAGGCCCGCTGGACCGGCTGGCCACGGCTTGGGTGGCCTCGGTGCGGGCGGTGCCCCCGTTCCTGCTCGGGCTGCTGCTCGTGGTGGTGTTGTCTGCCCAGCTCGGCCTGCTGCCGGCGGTCGGACACGGGGACGCCACCAGCCTCGTCCTTCCAGCGCTGACCCTGGGAATCGGCCTCTCCGGACTGGTCGCGAGAGTGACCAGAGATGCGGTCGTGGAGGTCCGGGCCTCGGACTACGTCCGGTTCGCGCACACCAAGGGCCTGCCCGAGCGCCAGGTCCTGCTGCGCCACGTCGTCCGCAACGCCGCGGTCGTCCTGGTCCCCTATCTCGGCGTGCAGACGGTCATCCTGATCGAGGGCGTCGTCGTGGTCGAGAGCCTGTTCGCCTGGCAGGGGCTGGGCCACGCCCTGGTCCACGCCGTGTTCTGGCGCGACGTCCCCGTCCTGCAGGCGACCGCGCTGGTCCTGGCCCTGCTTATCGTCGGGGTCAACACCATGGTCGACCTGGTCGGGCTCTGGCTCGACCCTCGGCCGCGCCGCCTGGACACCCCCGCATGACCGCCACCCCGCTGCTCGCCGCCGCGGCCACCGTCTCGGCCCAGGGCTCGGTCGAACGCCGCCGCCGGCCGGTCGCCCGCACGGTGGCGCTGCTCGGGCTCGTCACGCTGGCGGCGTTCGCGTTCGTCGGCCCCTGGCTGTTGCCGGATCCCGCCGCGCAGGACCTGGGGCGCTACCTCGAGGCGCCGACCCTGGCCGAGCCGCTGGGGCGCGACGACTACGGGCGCAGCGTGCTGTCGCGGGTGGCCCACGCCACCCGGCTGTCCTTGCTCCTGGCCGCGCTGTGCGTCGCCACCGCCCTGCTGCTGGGCACGGTCGCCGGGATCACCTCGGCCTGGTTCGGCAGCTGGGTGGACGCCGTCCTGCGAGCTGTCTCGGAGGCGTTCGTCGCCATCCCCGCCCTGCTGGTGGTGCTCCTAGTCTCCGCACTGGCGTCGGGCGGCAGTCTGTGGGCGCTCTACCTCGGGCTCGCGCTCGCGCAGTGGGTGGAGTACTTCCGGGTCGTCCGCGCGCGCAGCGGACTCGTGCTCGGCTCGCCCGCGGTCGAGGCCGCCCACCTGCTCGACCTCGGCTGGATGCACGTCGTACGCCGACACCTGTGGCCCGACCTGCGGTCGCTGCTCACCACCCTGGCCTCGCTGGGCATGGTCACCTCGATCCTCGCGATGTCGACGCTCGGCTTCGTCAAGGTCGGACTGCAGCCGCCCCGGGCCGAGCTCGGGCTGATGATCACCGAGGCCTTCCCCTTCTACGACGTCGCGCCCTGGATGTCGCTCGCCCCGATCGCGGTGTTGTTCCTGCTCACCGTCTGCTTCCTCGCCCTGCGCCGACCGGAGGACACCACATGACAGTCCGGACCACCGACCAGATCCCTGCCGACCGGGACCTGGTCGTGCACCACGCGGTCGTCCGGCACGGGGACACGGTGCTGGCCGAGGTCAGTGGCCTCCACCTCGTGGCCGGTCGACCGCTGACCATCGTCGGCGAGAGCGGCTCGGGGAAGTCCGTGCTCGCGCACGCGCTGATGGGCTCCCTGCCGGCCGAGCTGTCGGCCCAGGGCTCAGTGGTCATCGGCCGCACTTTGTTCGACCTCGCCGACCGGACCGGTCGACGTCACCTGTGGGGCCGCCGGCTGGCGCTGCTGCCCCAGGAGCCGGCGCTGGCGCTCGACCCCACCATGAGGGTGCGCGCCCAGGTCGCCGAGGGCGCTCAGGGGTGGCGGCCGCGCCACACTGCCGCTCTCCGGCTCGCCGACGAGCATCTCTCCCGGCTCGGCCTGGGCCACGCCGGCCGCGCCTACCCACACACGCTGTCGGGCGGCATGGCCCAGCGGGTCGCCTACGCCGCCGCCACCATCGGGGGCGCCAGTGTCCTGGTCGTCGACGAGCCCTCCAAGGGTCTCGACCGTCGCTCGCTCGACCGGCTCGCTGACCTGCTCCTCGCCCATGTCGCCGAGGGCGGCGTCCTGCTGACGATCACCCACGACCTGGACCTCGCACGCCGGCTGGGCGGCGAGGTGGCGGTGATGCGCGAGACGGCCGTCGTCGAGTCCGGACCGGCCGAACGCGTCCTCTCGGTCCCTGGCCACCCCTACACCCGGAGACTGCTGGCCGCCGAGCCGTCGCGGTGGCAGTTCCCGTGGATGCGAGACGGCACGGCGACTCCTGACCCCTCGACCGAACCGCTGGTCACCGCCCGGAGGATCAGCAAGTCCTACGGCGGCGTGGCGTTGTTCGAAGGCTTGTCCCTCGAGGTTCGCGCAGGAGAACGCTGGGCGCTGGTCGGACCGAGCGGCGCCGGCAAGACCACGCTGGGCGAGGCACTGCTGCGCCTCACCTCGGTGGACGGTGGGACGGTCGAGCACGGTGAGACGACGCGCGGCGGCAAGCTGCAGAAGCTCTACCAGGATCCCTCCTCCTCCTTCCCGACGCGGGTGCCCATGGAGGTCTCGTTACGTGACGTGGCGCGACGCCATGACGTGGACCTCACCCGAGTTCGCTCCCTTCTCGGCAAGGTCGGCCTCCCGCCCGAGATCCTGGGCCGTCGTCCCGGGCAGGTCTCGGGCGGCGAGCTGCAGCGCGTCGCGATCGTGCGCGCCATGCTCCCTCGACCGACGCTCGTCCTCGCCGACGAGGCGACGTCCCGGCTGGACCTCGCCACCCAGGAGACCACGATGGACCTCCTGATGAGCGAGGTCGCCGAGACCGGCTGCGCGATCCTCCTGGTCACCCACGACGAGGACCTCGCTGCTGCCGTCACTCAGCGCCGCATCGTGCTCGGCGCCGACGGACGGCGCGTCGATGGCGATACCTTGGCGCTGTCCCCCAGGTGAGCGAGGTCCAGTGGCGGCAGGTTCGGGCTCCGGCGTCCCGAGGGCCGGCGGCGCCGTGCGCGAGCGATCCACACGGCAGTTCCAGGCGGTGCTGGCCGAGCTCGAGACGTTCGACGACTTCCGCAGCGCCCAGGACATCCATTCAGGCATGCGCGCGCGAGGCGCGTCGGTCGGGCTGGCGACGGTCTACCGTGCGCTGCAGTCACTCGTCGACTCCGGAAGGGTCGACGTCCTGCGCACCGACACGGGCGAAGCCGTGTATCGGGAGTGCGGTGGAACCCACCACCACCACCTGGTGTGCCGTTCCTGCAGCAAGGCCGTCGAGATCCAGGGGCCCGCAGTGGAGCGCTGGGCCGACCAGATGGCCGACACGCACGGGTTCACCGACGTGAGCCACACCGTGGAGCTGTTCGGGACCTGCACGGACTGCCAAGGCCGCTCGCTCAGCGGCTGACCCGGACGACGAGGCACGCGGGCTGCACCACGAAGCGCACCGTGGCCGCCTCGGTGAGTACGTCACCGTCGACCTCGCACAGCTGAGCCGGGTCGGCCCGCAGGGTCAGGTGACGACCTCGGTCTCGCTGCAGCGACGGCCCGTCCCCGCGCTCGGCCAGGACCCGTGACGCCACCGCGACCCACTCGCGCAGGCTCTCCGGACTGATCGTCGCGACGTCGAGCAGTCCGTCGTCGACCTCGGCGTCGGGCAGCAGCACCATCCCGCCAGTGAGCTCGCCGCAGTTGCCGACCACGACCGTGCGGACCTGACCGGCGGCCGCGGTGCGACCGTCGACCTCGAGGTCGAGGCTGAAGGGGTCGTCGGTCAGGTGCCTGCCGCCGCTGGCGACGTACGCCGCCCAACCGGCCTTGTCCTTCACGCCCTCCGGCGCGTCATCCATGATCTGGGCGTCGAAGCCGACCCCGGCCATGACGGTGAAGCAGTGCACGTTGTCCGCGGCGGTGCTCAGGTCACCGGTCCGCTGGTCGTCGTCCGGGTCGACGACCAGCCAGCCGACGTCGATGGTGCGGTCCTGGCCCGAGAATGCCGCCTCGGCGGCCTCGGCCAGGGAGTCGATCGGGAGGCCGAGGTTGCGGGCCAGCAGGTTGCCGGTCCCGCCCGGCAGGAGGCCGAGCGGCACCCCGGTGCCGACGAGCTCCTGGGCCACCGCCCGGACCGTCCCGTCGCCGCCGAGGGCGCACACCAGCTCGGCGCCGTCCCTGACTGCCTGGCGGGTCTGCCCGAAGCCGGGGTCGTCCTCGGTCGTCTCGACCAGGGTCAGCGTCCCGACGTCCGACGAGGCGGCCGCGTCCTCGAGCACCGGGCGCGCCTCGTCGAGGTCGACCTTCGTCGGGTTGACCACGACCACGACCCCAGAGGTCTTCACCGGCGTACTGTCGCACGGCCCCGGCCGGCGGGATTGTCGGCGCGGACGCCTGGGTACCCAGGCTTCCGAGGGAGACACACATGAACAGCATCGATGACCGGGCCGGCGACATGAGCGGCTCAGCGAAGACCGCAGCGGCCAAGGCCAGCAACAACCCCGTGGTCGAGTGGGGAGCTCGGCTCGGCTACGGCGCCAACGGCGTCCTGCACCTGCTGCTCGCCTGGCTGGCAGTTCAGGTCGCAATCGGCGGTGGCGGCAAGCAGGCGAGCCAGTCGGGAGCGTTGGGCACCCTCGCCGAAGAGCCCGTCGGCCAGGCACTGCTGTGGGTGCTGGCCGTGGGCTTCGTCCTGCTCGCCGTGTGGCAGGTGACCGAGATCGTCACGCAGCAGGAGGCGTTCGAGAAGGCGAAGGCCGGGGGCAAGCTCGTCCTCTACGCCGCACTGGCCTGGACGTCGTTCGTCTTCGCCTCCGGTGGCCGCACCTCGAGCAACAAGGAGACCAAGGACTTCACGGCCACCCTGATGGACGCGCCGGCCGGCCAGCTGCTCGTCGGGCTGGTGGGGGTCGTCGTCCTCGGGATCGCCGGCTACCACGTCTACAAGGGCTGGAAGAAGAAGTTCCTCGAGGACCTGCAGGAGCACCCGGGCCACTGGGCCGTCGTCGCCGGCCGGATCGGCTACATCGCCAAGGGCATCGCACTCGTGGCCGTCGGGGTGCTGTTCATCACGGCCGCGATCCAGCACCGCGCCGGCAAGGCGAACGGCCTGGACGGTGCGCTCCGCTCGCTGCTGGACCTGCCCGCCGGCCAAGTCATCCTGCTGGGCATCGCGCTGGGCCTGGCGGCCTACGGCGTCTACTCGTTCGCCCGGGCCCGCTACGCCCGCGTGTGAACCGACACGTCGCTCGCGCGGTCGCCGCGCCTCAGCCAGAACCACGCGACAAGGGCCGCGACCGTGCCGTTGAGGAGGGCCACGAGCAGGTCGCTCACGTGGTGCATGCCCCGGTAGAGACGAGCCGTCGCGACGAGGAGCGGCACCGCGATGCACACGCCCACCACGACGCTGCGCAGCATGGGGTTCGGGATCCGGAAGGCCATCAGCGCCAGCGTGAGGTAGAGGCCCGTGGCGGCACCGGTGTGCCCGCTGGGAAAGCTCGAGGTGGGCGGGGAGTCGTCGAGCTTCTCGACGTCCGGGCGCTCCCGGTCGATCAGGAGCGTGGTGAAGAAGAAGACCACCGCCTGCAGGCTGATCGCGATCAGCGGCACCACGGCGTACCACCACTGCCTGGTCCGCCACCACACAAGCGCGACCACGAGCAGGCACACGCCGATGATGCTGACCGTCGCGCCCGTCCACGAGAAGAAGAGCGTCACCCCGTCCCACAACGACGTCCGCGACGACTCGAGGTCCCGGTTGACGCCCTCCTCGGAGATGCCCAGGTCCTTCAGCGGGCCGTCGGTCAGCAGCCAACCCGTGCCGATCACCGCCAGCCACCACGCCACCACCGGGGCGACGGCGCGGACCGCGAGGTCACGGCCCGCGTCCCTCGGGGCGGGTCGGGAGGTGTCGTCCTGCCAGCGGGTGAGGAGCGTCATCGGTCGGCGCCTTTCTTGGTGGTGGGGGTCGGCGGATGCCAACCCACGTACCCCGCGTACGACGCCGCCGTCAGGCCGCAGCCGAGCAGCACACCGGCCGTCACGTCGGACAGGAAGTGGGCGCCCGCGAACAGCCTGTCGGCGCATGTCACGACCACCCAGGCCGTGCCGAGGCCGACCAGCAGCCGTCGCACTCCAGTACCCAGGAGGGGCCAGACCAACAGGAGGACCGCGGTGACCACGATGGCGTTGTTGGTGGCGTGCCCCGAGGGGAAGGAGAACCCGGAGTGCTGAGCGATCGGGTCGTCGATCTCGGGGCGGGCGCGACGTACGACGAGCTTGAGGACGGTGGCGAGACCCCAACCCACCGCCATCGTCGCCATGGCCCACCACGCGCGGGTGCGGTAGTCCTTGGCGAACCAGCAGTAGAGGCTCACCGGCACGCCCAGGAGCAGATACATCACGAACGGCTGGCTGATGCGCTCCCAGGCTTCGACGAACGAGCTGAAGTCCGGGTGGTCGCGCGTGTAGTCGGTCGCGGCCCGGATCACGTCCTGGTCGAAACGCACCAGCGGGTCGAACTTGGTGCGGACGAGGAACGCCAGCAGCCCGAGCGGCACGGCGACCAGGACCGCGTAGACGACCGCCCTCGTCAGCCGGCGTACCCGGGATCCAGGGTCACCGGTCATCGCTGCCTCCCCTCACCGTCGGTGCCGCGGAGCCGCAGATCAGTCCAGAGCTCACGCGTCCTGAGGAGGTACCCAGGATGAGCGTCGACGTCCGCGAGTGGTTTCTGACCAGCGAGGAGAGGGAGAACCCGCACACCCGGATCGACGAGGTCCGCGGCGACGGCACCGCCTGGAGCGGCGGCAACACCGTGCGGGCGATCGTGCACGGGCGCCCCTACTTCGCCGAGCTCCACGAGCGCATCAGTGAGCTGGGCCCGGGCGACCGCTTCTACTTCGCCGACTGGCAGGGCGACCCCGACCAGCTGCTGACCGACGACCCTGGCTCGGCGCTCAGCACCACGCTCGTCGCCGCCGTCGAGCGTGGCGTCGACGTCCGCGGGCTGCTCTGGCGTTCCCACTGGCACCGGCTGGGCTTCAGCGCCCACCGGCACCGCCATCTGGGCGAGGAGATCAGCGAGGCCGGTGGGCAGTGCCTGCGGGACATGCGGGTGCGCAGCCGCGGCGCGCACCACCAGAAGTTCGTGGTGATCCGACATCGGGACGACCCCAGCCGCGACGTGGCGTACGTCGGAGGGATCGACCTCTGCCACGGGCGTCGCGACGACCACGACCATCGCGGTGACCGGCAGTCGGTGGTGCTCGCGAAGGCCTACGGCCCGACCCCCGCGTGGCACGACGTCCAGGTGGCCATCCAGGGACCAGCGGTCCACGACGTCGAGACCACGTTCCGCGAGCGGTGGGAGGACTCCACCCCGCTGACGGTGAACCCGGGGCGTCTGCTGTCGAGCCTGTTCCACCGCGAGGACCTCTCCCCCGAGCCACTCGGCGACCAGGCGCCGCCCCCGGAAGAGCGACCGGACGGGAACGAGATCGTGCAGATCATCCGCACCTACCCGGTGATCGCCCCCAAGGGCTTCGACTTCGCTCCGGAGGGTGAGCGCTCCGTGATGCTGGGCAACCTCAAGGCGATCGCCCAGGCCGACCGGCTGGTCTACGTCGAAGACCAGTACCTCTGGTCGGAGGAGGTGGGCGAGCACTTCGCCGCGGCGCTGCGCGACAAGCCCGAGCTCCGGCTGGTCGTCGTGCTGCCGATGGTGCCCGACCTCGAGGGCGTGCTCGCGGAGGTGCCGCAGCTCTATGGCCGGAGCCTGGCCATGCGCAGGATCATCGAGGCGGGCGGCGACCGGGTCGCGGTGTTCGGTCTCTGCAACGACGAAGGTCTGCCCGTCTACGTGCACTCCAAGACCTGCGTCATCGACCACCGCTGGGCCAGCGTCGGGTCCGACAACCTCAACCGTCGCTCGTGGACGGGCGACAGCGAGATCGCCTGCACGGTCGTGGACACACGTGGCGACGTCGACGAGGCGGCCCCCGAGGACGCGTTCCCCCGGGTGCTGCTGCGGACACTGGTCGCCGAGCACCTCGGCTGCGACCCCGACCAGGTCCCGGAGGACCCGCACGACCTGTTCGACGCGATGGTGGCCTGCGCCGATGCCCTCGACGAGTTCTACGAGGGTGGTCGTCCGGACAGGCAGAGCGGCATCCGCGGCCGGCTCTCCGGCCGGCTGCCGCAACGGCTCGCGCCGATCCCACGATCGGTGGTCGCCCATGTCCCCGGCCACCGCAGGCGGCGGGAGCGGGTCCGCCTCCGCGCCGAGCGCCTGTCCGCGAGGGGCGGGCGTCCCCCCGGACGGCTACGCCGACTGGCGGCACCCGAGCTGACTGCGGCCCAGCTGAAGTGGGCACCTCGCCTCTACGACCTGCTCTTCGACCCTGATGGTCGACCCGACCCGGGAGTGGGCAACTGACCGTGGGCAGGAAGCGCGGCACTGGTGCGTGGAGCGCGGACCCGCGCGAGGCGCTGGTGGCCGACCAGGACTTCGACCTCGACCGGATGGACCGTGGCGCCACCCCGGGCTGGGATGCCGACAAGGGCGCCGCGAAGAAGTTCGGGGCGAAGCGCGGCGACCTGCTCAGCGAGCTGCAGGAGCGTCTCTTCGCCGAAGGGAGCGCTGGAGGGACCCGCGCTCTCCTGGTGATCGTCCAGGGGCTCGACACGGCCGGCAAGGGCGGCGTCGCCCGGCACGTCATGAGCATGGTCGACCCCCAGGGCGTGGCCCTCCGGTCGTTCGGGCCTCCCAGCGAGGCCGAGCAGAAGCACCACTTCCTGTGGCGGATCCGCAAGGAGCTCCCCCGCCCCGGACTCATCGGGGTCTTCGACCGGTCGCACTACGAGGACGTGCTGGTCGCGCGTGTCGACGGGCTGGTGTCCCGCCACATCTGGGAGCGCCGCTACGACGAGATCAACACGTTCGAGAGCGACCTCGCCGCGGCGGGCACGACGATCCTGAAGTTCGGGATGATGGTGAGCCACGACGAGCAGGGCGTGCGCCTGATGAAGCGGCTCGACCGCCCCGACAAGCACTGGAAGTACAGCTCCAGCGACCTGCCGGCCCGGCGCCAGTGGGGCGACTACCAGGAGGCGTACGCCGACGTCTTCCGTCGTACGTCCACCGACGCGGCGCCCTGGTACGTCGTCCCGGCCGACCACAAGTGGTACGCCCGGCTGGCCATCACCGAGATCCTCACCCAGACCCTGGTCGACCTGGACCCGCAGTGGCCCGCGGTCCGCTGGGACCCGCAGGTCCAACGCCGCGAGCTCGCCCGCACGATGAGCACCAGCGCCCTGGCAGCCTCGCTCGCGGAGACCGAGGAGCAGGTGGGAAAGGCCGTCAAGGAGGACCGCAAAGTCAGCAAGCAGGCCGCCCGCGCTCGCCGGGTGGGCGACGGCTCCGACGACTCCGACCCGGTGGCCGAGGCCGAGGCCAGGGCACGGGCCGCCGACGCCGCCGCGAAGGCGGCCGAGGCGATGGCTGCCCTGGAGCGCACCCGCCAGCAGAAGGCCGACCTGCTCGCCGGGCGCGAGGACGGCTGACCGGACCCGCACCCTGTGGGGTCAGATCCCCGCCGACCGAGGCGGGTACCGGCCCGCCATGATCGATGACGCGCACCACCGGCCCGACGGCGTCTCCGACGAGACGGTCGAGGCGATCGGCAAGTTCTCCGCCGCCCTCGACCACGTCGAGGAGGCGCGAGGACACCTCTACGCCTTCCACCGGCTCATGGGCAGCGGGGAGAGCACGCTGGAGGAGGCCTACGAGCTGATCCGGAACGTCCCGGGACTCGAGGAGTACGCCGAGGCGATGGACCGCGACGTGCTGGGGCGCAACCCGCTTCCAGGGATGTGGTCCTTCCAGATGGTCGAGGCCTACGACGACGAGTTCTACGCCGCCGTCAAGGGGCTGCTCCAGCGGATGCTCGACGAGCAGCTCGAGGGCAGGCGGCACATCTTCGAGGCCGAGATGAAGGAGCTGCGGCGCACCCCCGGCAACAGAGGGCACGAGATGACGCCCGCCGACGTCGCGGCGGATCAGGGAATGTCCTAGGCGCGTGCGGTGGCTCAGCGCCAGCCGAGCTCCGGAGCGACGTAGCGGACGATGCTGTCCAGCAGGTGTGCGTTGTAGTCGACACCGAGCTGGTTGGGGATCGTCAGCAGCAGCGTGTCCGCAGCCGCGACCGCCTCGTCCTCGGCGAGGTCCTTGACGAGCTGATCAGGCTCGCCGGCGTAGGTCTTGCCGAACCGGGCGGTGCCACCGTCGATGAACCCCACCTGGTCCTCGCTGCGCGACTCCGCACCGAAGTAGGCGCGGTCGGTGGCGTTGACGATCGGGAAGATGCTGCGGCTGACGCTCACCCGGGGCTCCCGCTCGTGGCCGGCGGCCCGCCACGCGTCGTGGAACATCTGGATCTGCTCGGCCTGGAGCTGGTGGAACGGCACGCCCGTGTCCTCGGTGAGCAGGGTCGAGCTCATCAGGTTGAGCCCCCGCTCGGCCGTCCACACCGCGGTCTTGCGGGTGCCGGCTCCCCACCAGATGCGGTCGCGCAGGCCCGGCGACTGCGGCTCGATGCCGAGCAGGCCCGGCGGGTTGGGGAACATCGGCCGGGGGTTGGGCTCGGCGAAGCGCTTGCCGTCGATCACCTCGAGGAACACCCGGGCGTGCTCCCGGGCCATCTCGGCGTGGTCGCTGCCCTCGCCGGGGTCGTAGCCGAAGTACTTGTAGCCCTCGACGACCTGCTCCGGTGAGCCCCGGCTGATGCCGAGCTGCAGCCGGCCACCCGCGATCAGGTCCGCGGCGCCGGCGTCCTCGGCCATGTAGAGGGGGTTCTCGTAACGCATGTCGATCACACCCGTGCCGAGCTCGATCCGGCTCGTCCGGGCACCCGCCGCGGCCAGCAGCGGGAACGGCGAGGCGAGCTGTCGCGCGAAGTGGTGGACACGGAAGTACGCGCCATCCGCACCCACCTCTTCGGCGGCGACCGCCAGGTCGATCGACTGGAGCAGGACGTCGGAGGCCGAGCGCGCCTGCGAGTGCGGCGACGGCGTCCAGTGCCCGAAGGACAGGAACCCGATCTTCTTCATGATTCAACAACATATCGTCGGGCCTGGGTGTTCCTGCCCTCCGGGACGCCCCGGCGCCGGCGGCTGAACAGGTCAGCCGCGGAGGCCGCCCACCTCGACGAGCACGTCGCCGAGGGACTTCTGCAGCTGCTCGCTGCCGCCGGCCCGAACCAGCTCGAGCGCCTGCTCGACCAGCAGGGTGGTGATGGGGTCGCTCAGGTCGTCGAACGACCCGTGCTTCTTCGGCGGCCACGGGCGCGGCCAGCCGGTGCCGCACCAGTCGTCGAACTCCCACGCCGCGGTGATCGCCCGCAGCTTGCCGTTCGCGGTGACCTTGACCTGCTCGGCGGTCACGGCCTTGCCGGCCACCTCCGCCACCTGGCGGGTGATGTCGTACGACGCCACGGCGCCGATCCGGGAGACGACGACCGAGGCCAGCACGGCGTCGATCTCGTGCACGAAGCGGGCACGGATGAGGAGCTGCCACGGCACGTTGTCAGCGCCGGGGAAGTTGTCTGGGTCCCACATGGGTCCTCCTGAGGTCGGGCGCCGGACCCGATGCCCGGGCGCTCACCTGGAGGAGGCGGCTGGGCCGCTGCTGATACCTCCGCGGATTCGGTCACGACCGAATGGTCGAGCCGGCCCGCCAGTTCTTCGGATACTCGCGACCCC
Source organism: Nocardioides dilutus (assembly GCF_054779555.1). Classification (NCBI taxonomy): domain Bacteria; kingdom Bacillati; phylum Actinomycetota; class Actinomycetes; order Propionibacteriales; family Nocardioidaceae; genus Nocardioides; species Nocardioides dilutus. Next base: position 1,043,143 of record NZ_BAAGYA010000002.1, on the reverse strand, counting down.
AAGCGTTGAGAGAGGTGGCCGACGATGGCACGGACGACGGCAAGGACGACACGAGCGCTGGTGGCCCTGTCCGCCGCCGGAGCGCTCGCACTGAGCGCCTGCGGCAGCGACGACGACGGGGGCGGCGGCGGGGGCGAGGGGGCGCCGTCCGCGGCACCGACCGACCTGGCCGACACCGGCAACTTCGCCGACCCGGACCGCCAAGGGCCGGTCGAGATCGAGGGCGCGCAGGAGGGCGGCACGGTGAAGGTCATCTCCTTCACGCCCCTGGAGACGATGGACCCCAGCGAGATCTACTACGTACACACCAACGCGATCTCGACCGCGCTCCTCAACCGCTCGCTGACGCAGTTCGTCTACGACGAGGAGAACAACCAGGCGGTGCTGGTGCCCGACCTGGCCACGGACCTCGGCACGCCAAACGAGGACTTCACCGAGTGGACCTTCACCATCCGCGACGGGGTGAGGTACGAGGACGGCACCCCGGTCACCGCCGCCGACGTGAAGTTCGGCATGGAGCGGACCATGGACCTCGAGACGTTCCCCGAGTCCCCCGGCGGCTACTCCAAGGAGTACTTCGCCGGCGGCGCCGACTACGAGGGTCCCTACACCGGCAAGGGCGCCACGCTCGACTCGATCGCCGTGGACGGCAACACCCTGACCATCACGATGTCCAAGCCGTTCCCGGACATGCCCTACTGGGGCGCCTTCCCGGCCAACGGCCCGATCCCCGCGGACCAGGCCGCCAACCCGGCGGCGTACGCCAACCGCCCGCTCTCGACGGGCCCCTACAAGATCGCGGACTACACGCCCAAGGAGACGCTGGTCCTGGTCCGCAACGACCAGTGGGACCCGGCGACCGACCCGGGCCGCACGCAGTACCCGGACGGCTACGAGTTCGACTTCACTGTGCCGAGCGAGAAGATCGACACGCTGCTGCTCAACGACCAGGGAGACGCCAAGGACACGCTGACCTTCGACGACGTCCTCGGCACCGACTACCGCAAGTTCCAGGAGCAGGCCGCGGACCGGCTCGTCCCGGGCCCCACCCCGTGCACCCGCTACTGGGCACCTGACTACCGCAAGGTCACCGACATCAACGTCCGCCGGGCCATCGCCCTGGCCTACCCGACCCGGTCCGCCATCAAGGCGCAGGGACTCATCGAGGGCATCAACCGCTACCCGGCCAGCACCCTCCTCCCCCCGGGCACTCCCGGACGGGTCGAGTACACCGCGGTCGAGGGCCTCGAACCCGGCACCCCCGACCCGGCGGCGGCCCGGGCGCTGCTCGAGCAGGCGAACGCGGTCGGTTTCGAGCTGAAGTTCCTGTTCCCGACCGACGACCCGGACGCGGTGAACGCGAAGGACGCGATCGCCAAGGGTCTGGAGGAGGCCGGCTTCAAGGCGACTCCCGTCCCCACGACCACCGAGAACCTCACCACCGACAGGGAGAACCCGAACAACGACCTCAACATCCGTAGCGCCGGCTGGTGCGCCGACTGGCCGTCGGGTGGATCGTGGTTCCCGGTGCTCCACAAGACCGAGGACATCGAGACGCTGGGCCAGATCAGCAACAACTACGCCCTGTTCTCCGAGCCGGACGTCGACCAGCGGATCGACGACATCCTGGCCCTGCCGATCGACGACCAGGCGGACGCCTGGGGCGAGCTGGACAAGTACATCAGCGAGACCTACCTCCCGCTGATCCCGCTCACCTACGACGGCGTCATCCAGGTCCATGGCTCCAACGTCAACGGCCACTACGACGACCTCGTCCTGGGGATGCCGACCTTCAAGAGCATCTGGCTCACCCAGGGCTGACCCAGCGAGGTCGGGTCGGGACCCCGGGCCTTTCCCTCGGGGTCCCGACCGATACCAACCCGTGACCAGATCCGCCCGACCGAGACCTGGGCGTTATGGGATCGATAGTCCGATCTGACCCCCTCTGGTTAGCGTCACGAGCAACCAGAGGGGGTCAGGCGGTTGCTCAGCATCGCGGTCAGCACCGACGACGTCGCGGCGGTGCGGTTCGCACCGAACGCCGTGTGGGAGGCCTTCTCGAGCATCCGGGCGATCGTCCACCCGCGCTCCCACCTGCTGCACTCGCGCCTGGACAAGCTGCTGCCGGGACGGCCCAACTTCGACCTCGGGTTCCTGCTCGACCTGGCCGGGCCCCCGAAGTGGGTGCCGGACACGCTCGGGCCGGTGCCGACCGGGAGCATCCACCGGCCGATCGAGCAGTACGAGGCGCTGCGCGAGACCGACCTCGACCTGGTGGCCGGCGACCTGTGCTGGCTGGGTGAGCTGGCGCCCAAGAGTGTCCGGCCGGACATGCGGCCCGAGGAGTTCCTCGAGCGGCTCACCGCCGCGCTCATCGGCTACCACCGCGCGGTCCTGGCGCCGCTGTGGGACCGGGTCATCGCCATCACCGAGGCGGACATCGCCCACCGTCGCGCGTCCATGCTGGAGCACGGCCTCGGGGTGGCCATCGGCGACCTGCACGAGAAGCTCTCCTACGCCAACGCCGAGATCCGGGTCGACATGGCCGAGCACCAGATCGACGTGGAGGCGACCGGGTCCGGGGTGTGGTTCGTCCCGTCGGTGTTCATCTGGCCGTGGGTCTCGGTCGAGTTCGAGACGGCGCAGCCGGTGGTGTCCTACGCCGCCCGCGGCGCCGGTCTGGTCTGGGAGCGACCACGGGACAACGGGCTGTCGCTGTCGAGTCTCATCGGGCGCTCGCGGGCCGCCATCCTCGAGCACCTGGTGGTGCCCCGGACGACGACCTGGCTGGCCGACACGCTCGACCTGGCACCGGCGACGGTCAGCGCCCATCTGGCCGTGATGTCCGCATCCGGCCTGCTGCAGTCCCGCAAGTCCGGCCGCCAGGTGCTCTACGCCCGCACCCAGGTCGCGGACGTCCTGCTCAACGGCGAGTTCCCGCTGAAGCGCCCGGTGTGACCCGCGACAGTTCAGGAGCGGGTGAGCTCAGCCTCCTGCACCATCCGTGACAGCTTCTCCGGGTTGCGCACGGTGTAGATCGCCGAGACGAGCCCGTCGTCGACCCGCACCGAGAGCACGGAGTCCGTGTCGCCGTCGAGCCGGATGAGCAGCGCCGGCCAACCGTTGACGTTCACGAGCTCCATCGACATGCCCAGGTCCCGGGCCGTGGTGATCCCGAGCGCCATGAGCTTGCCCACCTTGTCGGCGCCCATGACCGGCCGCGGCAACGCCTGCTTGAGACCGCCTCCGTCGCCGAGCGCCACGACGTCGGGCGCGAGCACGTCGACCAGCGCCTGGAGATCGCCGGTGTCGAGCGCCCGCATGAACGCCTCCAGTGCAGACCTGGCCTGCGTTTGGGAGGGAGCACCCCGAGGCCTGCGGTCCGCCACGTGTGCCCGGGCGCGGTGGGCGATCTGCCGCACCGCCCCCTCGCTCTTGCCGACCGCCTCGGCCAGCTCGCCGTAGCCGAGGTCGAACACGTCACGAAGCAGGAACACCGCCCGCTCGGTCGGGGTCAGGGTCTCCAGCACCAGCAGCATCGCCGTCGACAGGCTGTCCGCCAGCTCGACGTCCTCGGCCACGTCGCGGGTGGTCAGCAGGGGCTCGGGCAGCCAGGGACCGACGTAGTCCTCCCGCCGCCGCGCCAGCATGCGCATCCGGTCGAGGGCCGTGCGGGTCACGATGCGCACCAGGAAGGCCCGGTGGTCGCGGACCTCGGCCTGGTCGACTCGCGACCACTTCAGCCACGACTCCTGCACGACGTCCTCGGCGTCGGCTGCCGAGCCGAGCATCTCGTAGGCGACGGTGAACAGGAGCCGTCGGTGGGTGAGGAACGCGTCGCCGGCTGCGGGGTCGATCACGGGGTCGGTCACGGGGTCGGTCACGGCATCGAGCTACGGGCGGGCCGGACCGCGAGCGGCTCCAGCCCGCACGCGTCTGCGAAGTGCTCCGAGGGGATCCCCAGCGCGACGTTGGACCGGGCCGCGAGGTTCATGAAGCCGACCTTGGCGGTGAGCTCGATCAGCCCGTCGGCGCCGAGCTCGTCGAGCAGCGCCGCTGACATCGCGTCGGTCACCTCCGGCGGCGTCTGGCACATCGCGACGGCGTACTCGATCACCCGACGTTCGAGCGCGGAGAACGCCTGGGACTCCCGCCACCGCGGCACCTCGCGCGCCTTCTCCACGGACAGTCCCTTGTTGTGGGCCATGAAGTAGTTGAGGTCCAGGCAGGCGCCGCAGCCGATCTCGGCCGCGGCGGCCATGACCGCGAACGTCGCGAGGCCGTGGTCGAGGCGGTCCCACCTCTCGGTCCTGACGCCGATCCGCATCATGTCCTTGAAGACGGCGGGGTGGTTCCACATCACCTCGACATTCTCGGGGACGCGACCGAGCTTCTTCCGGACCGCCAGCTTGAGCAGGCTGCCCTGGAAGCCGCTCAGTTCGGTCTTGGGAACACGCGGGTTGTCGGTCATGTGGGTCTCCTTCGTCGGTGGTCCACATGAAGACGACGGCGCTGCCCTGTCTGTGACACTGGCGAGGTGACCGAACTCAATGTCCTCGGCCAGGAGCTCCAGCCCTGCAGCACCGAGCCGATGACAGGGTTCCTCCGCGACGGCTGCTGCCACACCGGCGGCGACGAGCGGGTCATGCACACGATCTGCGCCGTGGTCAGTGCCGAGTTCCTCGCCCACCAGGAGCGCATCGGCAACGACCTCACCACCCCGAGGCCCGAGTTCCGCTTCCCCGGGCTCGTCCCCGGCGACAGCTGGTGCGTGACCGCGCACAACTGGGCCCGTGCCCACGCCGACGGCGCGGCCGCGCCGGTCGTCCTCGCCTCGACCAACCAGGCGGTGCTCCGGCTCATCCCGCTCGAGGTGCTCCAGCAGTACGCCGTCGACGTGCCCTCGGACCCCGGGGCGCTCGATCTCTAGGACGTCGCCTGGCGCCGGAGCATCCGGTCCGCGACTCGTGGCAGGTGGCGGATCACCGAGTGACCGAGGCGGCCGTCGAGCGCCGGGATCACCAGGTTGGGTCGCTTGGGGAGCACCTTGAGCAGGTAGGACGCCACCTCCTCCGGCTCGAGGGTCTTCACCTTCTCCTCGGCCGCCAGCACCTCGGCCGGCTTGGTCTTGTTCTCCTCGTCGAACCCGGGCGTGCGGGTGTTCGGCGGGCACAGGGTTGCCACGTGCACGCCGTGCGGGCGCAGCTCGCGGCGCAGCGCCTCGCTGAACCCGACCACCGCGAACTTGGAGGCCGAGTAGCCGGCATACCCGAACACGCCGGTCAGCCCCGCCATCGACGAGGTGGTCACGATGGTCCCCCGGCCGGCTTCGACAAGGTGCGGCACGAGCGCGTGGCAGACATGAACGGTGCCGAGGTAGTTGGTCTCCATCATCGCCCGCACGTTGTCGATCGGAGCCTCGTGGAACCACTCGGCGCGCGCGAACCCAGCGGTCGACACAACCAGGTCCGGAGTGCCCAGGTCCTCGATGGCCCGGTCGAGCGCCGTCGTGGTGGCCGAGGCGTCGGTCACGTCGAGCCGGGCGACGTACGCCGTCCCGCCGATCGACTCGTTGGCGGCCCGCAGCTTCTCGTCGGAGCGGCCGAAGATCGCGACCGTGACGCGCTGCCGGGCCAGCTGCTGCGCGACGGCCAGCCCGATCCCCTCCGAACCGCCGACCACGAACGCGCGCGTCCACGAGGCACCCATGGCTGCACCCTAGGGTCAGCCCGCCTCGGCGTACGCCTCGCGCAGCCAGGCCCTGACCTGGTCGTCGACCTCGTCGGTCGTGCGCAGCTCGAGGTGGTGCATCCAGGCCCGCGGCGACGGGTGGACGACCTGCTTCCAGCGCTCGGAGCCGGCCTCGTGCGACAGGGCGATGGACAGCGCCGCCGGCACGTCGCTCCGGACGTACTGCCCGGGGCGCCAGAGGTAGGCGAACCCGCGCCGCCGCTTGAACGCGACCTGGCTCTTGGACACCGCGACCGTCGCCTCGCCGATGCCGGCGACGGCGTCCGCGACCACGCGATAGATGGCGAGGGTCTCCGGGAACCCCTCGAAGAGCTCGTCCGCGGTCGGCACCGTCCCACCGTAGGAGCCAGGCAACCTCTACGGCGCAGATGTCGAGAACCCGGTGACGGCTCCGTCCCCGGGGTGAGCGCGGCCAGAATGGGCCGCACCGCACCGAGGAGACCAATCGTGAAGTACCTGCTGCTGAAGCACTACAACAGCGCGAAGCCGCTCGACTGCCCGCCGATGGACCAGTGGACCCCGGACGAGGTCACCGACCACATCCAGTTCATGCGGGACTTCGCCGCCAAGCTCGAGGCGACCGGCGAGTTCGTCAGCGCCGACGCGCTGGCTCCGGGCGGTGCCTGGGTGCGCTACGCCGGTGAGGGCAAGCCGCCCGTCGTCGACGGCCCGTTCGCGGAGACCAAGGAGCTGATCGCCGGCTGGATGATCATCGACGTCGACACCCAGGAGCGGGCATACGAGCTGGCGGGCGAGCTGTCCGCCGCTCCCGGCCCGAACGGCGAGCCGATCCACGAGTGGCTCGAGGTGCGGCCCTTCATGTCCGACGTCCCGGACATCGACTTCCACGGTGGATGAGCAGCTTCTCCGACGCCTCACCCCTGAGGTGACCGGCGTCCTCTTCCGGCGCGGAGCGGACTTCGCGTCGGCCGAGGACGCCGTCCAGGAGGCGCTCGTCTCGGCCTGGTCGACCTGGCCGTCCGACCCACCGCGGGACCCGAAGGCCTGGCTGGTCACCGCAGCCTGGCGCAGGTTCCTCGACGCGACGCGCTCCGAGTCGTCTCGGCTCGCCCGCGAGGAGCGTGCTCGCCTCGAGCCGCCGCCGGGCCCGGCCGAGACGACCGACGACACCCTCCACCTCTACTTCCTCTGCGCGCACCCGTCGCTCAGCCCGTCGTCGGCGGTCGCGCTGACGCTGCGCGCCGTCGGTGGCCTCACCACCAAGCAGATCGCGGCGGCCTACCTCGTCCCCGAGGCCACCATGGCCCAGCGCATCTCGCGGGCGAAGCGCACAGTCTCCGAGGTCCGGCTGGACTCGCCCGGCGATCTCGCCACTGTGCTCCGCACCCTCTACCTCGTGTTCAACGAGGGCTACACCGGCGATGTCGACCTCGCCGCCGAAGCCATCCGGCTCACGCGCCAGGTCGCCGACCTCACCGACCACCCCGAGGTCCACGGCCTGCTCGCACTGATGCTGCTCCACCAGGCCCGCCGGCCCGCTCGCACCGCCGCGGACGGCTCGCTGGTGACGCTCGCCGACCAGGACCGATCGCTCTGGGACACGACGGTCATCGCGGAGGCGGTCGAGATCCTCCAGGCCGCCCTGGCCCGCGACCGCCTCGGGGACTACCAGGCCCAGGCAGCGATCGCCGCGCTGCACGCCGATGCCCGGTCCTACGACGAGACCGACTGGGTCCAGATCGTCGGCTGGTACGACGAGCTGCTCCGCCTCACCGACAGCGCGGTCGTCCGCCTCAACCGGGCCGTGGCGATCGGGGAGGCGGACGGGCCCCGGGCCGGGCTGGCAGTGCTGGCCGAGCTCGACGCCGCCCTCCCCCGCTACACGGCGGTGGCGGCCCACCTGCACGAGAGGGCAGGCGACCTGGAGGAAGCCGCGCGGCTGTACGCCGAGGCAGCGGCCTCCGCGACGAGCTCCGCCGAGCGCGACCACCTGATCCGTCAGGTGGCGAGGCTGAACCAGAAGCGCTGACCAGAGGGTCAGTGGGCGCGGTGATACTCCAGGTGGCGACCCGTCGGGTCGACCACCACGACCGGACACGGGGCCGACTCGACACACTCGGCTCCCACGCTGAGGCGGTCGAGCTCGTCGTCCCGTCGCCCCTCACCGACGACGAGGACGTCCGCGGGGGTGCAGCGCGCGACCAGCGCCGGTGCGGGTCGCGCGTTGACCAGGAACGTCTCGACACGGGGACCAACCACGGGACCGAGCAGCGCAAGGGCCTCACGCTGGGCCTCCATCGCGCGCCCACGCGCGGCGATGTAGCGACCCGGTACGTCGTGGATCAGCGCGTCGTCCGCATCCGGCCAGGCCGTGACGAGCACCAGGTCCCAGGCCCGGTCCAGCGACATCTCCACGGCGTGCCGCAGGGCGTGCAGGCTCGACTTCGAGCCGTGCACGCCCACCACGACCCGCCTCGTGGCTCCGCCGGAGTCACGAGACGGGCTTGTCGACGCCACGATGGTCGAGGTCATTCGACCGGCACGTCCCGGTGCGTGACGGGGATCTGTCGTGGTGCCGTCTGGGTGGCGGCCGGCATGGACACCGTGAGGACGCCGTCGGCGTACTCAGCAGTGATGTCCTCCGGCTTGGTGCCCGCGGGCAGCGTCAGCAGGCGCTCGAAGCTGCCATAGCGGATCTCGGTGCGGTAGCGGTCGTGCTCCTCGGCCCGTCGCTGGCCGTGCAGCCGCAGGCGGCCGTCCTCGACGGTCACGGAGACGTCCTTCTCGGGGTCGACCCCGGGCAGGTCCGCGCGGATGAACCGGCGGTCGCCTTCCTCGTACTCCTCGACCCGGATCTCCGGCTGCGTCGGCATGTTGCCGAACCAGCTCATCAGCTCGCCCATGAGCGAGGCGCCGTCGCGACGGACGGCGGGCGTGGTGGTGCTCACATCTGCCTCCTTCGGCTTGGGTGGTTGTCCACCCCCAGCACACCGCGGTCGGCGGATGCGCGGCAGAGGACGAGGTCACCGGTCGTCATGCATAGGTCCCGAGTCCCCGAGCCCGAGTGCACGTGTGCTGGGTGCAGTGTCAGGAGCCTCCTTCGCCCTCCGGGCGGTCCGACGCCACGTGGTCCACGTAGGCGTCGGGACCGGGGAAGAACAACCCCTCCTGCCCGGTGTCGGACCAGCGCACGACGTACGGCGGTGAGCCGTCGGCGTGCCTGACCTCGAGCACCTCGGCGTCGCGGACGGGGGTGCCGACGTGCTGGCCCCGGATCACGATCCGGTCGCCCTTCTGCGCAATCATGCTGGTCTCCTTCTCTCTCCAGGTCCCGCTCAGGGGATGGCCAGGGTGGCCAGGTCGCGAAACTCCGAGACGACCAGAGGCCCGGGGTTGAGCACCAGGACCGGGCAGGTCGACCGGCGCAGGACCGCGCGGACCACGTGGCCCAGCCGGGGGGTCATCGGCATCCGGGCATGGCGACGACCGACCACTAGCAGGCTCGAGTCCCGAGACTGCTCGACCAACGCCACCTCCGGACGCTCGGACGCGACCACGACCTCCACCGGGACGTGTGGACGCTCGCGGCACGTCTGGAGGAAGCCGGCCTTGAGCCCACGGGCAAGTCCATTCGCGTCCGACTCCTCGCGACCCGTGGCGTGCACCAGGCGAAGGCGAGCACCGATCGCGGCCGCCTCGCGCACGGCGGCGCGCACCACGCCCGTGGACACCGTGGGGTCGATGACGCCCACGGTCACGACACGTGTCCCGCTGGACGGCTCCGGGTGCCAGTTGTCGGGGACGGCAAGCACCGGCGCCCGGGTCCGCGCCGCCACTCCGAGGGTGACCGACAGCATCCGCACACCGCCGTCCGGGCCCATGCCACGGTGCTGCAGCACCAGCACGTGCGCATGGGCGCCGGCCGCGACCAGTGCCTGGATCACCGCGCTGTGACTCAGCTCGGTGGTCACCGGGATCGCCTCGGCGTCCTCACCCAGCAACCGCACGAGACGATCACGCGCCTGGGCCAGCACGCTCTCGCCCCGCTGCTCGAGCCCGAGGGTGGTGAAGGCCAGCTCCTGGAGCTCCAGCGGGATCAGGTGAACCGGGGCGACGTGCACGAGGTGGATCCCGCAGCGGCGACGGCGACCCTCGGCGGCCGCGACTCGCAGCGCGGCGTCACAGCCCAGGTCTTCGACGGCCACCACGATCTGCTTCGACGGCGTGTCCCACATGGCGCACCTCCGATCCTCGATGTCAGGGCTCGAGACAGGCGGGGATCGAGTCCGTGTCCCCGGTTGGGCTGGCTGTGTCTCCGGACGGATCGAGGATCTTGACCCAGTCGACGGTCGCGAACTGCCGCAGCGTCGGCATGATCTCGCCGGCGATCGACACCGTGGACCCGTTGCTGTTGCAACCGCCGGTGAGCCGGACCTCGGCCACTCCGTCCTCGATCACCAGGTCGGCGAAGCCGGTCGCACGCGACCTCAGCAGCCGCAGACCGTCCGCCTTCTCGCTGCGCACCGGTCCTGCGAAGAGCCGGTCCATCACCCCGGTCGCCGGTGAGAACGCCGGCACCGGACGCATCACCGGGATGAAGAAGGGCTCGACGTTGTCTACGAAGTTGTCGACGTTGAAGAGGAACACCTTGCGGTCCACCGTGCGGAAGGCCGCCCGGCTCTGGATGACGACCCGAGCCGGGTGCTGCAGCGTGAACACCTGGAAGGCGGTCCTCTTGGCCAGGCCGATGCCGTAGGTCGTCACGCCCTCGAAGTCGCCGGCCCGCACGGTCGTCATGATGTTGGGCAGCACGAACGACTTGCGCTTGAGGACCGTCTGTCCCTGGTCGTCATGGGCCTGCGCGCCGGCGAAACGCACCCTCAGGATCGCTCGTCCGGCGATCCGGACCGGCAGCCCCGAGCCGTCCGCGATCAGCTCGTCGACGTAGCGCACCCGGGTGCGCGTGGGCAAGCCTCCCTCGAACTCGAAGACGATCCTGTCGACCTCCGCCTGGTGGGAGGCCCGGATGGCCACGAGAGTCGGTGTGTCAGGAGCCGCCCTTGTGCTCGCGGGAGTGCTCGCGGGAGTGCTAGCGGAGGTGCTGGCGGAGGTGCTGGCGGGCGCGAGCCCGGCAGCGACTATGGAGGTCAGGAAGAACACCGACGCGAGACGGAGACGCTTCATGGGGGTCACCTCGAGAGTGCGGTCAGAGCCGGTTGACCTTCTCCATGCTGGTACCCGCAGGCCACCCCCGTTAGTGCCGAAAGTCCCGGGGTGGCGTCAGCTCTCGGCGCGTCTGCGGGGCACGACGAGGACGGGCTGCTCGGCGAACTCCAGCACCATCCGGGTCTCCTTGCCGACCCAGGGCCCGCCCGCCCCGCGTTGCTCGCCCCGCCCGATCACGACGAGGTCGGCCGGCCAGGAGCGAGCCTCCTCGAGGATGCGCGAGGCCGGCTCCCCGGACAGCTCGAGGGTCTCGACGTCCACCCCTGCCCTGGCGGCCAGCGCCCGCACGTAGCGGAACAGTGACTCCACGGCCTCGACCCGCCGCTCGTTCATCCGCGGCGCCCCCGTGGCGGCCAGGGCCGCGGCCACGTCCGAGTCGGCGAGCACGTGCACCACCCGGAGCGCGGCGGAGTAGCGCTGCGCCAGGTCGGCCGCCCGCCGGACCGCCTCCAGCCCCGCGGGCGAGTCGTCGGTGGCCACCAGGATCCGCTCGATCATCGCGGCACTCCCTCCCGGTCGACGGCCCAGCGCAGCCGGATGCCCTCGGCGTGCTCGGCCTCGTCGAGGGCGAGCCGGAGCTCGGCGAGCGCGGTCTCCAGGCGGGGGACCCAGCGGTCCTGCACGCCGCGCAGCCGTTGCCGGGTCGCGAGGACCTCGGCGTCGATGGCCCGCGCGGCCGTGGACGCCACGGCGTGCTGCACCGCCGCCTCCAGCGCGCGGCGGTGCGCGGCGGCGGCCTCGACCAGCGCCGCTGACGACACCGAGGCCAGGTGCGGGTCCGGGTCGGGCACCAGGCAGGTCCCGTGGGCCGGGTAGGTCGTGCCCAGCGCGGTGGTCCAGGCGATGCGGACCTCGGCGGCCGGCAGACCGGCCGGTGGGCGAACGCCCTCCTGGCCACCGAGCAGGGCAGCCCTCAGCAGCCAGGTCTCGGCTTCGCCGCAGGCGTGCTCCCAGGCGGGTCCGGTGCGCTGGAGGAGCAGCGCGAACGCGGCCTGCTCCGTGCGCAGGACGCGCAGCTTCTGGTCGAGCCGCGAGGCCGCCCGGTGCGCCAGGCCGAGCCGGCGCTGGAGCCACATCAGTCCGGCCCGGCCGGGGGGCTGTCCGCGCAGCCGGCTCATGGCTGTCCCCCAGGATCGACCCCAGCGACGCCGCCGCGGGGGCTGTCGAGGTGCATGGTGACCATCTGCGGGTCCATGGCCGCGAGCTCCCGGCGGGGCAGCTCGCTGAGGGCCTCCCACCCCCGGTCCAAGGTGTCGTCCATGGTGCGGGATTCGGTGGCGCCCTGGTCGAGCAGGCGTGCCTCGACCGTGCTCTCGAAGGCGAGGTACTTCTGGTCGGTCTCGCTGAGGGCCGCCGCACCCAGTAGCTCGGCCAGCTCGCGGACCTGCCGCGCCCGGGCCAGAGCCGCCACCACCTGGGCGGCCAGGTCGACATGGTCCTCGCGGGTGCGGCCGGGTCCGGCCCCGTGCCGCATCAGGCGCGACAGGGAGCTGAGCGGGTCCACGGGCGGATAGATGCCGCGCGCGTGCACCTCCGGTGACAGCACGATCTGCCCCTCGGTGATGTAGCCGGTCAGGTCCGGCACCGGATGGGTGATGTCGCCCGCCGGCATGCTGAGCACCGGCAGCACGGTCACCGAGCCGGGCAACCCTCGGATCCGCCCGCAGCGTTCGTAGAGCGAGGCCAGGTCGCTGTAGAGGTAGCCGGGGTAGGCCCGCCGGGCGGGGATCTCCCGGCGTACGGCGGACACCTCGCGCAGGGCCTCCGCATAGCTGGTCATGTCTGCCATCACCACCAGCACATGCCGGCCGCCGGAGTAGGCGAGGTGCTCGGCCACCGTCAGCGCGATCCGCGGCGTGAGCAGCCGCTCGGTGACCGGGTCGTCGGCGGTGTTGAGCAGCAGCACGAGCTCCCCCTGCGTGGAGCGCTCCTCCAGCGCCTCGCGCACCGCGGCCGCGTCGGCGTGCGTCAGCCCCATGCCGGCGAAGACCACCGCGAAGGGTTCATCACCCACCGAGGCCTGTGCCGCGATCTGGCTGGCGAGCTCCAGGTGCGGCAGCCCGGCGACCGAGAAGACCGGCAGCTTCTGGCCGCGGACCAGGGTGGTCAGGGCGTCGACGGCCGAGACCCCGGTGACCACCGGGTCCCGCGGCGGCTCGCGCAGGGTGGGGTTGATCGGCCGGCCACTGACCGCCGCCCGGGCGCGGCCCAGCACGGGCGGTCCGCCGTCGAGCGGTTCCCCGCGGCCGTTCCAGACTCTCCCGAGCCATCCGTCGCCCACCGGGATGCGCAGCACGTCACCGGTGAACCCGACCCGGGTGTGCTCGAGGTCCAGTCCATCCGTGCCCTCCATCACCTGCACCACGGCCAGGCCGCGGTCGACCTCGAGCACGGTCCCGGCCCGGGTCTCGCCGGAGGGCAGCCGCACCCGCACCGACTCGTCCCAGCCGGCTCCCCGCACACCGCGCACCATCACCAGCGGGCCGCGGATCTCGTGCAGCCCGGTGTATTCCACCTCGCCCCAGCCGGTGCTCATGTCAGCTCCTCCAGGGCGAGCAGCACGTCGTCGCGCAGCTTGGCCACCCCGTCGACGTCGTCGGGCCCGGTGTCGTTGCGCGCTCTCACCAGCGGACCGAAGTCGACCTCCTCCAGCGTGGTCGCCTGCACCCCGGACTCGACGAGCTGCTGGCACTTGTCGACCACCGCCAGCACGGCGTCGCCCAGCGCGGCGCCCTTGGCGGGGCCGCAGGTCGCGTCGTTGGGGCTGAGCGCGCTCTGCTGCAGTACGGCGAGCCGCAGCAACCGGCCAGCGAGCATCACGACCCGCTCGTGCCCGGGCAGGGCGCCGGCCCCGACCAGCTCGGCCAGCGAGGCCAGCCGGTCTGCCTCGGCGAGCAGGCCGGCCATCCGGGCGCGCCGCCGGGCCCACCCCGGGTCGCCGTTGCCGACGTACCACCCGGCCAGCCCGTCGGCGTCCCGGGAGAAGGACCCGGACCAGGAGACTGCCGGGTAGTGCCGCGAGTAGGCCAGGTCGTGGTCCAGCGACCACAGGCAACGCACGAACCGCTCGGTCTGCGAGGTGACCGGCTCGGTCAGGTCGCCGCCGGGCGGTGAGACCGCGCCGATCACGGTGACCGAGCCCTCGGCGCCGCCCAGGGTCGTCACCTGGCCGGCCCGCTCGTAGAACGCCGCGAGCGAGGAGGCCAGGTCGGCCGGGTAGCCCTCCTCCGCGGGCAGGGTTCCGGTGCGCGAGGCCAGCTCGCGCAGCGCCTCGGCCCACCGCGAGGTGGAGTCGGCGATCACGACCACGTGCATGCCCAGGTCGCGGAAGTACTCCGCCACCGTCATGCCCGTGTAGACGCTGGACTCCCGGGCCATCATCGGCATGTTGGAGGTGTTGGCGACCACCACGGTGCGCTCGGCCAGCGGGCCGCCGGTGCGGGGGTCCCGCAGCTCGGCGAGCTCGCTGACCACGTCGGCCATCTCGTTGCCCCGCTCGCCGCAGCCGACGTAGACGATGACGTCGGCGGCACACCACTTCGCGATCTGCTGGAGCAGCACGGTCTTGCCGGTGCCGAAGCCGCCCGGGACCCCGACCGCGCTCCCGCGGGCGACCGGGAAGAGCAGGTCGACCACCCGCTGGCCGGTGCGCAGCGGCTGCGGCGCATAGAGCCGGGTCCGATAGGGCCGAGGCCGGCGCACCGGCCAGCGCGCGGTCACCGGGATGTCGGTGTCGCCGACCCGGGCGATCACCGCGTCGCCGGCGTAGGCCCCGAGTGCCGCGAGCCAGGTCAGGACGCCGGACACGCCAGGAGGCACCAGCACCGGGAGCGGCACAGTGCCCTCCGGGTCCACGGTGCCGAGCCGGTCGCCAGATGCCACGGGGACACCCGCGGTGGCCGAGGGATCGAAGCGCCACTCGCCGTCCGCTGGCAGCCCGCCGACCGGTCTCGGCTCGAGGAAGGTGGCTCCCCCGGACAGCGGTCGGAGGAGGCCGTCGAACACCCCGCCCAGCAGTCCCGGCCCCAGCGGCACGGACAGCGGCTCCCCCCGCGCCTGCGCCGGGTCACCGGGCCGCAGGCCGCCTGTGTATTCATAGGCCTGGACGGAGAGCACGTCGCCGCGGATGCCGACCACCTCGCCCGGCAGCCGCTGCGGTCCGAGGTCGAGCAGCTCGTACATCGCCACTCCCTCCAGTCCCTCGACCTCGACCAGCGGACCGCTCACCCGGGCGATGGCGCCGCTCACGGTGTCTCCCCCGGTGTCTGGGGCGACGTTCCCCGGGAGGCGAGCAGGTCGGCCACGGCCCGCTCCACCAGCGTCGCGAGGGACAGCCCCAGTCGCCGCCCGTCGGCCTCTCCGACCAGGCCTCCGTCGGGCGTACGGCTGAGGGTGGCCCCCGGCCCCAGTTCCCGTCGGACCCGTTCGGTCATCGCCGCGACCACGTCCGGGTCGTCCGCCAGCCGGGCGCGGGCGGTCGTCGCGGCCGCGGACAGCAGCGCCTCGTACGCCGCCAGCTCGGCGCCCAGCTCGATCGAGCGGGCCTCCCGCAGGACCCGGGAGTGCTCGGTCGCCTCGAGGACGGCCGTGTCCTCCTCCGCCTGGGCGCGGGCCCGGTCCCGCAGCTCGGCCGCCTCGGTGTCCGCGGCGGCGAGCACCCCCTCGACGTCGTGGTCCGCGGCCGCGAGCACCGTGTCGGCCTCGGCGCGCGCCATCCGGAGCAGGGCCTCGCGGACCGGGGCCAGCTCGGTCGGGTCGATGACGGCGTGCGGGGCGGTCATGGCGGCATCACCACGGTGAGGCGGTGGCCGGGCGCGGTCATCGCGAGCGCGGCGGCCGCTGCCGGAGTGAGCACGACCACCGCGACGTCGTCGGCCAGCCCGGCCCAGGCGGCGCGGACCTCGTCGGGATCGGTCGACGGACGGACCTCGGCTCCGGCCAGGGCGAAGCCCTGGACCCGGGGCTGCTCTCCGATCACGGCGACGCGAGGCATCGGTCTCAGGCCCTTCCGACCAGGATGATCGAGACGATCAGGCCGTAGATCGCGATCCCCTCGGCGAGCCCGACGATGACCATCGCCCGGCCGAAGATCTCGGGCCGCTCGCTGATCGCCGCCAGCGCGGCCGCTCCGGTGTAGGCAACGGCGACACCGGCGCCGATCGACGAGCCGGCCACCGCGATCGCGGCACCGAGCAGCGCTGCCCAGTTGCCCTCCGCGCCCGCGGCCGACTCCGCGGCCACCCCGGCCTGCTGCGGGTCGGCGAGCGCCGGGCCGCCGGTGAGCGCGACGACCAGCAGCCCGAGCGCAGCCAGCCCGAGCAGGACGTTCACCACGAGGAACAGGTCGAGGGCCCGGCGGCCTTCGCGCCGGGCGAGGCGCCGGTAGAGCAGCGCGGCGCCCACCCCGACGAGTGCGGCGAGCGGCAGGGTGATCAGCCAGGTGCTCATGGCAGGGACTCCGATCGTTCGGGTGCCGGCTCGGCGGTCACCGTGGGGATGTGCCAGGGCCGGAACGGCCGGCCCTCGGACTGGAAGACGCGGGAGAACAGCTCGTAGTACTCCAGGCGCAGTGCCTGTACGGCGGCCACCAGCGCCTCGAGGGTGAACGCGAGGGCGTTGCCGAGCGCGAAGATCAGCACGGCCCACAGCCAGTCGACAGGGCCGCCGCGGGTGAAGTGCGCGGTGGCCTCCCAGACCAGCCCGGCGAGCGCGGCGTGCGCCAGCCCGAACGCGGCCAGCCGGGCGAAGGAGACCAGGTTGGCGCCTACCTGGATCACCGTGTCGAACAGCTCCACGACCGCCTGGAGCACGCCCGTGGCGTTGAGCCCCGCTCCGTAGAGCAGCCCGACGAAGACCAGGACCAGCCCGGTGCCCCACACCACGGCGCCGGCGGTCACCAGCAAGGGTCCCCAGGTCCCGTTGAAGTACCAGCCGAGCGCCACCGCGCCCAGTCCGAGGAACAGCGCGATGCCGGCGCCACCCGAGGGCGCGTAGAGCGCGAGCGGCCAGCCGCCCTCGCGCCAGCGGTTGACCGTGCCGAGCGCGTAGGCGCCCGCCAGCAGCACCGCCCCGACGCCGATGCCGGCGACCAGGAGCGTCACCGGCTCCTCGGTCGGTGACAGCCACAGGGGGGTGAGGATCCCGGTGGGACCGAAGAACTCGCCGTAGAGGACACCGACCAGGGACGCGGCCACGCCGGCCCCCAACACGAACGGCCAGACCTTCGCGACCTTGGCCAGCCGCCGGATGCGGCCCGAGCGCAACAGCAGGCCGACCAGCACGAGGAGCAGCCCGTGCCCGAGGTCACCGAACATCATCCCGAACATGGCGACGTAGGCGACCCCGGCGACCACGGTGGGGTCCACGTCGGCGTAGGGCACGGTGCCGTAGGTCTGGACGAGCGGTGAGAGCTCCTCGTGGAGCTCGCTCCCGCCGGGCAGCAGGGTCGGCGGGTCGACGCCCGGAGGCGGTGAGAGTCGGGCCACGGCGCCTCCCACCGGGGCCAGCGCAGCGCGCAGGTCCGGCAGTGACGCGGCGACCGCCCAGCCGGTGAGCGCCACCACCCCGTCCCGCTCCATCGCGTCGGCGGCCCGCGCCTGGAGCTCGGCCTCGCCGGCGACCAGGTCGGCCCGGCCGAGCTCGACCAACCGGTCGAGGTCGATCTCGTGCTCGGCCAGGGCGGGCCGCACGGGCTCGTCGCCGACCAGGCTCTCGAGCCGGCGGGCGGCGGGCCCGGCGTGCTCGGTCTCCACCGGCGGGTCCAGGTCGACCTGGCCCGAGGCGGCCACCCGGACCAGTGTGTCGCGCAGGCACGGGCGCGGCGCCACCACGGCGACCCGCTCCATCCGCACCGGCTCGACGGCCTCACGCCACGACATCGAAGACCTCCCGGCCGGCGCCGCCACGCGCGGCGACCTCGAGGGCGGCGCGGACCCGCCAGGCGTCGACGGCGAGCACCCCGACGGCACCGACCAGGGTGGCCGGCTCGAGCAGACCCCGGTGCAGGTCGCGGAACGAGTCGCGTTCCACCTGCCGCCACCACCCGGCCTCGGCCAGCCACAGGCCGCCGGTGCCGGTCACTCCCTCGAGTGCCCAGCCGGCGTCCCGCGGCAGAGCGGCGACGAACCTGGGGAGGCTCCCCTCGGCCATGGCGGCGTCTCCGAGCAGGGACTCGGCGATGTCCTGGGCGGCCGGCACGAACCCGTGCCCGGCCGCGAACCGCTCCCGCGCCACGAGCAGGGCGGTGGCGCCGAGCACCCACTGGGTCGGCATCGAAGCGACGGCCCGGTGTGCCCAGGACAGCCTCATCCAGAGCCGGATCGCCCAGGGGGAGTCGTGCCCCGGATCGCCCCAGGGCGACTCGGCCAGCAGGGCGCGCAGCGCCGACGCAGAGCCGGCGTGCTCGAGCCGCGGCCAAGCGGTGCCGAGCGTGCCGAGCTGGTAGGCCGGCAGGGTCACCTCGGCGGCCGTGTCGTCGCTGAACGAGCGCAGCAGCCGGTCGACGTTGGCGATCTCGAGGCCGGCGGCCACCACGCGGAGCAGCTGGACCCCTTCGGTCGGCACCCAGCCACCCAGCACCCGGCAGTGCCACAACGTGGTCGCCACCACGGCGTGCTGGGCCTCGACCAGAGGCATGCCCGGCCGGATCCCGTGTCCGTAGGGCGTCGTCGCCAGCCGCTCCAACGCCTGGTCCAGCGACTCGCACGACGCGAGCGAGGTTGCCGCGGCGGCGCCGTACCTCCGGCGGGCCATCGCCCTGGCCCGCACGCCTCCGGCCGCCCAGCCGGCCTTCACCCGGCCACCCCCGCCCGACCTGGCTGCAGCGCGAGGCCACGCACCGCCTCGACGACGCGGGCCACGTCGTCGGCACGGGTGCGCTGGGCCGCCTCCTCGATCTCGCCGGCGCGCTGCTCGGCCGCATCCCGGCTCTGCGCGGTCGACGACTCGATGCGGTCCCGGGCCTCGGCCACCGCCTGCGCCCGCAACGACTCGGAGTCCAAGCGCGCCTGCGCCAGCCGGGCGGCGGCCTCCAGCCGGGCCCGGTCGCGACGCCGCTGGGCCTCGACGACCGCGGCCCGCCGGATCTCGGCCGCCTCCGTGACCGTGGCCGCCAGCGCGGCGAACACCCCGGACAGCTCGGCGTCGCGCTCCTCGCGACGGTCGGCAGGCACGCCGGTGGCCGTCGCCGCGCCCGGCGTCGCAGCAGGCCGGAAGCGCTGGAGCAGGTCACGAGTGCTCGGCATGTGGCACCCCGGTCCCCGGCTGCCTCAGCCGCCCGTGAGGAACCCGACGCAGCTCCGCATCGTGACTAGCCGGTCATAGTCGTCCTCGGTGATCTCGACCCCGCTGCTCTTCGAGAGCGTCTCCGCGAACGACAGGAAGTCGAGGGAGTCCAGCTCGAACTCCGCGCGCAGCGGGAAGTCGTCCCCGAGGGAGTCGAGGTCGGCGTCGGGGACGATCCGGCGGATCGCCTCGGCCACCAGGTCGCGTGCCTCTGTGTCGCCCAATTTGTCGGCCGGTGTCATGTCACTCACAGCTCCTTCGGGTGTTGCAGGTGTTGGTCGATCGCGGCCAGGAAGCGGGCCCCGGTCATGGCGTCGCTGGCCCGGTGGTCTGCGGCCAGGGTCACGGTCGTGAGAGGGCGTACGCCGAGCAGCCCGTCGACCGCCCACGGCCGGTCGGCGATCCGCCCGAAGCCGACGAGGGCGACCTGCGGCGGGTAGATCACGCCGTAGACCGCCTCCACGCCCTGCTCGCCGAGGTTGGTGACGGTGAGCGTCCCCTCGGTCAGCTCCCGGCCCCGCAGCCGGCCGCCGCGGGCGCGGGTGACCAGGTCCTTCATCCGCTCCATCACCTCGGCCAGCCCGAGCGAGCCGACGTCGAGCAGCGCGGGCGTCACGAGCCCGCCGCCGCGCAGCGACACCGCCATCCCCAGGTTGACCTCCGCAGCGGGCTGGAACCCGTCGTCGACCCAGTAGCCGTTGAGCTCGGGCACCTCGGTCGCGGCCAGTGCGGTCGCCTTGAGCAGCAGGGCCGCCGGGACGAGGCGCTCGCTGATCGAGAGGCTGCGGTTGCGCTCGCGCATCCAGCCGACGGCCCGCGACATGTCGACGGTCGTCGACAGGTAGTAGTGCGGGATCTCCCGATTCGACCGGGCCATCAGCGCCGCGATCGCGGCCCGCATCCGGTCCTGCGGGTGCGCCGCTGGAGGCGCAGGCGCAGGCGCCGGCGCCGCAGGTGCCGTCGGCTCTTCCGGGCCGACGCTCGCCGCGCGCACGTCCTCCGCGGTCACCGGCGTGCCGTCGGGATGTCCGAGCCCGGCGAGGTCGACGCCGAGCTCGGCGGCCAGCCTGCGTGCGTAGGGCGTGGCCCGTACGGTGGCCGCCGGGACTGCGGTCTGGGGTGGTGCCGCGGGCGCCGCGCTCGGGACGGCCGCCATGACGTCGTCGCGGGTGATGGCGCCGTCGCGACCGGTGCCCTGCACCTGCGCCAGGTCGACGCCCTGCTGGTGGGCCAGGCGGCGTACGAGCGGCGAGTGGACCAGCGGAGCGGGCGGGACCTCCGCGGTGGGCGCGACCTCCGGCGGCGCAAGCGGCGGCGGCGCCGGCACCGGGGCCGGCTCCTGCGGTCCTGCCCCGTCGGTCTCGATCGTCGCCAGCGGGCCGCCGACCGGCACGACCGTCCCGGGCTCGACCAGGAGCTCGGACACCACGCCGTCGAGGAACGTCTCCACCTCGATGGCCGCCTTGGCGGTGTCGACGACCGCGACGATGTCACCTCGGTGCACCGTGTCGCCGGGGTGGACCAGCCACTCCAGCAGCGTGCCTTCCTCCATGTCGGCGCCCAGCGAGGGCATGGTGAACGCGGCCATCGCTCAGCCCTGCGCCTGTCGCACCGAACGCCGGGCCGCCTCGGCGATGGTGGCCGGCTGCGGCAGCGCCGCGTCCTCCAGGTGCTTCGGATAGGGCATCGGCACCTCGGCGCTGCAGACCCGCTCGACCGGGGCATCCAGGTCATACAGGGCCTGCTCCATCAGCCGGGCGCTGATCTCGGCGGCGAGGCTGCCGCTGCGCCAGCCCTCGTCGACCACCACGGCGCGATGGGTCCGGCGTACCGAGCCGACGTAGGTCTCGTCGTCCAGCGGCCGCAGGGTGCGCAGGTCGACGACCTCGGCGGAGATGCCGTCGGCGGCGAGCAGGTCGGCCGCCTCCAGGGTCTTGCCCAGGGTGCCGCCGTAGGTGATCAGCGTGACGTCCGTGCCCGCCCGGCGGACGACGGCCTTGTCGATGTCGACCGCGCCGGCGTCGTCGGGCAGCGAGCCCTTCATGTTGTAGAGCGAGCCGTGCTCGAAGATCAGCACCGGGTCCGGGTCGCGCAGCGCGGTCGCCAGCATGCCGCGGGCGTCCTCGAGGGTGGCCGGGGCCAGGATCCGCAGCCCGGGGATGTGGGCATACCAGCCCTCGAGGCTGTGGGAGTGCTGGGCGGCCAGCTGGCGCCCGCCGCCGGTCGTCATCCGGATCACCACGGGCACGTTGAACTGCCCGCCGGACATGTGCAGCAGCGAGGCCGCGTTGTTCATGATCTGGTCGAGGGCGAGCAGGCTGAAGTTGACGGTCATGATCTCGACGATCGGCCGCATCCCGGCGATGGCGGCGCCGATGCCGGCGCCGACGAACGCCGACTCCGACAGCGGGGTGTCGCGGATCCGCTCCGGACCGAACTCCTCGAGCAGGCCCAGGCTGACCCCGAAGCAGCCGCCGTAGTCGCCGACGTCCTCCCCCATCAGGAAGACCCGGTCGTCCTCGAGCAGCGCCTCCCTGATCGCGGCGCGCAGCGCCTCGCGATAGGTGGTCTCGACCATCGTGGCGGTGGCGGTCATCGTCCTGCTCCCTGCAGCACGGGCTCCAGCACCGGCTCCACCATCGGCTCCGAGGTGACGAAGCGGGTCAGGGTCTCGACCGGCTCGAACGGCGCCCGGTCGGCGGCGTCCACCGCGGCCGCGACCAGGTCGGAGACCTCGTCGCGGAGCGCCTGGAGGGCAGCGTCGTCGAGCTGTCCCGCGGCGGTCATGGTCGCGACCAGGGACTCGATGGGGTCGCGCTCCTTCCAGCGTTCGATCTCGGCCTTCTCGCGGTAGCGGTCGGGGTCATACATCGAGTGCGCCCGGAACCGGAAGGTCCGCAGCTCGAGCAGGTGCGGTCCGGCCCCGCCGCGGATGGCGTCGACGGCCCGCTGAGCAGCCGCCTCGACAGCGAGCACGTCCATGCCGTCGACGGGCCAGGCCGCCAGCCCGTAGGACTCGGCCCGCAGCGCGATCTCCGGCTGGGCGTGCTCCTTGGCGATGGCGGTGCCCATCGCGTAGAGGTTGTTCTCGCAGCAGAAGAGCACCGGGAGCCGCCACAGGGCCGCCAGGTTGAGCGACTCGTGGAACTCCCCCTCGGCGGCCGCGCCCTCCCCGAAGAAGCACACCGTGACCCGGTCGCTCCCCTGCAGCTTGTCGGCCAGGGCGATCCCGATCGCCAGCGGCAGCCCGGCCGCGACGACGGCGTTGCCTCCGACGAAGCGGCGCGACTTGTCGAACAGGTGCATCGAGCCGCCCCTGCCGCCGCTGCAGCCGGTCTGCTTGCCGAACATCTCGGCCATCAGCGCGTCCACCGGCAGTCCATGGGCCAGCGCGTGCCCGTGCTCGCGGTAGGTCGACAGCACGGCGTCGCCGGGGCCGAGGGCCGCCATCACCCCGGCGGCCACCGCCTCCTCGCCGACGTAGAGGTGCACGAAGCCGCGGATCCGCGCCGAGCTGTAGAGCTCGGCGCAGGTCTCCTCGAACCGGCGGATCAGCAACATGGTGCGCAGCAGGTCGAGCCGGTGGACGGTCTCTGAGTCGCTCACTTCGCCGCCCCCTCCAGGGTCGAGACGTCGCCCTCGGGGAGCCCGAGCTCGCGGGCCTTGAGCAGCCGGCGCATCACCTTGCCGCTGCTGGTGTGCGGCAGGTGCTGGTCGAAGGCGATCTCCTTGGGGGCGAGCCCGCCGAGCCGTTTGCGACCGAAGGCCACCAGCTCCTGCCGGAGCTCCTCGGTGGGCTCGTAGCCGGCCCGCAGCGTGACGAACGCCTTGACCACCTCACCGGCCACCGGGTCGGGCTTGCCGATCACGCCGGCCTCGACGACCGCCGGGTGCTCCATGAACACGGTCTCGACCTCGAAGGGCCCGATCAGGTGGCCCGCGGACTTGATGACGTCGTCGGCGCGGCCGACGAACCAGACGTACCCGTCCTCGTCCACCGTGGCCAGGTCGCCGCTGAGATACCACCCGCCGCCGAAGCACTTGGCGGTGCGCTCGGGGTCGTCGAGGTAGCCGCGGAACATCGAGGGCCAGCCCGGTCGGAGCGCCAGCTCGCCGGTCTCGCCCACCTCGGCGGTGCGGGCCGAGCCGCCGGCGACGTCCGCGCGCCCGTCGGCACCGCGCACCAGGACCGCGGCATCGATGCCCGGGACCGGACGGCCCATCGAGCCGGGCCGGATCTCCATCCCGCGGTGGTTGCTGATCATGATGGCGCCGGTCTCGGTCTGCCACCAGTTGTCGTGCACCGGCAGGCCCAGCGCCTTCTGTCCCCAGATGACCACCTCGGGGTTGAGCGCCTCGCCGACGCTCGCCACGTGGCGCAGCGCGG
Source organism: Nocardioides dilutus (assembly GCF_054779555.1). Taxonomy (NCBI): domain Bacteria; kingdom Bacillati; phylum Actinomycetota; class Actinomycetes; order Propionibacteriales; family Nocardioidaceae; genus Nocardioides; species Nocardioides dilutus. The sequence goes on along the minus strand of NZ_BAAGYA010000002.1, from coordinate 1,019,535 downwards.
AGAGGTCGTAGCCCTGCGCGAGCTCCTCGCCGTAGCGCATCAGCATCCGCAGTGCGGTGGGGGCGGTGTACCAGACCTGGACGTGCTGCTCGGCGAGCGTGCGGTACCAGTCCTTGGCGTCGAACTCGCCGGCATAGCTGAGCAGGGTGGCGCCGTGGGTGAGTGGCGCGATGATGCCGTAGGACGTGCCGGTGACCCAGCCGGGGTCGGCGGTGCACCAGAACACGTCGCCGCGGTGCAGGTCCAGGGCGTACGCCGAGGTGGCGTGGTGGGCGACCACCGCCTGATGCACGTGCACGGCGCCCTTCGGCTTGCCGGTGGTGCCGCTGGTGAAGTGCAGCAGCGCCGGGTCCTCGGGGTCGGTGTCGGGGATCGTGTAGGCGGGCGACGCGGCCTCGAGCAGCGCGTCGAGGTCCTCGGTCGCCGGGTCCTCGACGCCGCCGGTCACCAACACGTGCTGGAGGTCAGGTAGCTCGTCGCGCAGGTGCGCCAGCCGCCGCCGGTAGAGGTTGGCCGTGGTGACCAGCACCCGGGCGCTGCCGAGCCGGAGCCGGTCCCGGACCGGCTCCGGACCGAAGGAGGAGAACAGCGGGCAGAACACCGCGCCCCGCTTGAAGGTGCCGATCGCCGCGACGTACTGCTCAGGCTGGCGACCCAGCAGGGACGCCACCCGATCGCCTCGCTGGACCCCGAGGTCGGTGAGCACCTGGGCGAACCGGTTGGTGCGGTCGCGCAGCTGCGCATAGCTGATGTCTTCGACCGCGCCGTCGACGGCGATGCAGCGCAGCGCGGTGACCTCCCCGTGCCCGTCGTCGACGTGCCGGTCCACCGCCTCGTGGGCGATGTTGAGACCGCGGCCGCCGGGCAGCCCGGCGAGCTGCGCCCTGGCCCGGTCCCAGGAGAAGTTGGCCCGGTCCTCGGCGTACGTCGCGATGCCCGGGATGTGCTGACGGATGGGATTCCAGGTCTGGGTCATGGCGAATCCTCCTACCCGTCAAGTCTCAGGAGAGTCGCTACGACGCTGTAGGGCTGAAGGTCCCCCTTGAGTGGGCTTGGAGACCGGCTGGGTGACCCGCTGGGACCCGGCTAGGAGGCCAGTCCCTGCCGGGCGAAGTCGACCGCCTCGGACAGCAGGTTCCGCCACAGCTCCCGGTCGACCACGCTGATCGAGACCCACTCACGGAAGACCTTGCCGGCGGGGGCGAACGGGTCGCCGGTGCCGATCTCGACCAGCTCGGTGACCCGGTCGCGCGGCAGCTTGACGACCAGGCAGCCGGCCCTGTCGTCGTAGGAGGCGAGGAAACGCCCGGCCAGCCGCACGCACGGGTAGCCCATCATCGTGGCCCGGCCGACGGCCGGGTCGTAGAGCAGGTCGTCGGTCAGCTCGTCGTAGAGGTCGGCGGCTGACTCGGCAGCACCGTCCCCGCCGGACTGCTCCGACGGGGACGGGCCCTCCGTGCCTCGCGTCATCAGGCCGCCGGTGGGCTGAAGACGCCGAACTGGTTGCCCGCGGGGTCGGTCAGGTAGGCGAACTTCGGGGCGCCCGGGCCGGGGTCGAGGTGCTTGCTCACCACCGAGCCGCCGAGCTGCACAGCATCTGCGCAGGTGGCCTCGACGTCGGCGACCAGGATGTAGAACACGGCGTGGTCTGGCATCTGGCCACCGGTGCCGAAGACGCCGCCCATCGGCATGTCGGCGCCCGACGCCTTGATGTTGCGGTAGTCCATGCCGCCGGATGCGGCGGGCCCGTCGGCCTCGAAGGACCAGTCGAACAGGCTGCCGTAGAACTTCTCGGCGCCGTCGGGATCGGCGGTGGCGACCTCGAACCAGGCAAGGGTGCCGGGAGCGGGGTTGGTCATGGGTCTCTCCTCCTGCTTGCGGATCACCCGCCGGGGCGGCGGGCTGCACCCACCATCTCGACGTCTCGCGACACCCCTATGTCGGAGTTTGGGCCGGATTTTGGTGCGGAGTTCGGCAGGAGATCTTCGGGACGCAGCGCCGACTCCGGCAGCTTGGTCACGTGGCCGTCCACGGCAGGCTCGGAGACGATGCGCCGCGGCCGCGGCGGTGACGGCACCCGCTCGGCGCGGGTGACGCGATCCATGCGGAAGACCCGTTCGTCTCCTCTCAGGTGGCACCAAGCAGTGAGGTATGAGCCATTGGGTCCGACCACGACATACTGCGGCTCGATCTCGCGCTCGGTCTCGACGCCGCCGACGTCGATGTAGCCGATGCCCAGCATCTGGTTGTCGCGCAGCGCCCGCCAGATGGTCTCGGCGATCTCGGCGTCGGGGTCGGGCGAGGGCTGGACCAGGAGCCTGACCCGCTCGGCGGTCGCGCGGGCCTCCTGCAACGCCCGCTCCGGCATGGCCGACACGATCTTCTGCATGGCGGTGCGCGCATCACGCGTGAAGAGCACGTGGTCGCTGCGGCTCAGCGCCACGGCGACTGCGGCCGCCTCGCGCGGGGTGAAGTTGAGCGGCGGCAGGCTCATCGAGCGGTCGAGCGTGTAGCCCCCACCCCGGCCCTGCTTGGTCGCGAGCGGGACGCCGGCCTGCCCCAGGGCGCTGAGATCACGCTCGATGGTCCTCACGCTGACCTCGAAGTGCGCGGCCAGCCGCGCCGCCGTCCGGCCCCTCGGACCGGCCGCTCGCAGCTCCTCCACCAGGGCGTAGAGGCGGTCGATGCGGTTCATGGTCGGGAGCGTAGGGCCGACCTGGGACAGTGCCCGGTCGTCTCCTCGGCCTCGGCTGCTCGCGCTACTCCTTGCTGCTGATCCAGGCCCGCACCAGGTCGCGCAACGCGTCGGCCTTGGCGGCGAGGTCGTCGGCATCGGTGAAGCGTGCGACCCGGGAGGTGTCGCCCTCCCCTTCGAGCAGACCGGTGGGATCGGGCAGCGATGCTCCGGTGTGGAACATCAGCGCGACATGCTTGGCCGACCGTGGATAGAAGGAGGCGAGGTTGCCCCGGAACATGAACGTCGGCGCCTTCCACTTGATCGCCTCGGACATCCGGCTGTCTACACCGAGAATGACCGAGCGCACGGCCTTGACCAGCTCCTTCTGCGGGTTGTCATAGGTCTCGAGCCAGGCCTCGACGTCAGGCGAGCGATTGTCCATTCACCCAGTGTGTCGACCCATGGAGCAGACTCGAAGCATGCTGAACCGATGTGGTGGGGCGGTGCTGCTGCTCATGCTCGTGACTGCGTGCGGCGACGACTCCGGCCAGGATGCGGGCGAGCCGGTCCCTACGCCCAGCCAGACGGTCGAGATCACCGAGTCCCCCGCCAGCTCCCCCGCCAGCTCGCCCACCGCCTCGGCAACCGACGAGCCGACCCCATCGCCCACTCCCGAACCCGCCGAACCAGGCACACGGATCGTCGTCGAGGACAGCGAGTTCGGGCCGATGCTCTTCGACTCGACCGGTCAGGCCATCTACCTCTTCGACATCGAGTCGACGGCGGAGCCGGAGTGCTACGACGACTGCGCCGAGGCCTGGCCTCCGGTGCTCACCACCGGCGTCCCCGTCGCCGGGAAGGGCGTCGAGAGCTCGCTGCTCGCGACCACCGAACGTGCCGACGGCACCCTCCAGGTCACCTACAACGACCACCCGCTCTACTTCTACGCCCACGAGGGCAAGGGCGAGGTCGAGTGCCACGACATCTTCCTCAACGGCGGCAACTGGTACGTCGTCCAGCCCGACGGCGACCCGGCTCCGCCCGGATGACCAATATCCGCATTGCGCCACGCGGCCGGGAAATCTGGACGACCATGACGGAATGACCGAGAGGGGGCGGCCATTCGCCGTCATGGCATCGCTCGCGGTGCTGCTGGTGGTCTACCCGTTCCTGCCCGCCGGCCTGCCCAGGGAGGTCGGCTACCCGGTCATCGGAGTGGTGTGCGCCGTCGTCGGCGGCCTCGGGATGGTCCGACACCTGTCCGGCCGACGCACCGGATGGCAGCTCGTCCTGGGTGGGTTCCTCGGCTGGGTGCTCGGCGACGTCATCTTCCTCATCGAGCAGCGGGTGTTCGAGATCGAGGCCTACCCCGCTCCGTCCGACGCGGTCTACATCGCGTCGTACGGCGTCCTGGCCTACGGCCTGCTGGTGCTGGTGCGTCGACGGGGCGAGCGGAGCGACCTGGCCGCCGTCCTCGACGGCGCGATCCTGGCTGCGGGTGTCGCGGTGGTCGTGGGGGTCTTCCTGCTCGCTCCGATCGCACACGACTCGACGCTCGACGTGATGGGCAAGCTGACCAGCTCTCTCTACCCGATCGGTGATGTCCTGCTGATCGGGATCCTGGTGCGCCTGTGGACCTCCCCCGGAGCCCGGACCACGGCCTTCCGGTTGCTGGCCGCCGCCCTGTCGATGACCCTCCTCGCCGACCTGATCTACAACGTCACCACGATCACCAGCGGCAGCCTCGCCTCGCTGCTGGTCAGCGACATGCTCTGGGCGGGCAGCTATGTGCTGGTCGTCGGGGCGGTGTGGTCGCCGTCGGTCAACGAGCTCACCGAGCCAGCACCGGGCCGCGAGGACCTCGCCGACCCGACCCGACGCATGCTCGTGCTCACCGGCGGCCTCCTCCTCCCCGCGGTCACCACGATCATCGACGGGATCCCGGACGGTGACGTGCGCTGGGAGATCGTGGCGTCCGGCTCGGTGCTGATGTCCATGCTGGTCCTGGCGCGGATGGCGGGCCTGCTCAACGTGGTGCGCGCCCAAGCAGTCCAGCTCGCCGGTCTGGCGAGGTCCGACGCGCTGACCGGGGTCCCCAACCGCCGCACCTGGGACTACGAGCTCTCCCGGGCCTGCCAGCTCGCCCGGTCGACCGGCGAGCCCCTCTCCGTCGCCCTGCTCGACCTCGACCACTTCAAGGACTACAACGACACGCACGGGCACCAGGCCGGCGACCTGCTCCTCCGGGAGGCGACCGCGATGTGGTCCAACCTGCTGGACGAGGACGCGATGCTCGCCCGCTACGGGGGCGAGGAGTTCGCCGTGCTCTTCAGCGGCCTGCACCTCGCCGCGGCGCACGACCGGGTCCTCGAGCTGCTGGCTCACACCCCGCGCGGGGTCACCACCTCGGCCGGGGTGGCGCAGTGGGATCCGGGCACCGAGCCGAGCACCGTGGTCGGTCTCGCCGACCAGGCGCTCTACGCCGCCAAGCGCGGCGGCCGCAACCAGGCCCGGTCGGCGCAGCCGGGCTCGAGCGTCGACCTGCCCACACCGAGCATCGTGCTCCAGCCGATCGTCAACCTCTCGACCCACGAGAGGGTCGCCGTCGAGGCCCTGAGCAGGTTCCTCGAGGGGACACCCAACGAGGTCTTCGCCCAGGCGCGCCGGGACGGGTCCGGGCCCGCCCTCGAGGCAGCCGCCATCGCCGCCGCGCTGGCGGACCGCCCCGCGGGGATGACGATGTCGCTCAACGTCGGCGTCGACACCCTCGCCTCGCCACTCGTGCGAGACGCCCTGGCCGGTGACCTGACCGGGATCATCCTCGAGATCACCGAGCACGCCGACATCGACGACGACGTCGAGGTGGTGGCGGCGATCCAGGACTACCGCAGGCGCGGCGCCGTGATCGCCGTCGACGACTGGGGCAAGGGCTACTCGGACATGAGCCGTCTCATGGTGCTGCGCCCCGACATCGTCAAGCTCGACATGTCACTGGTCCACGGCATCGCCTCCGACTACCACGTCGGCGCGGTCCGGGCCGCGGTCGCCTGGGCGGACTCGGTGGGCGCCAAGCTGTGCGCCGAGGGCATCGAGACCGAGGCCCAGCTGGACGCACTCCGCGATCTCGGCGTCCACTACGGGCAGGGCTACTACATCGGTCGGCCGGCACCCTCCACCGACGCCACGCCTGCGCTCCCTCGGCTGGACGAGACGGCTCAGCCGGCCCAGCCGTAGTCCGACGGACCTCACATGCCGGTCGGCTCGGTCTCCAGCTCCAGCCCCCGAGGCGCCGGCTCGTGGCGCAACGGCCGCAGTGCCCGGGTGTGCTCGAGCCACAGCAGCGCGTCGTAGCGGCGGCCCATCACCGTCGGCACGTAGTTGCCGGCCTCCCGACGCGGCTGGTAGACCACGCCGATGGCGCGGTGCCCCGCCCGGTGCGACAGCCACGGACCGTGACGCGCCTGGCCGAAGACGAGGAGGGCCGACGCTCCCAGCGCGAGGTGCAGCAGGTCCTCGTGGCTACCCGGCCGGGCCGGCGGCACCGCCAGCACCTGCTCGGGCTCACCCCACGCGGTCGCCGCCAGGGTGGTGCCGCGGTGGGTGGCGAAGCCCACCAGGGCGACGTCGTGGTCGCCGAACCGCTCACGCACCAGCTGCCCGACGTTGACCATGCCGGCCCGCGCCATGTCGGTGGCCCGGGCGTCGCCGACATGGGTGTTGTGCTCCCAGACCAGACCCTTGGCATCGGGCCCGAGGTGAGCGTCGAGCCGGGCGATCGTGTCGACCATGTGCCGGTCGCGGATGTTCCACGACTCCCGGTCGCCCCGGACCATCACCCGGTAGTAGCGCTCGGCCTCGACGGCGATGGCGGCGTTCTGGACGGCGTCGAAGGCGCCATCGCCGTCCCGGTCCACGTCCGACGTCCGGCGGACGACCTCGACCAACAGGTCTACGACCTCCGACTCGCACGACTCCGGCACCAAGCGGGTGCTCCAGGCGTACCGCTGCGGATCCTCGCCATAGGGCAGGAAGCACTGCCAGGCCCGGGTCGCCGCCTCCAGCGCCTCGGGGGCCTGCTCCGTGAGCCAGCTCATGATCACGCGCAGCGAGTCCCACAGCGAGTAGACGTCGAGTCCGTAGAACCCGACCCTCTCGGGGGCTGGACGCTCGAGGTTGTGGCGCCGCAGCCAGTCGAGGAAGTCCGCGACGTCGCGGTTGGCCCACATCCAGGTCGGCCAGCGCTCGAAGGTCCGCAGCTCGCCGGCCGCGTCGAGCTCCTGGTCGGCCATGCCACGCACCCAGCGATTGATGCGCCAGCAGTCGGGCCAGTCGCCCTCGACGCCGATCCAGGTGAATCCCCGCTCCTCGATCAGCCTGCGGCTCAGGGCGGCCCGCCAAGCGTAGAACTCGTGCGTGCCGTGCGAGGCCTCCCCGATGCACACCAGGCGGCGGTCGCCGACCTGCGTCACCAGCGGGTCGAGATCGGCGGGTGTGCCGAGGGGCCTCGCCAGTGACCGGATCTCGGCGAGCATGCCGTCACTCCGGCCCTCGATCCGCCGGATCGTCACGGCACACCGTGCCTCTCAACAGGGTGCCTCTCCGCGCTGTCGGCACCGTCGAGCAGATGCGCCCCGAACCACGTCGCGGCGAGCCGGGCCACCTCGTCGAGCGTCCCGGGCTCCTCGAACAGGTGCGTCGCACCAGGGACGACGACCAGGCGGGTCAGGCACCGCATCCGGGTCTGCGCCTGCCGGTTCAGGTCCAGCACCACCGGGTCGGCGCCTCCGACGATCAGCAACGTCGGCGCCGTCACCCACGGCAGCCGGTCTCCGGCCAGGTCGGGACGGCCGCCGCGGGAGACGACTGCCGCAGCCGGAGAGTCCGGCTCCGCAGCGGCCCAGAGTGCCGCTCCGGCACCCGTGCTCGCGCCGAAGTAGCCCAGCGCACAGGACTCCGCCTCAGGCCGCGCCAGCACCCATCGGCCGACCTCGGTCAACCGGGATCCGAGCAGCGGGATGTCGAAGACGTTGTGCGGATCCGCTTCCTCGTGCGGGGTGAGCAGGTCGACCAGCAGGGTGCCGAGCCCGGCCGCCTGCAGCCGGTGGGCGACGGCCCGGTTCCTCGGGCTGAGCCGACTGCTCCCGCTGCCGTGGGCGAAGACCACGACGCCGCGCGCGCGGGCGGGGAGGTGGAGGTGTCCGCGCAGCACGACGCCGCCGCGGAGCGAGATCTCGACCTCTTCGTCGAGCGCCCGGTCCTCCGGGGCGACTACGGGCGCGGCGCCCAGCAGCGCCACGACCTCCTGGTCGGTGGTCGGCGAGAAGTCACGGTAGTAGTTGCCGACAGCCTGGAAGCCGAGCGGCATCGCGCAGCAGACGAGCTCGTCGGCGGCCAGTTCCTCGGCCGTGGTGCCCGCCGGGGCGACCGGGCTGGCGAGCACGACCCGGGTCGCGCCCAGGCGCCGGGCGACCTCGCAGGCCGCGTGCGCAGTCGAGCCGGTGGCAATCCCGTCGTCGACGACCACAGCGACCCGGCCCGTCAGCGGCACCCTCGCGCGTGCTCCACGCAGGCGCTCGACCCGAGCTTCGAGCTCGGCGCGCTCGCGCTGCTCGACGGTCCGCAGCGCGGCCTCGGACAAGCCGGCGGCGGCGATCACGCGGCGGTCGAGGACGCGAACGCCCTCCTCGCCGATCGCGCCCATCGCCAGCTCGGGTTGCCACGGCACGCCGAGCTTGCGCACCACGATCACGTCCAGCGGCGCCTTCAACGCGCGGGCGATCTCGAAGGCGACGGGCACCCCGCCGCGGGGTAGCCCGAGGACCACCACAGGCTCGCCGGCCAGGTGCGTCAGTCCGGCCACGAGCTGGCGTCCGGCGTCGCTCCGGTTGGAGAACATCGTCATCGAGGCCACCTCCTCCTCCTCGGATCCCCAAGGAGGAGGCGAGGATCCCGGACCGTTTGACACGGCGTGAGAGTCGTGGCCGGTGCCGGGGGGCTGGCCCCAGCGCGTGCTGCCAACATTCCTCGGGCGGATCCTCGTCTCCTCACCTGCTAGCAAACCCCTGTCGGCCGCCGGTGCGCAGGGTCCTGCGGCCCTGGCGCGCAGGGAGATGGTCCCTGGTCTCCAGGGCCAGCCAGGACGTGACCGCGTGGTCTGCTCAGGTGGGCAGAGTGACGGTGAAGGTCGTGCCCTCACCCAGCCGCGAGCAGACCTCTACGCGGCCGTGGTGCCGCTCCACGATGGTGGCGACGATGGACAGGCCGAGACCGGTGCCCGGCTGGTTGAGCGCGGCGGGGTTGGTGGTGCGGTAGAAGGGCCGGAACAGGCCGATCTGGTCCTGTTCGGAGATGCCGAAGCCGTTGTCCGCGACCTGCAGCACGACTTCGGAGCCGCGTCGGTGCGCCGAGACCAGGACGGTGCCGCCTGCGCTGGTGTACTTCACTGCGTTGCTGACCAGGTTGGTGAGCAACCGGTCGAGCTCGGTGGGGTCGCCGGGCACCACCAGCTGACCGTCCCCCAGCGCCAGCCGCAGGGTCAGGGACTTCGAGCGGACCGAGGACTCGACGAGGTGCACGACATCCTGGACCATCTTCCACAGGTCCACGGGCGTCGGCTCCAACGGGTGGTGCGGGTCGCTTACCCGGGCCAGCAGCAGGACGTCGTCCACCACCGCTGCCATCCGGCGGGTGCCGCGCGCCATCGCCTCCCGATACTGCGGGGCCGGCTCGCCGAGGTCGAGCTCACCGAGCATCTCCAGGTTGCCCGAGATCACCGTCAGCGGCGTACGCAGCTCGTGGGAGAGGGTGGCGATCAGCTGGCTGCGGTAGTCCTCGAGCTGCTGGAGCTCCTGCACCAGGTTGCGTTCGCGCTCCAGGGCCCGGGCGGTCATCAGCGACGCGCCCAGGTCGTGGCCGATCTGGAGCGCCGAGTCGAGCTCGCCGTCGGTCCAGGCGGGGTCCTGGGCACGACGGCCGAGCACCACGAAGCCGAGGCACTCGGCGCCGACACCGAGGGGGATCCCGAGGGCCGAGCCCAGCCCAAGCCCGACGAGCTGCCGACGTGCCTCGTCCAGCAGATGGGCGACGTGCTCAGGCGCCTGGCTCCGGCCGCGATCGGTGACCAGGGCGACCTCCTGGTCCGCCCACATCATCGGGGCGAGCCGGTGCGCGAGGGAGACCATCTCGTCCGACAGGTGTACCGGCTCATCGCGGTGGTTGCGCATGTAGCCACGGCCGCGGCCGTCATCTTCGATGACCTGGACCCACGAACCGCAGGCACCGAAACCGTCGACCAGGGGCCGGTGCACCTGCTGGAGCACCGCCTCCAGGGACGCCTGGGCGGACGAGGCGGTGGAGCGGATGAGCCGTCGAGCGGCCTCCGCGTGCGCCACCTGGCCCACCAGCTCCTCGCGCTCGAAGGTGGTGATCACCGCGCGCTCAGCCTGCGCGGCGTACCGCTCCAGCAGGCTCCGCTGCCTGGCGTCCGGCCGGCGCCGGGTGAGTGGACGGTCGACGGACATCGCCCCCACCAGCCGGCCTTCGTCGTCGGTGAGCAGCGCGAGCAAGGCGTCGTGCGAGTGCCAGGCGTCGGGTTCGTCGGGACGCTCGTCGTCGAAGTGGACCCAGTGCCCATCCGGCTCGGGCCCGTCCCAGTCCTCGGCGGCGAGGAAGCGCCAGCGGCCCCACACCTCCGCCTGCGCGACCACGGGGTCGAGCACATCGACCGGGTCGGGCTCCATGAGGTACTCGCGGAACTCCTCCGGGCCGGTGTAGGCCACGGTGACCAGCTGGTCGTCGAGCACCACCGACAGCGTCGCGACCTCGAAGCCGACCATCTCCGCGACGGACTCGACCATCAGCTGCAGGACCGCGCGCGCCGAAGAGTCCGACCAGCCGGCGTCGTCGCGTGCGGAGGTCTTCTCGTGCGTCTCCAGCTCGCTGACCTGCCCGTGCGACACCGCGTCCCTTCCCTCGATCCCTCCCGAGAATTGTCGTGCACGAGCGCGAGGTCGGAGGCAGAAACGCGGGAAGCGTGATGGCACCCCGGTGGCCCGTCCGGTCCGGACCGGCAGCGGCCCGGCGGTCCCCGAGGACCACCGGGCCGTTGCCTGACGGGTCAGTCGGTGACGACGGCTCGCAGGACGTCGACCTTGGCGGCCACCCTGGCCGGACCGACTGCGGCGAGCACACCGGCGACTGCGGCGACCGCGACGTAGATCGCGATCTGGAGCACCGGGACCGAGATCGACTTGATGCCCTCGTCCTTGAGGATCTGCGACATCGCGAGCCCGATACCGATCCCGAGCCCCGCACCGGCCACCGCACCGATCAGCGAGATCACGGCGGACTCCCATCGGACCATCGCCCGGACCTGGCCGCGCGTCATACCGACCGCGCGGAGCAGACCCAGCTCGCGGGTGCGCTCGAACACCGACAGCGCCAGGGTGTTGACGATCCCCAGGAGGGCGATCATCACGGCCAGCGCCAGCATCACCGTCATGAAGGTGAGCAGCTGGTCGATGAACCCGCCGGCCTCCTTCTCGAACCCGGCTCGGTCGAGCACCTTGGCGTCCGGGTGGTCGGCCAGGGCCGCCGCGATGGCGTCCTGGACCTCGTCCCGGTCCGCCCCGGCCGCGACGGTGACGAACGCACCCGTCACCAGCTGGGGTCCGGCCAGGAGCTCCTGGCCGGCCCGGCTGACGACGAAGTCGTCGCTGATCCAGCCCTTCCCCGAGTAGATCGCCGCGATCCGGAGGGTGTGCTCCCCGGTCTCCGCGAACTCCGCGGTCACACTGTCGCCGACCTTCCAGCCGTGCTCGGCGGCCACCGACCCGGCCACCATCACCGCGTCGTCGCCGAGGTCGGCGAGCGAGCCACGGGTCACGTCCACGTTCAGCACCTCGGCCGCGGTGGCCGGGTCGATCGCGGAGTAGCCGGAGTCAGCCCCGTCGAAGCGGGCCTGGCCCCAGCCGTTCGCCGAGACCTCGTCGACCCCGTCGACCCCCTCCACCGCGGCGAGCACCGACGGGCTGTACCCGGGCGCCTGGGCGCTGGAGGTGACGACGTAGAGGTCGGCGTCGACCTGGTCGGAGAGCACGTCACCGAAGGACGCCTTCAAGGACGAGGCGAACACGCCCATGCTCACGACCAGGGTGAGGCCGATCATCAGGGCCGCCGCCGTCGCGGAGGTGCGCCGCGAGTTGCGCACCGCGTTCTGCCTGGCCAGCTCGCCGGGCAGGCCGCGCAACCGCAGCGGAGCGGCGATCGCCGCGGCCAGTGGCCGCACCGCGACCGGGAGCGCCACGATCACCCCGACCATGGCACCGGCCAGGCCCAACCCGAACAGAGCCATGCCGCCGTCGCCGTACAGCGACCACAGGAGTGCCGCCACGCCGCCGGAGAGCACGACGAGACCGGCAACGGCGCGACGAGCCGACGACTTCTCCGCGCCCGGGGTGGACTCCCGCAGCGCCTCGACCGGCAGCACCTTGGTGGCGCGTCGGGCCGGCACCATCGCCGCCAGCACCGTCACGGCGGTGCCCACCGCCAGTGGTGGCCACACCTGGCCGATCCCGATCTGCAGCGAGGTGAACGGCAGGGCGAGCCCGATGACGTCCATGAACCACTTGAGGCCCTTGGCGACACCGATCCCGAGCCCGACCCCCGCCGCCGAAGCCAGCAGGCCCAGGGCCAGTGCCTCGAGCAGCAGGCTGCCCAGCACCTGGCGCCTCCGCGCACCGATCGCCCGCAGGAGGGCGATCTCGCGGGAGCGCTGGGAGACCGTCATCGTGAACGTGTTCCAGATGATGAAGGACCCCACGAACAGCGCGATCCCGGCGAAGGTGCCGAAGATGATGCCGACGATCGCGAAGTTCTCCTTCGTCGCGTCGGCGTTCTCCTTCGAGACCGCCGCGCCGGTGACCGCCTCGACGCCCTCGGGGACGACCTGGGAGAGACGCTCGGCCAGCTCGGCCTGGGTCACGCCCGGTTCGGCCCTGACGTCGATCCGGTCGAACGTGCCGGGTGCGCCCAGGACCTGCTGCGCCGTGGCGGTGTCGAAGTACGCCGACGTGGTGCCGCCGAGGTCCTTGATCCCGTCGCCGTAGCCGACCGTGCCCACGACCGTGAACTCCTGGGTCGGACCCTGGAACAGCACCTTGATGGTCGCGCCCAGCGGGATGTCGTGTTCCTCGGCGCTCGTGGCGTCGATGGCGACCTCGTGCCCGTTCGCCGGGGCGCGGCCGGTGAGCAGCTCCACCTCGCCGCGCAGGCCTTCGTCGGCAGGCATGCTGTAGCCGTTGGTCGGGGCGCCGCCGTTGGTGGTGACCGCGCGGCCCTCGGTGTCGGTGATCAGGGCGTAGCCCTGCACCGACCCCTCGGCCACGGCGACCCCGTCGACGCCACGGACCGCGGCGAGGACATCCTCGGCGACGGGCCCGCGGTTGGTGCCGACGCCCTCGGTCTGGGCGTACGGCGCCTCGGCGCGGACCACCGCGTCCGTGCCGGCGCCGATCTTGCCGAACAGCATGTCGAACGCGGTCGCTGTCGTGTTGGTCAGGATCAGGGTGCCCGCGAGCAGGGCGACGCCGAGCGCGATCGACGCCGTCGTGAGAAGGAGGCGCAGCTTGTGCGCCACCATGCTTCGAACAGTTGCGGTGAACATGTCAGGCTCCCAGGTTCTTCATGTAGTCGAGGACGGCGTCGGCGGTGGGGGCGTGCATCTCGTCGGCGATCCGGCCGTCGGCGAGGAACAGCACCCGGTCGGCGTACGCCGCGGCGGTCGGGTCGTGGGTGACCATGACGACGGTCTGGGCGAGCTCGTTGACCGCGGTGCGGAGGAAGCCGAGCAGCTCGGCGCCCGCACGCGAGTCCAGCGCTCCGGTGGGCTCGTCGGCGAACACGATCTCCGGCCGGGACGCCAGGGCCCGGGCCGCGGCGACGCGTTGCTGCTGCCCGCCGGAGAGCTGGGCCGGACGGTGCTCGAGCCGGCCGGCCAGGCCTACCGTCTCGACGATCGAGGCGACCCATGCCACGTCCGGCCGCCGGCCGGCGATCCGCATGGGCAGGACGATGTTCTCGGCCGCGGTCATGGTGGGCAGCAGGTTGAACGACTGGAAGATGAACCCGATCCGGTCGCGCCGGAGGGTGGTCAGCTTCTTGTCACGCAGCCCGGTGATCTCGGTATTCCCGAGATACACCTCGCCCGACGTGGGGCGGTCGAGACCGGCGAGCATGTGGAGCAAGGTCGACTTGCCCGACCCCGAGGGCCCCATGATCGCCGTGAACCGGCCTCGCTCGAGGGCGACGGTCACGTCGTCCAGGGCGGCGACGGTGGCGTCACCCGAGCCGTAGAGCTTGGTGACGCCGACCGCCGAGGCCGCCGGTGCGGTCGGCGCCGCGGTAGCGGTCCGGCCTGCAGTGTGGGCAGGTGTGTCGCCCGTCCTGTGGGTGGTGGTGAGAGTCATGTGTGGATCTCCTTGTCGGTGCCGCCCGGGGTCGAGCGGTCTGCATCGAGAAGACCGCAGCGCGGCACCTGCACGCGATCGGGCTGGGCGCACGGCCTCCGGCGCTGGCCGCCGGTCCCCGGGGGGTGCCCGTGCGGCCAACCCCACCTCCACGGGTGTGGGTAGCGCCCTACCGGGCGGGGGCAGGACTCAGCACACTGCAGGGATGAGGTGGCCTGCGGCTCTGCGGCCCGGCCCACGACGCGGCTGGCGGTCCGCGGTCCTGGTGTCCGGCGGCCTGGTCGCCTTCGTGCTACTGACCTATGTCGTCGTGGTCGTCGGTGGCGGCCTGCTGATGGGGAGCGGGTCCGGTCCCCACGTGGGGCTCTCGGTGCTGGCGACCGCAGTGGTCGCCCTGGCGTTCGACCCGGTCCTGACCCGGCTGGACACGGTGGCGTCGCGCGTGGCGCAGGGAGGCCGCACGTCGCCGTACGACGCACTCAGGCGGTTCTCGGGCGCCGTGGCCGCGAGCGAGCCGGCCGACGACCTCCCCCAGCGGATGGCGAGGGTCCTGGCCGAGGGGACCGGGGCCACGTGGGCCCAGGTGTGGGTGTCCATGGAGGGCCGTCACGTGCCCGCGGCCACCTGGCCGCCCGAGGCCGAGGCCCGGCTGATGCGTTCGCCCGACTGGGACCCGGGCACGCGTCGGCTGCCGGTCCGCCACGGGGACGACGAGCTCGGGCTGCTCCTGCTGCGCGAACGCCCCGGGGCGCCGCTGACCCCGGTGGAGGAGCGGCTGTTCGCAGGTCTGGCCGCCCAGGCCGGTCTGGTGCTCCGAGGTGTCCAGCTGCGCACCGCCTTGGAGCAGCGGCTGGCCGAGCTGTCCGTCCGCGAGGCGGAGCTTCGTGAGTCACGTGAGCGGCTCGTCGATGCGCAGGACGACGCGAGACGCCGGCTCGAGCGCAACATCCATGACGGCGCCCAGCAACACCTGGTCGCGCTGGCGGTCAACCTCCGGCTGGCCGCCACCCTCGCGGTCTCCGCGCCTGACCGGGCCCAAGCGCTGCTGGCCGCGCAGGAGGTCGCCGCAGCGGATGCGATGGCGACGCTGGTCCAGCTCTCCCAGGGCATCTACCCACCGCTGCTGGAGGCGGAAGGCGTCGCGGCGGCGCTCCGCGCTGTGGTCGGCGACGGAACCGTCGAGGTCGTGTCGCGGGGCGACCGGAGGTATCCCATCGACGTCGAGGCGGCGGCGTACTTCTGCTCCCTCGAGGCCATCCAGAACACCGCCAAGCACGCGGGCATCGCGGCCGCGCGCGTCGAGGTGGACGCCGGGCCGGAGGCACTGAGGATCACGGTCACCGACGAGGGACCGGGGTTCGACCCCACCCAGGTCGAGGTCGGCACCGGTCTGGCCAACATCCGCGACCGCGTGGACGCGGCCGGCGGCGTCGTGGAGCTCTCGTCCTCACCCGGTCACGGGACCCGGCTGCGAGTGGTGCTCCCGGCACCCGCGCGTTCGGGCTCCGCGGCAGGAGGCTGACGTGCTCTCGCGCCTGGGCTGGTCGCTCGCCGTCGCAACGGCCTTGCTGGTGGCCGCGGACGTGGTGGTGTCCGCGCAGGCGGTGTCGCTCACATCCGAGACGGCCATCGCCGTCCACGGCTTCCCGTTGGTCCACGGAGCGTGCCTCGGCTCCGCGCTGATGGGGGCGCTGATCGTGTCCCGCTACGAGCGGCACCCGATCGGCTGGCTGCTCAGCTGCGTCGGCATCTTCACATCGGTGTCACTGCTCACCGAGGCCTACGCCTACTGGACGCTCGAGGCGGACGGGCCCGGGTCGGACGCCCTCGGCAGCGTCTCGGCCTGGGTGGCGCAGCTGTTCGGAGGACAGATCGTCGTTGCCATCTTGGCGCTGATGTTCCTGCTCGCGCCCAACGGTCACTTCCTCTCGCGGCGCTGGCGGCGCACCGCCGTCGTGCCGGGGGTGGGCGCGCTGTTGTGCCTGGCGGCGATCGTGTCCGCCGACCCCACGGGTTTCGACCTGGTGGACGCCGAGGAGCGGCTCGGCGCGGTGCGGGTGACGATGCTCAGCGTCGGGTTCACGCTGATCACCCTGGGGATGGTCCTCGGTCTGGTGTGCATGGTCCAGCGACTACGCGCCAGCAGCGGCGAGGAGAGGCAACAGCTTCGTCTGGTCGCGCTCTCGGCCGCGCTGGCTGCGCTCGGCCTGGTGAACCTCGCCGTCGTCCAGGCCGTCAACGGCGGACAGCAGACCTGGTACTCGGGCGTGCCGCTGTTCGTGTCCTTCTTCCTGATGCCCATCCTGTTCGCCCTCGCCGCCCTCCGCTACCGGCTCTACGAGCTGGACGTGATCATCAACCGGACCGTCGTCGTGGTCTCCGGGGCCGCGTTCGCCGCGGTCGGCTACACGACGCTCGTGGTGGCCGCCGGGCAGCTCGTGGAGGGGCGGACCGGGGGGTTCTGGCTGTCGCTGCTGGGTACGGTGGTGGTCGCCTTGGCGTTCCAGCCGCTGCGCCGCTACGTCGTCAAGCTGGCCAACCGGGTGGCGTACGGCGCCCGCGCCCAGCCCTACGAGGCCCTCGCCGACTTCAGCCGTCGGCTCGCGGAGGCGCCCGACCCCGACGACCTGCTCTCGACGGTCGCCGAGGCAGCCGCGCGTGCCGTCTCCGCCCGGGGCGCGCGGGCGTCCCTGGACGTGCCGGGCAGCGCGCCCGTGCACGCGACCTGGGGATGGTGGCCGGTTGAACCGGATGAGGCCGCGGGAGTCGCGGTGGTGCCGGTCGTCAACGCCGAACGGGAGCTCGGGCGGCTCGCGGTGGTGCTGCCGCGCGGACACGCGCTCCGGCCGTCCGATCACCGCCTCCTCGAGGCGCTCGCCGACCAGGCCGCGGTCGCGTTCGGCAACACCTCCCTGGCCGGCGCCGTCGCCGACCGGGTCGCCGACCTCGCTCGGACCACCGACCAGCTGACCGCGTCGCGGCGGCGCCTCATCGCGGCCGAGGACGCGGCCCGGCGTGCGCTCGAGGCCGCGATCTCACGCGACGTCCTCCCCTCGCTGCGTGCGCTGCCGGCCGAGATCCGTCGCGCGCGCGCCGACCTGGCACGTGGGCGCGACACCCACCTCGACGACCTGGTCGAGCAGACCAACCGTGCGCTGGAGTCGCTGCGCGACCTCACCCGCGGGGTGTTCCCCTCCCACCTCGCCAGGTCCGGCCTGGAGCCAGCCCTGCGCTCGCTCCTCGCCCGGGCCGGCACGAGCACGGTGCTCACCATCGACGAGAGCGCCCGCCGCCGCTACTCCGCCCGTGTCGAGGCCGCGGTGTACTTCTGCTGCACGGAGGCGTTGCGCACCCATGCCGGGGCGTCGTCGGTCGACCTCCTGACCGCCGGCGACGACCTGGTCCTCCGGATCGTCGGCACCCACGACGGGATCGACCTGCAGGGCATCGAGGACCGCGTCGAGGCGGTGGGTGGAGCCCTCGCGGCACGCGAGGGTCTGCTCGTGCTGACCATTCCCGTGGCCACGCCCGGCGTCACCTCCCTGGCCGTCGATGCCGAAGGGTCGCCGGACGACGGTCAGTCGGAGCGACCGGACGTCTTGTCGGCATCGGCCCAGACGGCCGAGAGCCGGTCCGGCCCGAACGCCGCCTTCGGGATGTAGGCAGTGGCACCAGACCCGTCGGTGTGGACCTGGTCCTCCTCGTAGGTGGACAGCAGCACGACTACCGGCGCCTCCGGCGCGGCACGCAGGCGCCGAGTCGCCTCGATGCCGTCGATGCCGGGCAGGTTGACGTCCATGAGCACAAGGTCCGGGGCCACCTCTACCGCCGCGACCAGGGCCTCCTCCCCGGTCGTCGCCGAGCCGGCGACCTCGAAGCCGTCGGTCGCCTCCACGACCGCCGCCATGGCGCGCCGGTAGGGCTCCTGGTCGTCCACGATCAGGACTCGTACCTCGCGCACGGCGCACCTCCTGTCCCCATCGTCCACCGGCGGGCCGTGGAAGGCAGTGGGGTTGACCGCACACTCGCCGGGGACGACCCGTCCCGACTCGCTCCCGAGTCAACGGCCCGGGACGCCCCCGGTCGCCTCGAGATAGGCGAGGACTGCCATCACCCGGCGGTTGACGTCTGATTCGTTGGCCAGGCCGAGCTTCTGGAAGACCGAGCCCACGTGCTTCTCGACGGCCCGCTCGCTCATGAAGAGGGCCTTTGCCGTCGCGGTGTTGCTGCGCCCGGTCGCCAGCTCCCGCAGCACCTCGAGCTCCCGCTCGGTGAGGCCGTGGAGTGCCGAACCGGGCTGCTGCTCCTTCCTGGCGAGCAGCCCTTCCACCACCTTCGGGTCCAGTGCGGACCCACCGCGAGCGACCTCCTCCAGTGCCCTGACCAGCTCGTCGACCTCGGTCACCCGCTCCTTCAGCAGGTAGCCGAGCCCCGCGACCCCGTCGGAGAGCAGCGCCATCGCGTAGTCCTCCTCGACATACTGCGAGAGCACGACCACGCCCGTCGCCGGGAACTCCGCGCGGATCCGCTTCGCCGCGTCGATCCCCTCGGTGGTGAAGGTGGGCGGCATCCGGATGTCGGTGAGCACCGCGTCCGGCCGGTTGAGCACCACCGCCCGGTGCAGGGCTTCCGGGTCGGCCACGGTCTCGACGAGGTCGATCCCGGGGACCTCGCCGAGGAGAGCGCTGACCCCTTCCCGCACCAGGTAGTTGTCGTCGGCGAAGACGACACGCACCGCCATGAGAGTCACTCTAGGGCCGCGACACCACAACAGGGCCGGGCGCCGTCGCGACGACGATGGTCGCGGGGTGCCCGGCCCTGCCTGGTGGGCCAGGTCGGCTCGGTGGTCAGCAACGCGGGAGCCCGAGCGAGACGTGGGTCCGCATGACCGCGGACTTCGCGTCGTCGATCCGGGCACCCCAGCAGGGCCAGGTGCTGCCGCACACGGTGCAGAACCCCTGTGCCTGTCGGTGGCTGTGTCGGTTGTGAGTGTCGTGTCGCGAAGCGGTGAAGGTGGACATCGGGATCTTCTCCTCGGATCGTGTCGGCGGTGGTGTCGACGCAACCGATCGTGCTCTCGGGGCCTGCGTACGTCGGTCGTGCTGACCGCTCGCACCGCTCGGTCGGCCGCACGCGCTGGGCGGACCGCCTCTCTACCGGGGGCGGGTCAGCACCCGAGGCGGGTGCGGCTGACCGCACGCGGGTCCTCTTCACTGCTTGTGGGCCTAGCAAGGCCGGCGGCGATGTGTTTCAGTGACAGACAGCACGGGGCCTGACTTGGGAGGGTCTCCATGCGCACCACCACAACTGTCCGGGCCTTGCTCTTCGCGGTGCTGGGGATCGCCCTGCTGGCGCCGACGGCCGCCAGCGCGCACCCCAGACCGGCGCGCGACCTGACCTTCATGTCCTACAACCTCTACCTCGGGTCGAGCCTCGACCCGGCCCTGAGGGTCGCCCAGCTGCCGCCGGAGCAGCAGCCGGCGGCGTTCGTCGCAGCGGTCGCGCAGATCTACGGCACCGCCGTCTTCACCGACTTCCCGACCCGGGCCGAGGCGATCGCCGACCTCATCGAGGCCGACGAGCCCGACGTCATCGGCCTGCAGGAGGTCACGAAGTGGATCGCCCAGGCGACGACCCCGGGCTCGAGCGCACACCCGCGCAGCTATGACTTCCTGGAGATCCTGATGGCCGCCCTCGCGGCACGAGGCCTGGACTACGAGGTCGCGGGGGTGTCCGACAACGCCGACATCGGCCCGGCGCCGCTCGTCGCCCCGGGCTTCGGGTGCCTGGCCGTCGTGCCGGTCCCTGACTGCGTGGTCACGCTGCAGGACCGGGACGTGATCCTTGTCAACGACGACACCCCGGGGCTCCACTGGCGCAACGCCCGCTCCGGCACGTACGCCGCCCAGCAGACGTTCCCGCTGCCCGGCGGCACCCCGGTCTCGTTCGGTCGCGGCTGGGTGACGATCGACGCGAAGTACCGTGGCCGTCAGTTCCACGTCGCCAACACCCACCTCGAGGTGTCCGGCTTCGCCGCGATCCAGGAGGCGCAGGCGCGGGAGTTCCTCGCCGGACCTGCCAAGGGCCCCGGCGTCGACATCGCCCTCGGCGACTTCAACTCGGCCGCCGACGGCAGCACCACCGACTCCTACGACCTCCTCACCGGCTGGTTCCGCGACGCCTGGGCGGTGAACCCCGGCGACCCCGGCGACACCGCCGGGCAGAACGAGACACTCACCAACCCGGTCTCCCTGCTCCACCAGCGGATCGACTACATCCTCCTCCACGGCAAGGCCCGCACGGTCGAGGCGCACGTCGTGGGCGACGAGCCGTTCCGGCCGCTGACGCAGTCCTGGCCGATCTGGCCCTCGGACCACGCCGGGGTGGTGGCGACGCTGCGGCTCCGCTGAACGATGTGCCGACGGTGGGTCGCCCCGCACCGGGGATAGCATCGGCTCAGTGGCTGTCTCGGGCGACGGCGGCGGGAGTCCGGCATGGCGACGACGAGAGCGACGGCTTCGGGCGGGGGCGCTCTGCCCGCTGAGCTGACCAGCTTCGTCGGGCGGCGACGCGAGCTGAGCGAGACCCGGCGGCTGCTCGGCACCAACCGGATGGTGACACTGACCGGAGTGGGTGGCGTCGGCAAGACCCGGCTCGCGCTGCGGCTGGCCGCCGAGGTCCGTCGCAGCTTCCCCGACGGGGTGTGGTTCGTCGAGCTTGCTGCCCTCAACGACGCACAGCTGCTCCCGCACACGGTGGCCCAGGCGCTCGGGCTGCGCCAGGTGTCGGCCGACCCGGCCGGCGACCTCGCGGCGCACCTGGAGGATCAGCAGCTGCTGGTGGTGCTCGACAACTGCGAGCACCTCACCGGTGCCTGTGCAGTGCTGGTGAGCAAGCTGCTGGCCGCGGCCCCGGGGCTGCGCGTGCTGGCCGCCAGCCGGCACGTGCTCGGGGTGGAAGGCGAGCAGATCGTCGCGGTGCCGGCGCTCTCGGTGCCGGACGCGGCGGCGCCGGCGGGCGACGCCACCCACTGCGAATCGGTGAGGCTGTTCCTGGACCGTGCGTTGGCGGTGGCCCCGGACTTCGAGATCGCCGACAGCAACCGGGCCACTGTTCTCGAGCTGTGCCGGATGCTGGAGGGCATCCCTCTCGCCATCGAGCTGGCCGCCGTGTGGCTGCGTGCCCTCAGCCCCGAACAGATCCTCCAGCGGCTCGAGGACCGCTTCCGGCTGCTGACCGGCGCCCGGCCCGGCGCGCCGGTCGGGCGGCAGACGCTCGAGGCCACGATCGGTTGGAGCTTCGACCTGTGCTCACCGGCGGAGCGGGCGCTGTGGATGCGGCTGTCGGTCTTCGCCGGCGGTTTCGACCTCGAGGCGGCAGAGGACGTCTGCAGCGGCGACGGGATCGATCGCGACGAGGTCCTCGAGCTGGTTGCCGGGCTCGTCAACAAGTCGATCATCGTGCGCCGCCAGGCGACCGATCACACGAGCGCCTGGTACGAGATGCTCGAGATCGTGCGGCAGTTCGGCGCCGTCCGCGTCGACGACGCCGACCGGCTGCACATCCTGCGCACCCGGCACCGCGACCACTACCGCTCCCTGGCGCAGCGGTTCGAGGCCGAGAGCTTCGGTCCTGACCAGACGGCCTGGTTGGTCCGGCTCCGGCACGAGCACGGCAACATCCGGGCGGCGTTGGAGTTCTGCCTGGAGAGCGGCGACCAGGCACAGGCCGGCCTCGACATCGCCGCGCCGCTCTGGTTCTTCTGGTTCACCGGCTCCCGGCGCGAGGGGCTTCAGCATCTGGAAAGCACCCTCGAGCTCGCCACGGAGCCGACCCCCGGCCGCGCGGCGGCACTCTGGGCGGCGGGCTACCTGGCCATGGTCACCGGCGAACCCGACCGGATGGAGACCATGGCGGCGGAGGCGGCCGAGCTCGCGGAGCGCTTCGACCACGACCTGCTCCGGGCCCGGATCCTGGAGTGCCGTGGCCACGCCCGGCTGTACGCCGGAGACTTCCCCACCGGTATCGCACTGCTGGAGGACGCGGGCGCGCGCTTCCGCTCGCTCGGGACGCCGGCCGGCGAGTTCAACACGCTCCTGCTGCGCGCGTTGGGCACCTTCCTGCTCGACGACCCGCGCGACCAGGACTTCAGCCGCCAGGCGCTGGAGCTGGCGGAGCGGCAGGGGGCCATGATGTCGCGGGCCTACGCACTGAGCTCGTTGGGGATGGCGCGGTGGCGCGCGGGCGACTTCGAGGGAGCGGTCGAGGTCCTGCTCGAGTGCATGCAGTACTTCCGGGCGCACCGCGACCTGGTCGGCATCAGCTTCGGGGTCCAGGCGCTCTCGTGGTGCGCCGCGTCCCAGTCACCCGACGCGAGGGCAGCGCGGCTCCTCGGAGCGTCCCAGGCCGTGTGGCGCGCGAGCCAGGGCCAAGGTCGCCCGGACCAGCCCCCGCCGTACGCCGGCTACGCACGCCGGTCGGCGGCCAGGGTGCGCGATGCCATCGGCGCGGGCGCCTTCGAGCGGGCGTTCGCGGAGGGTGCGTCCTGCACGGTGGACCAGGCCGTCGCGCTCGCCCTCGGTGAAGACGGTGGTCCGGGCGACGCGACCGCGGCCGCGAGCCGGCAGCAAAGGGCCGGTTGGTCCGGCCTGCTCACCCGGCGCGAGCTGGAGATCTCCGGGCTGCTGGCCGAAGGGCTGACCAACAGGGAGATCGCGGCCCGGCTCGTCATCTCTCCGCGCACCGTCGAGACCCACGTCGACCACATCCTCACCAAGCTCGGCATGACCTCGCGGTCCCAGGTCGCCAGCTGGGTCGCGGAGCAGCAGGATCAACCTTGAGCGATCGAAGGTCGACCTATCGGTGCCACCATGATCGGCATGGACGTCGAGCTCGCCGAGGTCCGGGACTTCCTGGCCCGGCACGCCCCGTTCGACGCCCTTCCCAGCGAGGCCCTGGAGCGGCTGCCGCGCCGGTGCACCCTGCGCTACGCCCGCCGCGGCACCGTGGTGCTCGACGCCGGCGAACGCGGCGACGGCCTCTACGTCGTCCGGTCGGGCGCGGTGGAGGTGCGCGACGAGACCGGCGACCTCGTCGACCGGGTCGGCACCGGAGGCGCATTCGGGATGAGCTCGCTGCTGGAGCACAGGCCCACCCGCTACCGGTGCACAGCGGTGGAGGACACGCTGCTCCTGGTCCTCGAGCCCGGCGCGTTCGAGGAGCTGTCCCGGGCGCACCATGACTTCGCGACGTTCTACGCCGCGACGCACCACGCGCGGCTCGCCCGGGCGATCGGCAACCTGCAGCGAGCGACGAGCGGGAGCACCGCGCTGAGCACCCGGGTGGGCGCGCTGATCACCCGGGAGCCGGTCACCACCGCTCTCACCGCCACGGTCGAGGCCGCGGCGGCCGCCATGTCCGAGGCCGGCGTCTCCAGCATCCTCGTGGTCGAGGACGGCGACCTGCGCGGCATCGTGACCGATCGTGACCTGCGCAACCGGGTGCTCGCGGTCGGCCTCGACCCCGACCGCCCGGTGCACGAGGTGATGACGCCGGAGCCGGTCACGCTGACCGCCGACGCCCTGGCCTTCGAGGCCCTCCTGGAGATGGTCAGCCGGGACATCCACCACCTCCCTGTCGTCGACGACGCCGGCCGCCCGCTGGGTCTCGTGACCACGACCGACCTGGTCCGCCTCGAGAACGCCAATCCCGTCTACCTCGCCGCCGAGATCGGAGGCCGGACGACGCTGGCGGGGGTCGTGGAAGAGGCGCGGAGCATCCCGGCGGCCCTCGGACAGCTGCTCGAGCGCGACGTCACGGCCGCGGACGTCTCGCGGGTGGCCACCGCGCTGGGCGACGCCGTACGACGCCGCGTCGTGACGCTGGTCGAGGCCGAGCTGGGCCCGCCACCGACGGCGTACAGCTGGGTGGTGCTCGGCTCGGCGGCCCGCGAGGAGGAGGGGCTCTCCGCCGACCAGGACCACGCGATCGTGCTGGGTGCGGCCCTGGACGGCGCCGGCGAGGAGTGGTTCGCCGAGCTGGCCGAGCGGGTCACCACGGCGCTCGAGGACTCCGGCTGGCCCCGGTGTCCTGGAGAGGTGATGGCCACCAACCCCCAGTGGCGGCTCACGGTCGAGGGGTGGCGGCGGCAGTTCGCCGGGTGGTCGCACGAGCCGGACCCCGACGCGGTGCTCCGCTCGGCGATCTTCCACGACATGCGCCACCTGGCCGGCGACCGTCGACTGGCCGAGCAGGTGCACCGGGACTCGTCCGCGACCGCCTCCCTCCTGCTGCTGGGCCACCTGTCCCGACAGGCGATCGCGATGCGACCGCCACTGGGGTTCTTCCGGGGGCTGGTGCTGGAGCGACACGGTGACCACCGGGACACCCTCGACATCAAGCGCCCGATCTCCGCGGTCGTCCAGCTGGCCCGGGTCCACGCCCTGCGGGCCGGTTCACCGGTGCTCTCCACGCGCGCCCGCCTCGGCGTCGCCGCGGACGCCCGGATCATCGACGCCGGCATGGCCGCCGAGCTCACCGACGCCCTGGAGCTCATGTCCTACCTGCGCCTGCACCACCAGGCGGCCCAGTCACGACTTGGCCACCCGCCGGACAACCACCTCGCGCCCGCCGACCTCACCGAGCGGCAGCGCCGCCACCTCAAGGACGCCTTCGAGATCGTCCGCTCTGCCCAGCAACACCTGTCCCGCAACCTGCCCCCGGGGTTCGAGTGAGGGCGTGGCTGCCCTTCCGCCGGCACCGCCGACGCGACCCCGGGCACTACCCGGCCGGGCCGCTGCGGGAGCTGGCCGCCGCGGCACCCTCAGGCGACGCCACCGCGGTGGCCGGGGTGGAGTTCCTCGCCCTCGACGTCGAGACGACCGGTCTCGACCCGCGCATCGACCACCTCCTCTCGGTCGGGTGGGTGCCGGTGATCGGCCGGGAGATCGTGCTGGCCGAGGCCCAGGAGCTCACGGTCCGCCCGCCCGGCGAGGTGGACGTCGGCGCCTCCGCCACCTTCCACCGGCTCACCGACGACCAGCTCGCCGACGCCACCCCCCTACCCGACGTGCTCCCGCGCCTGCTGGACGCCCTCCACGGCCGGGTCCTGCTCGCCCACCATGCCCAGCTCGAGCTGGGCTTCCTCGCCGAGGCCACCCTGGCTGCGTACGGCGCCCGCCCGCCCGTCACCGCGGTGGACACGCTGGCCCTGCAGCAGCGGCTCCTGCCCGCCCACCACCGGGCGGCCGGCGGCTCGCTGCGCCTGGACGCTGTCAGGCGCGCCTACGGACTGCCGCGCTACACCGCCCACCACGCCCTCACCGACGCTCTCGCCGCCGCCGAGCTGTTCCTCGCCCAGGTCGCCGAGCTCGAGCGGCGACTGGGCCGGGATGCCCTGCTGCGCGATCTCTCCCCCAAGCGGTCGGGCTAGCGCCCGCGGGCGTCGGGCCAGCCAGGTTGCCAGGCACGCGAGGAAGATCATGGCGGCACCCGTGCCCGCCAGGACCCAGCGCGGGCCGGCTGCGGCCGTGAGCGGCCCGGCCAGCCCGGCGCCGATCGGCGATGCCGTCAGCAGAACGGCGGCGCGGAACGCCAGCACGGTCGTGAGCCAGGCCGGGGGTGTCCGGTCCTGGAAGCGCGTGAAGGACAGGGCGTTGTAGGGACCGTAGATCAGCCCGCCCAGTCCGAAGCCGACCATCGAGACCAGGGCGGGGCCGGGAAGGGCGAAGGGGAGCATCGCCAGTCCGTGGCCGGCGATGATGAAGATCATCACCGGCCACAGCGGCAGCCGCCGGAGGCTCCCGGCCGCGAGGGCCCCGGCGACCGCGCCCAGCCCGAAGACGGACCAGTAGAGCCCAAGCAGGCTCGCCCCACCTTGGAGCTCCTGGGCGACGAAGACCGGCAGGGCGACCATGACCGGCCCCCAGAACAGGGCGAACAGCCAGGTAACCGCCAGCAGACCGAGCAGCTCAGGGCTGGTCAACACGATGCGGAGACCGTCGCGAAGTCGCGCGTGAGCCGTCGGCAGAGTGGGGACCTCGGGGACCTGGATGCGGCCCACCTGCACCGCGAGAAGCGCGTAGGACAGGGCATCCAGAGCGATGATCCAGGCGGGAGCGATCACGGTCGTGAGCACGCCGGCCAGCGTGGGTCCGACGAGAGTGGACGCCCACACTGATGTGCTCAGCAGTGCGTTGCCTGCCAGCCGCTGATGGTGGGGCAACAGCTGGGCGACCAGCGCGAACTTGGCGCCTCTTCCCCAGGCGTGAAGCAATGAGGACCCGGCGAGCAGAGCCACGTAGAGCTCAGGAGACAGCTCCCCGAGAACCCAGGCGGTCGGCACCCCTCCCAGGAACACGGCCCGCACGACCGCGTCAGCGCCCAACAACCGACGCGCTGACCGGCGTTGCAGCCAACGGGTGAACGCCAGCGCACCCGCCGCTCCGGGGAGAACGTAGGCGGCCACGGCGATGCCGACGTACGGACCCACGGAGCCTTGCGGAGCCACCTGGATCGCGAGCCACGCAACCGCGACCACGCTCATGCCGTCGCCGACGTCGGACGCTGCGACGGCCGGGACGAAGCGGCGGAACTCCCGGTGTGCGAACACCTCCTTGTAGCCGCGCGGCAGCACACGTGCGGGACGAGCAATGGGCATCGGGCGAGGAAAGCGGTTCAAGTGCGCTTGAAGTCAAGTGGGAGGCGCCGATGTCACCTGAAGGTCAAGACGCCAGCGTGCCGCCGAACACCTGCCAGGCGAGGGCGGACTTCGCGGTGAGGCTCAGCACGATGTAGACCCGCTCGCCGAACAGGTAGTCCCGCCACCGCCCCGTGGCGCGATACTGCAGCCACTGGTTGAGCGCGAAGACGTTGAAGAAGACGAACAGCGACACGAAGATCCCGTAGACGAACCCCGGGGGCGAGGCGTCGGACGTCGAGCCGGGCGAGAGCAGGTAGATCGTGATCGCCACCCACGGGACCACCCCGGCCACGCAGCCGAACACGAACGGCAGCCACCCACCGCCGCCCGGTCGCTCGTAGTGCTCCTGCAGCCAGCCGAACAGGATCATCGAGGCGTTCACCCCGAAGAGCGCCACCAGCGCCGCCACGTCGGAGATGCCGACGAGCTGGGCGATCAGCACGATCATCAGCGACGACGAGAGCGAGTACTCCACCCAGCGGGCCGGGTTGCGCTGCCGGCCCAGGTCGGCGGCGTACGGCCGCCACCACACGGTCGCGACGACGACGTGGGCGACGGCAGAGAGAGCCAGGAACGCCGCCACCGCGAGCCCGGTGGGGATGTCGAAGAGGACGACCGGGTCCTCGGGCGTGGTGCCCGGCGGACCGGTCAGATAGCTCGCGGTCACCGGCAGCGCGAAGTCGCTGGCGAGGGCGACCACCGCGACCGCCTGAACCGCGTGGATCGCGGCGGCGGCCAGGTTGGCCCCGCGGAGACGGGTGCTCGTGGTGGCGTCGGGTGCGTTCACGGCGACGTCACGCGCAGGTCACCGTGTCGGCGGCAGCCAGTCGGCCCAGCTCCCTGAGGCCGGCGGTCAACAGGTCGGCCACCGTCGCGGGCGAGACGCCGAGCAGGTCCGCGGCCTCGCGGTGGGTGAGCCCGCCGTAGACGCACAGCGCGAGGCTCGCGCGCTGGAGCCGGGCGAGCCGGCTCAGCCACACCATCGGCCGCGGGAGCCTCTCGCCATCCGCCGTCCCACTGGGTGGCTCCGGAGCGTGGCGCAGGACCGAGCGCGCCAGCAGCCGCCGGGCGTCGTCGTCGGAGCGGACGTCGGTCGAGCGGGCCAGGTCGGTCATCGCCAGCCGCACCGACTCGGCGGCGGCCTTCTCATTGCCGAGGAGCGCGCACGCCAGGGCGTACGCCGACCCCCCGTGGCGGTCCCACTGGTCCCGGAGGCCCCGGGGCGTGGCTGTCAGTTGCATCGTCTGTCCCTCTTCCGCCGAGGCGTCCGCCCGGCGCACGACCAGACTGCCTCATGTCAAAGGTTTGCACAAGGTTTGTTTAGCCCTAGTCTGTACACGCCATGTACACGATCAAGCAGGCCGCCCGGCTGACCGGCGTCCCCGAGGCCTCGCTCCGGGCCTGGGAGCGCCGCTACGGCGTCGTCGTCCCTCACCGCAACGCCTCGGGCTACCGGGTCTACGACGAGGCGGCGCTGGCGGCCGTCTCGAGCATGCGCCGGCTGGTCGACGACGGCTGGTCACCCGTGGAGGCCGCCGCCGCCGTTCGCAACGGCACCGCCCCGGCCGCCCCGCTCGACGATCCGGTCGCACGAGACACCGCCACTGACGACCTGTCGGGCGCGGAGGCCTCCACCCAGCGCTTCCTGTCCTCGGCGGCACGGCTGGACGCCGCCGGCATCGAGGAGAGCCTCGACGCCGGCTTCGCGCTGGGCTCCTTCGAGCACGTCGTCGACTCCTGGCTCTTCCCCGCCCTCGAGGCGCTCGGCGACGGCTGGGCGAGCGGCGAGATCGACGTCGCCGGCGAGCACGCCGCCAGCGCCGCGGTGCACCGGCGGCTCTCCGCCGCCTTCGACGCGGCCGGCAGCAGGTCGAGGGGCCCGACGGTGGTGGTCGGCCTGCCCCCCGGCGCCCAGCACGACCTCGGGTGCCTGGCGTTCGCCACCGCGCTCCGCAGGAGGGGTCTCGACGTCCTCTACCTCGGCGCCGACGTCCCGGTCGACAGCTGGGAGACAGCCGTCCGCAGCCGCCGCGCGCAGGCGGCGGTGCTGTCGGTCCCCACCCAGGAGGACCGTCCGGCCGCGGTGGCGGTCGCCGAGCGGCTGCTCGCGGGGTCTCCGGCGCCGATCGTCTGCGCCGGCGGATCCTCGGCAGCCGACCTCGCACCCGGCGTGCGGTCACTGCCCTTCGGCATCGGCGATGCCGCGGAGGAGCTCGACCGGGTCGTGCACTGACCGAGCGGTTGCACCGCGGCCCGTGGGGGTACCGCCTCCGCTCAGCGCACATCGACGAAGGGACCCCCGTGACCGACGACAAGGACGCCGCCAAGGAGCTGGTGGAGACGCTCAGGGACGGCGAGCGCGGCTACGCCAGCGCCGCGGACAAGGTCAAGGACGGCGACCACGCCGAGTGGGCGGCGACGCTGCAGCGGTTCTCCGAGCAGCGGGCCGACTTCCGGCGCGAGATCGTCGAGATGGGGCACGACTACGGCGACGACGTCGACGAGAGCGGCACGATGACCGCCGCTCTGCACCGTGGGTGGATCGCCCTCAAGGACGCCCTGACCGGCGACGACCCCGGCAGCGTCCTCGGCGCGTGCGTGACCGGCGAGGACCACGCAGTGCGGAGTACGAGAAGGCGCTCCAGCAGGACCTGAGCGAGGGCTTCTGCGCGGTGGTGACCCGGCAGCACGCCGGGATCGTCGCCGCTCGCGACGAGGTCAAGGCACTGCAGAACGTCAGCTGACGGGCGTCGTCACGAGACCAGGGTGAAGTCCTCGGCGACGTAGATCTCCATCGCCATCGCCCGCCTGACCACTCCGACCTGGGGGGCGACGCTGGTGTAGACGTGCCCGGTGGGAGTGACCGTCTCGATGGTGTGAGGGACGTGGGGGTCCTGCAGCCCGGCTGGTCCGGGCCGGGCTCTGACCCGCCACCCGATCGCTTCCTTGGCCTGGTTGCAGGCCTCGCAGGTGCCCTGTCCGTTGAGATAGCTGGTGGGACCACCGTCCGCCTTGCGCTGGGCGTGGTCGGAGTTGCGGATCGGCGCATCGCACCAACGCTGGCGGCAGATCTGGTCACGCTTCCTGATCAGCGCCGCGAGCATCGCCGGGAACTCCTGTGCCACCGACTCCATCGCGACCAGGCGGCCGTGCTTGGGATGCGTGTAGAGACGGCGCAGCGTCGCGAGGCCCTGTTCCTGCGCGGTGAGGAGCAGGGCGACGGCGATCGCCGCCGGGATCGGGTTGTAGCCCGGGACGATCGCCGGGTCGTCGTCGATGCCGAGCATCGAGGTGTCCGGGATCATCACGTCGACGGTCACGGGCACGGCGTCCGCGGTGGCCTGACCGGTGAGCAGCTCGACCGCGCGGTCAGCCATCAGCTGGCCCATGCTTCGCGGGTCACCCGCGGCCCGGGCTGCCGTGGCATACCTCTGCAGGGCGGCATACGACGCCACTCCCTGGACGACCGGGAGCAGGAGGTTGAGGAACATCATCGTGTCCGGCGCCGGGCGACTGGTGACCCGACGATCCGCGACCGCCTTGGCTGCGCGCTCGACGAACGACTTGGGGTCGAGTCGGTAGGCGAGCTTGTCGACCTCGGCCTCGAGCTGCTTGTTGCCGAGGGTCGCGAGCCACTCCGGGTCGCCGGCGATCGCGAGGTCGACGCGTTCCCGCAGGTTGGCCGAGAGGCACTCGGTGTGCGTCGCGATGATGGCCGCCCGCTCCTCGCTGAGGAGTCCGTGGGTCAGCGCGGCGAAGGTCTCCGGCATCCCGGCCAGCCGGTGGCCGAGATGCTGGATCCGCTTCGCGCAATGCGGGGACACCCGGCGGGCAAGCGCCAGCTGGTGGGCGACGCCCAGCCCCTGCTTCCCGGCACGCACGCCCTTCTTGGCAGCCTCCCGGCGCTGGGACGCCTCGAAGTCCAGGCCGACCCGCAGCTGCACGCCACTGGTGCAGTTCTTGAGCGTCTCCCCCGCGTCGATCAGGTCGATGCGCTGCTGGTCGTCGAGGTGGCCCCAGTCGGCGTTCGCCATCCGGCGGGCGAACTCCCGGACCTCGTCCGGGGACGGCGACAGGTGGGGCGCGGCGACACCGCTGCCCGACCCTGCCTCGTACCCGAGATCCTTCATGCCCACGACGCTAGAGGAGGCCACCGACACCGGCTCGAACTAGCCCGATCGGGTCAGATTGCGGGCCATTTCTCGCAGCCAGGACGGATTCCGCCTACCGCTCGGCTCCCGGACTGTCACTCTGTGCGCTCGCTGTAGGAAGGCCAGGACCATGAGATCTCGATCATGTACGAGGCTGGCGGCTGGCCTGTCGGCCGCGGTCGTGTTGCTGGGCGCTGGCTGTGCGGCGGAAGAGGGAGCCGCCAGCGGGTCGGCAGCGAAGCCGCAGCCTGTCGTCGCAGCGCCGGACTCCGAGAGCTCGGCCTCGCCGTCGGAGCCCTCCGCCCCGTCCGAAACGCCGTCGCCCTCGCCTGAGCCGCCGCCAACGGTGCCCAAGGTCGTCGGCATGAGCCAGTCGGACGCCGAGCAGGCGCTCGTAGAGGCGGGATTCGTCGTCGAGGGACTGACCGAGATTCCGTCAGCGCAGCCTCCAGGCACCGTGCTCAGCCAGAGCGTCAAGGTCGGCACGGTGCTCGCGGCCGGATCTGCGGTCGCTCTGGCTCTTGCCATCCCTTACCCGGCAGTCCCCTCGGTGGTCGGTCGCCTCCAACGCGTCGCCGCCGAAATGCTGCGCGCGGCGGGGTTCGAGGTCGTGGTGGAGGAGCAGACCCGGACCTCCGGCCGCGACGGTGAGGTGCTGTCGCAGACACCCGGCCGAGGCGAGCTCGCCGTGCCGGGTGCGGCCGTCACGATCGTGGTGGCGAACGTCGTACGGGCTGCACCGCCGGCGTCTCAGAACTGCACGCCCGGCTACTCGCCCTGCCTGACACCGGCGTCGGACTACGACTGCGCCGGAGGCTCGGGCAATGGACCCGAGTACGCCGTCGGACCCATCTACGTGACCGGCTCCGATCCGTACGACCTCGACAGCGAAGGCGATGGCATCGCCTGCGAGTGAGACGTGGCTCAGGCCTCGGGCCCTCGACGGACCTGTCAGCCGCGGCGGACCCGCACCTCCGAGACCGCACGGGCCGGCAGGAACACGCCGTCACCGAAGTAGCGGACCACCACCGGGTAGCGGCCCTTGGCGAAGCCGACGAAGGTGGCGTTGCGGCGACCGTTGCGCAGGTCCACCCGCTTCTTGCGCTGGTTGACCTTGATCTTCAGCGACCCGGTCGGTACGCCGTCCATCCCGACGGGCACCACCCGGGTCCGCACCTTCACCCGGCCGCCTCGGCCTGACTCGCGCACCTCGAGCGTCGTCTCGACCTTGACGATGCCCGCCGCGCTGGCCGCCACCTCGGTCGTCTCGTAGCCGGGGCAGGCCAGGGTGATCCGCACGCCGAGCTGCCTTGCGGCGTCCTCGGCCGTGGGTCGGTAGACCTTGCCGGTCGCGCCCGCGATGGCCACCCCGTCCCGCAGCCAGGCGAACCCGGCCGTGGTGCCCTCCGGCTGCCCCTTGGGCAGCCGCGCCTTGAGCCGACCGCCCACCACCGGCGCTCCGACGACCGACGCGGGCCGGGTCAACGACATCGGCTGCTGCTGCGCGGCGTCGATGATCGCGTCGGTGCGCTGGCGCACCTGGTCGAGCACGGCGTACAGCTTGCTGCCCGGGCAGGCCGTGTCGTTGGTGTCGCGGTGCCCGTCGATGACCGGCAGCGTGACCGACTTGCCCGGCCGGAACTTGTCGCTGCCCTCCGAGACGACCGTCGTCGTCCCGCTCCCCCGGAGCCCGAAGCGCGAGAGCTTCCACGCCGCGACCTGCGCGATCGCTTCCAGCACGGCGGAGCTCGGCGCGACCTGGTCGAGGTTGCCGATCACCGAGACACCGGTCGACGTGGCGTTGAAGCCGAGGGTGTGGGCGCCGCGCACCGCCTTGGCCGCACCGCCGGCGCGGCCCGTCCAGATCCGGCCGAACCGGTCGACCAGGAAGTTGTAGCCGATGTCGGACCAGCCCAGGTTCTTGACGTGGTAGCGGTAGATACCGCGCAGCAGCGCCGGGACGTCGTCCTCGGCGTAGTCATTGCTGTTGACCGTGTGGTGCACGTGCACCTGCTGGATGGTGCTGCAGAAGCGCGGACTGCCGTCGCGCCAGCTCTCGTCGGCGCCCCACTGCTTGCGGGAGTAGATCGTCGGGCGCGTGGTCGGGGTCAGCGCACCTTCGCTGCTCCGGCCGTACGTCGCCGGGTCGCGGGCGAACTCGGACCGGACCCGGTCGCCGGCCCGCCGGGCCGGGTGCAGCAGCACCATCGTCAGGTCGGACGGCCGCGCTCCCCCGACCCGGACCTGGATGCCGTCGGCGTCACCGATCCACATCAGCTCCGTGCCCAGCACTCCTCTGCCCTCGCCGGAGCCGGGGTCGGGCAGGTCGTGCAGAGTGCGCACCGACCGCCAGTCGGTCCAGCCGCCCCGGACCCGCGACCTGACCTGCACCTTGGGCTGCGCGGAACGGCCGGCCGCCCAGGTGAAGCCGACCATCGAGTGGGTCGAGGTCCGCAGCTGCGTCGAGCCCCAGCGCCGCTGGCCGACCTGCGGGAGGAGCTCGTCGCCCAGCCGGACCTCGAGCGCGCGGACGTCGGACCCGCCGTCGGCGGAGAGCTGGAGCGCCGGCGGCCCCTCGCCCTTCGACCCCAGCCCGTCCGGGGACAGGAAGACTCGGGCGCCGCCCGCGACGGCGCCCAATGCCAGGCCACCGCCGACCATCGCTTTGAGCAGGGGGCGACGGTGGGTTGCCTCATGCTCCACTCCAGCACCATAAGACACTGCAGCAACACGGCGATGGAGGCTGAGGGTGCGTACGACGACTTGACGTCAGTGCCTCTTGAACTGCTTCTTCGTGGCCTGAGTGACATCAGGCAAGATCTTCAGGGCTCGAATCGTGAGCGTCTGAGCGTAGATGTCGGTCACCTTGATCTTCTTTCCGCACCCATGGCCCTCGGGGGAGAGGAAGTAGTTGTACTCGGTGCGCTTGAGGCGCTTCCACTTGCCCTGGTACCTGACCGACAGCCGGGCGACCGGATTCCGGTGGTCGATCACCTGAATCCCGCACCACCATTGGCTCGACCCGACCTTGTACCGAAGAGAGATGCCGGCGGCGGCCTTCTTGGGGCTCAGGAGCTTCCAGGTAATGGGAGTCTCGCCCGCTTGACGATCGTCGAGCTTGTCAAAGGCCAAGGGGTTCAGGTCGAGCTGGTGCAAGCGGCACGATCCCGGGCACAGATTGGTGATCCGGACGATGATCGACTTGCCGTTCTTGACCCCCGTGACCTTGACATAGTCGCCACAAGCGTTCGCCGTGTCGTAGTCGTAGGTGTTCATGGCCGCGGTCATGACCTCGGTACCGGCATCGTACGAACAAGCCCCCGCGGCACCGTTCGCGTCATAGAAAGTCGCCATACCGGTGTACTTCTTCCCCGGCTTGATCCTACGCGCCAGGGGAGCCTCGTCGGCCTTCATCGCCGGCACCGCAACGGTTGCCGCTGGGGCGCCCGAGCTCGCGGCCGCGACCTCCGAGGCGCCGGACCCGAGCGCCACCGCGCCGCCGCCGACCGCGAGCAGCGCAGCGGTGACCGCTGCGATCCTCCATTGAACGTTCGCGACCATGAAGAGCCCCGATTCCATTCCGATGTTCGATAGCAGCCTCACCCTGGCAGACCCCTGGACCCCATGACCAAAGGCGCCCTGAACTTCGCCGCCTTCACGGAT
Source organism: Nocardioides dilutus (assembly GCF_054779555.1). Classification (NCBI taxonomy): domain Bacteria; kingdom Bacillati; phylum Actinomycetota; class Actinomycetes; order Propionibacteriales; family Nocardioidaceae; genus Nocardioides; species Nocardioides dilutus. The sequence continues at coordinate 984,879 of NZ_BAAGYA010000002.1, read as the reverse complement.
CCACACCCGGGCAGAAAGGGGCCCGCCGCGACACTCACTCGGATACCCGCCGCGGTTCCTTTGCGCCCCGGGCCATCGGCTGTTCGCTCGTGCACTGCGAGTTGGTTCAGACTCGAAACACCCTGCCGGGCAGAACCACGGCGCTCGGGCCCCCGGGCCCGCGAGTGCTTCGAGGGCGTCCCTGGGATCCACCACGAACGTGAGCCAATCAGCCGAAGCCCGCCAGCCCAGGCGGGATCGGCTCGCGGAACGGTGCGACGCGACTGGCCGAGAACCCGCGTCCTTGCGCCCAGGATGCCGCGCCAACCCGTTGGCAGTCCTCCCGAGATGAGACGGCGCGGCCGTCCCACCGTGGGTCACGACAGCGTGCGGCGGCAGGCCCGGATCGCGTTGCTTTGGACGAGCGACGCCCAGCGCCGGCGCCGGCTCGACTTGGTCCCCAGTTCTCGGTATTCCGCTCGCGTGCGAAACGGAGAAGAGTCGAATGCACCGAATTCCGGACGGAGACCCCCATGACCCACCGCGGCATGATCATCCAGCCAACCCGGATTGCCATACTGGTGGCAGCGTTCGTGAGCCTGAGCGGCGCGTTCCTCTGGGCGCCGCGCGCAGATGCCGACAGGCCCGCCGGGGTACCCAAGACCACCGTCGAGTTGTACGACGACTTCGGCAAGCCGGGCTACTCGTTGGCGGACTACCAACAGAAGTGGACCAACCCCTACGGTCTCGGTGAGATGGCGTTGACCGACACCCGTTCTTTCGCCCGCGGAGCGTTCACGGTCTCCGCTGTGCCGTTCCGCACCGGCGCAGACTTCAGCGTCTTCGATCACCTGAAGTACATCGCGATCAGCAACAAGTCGTTCCCTGTACCGGTCACGGGCTCGGTCGAGATCAGCTCCACGATCAAGGCTTCGACGCCGGGCACTGAACCCGGTCGGGTCATCCACGGCACGTACCTCGAGAGCGGGGCTCCCTACGCCGAACCCACCCTGGAGGGCCAGCAAGCGGGCGTGGTGATGAACGTCGTGGACTTCAGCACCGGGCAACTCTTCGACTGGTTCGTCTCAGGCGGCACGGCCTTCGCCCTCATCGAGCGCCTGCCGTCCAACGTCACTGGCAACGCCCCCGAAGGCTCTCCGGAGTACGTAGGGCGGGAGAAGATGTACACCCAAATCATCAAGGAGATCCCCGCCTCCCGGGGTACACACAGCGTCAGCATTCGCTTCAACCGCGATGCCAACGGGAGCTCGGTGGACTACTTCTTCGACGGCAGACTGATCGCCCACGTCAACAACGTCGGTGTCCCTCTGGATGTTCAAGATGTTGACTACAGCGGCATCTACCCCTCGCTTGGAGCCGGCGAGGACCTGAGTGGCAAGGTGAACAGCCTGGTGATCGGCCACGGCCTATTCAGTCTGCTCGACGCTTTCCCCTTCCAGCACCCCGAAGCGCCCGAGCTCTCGGTCAGCATCCCTCTCAACGAGCGACTCTTCGGCCAAGGCGCCACTGGAACCTTCGACGAGTTCAAGGTCAAGACGGTCACGCGTTGAACCCAAGCATCGCCACCCCGACTACCCGAAACCGGCCGTTGATCGAGGTCGAGCCCGAGCGGTTCGAGCAAATAGTCCGAGAGGCGCTCGACGGGCTACCCGGGGATCTGGGCGAGCTCCTGAGCAACGTCGCGGTCACAGTGGTCCTGTCCGGCGGCCGGCCGGGCCTGCTCGGCCTGTACTAGGGCATTCCTTTGCAGGGCGTGAGTACGGGCAGCCCGCGTCATAGCGCCGCCGCTAATGCTCTCGTCGTAGGGTGCAGCGCACGAACCCGGCTCGGACGAGCTCAAGGCCCCTCGGATTTGAAAGCGATTCACCGCTCGCCGTGGCCCGCGACTCCCGAACCTCACGGGCGGCGCTCCTGGGGAGCTCCACAGACAAGGCTCGGGAATCGCGGGGACCCAGCTCGACGCCCCGAGAGCCCCGATCACCCCAGCACGCGACCGATGGCCATGACGCCCTGGGGGTCGTAGGTCCGGATCGCCCGGCGCAGGCGTGCGCGCGTCGCCTCGTCGTACGCGTCGGCGTACTCCTCGGGGGTGAACGTGAAGTTCGGCAGCCGGCGACCGCCGGTCCACGGGCGCATCGCCTCGAGGATTGCGGCCGCGTGGTCCTCGACCCCTGGGACCTCGGAGATGCCGACCACCAGCAGCGAGTAGGCCGCGTCGCGCGAGGCGAAGGCTGCGGGGTGCTCGCCGGGGCGAGCGATCGCCCCGCCCATCTGGCGCACCTCGACCAGGATCTGCGGCGACGCCGCCCCCGGCCCCGTCAGTGCGAGCAGTGCGTCCATGGCCGCTGCATCGAAGTCCGTGAGCACCGCACCCGCCTCGAAGGCCGGCGTCGGGTCGAGCGGGTCGGTGTGCACGGCGTCGATCTCGGTGTAGGGCCTGTCCGAGACGTCATCGAGGATGACCGGAGCAGCGGCGCGGATCTCGGCGAAGCGCCGCTCACCCTCCGCGGCGTCGCCGGTCCACACGTAGCGCACCGACAGCGTGAGCCGGTCGGCGAGCTGCGGAGGCACGCCGGGCATGTCGGGCAGCTGGAACAGTGCGATGGAGGTGGTGGCCAGCTCGGGCAGGTCCTCCGACCAGTGCAGCCACCGCTCGATCACGGTCGCCGCGTCGTCCCCGTCGAACCACAGCGAGCCGCCGTAGAACGTGGGCTGGTGGACCAGGTCGAACTCGATCGCGGTGACGATCCCCAGCATCCCCTTCCCGCCGCGCAGGCCGAAGAAGAGCTCAGGGTGGTCGGTGGGGGTGGTACGGCGCAGTTGGCCGTCGCCGGTGACGACCTCGATGGCGCGCACCTTGTCGATGGCCATCCCGTAGGTGCGGGCCATGGGGCCGAGGCCGCCGCCGGTGGTGTAGCCGACCACGCCGACGTCGGTGATCGAGCCGGACAAGGGTGCCAGACCGTACGGCGCGGCCGCCTCGACGACCTTGAGCCACTTCACACCGGCTCCGACCCGGGCCCAGCCCTGCGGGTGGACGACGACCTCGTCGAGGCCGGCAGTGGTGACGAGCAGCTCGGTCGTCAGCTCGGCCATGGGGCCGTGGCCGGTGGCCTGCGGGGTGACCCGCAGCCCGTGCCGGGCGCCGTAGCGGACCGCCTCCACGACGTCCCCCGCGGTGGCCGCGGCGACGACCACGGCGGGCCGCACCGGGATCGCGAGGTTCCACGGCGAGACGAGCGCGTCGTACGCCGCGTCACCGGGGACGGCGACGGTGCCGGTCGTCCGGGCGTCGAGCTCCGCGAGGCCGTCGAGGGCCTCGAGACGCTCGGGGGCGATGCGGTCTTCGGTGATGGTCATGATTCCTCCGGGTCCAAGTGGTGGTGTGGGAGCACCACCGTGGAGCCGGAATCTTGAGACGAACTTGCCGACGACTTGAGCGGCAACTTGAGACGGCGCGCTCAGTCCTGCTTCGCAGGGGGATGCGGGGCGAGGAACAGCCCTTCGGGGTCGGCCGCCGCCCGGACGTCGACCAGGCGCTGCCAGGCGCTGGCCGGCAGGCCGCGCTGCTCGTCGATCTCGTCGTCGACCATCAGGAGGTACGCCGAGTCGTTGGTCCACGGCTGGAGCGCGTCGATCACCTGGTTGGCGCTCGCGCGGACCGCCGCCCACCCGGCGCCCTGGTCGATCCCCACGCCGAGCGCGAGGAAGGAGCCGTCCATGCGGTCGAGTGCTCCGCCCCGCGGGGCCCGTCGTGCCAGTGCTCCCCCGAGCTGGCGCAGCTCGAGGAACAGCAGGTCCGACTGCGATCCCGGCCCGGCGGCTTCGACCAGCGCCTCAACGGCGTCCCCGGGCATCGCGTCGAGCAGGACGCTGTTGGCGTAGACCGCTGTCGGCGCGAGCGGATCGAGCTGCAGGTGCGAGAGGGACGTGGCCGAGCACTCGCCGAACGTGTCGATCTCCGGTCGGAGCGCCCGCAGCGGGGCGAGCAGGGAGGCGGCTGCGTCGCTGCCCGCGAGCACGGCGGCGTCGACGACGACGAGCCGGCGGCCCCTCATGTCGGCCGGCAGCCAGGACTCGTCGGGCACCTGGAACAGCCGGGCGACACTGGTGACCGACTCGGGCGCGGTCGCGCACCACTCGGACCAGGTCGTCAACACGCGTGCGGCGTGGGACCAGTCCCACGCCATCATCCCGGCATACACCGTGCTCACCGGGAGCAGGTCGAACTCGAGCGCGGTGACCACCCCGAACCCGCCCCCGCCTCCGCGAGCCGCCCACAGCAGGTCGCTGTCGGCGTCGTCGGTCGCGCGCACGGACGTGCCGTCCGCCAGCACCAGCTCGACGGCCGTGATCGCGCTGCACTGGAGACCGTGCTGCCGCGCGTACCAGCTCAGGCCGCCGCCCAGCGAGGACCCGACGACGCCCACGCTGGGGCTGGAGGTGTGATGCGCGGCCAGGTGCACGCGGCCGGCACGCTCCACGACGTCGCCCCACAGCACTCCGGCGCCGACCCGTGCCGTGCGTCGCGCGGCGTCGATGCGCAGCTCGGTCATCGCCGAGGTCCGCAGCAGCACGGCGTCAGCGAGGTGGCCAGACAGCGGCGGAGCGCCGTGGCCGGTGCCCTGGGGTGCGACCCGGAGGCCGGCCGACGCTGCTGCGCGCAGCACGGTGGCGACCTCGTGGGGGAAGGCCGGATAGGCGACCGCGGCGGGCCGCGAGTCCGCCTGGAGGTTCCAGGGCATCCGCGCCTCGTCGTACGCCGCGTCGCCGGGCAGGTGGACGGCGCCGCCGCACAGCCCGCGCAGTACCTCGGCGCGGGGCGCGGTGGGCTCGGGGATCATGGGGTTCCTCACGATCGGGGCGCTCCAGGATGACCGGACCGACTTGAGGCTGACTTGAGACCGGCCGCAGCGAGCGCCGCCTCCGCGTCGCGCGCGACTGATCGGGCCCCGCACGCGCGGGCTGTGGAGAGCGCGGCCTGCAGCAACGGCACCGCCTCGTCGGCGGGGACCTCCGCGCAGCGCCCCAGGGCGAGCCGGGCGCGAGCCTCCTCCAGGACGGCGTAGGTCCCGGTCAGGACCTCGACGGCCTCGCGGAGGTCCGGCGTCCCGTCGGCGCCCCGCACCTCGCCCAGCACGCGCAGCGACGGCCCGAGCGCGGTGGGCGCACCCCACTCCCGCAGGAGCGCGACCTCCTCCTGGGCGACGGCGACGGCCTCCTCGTCGCGTCCGAGCGCCGCCAGCGCCCGGGCCATCGGTGCCCGCCAGGAGGACCACACCGGGTTGGCGACCTGGGGGTAGTCCCGGTGCGCGCTGAGCTCGCCGAGCGCCTCCTCAGGTCGCCCCAGCTCGACGAGCAGCCGGGCTGCGGCCTCCCTCAGCAGCCGTCCACCCTCGCCGACCCAGGGCAGCTCCCGAGCCTGGTCGAGCGTCTCGGCCGCCGCTTCCAGGTCGCCGAGGTCGACCTGGACGCCGATGGCGAACGCCCCTGCGTAGGTCGAGGTGGCGCCGGACGCGCCCCACTCCTCCTGCTGCTGCACGGCGTCGCCGATCGACCGCAGCGCGTCGTCGAGCCGCCCGTGCCGCCACTGGCTAAAGCCTCCCCAGAGGGTCGCCGAGAGGGTGGCGAAGATGTCACCTGTCGCCTGCGCCCGGGCCAGGGCCCGGTCCCAGAAGTTGCCCACGTCGTCGTCGGCCAGCAGGCGGACGGTCGCCGCGAAGACCCAGAACAGGCCGTTGTCGATCTCGAGGAGGCGGTCCCCCTCCAGGGCGAAGCGCGCCAGCCGGATCGCCTCGGCCCGGTCCTGGACGTCGCGCAGCAGCTCGTAGGACAAGGTCGCGGCGAGCATCCGCGCCCCGTCTCCCGCACCGGAGACCTCCGGCATCGGGCCGGCCCGGTAGGCGTCCGCGGGAAGTCCGTGCATGTAGCCGGTGATGCGCTGCAGGGCGAGGAGGCCCTGCCGCTCGTCGTCGAGACCGTCCGGGAGCGCCGAGGCCGCCTCGCGGGCGAAGGCGGTCGCCACCCCCGGAGGCGAGGCGAAGAGGTGGGTCCGGACGATGCCCATCGCGAGCAGCGCCTGCTGGCGCGGGTCGTCCAGGGCGGCGTAGGCCTCGGTGAGGTGGGCGACCGCGGACGGGCCGTCGACGTTGACCTCGACGCGGCCGAGCTCGACCAGCACGTGAACGCGGTCGGGTCCGGTGACGGGCTCCTCCAGCGCCCGCCGCAGCAGCGCGACGGCCGCTTCGGGAGCGCCTCGCGAGATCGCCGTGCCGGCCGCGGCGCGCAGGATCTCCACGGTGGCCGCGCTCCCCCGGCGTGGTGCGCGCAGCACGTGCGCCGCGACCTGCTCGGGTGCCGCCCCGTGCTGCAGCAGGACCTCGGCCGCCCGCTCGTGGTGCAGCGCGCGCTCGCCGGCCGAGAGGTCGTCGTAGATGGCCTCCCGCACCAGGGGATGGACGAAGGTGAGGTGCCGCTCCTCCTTCAGGATCTCGCTGCGGCTCAGGGTGTCCAGGGCGGCGGCCACCTGCTCCTCGGGCTGCCGGGCCAGGGCCGCCACGGTCGGCAGACCCGCGTCCTCACCGAGGACGGCGACGGCGCGTGCCACGGCGGTGACCGCGGGCGGCATCCGGCGGAGCCGCAACGTGACCAGGGCCGAGACGGCGCGGGAGCCGACGGCCCGCACGGTGTCGACGTGGGAGACGTCGGGCGGGACCCCTTCGTCGGCCAGGGCCCGCAGCAGCTGGCGCAGGAGCAGCGGGTTGCCCGAGGTCATCCGGTGGCACGCGTCGACGAACGGGGCCGCCCCCTCGCCCAGCCGCTCGTGGACCAGGGTCGCGGCCGCGTCCGCGCTCAGTGGGGCCGGGCGGAGCACGGTGACCGACGGGTCGAGGGCGAGCTCGGCGAGGAGTCCCTCGTCGGGGTGCTGCTCGCCCGTTCGCATCGCCAGCGCCAAGAAGACCGGGACTCCCTCGAGCCGTTTGACGAGGTAGGCCAGGTAGCGCAGCGACGCGCTGTCGCACCACTGGATGTCGTCGACGCAGACGACCAGCGGCCCCGCCTCGGCCAGTTTCACGGTCAGCCAGTAGAGGCCGTGGAGCACGGCGAAGCCGCCCTGGGGCACCGGGTCGTCGCCCGCGCCGTCCTCGAACACCGGCGTGGCGGCAGCCGCGGCGCCGGCCAGCAGCGTGCTTCCTGCGCCGGCCTCGCTGAGGCACGGGTCGAAGAGCTGGCGCACCACCCCGAACCCGTAGGACTGCTCCAGCTGGCTGGCCCGCGCGGAGAACACCTGGGCCCCGGCGGCGCTCGCCAGGCGCACGGTCTCCTCGAGGAGCCGGGACTTGCCGATGCCGGCCGGACCCTCGATGAGCAGGGAGCCGGGTCGCCCGTGGGACAGCTCGTCCACCATCCGCCGCAGCGTCGTGAGCTCCCGCTCCCGGTCGACGAGGTCGGTCGGCGTGACCGGTGCGGGGGTCGACTCCCCCACCGACAGGTCCACCGGGAGCCGCGGGGCCGGAGCGTCGAGGCTTGGTGACTGGGCGAGGATCTCGGCCTCGAGGGCCCGGAGCGCGGGGCCGGGATCGACGCCCAGCTCCTCGGCCAGCGTCTCGCGGGCCCGGCGCAGCGCCTCCAGCGCACCCGCCTGCCGCTGGGCCCGGTAGAGGGCCAGCGCCAGGAGTCGCCAGCGCTCCTCCCGGAGCGGGTCCTCGGCCACCAGCGCCTCGAGCTCACCGATGACCACCGCGGCGTCCCCCTGCTGGAGCCGCGCCTCCAGCAGGCGCTCGCGCGCCACGGCGCGCAGCTCGCTGAGCCGCAGGGCCTCGGCCTCGACCCACGGCTCGCCGAGATACTCGGCGTACGCCGGACCGCGCCACAGTCGCAGCGCCTCGTCCAGCGTGTGCACCGCGTCCGCCGGCGCGAGGCCTGCCGCGGAGTCGACGGCGCGTTCGAAGCACCACGCGTCCACGGAGTCGGGCGGGAGCCGCAGGACGTAGCCGGCCGCCTCGCTGGCGATGACACCGTCGCGCCTGCGGGCCCCGGCCTCAGGTTGGAGACGCCGCCGCAGGTGGCTGACGTAGGCCTGGACGGCGCCGGCCGGGTTGGCGGGTGGGTGGTCGCCCCAGACACAGTCGGCGAGACGTTCGGGCGAGACGACCTGGTCACGCAGGATGACCAGGGCCGCGAGCACGGCGCGCTGGCGTCGCCCGCCGAGGTCCACACCGGCGCCGTCACGGGTGGCGGCGAGCTCGCCGAGCACCCGGAGCCGCACCGCCGTCCCGCCGTCCACCACCCTCCCCACTCGCTTCCTCGAACAGGCGGCGATCCACCCGGAAGGCGCGTCAGGCAGCGCGCCCCTCAAGCCACTCCCAAGACCGGCTCAAGAGTCCCGCGGCACGGTCCTCTCGGCAACCCCGCCACACCTGTCGAGGAGGACGAGAATGAACCTGAAGTCGAAGACCACCGCCCTGATCGCCGCACTCGTCGCTGCAGTGATCAGCGCCGCCCCGGCGACCGCCGCTCGGCCACCCGCCGTCGACCTGCGCGGCGCGAGCGTCGGCTCGTACGCGCTCGATGCCGCCGGCACCGCGCTGCTCAGCGGTGCTGTCTCGGGCAAGCCGTTCGGCGGCGAGTACTCCGCGACGCTCGCCAGCTCGGACGGGAGCCTCCCGGCCCCTGGGACCTGCGAACCCGCCACCGCCACCCTGCAGGTGACCGGCAGCAGGAGCCGCTACCTGCACCTCGCCGCCACCGGAGAGGTGTGCGGCACCTGGGCCGACGCGACGTACGTCGTGACCCACAGGTTCGTGGGCCGGTACGTCGTGACCGATGCGTCCTCACGGAGGCTGCGGGGCACCGACGGCTGGATCTCGGTGATCCTCGCCACCGAGGGGCGGGCCAACGTCGAGGCGATCGACACCTGAGCCGGGACGGCTCGCCGGACGGCTGGCTAGACCCCCATCCGGCGGGCCACCCGGTACAACTGGCAGCCCAGGCAGACGCCTGTGGCAGCGTTCAGCACAGCCGATCCGAGCGCGACAGCGGTCAGAGCGAGGCCGGCCCGGTCGATGCCCGCCACGAAGCAGACCAACGCCGCAGCGGTGACCAGGAAGCCGACGAGCTGCCCGAACCGATGCGGCCGGGCGTCCTCGAGCGCGGCCGGTGCCTCGACCCGCGGCCAGATCACCCGCGCGTAGAGCTGCGCCCACACCGACCACTGGAAGCTGACGAAGGCGGTGAACGCGAACACCGCGACCTGCGAGGCGAGCAGGCCGAGAGCCAAGGGTCGGGCAACGTCGAGGACGAGCAGGCTCAACGCCAGGACGCCGGCTGTCGCGCCCGCGCTGAACCGCGGAAGGCGCGGATCGAGATGGGCGCGTAGCGGGCACGCCCGGAACCCGGTGTAGGGCATGCGGCCTCCAGGGACTGGCGTCGACGGATCACGATACCCAGCGCTTCACACGGCGCTCGTCGACCGCGGGCGCGGGCTCGGGTCACCTATCCTCAGCGCGTGCGGGTGAGGGTCCTGGGCGCCACCGAGGCGTGGCGCGGTGAGGAGCGGTTGCTTCTCGGGAGCCGCAAGCGACGGGCGCTGGTCGCCGCCCTGGCACTGTCGGGTGGCCGCCCCGTGTCGGTCGATGCCCTCGTCGACCTGCTCTGGGGTGACTCACCGCCGGACGGCGTCACCGGGACTCTGCAGGTGTACATCTCCGGGCTGCGCCGGGTGCTCGAGCCCGACCGGGCGCCGCGGGCGCCGGCCTCGGTCCTGGTCACCGTCGAGCCCGGCTACGCGCTGGTGCTGCCCGACGGCGGGCTCGACGCGGATCGCTTCGACCGGGCGGTGAGCGACGCGCACCGGCTGCTGGCAGCGGCCGGCGGGCAGGCGGCACCGGCCTGGGCCCCGGCCCCGGTCCCCGTGTCCGACCTGCGTGCGGCGCACGCCGGCCTGGGCGAGGCGCTCGACCTGTGGCACGGCACGCCGTACGTCGAGCTCGAGGACGCCCCCGCCGCGGTCGCCGAGCGGGCCCGTCTGGAGGAGCTCCGCGCGGTGGCGCTGGAGGACCGGGCCGTGGCCGCGCTCGCCCTGGGGGACCACGCCACGGTCTCCGGCGAGCTCGAGGCGCTGACCGCGCGCTACCCGCTGCGCGAGAGGCTCTGGGTGCTGCGGGCACTGGCGCTGGCCCGGGCGGGTCGCCAGGCGGACGCGCTCGAGGCGCTCACGACCGTGCGCACCGTGCTCGGCGAGGAGCTCGGCCTCGAGCCCGGCTCCGAGCTGCGCTCGCTCCAGACCGCGGTGCTGCGCCAGGACCCGGCGCTGGCGTGGTCGCCGCCGCCCGGCGGTGACGTGGTCACGGTCGAGCCCCCGTCCGCGCCCTCCGCGTCCGTCGCGGCCGTCGCGGCCGTCGCGGCCGTGACCCTGCCGCCCTGGCCGCTGGTCGGCCGGGACCGCCAGCTGACGATCCTCATCGAGGCGTGGGCGCGGGCGGAGTCCGGCGTCCCGGCGTTCGCCGCACTCACCGGTGAGCCGGGCATCGGCAAGTCGCGGCTCGCGGCGGAGCTCGCCGGCCACGTCGTGGCGCGCGGCGGCCGGGTGCTGGTCGGTCGCTGCTCCCAGGACGACGGCGCGCCCGCGCTCTGGCCGTGGCAGCAGGTGCTCGAGCAGCTCGGCGACGAGCTCGAGGAGGGCGGCGAGGAGGACGAGGGCGCAGAGTTCCGCGTCCGCGAGGGTCTGGCGCGCCGGGTCGCCGACGCTGCCGCGGCCGAGCCGGTCCTGCTCGTGCTCGAGGACCTGCACTGGGCCGACGTCGCCAGCCTCCGGGTGCTGCGGATGCTCGTCGACACCGTCACCACCGGCCGGCTGCTGGTCGTCTCGACCTGGCGAGCCCACCCCGAGCCGACCGGCGCGCTCGCCGACGTCGCCGAGTCCCTGGCGCGCCGGCACGTGGACCGGTTGGAGCTGACCGGCCTCGACGCCGGCGACGTGGCCACGGTGGTGGGCGCGGTGGCCAGCGTGGTCCCGGACGACGACCAGTCGCGGCGGCTGGCCGACCGCACCGACGGCAACCCCTTCTTCCTCGTCGAGTACGCCCGCCTCGCCCGCGACGGCGGCGACCTCACCGCCCTGCTCGAGGGCGCCGACCCCCCGACCGCGGTCACCGACGTGCTCTCCCGGCGGTTGGCGAGGCTGCCCGACGACACCCGGGCCCTGCTGCGCTGGGCGGCGGTGCTCGGGCGGCGGTTCTCCCTCGCCGACCTCGCCACCATCGCCGACCTCGGCGAGGACGACGTGCTCGACCGGCTCGACCCGGCCGTCGACGCCGGCCTGGTGCGCGAGCTCGGGGCCGACGGGTTCACCTTCGCCCACGCGCTGGTGCGTGACACCGTGAGCACGGCGACGAGCCCGGCCCGCCTGGCGCGGGCGCACGCCCGGGCGGCCGAGGTGCTCGAGTCGCGGCCCGGCCGCGAGAGCGAGGTGGCGCAGCACTGGCGGGCCGCCGGCCCGGCGTACGTCGCCCGCGCGTGGCGGGCCGCCGCGGCCGCCGGCGCCGTAGCCCGTCGCCGGCACGCCTCGGACGCAGCGGTCGAGCTCCTCACCGCCGCGCTGGACGCGGTCGTGCTGGACGCCGACGCCACCGCCGAGGACCGCTACGAGCTGCTGATGGAGCTCGCCGAGGTGCACCGCTGGACCGGCAACTGGCTGAGCCTGGTCGAGGCGGTCGAGGCCGCGATCGGCGTGGCCGACGAGGTCGGTGACGTCGAGCTGCTGGCGCGCGCCGGCACCGGCCTCACCCGTGGCGCCCTGTGGCAGTCGCCCCGCCACGGTGACCAGCACGTCGTGGTCGTCGACGCCCTGCGCCGGGCGCTGGCCAGGCTGCCCGACGAGGACTCCGAGCTGCGCGCCCGGGTGCTGCTCGCGATGTCCACCGAGCTCTACTACGTCGTCACGCCCGAGGAGCGCGAGGGCCTGGCCGACGCCGGGCTGGAGATGGCCCGCCGGCTCGGTGACGCCGAGCTGCTGGTGCACGCCTGCGAGGTGTGGGCGGTCGGCGCCTGGCGGGCAGCCACCGCACGGCGGCGGGTCGAGGTGGCGGAGGAGGGGGTGCGGCTGGCCCGTGAGCTCGGCCACGAGCGGTCCTACGTCAGCTGCCTCACCTTGCTCGCAGTCGCCCTCGGCGAGCTCGGGGAGCGGGCTCGGCAGCGCGAGGTGCTGGCCCTCGCCTTCCCCGAGGCCCGGCGGCTGCACCTGCCCTACGCCCTGCTCGTGCTGGAGACGATGGAGATCCCGTGGCTCGGCATGGCGGGCCGGATCGAGGAGCTGAAGGACGCGCTCGAGCGGGTCATCGAGATCACGGCCACTAATGCGCCTGCCGCAGGCCGAGGACGGCGTGACGGGCGCGATCGGCTCGCTGCTGCTGTGGGAGGACCGCGTCGACGAGCTCGCCGAGCTGCTCAAGGCCACCGCCGAGGGTCCGCTGCCCACGACGGCGCTTCACGCGGCCATGTACTGCCGCCTCGGCCAGCTCGACCAGGCCCGCGCCGTCGTGGCGGCGCAGGGCCCGATCGACCTGTCGGCCGACAACTGGTTCTCGATGCTCAACTGGGGCTCCGCCGCCGAGGCGGCCGCCGGGATGGGCGACCGCGACCTGGCGGCCCGTGCCTACGAGAAGCTCGCGCCCTTCGAGCACCACACCTGCGTCGCCGGCTCCGGGCTGTGCATCGGCCCGGTCACGGCCTTCCTGGCCCTGGCCGCGTGGACGGTCGGTGACACCGACCTCGCCACCCGGCACGCCGACCGGGCCGAGGAGCAGTGCGCGGAGTGGGGCATCCCCCTGGCGGCGCACTGGCTGCAGGAGCAGCGGGAGCGCTACGGGTTCTGACCTGCTCGGCGCCGAGTCAGCGGACCTCCACCGGCCCGGACAGGTGGGCGAGCGCCCGGCGCTGCTGGCGCCGGAAGCGCCCACGGGTGAGCAGCCACATGAGCCGGTGCGCCCGGCCACCCGGTTCGGCGAAGATCCCGTCACGGATCTCCGGCGGCACCCCCTCCACCGCCCACGGCACCAGCGCCAGCAGGGTGCGCAGCGGCAGGTCCGCCCGGAAGTGCTCCTCGTCGATCGCCTGCCACTCGGCAGCGGTCAGGCGGCGCTGGATGATCGCGATCGCCTCGGTCTCCTCGTGACGCAGGTGGTCGGCCAGCTGGGCGCGGGCCGTGGCGAGCCGTACGGCGAGGGTGGCGCGGGCGTCCTCGTCGGCGTGCTCGCGAAGCCGGGTGAAACCAGCGGTGCAGGCGGCCAGCATCGGGTCGATGCCCTCGTGCTCGGCCTCCATCGCCTGCAGCACCTCGACCTCCTCGGGCGTGGCGACCTCGAGCAGGCGCGGCCACAGGCCGCGGTCCTCCCCGCTGTGGTGGTGGTGCAGCGCCTCGGAGAACAGCGTCCACCGGTCGGCCAGAGCGACCCAGGCACTCCGGTCGGTCGCCGGCGTCACCGCTGCGGCCGCCGCGAGCGTGGCCAGGTCGCGCCGGAAGGCGTGGTGCATCACGTACATCATCGTCATGTCGACCGGGCCCGGTTGGGCGGCGGTCTGCCCGGGCAGCCGGATCTGGGTGGGCCAGGCCGGGGCCGTCGGGTCGGTGGGGTTCTGCGTCATGGTCATCGCAATCGGTCCTCTCGGGTGTCGGTGGAGCCAGGCTGCGCGGAGCCGCTTGACCCGCGGTTGGACCTGACTTGAGTCGGCCGGCGGTCTCAGGCTGCTCAGGCGTCAAGTCGGGTCCAAGTGCTCCTCAAGCGGGGCGGGAGACGGTCCTCGCACCACATCAATCCGCACCAAGGAGCAGCACATGAACCGCATCCTCGACCGCCTCGGCCGGTTCTCCGCCGGCCACCCGTGGCGCGCACTCGCCCTGTGGGCGGTCGTGCTGACCGCGGTGATCGGGCTGGCCGCCACCCTCGGCGGTCCCACCCAGGAGAACTGGAACGTCGACAACGCCCGCGCCCAGCGGGGCATCGAGCAGCTGCGCGAGCACCTGCCGGCCGCCGGCAACGCCAGCGCCCAGGTCGTCGTCCAAGACGACACCGCGCTCGACCAGGGAACCCTGACCGAGCTGAGCGACGACCTCGCCGGGCTCGACCACGTCCTGAGCGTCGACCCGCCCCGGCTGTCCGCGGACAGCGACACGGCCCTGATCTCCGTCGCCTACGACGTGCCCGTCACCCACCGCGACCTGATGGGCAAGCTCGAGCCGCTCGAGGAGGCCGTGGCGCCGTACCGCGATGCCGGCCTCCAGGTCGAGCTCGGCGGCGAGCTGCCCGGCACCGCCGCCGCCCCGATGGAGGGCCGCGGCGAGATGATCGGCATCGTCGCGGCGCTGCTGATCCTGCTGCTGATGTTCCGGTCGGTCGTCGCCGCCGGACTTCCGGTGGTGGTCGCCGTGCTGGGCCTCGGCCTGGGCCTGACCGGGGTCACCGTGCTCAGCGGCGTGATGGACGTCAGCCCCACCGCCCCCACCGTCGCCGCGATGGTCGGCCTCGGCGTGGGCATCGACTACGCCTTGCTGATGCTGACCCGGATCCTCGAGCACGTGCGGGCCGGCGAGGGGTTCGTCGACGCGGCCGCGCACGCCTCGACCACCGCGGGCCGCTCGGTCGTCCTGGCCGGCACGACCGTGCTGGTGTCGCTGCTGGGCCTGAAGCTCTCCGGCGTCCCGACCCTGGAGGCCTTCGGCTTCACCACCGCCATCGCCGTGGTGGCGGTGATGTTCACCGCGCTGGTGCTGGTGCCGGCCCTCGGCTCCCTGCTCCGCAACCGGCTCACCCCGCGCGCCGTCCGCCGCGGCCGCACTTCACGCCCGGCGGGTATGCGAGCCGAGCGCTGGGCCCGCCGGATCGCCGGCCGTCCCGTCCCGTGGCTGCTCGCCGCCGCGACCTTGATGCTGGTCCTCGCGGCGCCGGTGCTCGACATGCGCACCTGGCCGCAGTCCGGCGGCGACGGGGTCGGGGACACCACCACCCGCCGCGCCTTCGACCTGGTCTCCTCCGAGATCGGCGCCGGCGCCAACGCCCCGCTGCAGGTCGTCGTCGACCTCGGCCGGGCCGGCCAGCAGGGCGTCGCAGAGGTGACCCGCACGCTCGAGGGCCGTGAGGACGTCGCGACCGTGGCCCCGCCGGTGTTCTCGCCCGACGGTGAGATCGCCGTGGTCAGTGCGGAGTCGGCGTACGCCGACAACGACCCCCGCAGCGCGGACCTCGTCGGCGACCTGCGGGCCGACCTTCCCGACGGCGTCGAGGTGACCGGCAACCTGGCTCTGTTCGCCGACATCGCCGACCTGCTGGCCGTCCGGCTCTGGCTGGTGATCGGGTTCGTGGTGCTGATCTCGGTGGTGCTGCTGACCATGATGTTCCGCTCGGTCGCGGTGCCGCTGAAGGCCGCGGTGATGAACCTGCTCAGCGTCGGCGCGGCGTACGGCGTCCTGACCGCGGTGTTCCAGTGGGGCTGGGGCCTGGAGCTGCTCGGGCTCGACCACGCCCGGCCGGTCTCCTCGTGGCTCCCGATCCTGATGTTCACCGTCCTGTTCGGGCTGTCCATGGACTACGAGGTGTTCCTGCTCTCGCGGGTCAAGGAGGACTACGACCTCACCGGTGACCCGCACGGCAGCGTCGCCCGCGGCCTGGCCTCGACCAGCCGGGTGATCACGGCGGCCGCCGCGATCATGGTGATGGTGTTCTTCGGGTTCGTCACCGAGATGGACGCGCTGATCCGGATGCTCGGCTTCGGCATGGGCGTGGCGATCCTGCTGGACGCCACGATCGTCCGGATGGTCCTGGTGCCGGCCACGATGAGCCTGCTCGGCCACCGCAACTGGTGGCTGCCGGCCTGGCTCGACCGGGTCCTCCCACGGCTCGACCCCGAGGGCCACGGGCACGCGGCGCCGGGTGCACTCCCGCCGAGCCGAGAAGCCGAGCTGGAACCCGTCGGCTGACCGCACTCGAGGCGGGCGCGGGCTGGACCGGGTTGACTGGGGCCTGACAGGACTCTGTCGCGAAACCTCCCTGAAGGCGGCCTCATGACTCCGACCACCACCCCCGCGCCCGCCGGCCCCGACGCCGGCCCCCAGATCGGCCCCCAGAGCTGGGACGCCGTGGTGGTGGGGGCCGGCCCGGGCGGCCTCACCTGCGCGGCGTACCTGGCGGCCAACGGCAAGAAGGTGCTGGTGCTCGAGGCCAACCAGGTGGTCGGCGGCAGCACCCAGGTCTTCCGCCGCGCCGGCAACAAGTTCGAGTTCGACGTCGGCACCCACTACGTCGGGGAGTGCGGCCCGGGTGGGCGGATGCAGACCGCGCTCGCGGGGCTGGCCCTGACCGAGCGCATCAACTGGCTGCGGCAGCGCCCCGAGGGCCACTGCCAGATCATGATCCCGGGGACGACGTTCCAGACACCGACCGGCTGGGACACCTACCTCGACCGCCTGGTGGCGGCCTTCCCCCAGGAGGAGGCCGGACTGCGTCGTTGCGTCCGGGTCATGCGCACCATCGCCGCCGGCGAACGACCTCTGCTCCGCCCGTGGGCGCTGCTGCGCTGGGGAGTGCGGCCCATCACGACGCTGATGGCCGCGTGCGGCCTCAGCGCCGACGCCCAGGCGGTGATCCTCGCGGAGAACGGCGACTACACGTGGCCCCCGCACCGGACGCCCACTGCCATGCACGCGGGGTTCCTCCACCACTACCTCCAGGCCGGTGCCTACTACCCGCGGGGCGGCGGCCAGGTCATCGGTGCTCATCTGACCGACGTCATCCAGACACACGGCGGCCGGGTCCGCACGAAGGCCCGGGTCGAGCAGATCCTGGTCGAGGACGGGCGCGCCGTCGGCGTACGACTCCGTGGCGGCGAGGAGATCGGGGCGGAGGTCGTCGTCTCCGCGGCCGACTTCCACAAGACCTGGACCGAGCTGGTCGGCGACGAGCACCTGACCCGGCGGCTGCGGCGGCGGCTGCAGAGCCTGGAGATGACGCTGCCGATGTTCGCCGTCTACGTCGCCCTCGACGTCGACCTGCGCGAGCGGGACACGCCACCGCTCGCCTGGGTCTGGCCGACCAACGACATCGACGGCTACTACCGCGAGGTCGCTGCCGGCCGCTGCCCCGAGCGCATGCCGGTGGGGATCAGCTGCCCGACGGCCAAGGACCCCCAGGGGACCCACTCTGCGCCCCCGGGCTACTCGACGCTGGAGCTCGTGAGCTGGGCGCCCAAGGAGCATGCGTTCTGGAACGTCGAGACCGACCCCGCCGATGGCGCCGGCTACGGCCGTGACGAGCGCTACCGCCGGCGCAAGGAGGAGCTCACCCAACGGGTGCTGGACACCGCCGAGCTGTTGATCCCCGACCTCCGGGAGCGGATGGTCTTCTGCGAGGCGTCCACCCCGGTCACCCAGGAGCGCTTCACGCTCAGCACCGACGGGTCCTGCTACGGCATCGCCCCGCTGCTGAAGAACCTCGGCCCGTTCCGGCCGCGGGTGACCACGCACATCCCGGGACTGTTCCTGGCCGGGGGCAGCACGGAACACATGTTCGGCATCAACGCCACGATCCACGGCGGCATGGGCACGGCCGGAGCCGTGCTCGGCCGCGATCTCTACCGCGAGGTGCGCGAGGGTGCCGTGTTCGTGGACGAGGCGCGTCTCACCGAGATCACCGACGACTTCGACCCGCTCCTCGCGTCGAAGCCCGGCTCCGCCATCCGCCGATCGGTGCGCCGACGCCCCCGGGCGGGAGCGGCGGTGGGGTGAGGCCCCCCGTCAGGGATGGTCACGACCGACGTCCGGCACGGGGGGCCGTGGGCAGCGGGGGCAGCAGGCTGTGGGCGGTCTCGTCCTCCTGCGCGTTATGGAGACGCAGCACGCCGTAGAGGCCGTAGAGCAGTCGGCGGACCTCGACCAGGTCCTCGGGCTGGCCGCTGTCGTCGGGGATGTCGTCGAGCAGGCGTCCGAGCCGGGCGACCTGGTGTTCGATCTCGGCGTGGGTCCGGGTCAGCGCGTACGTCGCGGGCTCGCCGAGGGCGCGGGCGACGAGCGGCACCAACTGGGCCTGGTCGGCGCGCTCATGGGCGAGCAGGTCGGTGCGGAGCCGCACGAGGAGCCGGCGTACCGGTGCGAGGTCAGGCGCCTGGCCGCTGATCCGGTCCGCGACCGCCCGGATCTCCTCCACGACCGGGAGGGAGGCGTCGTGCTGGGCCTGGAGCTCGTGGCCCGTGGTCACGTCCGCCGGCGGGAGCGTCACCGTGTGGGTCCGGCCCGGCAGGACCGCCCGCAGAGCCAGGCCGATCGCCAGGACGTCGATGCCCTCCTGGAGCACGGCGCCGGCGGCCGGCGGCAGGAAGCCTGCCGCCGCGGCCGCCATCGCGATCAGGGACAGGCCCATCCCGATGCCGACCGCCTGTCGGGCGATGCGCCGGGACCGCTGGGCGATGAGGATGGCGTCGGCGAGGGCGTCGACCCGGTCCACGGTGAGCACCACGTCGGCCGCCTCGGAGGAGGCGGTGGCTCCGCGGGCGGCGAGGGCGACACCGACGTCGGCGGCGGCGAGGGCCGGGGCGTCGTTGACCCCGTCGCCGACCATCATCACGACTTCGGTCTGACGCTCCGCCCCGATCACGGCGAGCTTCTCGCCGGGGTCGCAGTCAGCACGGACGGCGTCGGTCCCGACGATCCTTCCCACGGTCTCGGCGGTGTCCGCGCGGTCGCCGGTGACCAGCACGACGCGCCGGATCCCGGCCGCGCGCAGGCCGTGGATCATCCGGGGCGCGTCGGGGCGGATGACGTCCTCGAGGAGGAAGGCCCCTGCCGGAACCCCGTCGACGGACGCGTACACGGTCATGGAGCCGTCCAGGCTGGCGCGGCGGCGTACCCGCTGCGCCCAGTCCGGCGCCGGTTCGGCGAGGATCCAGGAGCGCTTGCCCAGAGCGACGCGACGTGAGCCGACGACACCGCTGAGCCCGTAGCCGTGCTCCTCGGAGACGTCCGCGGGCATCTCCAGCGCGAGTCCGCGCGCGGCAGCGGCCGAGACGATCGCGGTGGCGAGCACGTGCGGCGACATCTGGTCCAGCGAGGCGGCGAGACGCAGCAGCTCGTCCGCGGGGACGTCGTCGCTCGCCGTGATGATGCCGGCGACCTGGGGTCGGCCGCGGGTCAGCGTGCCGGTCTTGTCGAACATGATGACCCGGGCGGCGGCGAGGCGCTCCAGGGTTCCGCCGCCCTTGATGACCACCCCGACACGGGTGGCCCGGGCGAGGCCGGAGATGTAGGCGATGGGGGCCGCGAGCAGGAGCGGGCACGGGGTAGCCACCACCAGCACGGCCACGGCGCGGACCGGGTCGCCGGCCAGCGCCCAGGCGCCGCCGGCGAGGAGCAGCGTCACCGGGACGAAGACCACCGCGAGCCGGTCGGCCAGGCGGACGAACGGCGCGGAGTCGGCCTGGGCCTGCTCGACGAGCCGGACGAGGCCGGCGTAGGTGGAGTCCCCGGCGGTCGCTGTGGCCAGCAGGTCGAAGGGCGCACCGGCGTTGACCGCCCCACTTCGCAGGAGACCGCCGGCCAGCTGCTCCATCGGGAGCGGTTCACCGGTCAGCGCCGACTCATCGACCGTCGCCGCGGTGAGCAGCCGGCCGTCCACCGGGACGACCTCGCCGGTGCGCACCACGAGGGTGTCCCCGGGCGCGATCTGGTCGACGGGGATCTCGGCCAGCCCACTGCCGTCCCGCCGGTGGGCGGTGCGCGGCGAACGTTCCAGGAGCAGGCGGAGCTCGCGACGCGCACGTGCCTCGGCGCGGGCCTCGAGCAGCTGCCCGGTCGAGAGCATGACCGTGATCACCGCGCCGGCGAAGAACTCACCGACAGCAAGCGCGCCCGCCAGGGCGAGCAGGGCGATCACGTCGACCGTCGCCCGGTGCCGCCACACGGCGCGGCCGGTTGCGACGAGCGAAACGGCCAGCCCGGCCGTCGTACCTGCGAGCCACAGGGCCTCGGCGGCGTCATGTCTCGCCAGCAGCCACAAGGCGCCGCCGACGGCGAGCAGCGCGGTCGAGCCCGCGAACAGCAGCAGCACGACCCGTCCCTGAGCGACGTTCACCCCTTCAGCCGACCGCAGGAGTCAGGACTCGGCTAGGGCCATCGTCCACGGCAGCACAGGGCGATCGTCCCTGGCAGGCGTCGATGCCGCGGTGGCCCACGCGCCGCGAGGCTCGCCGCGGCCGAGCTGTTCCTCGCCCAGGTCGTCGGGGGAGCGCCACCGTGAGGGGACCTAAGTCCCTTGTGAGGGCCCTGGACCCGGCGTAGAACTGACCTCACGATCTCCCGCAAGGGGGACGGGACGATTCGGAGGAGAAGGTCCACACGGAGGGGCAACCCTTCGCGGCGGCAGGGTGACGAGGCCACCGGGACCGGAGAAGAAGAGTCGCCGATCGGGAGCGTCACCGGTACCGATCACCGAAGGGCTCTTGCGACTCATACTCGCAGGGGCCCTTCGTCCATGGACGGACGACGCTCGTGTGCTTCTCGCCAGAGGTCGACCTCGCCGCAGGGTTGGTGATCGGAGCGGTCGGGCTCGACGCGCTCCGGCACGTCCGATCCCCGGCGCAGCGACTCCTGGCGGCTCTCCCCCTTCTCTTCGCCGGCCACCAGCTGATCGAGGCGGTCGCGTGGTGGGGCTTGCAGGGCAAGGTCCCCTCAGCGCTCGGGCACGCGGCGGAATGGCTCTACCTCGCGGTCGCGTTCGGCATCCTGCCGATCCTGGTGCCGGTGGCCGTGGCCGCGCTCGAACCGGTCGCGCGGCGACGTCGGTCCGGGGTGTTCGTCGCCGTAGGTCTCGCGGTCGCCGTCGCACTCATGTACGCCCTCGTACGCGGGCCGGTCGACGTCACGATCGAAGGTCGCTACCTCGCCTACCGCGTCGACCTCTGGCACGGCGACACCCTGGTGGTGCTCTACGTGCTCGCCACGTGCGGGTCGCTGCTGGTGTCCAGCCACCGCCACGTCCGGGCCTGGGGGGCGATCAACCTCCCGGCCGTGCTCGTTCTCGCCTGGATGAACACCGCCGGGTTCATCTCCCTGTGGTGCGTCTGGGCGGCGATCACGAGCATCGCGATCGCCGTCCACCTCCGGCACAGGTCATCAGAGCCCGAGACCGACGCGGTCGTCTCCGCCCGACCTGGCTGACGCTCGCTCCGGTGCGCGGCGACCCAGGACGCGGGCGGCGATCCGCGGGTGCATCAGCGATTCGGGCCGGGCCATCAGGTTCTGCACGCGGGACAGCGCGACGTTGACCACCTCGTCGTCGGCAGAGCGGTTGATGACCCGGGCCAGATAGCGGTTGACGCGGTCGGTGCCCGGCGGGCGGCTGCCCTGGGTCTCGGCGTACAGGAAGTCGGCGCCGGTCGCGATGCGCCAGGGCACGTCGGCCACGGCCCGGGCCGCCCGGGCGTGGCGACGCGTCAGCTCGCGCCGGTCACGCCCCTGCTGAAGCAGCGTGGCCAGCGCCTCCGCCTGCTGGATCGCCGAGGACATCCCCTGCCCGTAGATCGGGTTGAAGCTGGCGACCGCGTCACCGACGACCAGGTGCCCCGCGGGCAGGGGCGCCCGGTCCCACCGGGTGCGCTCGCTGGCCGGGAAGCGGTGGCGCCGCACCTCGCTCACCCAGCGCTTGCGCACCAGGGTGGCGATCGCCGGGTCGGGCAGGCTCTCGGCGAAGGCCACCATCCCGTCGTACGACGGCTCGGCGACCGCCCCGAAGTAGCCGCCGAGGACGATCTGCCACCGGTCGCCCTCCGCCGGCAGGGCGACCCCGATGCGGGAGCAGGCGGCGTCGTTCTGGACCACGGCGAACAGCCCGCCGCCGAGGTCGTCCGGATCGCGCTCGACGTCGACCGCCGTGTAGGACACGTCGACCGACACCCGCTCCCGCGTCGGGACCCGGACCCCGCAACGGGCCAGCCACTCCGCACCACGCGCGGCGCGACCGGTCGCATCCACGACGAGGTCCGCAGGCAGCATCCCGCCGGCCGTCTCGAGACCGAGGACCCCGCCGTCGGCCAGGGTCAGACCCGTCGCCGTGGCGTTTCGGAGGGTCACGTTGGGCAGCGCCGCGACCCGGCGACGCAGTGTCGTCTCGACCAGGGCCCGGCTGGCCATCGGCACCTCGGCGCCCAGGTCGGGGAGGTGGTCGCGGACCGCGCCGAACGCCCACCAGTGACAGGGTCGGGGACCGGTCAGGTCCCCCACCGCTCCCCCCTCGAACAGCTCCCCGAGGATGCCGGGCACGAGCCCTTCGAGGGCGGCCGCGCCTCCGGCCAGCAGCACGTGGGGCAGCCCACCCTGCGGCACGATGCTGGCCGGCTCGATGCTGGCCGACTCCGCCCCGGGCTCGGCGTGCCGTTCCACGACGCACACCTCGTCGGCGTACGGCGCGGCCGCGGCGGCCGCCGCCAGCCCGGCGACGCTCCCGCCGGCCACGACCACCTGGTGGTAGCGCCGTGTTGTCATCGCGACCCCTCCTATCGTGACACGCAATACGTAACGCCGTAACGTAACGATGTCACGGTAAGGTGTCAAGCATGGGACGGCCACGAGAGCACGACGCCGGGACCGCCGCGGGACTCCTCGACGCCGGGGAGGAGCTGCTCGCGGCGGGTGGCCTCTCGGCGGTGACCGTCCGGGCGGTCGCCGAGGCGCAGGACACCACGACCCGCGCCGTCTACAGCCTCTTCGGCGGCAAGGCCGGCCTGGTCGAGCAGCTGGCCGGGCGCGGCTACGACGTGCTCACCGACCTGGTGTCGTCGCTTCCCGAGACGGACGACCCGGCCGCCGACCTGGTCGCCGCCGGAGTCGACGGCTTCCGGGTGTTCGCCATCGAGCGGCCACACCTGTTCCGGCTGACGTTCGAGCGCGTCACGGCCGAGACCGTCGGTGACGAGGACGTCCGCCGCCGGGCGCGGGCCAGCTATACCGCGCTGACCCGGTGGGTCGCGCGGGCACAGCAGGCCGGCGCGGTCGACGACCGGCCGGAGGCGGCGGTGGCCTACGAGTTCCACTCCCTGTGCGTGGGTCTGGCCACCACCGGGCGATCGCGGCGCCCCCCACCCGAGGGTCCGGGCTTCTGGCGCACGCTCGCCGACTGGTCCGACGAGGACCTGTGGCGTGCCGCCCTCACCGCCCTGGTGCGCGGGATGGCGCCCGCTTGACCGACCGCGAAGGCCAGCGGCACACGTTACGCGGGCGCCAGGTCGGCCCGGGTGAGAAGGTCCAGGTCGGCGAGCACCGCCACGACCCGGCCTTCCGCGTCCCGCCCGACGTGGAGCCGGTTGGTGCTGGCGCCCATCCCGCAATGCCGGCCGGATAGCCCTCGGGCCACTCGACCGCTGTGGCAAAGGTGGTCACCGGTCCCGCGACGATCTCGGAGCTGGCGTCTGGGCGACCGTCGATCGGGTCGAACCACGACAGCGTCTCTCCCTCGGGAACCGTGAAGGCCGGCCCGGCCACCCGTCGGAGGACGCCGCGGCTCCCTGGCCAGGTCGCCGCGCGATCGAACTCGAGCAGCATTTGAGGCCCTGCGGTCATGTCACCGCATCGTCCAGCAGCTTGAGGTCGACGAGCACCGCGACCGCCTGTCCATCCTTGTCGTACCCCGTCCAGGCTGGGTAGAGCCCCGACCCGTCGGGGCACAGGAACACCACCGCGACGACGCGCCCGTCCGCCTCCATCGTCACGACCCGTTCCTCCAGGGCCCGGTTGTATACCCCCTGCATGTGCTCGTCGTCGGTGAACAGCGGCCGGAGGACCTCCTCGTCGTTGATGTCTAAGAACGCCCCTAGGGCCGAGTCGCTGTCGAGGTGGAAGTGCGCCTCGCGGTGCAGGACCGGCTGCCACGACGCCACGGCGTCAAGCGGCCCGACTGCCGCCGCACAGCTCATCTCGACCGGCTCCGGCCTGCCCTCGACATCCACGACGATGGTGGGGAAGACCGTGGGGTGCTCCCCCCTCCCGAGCAGCTCGATCGGCCCGTCGGGAAACTCCGGCCACCACGGGTCCGCGATGGTCAGCGTTCCCCACGACAGGGGCAGTGACGGCCCGGGGGCGGCGGTGCCGAACTCCGCCAAGCGCGCCGGTGCGGTGCCCATGCGTCAGGCCGCGACAACCCTGAGAAGACGGTCGATCTCCTCCGCCGGGACGGTCTCATCGCAGCTGAGGTCGATCGAGAGGGTTCCGTCGGGGAACTGGTAGAGCGAGAGGCGACCCTGGATCGACGGGAGGAAGAACGTCCGACGATCCCCCAGGTCGACCGCGTGAGAGTGCTCGCCAAGAGCTTCCACCGAGCTAGCGGCCTCAGCCAGCTGGCCAGGAACCGTCCTGCCCACCTCAACCCGGTTGGCCCAGGCCTCGAAGGTCCATCCCTCCACCCACGGGTTCAGCACACCGGAGAGCATCCACTCCAGCGCGGCCAGGAACCCCGACTCCATGCGGTGCACGATCTCCTCGTCGCGAGGCAACACGTAGACCGTCTCGGGATCGGCCGGATCGAAGCACAGCTCGTCGCCGTCGAACGTGTCCGCCAGCAAGACACCGCGCTGCTGAAGGGCCTCTCGGGCAACGCCGGCATCGGTCGTGTCCCAGAACCAGAACTGCTGGACGCGTTCCCGCCATTCCAGCGTCTTGCCGGGCACCTGCTGCGGTGGATACACCCGGATGAGGTGTCCCAACGCACCCTCACCCAGCTGTTGGACGTACGCCGCGTAGCCCGACGGCAGCGACACACCGAGCTCATCCTCAGCGGCGGCAACGTCGTCCCTATCCGCCGGGTGCACCCGGGAAGGGTTGACCACGAGGACGTCCTCGAAGCTCGACGCGACCACTACCCCACCGCCTCCCCACCCGGTTGTATGCGTTCTCCCCCACTCAGGATGCCGGTGTCGACCAGCATCGCAACGGCCGACATGTCCCGGTCGAACCCCTCCCATACCTGGTGGACGCCCGCCCCGCCGGAGACGAGGAAGACCGTGGCGACGACGCGGCCGCTCGCCTCGATCGGAACGACCAGCTCGGACAGAGCGCGCTCGTGGATGCCCTGCATGTGGCGGTCGTCCTCGAAGAGCGGCCAGACGAGCGAGGCGTCGGTGATCTCGTAGAAGGCGCCCAGCCCCGAGGCAACCTCGAGATGGGACCTGGAGTCGTTGTGGGAGAGGAGCGGCTGCCAGGAGGCGACCCGATCGACATCACCGATCGCCGCGGCCACGCACTGGGGATCCACGCCGGAACCGTCCACCCGAGTCCGAGAAATGGCCGTGAGTGTTGTCGTCTTCGTCCCTCCCCCGCCAAGGCTGGTGTCGCCATACTCGGGCGCCGCCGAAGGGACCAGTGGGTCCGCCATCGCGACCAACCCGAATCGCATCTCGAGCGCGGGACCGCGGATCGAGCTCAGGGCGCAGACATCCTCGACATAGTCCGGACCCGCCGGGAACGTGTACTGGTCGCCGAAGCCCAGGAGACCATGCGGCGCGACGCCCGTGGTTTCTCCCGTCATGCGGGCGCCAAGGTGGCCCGGGTGAGGACATCGAGGTCGGCGAGCACCGCCACGACCCGGCCTTCGGCGTCACGACCGACGTGGAGCCAGTTGGTGCTCGCGCCCATGCCGCAGTTGAATGCGACTCCCACCACCTCGCCCTCGACTTCGAGCGGGTGGATCACTGAGGCATAGACCGACGCCACCAGCGTGCGCACGAAGGAGAAGTCCTCCAAGCGCTGGACGACCTCGTCCAGGTGTCGCGAGATCACGACGCAGCCCACCCCTCGGTCGGTCGAGAACCACGCTGGCTCGCCGTCGTCACCGGCCATCGACGCCCACGCCACCACCATCGCGGGGTCGCCCACGCCCACGGCTGCGCCGGACATGCCGGCCGGATAGCCCTCGGGCCACTCGACCGCTGTGGCGAAGGTGGTCACCGGTCCCGCGGCGATCTCGGAGCTGGCGTCTGGACGACCGTCGATCGGGTCGAACCACGACAGCGTCTCTCCCTCGGGAACCGTGAAGGCCGGCCCGGCCACCCGTCGGAGGACGCCGCGGCTCTCTGGCCAGGTCGCCGCGCGATCGAACGCGAGCAGCGTCTCGGGTGGGGTGGTCATGTCACCTCACCTCCAGTCAGGGGACGTTGGGGATGGTCGCAGAGTCGCCCGCTCCCTTGTCACCGTTGTACGCGAGGCGGACCTCGTAAGGCACGAGGGCCGAGGACGAGGAGTAGTGGGCCGCGGCCCGGTAGAACAGCGTCTCACCTCGTCGTACCGCGGCCAGCGCCCCGGCCTCGAACCCCCAGTACATCGTCGGGTAGTTCGCCCGGTGGAACAGCGGCACGATGTTGCCCGGGTCGGAGTTGCTGCCGCCGAGGGAGGCGGCGATCAGGTGTCCGCGGTCGTGCACGCCATCGATCAGTCCGTCAGGCGTGTGCCGGCGGGAGCCGTCCTTGGTGATCGGCTCGCGGATGCACGCGGTGGCACTCCAGGCCCGCTGCTTCCACTCCGACCCGGTCCACACCGGCTGCGGCACCGCGTAGAAGTACCACGACGAGCCGAGGCCCCTTGGCAGGCAACGCTCGTCGGGCTCGTCGTCGTCGCCGGTGTAGGGCCACGGGACGGGCAGCGGTCGCGGATCCCGGTCCTCGTCGGTGCGGCGGTCCGGTCGCCAGTCGAAGTCCGGCACCGTGGTCGGGATGCGCACGTTGACGTCGGTGAACTGCTGGGCGGTCTGGAAACCGAGGATCGCGATCGCCAGGGCAGTTGCCACCGCGATCTTGTACAAGTTGCCGCTCTCGATCGCGACCGAGCGGCCGGTCGGGTCGGTGTGCGTCACCGGGTTGTTCACCGCGTAGGCGTACGGGTTCCACCCCACCACCCCAGGACCGCCGGGACGGACCGGATCGACAGACAGGAACCGCCCGGACCGGGTGTCCAGATCGCGCGCGCCCAGGTGGACGAGTCCACCGTCGGCCAGGCCGCCGCCGAACCCGAACCTGCTGGTGACGCCAGACTGCGACCGCAGGAACCCGAACGGGTCGTAGGTGGTGGTCCCGGTGACCGCCCCACTCGCGTCGGTCACCGACCGGACCGATCCCACGGCATCCACCAGGGGGTACCGAGTGCCGGTCGCGGTGTCCTCCGACACCACGCCCGCGGGGCCCTGCACGAACGAGGTGTCCCCGTCAGCCAGGAGCTCGGGGCTCCCGTCGTCGGTCGCCAGGTCGTAGAGCTGGCTGGACGTGGCTCCACCGGTGGTGGTGGCGACCCGGTTGCCGGCCCCGTCGTAGGTGTAGCCCACGGTGCCCGACGACGACTGGACCTCGGTCATCCGGTTGAGCCAGTCCCAGTCGTAGCGGACCGAGCCGTCGTCGACGACGTTGCCGTTGGCGTCATGGCTGACCGCCTGGCCACCGACCGAGACGAGCTGGGAGGCGTCGTCGTAGACGTAGCCCACCGGCGACGCGGAACCGACCTTGCTCGACAACCGGTTGCCGGCCGCGTCGTAGCTGAACGTGGTGGTCTCACCGCCCGGGTAGGTGACTGACGTGAGCTGGTCGGCGGCGTCGAGCAGGTAGGACTCCACGCCAGCCTGCGTGCGTAGCGCGGTGCGGTTGCCGTCCGCGTCCAGGTCGTACGCCGTGCGTTGCACGACCGCGCCGCCGCGGACGCTCTCCAGCCCTGTCATTCGGCTCGCCGCGTCGTAGGTCCAGGTAGTGGCGACACCGTTGGCCCGGGTGAGGCTGCGGAGCCGGCCGTCCCGGTCGACGTCCGCGTCGGTCACCCGGCCCTGCCAGTCCGTGACCCGGTCGAGGTGACCGCTCGCGTCGTGGGTGTAGGACACGGTGCCCGTCGGCTGGGTCATCGAGGTGCGCAGACCCGAACGGTCGTAGCCGTAGGAGACCGCACCCGACGGCGAGGTAACGGAGGCGACGTGGTGGTCCGGGGTGTAGGTCCAGGCCGTGACTCCGGACGCGTCGGTCATCGTCGACCGGCGCCCCAGGGAGTCGTACGTGAACGTCACGGACTCGTCGCCACCGCGCTCCACCATCGAGGTGAGCTGGCCGTCGGGGCGGTAGTCGTAGTCGACGCTGACCCCACGGGCGTCGGTCGTGCTGATCTGGCGGCCCTGCTCGTCGAAGGTCGCGCTGGTGCTGCGACCGAGCGGATCCTGCCGCTCGACGACACCGCCGAGCGGTCCGTAGGCCATCCGCCACACCTTGCCGCGCGGATCCGTGACCCGGGTCAGCTGGCCGCTGTCGTCATATCCGAACTGCACGGTCGCGCCCAGGGCGTCGGTCGTGGAGGCCAGGCGGCCGTAGGCGTCGTAGGCGTTGGTCTTCGTCGCGGCGCCGGCGCCCTGCTGGCGCGGGTCGCGTTCGGTGAGGACCCGACCAGACCCGTCGTACGTCGTGGTCCAACGGTGGCCCAGCTCGTCGACGATGGCCGTGCGGAGCCCTCGGTCGTTGTACTCGAACGTCGAGGTGACGCCCTCCGGGCTGGTGGTGGTCAGCACCTGGCCGCCCGGGGAGTAGGTCGTCGTGCTGACGCCTCCGCCGGGCTCGGTCACGGTGACTGCGCGCCCTGCCTCGTCGTAGTCGGTCACTGTGCGACGGCCCTCGGCGTCGACGATGGCCGTCTGACGGCCGGCGCCGTCGTACTCGAACCGCGTGCTGCCGCCGCGCTGGTCGACCATCTCGACGAGCTGGCCCGCCGCGTCGTAGACGTTGCGCGTGGACGTCCCGTCCGCGTAGGTCGTCGTCAGCCGGTTGCCCACGCCGTCGTAGGTCAGCTGCTCGACCAGGCCCGACGGGTTGGTCATCGTCGCGATCTGACCCGTCGGGTTGTAGGTGAAGCGGGTGATGCCGCCCTCGGCGTCCTCGACCGTCGCGAGGTCGCCGTCCGGCGTGTACTCGTAGCTGGTCGTGCCCCCGGCGGCATTGGTCTCGCTGAGCAGCTGACCGATGCCGGAGTGAACGTACGTCGTGGTCCGACCCAGCTCGTCGGTGGCGCTCGCGAGGTTGCCCGCTCCGTCATAGCCGAACGTGCTGGCAGGCGAGGCGCCCACCCGCTCCGAGACGACGCGTCCCATCGCGTCGTGCGCGAACACCGTGGGTGCATCGACGCCGTTGTCCACGCTCGTTCGACGGTCTGCCCCGTCGTAGGTGTAGTCCTCGACGACACCGTCGGCTCGCACGAGGCGCTCGAGCAGCCCGCGCTCGTCGTAGACCCAGCGGGTGGTCCGCCCGTCCTGATCGGTACTCGTCAGGCGTCGCCCGGCGGCGTCGTAGGTGCTCTCGATGCGGTGCCCCAGGGGGTCGACCTCCGCGGTGAGGTTGCCCATCGCGTCGTACTCGAAGCGGATGACGTCGCCCTCGGGGTCGGTCTCGGTCGCGAGCCGCCCGGCGCTGTTGAACGTCCACGCCCAGCGGTCACCGTTGGCGTCGGTGCGGGAGGTGCGGTTGCCCTTCGCGTCGTAGGTGTAGGACTCGGTGTGGCCCTCGGCGTCGGTCTCCGACCTCAGGGTGCCGTTGGCGTTGTAGGCCCATGTAGTGACCTCGCCCGCGGGATCGGTCCACGTCAGAGGCTGCCCCGAGGCGTTGTAGGTCGCCCGCGCAGTGGCACCGGTCGGCACGGTGATGCTGGTGAGGTCACCGTTCTGCCAGGTGGATCGCCACTCGTGACCGTTGGGGTCCTTGCGGTAGACGAGGTTGCGTTGGTCGTCGTAGGCGAGCTCGGTGACGTGGTCGCTGCCCCCGTAGATCTCGTTGCGTCGGATCACCAGCCCTTCGGCGTCGTACGTCGTGATCGTCGTCCGCTTGCCACCCGGGTCGGTCACCGTCTCCTGGCGGGCGCCGACGTCCGTCGACACCTCGGTGCGGTTGCCCTCCCCGTCGATCACCGCGACGATCCGGCCGTCCTGATACTCGAACCGCGCCATCACGGCCGCGTCCGGACCGGTCACCGTGTCGAGGTAGTGGTCCGCCAGGTAGCCGTACTCCGTCGTCGCCCCCAGCTGGTTGGTGACGGACACCAGGTCGCCGTTGCCGTCGTAGCCGTAGTCCACGGTCTTGCCGTCGGGGCCGGTGATCTTGGTGATCACGTCGTCGGCGTTGCGTGTGAAGGTCACCGACGGGCCGTTGCTCGAGGTGATCCCGGTGCGGCTGAACGTCGTGACGTTGCCGGTCCGGTCCTCGATCTTCTTCAGGCCCTCACCCACCTCGAGGGTGTACTTCGTGCCGTACTTGTCGGTGAGCACGAAGCGGGTGGGGTCGTAGGGGCCGTCGGAGCCGAAGGCACCGCCGTTGAGGTTGCCGTTCACCCAGAACAGGCTGTTGTCGGGCGCGGCGAGCTTGGACGTGCTGCCCGACCGGGCGGTGAACTCCGCCGAGGTGAGGCCCGTGAAGAACGTCGAGCCCTTGGCCGGGGTGAGGTCGAAGTACTCGTTCTTGCCGTCGGGCCAGGTGACGGTCACGAAGTGCGGCCGGTCGGCGGTGAAGCACAGCGTCGCGAAGATCAGGCCACCGCCGCAGCCCTCCATCGTCCAGCCGCCCTCGCCGAGCGGGCCGTTGGACGAGACCCGGAAGTCGGCCAGGCCGAGGTTCCAGCCGACCCCGAAGTCGCCCGTGGTCTTGTCGAGGCTGTCGTAGGTCCGCTGCACGCTGATGGGCAGGCCG
Organism: Nocardioides dilutus; assembly: GCF_054779555.1. Classification (NCBI taxonomy): domain Bacteria; kingdom Bacillati; phylum Actinomycetota; class Actinomycetes; order Propionibacteriales; family Nocardioidaceae; genus Nocardioides; species Nocardioides dilutus. Next base: position 954,162 of record NZ_BAAGYA010000002.1, on the reverse strand, counting down.
GCCACGCCGACCGTCATGTCGGTGAGGGTCGTCGTGTAGCGGCCGAGCTTCATCTGGCCGTCGACCACGACCGTGATCTCGCGCGTGGTCAGCCCGCCGTTGGTGAGCGTGCCGCGCACCGTCACCACGTAGGTGCCGTTGGGCAGGATCGTGGGGTCGAGGACCGCGTCGACGGAGCCTCCGGTGCCGGTCTCGAGGACCCGTACGTCGGCGGTGTCGGCGCGCCGGTAGTCCACGACCCAGGCGTCGAGGGCCTGGCCGTCGGGCGGGGTCAGGGTGGCGGTGATGTGCACCGGCTCGGTGACGATCGTGCCCTCGGCCGGGGCGAAGCTGCCGATGGCCGGGCCGGTGCCGTCCTGTCCGCCATACGTGCCGCCGCCACCCGTCGTACCGACGGGGAGGACGGTCGGGTCCTCGAGCTCGGCGGTCGCCGGGTCGTCGCTCAGCTGCGGCGAGATCTGGTCACCGCGGATCTCGGCCTGGACGCTGACCGCGCTGATGCCGGCGGCCAGCGGCTGGTCGACCTTGAGCCGGAACTCGACCACGCTCTGCGAGAGCGGACCCATGGTGCCGAGATCGACCTCGGCGTGCGGGCCGGGCGTGACGGTGCCCTGGGTGGTGGTGACCGAGCCGTCGACCAGGGTGGTGCCGGCCGGGGTCGGGGCGGTCACCCGGATGCCGGTGACGATCTGGGTGCCGACCGAGTTGACCTCGAGCTGGTAGGCGAGGGTGTCGCCGGCCGAGACGAAGCCGTTGCCGTCCGCGTCGACCACGAGGCGGCCGGACAGCAGGCCGGCCAGCGCCGCGAACGACCGGATCACCGGCGTGCTGGTCGGGTCGGCCGGTCCGGGAAGGGTCAGGTCGTCGGTCAGCACGTCGTCGTGTCCCGTCGCCTTGACGGTGCCCTGCGCGGAGATCTCGACCGCGCCGACCGGGAACGGGTCCGCGACCACGACGTCGAAGGTGACCGTGCGTGCGGTGTTGCCGAGCACGTCGGGCAGCGTCACCTGCACGACGCCGTCGGAGTGCGTGACCGTGCCGTTCTGCACCACGCCCGAACCCGCCACGAACGCGGTGTTGGCGTCGAGCCGGAAGTCGGCCGAGACCCCGCTCATCGTCGCGTCGCCGGTGTTGCGGACGATCGCGGTGTAGCGCACGGTGTCACCGGGCGACGTCGCGCCGTCGTGGCCGACGTCGTTGACGAGCATGTCGGCCAGCGACGCCTGCAGCTTGGCCGGGGCCTGCTCGGTGACGTCGACGGTCGAGCCGGTGGCGCCATAGCTGTTGCCCGCGGCGTCGGCCCAGGTGGCGGTCCCGCGCAGCGGCACGGTGCCGTCCGCGGGGACGGCGTTGGCCTGGTAGGTCGTGTGCGCGGTCGCGCGCTCGCCGGCGCTCAGGTCGGTGGGCGCACCGGTGACCGGGAGCGGCGCGCTCGCCGCGGCGGCCTGGACGTCCAGAGCCGAGGCGTCCGCGGACCCGACGTTGGCCAGGTCGAGGGCGTAGTCCGCGGAGGTCCCGGCGGTGACCACCGACGGCCCGGTGGCCTTGAGGTCCACGACCGGCAGCGTGCGACGTGAGGTCACGGTGGTGAGCGGGGCGACCAGCTGGCCGACGCCACCGTTGGCGAGCACGAACGACCCGCCGGTGAGCGCGGACCCGTCGAGGAGCTTGAGCCTCGTCAGGTAGCCGGCGTCGGTCTCGCCGGCGCCGCGCGGCAGCGGGACGGGCACGTCCCAGGTGCGGTGCACGGTCACCGACTCACCGGGAGCCAGGCCGCCGAGGCCGGCCTCGGCGTCGGGCCCGATCCGCTCGGCGTCACCGGAAGGCAGCAGCAGCGTCGCGTCCGCGTCGGTGACGTCGGCCGACAGCGCCCGCACGGCGGCGATGAAGTTGTCGCCGTAGGTGAAGAGGCGACGGGCCTGCGCGCCGGTCGGGCTGAGGTCGAAGTCCACCCGGGTGCGGATGCCGGCGGTGGTGGCCGGGTCGAGCAGGTCGCCGACCTCGCCCGGTGACAGGTCGAGCACGCTCTGCAGGCCCCACGTCGCCCAGGCACCGGGCGCGACCGTCGTGCCCGCCACTCCGGAGCCGGCGTAGGTCACGCCCGGGTAGGCGTTGGGACGCAGGTCGACGCTGAAGTCGTCGTCGCCCGGCCCGGCCAGCTCCGTCCATGCGCCCGTCGCGGCGTCGAGCCGCTCGAGGGAGAACCGGTAGCCGGTGACGGTCTCCTGGATCGTGTCGACGTTCTCCAGACCGATGAGCGCAGGAGCCACGAGGGTGGCGCCTTGGTTGGTCACCGTCAGGTCGTAGCCGAGGGTCTGCGACGGGAGCACGACCTCCTTGTCGACCGCCAGGCCGGCGGTCAGCTGGGGCACCAGGACCGGACCGGAGACGGTCGCGTCGGGCCGGCCGCAGGCCGCGCCGCGGATGTCGGTGTCACCACCGGTGATGTCGACGCGGTCGGCGAGGATCCCGCAGAAGAACCGGTTCTTCGCGCCGGAGATGCTGATCTCCCCGGAGCCGGCGAACAGCACACCGGCGAACTTCGAGGAGGAGGCCGCGATGTCGATCGCCTTCGTCGCCGAGGAGCCGGCCAGCAGGAGCAGCCCGTCGAAGTAGGGCTCGAAGAGCGGCCGGGACCCGCTGATCTTGACCGTCCCCTCCGACACCAGCGTCACGCGGCCACCGATGTCCGACCCGTTGAGCTGGATGGGGCACGGTGCGTAGTAGACGCCGTCGGCGAGCACGGTCTGCACCTCGTGCCACGTGCCGGAGCCACAGGCCGCGGTCATGTCGTGGTAGGCCGCGCCGATCTCCTGGGCGACCGGCCCACCGGGCCGGTAGTCGGCGACCTCGAAGGTGATCGGGTAGTCCTGGACGCCCGTCCTCACCGGCTCCGGCAGGAAGCTGTTGCGGGTGGTGTCCGCGGCGATCTCGCCGGCGTACGTCGTCCCGCCGCGCACCGTCTTGCGGGCGCCCACGAACCGCAGCAGGCCGTTGGTGTGGACCCGGCCGTCGATGTTGCCCTCGGAGCCGCCCCAGTTGAGCGACTTGCTCAGGCTGCCCGAGTTGGCCCAGACGGCGACCGGCTCGTCGACCTGGAGCTGGCCGACCTCGGTGGTCGCCTCGCCGCCGTCGTCGTCGGTCAGGACGGCGGTGAGGTGGTAGGTGCCGGCCGTGGCGTAGACGTGCGACCCGAACCAGGTGCCCCAGCCCGAGCCCTGCACCGACACCGGCACCTCCTGCGTGGTGCCGTCACCCCAGTCGAGGGTGACGCTGTGGGTGTCGACCCAGCCGGGGTCGGTGAAGGTCCCGGTGACCTGGGTGACCCCGCCGGCGTAGGCGTCGCCGGGCTCGGCCGTCATCGCGGGGGCCACGTTGGCGACCGTCACGGTGACCTCGTCGGTGGCGGTGCCACCCAGTCCGTCGGTCACCTCGAGCTCGAAGACGTAGGTGCCGTCGTCGGTGGCGACGAACGACGGCCGCTTGCCGGTGCGCGCGGTCAGGACCACAGGAGGCCCGTCGGCCGAGACCTGCCGCCACCGATAGCTCAGCTCGCCCGTGGTCATCACCAGGTCCGAGCACGTCTCGACCGACGACTCGCCACCCGAGTCGGTGCCGGTCACGGTCACGCAGAAGCGGTGGGCTCCCGGGGTCAGGTTGCTGGGCAGGTCGATGGCCAGGGGCACGGCCACCGGCCCCTGCTGCGGCAGCCCCAGCTCGGCGGAGATGTCCACCACGGGGTTGTCGTCGAGCTGGTAGGTCACCGTGGTGAGCCGGGAGGCGATCACCTGCGGGAGGATGTCCGGCAGGTTCTCCACGTTGGGCACGTTGAGGCAGACGCCGCCCGTCTTCAGGGCGATGTCGTCCAGTCCGCGGCCCGCCGACCCGTAGGTGCAGCTGCTGCCCGCGCCCACGGCGAAGGTCTGGAACGTCACCGGCGGGTTGCACGGCAGCGGCGGGAGCACGTCGTTGGCCTCGCCGTCCGACATGAACGCCGAGACCAGGTTGCTCGACCCGGTGGTGGCCAGCAGCTGGCAGGCGGTGCGCACGGCCGGGGCGAACGCCGTACCGCCGCCCACCCTTAGCGCCTTCGCGGCCTGGACCAGGTCGAGCACCCCGTTGCCGTCCTTGTCGGCGTCCGGCGCGATGAGCGTCGCCACGCCACTGGTCGGGTCGAGGTCGCGGGCGGCCGCCCCCGAGTTGAGCGCGATCAGCCCGACCTTCTCGACCGTCCCCGAGGCGACGACGTCCTCGTGCAGTGCGAGCACCGCAGCGATCTCACAATCCAGCACCGTGTTGGTCCGGCCGTCGCCGTTGATGTTGCCGCCGCAGTTGACGATGTCGTTGGTGCTGCCCGAGATGTCGACGACGTAGGCGACGCTGGTGTTGGTGACCGCAGGACCCTGGCCCAGGTCGGCGCTGCCCGTCACGCGGAGCTGGCCCTCCGGCGCCTCGGGGTCGAGACCGGCGACGTCGACGCCGATCGAGGTGCCCCCGGGCAGCGAGCCGTTCTTCGACGACGACGACAGGACGGGCTTCAGGCTCGCCTGCGAACCGGAGCCGTCGAGCGTGACGACCGAGCCCTCGTCGACGGCCTGGTCCGGACCGGCGTCCGCGACCGGGTCGTGGGCGGTGACCGGCGGCTCCTCCGGGTCGGCGCCGCCCTGGACCTGCAGGTCGAGGTCGAGGTAGTTGAGGCTGCCGCGGTCGATGGCGCGGACCGCCAGCACGTTGTCGCCGTCGACCACCAGCGAGCGCGGGATCGTGAAGGTCGCCTTCTCCTGCCCGCAGCCCTCGAAGTCGTTGGACGCGATGAGGACGCCGTTGAAGAACACGTCCACGTCGTTGTCGATCGCGACCTTGAGCGCGAGGTCGGCCGTCACCGTCGCCGGGTTGAGGTCGAGGGTCCGCCGCACCAGCAGGTCGGAGTTCGTCGGCCACGGGGTATTCGGCGCCGGCGTGCCCGCGCAGCCCGTGTTGCCGAACGGCGTGCTGCCGACCGACCAAGCACTGTCATCGGTGCCGGCCTGCTCGAAGCCCGGCTCGGCCCCGTGGCCGACCACCTTGTAGCTCCAGCCCGGCGAGCCATAGGGGATCGACAGGTCCACCGGCTCGGTGGCACCGGCGGGTGCCAGCCAGCTGGCTTGCAGCGACGTGGCGACCAGTGCTGCGATGAGGACGGACGTGACGACGCGCCACATGCGGGACCGCATGGCTTCTCCCGAGGTGAGCCGGATGGAATGCCCGAACCTAGGTTCGAAGCGGGGGACGGTCTACGGCCGACCGCGAAGATCACCCGAAATGACCAGGGCCCCTAGTCCGCTCGGCCACGCGAGCCAGGGTTTCACCCAGTGGTCAGGCTGTCTGCGATCGCGAGCAGCGCGGCATCGAACGACGCGTCGCCCCAGACCCCGCCCAACCCGCCGGAGAACCACAGGTCGCCGCCAGCTGGGGCGAGCACGAACGCGGTCTGCCCATCGGTGACCACGCCCCCGTCCCCGTCGGGTATCACGGTGGCCTCGGTGTTGCTGCCACCCGTCTCGTTCATCAGCTCAGTGCAGTGCGCAGCCGAGTCGAACACCTCGTCAGCGCTCGATCCCCCGACCGTGCACTCCTCGTCGAAGACACCGCGCGTTGTCGACCGGTCATCGGCGTAGGCGAAGGTGTCCACGTAGAGGGATCCGACGTAGCCGGTCTCATCGGCTTCCGCGCCGAACGCCCCGTCGGGGAGCAGCAAGGTGCATTGGTTGCCGTCGAGCTCGTTGTTGGTGCTGTACTCCTCGTCGATGGTCAGGGTGCCGCCGTTGAGAAAGCTGGCGAAGGTGGCGTTCAGCTCGTCGACGGGCACCTGGTCACAGAGCTCCTCTGCTGCGGCTGGGGCCGCGGAGCCGGCGAACATGGCGTAGACGCCGCGCGCGATTCCGGCGATCTCGTCCTCGGTGAAGGTCACGCCGGCCTCTTGCGACTCGTAGGAGCCGGCGACGGTGGCGTAGCCGTCGACCAGCGGTCCGTAGCACGTCGAGCCGTAGGACCCGCTCTGCCCGCAGGTGAAGCCGTCGATGTCGTGAGCTCCGTCCAGGAGGAGCCCAGGCGCGTCGTCCTCCATGGTCTCCAACGTGAAGTCGGTGCTGAGGATCACGTAGATGCTGCGCGACCCGTCCCCCCGGTCTTCGTAGACGCCCGTGGCGACGCCTGCATCCCGGTCCTCGTCGACCTGGAGCAGGGACCACTCGTCAAACCCCTGTGCGAACGTCGCCTCGGCGAAGGCGAGCTGAGGCGGCACGTAGGAAGACTCGGCTGTCTCGCCCGACCCTGTGTCGTCGGACTCCGAGTCGCTGGAGCCGGCATCGGGTGAGCCGCAGGCAGCCATCCAGCCGAACGCCGTGGCTACCAGGACGAGGCGCAGTGAACGCCGACGGGTCATGGCCGGCGACACCCGCGGATCCTGCGCACCTACTGCCTCGCCAGCCGGATCGTCTGTGGCCCGACGTCCATCAGCATGGAGTCGTCGCCGTCGAAGGTGACGGTGTAGGAGGCCTGGTTGGGCGGTTGCCGGACCACGAGTGTGTAAGCGCCATCAGTGCTGGTTTCGCCGAGGGTGCAGGAAGCGGCGCCGCCGATGTCCAGCGGTTCACCGTTGTTGTAGTACATGCCCGAGCAGGTGCCGTCCTCGTCGATGGTCTTGAGTCCGCTGCCGTCGTCGGGCGCCCAGACACCTGCGATGTCCGGCGCGGAGTCGCTGCAGCCCGCAGTGGTGATCGCGGCCAGCAGGATGATCGTGAGGAGTCCCCCAGTCCGGTGGGCGGGGCGGTTCACTGCCATTCGAGCACCGTCTCCTCCACCGACGAGTCCAGACTGCTCAGGGCCGCGAGCACGTCGTGCTTAAGGGCGCGCATGGCACTCACCTCAGCCACGACGCCGTCAATGGTGGTCACGTCAGCGAACCCCAGGAGCACTCCTCGCTGCTCCTCCCCGTTGGGGTCCTGAGTCGTCACGATGGCGGCGTGGGCGCGGAAGGCCGTCATGGCCTTCGTCCCGTGTGCCCACACGACCTCTGACGAGGTGACGCGCTCGCGGTAGGTCGAGCCCACACCGACCAGGCGCGGCGAGTCGGCCGCCTTCACCCCGGCGACCAGCGCGTCGATGACGCGCGCGTCCGGAGCGTCGATGCCGTAGAAGAACTGGGTGTTGGCATAGGCGACGCCCTCGGCGTGGGTGCCCGCGTGGACCTTCCGGTTGACCGCCCCCACGGCGGACCCGACGACCCTGTCCTTCAGCTGCGTCACGGCGTACACGACGGCGACGATGGCCGCGAAGACCAGGAGGCCGAGCACGGCTTCCATGACTACTACTGCCGCCTGTCCCGGAGCTTCTTGCCGTACCCGAGGATGGCGACACCGGCGATGAGCATGGCTCCCGAGAACAAGAACAGCCCGGTGCTCGTGGTCCCGATCAGCGCCGGCATGCCTCCGAAGACGGCAACCGCGGCCCCGACTGCCATGACGATCTGATACTGCTCCATACCCTCATCCCCCGTCTGGGTCGCCCATCGCGACAAGTGGGCCAATATTCGACAGTGGTGGGAGCCGATCCCTACCGTTTCCAGATTCGTCCCGATCTGAAAACGGGTGCGTAAGCTCGGGGACCCGAGGGGAAGGTGGCGATGGCTCCGGCAGCGAAGCAGGGGACGCTCGATGACGAGACACCGCTCAACGGGCCGCGCGTCGACGTCGCCGTCCGGATGGGCTGGGTGCTTCGGATGGCGCGGCTCGCGGCTTCGGACGCCGGTCCCCTGAAGCTGGATGACATGGCGTCGCGGACGGGATCGAACACCACCCGCCTGCACCGCCTCGAGACCGGCCGGCTCCGCGAGGGTCGGCTCATCGACGCCTACGAGCGTGCGCTCGAGCTGCCGGCCGGTGCACTGCGGGCACCGATCGACGTGACCTGTCGCGGCTTCCCCTACTCTCCCCCGGAGAGGGATCCGGGGCCGTCGGTCACATCGGTGCGTGAGATGTCGGGGCTGACCGACCTGGTGTCTCGCTCAGGTGCGACCGGCGGGCAGTGGCTCGCCTGGGCTCGCGCCCTCGCCCAGCCGGGCGCCATCGGGCTGCCGGTTTCACTGGCCGGCGAGCTGATCCGGTCGTTGACGAGTGAGCTGGCGCGATCGGTCGCGCACGCCTACCCCACTCGTTACGAGGCCCTGTCCCTGTTGCGGTGCAGTGCCTACGGTGACCTCGTCCTGGACGTCGCCAAGGAAGTCGTGAGCGACCCACACGTGCAGGTCCTCTACGACCTGATGAGCGCCGTCGGTGAGGCACCCACCGACGACGCGATCAGCTGGTGCCTCCAGCTTCTCGACCAGGAACGCGAGCCCCTGGTGGTCGGCGGCGCGCTGGCGCTGGAGAACATGGCCGAGGTCTCAGGGCGGCCCGACTTCTGGGTCGAGCTGATCGACAGGCTCGTCGACGCCGCGGACCGGCATCGGGAGGGCTCGGTCCAGCACCACTGGCTCTCCCACCTGCTACGGCTGGTGCCACGTCACCTCATGAAGCGATCCGGACGACGACCAAGGCGGCCGCTCGCACCCGCCGCGGACATGCCCGACTGGTCTCGCACCCGCCTCAACAAGCACTGGTCGGACTGCCAGGCCAGGGCTCATGCGGTCACCGACGCCCTCGGTCTCCCAGACCAACCGGTCCTGGCTCGCCTCCTCTTCGACATCGCGATCGGCCCTCACGAGAGCCGGGCCGTCACCTCCTACATGCTGCTCGGCGCCCTCCCACATCTCCGCCAGCCCATCGGCGAGCACGTCGCCGACATCGCCGAGACCCACCCCGACCCTGTGGTCCGCGGGAGAGCAGCAAGACGCCTGGCCGGCACCCTCCACGGGGACCACTCCGCGATCGCCCGGCGCTGGATCACCGAGGGGTCCCCACAAGCGCGGGACCGTGGGTTCGTGCTCGCCGGAGCAGCCGGGGACCACCTCCCCGAACCACTGATCCGCTACGCCCTCGCGAACGGCTCCATCGGCCCCGCGCTCTACGCCGCAGGAATGGCGGAGCACTCCTGTCTGCGCTCGCTCGCCGCCAGTCGCTCGCTCGGCCCCGAGGTCCGGGGAGGCGCCCGCTGGTGGATCAGCCAAGGCGGCCGCGTCGCAAGGTAGGGCAAGCCCTGTGCGGCGCGACCGGTCACCTGACGGGCTGCTACGGGAGCAGAGCCTGCATGGTCGTGATCTCTTCGGTCTGGGCCAGTTCGACCTGCACGGCGAGGGCGATCGCACCGGCGTTCAGGCCGTCCGCCTGCTCGGTCTGTGCCATCTCGATGGCGCCCTGGTGGTGGGCGATCATCATGGTCAGGAACATCTGGTCGAACTCGGCGCCGGAGGCGTTCATGAGGTCGTCCATCTGCTGGGTGCTCATCATCCCCGGCATCGAGCCGGACATGTCCATTCCGCCGTGGTCGCCCGGAATCGGCTCCCCCCAAGCCGTGAGCCAGGCCGACATCTGCTGGATCTCCGGGTCCTGGGCGTCCTTGATCTGCGCGCCCAGGTCCTTGACCTGCGCGCTCTCGGCGCGTGCTTCAGCGAGCTCGGCCATCTCCACGGCCTGACGGTGATGGGTGATCATGTCGGTCGCGAACCTCACGTCGGCGTCGTTGAACTCCGATGCGTCGCTGCTCGAGTCCGTCGCCGACGACGAGGACAAGTTCGGACCCATTCCTGGGATGTCACCTGTCGGCTCGTCGTCACCACAGGCGGAGAGGGTGAGGACTGCGGCGGCGGACTCGACAGTGCTCGTTCCGTCCTGAGGCAGGCGTGAGGGTTGCATGAAGGTTTGACGAAGGGTCTCGCCGACGTGACCCGCTAGCAGCTCTCAAGCGAGCTCTCGGAGGGATCGCGGAGGAGATTGTGTAGCCAAGGTCGTAGCGCCTCCCATCGATCCGTCACTCACGACGACGTCATATGGGCTCATTCCCCGAGTAGTGTCGATCTGTCGTCGGTAGTCTCGAGTCGTGACGGGCGAGTCACTTGGCATGTTCGAGGCGATCTACTCCGGGGCCGAGGCCGGTGCCGCGAGGCCGCCGTGGGACTACGGTGCTGCCCGGCCGCAGCTCGTGGAGTGGGCCGAGGCGCAGGACCTTGTGGGAGATGGACGCGGCGCGCTGGTGGTCGGGTGCGGCTACGGAGCCGACGCCGAGTTCCTTGTATCGCTGGGATTCCGCACCACCGGGTTCGACTTCGCGCCGACTGCAGTTGCCGCAGCGAGGCGGAAGCATCCAGCCACCCAGGTGACCTACCTCGTTGCCGACGTCCTGGACCTGCCTCGTGAGTGGCAGGGCCGGTTCGACCTGGTCGTCGAGAGTCTCACCGTGCAATCGATGCCGCCCGAGCAGCACACCGTCGCGGCCCGGAACATTGCCGGGCTGGTCGCTCCGCAAGGCACGCTGCTGGTACTGGCCACCACCCGCGAGGAGGACTCCGAGGTGACGGGACCGCCCTGGCCACTGACCCGTTCCGAGGTCGAAGCGTTTGCGACCGGCGACCTCGTCCTGCACCGGCTCGAACGGATCGAGAACGGGACCTGGTGGAGAGCCGAGCTGACGCGCGGAGCAGAGGGCTCGACGAGGCTCTCGTCCTAGTCGGGTCCGTCCCACGGGGTCGCTCGCTGCGACTTGCCATTGCAGTACGTTCATAATAGTATGGTCGTAATGCTATGACTCAGCAAGCCGTCTGGAAGGAGACGACCCTGATGGCGCGATACAGCCCGGAGCACAAGGAAGCGACCCGGCGTCGGATGATTGAGACCGCCGGGCGCCGGTTCAAGAGCGACGGCATCGACGGCTCCGGCATCGCCACGCTGGTCGCGGACGCCGGCCTGACCAACGGGGCCTTCTACGGCCACTTCGCATCGAAGGACGACCTGGTCGCCACAGTGGTGGCGCAGCAGCTGGCCGAGCAGGTCGCCGTCGTCAACTCCCTGCCTGCCGGCCCCGCGTCGCTCGAGGCCTACCTCCGCGAGTACCTCTCCGCCGCACACCGCGACAATCCCGCCGCCGGCTGCCCCTCGGCCGCCCTTCTGGACGAGATCGGCCGCTGCGGCGAAAACACTCGACACGCCTATACCGACGGTGCCCGCTCGATGATCGAGGCGATCTCACGCCGCCTTGAGGACGGCGACGCCCAGCAGACCGACGAGCGCGCGATCGGCATCTTCACGCTCCTGGTCGGCTCCCTGCAGCTGGCTCGCGCCGTCATCGACACCGACCTATCCGACCGCATCCTCGCCGCCGCCTACACCCAAGCCATGAACATCGCGGGAACCCGTCCGGGTCCCGCGACAACACCCACCCAGGGGTCACCATGAAAGCCTTCGTCGTCGCCCACTACCATCCGGACGGACTCGAGGCAGCCGATGTCCCGGCGCCGACGGCCGGACCGCGCGACGTCCTGGTCGACGTCCGCGCCGCGAGCATCAACCCGCTCGACAACAAGGTCCGCGACGGGGAGTTCAAACAGCTGCTGAAGTACAAGCCGCCCTTCACCCTCGGCCACGACGTCTCCGGCGTGATCACCCAGGTCGGATCGGAGGTCCGTGACTTCCAGGTCGGCGACGAGATCTACGCCCGGCCGCGCGACCTGCGCATCGGAACCTTCGCCGAGCAGATCGCCATCGACTCCGACGACATCGCCCTCAAGCCGACGTCGTTGTCGTTCGAGGAAGCCGCCGCCGTACCCCTGGTCGCGCTCACCGCATGGCAGGCCATGGTCGACCGGGCCGACGTCAGGCCCGGCCAGAAGGTCCTGGTGCATGCCGGCGCAGGCGGCCTCGGCTCCACCGCCATCCAGGTCGCCAAGCACCTCGGGGCTCACGTCGCCACCACCGCCGGCACCAAGGACATCGAGAAGGTTCGCGCGCTCGGTGCCGACGAGGTCGTCGACTACACCAGCACCGACTTCGCCGACGTCCTGTCCGGCTACGACGTCGTGCTCGACTCGCTCGGACCCGTCAGCCTCGAGAAGTCATTGACCGTCCTGAAGCCGGGCGGTCTGGCCATCAGCGTGGTCGGGCCGCCCGACCCCGACTTCGCGGCCCAACTGGGTCAACCGCTCCTCAAGCCTGTCCTGGCGCTGATGAGCCGCAGGATCCGATCCCGCGCCAAGAAGCTCGGCGTGCGCTACTCGTTTCTCCTCATGGAAGCGAATGGCACCCAGCTCAAGACCCTCGCCGCGCTCTACCAGGACGGCAGGCTCCAGCCGGTTCTCGACCGAGCCTTCCCCTTCGACCGGACGCTCGACGCCATGGCCTACGTCGAGCAGGGCAGGGCCGCCGGCAAGGTCGTGGTGACGCGATGACGACGTCGATCCGGTCCACGGCGGACTAGCCACGACGCCCGGGCGTCTCTGGAAGTCGACGGCACCCCGGCAGCAGCGCATCAGCAAGACCTCATCCACCAACGAAACGAGAACTGTCATGAGCACCACCAGCAACGGGCCGGTCGTCACGTCGTACGCCCAGGCCCCGGCCCGCACAGTCAGCGCTGGAGGCGTCACCTACGCCTACCGGGAGCTGGGACCGAAGGGCGGCATCCCGGTCGTCTTCTTCGTGCACCTCGCCGCAACCCTCGACAACTGGGACCCCCGCATCATCGACCCCATCGCACAGAACCGACACGTCATCACCTTCGACCAGCGCGGCGTCGGCGCCTCGACGGGCCAGGTGCCCGCCACGCTCGAGGAGGCCGCCGACCACGCCTACGAGTTCATCACCGCACTCGGCTTCGACAAGATCGACGTCTTCTCGTTCTCGATGGGCGGCATGATCGCCCAGGACCTCATCGTCAAGCATCCCGACCTGGTCCGCCGGCTCGTCCTGACCGGCACCGGGCCACGTGGCGGCAAGGACATGGACAAGGTCGTCGGCGTGACCTACTTGGACATCCTCCGCGCGACCCTGACGCGATCGGACCCCAAGGAGTTCCTCTTCTTCAACCGCGACGCCACGGGCAAGGCCGCCGGGAAGGCGTTCGTCAACCGGCTCCAGGAGCGCACCGTCGACCGCGACAAGGACATCACCCTCAAGGCACTCCGCACCCAGCTGAAGGCGATCCAGGGGTTCGGCCGATCCGCCCCCGCCGACCTCTCGACGTTCACCCAGCCCACCCTGATCGCCAACGGCGACCACGACCGCATGGTCCCCACCGTCCTGTCCGAGGACCTGCACCGCCGCATCAAGGGCAGCCAGCTGATCATCTACCCCAACTCCGGGCACGGTGGCATCTTCCAGTTCCACGAGGAGTTCGCTCCGGTAGCCACCGAGTTCCTCGCCAGCTGAGGCCCGGACTCACCGACCCCGGACCCACCGCACGCCGCGGTGCATCGAGTCGAAGCCAAAACGTGTCAGCGGGGCTCTCGCCCGCATGCCGTCATAGGCGAGCGCCGCTCAGGCTTCTGTGGCGTGACGGTGCTGGGCTGCGAGGCGTACGCCGGCGTTGGGTGCGCCGTACCCGTCGTAGCCGCCTCGGCGTTGCACGACCTCGAAGAAGACGTTGCCGACGGTGGCGGTGTAGAAGTGGGTGAAGTCGCCGGTGGCGTCCCGGTCGTGGAGCAGGCCGAGCTCGGCCATCACGTCGACCTCGGCTGACGAGAGGTCGAAGCGGGCGACCAGGTCCTCGTAGTAGTTGTCGGGGATGGCGAGCGGGACCAAGCCTCGTTCGACGGCGCGGCGGGCGACGGTGACGACGTCCTCGGTGGCGAAGGCGACGTGCTGGGGGAAGCCCGAGGTGCGGTCCCAGGACAGTGGGGCAACGTTGAGCGCGAGCCGACAGCCGCCCGAGGCGGAGCGGACGACCTGGCTGCGGACCAGGCCGCGCAGCGAGGGCACCTCCTGGCCGGCGGAGGGCGTCAGGCCCAGGACGCTGCTATAGAACAGCACGGCCTCGTCGAAGCTCTGCCAGGGCTCGGTCAGATTGACGTGGTCGATCCCCGTCAGCAGGGACTCCTCCTCCGGCGCATGACCGCCCTCGAACTCGGGGACCCAGGTGGCGTCGCCGCCGGTCTCGGCCACCGGCCCCAGGAACACCTCGGTGCCGTCCGGGGCGCGGAAGGCGGGCAGCTCCTGCTCCTGGGCGAGGGTACGGCGGTAGACCGCCGACGCCTGGAGCGCGCGAGCCCGGGCCGCCGAGTCGGCCGGGTCCTCCACCTCGAACCCGACGGCGGCCAGCGTCGGAGACCGGTCCCGTGCGTGCTGCTCGTCCCGACGACCAGCCCCGGGTGCTGCTCCCCACCGAGCTGGTGCTGCGCGCATCCACGGGACCCTGCCCGTAGCCGGCGCCCACCACGTGGGAAGACCTGCTTGCCTCACGTCCCATGCGAACTCTCGTCGATGCGGCTCGGAGGGGCCTCGCGACAGGGCTTCGGGCCGGTCCGGCTGTCGGATCAGACCTCAAATGGTTTCAGGCTCGGAGATCTTCGCGATCAGCCGCATGCTGACCTGCCAGGGTCTGGTCGTGCCGGAACCCGGAGTAGATCAGGACCCAGTCACGTCCTCGGCTGCGTCGTGGTGATGAAGTCGGCGACGAGACTGGCGAACAGCTCGGGGCTGTCCTCGTGGGGATAGTGACCGGCGCCGGAGACGAGCTCGAACCGGCAGCCGGGGACGAGATCGGCAGCGGCGCGACCGTGGCTGCTCGGGATCATCCGGTCCTTCTCGCCCCACACGATCAGCGTGGGCAGGCCGTCGGCGAGGTGGAGCCGCTCGGTGGCGTTGATGCCCTGCCCACCGGGTTCGATGACCGCGTTGATGGTGGCCAGGAAGGACCGGCGGGTCTCGGGGTCGTCGAGGGTCGCCATCTGCCGGACCATGTAGGGCAGGTCGTTCCAGGCCAGAGCGGCCAGCGGTCGGACGAACCTGCCGGCGGCGGCCACGTGTCGCTGGTGCTGGAGCTTGGCAGCACCCGCGAGCGCCAGACCGGCGCCGGGCACCGACAGCGCTCGCAGCATGGGTGTGACCTCCCGCCCCAGCCCGCCGCTGCTCACCAGGACCAGTCGCTCACAGCGTTCGGGGAACTGGTACATGAACTGCATGGCGATCCCGCCACCGAGAGAGTGCCCGACGATGGTGGCCGTCTTGACACCGAGTTCGCCGAGGATGTCGCGGACCGACGAGGCCATCGATCCGAGCGAGTAGTCGCCGCGCATCCGAGATGACGACCCGTGACCGGGCAGGTCCACGGCGATGACGTCGCAGGTCCCGGCCAGGTCGTCGAACACCGGATCCCAGGTCTCGAGCGAGCCGGCCATGCCGTGGATCAGGACGACCGACGGTCCGGTGCCTGCGCGTCGTACGGCGAGATGCCGACCGTGCCAGGGCAGGAGCTCGAGTGTCGCGTGCGCCATATGTCGCCTCATGGTGTTGTCAAGACAGAAGAGCCGGGTTGTGGTGACCCACGAACCCGGCTCTGACCTGCTGTTTCGATTTGTAGCGGGGGCAGGATTTGAACCTGCGACCTCTGGTCGCCATCGGGGACATCGCAACTACTACGGAGTCGGGCCGGAAGCTACCGATTCACGCGGTGTGGTGAGGGATTCGCCCTCGCTTCCAGTCTCAGGATACCCGTCGCGTACCGAGTGGGAGGACCCAAATCTGGACCGTAGATGGACCCTATTCAAATCCCGTCCGGGAGGCGCACTGGCCACACGGCTCGTACGTTCAGTGGCGATCGGGGCGCCAGGACACAGCTTGGACCCAAGTCGAATCGGTGGCTGGCTGGCGTGCGACCTTGACCTGCCACACCCGCCGCGAGGGACCTCATCGGCGAGCCAATCATCATCACAGACCAAAGCACGACCCGTGCCGGACGGCCCCGAGCAGATCTGCTTCGTGGGGGGTTCGCCGGATGTGGTGCGCTCTGGACGCCGACATGCTGCGGAGGTCCTCACCGATCACCCATGAACGGAGACCCCAATGAACGCGGAGACAAACAAGCAGATTGTCCGCTCCTTCCTGCAGAGTGCCGACGATGGCGATTTCGAGGCGTGGCGCGCGATCGCATCTCCCGATCTTGTCGCGAGCGCCAACGGGGGCGACCCCATGAACCGTGACGAGTTCGAGGGCATGGTGCACGGCATCCTCGGAGGCTTCTCCAACGGCCGACACATCATCGAGTCCCAAGTGGCCGAGGGCGACACTGTCGCCACCCGTCTCACCTGGACCGCGCTGCACACCGGCGACTTCAACGGTGTAGCGGCCAGCAACCGGCCGGTCCGAATCTGCGGTGATGCCTTCGACCGCATCGAGGACGGCCGGCTCGTCGAGCATCACGCCCAGTTCGACCTGATGGGACTGATGGTGCAGATCGGCGCCGTGCCGGTCCCCGCCTGACCATCTGCCGTCCGACGCCGGGTGGTGCAGCCATGCTTGACGCGGTCGGCGTTCTTCGTTGGACTGGCGATCCGAGCTGAACGGATTCCCGATGGACGCTTCGCCGGTGCGCTTGGCGCACGTGTTGGACTCGCTGGCACTGGCAATCGAGCTGGGTCTCGGAGTGCCGGCTCAGACGATCCACCGGACAGCGATTGTCTCGGCGCGGCTTGGCCGCGGGGCGGGTCTCGACGAGCAGGACGTGGTCGCGGCGTACTACCTCGCGATCCTGTGCTACGTCGGCTGCACCACGACCTCGCACGAGACCTCCAAGGCCGTGGACGAGCTCGGGCTGGGGGCCCTTCTGGTCACCACCGACGAGGAGTTCTTGCCCGAGTTGGAGCGCGCCCTGGCTGCGACCTTGCCTGCACCCGAGGCACGCGCCGCCGCACGGTCGATGGCGGAGTGGTTCGCGGGCCCCGCGATGGGACCGCACCACCGGAACCACTGCGAGGCGGCTGAGCTGATGGCGAAGCGCCTTCAGCTCGGACCTCGCGTGGTGGACGGGCTGACTCACGTCTACGAGCGCTGGGACGGCATGAGCACTCAGCGGCTCGCCGCCGGCGAGGCCATCAGCCTGCCGATGCGGGTGGTGCACGTGGCCTGGGTCATCGGTCAGGAAAGCATCACCCGGGAGGCGGGCGAGATCGCACGGCGACTTCGGCTGCGGGCGGGCCGGTCCCTCGATCCCGCCCTGACGGCCCTCGCCGCTGACGACCTCGGTCACCTGCTCTCGGACCTCGACCAGGGTGACCTCGGGCCGATGCTGCTGGACGCCGAGCCCGGACATCCGATCTTGCTGTCCGGCGCACACGTAGACCACGCGTTGACGTGCATCGCTGACTTCGGCGACCTCAAGTCCCCCCACATGGTCGGCCACTCCCGACGCGTGGCCGACGTGGCGCAGCGGGCGGCCCGCGCCGCGAGCATGTCACCCGACGACGTCGACCTGGTGACCCGCGCCGCGTTGGTCCACGACGTCGGTCGGGTCGGCCTCCAGTCCAGCCTGCTGGCGAAAGCGGGCCCGCTGTCCCGGTCCGAACACGAGCGGATCAGGCTGCACAGCTACTTCACCGAGCGGATCTTCGCGGGCAACCCGGTGCTGGCGCCTGTCGGCGCGCTCGGCGCCGCACACCACGAGCACCTCGACGGGTCCGGCTACCACCGCGGGCTCCAGGCGTCCGGGCTGGCAGCACCCGCCCGGCTACTCGCGGCCGCGAACTCGTGGTGCTCGCTGACCGAAACCCGACCCCACCGCCAGGCGCTCACCCAGCCAGAAGCCTGCGACGCCCTGCGTGCGCAGGTGAACGAGGGGCTGCTCGACCTCAACGCCGTCGAGGCGGTCACCGCGTCGGTCGGGCAACGCGGGCGCTGGACCAGGCGCTCCTCGAGCATCGCGTTGACCGAGCGCGAGGTCCAAGTCTTGCGCCTGGTGGCCCGGGAGCAGACCAATCCCGCCATCGCCGGAGCGCTCGGGATTTCCAGCAAGACCGTCGAGCGGCACGTCACGCACATCTACCAGAAGATCGGTGTCTCGTCGCGGGCCGGCGCGGCCGTCTACGCGCTGGAGAACGGACTCATGTGAATGGCGGCGATCGAGCGAGACCGACATCGAAGCACGTCACTCCACCTCGAGGATCGCCTTGAGATTGGCCAGGTCCTTGCGGTTCGCACGCCGCATCGCCATCGACATGACGGGCGCGGCAACGGTGGAGAACCCGGCAGGTTCGCCGGCGTTGCGCAGCTTCATCCGGGTGCTGTTCGGAGACTCCTCGGCCCAGGTATACGTCGTCTCCATCGGAAACGGGCCCTCCTGGGTGCGCATCACCAGCCGCTGGCCGGGCGTGTGTAGGGCGATCTCGTAGGTGTAGGCGAGCCGCCTTCCGAGGAACTGGGCGACAAACGCCACGAGGCTCCCCTGCTGGAGCGGCGGCGCGGTCTTCCACTCGACAGACCTGATGTTGGCGTACCATCTGGGCGCGTTATCGGGGTCGGCAGCGTAGGCCGACACCTCGCTGACGGGCCGGTCGATGACAATCTCGGTGGTCACGTCGACCTTCACGATGCTGCTCCTTCGACGGGTGACCGTCAGCCGAGGGCCGGGCCCGGGGTTCCGCCCTCTGCGTGAGCCTTGACTGTCTGCTGGATCAGCGCCCAGGTCTGGCTGGTGAAGGCCAGGTCGGTCTCGGGGTAGCCGTCCTCGAAGCCACGGTGCCGGAAGAGCAGGTTGGTGCCGCTCTCGGCACGGAGCGCCGGGCCGAGCTCCCACTCGAAGACCGAGCCGTTCCAGAACGGGAAGCCGGACTCGACGGTGTAGCGGATGCTCGTGCCGTCGACAACCTCCACGGCGCAGTCCAGGTCAACCGGGGCCATCGCGAACCCGAACCGTGCCCGGCCATCGGCAACCTCGCAGTCCGACGTCCAGACCGAGCGCATGCCCTCGGTCGTGCTCAGGATCTCGACGAGCTTGTCAGCCTCGGCCTCGACGTCCAACGCCAGGATCGTGGTGTCCACGGGTGTCTCCTCTTCGTGTGCGACCCGCCGCCGCGGATCATTGTTTAAGTAGAGACTTAAATATAGACTGAGGACCGACGACGACGCAACCCATCGACGAAGGCAGCAATGGACCCGCTCAAGGTCATCGCCGTGGAACGGCGCCGACAAATCCTCGAGATGATCTGGCGCGACGAGCTGTCCGCGGGCGAGATCGCGGCCCGCTTCGACGTGTCGTGGCCGGCGATCTCTCAACACCTCGGGGTACTCAAGGCGGCGGGGTTCGTGACCGAGCGGCGCGAGGGACGATCGCGTCTGTACCGTGCGAACCCGGAGGCGATGGGTCACCTGCGTGCCGTGATCGAATCCATGTGGCAGAGCCGGCTCGATGACCTGAAGGCCGTGGTCGAGGCAGAGCCGGGCAATCAGGAGGACCAGTGAACACAGTCCCGCTCGAGGTGACCACGCACATCGCAGCGCCCCCGGAGGTGGTGTGGCTCTACCTCACCGACCCCGCCCGCTACGCAGTGTGGATGGGCACCGAAGTCACCCTCTCCCCCACCCCGGGCGGCCTCTACAAGGTGCACATGCGCGAGGGCATCGAGGCACGGGGCGAGTTCGTCGAGCTCGACCCGCCCCATCGCCTGGTCTTCACCTGGGGGTGGCAGGACCATCCCGTCGTCCCGCCCGGCTCGACCACTGTCGAAGTCACCCTCGAGGCCACCGACGAGGGCACCCTCGTGCGCCTCACCCACCGCGGGCTCCCGGACCCCGAGTCCGTGGCTCACCACCGCCAGGGCTGGGAGAACTATCTCCCCAGGCTCGCGATCGCCGCGACCGGAGGTGCACCCGGCCCTGACCCGAACGCGGACATGACGCTCTAGTCGATGTCAGCGGTCCGCCCCGCAATGGACCCGAGTCCCCTCAGAGGACCCACCTAGTGCGAAGGCAGCTCGCCGGTGAGCCGGCCGTGCCGCTCTGCGCTGGACTCGTTGAGTCCGACGATCGCAACGGTCTTGCCCTTGCGCTCGTACTTTGTGGTGATGGCGTCCAGCGAGGCGACGGTCGAGGCGTCCCAGATGTGCGACTGAGACAGGTCGACGACGACGCGGTCGGGGTCATCGGCGTACTCGAACTGGGTGTACAGGTCGTTGCTGGAGGCGAAGAAGAGCTCGCCGGTAACGGTGTAGACCGCTGTCACTGTCCCGTCGGCGCTCTCGACGAGCTCGCGGTGGGTGTCGGTGAGGTGGGCGACCCGGCGGGCGAACAGGGTCATGGCGACCAGGACGCCGACCACGACGCCGATGGCTAGGTTGTGAGTGCCCACGCTCACGGCGACGGTGGAGACCATCACCAGGGTCTCGGACTTCGGCATCCTGCGCAGGGTCGCGGGCTGGACGCTGTGCCAGTCGAACGTGCCCACGCTGACCATGATCATCACCGCGACCAGGGCGGCCATCGGGATCAGGGCGACCACGTCGCCGAACCCGACCACCAGGATCAGCAGGAAAACGCCGGCGAGGAAGGTCGAGATCCGGGTACGGGCGCCGGAGGCCTTCACGTTGATCATGGTCTGGCCGATCATCGCGCAGCCACCCATGCCGCCGAAGAAGCCGGTGATGACGTTGGAGGCGCCCTGGCCCCACGCCTCGCGGGTCTTCTCGGAGTTGGTGTCGGTGATGTCGTCGACCAGCTTGGCGGTCAGCAGCGACTCCAGCAGCCCGACGAGAGCCATCGCGAGTGCGTAAGGGGCGATGACCTCCAGGGTGTGCAGGTTCAGCGGAACGTCGGGGATGAACAGTGACGGGAGGCTGTCCGGGAGCTCACCCTCGTCGCCGACGTTGGGCACGTTGAGCGCAGCCAGGAGGGTGAAGCCGGTCAGGGCCACGATGGCGACCAGAGGTGCCGGGACGACCTTGGTGACCTTCGGGAGCCCGACCATGACGGCGATGCCGACGGCGATCATCGGGTAGACCAGCCACGGCACGTCGACCATGTGCGGGACCTGGGCGAGGAAGATCAAGATCGCAAGGGCGTTGACGAAGCCGACCATCACCGAGCGTGGGATGAACCGCATCAGGCGGGCGACCCCGGCGAGGCCGAGCACGATCTGGAAGACACCCGCGAGAAGCACCGTGGCGATGAAGTAGTCCATCCCGTAGTTGCGGGCGACTGGCGCGATGACCAGTGCGATGGCCCCGGTGGCAGCGGAGATCATTGCGGGTCGACCACCGAGGAAAGCAATCGAGACCGCCATCGTGAATGAGGCGAAGAGTCCGACGCGTGGGTCGACGCCGGCGATGATCGAGAACGAGATGGCCTCGGGGATCAGGGCGAGCGCGACCACGAGACCGGCCAGCACCTCGGTGCGGAGCAGCTTGGGCGAGCGCAGGGCGGCGCGCACGGTGGGTTCGGGCGCGTGGGTCAGTGCGGTGCTCAAGAAGGGCTCCGTTCGTGGCAGCACGTCAACGTTCGTGACTGGCTCGGGCCAGGGCCGAACGACTTGGAATTGGGTGGGGAGGGTGCGCACCATGGAGCGCGCGAGCCGGCGTCCTCGCCAGCGGAAGTCTGCGCATCACCCTAACCTCACGTAACGTGAGGGTGGAAATCCGAGCGACGTGAGAGAGCCCACCCGTGACCAGGAAGTCCAGTCCCGACACAGTCCCTGAGGCGGCGGCACCGGCGGTCATGCAGATCGGTGAGGTCGCGGCCCGTACCGAGCTGTCGCTCCGGAGCCTGCGGCACTGGGAGGAGGTGGGACTCCTCAGGCCCTCGGGGCGCACCGAAGGCGGCTTCAGGCTGTACACCGCGGCGGACGTCGAGAAGATCCTGGTGATCCGCCGGATGAAGCCCCTTGGGTTCACCCTCGAGCAGATGCGTGCGGCCATGCGTGACATCGAGGCCCTACGCGACCAGGAGGTGACGGAGGGTCCCACCGAAGCACGTCAGCGCCTCGCAGGACTTCTCGAAGATGCAGCCGAACGCCGAGCCAAGCTCGACCGCCAACTCACCATGGCCGATGAGTTCATCAATGAGCTCGGGCGCGAACTGGCTGGAAGGATTGGGGCGAGGCGCTAGGTCTTCAGCCCCCGGCGTGCGAATTCAGTCGCCTCGTCGAGCAGGGTCGCCCACAGGTGGCGGTCCACGGTCGGGATCGCGACCCACTCGCGGAAGACCTTCCCTGCCGGGGCGAACGGGACACCGTGGCCGTGGTCGATGAGCTCGGTGACCCGCTCGCGCGGCAACTTCACGACCAGGCGGCGGGACTTGTCGTCGAAAGAGGCCAGGAACTTCCCGGCCAGTCGTACGCAGGGGTAGCCCATCATCGTCGCTCGGCCCACGGCGGGGTCGTAGAGCAGGTCGTCGGTGAGCTCGTCGTAGAGATCCCGAGCGTCGTCCCCGCCGGATGGCTCCGGCGAGGACGGGCTCGACACATCTCGCGACATCAGGCCGCCGGTGGGGTGAAGACGCCGAACTGGTTGCCGGCCGGGTCGCGTAGGTAGGCGAACGTCGGGGCACCGGGGCCGGGCTCGAGGTGCTTGCTCATCACCGTGCCGCCGAGTTGCTCAGCGTCGGCGCAGGTGGCCTCGACGTCAGCGACCAGGATGTAGAACACAGCGTGGTTGGGCACCTGGCCACCGGTCCCGAAGATGCCGCCCATCGGCTGCTCGGCACCGGACGCGGTGATGTTGCGGTAGTCCATGCCGCCGGAGGCGGCCGGGCCGTCGGCGTTGAAGGACCAGTCGAACAGGCTGCCGTAGAACTTCTCGGCTGCGTCGGGATCGCTGGTGGCGACCTCGAACCAGGCCAGGGCGCCGGGAGCGGGGTTGGTCATGTCGGTCTCCTCTGCTGTCGGGTCACCCGCCGGGACGGCGGGCTGCTCCGACTGTCCCGGCGGGACGCGACAACCCTGTGTCGGTGTTTGCGACAGGATCTTCTGGGCGCAGCGCGGAGCCCGGAAGTCTGGTCTGGTGGCCGTCGACGACAGGTTCCTGGACGACGCGTTCGGGGTGTGGCGGCGCGGGCGTCACCTGGGCGTGGGTGATGCGGTCCATGCGGAAGACCCGGTCGTCTCCTCGCAGGTGGCACCAGGCCGTCAGGTAGGAGCCGTTGGGTCCGACCACGACGTACTGCGGTTCGATCTGGCGCTCGGTCTCCAGCCCCCCGACATCGGTGTAGAGGATGCGCAGGGTCTGGTTGTCGCGGACGGCGCGCCAGATGATCTCGGCGATCTCCACGTCCGGGTCGGGTGCCGGTTGAACGAGGAGCCTGACCTTGTCCGCGGTCGCACGGGCCTCCACGAGGGCACGCTCGGGCATGGCGGCCACGATCTTCTGCAGCGCGCTGCGTGAGTCGCGGGCGAACAGCACGTGCTCACTGCGGCTCAGCGCGATAGCGACTGCGGCCGCTTCGCGTGGCGTGAAGTTGAGCGGCGGCAGGCTCATCGATCGGTCGAGGGTGTAGCCGCCGGCGCGCCCGGTCCTCGTCGCCAACGGCACCCCGGCCTGCCCCAGCGCGCTCAGGTCACGCTCGATGGTCCGGACGCTCACCTCGAAGTGTTCGGCCAGCCGGCGCGCCGTGCGGCCCCGAGGGCCGGCCGCGCGCAGCTCCTCGACCAGCGCGTACAGGCGGTCGATCCGGTTCATACTCGGAGACTAGAGCCAGGTGGGGACAGGCCCGGCAGCTTTCTCGCCACGGGTGTCCTGATCGGGCCGGTGCCGTTCGTCAGTAGGTCGGAGCGGGAATCGCCCGCGGAACGAAGGAGCGACGGATGAATCAGTACCTGTTGTCGATGTACGACGCGGGAGGACGGGGTGGGGACGCGCCTCCCACGCCCGAGGAGATGCGCGCCTTCATGGGTCGGGTGATCGCGTTGGAGGAGGAGATGGACCGCGCCGGGGCGTTCGCGTTCGGCGGCGCGCTGCACGGTCCCGACGCGGCCACCGTGATCCGCGGTGGGACCGGGCTGGACAAGGTGACCACCGACGGGCCCTTTGTCGAGGCCAAGGAGCAGATTGGTGGGTTCTACATCATCAACGCCGAGGACCTCGACGAGGCGTTGACGTGGGCGGCCAAGGTCGTCGAGGCGACCAACCACGACATCGAGGTCCGGCCGTTCCGGGCGACCGGGCGGCTCGAGGCTGCCCCCGGCCACTGAGGGAGCCCCGGTCGCATGGACGACGTCGAGCGCACCTTCCGGGAGGCGCACGGTCAGGCTGTGGCGACCCTGACCCGGATCTTCGGTGACCTGACACTCGCCGAGGACGCGGTCCAGGACGCCTTCGTGACCGCACTGGCCAGGTGGCCCGACGAGGGTGTCCCGGACAACCCGGCTGGGTGGATCGTGACGACCGCGCGGAACCGGGCTCTCGACGTCGTCCGGCGTGGCCGACGCGGCCGCCAGCTCACCGAACAGGTGGCGACCGATCGGTTCGGCGCCGGAGGCCGCGCTGTTCATGAGGAGGCGATTCAGCTCCCCGACGATCAGCTGCGACTCATCTTCACCTGCTGCCATCCCGCCCTTCGAATCGAACATCAGGTGGCGCTCACTCTGCGGCTTGTCGCGGGGCTCACCCCCGCCGAGGTGGCCTCGGCGTTCCTGGTCAGTGCGGAAGCCATGGCCAAGCGGCTGGTGCGGGCCAAGTACAAGATCAAGGCCGCACACATCGCCTACCGGGTGCCCGACGCCAGCGACCTCCCGCGCCGACTGCGTGCCGTGCTCACCGTGCTCTACCTGATCTACAACGCCGGCGCCGACGACACGAGCCGTCGGGATCTGCGAGCCGAGGCGATCTGGCTGGCCCGCGTGCTCGTGGCGCTGATGCCTGACGAGCCGGAGGCCGCGGGCCTGTTGGCCCTCATGCTGCTCAGCGACTCCCGGATGCCAGCCCGCAGCGACGCAGCCCAGGTCGTGCTGTTGCAGGACCAGGACCGGTCCCTGTGGGACAGCTCCATGATCGCCGAAGGCCAGGAGCTGGTCCTGGCATGCCTGCGACGTCGCAGTCTGGGTCCGTTCCAGCTTCAAGCCGCGATCCAAGCGCTGCACTGCGCCGCCCCCCGCTACGAGGAGACGAACTGGGAGGCCATCGTCCGGTTCTACGACCGCCTGATCGCAGTGATGCCCACCCCGGTGGTCCTGATGAACCGCGCGATCGCGGTCGCGGAGACCGACGGACCAGAAGCGAGTCTGGCGCTGCTCGACCAACTCCAACAGGACCTGGACGACTACCACCTGCTCCATGCCTCCCGCGCAGCCATGCTCGAGCGGCTCGGCCGTCCCGTCGAGGCCGCGGACGCCTACGGCCGCGCCGCGACCCTGGCCCGCACCGAAGCCGACTACTCGTTCCTCACCCAGCGGCACCATGTGGTTTCGAAGGGCAGCGGGGCGTCTGGCGATCAGAGATTCGAGCGGAAGAATGCCTCGGCATCGTCGTCGGCGGGGTAGACCAGCTCGATCCTCAGCTCGTCCAACGTCACATCACGGGCCGCGCCGAACTGGGCAACCACCGTGATCGTCCGGACGAGCTGCTCGCCCACGCGGAAGTGCGGGCAGAGTACGCGTGAGCCGTCCATCGTCGGCCGCTCCGGCACACTGCGGCACGCTTCGGCGGCCAGTGACACCAACGCGGCCAGCTCCTCGTCGTCGGGCCGCCGCGCCGCGTCCGACTGCAGTCGGCGCACTCCTGCCCACGCGATGTCCGACCAGTTCGCGATCAGCGCTCGCCACGGCCCGGCGTAGGTCAGCCGCACCACGTTGCGCTCGGCGTCGTCGGGCAAGAACATCGATGCAGCGTGGTTCGTCCGGACGATGTTCCAATGTCGGTCGATGGCGTACGCCGGATACGGGTCGTGCCGAGACAGCATCTGTTCGACGACCGTGTTGAACGGCGCCAGGTCGTGGGCAGCGAGCGGCGTCTCTGGAAACACGGCGGCCAGGCCTGCGGCGCGGAAGAGCTCGTTGGCCTCTCTCAGCGGGAGCTCCAACGCCTCTGCCAGCCGAGCCACCATCTCGCCGCTCGGTCGGGACCTTCCGGTCTCGAGGAAGGAAACGTGACGGGTGGTCGTGGCCGCGAGGTTCGCGAGTGCGAGCTGGGTGGCTCCGCGCGCGAGACGCCAGCGCCGCAGAGCCGCTCCGAATGGCGTGACCGCGACAGCCGGCGAGCTCATGTGCACCATTCTCGCGGCCCTGGTGAGGTCATGCCATTCCCCGTTGGGGAATCGACTCGACTCCCCGCACGGCAGACGCTGACAGGTATGCGGATCAGCACCAGCACCACTATCGAGCGGCCAGCCGCCGACGTCTGGGACCTTCTCGGCCGGCGATTCGGGGAGGCTTCAACCTGGGCAAGCAGCATCTCAGCCTCCCGAGCGGTCGGCGAACCCACCATCGCCGGCGCACCATGCGACGAGCGCGAGTGTCGTGTTTCCGTACCCGGCGCAGATCGGCTGGTCGAAGAGCTGGTGGCATACGACGACACGGCGATGACCCTCACGTATCGGCTAGCGGAGGGAATGCAGCAGGTCGCGGTCTCGGCGCACAACACCTGGAGCGTTGTCCCGCTTGGGGAGTCAAGGTCGCAGCTCCGGATCGAGGCGGAGGTCGACCTGGCACCGGCCGGGCGCGTCCTGGGGTTCGTGCTTCGGCCCTACCTGTCGGCGCTGGGTCGACGCAATGCTGACGACTTCAAGACCTACGTCGAGACCGGACGGCCCAGCGAGCGGAAGCGGCGACAAGACACGGGGCTGAATCGGCTCACCGTGCTGGTCGCCGGCAATGCCGTCTTCACCACGGTCTCCGGGGCCGCGCTCGTCGTCGGATCCCGGTGGTGGGCCAACCAGTTCGGCGGTGCAGACGCACCCATCGTCGCCGGCCTCGGGACCGCGCTCATGGCGTACGCCGTCGTCCTGGCGTGGATCACGGGGCGGGGGCCTGGCCGGCGGACGGGACAGACCCTGGCGCTGCTCGATGCGTCGTGGGTCCTCGGCAGTGCCGCGGTGCTTGCTGTCGTTGGCAAGGACTTCAGCGGCGCCGGGTTGACCGCCGTGGCCGGCACCGCGGCCGTCGTCACAACGCTGGGTTGGTCGCAGTGGCGGGCCAGCAGCCGGTCAAGCCACGGTCAGGCCGGTGACTTCCATGGCCACGACGCCTTCAGCGCAGCTGGTCAGCCAGCTCGACCAGAGACCGTGGCGCGAGGTCCGGGGGCTTGAAGTAGCCCGGGTAGGGACCACCGGCCCGGTCGATCCAGGCCGTCGCAAGGCCCGCGCGTGCGGCGCCGTCGATGTCCCAGGGGTGAACGGCGACCAGCATGGCATCCATGGGATCCACTCCGCACTGCTCGAGCGCGTAGGCGTACGCGCCCGCGGCGGGTTTCCACGTGCCGGCTTGCTCGACCGAGAGGAGCGCCTCGAAGTTGTCTCGGATGCCGGCACGGTCGAACAGCCCCTCGGCAACCGACGCAGCACCGTTGCTCAGCGTGACCAGCCGGATTCCCAAGGCGCTCAGGGCGCGGATCCCGTCAGGGACATCGGCATGCACCCCGAGGCCGGTGAAACCGGCCATGATGTGCTCCACCGCCTCCTCAGTGCCGCGATTCAGCGAGAGCCCGCGCAGGTTGATCCGGAGAGCCTCGGCCGCGAGGCGTTCGAACGACGCGCTGGCGTTCACGGCGGTCAGGGCGAAGCCATCGCGGAGCAGTCCCGCGAACCAGGTCTTGGCCAGGTGCGCAGGGGCACCGATGTCCTCGAATCGCTGACCAATGGGCGCCATGTCGGAGAGCGTCTCGTTGACGTCGAAGACCAAGACAGTCGGCCGGCGGGGACCGTCGGGACTCACCGGATGATCCGTGCTCGAGACCGACTGATTGGCAGGCTGGGCAGTCATCGTTTCACCGTAGCCACGACGGAAACTCCGACACAGGGCTGTCGCGAACGTCGACAACACTGGACGCACACCCACCTGGTCAGCAACAGTCCCCGTGGCAGGAGAGAACATGAACGACGGCCTGATGTTCACCGGCTTTCCCTCGGCGGGTCTGGCACTTCTCGAACGACTGCCGACGTTCGACAAGGCCGAGTTCGAGCAACACCGTGACGCGTGGGAGAACGAGCTGCGCCTGCCTGCGCACCAGTTGGCCCAGGCCGTGGGCGCCAGGCTCGTTGAGGAGGTCTCAGCCGGCTTCATCTCGCAGTCGCAGCTCCATACCGCCGTCTCCCCCATCAACCGGGACATGCGCTTCGACCAGACCGGACCGCGCTACAAGGACCATCTCCTCCTGCGCTGGTGGGAGGGAGCTGCGAAGAAGGTGGCGCCGACTCTCATGGTGCGACTGGACGCCACATCGGTTGGCTTCGCAACCGGGGTCACCTTTGCGTCAACCGCAGATTGGAGAGCTGCGGTGGGGCAACCGGAAATCTCCCTACGCCTGGTGGCAGCGATCGACGAAGTGAAGCGACGAGCGCCATCGGTCGAGATGGCCGGCCGCGAACTGAAGCGGATACCCCGGCCGTTCCCCGACGACCACCCCGGGCGAGAGCTCCTCCGTCACTCTCGAGCCCTACAACTTCGCTGGACAACGCCGCTCGGCCCGGAGATCCACAGTGCCGCACTTGTCGACCTGGTGATGCGCGAGCTCTCCAAGGCCACACCCGTCCACGCTGAACTTGTCTCCATCGTGGCTCCCTAGCGAGGCTTGAACGCGGTACGTAAGCGCGCTCACAGTTCAACGGGCGGATCGGGTGAAGGATCAGGGGTATGCGCTGGATCACCGCTGCCCTCGTCGTGGCACTGCTCACGCTGGCCGGCTGCGGCACCACGACCGCCGGCGACGCTGGGGCCGCCGGTGACCCCATCGGCACCGGGAAGGTCGCCGACTACGACTTCTCCGGGACGACCCTGTCGGGCAAGGCGTTCACGGGCAGCTCGCTCGAGGGCGAGCCGGCGGTGCTGTGGTTCTGGGCTCCCTGGTGCCCGACCTGCCGAGCCCAGAGCGTGAACGTGTCCGCGCTCGCACAGGAGTACCAGGGGAAGGTGGCTGTGGTCGGCGTGGGTGGCCTGGACTCGGGATCTGCGATCGAAGACCTGGCGGGGAGGATCCCTTCCGTCACCCACCTGGTGGATCCGGAGGGTGAGATCTGGCGGCACTTCGGGGTGACTGCGCAGAGCACCTTCACGGTGATCTCGGCCGACGGCGAGATCATCTCCGAGGGCTACCTGGAAGACGCTCAGCTCAACGCGCTGGTCGAGCAGCTGGCCGGCTGACCGCCATGGATGCCGGATCGATCGGGCTCGCTCTCGGCGCGGGCATGCTGGCGGCCGTGAACCCGTGCGGCTTCGCCCTGCTCCCGGCGTACCTGTCGCTGTTCGTGCTGGACCACCAGGAGCTTCCCCGCCCGGTGGCCGTGGCGCGAGCGGCCCGCGCCACCCTCGCCCTGACGACCGGTTTCGCGGCAGTGTTCTTGGCCTTCGGTCTGGCGGTGGCGCCGGTCGCCGCGTCGGTGCAGGGCTACCTGCCCGCGTTCACGGTGATGTTCGGGGTCGTGCTGGCCGTGGCCGGGCTCTGGGTGGCACTGGGTCGTCGACTGCCCACGATCCCGGCCCGACGTCGCCGGAGCGCCCAGTTGAGGCCGCCCACCGCGAGCTGGGCCTCGATGACCGGCTTCGGAGCCAGCTACGCCATCGCATCCCTGGGATGCACGATCGCCCCGTTCCTCGCCGTCGTGGTGACCTCGTTCAGGTCTGGCTCGACGGCACAGGGCTTGGTCCTGTTCCTCGTCTACGCCGGCGGAATGGGCCTCGTCGTCGGGGTCGCCGCCGTCGCCACCGCGCTGGCCCGCGGCGGGCTGATCACCCGGATGCGTTCCCTGGGAGGATCCCTGCCACGGATCGGCGGCCTGGTCCTGTTGCTGGCCGGTGCGTATGTCGCCTGGTACGGCGTCTGGGAGCTCCGGGTGCTGCACGCGGGCGTAGGCACGGATCCACTGGTCATCGCCGCCGAATCACTCCAGCGGTGGCTTGCCGCCCGCGTTCAAGCAATCGGAGCCGTGGGCTTCGCCATCGTCCTGGGTGCGCTGGCGCTCATCGCCCTTCGGCGTCCACGCCGTCGCGCGTTCTCATCCCCGGAGGCCGAGCGCGTACCGCAAGCTCCCCAACGACTGGAGCAGAGGTCATGAGAATGCAGGCCGTCTTCAACGACACCGTCATCGCGGACAGCGCCGACACCGTGGTCGTCGAGGGGAACCACTACTTCCCGCCCGATTGCCTGCGGCCGGAGAACGTGATGCCCAGCCGCACCCGGACACTCTGCCCGTGGAAGGGGCTGGCCTCCTACTACGACGTCGAGGTCGACGGCGTGGCCAGCCGGAATGCAGCCTGGTACTACCCCCGTCCGTCGTTCCTGGCCCGCCGGATCAAGGGACGCATCGCCTTCTGGAACGGTGTCGAGGTCCGCGCTGTGCAGGACGATCCTTCACGTCCTTCACCTGACCCGCGGCTGTAGCGAGTTTCAGTGCAGCGACGCTGCGGCGCCGAGCACCTGCCCGACCGGCGGGTAGTCGCCGATCCGCTTGCCGATGTGCTGCCAGCGGACCGATCCGGTCTCGTCGAGGATCACGACGCCCGGACTGCGGACGGTGTCGCGGGTGATGGCCTGCGGACGATAGCCGCGGCGCACTGAGCCGACGTACGACGCGGCGCCACGGGGGTTGAGCATCCGCACGCCGAGCGGTGCGGCGGCACCCACGGCCTCGCGGAACTGGTGCTCGGGGTCGAGAAGCAGCGGCATCGAGACGCCCTTCTCGTCCCGCAGCCACTGTGCCTGGTAGTCGGCTGACCCACCGACCGCGGCGGCGCCGACGCCGGAGCCGACAAGGCGTGCCGCCTGCACGTCGAGCTCGACGCACCACTCCTGGCAGGGCAGGCACCCGAAGTACCGCACCAGCTGGACCACGGTGAAGCGGTTCCCGGACAGCAGGTCAGCGAGCCGCACCGGCCGGCCCTCCGGATCAGTCAGGGTCAGGTCGGTGGGCACGAGTGAAGTGGCGGTCATCGGCTTCCTTGGGGCGGCTCAGGCGAACGTGCCGAGCCAGGTGGTCAGGGCATAGAGGGCGGCGTAGGTGAGGACGGCGACCCCGAGACTCATCGTCAGCTTCGGCCACACCCGGCGTGCCCCAGCAACGGTGCACTGGTTGCGCCGCTTGAGCGAGAAGGCAACCAGACCGCCCAGGACGAGCAGACCGGCCAGCCGGAAGAGCCAGGCATACCCGTCGTAGAGGGTGTTGGCCCACGCGTACGCCGTACCGGCACCGACTACACCGACCATGGCTAGCACGGTGGGTCCGACGCAGCACAGGATGCCGGTCAGTCCGGCCAGCATGCCGATCCGCACCGACGGGAGCTGCGACGCCGACTCCGATGAGGGGTCGAGGCCGTCGCGTTCGCCGGCCGGCGAGGAGCTGGTGGAGGTGCGCATGGTGACAGTCTCTGCGGGATCGCGGCGCAGTTCTGTAAGCGCGGACACGGAGAAGGCACGAGGTCGTGGTGCTGGTCTCATGCCACGTCCACGTCCAGCACGGTGGTCGCGACACGGAGCTGTCCGGTCAGGGTGCGGTGCACCGGGCAACGGTCGGCGATCTGGGTCAACCGGGCGCGCTGCTCCTCGTCGAGTGTGCCGACGAGCCGAACCTCCCGGTCGATGTGCTCCATGGCGCAGGGGCGCCCGTTCGGGTCCGAGCAGTCCTCCGAGTGGCTGCGCCGGTGGCTCAGCCGCACGGATACGTGTTCCAGCGGATATCCCTTGCGGTCGGCGTACATCCGGATGGTCATGGCGGTGCAGGCTCCGAGCGCCGAGAGCAGCAGGTCGTAGGGGGTCGGCCCGGTGTCGTCACCCACTCCGACGGGTTCGTCGGCGGCCCAGACGTGCCTGCCGGCCTGGATGCTCTGGGCGAGCCGGCCCCCGCCGGACTCCTCGACCAGGACGGTGCCGCCTGGCGTCGGAGGAGCGGTCGGCGTCGGGAGGTCGGGGAGGTAACGCGCTGACCAGGCGGCGAGTACGTCGGCGGCGTACTCGGCGTCGGCGCGGCGGGTCAGGAGGTGGTCCGCGCCATCGAGGGTGACGAAGCTCTTGGGGTGGCGGGCGGCATCGAAGATGCGGCGGGCGTTGTCGATGCCGACCTGTTCATCGGTGGGCGCGTGCAGCACCAGCAGCGCCCGGTCCAGGTTCTTCAGGATCACGTCCAGATGGTGGGCGTCGGCGTCCTCGAGCAGCTGGGCCCCCACGGTGAAGGTGCGTCCGGCGAGAGCGACCTCGGTGCGGCCGTTCTCGCGGAGACGACGCAGTGCCTCCTCGGGGAACAGGTGCCGGATGTGGCCGGGGTCGAAGGGAGCGCCGATGGTG
This sequence comes from Nocardioides dilutus, assembly GCF_054779555.1. Classification (NCBI taxonomy): domain Bacteria; kingdom Bacillati; phylum Actinomycetota; class Actinomycetes; order Propionibacteriales; family Nocardioidaceae; genus Nocardioides; species Nocardioides dilutus. The sequence goes on along the minus strand of NZ_BAAGYA010000002.1, from coordinate 921,857 downwards.
GCGACCGCGGTCACGCTCGGTATCTGGGCGGCCGCTGCGAGCACCGCCGCGCCACCGAGGCTGTGGCCGATCAGCAACCGCGGAGGTTCATGAGTCGAGCCCAGCGCGTCGGCGGCCGCGACCAGGTCCCCGACGTGCGAGGTGAAGCTGGTGTTGGCGAAGTCGCCGTCGCTGGAGCCCAGGCCGGTGAAGTCGAAGCGGAGGACCCCGAAGCCCTTTTCGACGAGACGTCGGCTGATCCGTGAGGCTGCCACGACATCTTTGGAGCAGGTGAAGCAGTGCGCGAAGAGCGCGTAGGCACGGGGCTGGTCCTCGGGGAGGTCCAGTCGGCCGGCCAGCTGGTCGCCGCAGGAACCGGCGAAGGTGAACCGCTCGGTCCTGCTCACCGCCCCAGGACCCTTTCGAGCTGGCGGACCGACGGAGCGCCCTCGAGGCCTCGTTCCGTGGTGTAGAGCCGACAAGCCACGGTCGTGCCGTCAGCCACGGGGAACGGGTCCGTCCCGTCGACGAGGATCGTCGGCGACCCGTGAAAGCCCTCGATCATGGCGTCGTTGCTGGACAGGACCCGGACCTGGGGGTCCTCGATCACGACGCTGGCGCCGAGGTTCCGGGCTGCATGGGTGACCCGGTCGAGGGCGAGGTCACGGTGGGGACAGTCGTCCAGCACCATGATCGTGATGTCGCGGCTGATCGACATCGCGTCACCGTCCTCGGGAGAACAGCCGGCGCAGGGTGCCGCCGGAGACCTCTTCGCCGGTGGCGGCGGGGTCGGTGTTGGTGACGCGGACGCCGCCCCAGAAGGCGAGATGTTCCTTGATGTCTCGGGCGGCCGGCTTGGGACTCTGGTAGTGCCAGGCCGCGGCGTGGTTGGTCTTGCCGTCGACGGTGATGTCGTAGTAGCCGGCCACGCCCTTCCAGGGGCAGATGGTCTGCAGGCTGTTGGGAGACAGCAGGTCCCAGTCGATCGAATCGGGCGGGAAGTAGTGGTTGCCCTCGACGACCACGGTGTCGTCGCTCTGGGCGATCACCGTGCCGTTCCAGATGGCGTAGGTCATGGTTGGGTTCTCCTTAGTGTCGTTGCGGTCATGTCGGTGCGGTCGCGGTGTGGTTGCTCGTGGTGGCCTTCGCGGAACCGCTGGCGTACGCGGGTCCCCGCGAGCAGACCGAGGCTGGAGACGACGTAGGGGATCAGGTAGTTCGCGGCCACCCGGGCCCCCGTGGTGGCGTCGAGCTGGCCACCGAGAATGCGCCCGCCGAGGTTGACCGCGGTCAGCAACGTGCCCACGACCAGGGCGATCCGGGCGGCGGTGGCGAAGGTGGCGCCGGTCGCGATCAGTCGACCTGCCTGCCACCAGGTGCGCCATGCGAGGTCGGACGCCTCTGGGGCTATGGTGGCTGCCGGCTCATCGGCTCGCCGAAGCCTCACCACCGGCCCGTGGGTGAACAGGACGGGCACCGCCAGGCCGAGCTCGCTGTACAGGCGACTCGGAACCGAGATGTCAGCCAGGTAGAGCTCGCCGGTCTCGGGTGCCGTGAGGAGCCCGTGTTTGGGCAGCGCGAGCGTCATGGTCGCCGTCGCGTGAACCGCACCGGGGTGGGCGAGGCCGGTGTCCAGGTCGAGACCCGAGGATCCGTCGAGGGCCAGCACGGGTACGGCGAGGCTGTTCGCCCAGGCGGCCAGCTCCGCGACCCGGCCCCGGAGCGGGCCGGTGAGCCCGTAGCCGACCAGGGCGTCGACGACCAGGTCACGGGGTCCGGGGTCCTCGGTGCGGGTGACGCCGCAGGCCAGTGCCGCGAGCAGCTGGGCCTCCAGTAGCGAGCCCGGCGCGACGGTCCCTGTCACGACGACCTCGACCCGCAGGCCGTGGTTGGCCAGATGGCGGGCCGCGACAAGGCCCCCGCCGCCGTTGTTGCCGGCCCCGACCAGGACCGTCACCGAGCCGGGCGCGAAGCGTGACTGGGCGAGCTCGGCCAGACTCCGGCCGGCGTTCTCCATCATCTGCGCCAAGCCGACACCGAACCGGCCGATCATCAGCTCATCGACGCGGCGCATCTGCGCAACACCGATCGCGGGCACCCTGTCGGCCGGCAGCCACGAGCAGGCCTCGCTCACGCCGATCCCAGTGGTCATGGTCGAAGACTGCAGGTGAGTCGGCTGGCGAACTGTAAGCGCGCACACCGAACGCCAGACCGGTGCCGACCTAGCGTGGGCGCCATGACGATCTCCGAGACCGGGCAGCAGCCACGCGAACGCGACGAGGTATTCCTCGAGCTCACCAGGTCCATCTGCCCGGTCTGCAAACGCACCGCCGACGCCGAGGTCAACGCCAGGGAGAACCAGGTGTTCCTGCGCAAACGGTGCCCCGAGCATGGCGAGTTCGAGGCTCGGGTCTACGGCGACGCCGAGATGTACGTCGACATCCAACGGTTCAACAAGCCCGGTACCCGACCGCTGCAGACCCAGACCGTGGTCAAGGACGGCTGCCCCTCGGACTGCGGGCTCTGCCCCGAGCACAAGCAGCACGCCTGCCTAGGCATCATCGAGGTCAACACCGGGTGCAACCTGGACTGCCCGATCTGCTTCGCCGACTCCGGTAGCCCGCGCGCCAACGGCCCCGACGGCTACTCGATCACCCTCGAGCAGTGCGCCAGCATGCTGGATGTGTTCGTCGCGGCCGAGGGCGAGCCGGAGGTCGTGATGCTCTCGGGTGGCGAGCCCACCATCCACCCCGACATCCTGGCGATGATCGACCTGGCCCAGCAGCGACCGATCAACGCCGTCAACCTGAACACCAACGGCATCCGGCTGGCCTCCGACAAGCGGTTCGTGGCCGAGCTGGGCCGCCGCAACCGGCCTGGCCGGCGGGTCAACGTCTACCTGCAGTTCGACGGCCTGGAGGCCGAGACGCATGTGGCCGTCCGCGGCCGCGACCTGCGCGAGACCAAGCAGAGGGCGCTGGACAACTGTGCGGAGGCCGGCCTGACGGTCACCCTGGTGGCGGCTATCGAGAAGGATCTCAACGAGCACGAGATCGGCCCGATCGTCCGATACGGCTTGGCCCATCCCGCGGTGCGCTCGATCGCGTTCCAGCCGGTCACCCACTCGGGACGCCACGTCGCGTTCGACCCGCTGACTCGGTTGACCAACTCCGACGTGCTGCACGCCATCGCCGACCAGCTCCCCCAGTGGTTCACGACCAAGGACTTCTTCCCAGTGCCGTGCTGTGCCCCGACCTGCCGGTCCATCAGCTACCTGCTGACCCAGGGCCATCCCGACGACCCGGACTTCGGGCTGGTGCCGATCCCGCGATTGCTCCAGGTCGAGGACTACCTCGACTACGTCAGCAACCGGGTGATCCCCGACTACGAGATCCGCGAGGCGCTGGAGAAGCTGTGGAGCGCCTCGGCGTTCGTCGGCACCGAGACCAACGACAGTCGTCTCACCATGCTCTCGACTCAGGTCGCCGAGGCGCTCGACTGCGCCGACGCGTGTGGCGTCAACCTTCCTGAGGCGCTGGCCGGGATCACCGACAATGCGTTCATGATCGTGGTCCAGGACTTCCTCGACCCCTACACCCTCAACGTGCGCCAGCTGATGAAGTGCTGCGTGGAGGAGATCACCCCCGACGGCCGGCTGATCCCGTTCTGCGCCTACAACTCCGTCGGCTACCGCGAGCAGGTCCGCGCCGAGCAGTCAGGGGTACCGGTCGCCGACATGGTGCCCAACGCACTCCCGCTCCAGCCCCAGCTGACGACGACCCCCCACGGCGGCAAGCAGGCTCCCCGATGAGTGCCGGCCTGGACGACCAGACTCTCAAGGCGTGCTGCGCCGCCGGCTACTCCTCCGACCTGGTCTCCCTGCTGCTCGGCGACAGCTACCACCCGGGCGGCCTCACCCTGACCCGGCAGCTGTTCGACCACGTCGGGCTGAGCGCCGGGCAGCGCCTGGTCGACGTGGCTTCGGGAAGAGGCACCAGCGCGCTGCTCGCGGCCCGTGAGTACGGCGCCCGGGTCGACGGCATCGACCTCTCCGCGGCCAACGTCGCCCTCGCCACCGGATCCGCGGCATCCGCCGGCCTCACCGACCGTGCCGACTTCCGCGTCGGCGACGCCGAGAACGTCCCGCTCACCGACGGGTGCGCGGACGTGGTGCTCTGTGAGTGCGCGTTGTGCACCTTCCCGGACAAGCCGACCGCGATCGAGGAGATGGCCCGCCTCCTGATCCCCGGAGGCAGGATCGGCATCACCGATGTCGCTGCAGACCGCGAGCGGCTACCCGTAGAGCTGACCGGCCTCACCGCCTGGATCGCCTGCGTCGCCGACGCCCGCCCGTTGACCGAGTACGCGGACCTGGCCGCCGCCGCGGGCCTGCGGGTGCTGACGACGGAACCTCACACCGACGCACTGAGCCGGATGATCGACCAGATCGAGGCCAGGCTCAAGCTGCTCCGGATGACCGCCAAGCCACGCCTGGAGGCGCTCGGCGTGGACTTCGCAAAGGCCGGCCCGGTGCTCGGTGCCGCTCGCGCCGCCGTACGCGACGGTGCGCTCGACTACGTGCTGCTCGTCGCGGAGAAGCCATGCGAGTGAGCCGCCTCTTCCCCGGAACAGGCCTCCTCGTCGCGGCGGGCACCGCCGGCTACGTCGGCCTGGTGACCGGTCGCCTCAGCCTCGACCTCGGGGTGGGGCGCCGAACCCGCCCCCTCGGCCCGCTGGTGGTCGACATCGCCGCACCCCGCGAGGTCGTCTACGCCGCCGCCACCGCGCCGTACGCCGAGCGACGGCCACGCGCCATGGCCGAGAAGGTGCAGATCCTCGAGCGCGGCGACGGGATGGTGCTCGCAGCCCACCGCACCCCCGTCGGCGGCGGGCTGGTCGCGGTGACCGTCGAGACGGTCATGTTTACCCCGCCCGAACGCATCGGCTTCCGCCTGGTGCGCGGCCCGGTGCCGTACGTCGCGGAGACTTTCGAGCTCGAGGAGACCCCGGGCGGGACCCGGCTGACCTACACCGGTGAGCTCGGCACCGACCTCGGCGCGCTCGGCCAGCGTTGGGGCGATGTCGTCGCACGCAGCTGGGTCGCCACGGTGCGCCAGTCCCTGGAGACCATCCGTGCCGAGAGCGAACGCCGATCCGCGGGCAAGCCGTCGCCGCGCCGATGAGCTGCCCCTCGTGCTGAGGCGCGGGCGCCGCGACGGTGCCGGTTCAAGCCGCGCGGCCACCAACGACCTGCTGCACGACCTCGCAGCCGGACGTTGGCGCCCCGCCGCGTGGGCACAGTTCCTCGTCGCGGCGGCTGGACGCTCGGTCGAGCAGGCCCGCCTGCATCCACGCGCCTTGGTCGAGGTGAGCGCGCTACACGGCCTGCTCCTGGCGGTGGCGCCGCCGTCGGGTCGGCGCTGGGTCTCGACCAGCTGGCTACTGGCGAGCACGCACCTTGGCCTGCTCGAAGCTCGCTCCCACCTCGGCCCCGCCGACCTCCTGACTCTGGTCCGCGGCAACCTCCCCGCCGTCGTCAGTGCCCGGCACCCGTGGCTGGCAAGCCTCGCCATGGCCACGGACTTCGTGGACGGGAGGCTCGCCAGAAGCACCGACACGATCACGCCGTTCGGCGCCTACGCGGACGCGTTCGCCGACGCGTCCTTCTGGATCTGGTTCACCACCGACCGTGCGGACGACCGCGGCATAAGGGTCGCAGGTGTCCTGACCTGGCTGCTGCCGGTCGGCGCGGTGACAGCGCCCAGCGTCGGGAGGGGCCGGATGGTCGACGCTCCTCGTCCTCGCTGGGTCCGACCCGCTGCCACCCTTCAGGTGCTCCTCGCCGGCCGCGCGCTATGGCGAGCCCAGCGTCGACGCACCTGACGGCGCCGCCTCAACCATCGCGTGTCGGCACGCATGGCGGCGCTGAGCACGTTTCCACCGAACGCGGCTCACGCGTCGTCGGAGATACCCCTCGCTGTGTAAGCGCGCTCACCGACCGGGACACGGCATCACGGAAGCATCAGCGTGTCAGCCACGAGATCGATCAACGGATCCGACCTCGTCCAGTACGAACAAGGAGATCCTCATGACCCGCACGACCACGCCCAGCAGTGTCGGGCACCGCAGTCTTGGTCGGGCTGTCCTCATCGGAGCCGTCGCTGGGGTGATCGCCTCGCTGGTGATGGCGATGTACGCGATGATCGCCGCCTACACCAAGGACACGGGCTTCTTCACCCCGCTGTATCACATCGCCTCCCTGGTCACGAACGACTCGAACATGATGAAGTCGATGAAGGCCGACCAGATGAACGGCGATGCCTTCACCTTCCTGTTCGGTCCCGCCATCCTCGGCGCGATGATCCACATGATGACCGGCGCGATGTACGGCGCCGTGTTCGGCGTGATCGCCTCCCGGCTGCGCCTCGCGCTGGCCGCCCTCGCCGGCGTCGGGATGGTCTATGGCTTCCTCGTCTTCGCGATGAGCGCCTACATCGGGCTGCCGCTGGCAGCGTCGATCTTCAACAGCGGCGACCCCATCAAGAACATGGCCGAGATGGCCGGCTGGGGCACCTTCATCATCGAACACCTGATGTACGGCGTCGCCCTGGGCGCACTCGCCGCCGTCGGACTCGCCCGGTCCACGGCCCGCCTGCCTGCTCGGGCGGTCGCAGCTCAGCACTGAGCCCACTACCGGGCCCACCGCCGAGCGAGGTCGGGTGGCCAGTCCCCAGCCACCCGACCCGCCGATATGAGCCCGTCTATCGAGAAGGCTGAGACGATGGGAACCGAACCACACAGCTGCCTGACCATCACCGACCCCGAGGATCTCGCCGGAGGCGCCCGCCCCTGGTCCCCGGGACGCAGAGAGGAAGACGTGGATATCGAGCGCGCCCGATCTGCCCCGGACAAGCTGTGGTGCATGTCCGAGGTCGACATCTTCTGCGACCTCGACGACGCCGAGATGGACGCGATGGCGCAGGCAGCGCCGATGAAGGCCTACGCCTCCGGGGACCTCGTCTACACGCCACACCAGCCGCTGGAGACCCTCTTCATCCTCAAGAAGGGCCGGATCCGGATCTTCCGGGTCTCCCCGGACGGGCGCGCACTGACCACCGCGATCATCGAGCCCGGCACGATCTTCGGCGAGATGGTCATCCTCGGCCAACAGATGCACGACAGCTTCGCCGAGGCCCTCGACGACGTCGTCGTATGCGTGATGACCAAGGGCGACGTACGCCGGCTCCTCCTCGGGGACCCGCGGATCTCGGCAAGGATCTCCGAGACCCTGGGCCGGCGCATCGGCGAGCTCGAGCAGAAGTTCTCCGACGCCGTCTTCAAGTCCGTACCCGAGCGGATCGCGGGAGCCCTCGTCACCCTCGCAGCCGCGTCGTCCGGGAGGCCCATCGGTCGCGGTGTCCAGGTCAAGCTCACCCACGAACAGCTCGCCGCCCTGGCCGCCACCTCGCGCGAAACCACCACCAAGATCCTCGGCGAGCTCGCCGACCGAGGGCTCATCACCCTGGGCCGCGGCCGGATCACCGTGCTCGACCAGGAGCGCCTGCGGCAGCTCGCCGGCTGAAGCAGAGCACTGGTGAGGTACAGAGAGGGGTTCCGGGCGCCACCCCTGTGGCTCATTGCGAGCGTGCCATCTGTCGACGACCGCAGGTCACGACCCGGGGTCAGAAGGCTCCCAGGTTGAGCCGACGGGCTTCTTCGGCGGCGCGTGCGGAGGCCCCGGCGCGGGTGTAACGGATGAGCATGTCGGTGCGGGTCCAGCCGGCCATCGCCATCAGGCCGGACTCGGACCCGCCGGCGGCGAGCCAGCGGTGGGCGGCGGTGTGCCGGAGCCGGTGCGGTCGGAACCCGGTGATTCCGGCGCGTTCGGCGCGTCGGCGCAGGGAGCGGTAGAGGGCGTCGGCGGCGAGGCCGCAGCGGCGTTCGCCGAGCCAGAGCTCCTCCCGGTCGGCATGGGGCTGTTCCTGCCGGGCGGCAAGGTAAGTGCGGATCGCGACGGTGGTGGCGGAGCCGACGGGGATGACGCGGCCGCGTCCGCCCTTGCCGCGCCGGATGGTGACCAGCCCGGCCTCTAGGTCGAGGTCGCCGGCGTTGAGCGCGATGACTTCGCTGAGCCGGATCCCGGTCTCGGCCATCAGCCGGATGATGGCCTCGTCCCGGACGTGCCGCAGCGGTAGCGGTTCTCCGTGGTCGGCATCCACATCCAGTCGGCAGGTCTGCAGCAGCGCGCGGACCTCGGCGACGGTGAGTGGGTCGACGACGGGCTGGTCCAGTTTGGGCGATGTCATGCCCCGGAACGGCGCGGAGTCAAGGTGCCCGACAGTGAGGAGCCAGGCGGCGTAGCGGCGGACGGCTTGCTGCCGGATCCGCGCGGTGCTGGGCGACCGGCCAGTGTGGAGCATGTCGGTGATCCAGGTCTGCAGGCTGGTGCGCCGCAGCGGCGGCAGGTCACGGGTCTCGGCCCAGGCCAGGTAGCGGCCGACGGCGTCGAGGTAGAGGGCGACGGTGGCTGGGCTCTTGCGTTCGGAGGTCAGGGCGAGGCGCCACTCCCCGATCAGGGCGCGGGCGGCGGGTGCGGTGAGGTTGGTCATGGAGACAACCGACCAGCGCGCGGCCAGCGGCACGCGCTCAGCCGCGAGAACCGGCTGCGGCCCCGCCCGGCTCCGAGCCTGGTCCGGATAACTCAGCCGTAAGTGGACACTGGATCAAATCTCTAAATGCTTTCAGGCTCGGAATCCGAAGATTCCGAGCCTGAATTTGGTAGCGGGGGCAGGATTTGAACCTGCGACCTCTGGGTTATGAGTGCCGTAACAGCCTCACACAATGGCTCACACTCACCTCGACTCCGCCGCACTGTGAGGGTAAAGTCCCAGGTCAGACCCACATTCAGTTTCCGTTGACGTTCGCATTCGTTCGCTGACGTTCGGGGCAACGTTTGCGGACACTGTGCGGACATCGACGATTTTGACTGCTTCGAGTCTCTCGGGAGGCACCCATGGCCTGGGTCAAGGTCCGCGTCACCGACGACGGCGACAAAAGGTTCGTGGCCTGCTACCGCGACCCCGAAGGCCGACAACGCTCCGCCGGCACCTACTCCTCCCGTCGGGCCGCCGAGCGGGCCGCCAACCGAGAGGAGGCCAAAGTCAGGGAGGGCGCCTGGCACGACCACTCCCGCGGAGAGATCACCTTCGCCGACTACGTCCAGACCGTGTGGCTGCCCTCCAAGCACGTCGAGACCTCCACCCTCGCGGCCTACCGGTCCTACCTCGACAAGCACTTCATCCCCCTGTTCGGGAAGAGACCGATGGGCAAGATCCTGCCCACCGAGATCCAGCGCTGGGTCACCACCGCGGTCGCAAACGGCCTGTCCCCAGCATCGGTCGGCAAGTACCACACCATGCTCGCCTCGGTCTTCGAACGGGCCCTGACCGACCGCGTCATCACCTTCAACCCCTGTGCGCACACCGAGCTCCCCAAGCGGGTCAAGAGGAAGGCCCGCACCCTGACCCCGGTCGAGTACGACGCGATCCTCGCCGCGCTGCCCGCCCAGCACCGGTTGATGGTCGAGACCGCGGTCAACACCGGCGTGCGCTGGGGCGAGCTGATCGCCCTCAAACCCCGCCACCTCGACCTCGAGACCGGACGCCTGACGGTGGAGGAGACCATCGTCGAGGTCTCCCGGAAGAACTCCCCCACCGGAGCGCGGATGCTCACCAAGCCCTACCCCAAGGACAACGAACCCCGCACGCTCGGGCTCCCGCCCGACCTCATCGAACAACTCACCGACTGGATCAACCAGCGACAGCTCGGGCCCGACGACCTGTTGTTCGCGACCCGCGACCGAACCCCGATCTCGCGGAACACCTTCCGCACCCGCGTCTGGCTGCCCGCCGTCAAAGCATCCGGGGTCGAATTCGACGTCCGCGTCCACGACCTGCGCCACGCCCACGCCAGCTGGCTCCTGTCCGGTGGCTCTGACATCACCTCGGTCATGGACCGCATGGGACACGCCCAGATCACCACCACCCAGAAATACCTGCACCCCATGCCCGACGCCGACACCAAGAACCTCACCGCCCTCAACCGCATCCGCAACCCACAACAACACAGCCAAACGAAGCCCGACGCCGGCGAGCCCGCCGTAGGGTCGGGCCAGGAGCCCACCAGTTAGCCTCACCCTCTTCAAGCGCGCCGGGGGCGACGAACGGACACACTCGGTCGCGGGACGATCAGAATCCCCTGTGAGAAGCCCCCTACGTCTGGTTCCACCCAGTGTGAGAGTCGGGGTTTGGATCGTCCGTGTGCACCGGCTTCGACGGCCACCGGCGACTGGTCCACTTCGTGTGGTGGTAGTGCCTCTCATTCGCTACCACCATCCGTGTCGGGCATCTGGTCCGTGCGGAGCATCTTGGTGTAGGCGGCCGGGTCTTGCCACCCAGGCTTCGATGCGGCCGGCGGTGGTTGTACTTCCAGGTCCACTCGTCGACGACGTGCTGGACCTCGAGGATCGAGTGGTAGACCTCGTGCCCGAACAGCTCGTGCTCCATGGTGCCGTTGAACCGCTCGCCGTAGCCGTTCTGCCAGGGGCTGGCCTTGGCGATGAACTCCCGGCCGTTGTCGGCCCGGATCAGGGTCGGCTTGCCGTGCACGGCGAACAACTGCGCCAGCGCCTGCACGGACTTGGCGCCAATGCTGCGCGCGACGTGCGAGCCCAGGCCGATCCGGGTGAATTCGTCGACCACGTTGAGCACCCGGAACGGACGGCCGTCACTGGTCCGGCGCTTGATGAAATCGTAGGTCCAGATGTGGTTGCGATACCGCGGCGGTAGCCGCCAGCTGCTGTTGGAGTCGTCGCCGCCTGCTTGTGGCCGCTGTTCTTCGCCTTCGGTGGGGGGCAGCTGCAACCCCTCGCGGCGCCACAACCGTTCGATCCGCTTCTTGTTGACCGGCCAGCCATCCGCCACCAGTAGCCCGTGGATCATCCGGTAGCCCACTTCGGGTTCTCCTCGGCCAGCTGGATCATCCGCCCGACCAGCTCCTCCTCGACGTCACTGGGCACCGGCTTGTACCGGTTGCTCGACCTGTGCTGCCCGACCAGGCGGCAGGCCCGTCGCTCGCTGACCTGGTGCTTGCGCATCAAGAACGCGACCACGTCCCGCCGCCGGGCCGGGCTCAGAAGTTACCCTTCGCCAGGTCCTTCAGCATCGAGATGTCCAGCGCCTGCTCGGCGACGATCCGTTTGAGCCGGGCGTTCTCCTGCTCCAGCGTCTTCAGCCGGATCGCCTCGTCCTCCTTCAGCGCGCCGTACTTCTGCCGCCAGCGGTAGAACGTCTGCTCGGAGACACCGAGCTTCTTGCACACCTGCGGGACCGTCGCACCCTGGCCCTGGAGCCGCTCCGCGTCCCGCAACTTCGCCACGATCTGCTCGGGCGTCAACCTCTTCGATGCAGCCATCAGATCCTCAAACCGGTCCTCTCACTTGTGGATGAATTCTCACAAGATCTGGACCGAAAATCGGGGGCCGCGGAACCACCCGCGATGCACATGCGCGAGTTCGACTGGCTCGCCAGCGAAAGGGACGACTACTGATTGACCGAGGATCCTGGCATCCGCCTAGGCCGACGATGTAGCACGTCGAAGGCGTAGGCCTTCAGCCAACTTCACGACGATCACGGCAACGAACAGCGCCTCGGCGGCAGCACAGAACACGACTATCGCTTCGTCAGGAAGCACAAGCGCAGCCAACAATGACACGGACCCCACAACGGCTACGTACGGAGTAGAACTAGGGGGTTCAGCAGTGCCGCTCCCCGCTGAGACTGTCTGTTTCGACCGCCGATACAGCCCCAACCTCCCCAGCATCACACCCGCGGCGGCACCTGCGAGCACGACGGCGTAACCGATCCGGGCATCGACGTTCTCGTCGTGCATGAAGAGCAGAATCACTGTGACTGCGAGGCCAGCGCACACAATGGAGATCACGATCGACAGAGCGATTCCCGGACCCCGACGGGCTGACGACTGCGGCATCCTGATCACCTCGTGTCCCTCAAGGCCATATCTTATGGACGACCCAGGTCGCCGCAATGCTGGCGCCGATCCCCACGGTTGCAGCACCGACCACGGCACAGCCAACCCCAGTCGCGCAGAGCCCGGCTGCGCCGGCGGCCCAGCCACCAACTGCTGCCCCACCAAAACCGGCGGTTCCAATTATGGCCGTGTTGCGTGCGGTATCAGACTTGTCACCATCGGTTTCTTCATACTCGCTGTATGCGGTCAAGCCGAGACCGGCGGCGCCCAGAAGGCGGCCAGTCCATCGCACCGAGCCCGCCAGGCTATTCGCCCGGGCAAGTTCTTGCCTCGCCAGCTGGTTCTTAGGTTGACCAACCCAGCCTTCCGCCTTGAAGCGCGCCTGGGCCTCAGCCAATCGGGCCCTCGCGGCCGCGGAGGAATCCTTTCTCAACTTGATGGTCCTAAGATCTTCCCGCAACTGATTGGTGTAGGCGCTTGACTGCTTGAGGAGTTCCTTGGAGGTGGACTCGCCGATTGCCACATACGTGCCCGGACTGTAAGCCAGGGCCTCCCACGGTGTGAGCCTCGGGGCTACCGGGTCGCCACCTGATGGACCGGCCGCCGTTGCCAGGCCGGAGCGGTTCTCATCCGCGTAGCTGGTTGTGGCGTCGGTGGGGTACACGCTGTTCGTGGTCGGGGAGTCGTCGTACTGACTGGGCCAGTCGAAGTGGCCATCCTCCGTCATCGGTTCCAGGCCAGACCCGTCGGTGAACGCGATGGGGTTGTTCCACGCGTACGCGTACGGGTTGAGGGATCGAGGGTTGCTCGGATCGACTAACAGGTCAGGCGTCGTCAGTACGTTGAGCTGCGATGTGTAGTTGCGGTGATCGAGGCGGACGTCGCCGTTGGGGTCGATGGGCTTGTTGAGGAACGCCCGGTCGCCGACGGTTGGACGTCCAATACCGGCATCTGTGACGAGCTGCCCGAACGGTCGGTAGTTGGAGCGCACGTCCGGCTGCGCGCCAGAGAGATCGCGCGTGAGCCGAACGGACTGTTGGGCATCTGCCAGCAAGAAGGTCCACACCGGCTCGGCGGGCGAACTCAAGGTTCCGGCACCTTCCTGAACCGCCAGCGGGGTTCCCCCGGCAGTGGAGAAGTGATGACGCGCCTCAGTCGTGGAGCTGGCTCCCTCTTGGGAGAACACCACCTCGATCGCCCCGACGTAGAGCGTCGTCGTCGTAGCGCTACCAAGAGTTTCGCGCCTGGCGATCCGAGCGCCCGTAAGGTCGTAGGCATAGTCGAGGACCCGGCCACTCCCTTCCTGCGTACGAGACAAGCTTCCTGTCGTGTCGTATGAGTAGGTTGTGGCGGGACCTGCTTCAGGAGCGGACAAGGTGATACGACCGGCCGAGTCGTACGACATACCCCCAGCACCGGGCAGCCCGGCGTCTGTCCCGTTGGGGAGGTTGACTTCGCTGACCTGATGCGGCGAACCTGTCGAGCTTGCGTATGTGTAGTTCGCCGTCTTGCCGTTGTTCACCGCGGTCGACAGTCGATCCGAGCTGTATGTGTACGCGGCGTCCTGCATCTCTCCGAGGAGACCCGTAGCGGCTGCCGGCGTACTCGGCGAGCACGCGCCACCCGACACGGTCTTTGCCGTGCTCAGGCGATCCAGTGGGTCGAAGGTGTAGCACCACGAGGCGCTCTGGTCGGGCTGGCCCTGCAGCTCAGGTATGTGCGCGGTGATTCGGGTCGGATTGCCCCCGGCGTCATAGCTGTAGTCGAGCTCACCGAAAGCAGAGGCACGCAGTTCGTCGAGCCGACCGGTGGCTTTCTCCCAGTCGTAGACGCGGTCGAGCTTGCGTGTCGCTCCTGGTTGCGTAGACAGGATTCGCCGCGGCTGCCCAGCACTGTCGTAGGACATGGTTCCCAGGTTGGCGGACCCACCATTCCACGAAGCCGCCAGCGACGACGTGTACCCGTTGGTCGCCGTATACGACGCGGTCACGACCGTCTCAGGGAGGTTGCCGACGGCGCCGTAGGTCGCAGACGTCACCATGCCTGCGTCGTTGTAGGCCATGCGCTCGGTGTACGTGCCGTTGCCGCTGGGAACTCCAGGACCAGCGAATTGCGTCGGGAACCCGTAGGAGGCGACCTCGACGTTCCCGTCGGCGTCGTACTGCTCATAGTCAGTGGTGAAGGTGCCCAAGTCTGTGTACGAGGTCGTCTTGCTGAGCAGACCGATCGCCGGAGCCTCTCCGGCGTACTCCCACTTGACGAGATCTTGGCCGTTGCTGACCCTCTCTCGAAGGGTCGGCCGATTCAGCTTGTCGTAGACGGTACCCACGCTGCCGTCGACAGAGTTGGCGCTGGTCAGCTGATTGCCGTTGGCGTCGAATGTCGCCGTGCTGATGCCGGCATCCGGGTCGGAAGCCACGTCGCGCCGACCGGCCAGGTCGAACCCGTAGCTCCACGTACGGTCTTGCCCGCCCACGGGACTCGTGACGCTCCTGATCCGCCCCAGGCCGTCGAAGACGTAGCTGGCTTGTCGAGCGACAGTCCCCGCCGTGGGGTGGTCGTACTGCTCGGTCTTGATGACCTGCCCCCAGCCGTCGATCCAGCTGCGGATGCGGCCGCCCACGGGCGGGCTCGTGATCGAACGGTCCCCCAGATACTCGGTGGTGGTGTGGCTGTGAACCGCTGCCCCGTTCTTCAGTGCCACATCGACGGCCCGGCCGGCTGCGTCGTACGTCGTCTCGATCCGACGGGCGGTCTCGGTCGGCCGCGGATTGAGGAGCCCGGAGCCGACAGAACCGTCGTTGGTGATCAGTGGCATCTCCAGGTACGGCAGTCCGAGGTCGTTGTACGCCGTCGCTGAGACGACACGACCGCTGCCATCGACCTGCGCCACCTGCGTTTGCACCTGCCGGCCCCAACCGTCGAAGTAGGCCACACTCTGGTCAACCTGGCTGCTGGTTCGGCGGGTGAAGGTCCGGATGATGGAGGGATCCACCGGGCTGGTGTCGTACCTGTGTTCCACCGATGGGGGTCCACCCGCGCCCAGTCCGGGGTTCCGGACCGTCAGGAGTCTCCCGTAACCGTCGTAGGTCATGGACGTCGTGGTGTTGTTGTCCAGGTCGATCTCCCTGAGGGGAAGGCCTCGAGCCTGGTCCAGCTCGGTCCTGAACGTGCGCTGCACATCCGTTCCTGCCGCCAAGACAGTGGTGAGCGAAGTCGCCAAGGCGTGCTCGCTGAGCGGGTCTTGCGGCAGCCCGTAGCTGGTCGTGGTGACGGTGCCGTTGCCGTCGGTCTCCGAGGTCACGCGACCGTAGACGTCGTAGCCCCTCTTCGTGGTGATCCACACCTGACTAGGCATGTAGGACGAGTCCGCCCTCGTGCGCCGCTCGGTCTCCCGACCCTTGGTCGGAGTCCGATGCCCGGTCGCTGGGGTGTCGCCGTCGTAGAAGCTCTCGTCGAAGGAGACCAGGCGCGAGCAACCCTGGTCCTCGACCTTCGTCGTGATCGGCACCCGCAGCCAACGGTCCTGGTTGCGGTCCCAAGTGGTCGTCGTGCAGACGTTGGGGTCACTGCTCGCCGAGCTCGTCGCGCCGCGGTCTAGCACCTTGTTCAGCTCGCCGAGGCGGATGCTGCGTGGATTGGCTCCGCCGCCGTCGAAGTAGCGGACGACGTCATGGACGCGGTTGGGACCGTCCTTGACCCGAGTGTGGGTCGCGGTCAGGTTCTCTGCGACGAAGTGGGCGCCGAAGTTGCGGACGTCCGTGGCGGTTCGGATGAACTGGTAGCCGTGGTAGACGCGGTCGATCCAGACGCTGTCTGGGCCCAGCAACGTCTCCTCGGCGACCCGACCCTGAAGCAGGTTCAAGTCAGCCTGTGGACCTTCGATGGTGGCCACGTTGACCGAGTGATATGTGCCCGTCGTGGGGTTGGCGAGCGACTGATGCATGCCGCGGTAGCGCGTGACCTTCCGGGCACTGACGGCCTGGTTCGCCGATGCGTGGTTGGGGTTGACGCTCTCGTCGACACTCATGGTCCGTACGAGCGTCGTCTCGTAGCCCCGCCAGTCGGTCCACCCTCGGTCACCGGACTTGCTGTTGAGGGAGTCGTTGTCGTATCGCCATGCTGGAGCACCCTGGTACTGGTACTCGATGACACGGATCGACCCTAGGCTCGGTGTTCCCGCCACGTACTGACCGCCGATGCCAAGGGTGTCGTCGGTGAGCGTCACCGACTTCACGACGTACTTGTGGAACCACTCCCAGTCCGGAGTTCCGCCGTCTGAGGGGGCGTACTTCTTGGCGAAGCACTCCTGGTTCGACTCCCAGTGCTGCCATGCCGCGACCTCGCTGGGCTGGCACACCCTGCCTGGAGCGTGCCCGTAGACAACTCTCAGTCGGCCCCCCATCTCGTTGCGAATCATGTCGAGCCGGAACTTGTTGAGAGCCGCGTCCCTTCCGGGGTCGACACGATTCTGCTTGACGACTCCTCCGAAGTTCACTGACGGCATCGGGTCGGTCCCCGCGTACTCAGCGCCTTCGGTGCCTGTGTGATCGATCGAGTCCAGCCAGAGATCCGGCTCGTCCTTACCGGTCCCGTCCGGGTCGGGCATGGTGTGCGTCAGGGTGTAGGTGTCGATGGTCCGGACGCCGCTTTTCACCGGGGGTGTCACGCATGGCCTTGATCTGGTAATAGCGGTAGCGCGAAAAGAAGCTCGGTGACCTGGTGGTGCAGGTGGTGGCGTTGGCGCCGCAGATCAGGTCATTCGGGACGTCGGGCCACTTGTCTGCGCCCTTCTTGACCTTCGAGCACGGATCGTCGACGTTCGTCAGCTTGGCGGTGCACCTGAGCTTTGAGTCGACGTCCAGCCATACCTGGCTGCCACCGGCGCGCACGAGGTTGGAGCGCGAGTAGCCGTAGAACACGCCGGTGAGCCGCCCGGCGGCGATGTAGGGCGTCAGGTGCCGTCCGTCGCGCTTGTAGTAGTTGGTCTCGGTCGCATAGGTGTAGCGGACCCGGTTGCCATTCGGGTCGATGACCTTGTCCAGGTTCCACTGCCAGCCCTGCTGGCACCAGCCACCAGGGTTGTCGTGACACGGCTCACCGGAGTCGTTGCCGTAGACCGGGACGGTCCATACCGACTCCGCACTAGCGGTGCTGCCGAACACGTAGACCGTGCCATCCGGCGCACTGATCTTGAACGACTCGCTGTCGTTGTCGGCGTTAGCCGGCGGCGCCTGGTCAGGGTCTTCTACGAAGGTAGGTCCGCTGAACTCCTCAACCTTCCAGCCCGGATCGTCCTGCAGTCTCCACTCACCGTTTGCCCCGTGGCGGATGAGTCGGGTGGACCGGCCGTTGAGCACCAGCGTCAGTTCGTTGACGAGACCCTTGTTGTCGGTGCGCCAGCACAGGTCCCCGCTGCCCTGCTTACCGTCCTTGTGACAGCTGGCGTAGGTCCGGCTGATGTGGCCGGGCTCCATGGTCCATCCGATGCCCACGGCCGAGACCTGGCCGGACTCGGGATTGGTCATGCCGTCGACGGACGCCGACGAGTAGTTCAACGACAGGCTCGGTGCCTCGCTGGCCATTCCTGCGGGCATGGTGAACGGGTAGGACCACGAGAAGTCCCCAGATCCTTCCCCGACCTGCCACCTCGAGGCGGGGTTGAGCGCCGTGGCGGTTGGGCTTCCGCCACCAGGTTCGCCCGCTGCGGAGCTGTAGCCACCGGCGGAGGCTCGAATCGAGTAGACGAAGCCAGAGCATGCGGCATCATCCGACACCTCGGTGTCCAGCTCCCTCGGTGCGGGCACCGGGGGGTTCTCGGCTTGCTCCTCGGCTGGCTCCTGGGTATCGACGTCGGTGTTGGCGGCGTCTGTCTCGTCGACGGCGGTCTCGGGCACGCCGTCGTCCACACCATCGGTGCTGGTCGGCCCCGAGGGTTCCGGTGTCAGTGTGGGGTCCACGAGACCCGAGTCCCATTCCTCGTCGTCCTCGGCCACGGCCGGGAAGCAGTCAGCCACCAGTCCGGACGGGGGCGAGGCCGGGACAGGGTCCTGTTCGCCGAGCGCCGGCGCCGCGGTGAACGCGATGGTCTGCGACTCGGGGTCGTTCACAGACGGGACAACCATGCCCTCGGCACACTCCACCACCTCGGGCGTGGTCGCAAAGCAGGCCGGGTAGGCCATGACCTCGAGGCGGTCCGACCAGCTGCCGCCGTAGGCATGCGCGTAGTCGGCATAGGGAACACGGATGTCGACATCGTCATTGGGACCGGTCCCGCCCGACCCTGCCTCCGCCGCAGTCCGGATCTCAAGTAGAACCCCCGGCGTGCCGAACCTCGACTCGTCCTCCACGCCCTCGATCTCAGGAGCGGCCTCCACCGGGTCGATGGTCACCGACATGAGGTCGCCGACGGAGTTGGCGCCAGCAGTCGTGTTCGATCCGGGCTTGACGTACGTCGCCCCGCGCAGGTCCGCGGTCGGATCGACCGTGTGTGGCCACGAGGAGCCAACTGCGACCTCGGTCGTGCCAGCCACCGGGAGATCCTGCCCCGGACCCAGATCCGCGACCCCCTTTGCCGGGTCGGAGTCGTCAACACCATCCGGACCGCCCACAGGCTGTGAGCTTGTCGACGGGAAGTTGTCCACGAAGGCAGCCGGCTCGTAATCCACCGGAGCCACAGTGGTGAACGGCAGCTCGACCCAAGGGACACCGGTTGTGGTCTCATCACCGACCCAGAAGCGCGCCTTGTAGCCGACGCCGTAGCTCATGACGCCGGCCGGAACCGTGTAGCTGAACCCGACATTGCTGCCCGGAGACGGGTTGGTCTTCGCGGACGCGGTGGAGGCCACGACCGCGCTGTCGCTGAGCCGGACAACCTCGAACTTGGAGTTGATGGAGCTGCTGTCGGCGTCTTTCGCCGTGGCCGTGATCTCAGGCGTCAGAGATGCGGTGTACCTGGCGCCTCCGTCGAGGTAAGAGGAGGGGATGGCGAGGGAGTTCGCCACGATCGACGGAGCCTGCGACGACCAGGTGAAGGTCAGGATCGGCTGGAGACCAGTGACGTTCTCGGCCGAGCGGATGCCGAGCTCGTTGGGCGCGGGTTCGGTCTGCGCCTTCATGATGAACCCGTAGTTCGGGGACGCGCCGCTCACCCACGAGTTCACGATGTCGGTGACCGTGAACGACTTGCCGCCGGCTGCGTTGCTTCCCAGGGTCGGGGTCGGCCCCTGACTGGTGTTATACGAGCCGCCCGCTCCGTTCCACGAGGTGTTGCCCGCGTTGTTGTTGTTCCAGGTGGCTCCCGATCCCCAGTCGGAGGTCAGGCGTCGGATCGCATAGGTGGTGGCTGTGCCGGTGCGGACACTGTTGATGAAGACGTTGAGACTCGCGCTCGAGACGTTGACCGTAGGGCCGATCGGCACCGTGTTGGGGAGGGTGAACTTGAGCAGTGCGCGCAAGCGCTTGCCCGCTGCATTGCTACCCACACTCAGGATGGGACCCGTCTGGTAGCTGGTGTTGGGGCTCGCCTGATTGAGAGTCGTGTCCTTGTTCGGGCCCACAAGCGTCGTGGTCGGGTCGACCAGCACCGGGTAGACCCGTGCCGGGTCAATGAGCCATTCGTAGTCCGGTTTCATGCTCAGCCGCCACCCCGAACCCGTCTCGGACAGCGTGTATTTCACTGCAGTCGAGAAGCCCTCTGGCGTTCCGGACGAGTCCTCCATGAAGGGAGCGCGGACGCGGAAGCGGATGCCGCCGTCCGCGTCACGGACCACGATCTCGTTGGTGTCGGTCAGTTCGGGTGTCAGGCCGGCCGACAGCACGAGGTCGGAAACGTAGCTGGGCGCCGTCACCGGCGGGGCCGACAAGATGATCGTCTCCTTGACTCCCCAGGTCTCGGAGTCGAAGCGCACTTTCGTCGCGCCAGGGCCGTCCGCGACCTTGGCTGAGTCGCCGGTGATCACTGGGGATCCGTCGGCTCCCCGAAGCTGAAAGGACAGCCAGGCGCCGTCCTCGTCCTCCAACCGCACCGGTGAGGACCCGACGTCGCGGGGGATCAGCACGTTGAAGTCGTTCGCGACGTTCTCGGCGACGTACCCGGGACGCAGAGTTGGCGCGAGGTCGGCATCGATCGGCACCCAGTCGTCCTGGCTGTTCTGAAAATTGACCGGGACCTGCGAGACCTCGGTCGTGTACGTCCCGTCCGGGTTGGCGACCGAGGTCGACCGCGCATCGCTGAGCTCGGGGGCCGGCACCGGTTCATCGAGCGCCGCCGCGAGGGCCATCGGCGTTAATGGCAAGGAATCCGCGAGCCCGCTCATCGCGGCCAGACCTCTGCTCTGCGCGGACGCGTCCTGAACTGCCACGGGTACCGCCGCCGCCGAGGCCGTCGCGGGAATCGCCAGCAGACCCGCTAGCAAGGCGGTAGCCGCCGCGGAGGTCAAAGCGAGTCTGTTGTTGTGATTGCCGTTGGACAAGAAGGATTTCCTGACGTGCGAGTGCCCCCACCCGGCGCGCACGCTATGAGAGGGCTTGGGCACTCGGAAGATCATGCGCGGCAAATCCCCCGAAGGGACTACACGGGCCTAGTCCCAATTCGTCTGGCGGCGAAGTGCGCTCGCCGAGTATCACCCGCCCGGTGCACCGCCTAGCAGACAAGTGCCCTGCCTGCTACCCGGCTCGAGCGAGTCACCCACCAGCTCCACGAGGCATCGGCCACCTGGGTCGATGACCTCTGGGTCAGCGGCCAAGAGGTCGACCCGTTCGACCCTCCCGAGACCCTTCGTCAGGCGTCGCGATAGTTCGCGC
Source organism: Nocardioides dilutus (assembly GCF_054779555.1). NCBI lineage: Bacteria > Bacillati > Actinomycetota > Actinomycetes > Propionibacteriales > Nocardioidaceae > Nocardioides > Nocardioides dilutus. Next base: position 901,025 of record NZ_BAAGYA010000002.1, on the reverse strand, counting down.
TCAGGCCGCTGCCGTGCCGATCTCGAAGGCAATGTCCGCAGACATTCTGCTGACACCGAACGCAGGAACCGGGCTCGTGGTGCCCCACGAACCCGGCTCTGACCTGCTGTTTCGATTTGTAGCGGGGGCAGGATTTGAACCTGCGACCTCTGGGTTATGAGCCCAGCGAGCTACCGAGCTGCTCCACCCCGCGTCGGTGAATGCAACGTTACGGGACGAGGGGTGAGGCGTTCAAATCGGGCCGGTGTCGGCCTACTCGGCGGCTGGCGTCTCCTCGGCTGCGGGGGTCTCCTCGGTGGCGGGGGTGAGGCCGTTCTGGTCGGCGATCTCGAGGGCCTGGTTGATGAGGTCGCGGGCCTCGTTGACCTTGTCCTGGTAGCCCCCGAGGTCGCCATCCTCATAGGCCGCGTCGGCTTCGTCGAAGGCCTTCTGGGCTTGGGCGAGGAGCCGGGCGATCTGCTCCTCGGGCGTGCCGGTGCCGGGGTCGGGCTCGCCGGGGTCGGGCTCACCGGTGTCCGGCGGCTCGGTCGGGTCGACCGTGGCGTCGACGCCGAGGGCGGCGCCGAGAGCCTCGATGAGGGTCTCGCCGATACCGACGTTCTCGTTGTAGGAGACCAGCACGTAGCGCAGGATCGGGTAGGAGCCGGTGGCGCCGAGCTCGGCATAGACCGGCTCGACGTTGAGCAGGCGTTCACCGACCGGGATGGTGAGCACGTTGCCGTACCTGACCGTGTTGCCGGCCTGGCGGAACGGCGCCAGCTCCGCGGCGGCGTCGGCGTCGGAGCGCATCGCGTTGGCGACCTGGCCCGGACCTTGGGTCTGCTCGTCGAGCACGTTGACCACGCGCATCTGGCCGTAGGTGTCCGACGTGGCGTCGGAGTCGACGGAGGCGAAGGCGGCCAGGTTCTTGCGGTCGAACGGCACGAAGGTGGAGGTGAGCGACCAGGTCTGCTCGGGCGTGGCCGGCGCCGCCTCGCCCTCGGGCACCGGCTTGTTGGTGAACATCCGGTAGGGCGGCTGGAGGTTGTTGGAGTTGTTGGGGTCCTCGGGCACCTCCCAGCGGTCGTTGCCCTGGAACCACTGGCTCGGGTCGGTGACGTGGTAGCGCGCGTACTGGTAGCGCTGCACCTTGAACAGGTCCTCGGGGTAGCGCAGGTGCTCCATCAGCCCCTCGGGGATCTCCGAACGGTCCTTGACCGTGCCGGGGAACGCGCCCCGCCAGGCCTTGAGGATCGGGTCGGACTCGTCCCACTCGTAGAGCGTCACGGTGCCGTCGTAGGCGTCGACCGTGGCCTTCACCGCGTTGCGGACGTAGTTGATCTCGTCGGTCGGGAGGGTCCGCAGGCCGGTGTCCTCCTGGAACGCGTCGTCGGTCATCTCGTCGAACGACTCGCGCTCGGAGCCCGGGAAGCGGTCGGTGACGGTGTAGCCGTCGACCACCCAGACGATCCGGCCGTCCTCCTCGCCTTCGCCCGGGATGATCGCCGGGTAGGCGTCGTCGTCGATGGTCAGCCAGGGCGCGACCTTCTGGACCCGCTCGGAGGGGTCACGGTGGTAGAGCACCTCGCTGTTCTCGTTGACCCGGCCCGACAGCAGGAAGTTGGTCGAGCCGAAGCGGATCGCGTAGAGCAGCTGGCGGAACGTCGATCCGACCGGCACGCCGCCGGCGCCGTCGTACGTCGTGGTGCCCTCGTTGCCCTCGACGGCCTCCCCGTCGGCCTCGTCCGCGTCGGGCTCGGCGGCAGTGGTGGAGCGCTGCAGGTCGAGCTCGACCGCGGTCTCCCCCTCGCCGCGTCCCACGACCGAGTAGGCCGGGCTGCGCTCGCCGAAGTAGACCCGGTCCTCGAACCCGCCGACGGAGTCGGCGAGGTCGGTCTGGTTGGCCGCGTTGCCCTCGGCCCACTGGGTGCGGTCGTCATCGGCGTTGGCCTCGTCGGGCGTCCGGTTCGCGCGGTCGCGCTGGTTGGCGTACGCCGCGATGATGCCGTTGCCGTGGGTGTAGACGGTGTGCAGGTTGAGCCAGTTCTGGTCGCCCTCGCTGATGCGGTTCTGGTCGAGCTCGCGGACGCCGATGACGAGCGCGCGGTCGGTGCCGTCGATCTCGTAGCGGTCGACGTCGAGCACGTCGGCGACCGTGTAGTAGGCGCGGGCCTGCTGGTTCTGCTCGAAGGTCTCCCGGACCAGCTGGGGGTCGACGAGCGGGATCGAGCTCACCTGGCCGGCCAGGCTGGCCAGCGTCGCGGCCTCCTCGTCGGGCGAGAGGTCCTGCTCCTGGACGTCGTTGATGTCGTAGGCCTGCCGGGTGGCCGCGATGTTCTTCTCGATGTAGGGGCGTTCCTTGTCCGCCTCGGTCGGCTTGACCTGGAACTGCTGCACGATGCCGGGCCAGATCAGGCCGAGCAGGATCGCCGACAGCACAAGCAGCGCGAGACCGAGCGAGGGCAGCATCCAGGTGCGGCGCCACACGTTGAGGAAGAACAGCAGGGCGCAGATGACCGCGATGCCCATCAGGATCACCTTGGCCGGCAGCACCGCCTTGTCGTCGGTGTAGGTGAGGCCGGTGAGCAGCGAACCGCTCTGGTGCACCAGGTCGTAACGGTCGAGCCAGTAGTCGGCGGCCTTGGCGAGCACGAAGACGCCGAGCAGCACCGAGAGCTGCGCCTGCGCGGCACCGGTCAGCCGGTCACCGGGGGTCTGCAGCCGGATGCCGCCGTAGAGGTAGTGCACGACCGCCGCGGCCAGCAGCGACACGATCGCGACCGCCATGACCACGTCGACGAGGTAGTGCATCCACGGCAGCTCGAAGACGTAGAAGCTGATGTCGCGCTCGAAGTAGGCGTCCTTCTGGCCGAACGGCACGCTGTTGCGCCACAACAGGTACTCGCGCCACTCCCCCGCGCCCGAGGTGCCGGCGAAGATGCCGAGCAGCACGGCGGTGCCGACCACCAGCCAGGTGCGGATCGGGGTGACCGCCTGGCGGTAGCGGTCGAGCCCCGTCTGCTCAGGCGAGGGCGGGTGGAACAGCGGCCGCAGCCGGAAGGCGATCACGATGTTTGCCGCGACCACCGAGGCCATCACCGCGCCGAAGACCAGGAACAGCCCGACCCGGGTCCACAGCAGGGTGCTGAACACCGAGCCGTACTCCACGTCGCGGAACCACAGGCGCTCGGTGTAGAAGCTCGAGAACGTCGTCAGCCCGAAGAACGCGACGACAAGCACCACCGCGGTGACCACCAGCGCCCGGGACCTGCCCGGGGGTCGCGGCGGCGCCGTGTCGCGCGGGTCCTCGTCGAAGAGCTCGCTCACTGGCCGTCCTCAGCTGGGTCGTGGGGCACGTCGTCATTGTCCAGGGTCGACCCCAACAGTGTCGTCAGGCCCGGCACCAGGTCGGTCCCGCCGACCACCGAGGAGGCGTTGTCGTGGGCGCGCAGCCGCAGCGCGGCGTACGCCGAGCCGGCGCGGGTCACGCCCGCGACGATCCGGACCTCCTGCCGGTCGGGGTGCTCCCGGGCGAACCGCGCCGCGCTCTCCACGTCGTCGGGCACATCGCCGTCGACGTCCGGGGGCAGCACCAGCCGCTCGACGACCGCGGCGCAGCCGGCGACCTGCGGCGGCCAGGTGATCGCGGTCAAGGCGTCCTCGAGCAGCCGGCCCTGGGGCAGCTGGTCCTGCTCGACCGGTGTCAGCGACCCCTCTGCCGACGCCTGGTCCAGGCCCATCGCTGCGGCCAGGTCGGGCTCGCGGCGCACGAGGTCGGCGGTCGGCACCAGCGCGTAGAGGCGGGCCGGCTGGTCCCACCCGCCCTCGGCGATGTGCGACTCGATCTCCAGCACCGCCGCGGCGAGCGCGGGGTCGGCGTCCAGGGAGCCCAGTGGGTCGACCAGTGGATCGGTCAGGGGGTCCGACATCGGGTCCAGCTCCGGCTCGCGGTCGCTCATGCGGCGTCCTCGCAGCTGGGGAGCTCGGCGTCCGGGTCCTCCACCCAGGTCTCGACCGCCTCGAGGGTCTCGACGAACGTCGTCGCCCGGACCAGCCGCATGTCGCCGTGGTCGGCGCCGAGCGCGTCCGCGCAGTTGTCGGAGGGCACCAGGAACAGGTCGGCGCCGGCCTCGCGGGCCCCGGCGACCTTCTGCTGGATGCCGCCGATCGCGCCGACCACGCCCTGGGAGTCGAGCTCCCCAGTGCCCGCGACGTCCTGGCCGCCGGTCAGCGAGCCGGGCGTCAGGGTGTCGTAGATCGCCAGTGCGAACATCAGCCCGGCGCTCGGCCCGCCGATGTTCTCGTCGATGTTGACCGTCACGGTGAAAGGGAAGATGAAGCCCAGGCCGAGCTGGATGCCGATCTGGCGCCGCTTCGTCCCGTCGTCGTCGGTGACCACCTCGGTGCCGACCGGCACGGTGACCTCCTCGCCGTCGCGCAGCACCACGAAGCTCAGCTTCTGGCCGTCCTTGGCGCCCTGGATCGCGTCGAGCAGCGCCTGTTGGCCCTTCTCGTCGGCGGTCACCGCCACCCCGTCGACCGAGACGAACTTGTCGCGCACCGCCAGCGCCCCGTCGGCCGGCGCCGTGGGCGCAATGGACAGGACCTCCAGCGCGGGCGTGACCTCGAAGTCGAGCTCGCGCAGCGCCGCGGCGATCGCGTTGCCCTGCGACGACACCATCTGCACCTGCCCCTCGACCTCCTCCTGCTCGGCGGTCGTGCCGGGCGGGTGGACGATGTCGTAGGGGTAGACCGCGGAGTCCGGGTCGACCCAGTCGGTCATCACCTCGAAGAGGTTCTTCTCCACGCCCTCCTGCGAGACCGAGACCGTCGTCATCCGCAGCTCGCCGTCGTCGCGGTAGGTCTTCGCCCCGCTGACCTGGATGATCTCCTTGCCATCGGTCTCACCGAGCACGTCGAAGGTGGGCCCCGGGTGGTAGGACGCGAACGGCACCGGCACGAAGAACGCCACCGCGACCAGCGCGAGCAGCAGCGGGACCGAGACGCATGCCGCGATCATGCGCTGGGTCATGCGGTGAAGCCTCTCATTGGCCCCCAACGCGCCTGACGGCGACGCCGGTGGACCGCTCGCGCGGCGGCCGCGGCGGCGCCTGCGGCGTACGCCGGAGGGCGGGCGGGTCCTTCTCCAACGCCACCTCGAGGCGGCGTACGGCCTCGTCGCGGTCGACCTCGCCGCGGCCCTCGCGGCCCGCCCAGGCGACCCAGGCCATCGCCAGCACGGTCACCACGGCCGGGGGCACCAGCCAGAGCAGGATCTCCACGTCCCCCACGGTAGGAACTAGGGTCGCCGGCATGACGGACCCCACGCCGGTCGGTGACCGCGTACGTCTGTGCGACCTGCGCGAGACACCACTCAGCGTCGACGAGGTGCTCGCCGCGCTGGCCGACGACGCCTCGGGCGGCCTGACCGTGTTCGTGGGCCGGGTGCGCGACCACGACCGCACAGCTGAGGGGAGCAAGGAGGTCGTCGGGCTCGACTACACCGCCCACCCGACCGCCCTCGACAAGCTGCGCGAGGTCTGCGAGCGGGTCGCCGCCGCGTACGACGTGCACGCGCTCGCCGCGGTGCACCGCACCGGCACCCTCGAGATCGGCGACGCCGCGGTCGTCGTCGCCACCGCATCCGCCCACCGGGGCACCTCGTTCGACGCCTCCCGGGCGCTGATCGACACCCTGAAGGACGAGGTGCCGATCTGGAAGCACCAGCGGTTCGCCGACGGCACCGAGGAGTGGGTCGGGTCACCCTGACCCCTGTGCGGGCCCCGCCTTCCTGGGGCACGGACGGGCCAGCCCATCGGGGTCACCCTGAGGCGTCCCGGAGATGCCACTCGGGCCATTGGCTCCGTTGCCGGGGGTCCGTACCTTTGAGGCATGGCTAACGACCCCGACGAGGGCCGCCCGGACGACAGCAACCCGTTCCGCGGCACGCCCTTCGAGCAGCTCTTCGGCGCGATGGGCGGCGCCCTGGGCGCGGGTGGCCAGCTGCCCGACATCGGCCAGCTCTTCGGCCAGCTGCAGTCGCTCCTGCAGCCCTACGACGGCCCGCTCAACTGGGACGTCGCCCTCGACCTGGCCCGCAAGACCGTGGCTCAGACGCCCGACCCGACGCCCAGCACCGCGGAGCAGGCGCGGGTCGCCGACGCCGTCCGGCTCGCCGACCACTGGCTCGACGACACCACCGACTTCCCCTCCGGGGTGACCACGGCGACCGCCTGGAGCCGCGCCGAGTGGGTCGTCAACACCGCCGACGTGTGGAAGGTGCTCGTCGAGCCGGTCGCCCAGCAGTCCGTCGGCGCGATGGGCTCGGCGCTGCCCGAGGCCGCCCAGGCCCAGGCCGCGCCGATCCTCGGCATCCTCGGCAAGGCCATCGGGGCGCTCCTGGCCAACCAGGTCGGCTCCGGTCTCGGCACCCTGGCCAGCGAGGTGCTCAGCGTGTCCGACATCGGCATCCCACTCACCACCCCCGGCCGGGCGGCGCTCATCCCGGCCAACGTGGCGGCGTTCGCCGAAGGCCTCGACGTGAGCGAGGACGACGTCCTGCTCTACCTCGCCCTGCGCGAGGCCGCCCACCAGCGGCTGTTCGCCGGCGTGCCGTGGCTGCGCGACCACGTCCTCGGCGCGGTGACCGACTACGCCCAGGGCATCGAGGTCAACGTCGAGGGCATCCAGCAGCGCGTCGAGGAGCAGATGCGCGGCATCGACCCGACCAACCCCGAGTCCATGCAGCAGCTGCTCGACAGTGGCATGTTCGAGCTCCCCGAGTCCCCCGCCCAGAAAGCCGCGCTGGCGCGGCTCGAGGTCGTGCTCGCGCTCGTCGAGGGCTGGGTCGACGAGGTCGTCGGCCAGGCCACTGCCGAACGGATGCCCAACGCCGCCAAGCTCCAGGAAGCCTTCCGCCGCCGCCGGGCCGCGGGCGGACCGGCCGAGCAGACCTTCGCCACCCTGGTCGGCCTCGAGCTCCGGCCCCGCCGGCTCCGCGACGCGTCGACGCTGTGGGGCTCGCTGCGCACCCGCCAGGGCGTCGAGGCCCGCGACGGCGTGTGGATGCACCCCGACCTGCTGCCGACCGACGCCGACCTCGACGACCCGCTCGGCTTCCGCGAGGACGCCACTGCGCCCGAGACGCTCAGCGACGAGGAGTTCGACGAGGGCCTGCGGGCCCTGCTGGACGGCGAGGAGCCGACCCCCACCGACGACTAGCCATGGGGCTGGTCGTCATACATGGAGTCGAGCAGCGGACCGAACCGCGCCTCGATGACCTTGCGCCTGACCTTCATGCTGGGTGTCAGCTCGCCGTCCTCGATGCTCAGGTCGTGGTCGAGGATCCGGAAGTCCTTGATCGTCTCCCAGCGGTTCAGCCGAGCGTTGAGCACGTCCACGCAGGAGCCCACGTAGGCACGAACGGCGGGGTCCGCCGCGAGCGTGGCGTAGTCACCGCCTGGAAGGCGCTGCGCCCGTCCCCACTGGGCGAGTGCCTCTGGATCGAGCACGACCAGTGCGGTCGCGTAGTTGCGGCCGTCGGCGTGCACGAGCATCTCGCTGGCCAGCGGGCAGATCGCCTTGAACATCACCTCGATGGCCTGGGGGGCGATGTACTTGCCACCCGAGGTCTTGGCGAGGTCCTTCTTCCGGTCGGTGATGCGCAGGCGGCCCTGGTCGTCGATCTCGCCGACGTCACCGGTCGCGAACCACCCGTCGTCGCTCAGCACCTCTGCCGTCACCTCGGTGAGGTTGTGGTAACCACGCATCACACCGGGACCCTTGATGAAGATCTCCCCGTCGCCGGCGACCTTGATCTCGGTGCCGGCAAGGGGCGGTCCGACGACTCCGAACTGCAGGTCGTCGAGGCGGGTGATGCACGCCCCGGAGCTGGTCTCGGTGAGCGCGTAGCCCTCGAGGATCGGCAGCCCCGCGGCGTGGAACCACCGCGCCACGTCGGTCGACAGCGCCGCGCTGCCCGAGACGAGGAAGCGGATCCGGCCGCCCAGCCGGGCGCGGATCTGGGAGAGCACCAGCCGGTCGGCAAGCAGGAACTGAGCCTGCACGAACGGGTTCGGGCGGCGATGCTCGAGCCGGGCCTGTCCCACCTGGTCACCTACCGAGAAGGCCCACTTGAACAGCTGGTGCCGGAGGCCACCCTCCTCCTCGACCGTCTGCACGACCTTCGAGTGCACCTTCTCGAAGATCCGTGGCGGGCCGGCCATGAACGTCGGCTGGACGACGGCGAGGTTCTCCACGATCTTGTCCACGCGGCCGTCGATGGCCGTCGCGAAGCCGACCTGCAGCTGCACCGTCGCGAGCATCTTGCCGAAGGCGTGTGCCAACGGCAGCCACAGGTACTGGAGGTCGCTCGGCTCGAGGAGGTCGAGCGTCGTCGCGCCGGCGCCGATGTAGGTCCAGCACCGGTGCAGCAGCTCGACTCCCTTGGGCTGCCCCGTGGTCCCCGAGGTGTAGATGATCGTGGCCAGGTGCTCCGGGCGTACGGCGGCCACCGCCTCGTCCACCGCCGTCGGATGCTCCACGAGGTGCTTGGCACCTAGGGCCTGCAGCTCCTCCAGGTCGAGGACCCACTCGCCGTCCGCCGTGCCGTCGAAGGTCACGACCCGGACCACGTCCGGGAGGTGGTCGCGCTGCTCCCTCAGCTTGTCGACCTGCGCATCGTCCTCGGCGAAGACGATGCGCGAGCCGCTGTCGGACACGATGAACGCGACGCCCTCGGCCCGCGTGGTGGGATACACGGTGGTGGTCGCGCCGCCCGCGCACATGACACCCAGGTCGGCATAGACCCACTCGATCCGCGTGCTGCTCGCGATCGCCACGCGTTCCTCCGGCCGGACGCCGAGCGCCAGGAGGCCCGCCGCGATGGTCCTGACCGTGTCCTCCACCTGCGCCCAGGTCACGGAGTCCCAGCCGGCGGCGGTCGGGAAGCGGAACGCCTCGGCGTCCGGCGTCGCGGTCACCCGGTCGTAGAAGAGACGGGCCACGGACACCGCCGGGGTCGGGTATCCGCTGGTCTCCGTCGAACCTGCGCTGGTCCTGGTCACGGCAACCTCGATTCCTGGCGCCGCTGGCTCGAGCTCATCGCCCGTCGGCGCGCTCCCACCCGGCGTAACCGCTACGCCGTTGAGGCCAGGGTCCCGCCCCGCCGAACGGGCTCCTAGGGGACTTCGTCCTGACTTAGTCCTCGTCGCTGGGCGGTGGCTCCATCCGCACCGCCGCCGACCAGCCCAGCAGGAAGCCCTTGGCCCGCTCGGCGTGCGGGTAGCGGTCGACCCACCCCCAGAACGCCTTGTCGTGGCCGGGCTCGAGCAGGTGCGCGAGCTCGTGCACGATCACGTAGTCGACCACCCAGGGCGGCATGCCCTGCAGCCGCTCGGATAGCCGGATGGTCCGGTCGGCCGGGGTGCAGGAGCCCCACCGCTGCGTCTGGTTGGAGACCCAGCGCACGGTGCCCGGCATCGCCAGCCCGCCGAGGTAGCGGTCGTTGAGCCAGAGCGCCCGCTCCCACAGGTCCTCGTCGGACGGGATCTGGCGCCGCTCGGACCTCTCGACCCGGGCCACCATCGTCTCGACCCACTCGGCCTCCTCCGTGTGGGACATGGACGCCGGGATCAGTACGACGATCCGCTCGCCGTCGCGGTAGGCCGAGACCGTGCGGCGGCGGCGCTTGGAGCGGCGCACCTCGACGTCGGACCTGTGATCGGCCGCGCCACCCATGCACCGAGGCTAGCCGGAATCTAGCTGGGATTCGCCCACTCCAGGAGCCGCTCCAGAGGCCACGTCGTGACGATCCGGTCGGGGTCGATGCCCGAGGCCTGCGCCCGCTCGGCGCCGTACCAGAGGAAGTCGAGCTGCCCCGGGGCGTGCGCGTCGGAGTCGATGGAGAACAGGCAGCCGAGGTCGCGGGCCAGCTCGAGCAGCTTGGTCGGCGGGTCGCGGCGCTCGGGCCGGGAGTTGATCTCGACGGCGACGTCGTGCTCGACGCACGCCTCGAAGACGGCTTTGGCGTCGAACGTGGACGGTGGGCGGGTCCCGCGGTTGCCCATCACCATCCGGCCGGTGCAGTGGCCGAGCACGTTGGTGAACGGGTTCTTGACCGCCTCGACCATCCGGTGCGTCATCGGGCCGGAGTCCATCCGCAGCTTGCTGTGCACGCTGGCGACCCGGACGTCGAGCTGGGCCAGCATCTCCTCGGACTGGTCGAGGCTGCCGTCGTCGAGGATGTCGACCTCGATGCCCTTGAGGAGGGTGAACCCGCTGCCCGCCCCGCTGTTGTCGAGGTGCTGGTTGACGGCGTCGACGACCCCGAGCTGGCGCTGCAGCCGCTCGGCGGACAGCCCGTTGGCGACCCGCAGCCGGGGCGAGTGGTCGGTGAGCACCTGGTATTCGTGGCCGAGCTCGATCGCGGTGAACGCCATCTCCTCGATCGGCGAGCCGCCGTCGGACCAGTCGGAGTGGGAGTGGAGGTCGCCGCGGAGCCGGGCGTGCAGCTCCTGGCCGTCCTTGACCAGGGGCCCGCCGTGCTCGGCCTCGAGCTCGGCGAGCCGGGCCGGCATCTCGCCGCGGACCGCCGCGGTGATCGCCCTGGCCGTGCTCGTCCCCACACCGGGGATGTCGGTGAGGGTGCCGGCCTCGACCGCGGCGCGGACGGCGTCGTCGCCCAGCGGCAGGATCGCGGCGGCGGCGTTGCGGTAGGCCTTGACCTTGTAGGTCTCCTCGCGCCCGCGCTCGAGCAGGAACGCGATCCGGCGCAGGGCCGCGACCGGGCCGCCGTCGTACGACACGACGTCACCCTAGGTCGTGGCCCAGGCCACAGGCCGAACTGTTTTTCCTCCACAGCAGGTGGAACCACGTTTGTGCAGGTCAGCACGGTTTTCGGGGTACGCCGCCCAACGTTATCCACAGGGTTGTTCACCCCGATCGCCCCTGTTTCCACGGGGCAGACGACTTGTGCACACAGTTGTCCACAGGCTTGTCCACAACCGCGGGCGTCGTGGCGTTGACCCTGCCCCCGGCGGCCCCTAGCGTCAGCCCGAGACGTGGCCCCCGGGCCCGGCGAGCGAGATCCGCAAGGGGAAGGTGGGTCTCTCGAGCCGGCTCCGGGGGCCTCGTCTATGCGCGTCCTGTGGGCGGCTACTCGCCGGTGAAGACCGGGGGACGCTTCTCCTTGCTGGCCGCGATGCCCTCCTGCAGGTCCGCGGTGGCCAGGGTGACCGGCTGGGCCAGCGCCTCCCACTGCAGCGCGGTCTCCAGGTCGGTGTGCCCGCCGTCGCGCAGCGCCAGCGTGGTGAGCCGGGTCGCGATCGGGGCGCTCGCCGCGACGCCGGCCGCGATCTCCAGCACCTCCTCGCGGAAGGTCTCCGCCTCCAGCACCCTCGAGACCAGCCCGATCCGCAGCGCCTCGTCGGCGTCCACGACCCGGCCGGTGAGCAGCAGGTCCCTGGCGTGCGCCTCGCCCACCACCTCGGGCAGCAGGTGGGTGCCGCCCATCCCGGCGTGCATGCCGAGCTTGACGAACGGCACGCCCAGCTTGGCCCCGCGCACGGCGTAGCGCAGGTCGCAGGCCAGCGCCAGGCACAGCCCCGCGCCGATGGCTGCGCCGTTGACCGCCGCGATCGTCGGCACCTCCAGGCGCCGGATCGAGAGCCAGGCGCGGTAGAACGCGATCATCCGGGTGCGCAGGTGGTCGACGGTCGCATCCGGCTCGCTGGCGATCCACGAGGTGTTGCCGCCGGAGCAGAACGCCGAGCCCGCGCCGGTCACCACGACCACCCGCACCGAGCGGTCGGCGGCCAGGTCGTCGACCGCCCGGACCCACGATTCGGTCATCTCCTCCGACATCGCGTTGCGCATGTCGGGGTTGTCCAAGGTGAGCACGGCGACGCCCGCGGAGGGGCGCTCGAGACGCAGATGGGTCAAATCGGCCATGCCGCAAGGTACTAAGCGCGCCGAGCGGCACGCCGAGCGCCTCCTACGCCTGAGTCTGAGCGTGACGTAGGGTCGAAATCGGCCCCACTGACAAGCAACCGGTGTCGTGGGTCCCCCGGCGGGCTTCCTCATCAATCCCCGTCGCGACGACCGAGAAGAACACATAGGCAAGGAGGCCGTCATGGCGGAGACCTGGAGCGGCGAGTTCTACTGCGTGAAGTGCAAGGCCAAGCGTGAGGCCTCGGGTGAGGTTCGCGTCAACGACAAGGGCACTCGCATGGCCAAGGCCGTGTGCCCTGTGTGCAGCACCAACCTCAACCGGATCCTCGGCAAGGCCTGATCCAGGCTGTAACACCAGGCTGAAACGGCGGCGGCGTCCCCTCGGGGGCGCCGCCGTTCGTCATTTGTCTCCTCGTTCGTGCCCTGTGGAGAGCCTCGGCAGCCGGGCGCCGCTTCGTGTGACCGTGGGGCGGTGACCGAGCCCCTCCGCCTCCTGCCCGGCCTCCGCCTGGTCCGCCGCGACGCCGATCACCTCCAGCTCGGCGTCGACCCGCCCCGGTGCGCGGTGCTGCGCGACCTCCCGGAGGTACGCCGCCTCGTCAGCGACCTCGCCGTCGGCAACCGGCCCGCCCGCCCGGACCCGGAGACCGGCCGCGCGCTCGCGGCCATCATCGACGCGGGCCTGCTGGTGCCCGACGACTCCGCCCAGCGGTACGACCGGGTGGCCCGGGCGCGGCTGCGCGTAGACGCTGCCCCGGAGGTGGCGGCCGGCCTGACCGCGCTGCTGGCGGCGGCCGGCGTCCGCAGGCCCGCCCGGTCGGGGACGCCGGACGCGGTCCTCCTCGTCCGCGACGGCGAGGTGCCGCGCGGCCGGCTCGACCCGCTGGTCCGCGACGAGGTGCCCCACCTCCTGGTCCGCGACCACGGTCACGAGGTCGTGGTCGGTCCGTTCGTCGCGGCTGGGCTGACCGCCTGCCTGCGCTGCGTGGACTGCCACCTCGGCGAGCTGGACCCGCGGCGCGGCCTGGCGGTCGAGCAGGCGGCCACCCAGCCGCCACTGGTGGCGCCTCCGGTCGACGCCACCCTGCGCGCGCTCGCGCTGTCCCTCGCCGTCCGCGACCTGGTGACCTTCGTCGAGGGCGACCAGCCCGCCACCTGGTCGGCGACCCTCACCGTCGGCCGGCCGCTGGAGCTCACGCCCACGCGCTGGCTCCGGCACCCGGCGTGCGGCTGCGCCTGGGGCGAGCTGGCGACGGCCGGTTAGTCAGAGGGACTACCACCACTCGGAGTCGAGCTTGCCCTCCATCGCACGCAGGTGGTCACGCGAGCAGGTGTCGCAGAAGGTGCGGCGGCGGCCGTTCTCGACCGCGGTGGTCCAGGTGAGGGTCTTGGCCTCGTCCTCCTCCTGCCGACCGCAGAAGTCGCACGTCCTCATGGACCCGAGGCTAGCCCCGCGGACCGGGCTCGGAAATGACGAAGGACCGGATCCAGGGCTGGATCCGGTCCTTCGCTTCACACCCGCGATCAGGGTGTCCCGCTGAGGTTCTCGCGTGACGCGCGAGGCTCCCATCGAGGTCTTACAGAGCGCGGGCGAGGGCGAGACGCGCCTGCTGCGCTGCCTGCTCGGCCTTGCGGCTGAGCCGGCGGGCACGGGCCAACCGCTGGCCCTGCCGCAACTGTTGCGCCTCTCCCAGGCGCGCGGCCATCTGCGCGCGCGCCAAGTTCTCGTTCATGAGGTTCATCTCGGTGCTCCTGAGTGTGAGGTCGTTCATGGGTGGTGATGGTTCCTTGGATGGACGGGAGTGCAGCCGCTGACTACTCGAGTCAGGCAGCCACCTCGTTCTTGCGGGGACGGCCACGGGGGCGCTTGCGGGGGATCACCACTCCCTGGAGGAAGAGCTGACCGCCCCAGACACCCCACGGCTCACGACGCTCGAGAGCGCCGTCGAGGCAGAGAGCGCGGACCGGGCAGTCCGAGCACAGGGCCTTGGCGTACTCCACGTCAGTGGGCGACTCCGCGAACCACAGCTCCGGGTTGTTCACCCGGCACGGCAGCGTCGCGTCGTCCACCGCGCCTGCCTGGTCGTGCAGGGTGCCGAGCGAAGGCTCCTGAGGGTTGTCCTGGAGCTTCCGGCCGTCGAGGACGCTGATGGTCATGTGTTTCACCTCCTTCTGTTCACCTTGATCGCGGGTGTTGCGTTGGTCTTCGGGTGGATCCGCGGGTGTCCTGCTTCTGAGAAACAGAAAGGCCGCGGATCCCTTGTCGGGTTCCGCGGCCTGGAGGCTGCCGATGCGTTGATCGCTCAACTCGGCGGTGGACTCCAGGCGCTGGTCCCCGGGGTGGCGTACGTGCGGACGTTGAGACCCATGTCTCCCTTGACGCGCACCTCGGCCTGAACGGCGATGACACCGGTGGTGACATCGGCGGAGCCGAAGGCGTGACCGCACGCGGGCATGCCAAAGGTGGACGGGGCAGAGAAGACGGGAATCTGCATCGCCGGGTACGAGTTGCGGATGCTGCTCATGCGGTCCACCTCCTTCGGTGCGATCGGGCGTCCGGAGTTGTCAGTTCCGTTGACGCGGGTTTAGGTCCTGAGGACGCTAACGCGTCGGCGATGTCATGGGCAAACGATTTAATGACTATTTCCGAAGTTTTTCTGCCAGAGGCCCACTGGACGCCGTCAGCTGACCAGTGCGAGGACGTCGTCGCCGTACTTCTCCAGCTTCTGCGGGCCGATGCCCGAGATGCTCAGCAGGGCCTTGGTGGAGGTGGGCTTGAGCTCGGCGATCAGCTGCAGTGTCGCGTCGCTGAACACCACGAACGCCGGCACCTCCTCGGCGTCCGCGCGGCCCTTGCGCCACTCGCGCAGGCGCTCGAACAGCTCCTCGTCGTAGGACGCCGGGCAGTCGGCGCAGCGGCCGGTGCGCTTCTCCGCGCCGGTGCTGAGCGGCTTGCCGCACTCGCGACAGGTGCGCGCGCCGCGCTTGGAGCGGGCCGACCTCGGCTGGGCGGCCTCGAGCAGCGTCTCGGGGAGCAGCGGGCCGAGGAACCGGGACGGCTTGCGCGACCCCCGGCCGCCGGGCTGGCGGGCCAGCGACCACGAGAGCGAGAGCTCGTGGCGGGCCCTGGTCATGCCGACGTAGAGCAGCCGGCGCTCCTCCTCGACCGCGGCCGGCGTCTCGGCGTAGGTGATGGGCAGGGTGCCGTCCTGCAGCCCGCACAGGAAGACCGCGTCCCACTCCAGCCCCTTGGCGGCATGGAACGTCGCCAGGGTGACGCCCTCGGCGACGGGCGCGTGCTGCTCGGCGGCGCGCCGGTCGAGCTCGTCGACGAACGCCGCGAGGTCACCGCCCGCACGCTCGGCCGTGCCCTCCTCGAAGGCGGCCGCCTGGTCCATCAGGGCCTGCCAGGACTCCCACCGGTCGCGGGTCTGGCCGCGCGCGTTGGGCGGTTCGTCGGTCCAGCCCATGCCGGCCAGGGTGCCGCGCACGGTGTCGACGACGCCCGCACCCTCGCCGGTCTCGCCGGACCGGGCGGCGCCGCGGATCCGGGTGACCGCCTCGCGGACCTCCGGCCGATCGAAGAACCGGGCCCCGCCGCGGATGACGTAGGGGATGGCGCGCTCGGCGAGAGCCTCCTCGAAGCTCTCGGACTGGGCGTTGATCCGGAACAGCACCGCCATCTCCGACAGCGCCCGGCCGGACTGACGCAGGGCCGCGATCCGGGCGGCCACCGCACTCGCCTCGGCCACCTCGTCGGACCACTCGTGGAACTCCACGGCCGCACCCGCGGGCTGCTGGGCGCGCAGCGCGACGCCCTGGCTGGGGGTGCCGGCGAGCAGCGTGTTGGCGGCGTCGACGACCTGGGGAGTGGAGCGGTAGTTGCGGACGAGCTCGATCGAGGTGGTGCCGGGGTGCTTGGCGGGGAAGTCGCGCAGGTAGTCGGCGTCGGCCCCGGCGAAGGAGTAGATCGTCTGCGCGGGGTCACCGACCACGCAGATCTCGTCACGGCCGCCGAGCCAGAGATCGAGCAGCGCGGACTGCAGGGGCGAGACGTCCTGGAACTCGTCGACGACGAACCACTTGTATTGCCGGCGGACCTGCGCGGCGACCCGCTCGTCCTCGGCCAGGAGGCCGGCGGTCAGCAGCAGGACGTCCTCCATGTCCATCCGGCCCTGGCTGCGCTTGACCTCCTCGTAGGCGTCGAACAGCCGCGCCACCGCCTCCGGGGTCTGCCCGGTCACGGAGCGGTTGCGGGCGGCCGCCGCGGCGGCGTACTGCGCCGGGCCGACGTTGCTGACCTTGGCCCACTCGATCTCGGAGGCGAGGTCGCGCAGCAGCGCCTGGTCGGCGCCGAGCCGCTGCTGGCGGGCCGCGGCCGCGAGCAGGCCGATCTTGGACTCGATGATCTGCGGCAGCTCGGTGCCGTGCACGTGGGGCCAGAAGTAGCGCAGCTGGCGCAGCGCGGCGGAGTGGAAGGTGCGGGCCTGGACGCCACCGGCGCCGAGCGCGCGGAGCCGGGCGCGCATCTCGCCGGCCGCCCGGGTCGTGAAGGTCACCGCGAGCACCTCGTGGGGTGCGTAGACGTTGCTGGCGACGCCGTGGGCGATCCGGTGGGTGATCGCCCGGGTCTTGCCGGTGCCCGCCCCGGCGAGGACCCGCACCGGCCCGCGCAGGGCCTCGGCGACCTCCCGCTGCTCGGGGTCGAGCGCGTCGAGCAGATGGGTCACGTCACAGTCTTCCGGGTGCCGGGAGCGGAACAAGCGAACGGAGAGGGTGGTTCACTCTCCGTCGACCAACCCTAGATGGCAGGACGGACACCCTCTCCCCATGAGCCGCTCGAGCAGCTTCACGATGTACACCACGCCCTGGTGCGGCTACTGCCACCGCCTCAAGAGCCAGCTCGACCGGGAGGGCATCTCCTTCGACATCGTCGACATCGAGCAGGACCCCGAGGCGGTCGAGATCGTCGCGTCCGCCAACAACGGCAACCACACCGTGCCGACCCTCGTCTACGCCGACGGCACCGCCCAGACCAACCCGTCGCTCCTGCAGATCAAGGACAAGCTCGAGCAGCTGGACAAGCTGGCGGGCTGACGTCGGCCGCGGGGAGATTCGTCGGCCGACCGATGAATCTCCCGCCCGGACGATGAAGGTTTGTCGTCCCGGCATGAGTTTCGTCGGCCGGCCGATGAAACTCTCACCACTGGCCCGGCAGCGGGCCGCCGTACCAGTGCTCGACCAGTGACCGGCTGATCGAGACCCCGCCGGGCAGCACGAGCGTGCCGGCCTCGGCCTCGGCCCTCATCTCCTCGCGGGTGAACCAGCGGGCGTCCTCGATCTCGTCCTCGTCGACGGTGATGTCGAGCGACTCGGCCCGGCCCACGAAGCCGAGCATCAGGCTGGCCGGGAGCGGCCAGGGCTGGTTGCCGAAGTACTCCACCTCGCCCACGACGACGCCGGTCTCCTCGAACACCTCACGGCGTACGGCGTCCTCGAGGGTCTCCCCCGGCTCGCAGAAACCGGCCAGTGTCGAGTAGCGGCCCTCGGGCCAGACCGCCTGACGCCCGAGCAGGCAGCGCTCGTCGGCCGAGCCGGGCTCGCCGGCGGCGACGATCATGATCACCGCCGGGTCGGTGCGCGGGAACTGGGATCGTCCGCACTCGCTGCAGACCAGCTCGTGGCCGGCTTTGCGGACCTCGAGCCGGCCGCCGCAGCGGGGGCAGAAGCGGGTGACGAAGAGCCACTCGGCGAGGCCGAGCGCGTGGAAGACCAGCGGCGCCCCGGACATCGCCCCTTCGAGGGTCGAGTCTGCGAGCTGCGGCAACAGCCCTCGCAGGGGATACCAGCCGGCGTCGACCGACGCACCCTCTGCCGACGCAACGACCGCGAACCAGGCCCGGCCGTCCTGCTCACCCAGCAGCACCCGGAGACCCTCGGGGGCGTCCATCGGCGAGACCCACTCGATGGCTCC
Organism: Nocardioides dilutus; assembly: GCF_054779555.1. Classification (NCBI taxonomy): domain Bacteria; kingdom Bacillati; phylum Actinomycetota; class Actinomycetes; order Propionibacteriales; family Nocardioidaceae; genus Nocardioides; species Nocardioides dilutus. The sequence goes on along the minus strand of NZ_BAAGYA010000002.1, from coordinate 883,123 downwards.
GTCGACCGGCCGAACCCGGGTCCCCGCGACGACGAGCACCCGGGTCTCCGGGTCGGCCCACCGCTCCTGCAGCCAGGCGTCGTCGGCGCGGCGTACGGCCGCCCGGTCGTGGGCACCGGCTGCCATCCGCTGGTGCGCGTAGTCCACGAGTCTGAGACTAAGGTCCTGCCGGTGAGCACCCACATCGGAGCCCAGCCCGGCGAGATCGCCCCCCTCGTCCTGATGCCCGGCGACCCGCTGCGGGCGAAGTGGATCGCCGAGACGTTTCTCGACGACGCCAAGTGCTACAATCAGGTGCGCGGGATGCTCGGCTTCACCGGGACCTGGCAGGGCCACCCCGTCTCGGTGCAGGGCTCCGGGATGGGGCAGCCGTCCATAGCGATCTACGCGACCGAGCTGTTCCGCGACTACGACGTGCAGTCGATCATCCGGGTCGGCTCGTGCGGCGGCCTGTCCGAGAAGGTCGCCATCCGCGACGTCGTCATCGCCTCCGGCGCGTCGACCGACTCCTCGATGAACCACCTCCGCTTCGAGGGCCTCGACTACGCGCCGGTCGCCGACTTCGGCCTGCTCCGCGCCGCCGCGGACGCCGCCGACGCAGCCGAGCACAACGCCGAGGTCCACGTCGGGCCGGTCTTCAGCGGCGACTCGTTCTACCCGGCCCGGCCAGAGCTGCTGAAGCGGATGGTCGAGCACGGCGTCCTGGTGATCGAGATGGAGGCCAGCGCGCTCTACACGATCGCGGCCGGCTTCGGCCGCAAGGCCCTGTGCATCGTCACGGTCTCCGACCACGTCCTCACCGGCGAGGAGACGACCGCGCAGCAGCGCCAGGAGACGTTCGGCGACATGGTCGAGATCGCCTTGGCCGCGGGCACTGGCCTCAGCTGAGCCCGCCCTCCTGCGCTCGCGCCGTGATCCACACGCCGAGCTCGAAGTCCGGCACGGCCAGGTGGCGCGGCAGCGGCAGCGCGGCCAGCTCGTGCCGGCCTGTCTCGATCGCGTAGCGGCGCAGGGCCGAGAGGTGGCCGAGGTTGGCCCTGGTCCACGCCTTGTCGACCATGAGCACGACCGACGGGTTGCCCGCGGTGCGGGCCTCACCGATGACCTCCCAGGGCACGAGCACCTCCAGCGCCGAGGTCCAGACCCCGGCCGTCGAGATGACCACTGCGGGCGCGGTGGCGTGCAGCCGTCGCCAGCCGGTCACCCCCAGCACCACCGCTGCGAGACCGAACAGACCCGCTCCGGGCGCGAGCACGATGGCCGCCCAGAGCGACACGCAGACGATCACTGCGGCCGCGCCGACCTCGAGCCGGCCGCGGGTCCGCGAGAACCCGATCTCGATCGGCTCACCCCGATCGGCGAGCTCGCGCCACTCGGCGTAGAGCCCCTTGCTCACGTCGGGACCCGGAGCAGTCGCTCGAGGCCGGCCCGGTCCGGCAGGTCGTCGGGGTGGACCGTCTCCCCGGTCCGCACGTAGTGGAACGCCGCCCGCACCCGGTCGAGCGGGACCTCGCGCAGCTCGGCCCACGCGACTCGGTAGATCGCCAGCTGCACCGGATCGGCATCGGCGGCCCGGTTGGTCTTCCAGTCCACCAAAAGGAACGACCCGTCGTCCTCCTCGTAGACCGCGTCTATCCGCCCACGCACCACCTGGCCGCCGAGGACCAGCGCGAACGACGCCTCGACGGCGTGCGGCACCCGGTCGGCGAACGGGCCCTTCTCGAACGCGGCGATCACCTCGTCGAGGTCGGACTCGTCGGCGATGTCGAGGTCGCCACGGCCCGGCAGATCGTCGGGGTCGAGGAGCGGCTGCTGGGCGAACCTGCCCTCGACCCAGGCGTGGAACAAGGTGCCGAAGCGCGCGGCCCGTGACGGTGGCCTCGGCATCGGCCGGGCCAGCTCGCGGGCGAAGGCGTCGGCGTCCTCGCGCAGCCGGACGAGCGCTGTCGCCGACAGGCTGCCCGGCAGCGGGACGTCGATCCGGGTCGTGCGCTCGCTCCTGGCCTCGGCGAGCAGCCGCTCGACCTCGGCGTCCCAGTCGGCCACTCGGGCGGCCTCGACCATGTCGAGTCCCTCGTCGTCGGCGGCCGGGTCGACCGAGCGCACCAGCGCGGCCGCGTCGAGGCGTCGCCGGGCCTCCGCGCCGATCCCGGTCGGCGGCCACGGCCGGGACGGGTCCTCCACGGCGTAGGGGTTGGGGTCGCCCTTGGCCGGAGGATCCAGCCACGCGACGGTCTCGCCCCACTCCTCGAGCTGGTCGCGGACCACCTCCTGGTAGACCGAGGGGCCGAACGGCGTCAGCCGCGGGCTCCAGCAGAACGACGTGACCCAGAGCCGGTGGGCGGCCCGGGTGACCGCGACGTAGGCCAGCCGCAGCTCCTCCTGTTGCTCGTGCTCCTTGGTGTCGGCGCGATAGGCGTCGAGCGCAGCCTTGTCGTAGCCGCGCAGCTGCGGGAGGTCGTCGGCGTCGCCGCGCAGCGGAGCCGGCAGCACGGCCGGCGACGACGTCCACAGGGTGCGGGACTGGCTGCTGGGGAACCGGCCGACGCAGACGCCGACCAGGAAGACCGCGCCCCACTCGAGGCCCTTGGCCCGGTGGACCGTGAGCAGCTTGACCGAGTCGGCCGCCGACGGCGCCACGACCTCGAGGCCCTTGCTCTCCTCGTCCTCGGCGGTCAGGTAGGCGAGCAGCGCGGTCAGGGTGACGTCGCCGTCGACGGCCTGGAAGTCGGCGACGGCGCGGACGAACAGGTCGAGGTTGTCGCGCCGGGCGGCCGCCGCCTGACTTGCGGTCGAGGCCAGCTCGACGTCGGCCCCCGTCGTCTCGATGATCCGCCGGACGATGTCGAGCAGCGGCTCGCCGACGTGGCCGCGCAGGCTACGCAGCTCGGCCGCCAGCAGCCCGAACCGCTCCCGTGCCTCGGTCGAGTAGGGGTAGCGGTCGGCGTCGCCGGGATCGTTGAGCGCGTCGTCCAGGCACGGGATCTCGGCCGGGTCGATGCCGTCGGCGATCGCCACCAGGTGGTCGTCGACCGACGTCGGCACCGGCCCGCGTCCCCGGGCGCCGGCGAGCTCGCGGGCGCGGTCGCCCAGCAGCTTGAGGTCACGCGGCCCGATCGCCCAGCGCGCCCCCGTGAGGAGGGTGAGCAGCGAGGCGTTGGAGGTGACGTCCTTGAGCAGGTGGAGCACGGCGACGACCTCGGCCACCTCCGGCAGCCGCAAGAGGCCGGAGAGCCCGACGATCTCGACGGGGATGCCGGCGTCGCTGAGGTGGTCGAAGACCTCCGCAGCGTGGGCGTTGTCGCGGGTGAGGACCCCGATGTCGGACCACCGCTCCACCCCCGGCGTGCCGTGGACGTCGCCGACCGCCTCCACCAGCCACGCGAGCTCCTCACGCTGGGTCTCGAAGACCCGGGCCGCCACCTCCCCCTCGTCGGCCTCCGGCTTGGCCTCGAGGGGACGGACGGCGTCGCTGGCGGCGTAGAGCGGCGCGGCGAGCCGGTTGGCGACGTCGAGGATGCGCCGGTCGGACCGCCGGTTGACCGTGAGCGGGTAGGACCGCACGCTCTGCTCACCGGGGCCGGACGCGGCCGGGAACGTCTCGGCGAACCCGAGGATGTTGGACACCGAGGCACCGCGCCAGCCGTAGATCGCCTGGTTGGGGTCGCCGACCGCGGTGACGGGGTGTCCCCCGCCGAAGAGCCGCGCCAGCATGGTCGCCTGCGCGACCGAGGTGTCCTGGTATTCGTCGAGCATCACGACCCGGAACTTGTCGCGCTCCGCCACACCGACCTCGGGCCGTTCCTCGGCGAGCCGGGCGCCGAGCTCGATCTGGTCGGAGAAGTCCATGAGGCCGAGGTCGGCCTTCATCCGGCGGTAGCCCGCCACCAGGTCGAGCAGCTCGCCGCGCCGCTCCAGCGCGTTGGCCGCCTTGTCGATCTCGCGGACGTAGGTCACCCGGTTCTTGCCGGCCCGCTCCTCCTCCGCGGCCGCGCGGAAGGCCGCCACCGCCTCCGCGTCGACGCGACGGACGTCCTCGGCGGACACCAGGTGCTCGCTCATCTGGCCGTCGAGGTCGAGGAGGTTCTGGATGACGGTGCGGGGGTGGTCGCTGAGCAGCTCGACGATGCCCGTGTGCCGGTCGACGACGCGGGCGCCGAGCTGGTAGCGGGCGGCGTCGGTGATGACCCGGGTGTCCGGCTCGTGCCCGATGAGCAGGCCGTGGTCGGTGAGCAGGCCGGCGGCGTAGGCGTTGTAGGTCGAGACCGTCGGCTCGAGGACGTCGCTGGCCTCGAGGTCGGAGTCGTCGAGCGCGCCGGCGTCGGTGAGCGCCGTGCGGATGCGGGCCCGCAGCTCGGTGGCCGCCTTGGTGGTGAACGTCAGGCCGAGGACCTCGTCGGGGCGCACCTGGCCGGTGAGGACGAGGTAGACCACCCGCGCGGCCATCAGGGTGGTCTTGCCCGACCCCGCTCCGGCGATCACGACCGCGGGCGCCAACGGCGCGGTGATCGCGGCCCACTGCTGCGCGCTGGCCTCCCAGGGCACGCACATGGCCGCGGCCAGGTCGGCCGGGGTGTCCAGACGGACCGGCGCGCCGCTCACTGCACGACCGGCCCGCGGCTCTTGATCGGGCAGATCGGGACGAAGTCGCAGTCGCGGCAGTGCTGGCCCGCCATGGCCGGGAAGTTCTCGGTCCTCAGCAGTGCGGCCGCCCGGCCGAGCCGCTCGCGCAGCGCGCCCCGCTCGGGCCCGTCGTCGTCCTGCGCGGGCTGGCGCTGCACGGCGGCGTCCGCGTCGTCGCCGGTGAGCCCGAGGTGCAGTAGCTCGGCGCCGCCCGCGGCGACCCCCCTGCCCAGCGCCTCGTCGGCGCCGCCGTGGTCGACGGCGAGCTGGTAAAGGCCGAGCTGCACGTTGGTCAGCACGGACTTGTCCGAGGGCTTGGCGCGGGCGGTCTTGAGGTCGACGACCACGACCCGGCCGTCGCCGTCGAGCTCGAGCCGGTCCGCGTAGCCGCCGAGGGCGACCCGCTCGCCGTCCGGCAGCTCGACGACGGCGCGGAAGCCGGCCTCGATCCCGAGCAGCGTGCGGGGGTTGTCGTGGTGCCACCGCAGGAACCGGCCCAGCGCCGCCCGGATGCGGTCGAGCTCGCGGGCCTTGGCCCAGGGTGTGCGGAACTCCAGCCGGTCCCAGACCTTCTCGACGTGGGCCATCAGCTCGTCGACCCCGTCGGGCCCAGGAGCGAGCTCGCCGGTGGCGACCCGCTGGGCCAGGGCGTGGACCATCTCGCCGAGGTTGGCCGACTGGTGCTGGCGGGCGACTCCGCCTGCCTCCCGGGCCAGGAACCACTGCGTGGGGCACACCTCGATGTGCTCGACGACGCTCGAGGAGACGGGCACCGGCTGCTCCGGGTCGCGCACCGGCCGCACGGATCGGGTCGCGGCCCGGGTGCCCCACCACGTCGACGGGTCGGCCATCGGCACGAGCGGGCGCCCGTGGGCGGACTCCCCCGCGAGCCGGGCCAGGCGCCGGGCCGCGGCGTCGCGCAGCGCCGGAGCGGTGTCGGGGTCGGTGACGGTGCGCCGCAGCTCGGCGACGACGCCGGCCAGCGACAGCGTGCGGGGTGGTCTCCCCTCGACCGTGGTGACGGTGACGCCCAGCTCGTCGAGGAACCGCGACGGCTGCTCGCCGTCGTCGTCCCGCGAGGCGACCGCCGTCACCACGAGACGCTCCCGGGCCCGCGTGCAGGCGACGTAGAAGAGCCGCCGCTCCTCGACCAGCAGCTCGCGGGCGGAGGTCGGCGGGACGAGGCCGGCCGCCCCGATCCGGTCGGCGCCGAGGATGCTGGCCCGGCGGCGCAGGTCGGGCCAGCCGTCCTGCTGCACGTGCGCGACGACCACGAGCCGCCACTCGAGGCCCTTGGCGCGGTGGGCGGTGAGGAGGCGTACGGCGGTGCCGCGGGCGCCGCGCTCGGCGAGCGTGTCGGCCGGGATCTGCTGGGCCACCAGGGTGGCCAGGAACTCCTTGGCCCCCACGTGGTCGCGGGTCTCCTCGGCGCGCGCCGCCGCGTCGAACAGTGCGCAGATCGAGTCGAGGTCGCGGTGCGCGCGCCGGGCCCCGCCGCCGCCGTTCTCGACCTGCGCCCGCAGGCGGCGCGGCCACGGGGTGCCGGACCACAGCGACCAGAGCAGCTCCTCGGCCGTGGCGCCGGCCTCGACCTGGTCGCGGGTCGACCGGACCAGTGCCCCGACGGCTCGGGCCCGGTCCGCCTCGGGACCCTCCAGGCCGTCGAGCGTGGAGACGTCGAGGACGGCGCGCCGGACCAGTTCGCGGGAGTGGGTGGGGAGACGCTCCTCGGCGTGGGCGGCCTCCTTCTCGCGCTGCCTGAGCCGCCGCGCGAGTCGGCGTACGTCGCCCGCGTCCAGCCCCCCGAGCGGCCCGGTCAGCAGTGACTCCGCCCGGGCGGCATCGATGTGGTCGACGTGGTCGGGGTCCTCGTTATCGAGGTTGAGCACCACCCGGAGCCCGTCGATGAGGGGCAGTGCGGCGGGGTCGCGCACCAGCGGGACCTCATCGCTGGCGACCTCGACGGGGACCCCCGCCGCGCCGAGCGAGCGCCGCAGGGGCGGGATGGACTGCCTCCCGGAGCGCACCAGCACCGCCATCTGGTCCCAGGGGATGCCGTCCTCGAGGTGCGCGCGGCGCAGCAGGTCGGCGAGGTGCTCCGCCTCGCCGCGGTCGGTGTCGAACGTCGTCACGACGACCCGGCCCTCGCCGTGCTCGCCCTCGACGGCCCTCGGTGCGAGGAAGGCCGCGCGGGCCGCCTCGGGGATGCTGCCCGGCAGGCCGATCCGCCCGGCGACCCGCTGGGCCGCGGTGAGGATGCGCGGGCCGAACCGCCGCGTCGTCCCGAGCGCGACGACATCGGCAGCCGCCCCGTCCGCGCGCGGGAACTCGGTGGGGAAGTCGAGGATGCCGCGCACGACGGCCCCCCGGAACGCGTAGATGGACTGGTGGGGGTCGCCGACCGCGACGAGGTCGCGCCCGCCGCCGGCCAGCGCCTGGAGCAGTGCGACCTGCCCGGAGTCGGTGTCCTGGTATTCGTCGACGAAGACGTGGGTGAACTGCGCGCGCAGCTCGTCGCGGTGCACGGTCGCCTCGATGGTCGCGCGGCGGATCAGGTCGGAGTAGTCGACGGCGGCGCGCTCGTCGAGGATGGTGAGGTACTGCTCGAGGAACAGCCCGGCGGCCACGAACTCGGGCACGTCGTGCTCCTCGCCGAGCCGGCGCAGCTCGTCGCCGTCCAGCCCCTTCTCGCGGGCCCGGGACAGGACGGCGTGGACCTCGCGGGCGAAGCCACGGGTGCCGAGCGCGGCCTTGAGCCGGTCGGGCCAGCGCACCGACTCCGGGTGGTCCTGGAGCAGCTCGCGCAGGACGACGTCCTGCTCGGGGGCCGACAGCAGCCGCAGGGGGCCGAGGTAGAGCTCGCTGGGGGCGTAGCGGCGGATCAGGCCGTAGGCGAAGGAGTGGAACGTCGACCCGATCGAGGCCGACATGGTGCGGCCGACCCGGGCGGCGACCCGGTCGCGCAGCTGCTCGGCCGCCTTGCGGGAGAAGGTGAGCGCGAGCACCGAGTCGGGATGGGCGCCGTCCTCGATCCGCCGCACGATCGCCTCGACCAGAGTGGTCGTCTTGCCGGTGCCGGGGCCGGCGAGCACCAGCAGGGGCCCGCCGGCGTGCTCGACGACGCGTCGCTGCTCGTCGTCGAGCTCGGGAACCACCGACGTCGTCGCCGGCCGCACGAGGCGGTAGGCGGGCGAGGAGGTCACTGCCCCATTCGACCATCCGGCCCCGACAGGACCGGTCTCAGCCTGGAGATTCAGAGCGCGTCGCGCACCAGCAGCGCCAGGGCGGTGCTCTTGGGGAGGTTGTCCTCGTCCGAGCCGCCGAGCGCATACCACTGCGCCATGAACGAGCCCCCGCCGGCGTAGGCCCAGACGCTGGCGAACGGGCCGACGAACGCGTCGTCCCCCACCTCGGGGAGCGGCTCCGAGTCGTCGGTGCGCACCGAGTCGGCGGCACTCGCTTCGGTGTAGACGGTGACGGTGGCGACGGCGGTGGCGTCCTTGGTGCCGGTCCAGGTGCAGGTCGACTGCGAGCCCCCGGTGATGACGTTGTCCGCACCGGTCGACACGCCCTCCCCGACCTCGGCGCCGACGGCCTGGGCGACGTCGTCGCGGCTGACCAGCGAGCACGCGTCGGCAGCGTCTCCGCCATCCGCCGAGGGGCTTGTCGAGGTGTCGCTCGCCTCCGGCTTGTCGTCGCCGCCGTCATCACCGTCGTCACCGCCGCCACAGCCGGCGAAGACGGGGACGACGAGCAGCAGGACGGCGATGCGGCGCAGGGTCACGTCCGGAATCGTAGGTGCGTCCCCGTCCCCGACGTACGACATCCGCGGGTCAGGTTCTGCCAGAGTTGGGCCATGAGCACCAAAACCGCCGCGCCGGCCCGGGTCACGCCGGGATCGGCGGTGATCACGGTGGCCTGCGTCCTGATCGTCGCCGTGAGCCTCACCTGGACCTACTTGTCGATGCGCGCGGTGATGAACGTGGGCGGCTCGTGCGCCGACGGCGGGCCCTACGTCAGCGCCCAGCCCTGCCCGGACGGCTCGATCCTGATCGCCGTGGCGGTCCCGGCACTGATCATCTTCTCGATGATCGGCACGGTCACGGGGAGCACCGTCGGCGCCCCCAACCTGCTGGTCCCGATGTGGGGCGGGCTGTTCGGCTCGCTGGGCTGGAACTTCCTCGAATACTCCTTCAAGGGCCCGGACATCGTCTGGGGCTGGCTGGTGTGTGGCGTGACGTTCTGGGCGATGGCGCTGCCGGCGTTCGTCTTCATGCTGTCCCAGCTGCGCAGCACCCGACGCGGCCCGGCGGTGATGTGGCTGCCGGCCTACGGGGTGCTGGGGGCGATCGGGCTGCTCCTGGGCTGGTGGAGCTTCGTCGCCATCGCCAACTGAGCCGGTTGAGCTGAACGCGGGCTACTCCGCGGCCACCCGCTCGTTGTAGACACCCGCGGGCACCTGGCCGGTGATGGCCTGGATCGCGCTCATGATCTCGTCGGTCGCCTCACGTCGCGCCCGGCCGAGGGGGACGCCCTCGAACCTGCCGGTGAAGTCGATCGGCTTCCCGAACTCGATGGTCACCGGCACGACCCGCATCCGGTTGGAGTCGACGGCCAGCACGTGCTCGGTGCCGGTCAGCCCGACGGGGACGACGGGCACCCCGGCGGTCAGCGCGAGATGGGCCACGCCCGTGCGGCCGCGGTAGAGCCGGCCGTCACGCGAGCGGGTGCCCTCGGGGTAGATGCCGAACGCCTCGCCGCGACCGAGGACCTCGAGCGCGGTCGCCAGGCTGGCGATCGCCGCCTTGCTGTCGTCGCGGTCGACCGGGAGCATGCCGAGGCTCTCGAAGAACGCCCGGGAGACGAACCCCTTGGGGCCGCTGCCGGTGAAGTAGTCGGACTTGGTGAGGAACACGACCTTGCGCTTGACCACCGACGGGATCGCGATCGAGTCCACGAAGCTGAGGTGGTTGCTGGCCAGGATGACCCCGCCCGTGTCCGGCACGTGCTCGAGGCCGATGACCCTCGGCCGCCAGATCGCTCGCATCAAAGGCGGCACGACGCCGTGCATCACCTCGTAGAGCATGCGGACAAGTCTGGTGACTACCGACGCGTAGCGCGAAACCCCCGGGTCGAGGTGTCCACGAGATGGTCCGGTGGAGTCCGGTGAAATGGTCCGGACAAGGCGGAAGGCCTCTCGCAAGTATGAGTTGCAGGAGGCCTTCCTATCCAGCTCCCGAAGGAACTGGGTAAGGAAGTTCTACGCCTCCCCGGACCCGTGCGCAAGGGGTCTCGAGAACATTCTTCTGGTTACACAGAATTGTCCACAGGCCCCACCGCTTTCACGCCTCCCCGGGCTCCCAGAACGCCGCCCGCATGTCGATCGAGCCGGACCTCTTGAGGGGGGTGCCCTCGGTCCGGTAGTGCTCCCCGGCCTCCCGCTCGTGGCTGGGCGGCAGCGACCCGTCGGCGCGCACGACCCGCCACCACGGCACCCCGCCTCCGTGCGTGGCCATCACGTTGCCGACCCGGCGAGCGCCGTAGCGACCGAGGGTCTGCGCGATGGTGCCGTAGGTGGTCACCCGGCCCGGCGGGATGGCTTCGACGATCGCCAGCACCGACTCCACCCAGTCCTCCTGGGAGTCCTCGTGGGGGTCACCGTCCACCCCCCGAACTTAGCGCTGCCCGAACGTAGCGCTGCCCGCCCCCGGCCTTAGCCGGGGACGGGCAGCCCCTCGTGGGTACGAGGCCCGAGGCCGGGTCCTAGAGGACCGGGTCGAAGGGCTCGGTGCCGTTGACCAGCGTGAGCCCAGGGATGCCGGAGTGGGCCTGGGCGAAGGCCAGCTCCTTGGCGAGGTCGCCGATGTTGTTGGACAGCGGCAGCGGGGCCAGGCCGAGCGTCGACAGGGTGCCGATGGCCTTGCCGTCGCCGCTCACGAACGCGGAGCCCGAGTCACCCGGGACGCCGGGGGTCGCGGTGTAGAGCGGGTGCGACCAGCCCTCGTCGGCAGCGTCGTCACCGAGGCTGATCCCGGTCTTGGGCGACAGCTGGGTGAGTCCGAACCGGAGGCTGGAGTTGCCGTAGCTGTAGACGCGGTCGCCGGCGGCGGTGCCGTCCGTGTCGATGCCGGTCGGGCCGCCCCAGAACGGGATGGACGGGTTGACCTTGCCCTTGTCGGCGTCGGAGACCTTGACGAGCGCGAAGTCGTTGTAGGCGCAGGTGGGCGAGCTGGTCGGCGTGCCGAGGGCGCGCATCGTGCGCCACGACGAGTAGGCCAGGGTGCCGGTGCCGACCTGGGTGCCGCTGCTGATGAGGCTGCCGCCCTCGTTGAAGGTCACGGTGGTGCCGAGCGGGACTGACTCGTTGAGGCAGCCGTTGGTGTCGGTGGCCGCGCCGAGGCCCGCGCAGTGGGCGGCGTAGCCGACGTAGACGTTGTCCGCGCTGTCGGTGAAGACGAAGTTGCCGGTGCACTGGGCACCGTCGGTGTACATCTGCACGCCGGGGGTGATCGCCGCGGTGGCGGCGGGGGCCCACGTGGGGGCGGCGTTGGCGGCGGGGGCGGTGGCCACCGCGGCACCGAGGACGGACGAGGCGATGAGCGCCAGTGCTCCTGCCAACCGTGCCGTCGTGGATCGAACGAACGTCATCAGGTTCCTCCCAGTCGCTGTCTGCTCCGAGCGCAGACAGATCGGCCGTCCAACGACTCATACCCCGATGGGTTACGCGCGAGTAGTCAGGTCGGACCTGGGGTGTCTAGTCAGAGGACTGGGGTCGCTGGCCGGGCGTCAGCCAAGGTCGACGATCGCGGCGACGGGCCCGCCGCCGTCGGGGCCCTGGTGGGCCGCCGAGACCGACACGAACACCGCCGGGTCGCCGGTGACGGCCGCTGTCACTCCGCCGACGCAGGCCTTGATCTGGCGGTGCCAGTGCACGTCGGAGTCGTCGAGCATCGCGTTGCGGCGCCCCCGGACCTGACCGTCCTGGGAGGCCTCGCACTTGAGGAAGACGTTGACGAGCCGGCCGTCGAGGTCGCTGGTGCGGGGGCGGTCGGGCAGGTCGAGGCCCGCGTCGCGGATCGCGTCCCAGATGCCGTCCTGGTCGAGCGCGTCGGTCATCACCGAGTGACCGATCCGGTAGCGGCCGCCGACACCGGGAGCGTTGCCGACGACGACCACCTGGGCCTGGTCGAGCTCGACGCCGGAGGAGCACGACGCGACCGCCGAGTAGAGCTCGCGGTTGTGCATGACGTCCTCGTCCGCCGGCATGTCGATCTCGCCGAGGGCGACCGCGATGCCGAGCGCGGTGCAGCCGTTGGAGAGGTCCATCGACTGGTGCGTCTCCTCGGTCCACACGGTCTTGCCGCGGGACTTCGCGTCGCGGATCGTGTGGATGGTGAGCAGCGGGGTCTTGGTCTGCACGTAGTGGACGTCCGCCGGGTCGGTGATGCCGGCCCGCTCCATCGCGACCTTCACCGCGTCCGCGACCTTGGTGATCATCGGCGTGCGGCCGATGTCCTCGGGCAGCAGCTGCTCGCTCATCGCGAACCCGACGGTCAGCCGGGGCTCCTCGGACGGGCCATGCTCCTCGGCCAGCTCGTCGGGCGGGACGGTCGCGAAGATCGTCGCGTGCGGGCTGATCACGCCGTCGGTGCCGCCGGACCACACGATCGGGACCTGCTTGACCTGGTCGGCCGGAGCGCCCTTCTCGACCAGCACCTCGCGAAACGCGCGGTCGGCGATGATCCGGGTGTAGTCGTTGACGCCACCGTTGCCCTCGGTCTTGCCGATGATCGCGATGACGCGGTCGGCGTGGAGGACACCGTCGTCGATGAGCTTGGCGAGCTCGCTGGCGTCGGCGACGGAGTGGATCGGGACCTTGCGTACTTCGATGGCGTCGGGCATCCGAGCATCCTCTCTCATTCCTGGGTGACGACGGTTCCCACGGCGCCAGTGACCGCGTCGGCGAGGTGGGCGAGGTCGGTGATCACGGCGCGGGCGCCGCCTTGCTCGACGAACCGGCAGGCGGCGTCGACCTTGGGGCCCATCGACCCCGACGCGAAGTGGCCCGCCGCGGCGTACTCCCGCATCGTGGCGACGGGCACGGTGCCGACGTCGGTGGCGTCGGGGGTGCCGTAGTGGAGCACCGCGTGCGGGACGTCGGTGGCGATGACGAGCACGTCGGCGTCCACGGTCCGGGCCAGCAGTGCCGCGCCGAGGTCCTTGTCGATGACCGCCTCGACCCCGTGCAGCGAGCCGTCGGGGTGGCGGACGACCGGGATGCCGCCACCGCCGTTCGCGACCACCACGAAGCCGCCGTCGACCAGCGCCTGCACGACCGGGGCGTCGATGATCTCCACCGGCTCCGGCGAGGCGACCACGCGGCGCCAGCCCTTGTCGCCGCGGTCCTCCCAGGTCTCGCCGTGCTCCATGAGGACGTGCGCCTGGTCGGCCGGGAGGAAACGCCCGATCGGCTTGGTGGGCCGCGTGAACCCCGGGTCGTCGGCGTCGACCAGGGTGCGGGTGACCACCGCCGCCGTACGACGTGAGACCCCGCGCCCGGCCAGCGCCGACTCCAGGGCGTTCATCAGCACGAACCCGAGGGTCGCCTGGGTCTGGGCGCCGCACCAGTCCAGCGGCACCGGTGGCACGACCGCGGCCGCCAGCTCGTTCTTGACCAGCAGGTTGCCGACCTGTGGCCCGTTGCCGTGGGTGATCACTACGTCCACCGGGTCGTCGGGCGTGTCGAGGAGCCCGGCGACCGCCGACATCGCCACGTCGGCGGCGGCGATCTGGTCCTCGGGCCGGGCGCGGCCGTCGGCGTTGGTCATCGCGTTGCCACCCAGCGCCAGCAGCACCCTCACCGGGTCGAACCTACGTGAGCCTCCGGCTCTCGGCGAGCCGCCGGTGCAGCTCGCGCATCTCGTCCTCGAGCTCGGGCGCCGGTCCGTCGGCGGGTACGCCGGGTGCGACCTCCTGGATCGGCAAGGGCCGCACCGGTCCCGGGGGCAGGCCCCACTCGGTGCGCCACGCGGTCAGCTGCGCGGACGACACGGCGTAGACCACCCGTCCGAGACCCATCCAGCCGTGGGCCGCGGAGCACATCGGGCAGTGCTCGCCGGAGGTGTAGACGGTGGCGGCAGCCCGCTCCTCGGCGGACAGGTGCGAGGCCGACCAGCGGGCGATCTCGAACTCGGGATGACGCGTCTCGTCGCCGTCCTTGACGCGGTTGCGGTCCTCGAAGCGGACCACCCCGGCGGCATCGACCAGCAGCGAGCCGAACGGCTCGTCGCCGTCGTCGAGGCCCTCGCGCGCGAGCTCCACGCAGCGGCGCAGGTGTCGGAGGTCGGTCTCGTCGAGGCTCACCGGGGCAACGTAACGCGACTCCGCCCGTCGTCTGCCAAAGTGCCGCCATGTCGGTGCGCACCCGCTCGCTGTTGGTCGTCGTCTCCGTCTTCGTGCTCTACGTGTCGGTCACCTGGCTGGTGGCGGGCGCACGGGCGCAGCTGGAGGTCGGCCCGAGCTGTGCGACGGGCGGGCCCTACGAGATCGTTGCGCCCTGTCCCGAGCACTCGACCTCGCTGATCCTGGTCGGGCTGTCCTTGTCGGTGGTCACCGCGCTGGGCGGGACGATCGCGGCGATCAGCGTGACCGCGCCCAACCTGGTGGTGCTGCACTGGACGATCCTGCTCGCCGGGCTGGGCGGGCTGTTCGTGGTGTGGGGCGTCCGCGTCGACGACGGGGTGTCGTGGAACGGCGTGCTCACCGGGCTGGTGTTCCTGGTCATGGCCCTGCCGGGGTTCTACGTGATGAGCCGGTGGCAGAGGCTCTACCGCCGCCGGGAGGTCGAGGGCATGCCGCTCAGCCGCGGCGCCTGGTGGCTCGTCTACCTGGCGCTGGCCCCCGCCGGGGTGCTCGTCGGTGCCTGGACGGCCGAGGCCTGGCTCTAGGTCGTCAGGCGCCGAAGCGGCGCTGCAGCTCGGCGTACGACACCGCGCCGTCGAGGAAGCCGAGCGTGCCTGCGTCGAGCAGCTCGCGCCCCGCTCGCTCCAGGAAGCTGTAGGCCGCGCGGGTCAGGCTGCCGCCGAGGCTCACCCGCTTCACGCCGAGCGAGAAGAGCGTGGGCGCATCGGTGAGGCTCGCCAGGCCCGCCACGATGTTGAGCGGGGCCGGGATCGCCTCCGCGAGCCGGCGGACGTCGTCCTCCTCGACCACGCCGGGCACGAAGACGCAGTCGGCGCCGGCGGCGACATAGGCGGTCGCCCGCGCGACCGTCTCCTCGAAGACGTCACCGGTCCTGCCGCCGAGCCAGGTGTCGGTCCGCGCGTTGAGCACGAAGGCACCGGCCGGCGCCGCGGCGCGAGCCGCTGCCACCCGGTCGGTCGCCTCGTCGATGCCGAAGAGGACGCCGCCGACCTGGTCCTCGAGGTTGCCGCCCACCGCGCCCGCCTCGAGGGCCAGCCGGACGGTCGCGCCCACGTCGTCGTAGCCGGACTCCAGGTCAGCGGTGACGGGCACGGACACCGCGGCCACGATCGCGGCGACGTGCGTGAGCATCGTGTCGCGGTCCAGGTGTCCGCCGTCCGGGACGCCGGTGGACCAGGCGATCCCGGCACTGGTCGTGGCGACGGCCGGGAAGCCCACCTGCTCGAGGATGCGCGCGGACCCGGCGTCCCAGGCGTTGGGCAGCACGAAGCCGGGGCCGTGGAGGGCGAGGAGGGCGGCGGCGGTCACAGGACGTCGACCTCCGCGTGCGCGGCGCCGCCGGACAGCCGCGCGTAGCCCGGGCCGCGGTCGAAGAACACCTCGGTCGGCGCCGGCCGGCCGGCGCGTTCCGCCGCCGTCGCTTCCTCGTCGTAGGCCAGCGAGTCGTCCTCCAGCGAGCCGGTCAGCACGACGCCGTACGCCGCGAGCGCCGCCTCCGGCGAGACCTTGCGCCACACCACGTCACGGACGACCAGGGCCGGGTCGCGGTGGAGCGGGTCGCCCCAGCCGCCCCCTCCGGTGGTCCGGATCCGGATGACCTCCCCGGCGGCCACGGGCTCGGCGTCGGCGAGGGCGTCGACCTCGCGCTCGTGGGGGCCGCCGGGGTCGATGACCACCTGGAACGGCGCGCCGGCCTTGCCGCCGCGCACCCCCCAGCAGGCCAGGATCGAGCGGTCGGCGATCGACATGAAGTGGCCGTCCTTGAGCATCCGGATGTGCTTCTCGTAGCCGAGGCCGCCGCGGAACTGGCCCGCTCCCCCGCTGTCCATCGCCAGCGACAGCGCCTCGACGCGGAACGGGAAGCGCGCCTCGGTGAACTCGGTCGGCAGGTTGCGGGAGTCGGGGACGACGTGGATGGTGTCCTCGCCGTCGGCGTAGTAGCGCCCGCCGGAGCCGCCGCCGAGCACCTCGCGCATGAGGTAGGGCCGGCCCTCGAGGTCGTCGCCGTAGACGCCGGTGTAGCGGATCGTCTCCTGGTCGGCGGGCATCCGGCCGTCGACGGCCTTGGCGATGACCCCGGCGAGCACGCCGAGCAACCGCAGGATGACGAAGGTCCGGGCGTTGGTCGGCGCCGGGAAGACCGGCGTCAGCAGGGTGCCGGGCGGCGGGAAGCGCATCTCGATCAGCGGTACGACGCCCTCGTTGACGTCGAGCTCTGCCATCCGGTCCGGGGTGTCGGCGAGGTTGCGCAGGATCGGGGCGAGCCACTTCTTGAGGAATACCCCGTCGCTGGCGTCGCCGACGTGGTTGATCGGGCCCTTGGCCTGAGGGCTGGTGCCGGCGAAGTCGAGGACGATCCGCTCCCCGTCCGGGTCGTCGGCCTCCGTGCGGGTCAGCGTGATCCGCTGGGTGTGCAGCATCGGCTCGTCGACGCCGTCGTGCTCGGCGTAGTCCTCCCAGACCCAGGAGCCGACCGGGATCTTGCCGAGGATCTCGCGGCGGTAGGTCTCGGTCGTCCTTGCCAGGATCGCGTCGAAGCAGGACTCGACGGTCTCGACGCCGTACCTGTCGAACAGCTCACCCAGCCGCCGGGCGCCCATCAGACAGGCCGAGCACTCCGCGTCGAGGTCGGCGGCGAGCGACTCGGGCATCCGGGAGTTGCGGGTCATGATCGTCAGCGCTGCCCGGTTGGGCACGCCCGCGTCCCAGAGCCGGATCGGCGGGACCATCAGGCCCTCCTCGAAGACGCTGGTCGCGTGGCTGGGCATCGAGCCGGGGACGGCGCCGCCGATGTCGTCGTGGTGGCCGAAGGCCTGGACGAACGCGACGACCCTGCCCCCGGAGAAGACCGGGACCGTCACGCAGAGGTCCGGGAGGTGCCCGATGCCACCCTCGGACCGGTAGACGTCGTTGTGGAAGAAGACGTCACCCTCGCGCATGTCGTCCAGCGGGAAGTCCCGGGCGACGGGGTGCACCAGAGCGCTGTAGGAGCGGCCGGTGAGCTTGCGCAGCAGCCGGTCGTGGATGCCGGCCCGGAAGTCGTGGGCGTCGCGGATCATCGGGCTCCGGCTGGTCCGGCCGATGGCGGTCTCGACCTCCATCTCGACGCTGGCCAGGGACCCCTGCACGATCTCGACCAGAACGGGGTCGGCGCTGGCCCCGGCGTCTTCGGTGAGGTGGCCGTAGGGGAACTGGGTGGGCGCCCTCCTGCTGTCGCTCATGACTCTGCCCCTTCATCAACACGGGTCACGATGAGGTTGAGGAACTCGTCCACCCGCACCTGGAAGCCCGGGTGCACCGGGACCGTCGAGCCGAACTCCTCGATGATCGCCGGGCCGGCGACCAGAGTGCCCGGCAGCATGTCGGTCCTGTCGTACAGCGGAGTGTCCACGTAGCCGTTGGTTGCGTCGAAGCACACCGGCCTCACGGTGGTTTCGAGGCTCGTTCCTCGCACCTCAACCACCGGGTGGCGCCGGATCTCGGGACGCTGGATCGGCCCGATGCCCGAGACCCGCAGGTTGACCCACTCGACCTGCTGGGAGTCGTCGCCGGAGAAGTCGTAGCCGTAGAGCGCCTTGTGCTCGGCATGGAACCGGTTCGCGACCTCGTCGAGCACCGACGCGTCGACGGCCCCGTCCGGCACCGGGACCCGCACCTCGAAGGCCTGCCCGAAGTAGCGCAGGTCGGCGGTCCGGACGAACTGGTGCTGCCCGGGCGCGAACCCCTCCTTCGACAGCGCCGCTGCGGCGCGCTCGGTGAGCTCGTCGTACGCCGCCGCGACCGTGGCCGGCTCCAGGGCGTCGGCCAGGGCGACGTGGGTCTGCACGTAGTCGTTCTTGACGTCGACGGTGAGCAGGCCGAACGCCGAGACGTTGCCCGGGTTGGGCGGGACCAGGACGGTCGGGATGCCGAGCACGTCCATGAGCCGGCAGAGCAGCAGCGAGCCCGAGCCGCCGAACGTCGTGAGCGTGAAGTCGCGGACGTCCAGGCCTCGCTTGACGGTGACCTGGCGCAGCGCGTTGGCCTGGTTCCACGCGGAGATCTCCAGGACGCCGGTCGCGCACGCCTCGGGCGAGAGGCCGAGCTTGGAGGCGAGTGCCTCGACGCCGGCCCGGGCGGCGTCGACGTCGAGCGGGATCTCGCCGCCCAGCAGGTGCGGCGGGATCCGGCCGAGCACCACGTGGGCGTCGGTGATCGTGACCTCGGTGCCCCCCTTGCCGTAGCAGAGCGGGCCCGGGTCGGCGCCCGCCGACTGCGGGCCGACCTTGAGCGTCCCCTCCGGGGAGAGCCACGCGATCGAGCCACCGCCGGCGCCGACCGTGACCACGTCGATCATCGGGATCTTGGACGGGAAGGCACCGACCGACCCCTCAGTGGTCAGCGTCGGCTCGCCGTCGATGACGACGGACACGTCGGTCGAGGTGCCGCCCCCGTCGCTGGTCAGCACCCGGTCGAACCCGGCGACCTTCGCGATCAGCGCCGCGCCCAGCGCGCCGGCCGCCGGCCCGGACAGCACGGTGGTGATCGGCTGGTGCACGACCTCGTCGGCCGAGAGCACGCCGCCGTTGGACTTCATCACGTAGAAGGGAATGGCCCGGTCGTCATACGCCGACAACCTGCCCTTGATGTTGGTGACGTACGCCGAGAGCCGCGGCTTCACGGCCGCGTCGACCAGCGTGGTCATCGCCCGCTCGTACTCGCGGTACTCGCGCAGCACCTCGCTCGACAGCGAGACGACCGCATCCGGGTGCTCCTCGAGGAGGACGGCGCGCATCCGCTCCTCGTGCGCAGGGTTGGCGTAGGCGTGCAGGAAGCAGACGCCGAGGGTGCCCACGCCGCGGTCCCGGAACCAGCGGGCGACCGCCCGGGCTCCGTCCTCGTCGAACGGCCGGACCTCCTCGCCGTCGACGTCCAGCCGCCCCTCGACGCCCTTGACCAGGTCGCGCGGGACGATCCGGGCTGGCTTGACCCAGAAATAGGAGTTGCCGTAGCCGTCGGGCACGGACTGCCGGGCGATCTCGAGCATCGCCTCGTAGCCGGTGTTGGTGATGAAGCCGAGCCGGTCGACCTTGCCCTCGAGCAGCTGGTTGGTCGCGACCGTGGTGCCGTGGCTGACCGCGCCGATGTCGGCGCCGCTCGCGCCCAGCAGCCCGAGCACCTTGTCGATCCCGGCGAGGAACCCGTCGGCGGGGTTGCTCGGCGTGGACGGCGTCTTGGTCGTGACCAGCTCGCCGGTGTCCTCGTCGAAGGCCACCACGTCGGTGAACGTGCCGCCGGTGTCGATGCCGACCCGGATCCGGCGGGCGGGCCCGGCGCTGAGTGGCGTCATGGCGCCCAGTCAACCCGGCCGCCCCGACGTAGGAGAAGGCCGGTCAGCGGATGAAGACGTACTCGAAGCCCTGGAACACCACGAACGCCGTGACGCCGATGGCCCCGGCCCGCCAGCCGCCGACTCCGGTGGCCGCGCGCACGGCCCGCGGGAACGCCACCAGGAACAGCACGAGGTAGACGACGAGGGTGCACCAGATGAAGACGAACCATCCGGTGTGCCCGGAGATCGAGGCCTCCCAGGCCTGCTCGTCGATGACGCCGACGGCGCGCAGGGGCGAGGTCACCAGGTCCGGCACCAGCGTGCCGAGGGTGCCGAGCCCCACCGCGCCCGCCATGCACGTCAGCACCCGCTCGAACGACGGCCGCGCACCCGCCCAGTAGGTCAGCGCGAACACGACGTTGCTGGCGAGCAGCCAGGCGACGACGATCGTCGGCGCGTAGAAGAGAGTGCCCCACCAGAAGTAGCTGTCCGCGTCGATCCGCAGGAACGGCTCGGGCATGGCGCGCGCGTCGGCCAACGCCAGCAGCAGCGCCACGACCGAGTAGCCGACGGCGGCCAGGGCCAGGAGTGGGTAGGCCACCGAGGGGTGGAACAGCCGGGGGGTCCGGCGTGGGGTCGCGTCGGGGGTCGTCGTCGTGGTCGGGTATGTAGTCGTCGCCATGGCCCCTCCTCGAGCCGGCTGGAGGTGGTGTCAGAACCAAGGTCGTCGCCTGGGCGCTCGGCGGGTAGAGGAGAAGGGCCTCGATCAGCCGCCGGGCCAGAGGACGTCCGCGCGGCTGTAGTGCCCGGCGGCGTCGAACCACCGCTTCGCGTGGAGCGTCGCGCGCAGGTCGCAGTCCGCGACGACGATGCCCTCCTCGTCGTACAGCGGACCAGCGATCACGTCGCCCGATCCCGGTGCCACCACGGCCGCCCCGCCTCGCCCGAACACGTCGCGGTCAGGCAGCGGCCACGGGAAGTCGTCGGGGAAGGCCGAGCGCTGGATGAACTGCGGGACCGACACGACGAACGCGCCAGCCTCGATAGCGATGTGCCGGATCGTCGCCTGCCAGCCCTCGGAGTCGTCGGCGGTCGGGGCGACCCAGATCTGGGGTCCGCCCTGGTAGACCGCCCACCGGGCCAGCGGCATCCGGTTCTCCCAGCAGATCAGCCCACCGATCCGGCCCACCCGCGTGTCGGTGACCTCCAGGTCGTCGCCGGCGCCGAAGCCGTGGAACAGCCGCTCGTGGAAGGTCGGCATCAGCTTGCGGTGACGGCTCAGCAGCCCGTCGGGTCCCACAAGCAGCAGGGTGTTGTAGAGCGTCCCCGGTCGGTCCAGCTCGCGCTCGTTGACGCCGATCGCGCACAGCACGTCGTGCTCGCGGCAGGCCGCCACCAGACGGTCGACGGCCGGCCCGGGCACCTCGACGGAGCTCCCCCAGAACCGCTCCCAGAAGGCGTCACCGTCACCGCCGGGCAGGTGCGCCCAGGCGTACGACGGGTACAGCGACAGGAACGTCTCAGGGAACACCACGAGCTCGGCACCCTGCGCGGCGGCGTCGGCGAGCAGCACGACCGCCTTGTCCAGGCTCGCCTCGAGGTCGAGCACCACCGGCATCGCCTGGACCGCTGCGACTCGGACCACGGGAAGTGACTCCATCGCCGGAGCGTAGGACGGCCGGCGCGACCTGGCTACGCCGAGCCGCCGCCGAGCAGGTCCACGCTCACCTGGAACGAGGTGAGGTCGAAGATGTTCTTGGCCAGGTAGGTCGGCTCGCCGTCCTCGGCCAGCACCGTGGTGACTACGGCCGGCATGCCGTAGAGCGGCAGGTCCATCCACGACAGTCGCTCGGTGTCGCGCGAGACCGGCGCGAGGCGCCACACCATCGGCGCCATCGCGGCCCGGCGCGCCGGCTCCAGCGCGTCGAGGAGGGTCGGCCATCTGCCGACGTCGCGCTGGGCGTCGTCGTCGGCGTCCGCGACCTCGGCGGGCACGGACGAGAGCCGCATGACCTCGAGCGTGGAGGCGAGCAGTACGCCGTCCCGCGCGAAGACGGTCTCCCAGACCAGCTTGGGCTCGTCGGTCCGCAGCATCCCCTGCGACCAGGTGCCACCGGTCTCGACGGCGGCGTGCAGCCGCCGGACCGGCTCGGCACCGTGGCGGAGCTGCCGGTGGAAGCCCTCAGCGAAGCCGACCGGCCCCGAGGGCTGGGCCGCCACGCGCCAGCGACGGTCCTTGTCGCGCACCAGGTGGCCGTCCTCCTCGAGGAGCAGCAGCGCCTCGTGGGCGAGCTCACGCGAGATCTTCAGCTCGCCACCGATCACCACCTCGTTGCGCAGCTGCTCACCTGGTGCCAGCCCGTCGCGCTCGATGAGCTCGAGCACCCGGTTGTAGGCGTCGACGAACGGCGGCACCCCCGTCCGGACATGTCTTTCCGGATCTCGCCACTCGGTCATGCGGTCCCCCCGCTCAGGCAACGCTCAGTGTCAGGTTGTCGTCGATTCCACCTCGGCTGCCACCTCGAGCAGGAAACGGTCGGCACCGTGAGCCGCCACGATCTGGACGCCGACCGGCAGGCCGTCCGGCGTGCTGCCCAACGGCACGGAGATCGCCGGACAACCGGTCACTGTTATGTAGTAGCACGCGCGCATCCAGTCGAGATACGTGCCCATGGCTTTTCCGTTGATCGTGGTGGGGAACTCCTGGTCCGCCGGGAACGGCGGCACCTGCGCGGCGGGCAGCACGAGCACGTCGTAGGACCCGAAGAAGTCGCGCATCCGCTCAGACAGTGCAGTGCGGCCGGCGTAGGCGCGGGCGACGTCGGCGCCGGTGAGGTGCTCCCCAGCGCGGATGTTGTCGGCCAACGAGGCCTTGAAGGCGTCCGGGTGGGCGGCGAGGAGGTCGCCGAGCATCGCCTGGAAGTGCCAGGCGCGCAGGGTGCGGAAGGTGTCCTCTGCCTCGGGCAGCACCGGGTGGGCATCGGTGACGGTCGCCCCCGCGCGGGCCAGGAGCGGCCCCGCCGACTCGACCACCGCGGCCACGTGGTGGTCGACCTCGAAGGCACCCCCGAGGTCGACCGAGAGCGCGACCCGCAGGCCGCGCAGCGAACCCTCGAGGGGCGGCGCGAACGTGCTGCCCGGGTCGCCGAGCGCCATCGGCGCCCGCGGGTCCGGGCCGGCCATGACCGAGAGCAGCAGGGCGAGGTCGCGGACATTGCGGGCCAGCGGGCCGCCGACCGACGTGGTCTCCCACTGGTTGTAGAGCGGCCACTGCGGCACCCGGCCCAGGCTCGGGCGGAGGCCGACCACGCCGCAGAACGACGCGGGGTTGCGCAGCGAGCCCCCCATGTCCGAGCCGTCCGCGAGTGGCACCATGCCCGACGCCAGCGCACACGCCGCGCCGCCCGACGAGCCGCCGGCCGACCGGGTCGGGTCGACCGGGTTGAGGGTGGTGCCGAAGATCGTGTTGAAGGTGTGGGAGCCGGCCGCGAACTCCGGCACGTTGGTCCGGCCGATCACCGTGACCCCGGCGCCCCGGACCCGCTCGACGATCAGCTCGTCCTGGTCGGGCACGTGGTCCGCGAAGAGGGGCGAGCCGAAGGTCGTGCGCCAGCCGGCGACCGCGTGGGTGTCCTTGAACGCGAACGGCAGCCCGTGCAGCGGCCCGATCTCCTGACCCGACGCGAGCGCCTGGTCGGCAGCGGCCGCACCCTCCCGGGCCCGCTCCTCGTCCAGCGAGACGATCGCGTTGAGCTCGGGGTTGCGCGCCGCGATCCGGGCCAGGTGCAGGTCGAGCAGCTCGCGGGCGGAGACGTCCTTGCGGCGTACGGCGGCCGCCTGGTCGCGTGCGGTCGAGTCGACCGTGATGGTCATCGGCGACGGCGGCCGAACAGGCCGCCGACGACGACGCCCAGCACCACGAGCCCGGCGCCGAGGGCGACGCCCTTGAGGAAGTCGTCCTGGGAGGCGAGACCGCGCTGCTTCGGCGGAGCGGTGAAGGCGGGTGCCCCGGCTGCGGTGGTCTCGACCCGCTCGACCGACGGTGGTTGCGCGATCGCCTCCCCGACGTTGCCGAAGAACTCCCCCGCCATCCGCTTGGACACCGAGCTCAGCATCCGCTGGCCGACACCACCGACCATGCCGCCGACCACCGCGTCGGCGTCGTAGGCGATCCGGGTCTGGCCCGGCGCGGGCTCCGAGAACGCGACATTGACCGTGGCGTCGACGGTCCCCGGCGCGCCCGCCCCGGAGAGCCGCATGACCAGCGACTCGTGCTGCTGGAGGTCCGAAAGCATGCAGGACCCGTTGTAGGTGCCCCTGATGGCGGCGACCCCGGCGGTGACCGTCATCGCGTACTCGTGCTCACCCGTGCTCTCGAGCCGCTCGCAGCCGGGGATGGTGGCGACCAGGACGCGCGGGTCGAGCAGCGCCTCCCAGACCTTGTCGACGGGCTGGTCGATGACGTCGAACCCGGAGATCTTCATCGGGGTACCCCTTTCGCTGAGGGTGGTTTCGAGGCTCGCTGCGCTCGCACCTCAACCACCGTTCCGGCCCTGTCGCAGATGGAACAGCTCCGACGGCGAGATCGGCATCGCCGTGATGGGAAAGCCCTCGGCGTCCTCGATGGCTGCGGCGAAGACCGCCGCCGACGGGATGACGCCGGCCTCGCCCGCGCCCTTGATGCCGAGCGGGTTGAGCGGCGAGGGGGTCTCGAGGTGGTCGATGTCGATCGTGTCGGGGATCTCGGTGACGTAGGGGATCAGGAAGTCCATGAACGACGCGTTGAGCAGCTGCCCCGACTCGTCGTAGGCCATCCGCTCGTAGAGCGCGCCGCCGATCCCCTGGGCGACACCGCCGTGGATCTGGCCCTCGACGATCATCGGGTTGATCAGGTGGCCGCAGTCGTGGACCACGGCGTACTTGAGGATCTTGATCTCCGCGGTCTCCGGGTCGGTCTCGACGATCACGGCGTGCATGCCGGAGGCGAACGTCGCCCGCTCGGGCGAGTAGAAGTCCTTGCCCTCCAGGCCGGGCTCGTCGTCCTCGGCCACGGGGGGCTTCCCGGGGTCGCCGACCGAGAACTGGGTCGCCGCCTTGGATGCCTCGTCGAACGCGTAGCGCAGCGGGTTGGACAGCACCGAGACGGTGCCGAGGTCGATCGCCGCCTCGGGCATCCCCTTGACGGACACGACCCCGTCGACGATCTGGAGGTCCTTCTCGTCGACCTCGAGCGCCTCGGCCGCGATCCGCAGCACCTTCTCCTTGGCGCGCCTGGCGGCGAGGTGGACCGCCGAGCCGCTCATCACCGCGGCCCGCGAGGCGAACGTGCCCACGGCGTAGGGCATCCGCCGGGTGTCGCCGGTGACGACCTCGACGTCCTCGAACCGCACCCCGAGCTCGTCGGCGACCAGCTGGGCGAAGACGGTCGCGTGCCCTTGCCCCTGGGTGGTGAGGCCGGTGGCGACCTTGACCTTGCCGGAGGTCTCGATGTGCACGTGGGCGCCCTCGTAGGGCCCGACGCCGGTGCCCTCGACGTAGCAGGCGAGGCCGATGCCGACCTGCCGCCCCTGGGCGGCCATCTCTGCCTTGAACACCGGGAACTCGTCCCAGCCGATCAGGTCCTTGATCTTCACGAGCGAGGCCGGGTAGTCGCCGGAGTCGTACTCCAGCTCGCGGCCGTCCTGGAAGACCAGCCCGTGGTCATAGGGGAACTCGTCGGGCTGGATGAAGTTGACGGCCCGGACCTCGGCCCGGTCCTTGCCGAGATACTGCGCGATGGCGTCCATGGTCCGCTCCATCACGAAGCAGCCCTGCGGCCGGCCGGCGCCGCGGTAGGGCGTGACCATCACCGTGTTGGTGTAGATCGACTCGAAGACGACCCGGTAGTTCTGCGGCTTGTAGGGACCGAGCAGCTGGGTCGAGGTGATGATCGGGACGATCAGGCCGTAGGGCGTGTAGGCGCCGTGGTCGTGCCAGAACTCGACGTCGAGCCCGAGCAGCCGCCCGTCGTCGTCGAACCCGACCTCGATGTGGTGCTCCTGGGCGCGCTCGTGGGCGGTGGAGATGAAGTGCTCGCGGCGGTCCTCGGTGTACTTCACCGGGCGCCCGAGCGCGCGGGCCGCCAGCGGGACGAGGAGCTCCTCCGGCCACGGGTGGTTGATCTTGACGCCGAACCCGCCGCCGACGTCGGGCGTGATCACGTCGACCTGGCCCAGGTCGAGGCCGAGTTTGACCGCGACCGCGGCCCGGACGCCCGTCGAGGTCTGGGTCGAGCTCCACGCCGTGAGCCGGTTGACGTCGGGGTCCCAGCGGGCCACTACCCCGCGGCCCTCCATCGGCTGGCATGAGCTCCGCTCGACGGTGAGGTCGAGGGCCAGCCGGTGGGGTGCGGCGGCGATGGCGGCGCGGGCGTCACCGACCTGCTGCTCCATCCGCGCGCCGACGTTGCCCGGCACGTCGTCGTGCACGAGGTGGTCGGCGGCCCGCGCCGCCGGGAGGCCCACGACCGGCGGCAGGAACTCGTAGTCGACCCGGATCCGCGACAGCGCGTCCTCGGCGACGTAGCGGTCGTCGGCGACGACGAAGGCGATCGCCTCGCCCATGTAGTTGACCTCGTCCTTGGCCAGCGCATACTGCGTGCGGCCGTGCGTGAGGGTCGGGTGCGGGATCAGCAGCGGGAGCGGCTCGGCCATCGGTGCCGACAGCCCGGCGAGGTCGTCGTAGGTCCACACCGCGTGCACGCCCTCGACGTCGAGGACCTCGGAGACGTCGATGTCGACGATCCGGGCGTGCGCGTGCGGGCTGCGGAGCACGGCGGCGTGCAGCGTGTCGGGGCCGACCGCGACGTCGTCGACGTAGCGGCCCTGCCCGCGCAGGAACCGCTGGTCCTCGACCCGCTGGACCGGCTGGCCCATCAGCTTGGTGGTCATGCCGGGTCCCGGGCGGCGATCTCAGCCGCTCGCTCGACAGCTTTGACGATGTTCTGGTAGCCGGTGCACCGGCAGAGGTTGCCGGCGACCATGTCGCGGGCCTCGTCGTGGGTCGGCGCCGGGTTGTCGCGCAGCCCGGCGGTGATCGTGGTGAGGAACCCGGGCGTGCAGAAGCCGCACTGCAGCCCGTGGCACTCGAGGAAGGCCTGCTGGACCGGTCCGAGGGAACCGTCCTCGTTGGTGAGGCCCTCGACGGTGGTGACCTCCTGGCCGTCGACCGACACCGCGAACACCAGGCAGGAGCGCACCGGGCGCCCGTCGAGCAGCACGGTGCAGGCGCCGCACACGCCGTGCTCGCACCCGACGTGGGTGCCGGTCAGCCCGAGGTCGTGGCGGAGCGCGTCGGAGAGCAGCCGGCGGGCCGGCACGCGCACGGGCCGCGGCGTGCCGTTGACGGTCAGCCGGATCTCGTGCTGCTCCTCAGCCACGCGTGCCCTCCCTCGCGGCTCGCACCACGCGCTTGGTCAGCACGCGGACGAGTTGGGCACGGTACGCCGCCGTGGCGTGGATGTCGTCCCCGGGCTCGAGCTGCGCGAGCGCGGCCTCGCCGAGGTCGTCGTCGGCCACGCCGGACAGGTCGACGACGGTCGGCACGTCGGACACGGAGAGGTAGCCGGCCTTGACCGAGTCGCCGTCGACGAGCGCGGCGACGCCGACCAGCGCGTAGTCGCCGTGCCGCCTGGCGACCTCCTCGAAGGCGACGCCGGCGCCCGGCGCGAGGGCCGGGAAGTCGGCGTGCACCGCGAGCTCGTCGTGCGCCAGGCTCGACTCGAGCGGCCCGACGTAGAGCTCGTCGGCGGGGATGGTGCGACGCCCGCTCGGCCCCTCGACGGTCACAGAGCCGCCGAGCAGGGAGAGCACCACCGGCATCTCGGCGGCCGCGTCCGCGTGCACCAGCGAGCCGACGGTGGTGCCGCGGTTGCGGATCGTCGGGTGCGCGACGTGGGCCAGGGCCATGGGCACGAGCGGCTGGGAGCGGCGTACGGCGGGGTTGGCGAGCACGTCGGCGTGCCGGGCCAGGGCGCCGATCCGCACACCCTGGTCGTCGACGTGGATCGTGGCGAGGTCGGCGATGCCGTTGATGTCCACGAGCGCGGACGGCGCCGCGAGCCTCATGGACAGCAGCGGGACCAGGCTCTGACCGCCGGCGAGCACCTTGGCCCCCGTGTCACCGGCCAGGGCCGCCACCGCTTCGGCGACGGTCCCCGGCCGGTGATAGGCGAACGGCGCGGGCTTCACGGGCCCATTGTCACGCGACCGCCCACGGACTCGGGTCAGGCACGGGGCGCCTGCGGTCCTTCACCGTCGGGACGCCCGCCCACCTCGGGGGCGCTGTGGTCGACCTCCATCCGCGCCTCGGCGAGCTCCTGGGGCTCGATGGCCCGCGCGATGTGGTAGCCGGCGATGATCACGATGGTGCCCAGGGCGATGCCGCCGAGGGAGAAGTCCTCGGTGATCTCGAAGAACCCCGAGGTGCCGTAGCCGATGGCCAGGATCAGCCCGGCCGCGACCGGCACGAGGTTGACCGGGTCGGCGAAGTTGACGCGGTTCTCGACCCAGATCTTGGCACCGAGCAGACCGATCATGCCGTAGAGCACGAGTGTGATGCCGGCCAGGACGCCGCCCGGAGTGGCCGCCACGATCGCCCCGAACTTCGGGATGAAGCCGAGCAGGATCGCAACCGCGGCCGCCACGAAGTAGGCCGCCGTCGAGTACACCCGGGTAGCGGCCATGACGCCGATGTTCTCGGCGTACGTCGTCGTCGGCGACCCGCCCACCGCGGAGGTGAGCACCGTGCCGACACCGTCGGCGGCGATCGCCCTGCCCATCACCGGGTCGAGATCACGCCCGGTCATCCCGGCCACCGCCTTGACGTGCCCCATGTTCTCCGCGATCAGCGCGATCACCGCAGGCATCGCCAGCAGCGCGAACGTGATCGAGAAGTCGGGCAGGTGCCAGCCCACCGCGGCGAGGTTGCCCGCCTCGTTCTGGTTGCCGACCAGCCCCTCGACCGTGTGCCGCGGGAAGCCGATCCAGTCGGCGCTCTTGACGTTGTCCCAGTTGACCCGGTCACCCTCGACGCCGCCGACACCGATGGCGTCGAACACCCAGGAGAGCAGGTATCCGAAGATCAGGCCGAGGAAGATCGCGATCCGGCCGAGGAAGCCGCGCAGGCCGACCGTCATCAGGATCACGGCCGTCATCGTGATGATCGCCATCCAGCGGTCGGCCGGCATGTAGATGTTGGTCGCGACGCCGGCCAGGTTGAAGCCGATCACCATGACCACGGCGCCGGTCACGACCGGAGGAAGTGCCTTGTTGACGATGTCGGCGCCGAGGAAGTGGATGACCACACCGCATAGGGCGAGCACCACGCCGGACACCAGGATGGCGCCGGTGACGTCCTCGGGGCCACCCTGCTGGGCGTAGATCGCCGCGGCACCACCGACGAAGGACGCGGAGGTGCCCAGATAGCTGGGCACCGCGCCCTTGACGATCAGCAGGAAGCAGATCGTCGCGATGCCGCTCATCAGGATCGCGAGGTTCGGGTCCAGACCCATGATGATCGGGAACACGAACGTGGCGCCGAACATGGCCACGACGTGCTGTGCCCCGATGCCGACCGTCTTGCCCCACGCGAGCCGCTGGTCGGGGGCGACCGGCTGGCCGGGCGCGGGATCGACCACGTCCCACTTGAACATCGACATGACGTACCTCCTTGTCCCCGCGCCGCGACGAGTCGCGGCGCGAACCGATGCCTGTCATGAGACACCCTGGTGAGGCCCGATCGCAGCACCTGACGGTTACCGGCAGGTAAGTGTCGCGGGGTCCCGGGAGCGGTGTCGCGCGGCGTACTAACGTGACCGCAGTGATCCCGGTCAGCGCTCCCCCACGTGTCCGGACGCGGCTGCGGAACGCCCCGGACGGCCCCGTCCCGGTGCTGCACCGCGGGCCCGACGCGGTCTACCTCGACGTCGGCGGGTGGTGCGTGGGCGTGCTCGGCTTCCGGGCCACCGCCGTGCCCTGTGCGCTGCGCACCTCGCTCGCCACGCTCCCGGAGGTGTCGGGCGCCAGGATGCGCGGCGGCGTCCTCCACCTCGACCAGGCACCGCTCACCATCGGCCGGCTCGCGGACGTCTCCGTGCCGAGACTGCCGCAGCGCACCCTCGGTGCGGAGCTGGCGCCCGCCACCGTGGAGGCGCTGGTCGGCAGGGGTGACGGGCTCACGCCCTACGGCGACGACGTGCTCTGCGGCTGGCTGGCCGTGCACCGCGCGGCCGGCATCGAGACGCCTGCCGTCGACGAGACGGTCCGAGCAATCCTCCCCCGCACCACGCTGCTCTCCGCCACGCTGCTCGACTGCGCGATGCACGGTGAGGTCATCCCCGAGTTCGCGGCCTACCTCTCCGCCCTCGGCACCGCCGACGAGGCCTACCTGGCCGACCAGCTGGCCGCGGTGGGCCACACCTCCGGTCGCGGCCTGCTCGAGGGTGCCCGCTCTGCCCTCGACTCGCTCTACGGGGCAGCTGCGTGAGCGACACGGGTGCCACTCACGTCGAGCTCCGGCGTGGCGCCTACGCCGACTCGGTGACCCTGCTGCAGGTCAGCCGCACCGTGCAGGGCGTCCCGGGTGTCGCGACCGCACAGGTGGCGATGGCCACGCCCCTCAACGTCGAGGTGCTCACGGAGATGGGGTTCGCCGTCCCCGAGGAGGCCGGCCCCAACGACATGGTGGTCGCGATCCGCCTCGCCGACGGCGGCGACCTCGACGCCGCCCTGGCCGGCGTCGACGCCGCTCTGCGCGAGACCGGGCGCCGCGACGACGGACCCACCCAGGAGGCGCCACCACGTACGACGGGCAGCGCTCTGCGCCGCACCCCCGGCGCGATCGCCCTCGTGTCGGTGCCCGGCCCGTCGGCGTTCGTCGAGGCGATGGATGCGCTGGAGGCCGGCAGCGACGTCATGGTGTTCAGCGACCACGTGCCGGTGAAGCAGGAGCTCGCGCTCAAGCGGTACGCCGCCGAGCGGTCGCTGCTCGTGATGGGTCCCGACTGCGGCACCGCCGTCGTGGGTGGGCTGGGGCTCGGCTTCGCCAACGTGGTCTCCCCCGGGCCGGTCGGCATCGTCGCCGCCTCCGGCACTGGCTGCCAGCAGGTGCTCGCCCTGCTCGACCACGCCGGTGTGGGGGTGGCGTCCGCGCTGGGCGTGGGCGGACGCGACCTGAGCGCCGAGGTCCGCGGACTCGCGACCCGCGAGGCGATGCGGCGGCTGGACGCGGACCCGCGGGTCGAGCTGATGCTGCTGGTGTCCAAGCCGCCGGCCGACGACGTCGCCGACGAGATCCGCGCCTACGCCGCCGGGTTGTCGACCCCCGTCGAGATGGCACTCCTGGGTGCCGGACACCCCGACCTCACCGAGGCCACCGAGGCGCTGCTGCTGGCGCGCGGCGTCCCGGTGCCCGACTGGCCGGTGTCCGGGCGGGCGGCCACACCGTCAGGAGGCCGATATCTGCGCGGCCTGTTCGTGGGTGGCACGCTGGCCGGTGAGGCCCGGATCGTGGCGCAGACGCTCCTGGGTGCCGACCGCGGCCACACGTTCGTCGACTTCGGCGACGACGCCTACACCGCCGGCCGGGCCCACCCGATGATCGACCCGACCCTGCGCCTGGAGCACCTGGCCCGGGCGGGGGCCGACCCCGAGACCGCGGTGGTGCTGCTCGACGTCGTCCTCGGTCACGGCGCCGAGCCCGACCCGGCCGCGCTGCTGGCCCCGGCAGTGGCCGCCATCGACAAGCCGGTCGTGGTCGCCGTGGTCGGCACGGCGGCCGACCCTCAGGGGCTGGAGCGCCAGGTCAGGGCGCTCGCCGACGCGGGCGCCGAGGTGCACCTGTCCAACGCCCACGCCACCCGCCGAGCTGTGGAGCTGCTGCCATGAACTCTGTGGTCAACGTGGGAGCCGATCTGCTCGCCGACGCCGTCGACGCCCAGGCCGTCCCGGTCACCCGGGTCGACTGGCGCCCGCCGATGGCGGGCACCGAGAGCGACCTGGCCACCGTGGCCGCCGACCCGCGCCGTCCCGCGGCCAACGCCCGGGCCCTGGCCGCCGTGCTCGGGGTCACGGCCACCCTGGTCGACGTCGTGCCGGCCTCCGAGGCCCTCGGCCTGCAGCCCGGCGAGTTCCTGCACGCCGGCCCGCCTATCGAGTGGGGGCGGGCGCCCGGACCACTGCGCGGCGCCCTGATGGGCGGCGCCGCCCTCGAGGGCCTGGTCGAGGACCCCGAGGACGCCGTCGCGCTCTTCGAGTCGGGCACCTCGGTCTCGCTCGAGCCCTGCCACCACCGGTCCGCGGTCGGTCCGATGGCCGGGGTGGTCACCCCCAGCATGTGGCTGTGGGTGCTCGAGGACGCCGCCAGCGGTCGGCGTACCTACTGCTCGCTCAACGAGGGACTCGGCAAGGTCCTCCGCTACGGCGCCTACTCACCCGAGGTCCTCACCCGGCTGCGGTGGATGGGCGACGTGCTCGGCCCGCTGCTGCAGGCAGCGGTGCGGGCGACCCGCGACCAGCAGGGTCCGGTCGACATCACCGGCATCCTCACCCAGATGCTCCAGATGGGCGACGAGGCCCACAACCGCAACCGGGCCGGCACGCTGATGCTGCTGCGCGACCTCTCCCCCGCCCTGGTCACCAGTGGGTACGACGCCGCGGACGTCGCCGAGGCGCTGCGGTTCGTCGGTGGCAACGACCACTTCTTCCTCAACCTCGCCATGCCCGCCTGCAAGCTCGCCCTCGACGCGGCGCGCGGCATCGCCGGGTCGACGATGGTCGTGGCGATGGCCCGCAACGGGACCGACTTCGGCATCCAGGTCGCCGGCACCGGCGACGAGTGGTTCACCGGCCCGGCCCAGCTCGCCGACGGGCTCTTCCTCGGCGACTACGGCCCGGACGACGCCAACCCCGACATCGGCGACTCCGCGATCACCGAGACCGCCGGCATCGGTGGCTTCGCGATGGCGACCGCCCCGGCGATCGTCCGGTTCGTCGGCGGCTCGGTCCCCGACGCCCTGGCGACAACCCGCCGGATGCACGAGATCACCCTCGGCGAGAACCCCCGCTGGTCCGTACCGGTCCTGGAGTTCCAGGGCACGCCGACCGGGATCGATGTCAGCCTCGTCGGCCGGACCGGGATCCTGCCCCAGATCAACACCGGCATGGCCGGCAAGGTCGCCGGCGTCGGTCAGGTCGGCGCCGGCCTGGTCACCCCGCCCGCCGAGATCTTCCCCAAGGCGCTGGCGCGCCTGGCCCAGCGCACGCCCAGCAACACCACGTAACCCCACCCGGCCAGCCTCACTCAGCAGGCCAGCCACCAGTCACCGACGCTTGCATCGAGCGAAGCGAGGCGCCCCGCGATCGGCCTCGTGCCCACGATGGACGGCGGAGCTCCGCGGAGCGGAGCGACGCGTCCGTCGTGGGTCGAGGCCGAAGCTCGCGGGGGTATTCAGTAGGAAGGTTGGCTCGGGTCGACCTGGTTGACCCAGGCGGAGACGCCGCCGCCGACGTGCACGGCGTCGGAGTAGCCGGCGCCCTTGACGATGGCGAGGGTCTCGGCCGAGCGCACCCCGGTCTTGCAGTACATGACCACCTGCTTGCCGGAGTCGACGCCCGGGAGCTTCTCCAAGGCACTGCCGTTGAGGAAGTCGCCCTTGGGGATCAGCACCGAGCCCGGGATCCGGTTGATCTCGTACTCGTTGGGCTCGCGCACGTCCACCAGGACGAAGTCGCGGGCGCCCTCCTCGCGCTCCTTGAGCAGGTGCTCGACCTGGGTCACCGAGATGGTCGCACCGGCGGCCGCGTCGGCCGCCTCGTCGGAGATCGCGCCGCAGAAGGTCTCGTAGTCGATCAGACCGGTGACCGTGGGGTTGTCGCCGCACAGCGCGCAGTTGGGGTCCTTGCGGACCTTGAGCTTGCGCCACTCCAGCTCGAGGGCGTCGTAGATGACCAGCTTGCCGACCGCGGGGTCGCCGATGCCGGTGAGCACCTTGATCGCCTCGTTGACCTGGATCGAGCCGATGCTCGCGCACAGCACGCCGAGCACGCCGCCCTCGGCGCAGCTCGGGACCATCCCCGGCGGCGGGGGCTCGGGGTAGAGGCAGCGGTAGCAGGGCGCGCCGAGGCTCTCGCCGTTCTCGTCGACCGCGTGCGGCCAGAACACCGAGGCCTGGCCGTCGAAGCGGTAGATCGAGCCCCAGACGTAGGGGATCTTCAGGAAGTAGGCGGCGTCGTTGACCATGTAGCGGGTCGCGAAGTTGTCGGTGCCGTCGACGATCAGGTCGTAACCCTCGAAGACCTGGAGCACGTTGTCGTTGTCCAGGCGCTCGGCGTGCACGACGACATTGACGTAGGGGTTGGCCTCCAGGACGGCGTCGCGCGCCGACTCCGCCTTGGGCCGGCCGATGTCGGACTGGCCGTGGATGATCTGGCGCTGCAGGTTGGACTCGTCGACCTCGTCGAACTCCGCGATGCCGATCGTGCCCACGCCCGCGGCGGCGAGGTAGAACAGCGCCGGGCTGCCGAGGCCGCCCGCACCGATCACGAGCACCTTGGCGTTCTTGAGCCGCTTCTGACCGGACATGCCGACGTCGGGGATGATCAGGTGCCGGCTGTAGCGCCGTACCTCGTCGATGGTGAGCGCCTCGGCGGGCTCCACGAGCGGGGCGAAGGACATCTGGTCGGTCAACTCCTGGTCTCGGCGTGCATGCTGCTCGACTTCGGGGCAACGCCCCTCGTGCCCACGATGTTCCCACTACCTATGGGTAGGGTTCGGCACGTGACCGCAGGGCAGTACGACATCGACTCACAGGTGGACGAGGCGCGGCCTCGTGGCGGCCGCCTGCCGCGGCGCGAACGGCGTGCCCAGTTGCTCGACTCGGCCCTCGAGGTCTTCGTCGCGCAGGGCTACCACGCCGCCGCGATGGACGACATCGCCGACCGCGCCGGGGTCTCCAAGCCGGTGCTCTACCAGCACTTCCCCGGCAAGCTCGACCTCTACCTCGCGCTGCTCGACGCCTCGTGCGACACCATCATCGCCAACACCCGGGCCGCCCTCGAGGCCACCCAGGACAACAAGCTGCGGGTCGAGGCCACCATCGCGGTGTTCTACGACTACGTCGCCAGCGACACCGGCGCCTTCAAGCTCGTCTTCGAGTCCGACCTGACCAACGAGCCCGCGGTCCGCGAGCACGTCGAGCGGGTCACGTCCGAGACGGCCGCGCTGGTCGCGGGGGTCATCCACGAGGACACGGGCCTCCCCGACGAGGCCGCCAGGCTGCTGGCGGTCTCACTCGTGGGAATGGCCCAGGTCAGCGCGCGGTTCTGGCTCACCGAGGCCGGCGGCATCAGCCGAGGTGACGCAGCCGCCCTGGTGGCAGGCTTGGCGTGGCGAGGCATCGCCGGCTACCCGCTGTCCGACGAGCCCGTCCAGCAGCCCTGACGTTCAACAACACAGAAGGAGCACCTCCGTGGAGGTCAAGATCGGCATCCAGCACGCCCCGCGCGAGCTGGTGGTGGACACCGGCGAGACGGCCGAGGCCGTCGAGAAGATGGTGGCCGACGCGGTCGGCTCCGAAGGCGTGCTGGCGCTCACCGACAACAAGGGCCGCAAGGTCATCGTGCCTGCCTCTCGCATCGCCTACGTCGAGATCGGCGGCGCCCTCGCCGGCCAGGTCGGCTTCCGGAGCTAAGGCCTCCTGCCATGGTCGGCACGATCCTGTGGGCGCTGATCGGCGGCACGATCATCGGCCTGCTCGGCAAGGCCTTCGCTCCCGGCAAGCGCGACGTCGCGCTGTGGCTGACGATCCTGTGCGGGATCGGTGGCGTCTTCCTCGGCAACTGGCTCTACGTCGACGTGTTCGACTTCCAGGAGAACACCGCCCGGCTCGACTGGTGGCGCCACATCTGGCAGGTGGCGGTCGCCGCGGTGCTGGTGGTCGTGGTGACCTCGGGCGCAGCCCGGCGCGGCAAGAAGGCCTGAACCGGCTATGACGCCTCGGCGCCGGCCACGGCCAGCAGGGCAGGCGCCGCGAACGACACGGTGCCGTCATCGCGCGTGAACGGCTCCAGGGCGGACGCCGCCGCGCGCTGCAGCCGGTCGTAGGCATCCGCGTCCACCAGCTCGCGCAGCGTCCAGCCCAGGATGTCGGTGCGCACCCACGCCTCGACAGAGGGGAACGAGGCGGTCCCGGGCAGCCTGCGGATGCTCAGCTCCGGGAAGCCGCTCCCCAGCGCTGAGCGGAGCTGACCCTCGGTCCCGAGCGAGAACGGTGCCTTCAGGGCGTCGGCGGCCTCCGAGCCGACGACCTCCTCGAGCAGACCCGCCATCCGCGCGTATCCGGGGCTCTCGTCGATGGCCGCCCAGGTCGCGACCGCGAGCACCCCGTCAGGCCGCAGCACCCGGGCCATCTCCCGGGCCGCGGCCCCGGCGTCCTCGAAGAACATCAGAGCGAACTGCGAGACGACTCGGTCGAAGGACGCGTCCGGGAAGGGCAGCGCCTCGGCTCGGCCCGCCCGGACTCTCACCCCGCCCCCGACGTTCGTGGCGACCGCCAGCATCCCCGGGTTGGGGTCGATTCCCCAGGCCTGGCCCGACTCGCCCACCCGCGCGGCCACCGCCCTGGTCAGGACTCCGGTCCCGCAGCCGACGTCGAGGACCCGATGTCCGAGCCGAGTCTGCGAACGGTCGAGCACCTCCCCGGTCCACTGGGCGAACAACGCCGGCACGAAGAACTCCTCGTAGACCTCGGCGGCCGCGTCGGTGACCTGTCCCGTCCTTGCCTCGTGCATGAGGCCAGGCTGGATCCGGCGTCGGGTCCTCACCAGTCCTGTTTTCGCACTCGACAATGCCGCGCCGCGGGCCGACGCTGGACGCGTGCGCAGCTATGGCCAGTACTGTCCGCTCGCCAGAGCCTGCGAGCTGGTGACGGAGCGCTGGACGTTGCTCGTGGTGCGCAACCTGATGCTGGGGGCCGAGACGTTCACCGCCATCTCGCGCGGCGTCCCACACATGTCCCGGTCGATGCTGGTCCGCCGGCTACAGGAGCTGGAGCACGCCGGTCTGGTCGAGCGGAAGCCCAAGCGCGGTGGCGGCTCGACGTACCACCTGACCGAGGCAGGCCGCGACCTGAACGACGCGATCGACGCCCTGTCACGCTGGGGCGAACGGTGGGTCGAGGTGGGTCCCGAGATGACCGACCCCGGGTTCGCCCTGTGGGCGTGGTCGTTGGTGCAGGTCGACCCCGGCAGCCTTCCCGAGGAACGCACGGTCGTCGCGTTCAGGTTCCCGGACCAGCCGGCCGGCAACCGGTACTTCTGGCTCCTCGCCGAGGCCGGTCGCGCTGCGCTGTGCTACTCCGACCCCGGTGGTGAGACTGCCGCCCTGGTAGTTGCCGAGTCGGGTGCCTTCGTCGACTGGTACCGCGGTGCTCTGTCGTGGTCCTCGGCGCTGCGCAGCGGCCGGATCAGCGTGTCGGGCCGGCCGGACGTGGTCCGAACGCTGCCCTTCTGGAACCGCCTCCCGGCCACGCCGAGCTCTTGAGCCTGGATCCAGGCTCAGGCGCTGAGCCCGAGCTCCGTCATCCGCGCGGCGTGCCGTTCGGTGAGGCGGGAGAACATCCGGCCGACGGCGGCCAGGTCGAGACCGGGCCGGTCGACCCCGCCGGCGAGCAGGGCCGTCAGTGCGTCCCGCTCGGCCGCCACCCGCTGAGCCTGGGTGAGCGCCTCTCCCATCAGCCGCCGTCCCCACAGGGCCAGCCGGCCACCAAGCCGGGCGTCCGCGGCAATCGCGGCCCGCACCCGCTCCACGACGAAGGCCGAGGACGCGGAGTCGTCGACGGAGGCGATGATCAGGTCCCGGGTGTCCGGGTCGAGGTAGGCCGCGATCTCGCGGTAGAAGTCGTCGGCCAGACCGTCACCGACGAAGGCCTTGATGAGGCTCTCGTACCAGTCCGACGGCGCGGTGTGCTCGTGGAACAGGTCCAGCGCCTGCCGGAACGGCGCCATCGCCGCGAAGGGGTCCGCGCCCAACGCCCGGATCCGGTCGTGCAGCGGGCCGACGCGGCTGAACTGCAGGCTGGCCATCCCGGCGATCTCGACCTTGTCCTCCAGGGTCGGCGCGAGCTTGCCGTCCTCGGCGAGCCGCTCGAACGCCGAGATCTCGCCGTAGGCGATGGCGCCGAGGAGGTCCACGACCGCGTCCCGATAGAGCGCGTCCTCGAACACGACCGGCAGGCCCTCGACGTCGTCCTGAGCGTCAGATGCGGTCACGCGGCGACCCTACCGATAGACTGATCGGCGAGGTCGCGCGGTCGCACGACCCAGTATGTGCGCGGCAGACGTCGAGTCCGCCGCTTGCGAACTCCGTCTCCCACACCGGTCGACCACTCGGCCGGTGACATACGAAAAGGAACAAGATCCTGACCACCTTCCGTGAGCTCGGGGTACTCCCCGACATCTGCGACGCGCTCGAGCGCGCCGGTATCGTCACCCCATTCGCCATCCAGGAGATGACCCTCTCGGTCGCCCTGATGGGCACCGACCTGATCGGCCAGGCCCGCACGGGCACCGGCAAGACCCTGGCCTTCGGCATCCCCGTCCTCCAGCGCAGCGTCACGCCCAAGGACCCGGCGTACGCCGACATGCCGCAGGGCAAGCCGCAGGCGCTCATCGTCGCCCCGACCCGCGAGCTGGCCCTCCAAGTCTCCGGCGACCTGGCGCTGGCCAGCAAGGACCTCGGGCTGCGCGTCCTCACCGTCTACGGCGGCGTGGGCTACGACGGGCAGCTCGACGCGCTGGAGGAGGGCGTCGACATCGTCGTCGGCACCCCCGGCCGGCTCATCGACCTGGCCAACCGCCGCGCCCTCGACCTCTCGCACGTGCACGCGCTGGTGCTGGACGAGGCCGACGAGATGCTCGACCTGGGCTTCCTCCCCGACGTCGAGAAGCTCATCTCGATGACCCCGGAGACCCGCCAGACCATGCTGTTCTCGGCGACCATGCCGGCGGCGATCGTCGGACTGGCCCGCCACCACATGCGCCACCCGATGAACATCCGTGCGGAGTCGTCCTACGACACCACGATGGTGCCCGCGACGGCCCAGTTCATCTACCAGGCGCACGACCTCGACAAGCCCGAGATCATCGGCCTGGTCCTGCAGGCCGAGGACGCCGACAAGATCATCGTCTTCACCCGCACCAAGCGTCAGGCCCAGCGGGTGGCCGACGACCTGGCCGAGCGCGGGTTCGCGGCCAGTGCGCTGCACGGTGACATGGCGCAGGTCGCGCGCGAGAAGGCGCTGACCAAGTTCCGCGACGGCAAGCTCCGGGTGCTGGTCGCGACCGACGTCGCGGCCCGAGGCATCGACGTCCAGGGCGTCTCCCACGTCATCAACTACTCCTGCCCCGAGGACGACAAGGCCTACGTCCACCGGATCGGCCGCACCGGCCGGGCCGGCGCGTCGGGCATCGCGATCACCTTCGTCGACTGGGCGGACCTGCACCGGTGGAAGATGATCAACAAGGCGCTGGACCTGCCGTTCGAGGACCCGCAGGAGACCTACTCGACCTCCGAGCACCTCTTCCACGACCAGGGCATCGCGCCGGGCACCAAGGGCCGCCTGGTCGACGCACCGCCCGTGGAGCGCAAGCCGCGCGAGGACCGTGGCCCGCGCAGTGGCTCCCGCGACGGTGGCTCCCGCGACGGTGGGCGCGACGGCGGGCGCGATGGTGGCCAGCGCAACCGCAACCGCAGCCGGACCCGCACCCGCAGCGGCGAGCAGGTCAAGGCCGGGGCCGAGCAGCCCAAGGCCGAGGTGAGCGCCGAAGGCGGCACCTCGTCGGGCAACCGGAGCCGCAGCCGTCGTCGCCGCCGGAGCTCAGGTGGCGGCCAGGGCGACCAGGCCACCGCGACCGCGTAGGGCAGCGAAGAGACGTCCCCACTCACCGCTGACCCGGTCAGCGGCTAGACGACGACGACCTCGGTGCCGATCTCGGTGAACTCCCACAGGGCGATCGCGTCGTCGCGCTCCTGACGGATGCAGCCGTGCGAGAGCGGCGTGCCGAGCTGGTCGACGGTCTGCACGAGCTCACCGTCGTTGCCCACGGGGATGTCGTGGAAGCCGATGGCCGCACCGGTGTCGCCCTCGGCGAAGCGCACGAAGTACTTCATGCTCCCGGAACCGTCGAAGGCGTAGGCCTGCTCGGAGCGTGAGTAGACCTCGTAGGTGCCCGGCTCGAGGTTGTCGTAGACGCTGCCCGACACCGGGTAGGTCCGCTGGACACGGTCCTCGGCGTCGACCAACCAGACCCGCTGCCGACTCTCGCTGAAGACGACCCGGTAGCCCTCGCCCGAGTCGGCGGGCAGCGTCTCGTCGACCACGGCATCCACCTCGGCCGCGTCGGCCCGGTCGGCGGGATCGGCCCCGGTCGGCCCGCCGTCGGCGTCGGGCTGCTGTGTCCCGTCGGGCCGGGCCGGCTCGTCCGGCGTCTGCGCCCCGGCCTGACCTTGGCTGCCGTCGCCCTCGTTCTGGGCGGAGTCGAGGACCAGCACGGCACTCTCACCGATGGACGCGAGCGCCGAGCGTCCGGTCAGGTCGCGGGCGACCGTGCTGTCCCGGGCCTGGTCGCGGGCGGAGCCGGCCACCGACGGCAGCACCCCGATCCCGCCCAGCATCGCGACCAGGCAGACGGCAGCGGACACCGCGACCACGCCGATCCGGCCGTAGCGCGGCTGGCTCGCGACGTGCCGGTGCGGCGACGCCGGCGTACGGCGTCGTGCGGGCTCGGCCCGGTGGCGGCTCATCCTCGCGCGCGCGCTCGCTCGACCAGGTTGTCGGCTACCTCACGGTAGGCCCGGGCGCCCTTGCTGCTGCGGCTGGTGGCCAGGATCGACCGGCCCCGCGCCGGCGCCTCGGCGAACTTGATGGTCTTAGGGATCGGCGGCTCGATGACCTCGAGGTCATAGGTGTCCGAGATGGTCTCCAGGACCGTCCGCGAGTGGTTGGTGCGGCCGTCGTAGAGCGTCGGGAGGACCCCCCAGACCTCGAGGCCACGGTTGGTGAAGCGGCGTACGTCGTGCACGGTGTCGAGGAGCTGCCCGACACCACGGTGGGACAACGTCTCGCACTGGAGCGGGATCAGGACGC
The DNA here is from genome assembly GCF_054779555.1 of Nocardioides dilutus. NCBI lineage: Bacteria > Bacillati > Actinomycetota > Actinomycetes > Propionibacteriales > Nocardioidaceae > Nocardioides > Nocardioides dilutus. The sequence continues at coordinate 842,585 of NZ_BAAGYA010000002.1, read as the reverse complement.
CCTCGGCCGCGGTCAGTGCCGCGACGGTGAGCACCCCCAGCGACGGCGGGCAGTCGAGCAGGATCCAGTCGTACGCCGCACCGGCATCGGTCAGGTCGGAGACCACACCGGCTAGGACGTGCTCCCGGCCGGTGCGGGTGAGGAGGTCCGCCTCGGCCCGGGCCAGCTCGATGGTCGCCGGCAGCAGGTCGACGCCGTCCTCGGTCGCCAGGATCGCCTCGCCCGGTGCGAGGCCCTTGGTCAGGACGTGGTGGACCGACAGCTCGAGGTCCTCCGGATCGACGCCCAAGGAGAACGTCAGGCACGCCTGCGGGTCCAGGTCGACGAGCAGCACCTTGTGGCCGAGCTCGGCCAGCGCCGCGCCGATCGAGGCCACCGTGGTCGTCTTGGCGACGCCACCCTTCTGGTTGGCGACCGCGAGGACCGTGGGTTGTGTGCTCATCGGGCCCCATTGTGCCGGACCCGCGAGTGGTTGACTGACCGCCATGCCCACCGCTCTCGTCACAGGCCCGACCGCGGGGATCGGCCGCAGCTTCGCCCGCCAGCTCGCCGAGGGCGGTCACGCCCTGGTGCTCGTGGCTCGCAACGAGGCGCGGCTCGCCGAGCTCGCCGACGAGCTCCGCTCCGCCCACGGGGTCGAGGTCGAGGTGCTGCCGGCCGACCTCAGCGAACGGGCCTCCCTGGCTCGGGTCGAGCAGCGCCTCGCCGATCGCGACCGGCCCGTCGACCTGCTGGTCAACAACGCCGGGTTCGGGCTCAAGGGCCGCTTCCTCGACAACGACATCGAGGTCGAGCAAGCGATGCTCGACGTTCTGGTCACCGCCGTGCTGCGCCTGAGCCACGCCGCGCTGGGCGCGATGGCCGAGCGCGGCAGTGGGGGCGTCATCAACGTCTCGAGCGTGGCCGCGTTCCTGCCGCGCGGCACCTACAGCGCCGCAAAGGCCTGGGCCAACAGCTTCAGCGAGTGGGCGGCCAACGAGTACCGCGACCGCGGGGTCACCGTCACCGCTCTCTGCCCGGGCTTCACCAAGACCGAGTTCCACGAGCGGATGGGCGTGAGCCGCGGCTCTGCCCCTGACTTCATGTGGCTGGACGCCGACGAGCTGGTCGCCACCGCGCTCAGGGACTTCGAGAAGGGCAAGACGTTCTCGATCCCGTCGGCGCAGTACAAAGCGATCACGACGGTGGCCCGAGTGGTCCCGAGCGGTCTGCTGCAGCGGTTCCAGGGTCTCGGAAGGAAGTAGCCCGAGCCCGCGCTCACCAGCTCGGCGCCGGGCCCCCGAACGGCAGCTCGACCAGCGGCGGGCCGAGGCCGGAGACGTCGCGCAGCAGCCAGTCGTCACGGAGCAGGAGAACCGCCGAGGCCGGGCGCAGGACCATCCAGAGCCAGCGCCCAGCGGCCTCGCCGGCGAGCACGGAGCGGTCCCACTCGCCCCGCGACTCGCTGGTGGAGACGGGCCACAGAGGAACGGACTGGCCGTCGACGCGCACCCGGACGGTAGGCGGCCCCTTGCCGATCTCGTGCCCCGGGTCGTCGTGCAGGGTGCCGGCGATCCTGGCGCCGAGGCCGGTCCCGGCCTCCTCGCTGACGACCAGTACGTCGACCGGACCGTCGAGCTCGCTGGTGCCCGACACGCAGGTCATGACCGCCCGGCCGCCGTCGCCGTGGTCGCCCACGGACGCGAAGTCGGTGACCCGCCACCCGGGGCTCAACGGCCACGGCAGGTAGGTCGGGAAGGTGGCGGTGGCGCCGAGGTGCTCCACGAAGTCGTCGTAGGACGCCTCGTCCGGCCGCCACAGAGGCTGGATCTCGCCGTGCTCGGGGCAGGACCAGCGTCCGTCGACGCCCGCCCGCGCGACCGGGGTCGGGCAGCGCGGGCACCCGGGATTCAGCGGCATGGGGCCAAGAGTCTCAGTAGATCCGGCCGCGGACCACCGAGGGGTCAGTTCTCAGCGAGCACCACGACCGCGTCCCCGGCCGAGATCGTGTAGGTCTCGGACTTCGGCGGGTTGACCACGACTCCGAACTTCATGCCCGGCTCGGCGAGCAGGGCCGACTTGAGGCCGATGGCCGTCTCGTTGCGACGCGCCGCTCCCGCCACCACGGTCGCCCAGCTGACTTCCTCGCCCGGCTGGACGTACCACTCGGCGGGCCGCAGGTAGATCTCACTGCCCTCTGATCCGAGCAGCTCCTTGAAGACCGCCTCGAGCCGGCCGTCCTCGGAGAGCTGGGTGACCAACAGGCTGACGATCTCGCCGCTGACCACCACGTCGTCGACATCGGCGACCGAGGCCAGCACCCGGTTGCGGTCGTCGAGCATCTCGCTGACCACCGGGGTCTCGGAACCGGACTTGCGCAGCGCGTCGCGCACGTGCAGGAGCGTCACCAGGGTGCGGGAGTCGGCGGCCTGCGTCTCGAGGTAGTCGTCGTAGCAGAGCACGATGATCTGGTCGAGGGTCGCGGACACGTGCTGGTCCAGGACGGCCCGGTTGGTCGTGGAGCCCTTGACCACCGTGACCGCGAGGTTGGCCATGGCCGGCACCTCCGGGTCGCCGAAGGCCGTCAGGACGGTCAGGGTCGAGCCGGGGGGCGCGTAGCGGTCCAGCTCACGGAGCACGATCGGGGCGCGCTGGTTCCAGCCGATCAGCAGCGCCTGGGTGGGGTGCTCGTCGTTGCCGAGCTGCTCACCGAGCCGGTTCAGCGCGGGCTCGGTCAGCGACCGCGACTGCTCGCCGAGCACCGAGTCGTCCTCGACCACGACGATGAGCGTCTGCTCGGACGTCAGGACCGTGTCCGAGGGGACGTTGAGCTTGGAGACCCCGTTGTCGATCACGCCGACGACGGAGGCCGACTCGAAGGCGAGCAGCGCCTCGGCGTACGTCGAGCCGTCCAACCCGTGGTCCTCGAAGAAGTAGAACTCGTCGCCCTCGTAGTCGAACAGCTCGGTGTAGACGGCCGCGGCGCCGGACTGCCGCGACGTCTGGACGACGAGCTTGGCGACCGTCTCGCGGATGTCCAGCAGGGTGGTCCGGTCCGCGCCGACGAGGCGGGCGGCCTCGAGGTTGGACGGGTCCTGGATCTCGGCCACGATCCGCACCGAGTCGTCCCCGCGGTCGCTCCCCTGGTGGTTGAGCGCCAGGAGCGTCTTGATGACCTCTGCGTCGGGGTCGTCGGAGTCCGGTGCGAGGAGGATCACCGAGCGGGCGGTGTCGTGGCTGCTGAGCCGCAGGTCGTCGAGGTCCATGGGTGAGCCCGAGCGGCAGACCACCCGGGTCCCCCGCAGGTCGGGCACCTTGACCTTGAGCTCCTCCTCCATGTCGACCTTGTCCCGGTCGGCGAGGATCACGATGACCGGGTCCTTGCGGCTCTCGTTGGCCTGGGTGAGCTCGGAGATGATCGTGAAGATCGACTCCGACCAGCCCAGGATCACCGTGTGGTCCTTCTCCAGGACGATCGAGCGACCGCGGCGGAGGTCGGCGAGCTTGGAGTCGATGCCGTTGGCCAGCACACCGATCAGCGCGCTGACGATGAAGAGCCCGCCCAGCGTCAGTCCCAGCATCGTCAGCAGGAACGGCCAGCTGCCGGCGTCACCGCCGATGGTGCCGGGGTCGAGCGCGTGCAGCAGGTTGTAGAACAGCTCCTCGAAGAAGTTGCGTTCCGTGCCGTCGTTGCCCATCCCGGTCACCGTGAGGATGAAGGCGAACAAGATGATGAGGAGCAGCGTCGACGCGGTCAGCCACGCCACCAGCGCCGGTGTTCCTGCGGACATCGAGTTGTCGAACATGTAGCGCAGCCGGTCACCGAGGCCCGACTTCTTCTCGGTCGCCGTCTTGAGGGAGGGTCGGCTGCTCTGCGCCATCGCCTTCGCCGTCCGGACCCTCAGCTGCTGTCCCGTGCGTGCCATGCCCGACTGCTCCCTCGCTCGCCTCGCCCGACCTGTCGCAGGACAGGGCCCGGTGAATGATCTCCCGGCGAGGCCGTGGTCGTCACTGGCACGTTCGGGCCATGCCCCCAGGCCCAGACACATCGGCGACCGTGAGCCGTCAGCCGGAGGCCCCGGACCTCGAGGGCGGGACGTTCTGATTCCTGCAGAACACGTTGTCGGGGTCGAACTCGTCCTTGAGCGCGACCAGCCGGCGATGCTTCTCCGCCCCGAACGTCTCGCGGACCCGGTCGTCGTCGACATCGCTGACGAAGTTCAGCCCGATCCCGGCAACGGTCCAAGGACGCAGAGCGTGAGCTGTGTCGCGGACCCAGGCGATGTGCACGTCGTCGTCGAGGGGCTCGGTCCAGACCCCGTAGCAGTGGTAGAACCACGGCGCCGAGCGTCCTTGGATCGGCGTGGCGTCCTCCGGCACCTCGGCGACCGCACCGCCCCACGCGCCCATGATCATCACACTCGCCGGGGAGGTCGCGACGGCGGCACGCGCGACCATCGTGTAGATCACCTCGTCAGGGACCTCACCGAAGAGCTCGGAGTGCCAGTAGTTGCGGCGGCCCGGCGGATTGGCCGCATCGGTCATCGCCTGGAGTCCTGAGTAGGGCATGGGGCCGAGGAGGTCGACGACCGGGTCGGGGGACTCACGCAGCGGCGCAAGCAACCGTTCTCCCTCCCCCGGCGACCCGAAGTAGGCGAGCGCCAGGCCCACGGCCGGGCGTTCCTGCAGCTCTGGCGGCACGAACGGCGCCGGTGGCGCAGTCATGAGGAGCGCCCCGCCGCCGAGCTCTCGCGGTGCGTCGTGCATGAAGTCACGGAAGAGCCGCAGGACCTCCCCCGCCCGCTCGCGCGGGTGGATGAGCATGCCTCCGTAGATGGTCGGGCCGACCGGGTGCAGCCGCAGCTCGAACTCGGTGACGATGCCGAAGTTGCCGCCGGCGCCGCGCAGTCCCCAGAACAGCTCCGGCTGCTCGGTCTCGCTGGCAGTGAGGATCCGGCCGTCCGCAGTGACGACCCGTGCCGACACGAGGTTGTCGCAGGCGAGCCCGTGTGCGCGCTCGAGCCAGCCGCTGCCGCTGCCCAGCACGAAGCCGGCCACGCCCGTGGTGGTCATCCGGCCGCCGGTGGTGGCGAGTCCGTGCTGCTGCGTGGCGGCGTCGAGCTCACCCCAGACGACGCCTGGACCGACCCGGACGAGTCGCGCGTCCGGGTCAACCTCGATCTGCTTCATCGGGCCGAGGTCGAGTAGCAGCCCGTCGTCGATCGCGGAGTAGCCGGCGACCGAGTGGCCGCCGCCGCGAACGGCCATCGGCAGCCCGACGGAGACTGCGAACAGCACGGCTGCCACGACGTCGCCGTCGCAGGTGGCCCGGGCGATGACCGCCGGACGTCGGTCGAACGCACCGTTGAAGACCGCGCGTGCCTCGTCATAGCGCGCACCGTCGTCGCGAGTCAGGATCTCGCCGGCGAAGCCGGCGCGGAGAGCGCTCAGGTCGAGGGCGGCGCTCCGGGAGATGGTGGTATCGGTCATGGCAGGAGATTGCGCCGCTCGCAGCGCGACGGCAGTGCCGTGCGTCACACATCGGCGCCGGTCGCCACGGCCTCCAGTGCGGCGAGATCCAGCACGTGGAGGTGCCCGTCGTGCTGGCTGACCACCCGGGCGGCGGTCAGTCTCGCCAAAGCTCGGTTGACGTTCTCGCGCGACGCCCCCACGTGGGCTGCCAGGTCCCCCTGTGACAGCCGCAGCCGAATCCGCGCACCAGCGCCATCCGGGTCGCCGTACTCCTGAGCGAGGAAGAGCAGCAGGCTCGCCACTCTCCGGCCGATGTCCTCGAAGGCCATGCCGCTGTAGGAATAGGCCGCCCGCACAGCCGCGATGCTCAGGCTCTCGAGCATCCGCTGCATCGCGGCTGGGTGGCGCGACAGGAAGGCCAGGAGCGGCGCCCGCCGGATCATCAAGCAGCGCGACGGCGTCATCGCGCTCAAAGCCAGCCAGCGCAGTCCGGCGGGGTGGAACAGGCCGACCTCACCGGTCACCGCACCCACGCCGTAGACGGCGAGGATCACCTCTCGTCCGTCCGGGCTGACACGGTGAGCCTTGAGCTGCCCCGCGGCGACCACGCACAGCACGTCGGCTCGGTCTCCTTCGAGCCAGACCGCCGCACCGCGCGCGTAGTGGCGTTCGAGGACGACCGGCGCCAGCTCCTCGAGGTCGGCCACCGCCAGGTCGCGGAAGATCGGCGTTTGGTGCAGGACACCGACGTGGTCCACGAAGTGAGGATAGAAGCGCGGGACTGAGGGTCCTACGGCTGCGCGGGCCAGTTCTTGTCGGGCTGGGGCACCGGGCGGCCGGGCTGCTCGCCGCCACGCTCCTCGAGATAGCTGTTCTTGGGCACCATCACCTTGCGGCGGAAGATGCAGACGACCTTGCCGTCCTGGTTGTAGCCGATCGTCTCGACGTGGACGACGCCGCGGTCGTCCTTGGACGTCGACTCCCACTTGTCGAGGACGGTCGTCTCGCCGTAGAGCGTGTCGCCGTGGAAGGTCGGCGCCACGTGCCGCAGCGACTCGATCTCCAGGTTGGCGATCGCCTTGCCGGAGATGTCGGGCACCGACATGCCGAGCAGGATCGAGTAGACGTAGTTGCCGACCACGACGTTCTGGCCGAACTGGGTCGTCTCCTCGGCGTAGTTGGCGTCGAGGTGGAGCGGATGGTGGTTCATGGTGAGCAGGCAGAACAGGTGGTCGTCGTACTCCGTCACCGTCTTGCCGGGCCAGTGCTTGTAGGTCGCGCCGACCTCGAACTCCTCATAGCTGCGTCCGAACTGCATGCGCCCATCCTCCCTGTCCGGGAGGCCCGGGTCAGCCGGCGGTCGCGTGGGCTATCTCACGAGCCTCCGCCACCGGCCGTGTCTCGACACGCCGGTCGCGACCTCGCGAGCTCGGTCGCGCGGCTTGCTCGACCACCATCAAGGCCGGTGAGTCGGAGCTGACCTCGTTCCTCGGTCAGCTGCCGCCTCCCCCGGCCTTGCGGCGGTGCATCTTCGGCGCCCCGCCGATCACCTCGGAGCCGTGGGCCTTCTCGGGGGTGGGCCCGTCCTGGTGGACGCCCTTCTCCTTGGTGTCCTTGCGGTCCAGCGCCTCGCGCATCTTGGCCTTGAGGTCCTCGTTGTCGCTCACCACCCCACCATCGCACCCGAGGCACCGCCAGTCGACCGGAAAACGCGGAGCCGGCGTCGTCCGCGTAGCGTCAGAGCGACATGAGCCGTCTCACCCTGGCCGCCACGGCCGCCGCCCTCTCCCTCTCCCTCGCCCTGGCCGCGTGCGGTGGTGACGGCAACGACGTCGCCTCCGACCCAGGCTCCGGCCCGGCGACCGGCGATCCGACCGCGGCCCCCACGGTAGGCACCTATCCGCCCTTCGAGCCCGAGGACTACACCTACACGCTGGTCCTCGCGTGCTTCTGCGTCGGCGGGGGCACACCCGTCGACGTCACCGTCCGCGACGGCGAGGTCGTCGACGCCGTCTACGACGGCGACGGCCGGGGCGCGGACGCCGGGACGCCGGCCGACGAGTTCCTGTGGCTCACGATCAACGACGTCATCGACGAGGCCAACAACACCGAGGCCGACTCGGTCCGGGTCGAGTGGCCGGCCGGCCAGGACTACCCGACCAGCGTCTACGTCGACGAGGACCGCGACACCGTCGACGAGGAGCGCGGCTACCAGGTCAGCGACGTCGTGGTGGGCTAGGAGCTGCTAGGGCGAGGTCAGACCCATCGCCCGGGCCAGCGGGCCGGCCAGCGACCTGCCGTACTCCAGGGTCATGTGTCCGCGGTCGCGGTGGGTGATGTAGTCGCCGACCACCACGGGGCACTTGTCGTAGGCGCAGAACCACCGCTTCGGGTCGACGTAGTCCACCCCGGTCGCGTCGACGGCCGCCTTCACCGCCCGGCGCATCTGCATCGAGCGCGCCTGCGGGTCCGACAGCCCGTCGGCGAGGGTGGCGCCGCGCTCGGTGATGACCTCGGGGTCGAACTTGAGCCGCGGTACGTCGCCGATCACCACGATCCGCCCGGCGAACGGCCGGGTCGCCTCGATCCGCTCGACCATGCCGCGCTCGATGAGGCCGGCGATCTCCTTGTTGTCCTTGGTGCGCCGCCCGTCGTCGTCGACGTACTCGAACTGCGTGTCGGTCGACATCACGACCAGGTCCGGGCGCAGCTCCTGGATCTGGTCGTGGGTCCACTCGTGGAAGAAGACGCAGTCCTCGTCGGGCGCGTCCTTGCGCGGGGTCACCGGCTGGACCAGGGCGGGCGTGCAGCCCTGCAGGACGAAGTAGTAGGCGCGGTAGCCCTGCTGCTGGGCGATCTTGCCGAGCGCCGGGATCCAGTGGCGCATGTGCGAGTCGCCGACCAGCACCATCGTCTTGTCGCCGTCGGGGTCGCCCAGCGGACACAGCGGCATCGGGTCGGGGATCCCGAAGTACTCGCACCCGCCGAGGTCCGCGGCGACCGGGTCGTCGGTCTCCACGAGGCTCAATGCGTCCGGCTTGAGGGGATAAGGGATCGGCTGGCCGTTCTGCGCCGCCAGCACCGAGGCCTCCACGATCGCGACCGCCGGGTCGTCGGAGAAGTCCACCTCCGCGCCGCCCTCCTGGCCGAAGTTGGACGTGGTGATCGCCGGGTTCGGGTCGTTCTGCTCGCTGACGATCTGGTGGTGCGCCGACCACAGGACCACGCCGAGCAGCGCCACGGACGCCGGGTAGAGCGCGATCCCGCGCAGCTGTGGCTTGAAGAACGTCGCCGAGCGGAACGGGTTCTCGACGAACCGGTAGGACAGGTCCGCCAGCGCCAGTGCACCGCCCGCGACCAGCAGGCCCGACCAGCCGGACAGGGTGCGCCAGACGGCTGCCACCAGGATCAGTGCCGGCCAGTGCCACAGATAGTAGGAGTAGGAACGGTCACCCACCCACCTCATCGGGGCGACGCCGAGCAGCCGCTGCGGACCCCAGGACGCGGCCGCCACCCCACCCCCCAGGAGCAGGGCCGTGCCCACCACAGGCAGCAGCGCGGCGACCCCCGGCACCCGGGTGCCGTCGGTGAAGAGCAGGGCGGACGCCGCCACCATGGCCAGTCCGAGCCAGGATGCTCCGGCCAGCAGCACGCCGGGCAGCCGGCCGATCCGCAGCAGAGCCGCGGCGACGCCGGCCCCCAGGCCGAGCTCCCAGGCCCGCGCCGGAGTGGAGAAGTAGGCGCCCAGCGGCTCCACGCCGGTCAGCCACACGCCGTAGCCGAACGAGATGAGGCTGATCGCTGCGATCGTGACCACGATCGCCCGGCGGTCACGACCGTGGCGCCGGAACAGCCGGACCAACAGCAGGACTACCACCGGCCAGACGACGTAGAACTGCTCCTCCACCGCCAACGACCAGTAGTGCTGGATCGGCGAGGTCGCCGCATCCTGCGCCCAGTAGTCGGTCTCGTCCTGGGCGAACTTGATGTTGGCGGCGAAGAACGTCGCCCAGACCGAGTCCTTGAGCAGCCGTACCGCAGCGATGCCGTTGAGCAGGAAGTAGGACGCCACGGCCGTGACGGCGAGCACGAGGGTGGCCGCGGGGATGATCCGCTTGGCCCGCCGGGCGTAGAAGCCGAGCAGGGAGATCCGGTGGGTGCGCTGGGCCTCGCCGATGAGCAGCCCGGTGATCAGGAACCCGGAGATGACGAAGAAGACGTCGACCCCGACGAAGCCACCGTGGAACGGGCCGATCCGGGCGTGGTCCAGCACCACCAGGAGCACCGCCACGGCCCGCAGGCCCTGGATGTCAGGCCTGAAGCCGCTCGCCCGCTCCTCGTGGGACCCGGGGACCGGGAGGGCTGCTCCGTCTGCGACGGGGGTCGAGCTCAGTCCAGCTCCAGCCAGTCGGGAAGGACCGGGCCGTCCAGCAGGCCGGCCCTCGCGAGGAGCTTGCGTGCCTGCTGGTATTCGAGCAGGCCGGCGCGGAGCGCGACCGCGTCCGCGTCCTCGCCCTGGTCCAGCACGATGGTGCGGAGCCGGTCGATGTGGGCGGCGTAGCGACGCGCGAGCGACGGCGCATCGAACACCTTGACCCACACCTCGTCAGAGCGCGCCGCGCGGGCGCTCCAGTTGGGCGAGCCCGTCCACACCAGGTTGGCCGACGTGTTGCCGCCGTAAACGCCCTGGATCGAGACCGACTTCATGTGCAGGTAGCGCTCCGGGACCTTGTCGCCGTCACGGTCCTGGTAGAGGCCGTGGATCGGGATCGGGCCCCGGCCCGCGGGGTTGCGCAGGGTGCGGTTGACGCCCCGGCCCAGCAACGTGGTGACGATGCGGATGTCGCACCCGCGGTCCCACAGGCTGCGGACCCGGCGCGCGATCTCCTCGCCGTAGCCGTTGAACCAGCCGGCGACCGCGATCCGGATCTTGGTGCGACGACCGTTGGCCGCGCCGTGGCAGCGCACCTTCTTGAACGCGTCGGCGACCGGGTTCTCGTCGAACTTCGGGAAGAGCACCACCTCGTAGCGCTTCGACTTGTAGCCGTCGCCCGGCTTCACCTGCGGCCGGTCCTGGCGGTACTGGTCGAAGGTCGCGACGAAGAAGTCGTAGAGGCCCTTGTTGGTGCTGGTGATCTGGTCGTTCCACTGCCGGTTGCGGGCGGCGGTCGTGAGGTTGGTGGACCCGAACATCGAGACGTTCTTGGTCCTGCCGACCTTGCTGAACATGAAGATCTTCGCGTGCATGATCTTCGAGTTGCTCCGGCACGCGCCCTTGCACTTCTTGGCGAAGCTCTTGTCCTTGGGGTTCTGGAGCAGGAACTTGGCCAGCGTCTTGAAGCTGCGGCTGTCGACACTGCCCGCGGTCACCACCTGGACGACGGCTCCCCGCTTCTTGGCGGCGATCAGGTCCTTGGTGAGCCAGGGGGCGTCGTAGTTCCACACCACGAGCCGGATGTATTCGTTCTTGGGGGTGTTGCGGACCGCGAGCACGACCTGGTCGAGGACGTTGCCGCGGGCACCGGGGATCAGCGGGTCGTTGAAGACCGCTCCGACCGGAGGCTTGTACTTCGGCTTCTTCTTGGCCTGCGGCGCACTGGGAGCGGCAGATGCCGCGGCCACCGACGTGGCGATCGTCGAGCCCGCGGCGGAAGCGGACAGTGCCGGACCCCCGTAGGCCACCGCGAGCAGCGGGGCGAGCAGGGTCAGCGCGATCGTGGCCGGGACCACGCGAACAGCACGCATCTAGTGACACTCCAGGAAGTGAGGGAAGACCGTCGGCAAATGTACGACACGGGATCCCGCGTCCATGAAATCGACGCGACCCCCGAGGGCAACGTTTTGTACAGCGTTCCCGAGAGCGTTCGCGTTACTTGAGCTTGTAGTCCTCGAGGATTCGGCGCCCGATGATCATCCGCTGGATGTCTGCGGTGCCCTCGCCGATGAGCAGCATCGGCGCCTCGCGGTAGAGCCGCTCGATCTCGTACTCCTTGGAGAAGCCGTAGCCGCCGTGGATGCGGAAGGAGTCCTCGACCACCTGGGAGCAGTATTCCGAGGCGAGGTACTTGGCCATGCCGGCCTCGAGGTCGTTGCGTTCGCCCTTGTCCTTGGTGCGCGCGGCCTTGACCATCATCTGGTGGGCCGCCTCGATCTTGGTGGCCATCTCCGCCAGTCGGAACAGCACTGCCTGGTGCTCGGCGATCTTCTTGCCGAAGGTCTCCCGCTGCTGGGCGTAGGCCACGCCGAGCTCGAAGGCCCGGTTGGCGACCCCGCAGCCACGGGCCGCGACGTTGACCCGGCCGACCTCGACGCCGTCCATCATCTGGTAGAAGCCCTTGCCGGGCTCGCCGCCAAGGATCTGGGAGGCGGCGATCCGGTGGCCCTCGAAGACCATCTCGGTGGTGTCGACGCCCTTGTAGCCCATCTTGTCGATCTTGCCGGGGATGGTGATCCCCTGGGCGGTCTCGCCGAACCCGGCCTCCTTGTCCACCAGGAACGTCGTCATGTTCTTGTAGACCGAGTCGGAGCCCTCGTCGGTCTTGACCAGCACCGCGACCAGGTTGGCCGAGCCGCCGTTGGTCAGCCACATCTTCTGGCCGTCGATGACGTACTCATCCCCGTCGCGCACGGCCTTGGTCTTGATGGCGGCGACGTCGGACCCGCAGCCAGGCTCCGACATCGAGAACGCCCCGCGGATCTCGCCCTCGGCCATCTTGGGCAGGTAGTGCTGCTTCTGCTCCTCGGTGCCGTGCTGCAGCAGCATCCACGCCACGATGAAGTGGGTGTTGATGATCCCGGAGACGCTCATCCAACCGCGGGCGATCTCCTCGACCGCGAGCGCGTAGGTCAGCAACGACTCCCCCAGCCCGCCGTACTCCTCGGGGATCATCAGCCCGAACAGGCCGAGCTCCTTGAGGCCCTCGACGATCTCGGTCGGGTATTCGTCAGCGTGCTCGAGCTCGGTGGCGACCGGGATGATCTTGTCGTTGACGAAGGTCCGGACCGCCTTGAGGATCTCGGTCTGGTCTTCGGTGAGCCCGTCGGTCTCGCAGAGGCGACCCATGCTGTTGTTGCTCCAGTCGTGTGTGGTCGGAGGACGTGCGGTGGACCCGGCGAGGTTACCGACGAGTCAGCACACGTCACCATGACCCAGGACACGTCGTCCTCGGCCCGTCGGTGAGCCTACGGGCGTCGTTATGCTGCGCGAATGTCGCCCGGGCCCCCCACTCCGCAACACAGGGTGCTCGTCATCATCCCGGCCTGGGACGAGCAGGACTCCGTGGCCGCGACCATCGCCGAGGTCCGTCGCACCAACCCCGGAGTCGACCTGCTGGTGGTCGACGACGGCTCGACGGACCGGACGGCTGCGGCCGCGTCCGAGGCCGGGGCCCTGGTCTGCCGGCTCCCCTACAACCTGGGGGTCGGCGGCGCCATGCGGGCGGGCTACCGCTACGCCATCAGGGGCGGCTACGACGTGGCCGTCCAGATCGACGCCGACGGCCAGCACGACCCGGCCTACCTGCCCACCCTGCTGGAGCAGCTCCGGGTCGATGGCGGCGGCACCGCCGACCTGGTCATCGGTGCCCGGTTCGCGGGCGAGGGCGACCCCTACCGGGTGTCGTTCCTGCGGCGCCTGGCCATGAGGCTGCTCGCCGGCACGCTCAGCCGGATGGCCAAGACGCGCCTGACCGACGTGACGAGCGGCTTCCGGGTCGCCAACCGCCGGGCGATCGGGGTGTTCGCGACGCACTACCCGGCGGAATACCTCGGCGACACCGTCGAGTCCATGGTCATCGCGATCCGGGCGGGTTGCACCGTCACCCAAGTGCCCGTTCAGATGCGGGTGCGGCAGGGCGGCCAGGCCAGCCAGACGCCCTTCCGCGCCGCCCTCTACCTGTCCCGGGCCGTCGTGGCCCTGGCCCTCGCCCTCGTGCGTCGCTGGCCCGACGTACCCTCCGCACCCGAGGAGCGGCCATGAGCTCCACCGTCACCCTGGGCATCATCGGCTCCGTCGTGGTGCTCGTCGCCCTCTTCGAGCTGCTGCGCCGGCAGCGTCTCCGCGAGAAGTACGCCGTCCTGTGGTTCTTCGTCGCCCTCGGCGTGCTGGCGATCGCGGTCTTCCCGGGTCTCCTGACCGGGATGGCCGACCTCGTCGGCGTCGAGCTGCCGGTCAACCTGCTGTTCTTCCTGGCCAGCCTGTTCCTGCTCGTGCTCACGCTGCAGCACAGCTATGAGCTGGGCCGGCTGGAGGAGAAGACCCGGGTGCTGGCCGAGGAGGTCGGTCTCCTGCGGCTCGAGCTCGACCTGGTGCGACGCGAGCGAGCCGAGGACGAGTCGACGGACTGACGCGGCGAGCGAAGCGAGCGTTGCGAGCGGAGCGAGCGCGCCCCGCGATCGGCCCCCGGCGGCCACGACGACGGCGAAGCTCGCGAGCGAAGCGAGCGTCGTCGTGGACCCGGGGTCGAAGCTCGCGGGGGTATTCAGCCCGACTTGGCCGCCACCTTCAGGTTCGGGTCGCCAAGCTCCTCGCCGGTCACGGGGGCCTGGTGCTGCGGGTAGACCACGTCGGCCAGCACCAGCGGGTGGTCGCTGATCCGGCCGAGGAACGACTGGTCGATGTGCTGGCCCAGGAAGTCAACGTCGAGCGTGGCGAAGATCCAGTCGACCGGCCCGTGCCTGGGGAACCGGCAGGGCGCACCCACGGAGCCCCCGGCCGAGGACTGCAGGAACCCGGTGCCGGTGAAGGAGCAGAACACGGTCTCCCGCTCGTTCATGTCGCCGGCGATGATGACCGGGATGTCGGGATCCTCGGACCGGAGCTCCTCCATGCCCGCGATCTCGATGGCCCTGGCGTTGTTGCGGGCTCCCTGCTGGTTGCCGGCCTTGGCCGTGGACGCCGGGTTGTGGACTCCGATCACCCGGATGACCGCCCCGGTGTCGAGGTTCTCCAAGGTGAGCACCGGCATGTGCAGTGTCGTCTTGTAGGGCACCAGGAACTCGTGCTCCTCGACGAGCTTCCAGTCCTCGGTCTTCCAGGCGATCGCGTTGCCGTTGTAGTTGCCGTTGCGGAACGTGTTGTTGGCGGTCGCCCGATAGAGCGTCCACTCCGGGTCGCCCTCGAAGACCGCCGCCTGGGGTGACTCGAACTCGTTGAGCACCACGATGTCGACCCCGGAGGCCTCGAGCTTGGCCTTGCCGGCCGCGACCCGGCTGGCGCCGTTGCCCCAGCCCGGTCGACCGCCGCCGGGGGCGGTCAGGTGGTAGCCGAGGACGTTGTAGGTCGCGATCCGGAAGCTGGTCTCGGGGATCACGGTCGGCCCGTCCGGGACCGCGGCGCCGAGGTCGGTGAGATATTCGACCGGGTCGAGCGCGGTGGTCTTGCCCTTGGCGGTGACCGACTGGATGGAGATCCCGAGGGCGCAGGTCTCGACCTGCCCCAGGTCGCCGACCTCGGCGAGCGGCTGGCCGACCAGGACCGTGTCACCGTCGCCGACCCGCGGGTTCTGGACGTGGGAGTACCAGGTGATGACGTCCTCGGCGCTGCGCACGCTGACCAGCCAGGGACCCGCGGTCGCGTTGTCCTGCGTGACGGTGACCTTGCCCGCCGTGGCGGCGACCACGGGAGTCCCGCAGGCCGCCTTGAAAAGTGTCTCGTGCTCCAGTGGCGGGGCGGCCTCGGCCGCATCGGCCGTCTGCGTCGCCGGCGTCGTCCGGGGCGTCTTCACCTCGAACGACGTTCCGGGCGGCAACGGCAGCGCGCTGACGTCGGAGGCCGCGGCGTAGCAGCGGGAGGGCGCGCGTCCCCCTGCCGAGACGAGGCTCTCCACCGCCTTGGTCTCCGTCGGTGAGAACGAGGCCAGCAAACGGACGGCATCGGTCCAGTAGGCCTCGTAGCGGAACGGGTCTGCGGTGCCGAGGACACGATGCACCGCGATGCTCGGCGGCAGCGTCTCCCAGCCCTTGACCTTGTTCAGGCGCTGGTAGAACCGCTTGGTGGGCTTGCCGCGGTCGAGGTCGCCGGCGAGGACCGCCGCGACCGCCAGGGCCTGCGCGCGGGCCGGTGCCCGCAGCACCCGGCCGGCACCGGCGACGTCGCGGGCGACCCGCTGCTGCTTCGGCAGCTTCTCGCCCTTCGCCTCCGGGACCAGCCGCACGCTGGGGGACAGCGCGGGCCTGGCGCAGGAGCGGATCTGCTTGCTCCGTCTCTCGTCCTGACGCTTCTCCTTGGCGGACTGACCCTGGGTAGCCGTCTGACCCTGGACCGGCTCGGCGGAGGCGAACGGGGCCATGGCCAGCGCAGAGGAGACCAGTGCCGCGGCCGCTGCGAGCGCGGTCGCGCGCGGGAAGCGCGATCGGGAGGGGAGGCGGGGTGTCATGCGAACATCGACTCCTGGCCGGGGAACACGACGCGGTTCGCCAGCCACTCGCCGGTCGCGGCCTTGCGCGAGAGATCGACCCCGAACCGCCCGTCACTGGTCTCGAACCAGACCGTGGCGGTGGCGCCGGAGGGGTTCAGGACCACGTGGTCAGCGGTCAGGTCGGCGAGCTCGGGCACCTGCGCCGGGTCGGTGAAGGAGTAGGCCTCCCGGCCGCCGGGCGTCAGCAGTGGCTTCAGGCCGGACCACCACTCGTCGTAGCCGAGGGCCGGCTGGGACCACCGGTTGAGCACTGCCGAGGCCGCCTCGACCACCTCGTTGCGCTGCTCGGCGTCGACCTGCGTGACCGCCGCCGACTCCTTGTCCTTGTTGTCGTTCTCGGCCGGGTCGTCGGCAACGAGGCGGTCGCCGAACACCATCAGGATCGCCACCGTGGCCAGCAGGGCCACAGCCAGCGCCCCACCCCCGACCTTCCTCACCAGGCTCCCCGGACCGGGCGGGGCCTTGCGGGCACCGCCGCTCACAGCCGCCCCCCGGAGATGACCTTGACCGGGTTGCGCCGCCGCAGCCGAGACCCGGCCGAGTCCCCGCGCAGCCGGGCGTTCTCCTCCCGCAGCCGCTCCACCTCACGCAAGAGCTCGGCGGTCGCGTCCAGCGACGAGGCGAGCATCTTCGCGGCGCCCTTGCGGGGCTCGACGTCCCGGCCATCGGGCGCGGGCACTAGGTCGGCGAGGTCACCGCTGACGTGGTAGCCACGGTCGCCCAGCTGTGCCACCCACCCCGACGCGATGTCGCGGACCCGGTCGGCGTAGTCCGCAGGCAGGCGCAGCTTCTCCCCGGCCTGGCCGCGAAGGATGGTCCCGGCGTAGAGGCGCTTGACGACGTCGCCGTAGGCCCGCTCGTTGCCCTGGCGGTTGACCCGCCGGTTGAGCCGGCGCAGGACCTCGATCTGGACCGCCCCGAGTGAGGTGTTGACCTCCTTGGGAGGCATCTCGACCTCGACGTCCTCGACGCCGAGAACCTTGGCCATCCGCGACCAGAGGAGCGTTGGCTCGGCCCCCGGAGGTGGACACGTGACCAGGTGGCAGCGCTCGGGAGCCAGGTGTGCGGCCCAGCGGTCGAGGACGGCGACCGGGTCCTGAGCGTTCCAGAAGCGACGCCGCGTGGAGCGACTGCGTGACCCGCGGGCGTCGTCCGGCGCCAGGATGGTCTCGAGGAACCTCGGGAAGGACATGCGCCGCCCGTGCTTCACACCCTCCTGGTATTCGGCGGGGACCTGCCGCGCCGGGTCCCGTGCCGTCACGACCACGTGGACTTCGACGCCGTCCAGGTCGGCCAGGATCCGCCGGATCTGCTCGTCGGTGGCCAGGCAGAGGGTCTCGCTGCTGATGACGGTGGTGCCCTCGCGGCGGCGTACGTCGGCGGCGATGCGCTCCCAGGCCCGGCGACCGGCCTCCGCGGACCGGCCCCACGTCTCCGAGCGCTCGGTGAGGTAGAGGACGGCCAGGAAGAGCTGCTGGGTCTGCGTCCTCGCGTCCTGGGGCAGCCGCACACCGTGGTGCTCGAGGACGTCGGTGTTGCCGCGAAGCACGCCCTGCAGGAAGGAGGTCCCGGTCTTCGGGAGCCCCACGTGCAGCACAGCGCGCGGCGAGGTCATCGGGCTCTTCTCAGGCGTGGGTCAGGCGTGGTTCAGGCATGCGCTCGGGCGGGCGGAGTCGAAGCCGGAGGGCACCTCGAGGATACAGGGACCGGGGTCGGCTCCGGACCGGTTCGCCGAGGCTTCAGGGGCCCTCGGAGGCCCACAAGCAGGTCAACGAGCCGACCCTCTCCAGGTTCCGGTAGCCCGCGGCCTCGTAGAGCTCGACGACGCGATCGGCGTCCTCGCTCTCCCCCACGCACGCGAGCGTGACGTCGAGCTGCTCCAGCGCCTTGCGCACGTTGCCCTCGCTCGGGAAGGGCCCGACGCCGCCGGCCACTCCATAGAGCAGACGACGCGCCTGGGTGCTGGCACGCGGTTCCTGCATGTTCTCGATGAACCACTCGCGCGGCACCACCGGAAAGGCCTCAGTCGTATACATCGTGAGGACCTTCATCCGGCGCGGTGGCAGCAGGACGGTGCCCTCGAGGTCGCGCTCGGCGAGGATCTCGACGTCCGCAAGGGCCTCGAGGTCGAGCTTCCACTCCGGCCGCGCGGACACCGTGACCGGGCCCCCGTGGCCGGTGTAGGCCCACACCGGCCGGCCGCCGAGCGCGAAGCCGACGACCACCGCAGCCAGGCCGGCGAGGGCACCGACCCGCTGGAGGCTGCTCCCCCGGCTTCCCTGACCCTCCTCGTCGCTCACCGACTGGCTCCGGTCCGCCTTCGCCCAGGGCAGCGCGACGAGCAGGCCCACGAGCACCGGCACCGGCGCGACGTAGAGCATCCGCCACAGGATCGGTCCCGACCCGGTCACGGCGTTGATGAGGTCGAGGACGCCCGGTGCGTAGACCAGCACCCCCACCAGGGCCGAGGCGCCGGCCAGCACGCCCCCTGCGCCGCGGCGCGCGAGCAGCGGCGCGACCGCCAGGGCGACGAGGGCGAGAGCGACCATGGGCCCGACCTCGCCGAGCACCCGGACGAACGAGGCCCGAGCCGACAGCGGCGTCGGGTCCTCGCCTCCGACACTCGTGGAGAAGGCGACCACCGCCAGTCCGCTGAGGATCGGCCCCACCACCATCAACGCGCCGCCGAGGAGCAGTGTCCGGGACCGCACCGCGGCCGCCGCGAGGACGACGACGCCGAACATCACCGGGCCCCAGACCACGGCGGTGGGCGTGAAGCCGAAGAAGGCGACGCCGGAGGCCAGGAGGAGTGCCAGGGTGCGCACCCGCAGCCGCGTGTCGCCGCGTCGGTCGGCGTCGTGCGCCTCGGTCAGGTAGGCCCAGATCAGCGGCATCAGGAACGTGACCGCCATGACCTTGCCCTGCCACATCCGCACGATCCAGAAGTTGCCGAGCATCGAGTCACCGCTGAGCATCAGGAACGCGATGGCCGCGACCAGCACCCACACCGCCCGGCGGGGGGCCCAGCGCCGCACGAGACGCCAGATCGCCCAGACCGAGAGCGCGGTGAACACCGGGGTGGCCACCAGGTAGGTCACCGTGCCGGCACGCAGGCCGGTCATGTGGGCGATCACGCCGAGCAGCGACTCGATGGAGGCGATCGGCACGCCCCCGCCGTACGGCGAGTTGAGCACCTCGGGGCTGAACATCGTGTCGAGAGTCGCGGCGTTGCCGTGCTCGGCCACCCAGACCGAGCGGTTGAGGTAGTAGGGGTCGTCGGTGTCGGCGAGATGGATGAACAGGCTGGCGACGGTGGTGAGCACCAGCACGCCGAGGACCACGGCGTCGTCCCAGCCGCTGCCGTGCTCCTCCTTGACGCGCGTCCACTCGTCGACGGCCACCGGCTCGTAGCGTCCGTGCAGGTAGGACCACAGCAGGAGACAGGAGGTCGCGGCGACGGTGGCGAGCCAGGTGAACCGGAACGTCCCCTCGGTCCACACGACACCACCCACGGCCGCGACACCGGTGGCGACCAGCCCGGCGACGAGCAGCACCCGCGGAGCCGCTCGCCTCACCCGGTCAGCGGCGACCGGCTCGCCGACCTCGTGGGGGTCACCGAGGTCGTACTGGCTGCGCCACACGGTGACGACCTGCCAGACCACCAGCACCGCCGTCGCGCCCAGCCAGAGCCAGCCGGACGGGAAGAGCGACCACTGCGTGGCCACGCCGAGGCAGTAGAGCAGCGTCCAGAGGGCGAAGGAGACGACGGCGCAGTCGAGGAGCGCGTCGAGGAGTCTGCGGAGCACTGAGTCGTCCTGGTCCGGAAGCGGTCGGAGCGGTGAGGCGGGCCTAGGCTACGTCGAATGGCCGCCCCCCACGATTCGCGACCCACGGTCACCGCCGTGATCCTCGCGTGGGGCGACGAGCCGGTGCTCGAGGAGGCGGTCCGCGCGGTGCTCGCGTCCGAGGACGTGACGCCCGACGTCGTCCTGGTGGACAACGGCTGCACCTCCGACGCCGTCGAGATCCTGTCGTCGGTCGCCGGCGTGACCGTGGTCAGGCCCGGCCACAACCTGGGTTTCGCGGCCGGCTGCAACCTCGGCGCCGCCCAGGCCTCCGGTGAGTTCGTGGCCTTCGTCAACGGCGACGCGGTCGTGCGCTCGGACGCCCTCGGCGCGCTGGTCGCCGGGCTCGGCGGGCCGGACTCCGACATCGGCCTGACCACGGCCTCACTGCGGCTGTACGACGACCCGGAGACGCTCAACTCGGCCGGCAACCCCGTGCACTACCTCGGCCTCAGCTGGGCCGGCGGGCACGGCGTAGCCGCCACGGCCTACGAGCACGGACGGTCCGGCCCCGAGGACGTCGCATCCACGACGGGCGCCGCGACCGTGGTGCGCGCCGACCGGTTCGTGGCGCTGGGCGGGTTCTGCGAGCCGATGTTCGCCTACTGCGAGGACACCGACCTGAGCCTGCGCTGCTGGCAGCGCGGCTGGCGGGTCGTGCTCGTGCCGGACGCGGTCGTGCTGCACCGCTACGAGTTCAGCCGCAACCCCGAGAAGCTCTTCCTGCTCGAGCGCAACCGGCTGCTCATGATCCTCACCGTCTACTCCTGGCGTCTGCTCGGCGCGGTGCTGGTCCCGCTCCTGGCGATGGAGGTCGCGATGCTGGCGATGGCAGCCAAGGACGGCTGGGCCGGCCGCAAGGTCGCAGGCTGGTGGTGGCTGCTGCGGCACGCCGGGGTCGTCCGCCGCCGACGCCGCGAGGTGCAGGCGGCCCGCGTCGTGCCGGACACCCACCTGGCCACCCTGTTGACGGGTGACGTCACGCCAGGCGTGGACGGCCTCACCGTCCCGACTATGCTCCGACGCGTCTCGGTGGCCTACTGGGCGCTCGCGCGCCGGGCCGTCTAGGGAGTCGAGGAGTCGATGGTGGCCACGGGCCCAGCCAACGTCCAAGCCAACGTCCACGTCGACCGGGTCGACGACGAGGGGATCGTCGCGCGAGCGGGCGGCGAGGACGTCGTGGTCGACGTCCGCTTCGACGGCCGCCGGGTCTGGTCCTTCTGGGTGCTCCGCGACAGCGTGCCGGCACCGCACGGCGGCGACCGGTTCGTGGCCTGGCCCAAGCGGCTGCGCCGGTTCCTCGACGGCTACTCCCGCGTCGAGCTCCGGGCCCACGTCGACGACACCGTGCTGCACGACGAGGAGCACCACTTCGGCACCGGGCAGGACCGGATCAACATCGTCGACGCCCAGGGCCGGCCGGTGGGCATCGACAACGACGGCAGGCTCCAGCGGACCTTCGAGACCCGCAGCGAGGCCCAGACCGCGCCCCTTCTCGACTCGGTCGAACGGATCCTCGACGCACTGCACGAGATCGGCATCGCGGCGTTCCCCGCCTACGGGACGTTGCTGGGCGCGGTGCGAGAGGGCCGGCTGCTCGGGCACGACTCCGACGCCGACCTGGCCTACGTCAGCCGGCGAACCGTCCCCGTCGACGTGATCCGGGAGTCCTACGAGATCGAGCGTCGGCTGGCCGACATGGGCTACCGGACCGAGCGCTACAGCGGCGCCGGCATCAAGGTCTTCGTGGCCGAGAGCGACGGGTCGGTGCGCGGGCTCGACGTGTTCGGCGGGTTCTTCGCCCACGGCCACCTGATGGTGATGGGCGAGATCCGGGTGCCGCTGCCGGAGTCGGCGGTCTTCCCGCTCGGCACGACCACGCTCGAGGGCCGCACCCTGCCCGCCCCCGCCGACACCGATGCGTTCCTGACCGCGACCTACGGCCCGCACTGGCGAACCCCGGACCCGGCGTTCGTCTACGAGACGCCGCGCACGACCTACCTACGCTTCAACGACTGGTTCCGGGGCACTCGCGTCAACCGCAAGGACTGGGACCGCCGCTACCTGGGCCAGCGCCGCACCAACCCGCGGCGCAAGCCGTCCGAGCTGGCCCGCTGGGTGCTGGAGCGGGAGTCCGCCGACGTCAAGGTCGTCGACGTCGGCTGCGGCCGCGGTGGCTCGGCGCGCTGGCTCGCGCGCCGTGGGTTCGACGTGCTCGGGCTGGACTACGCCCCCACTGCCTACGAGTTCATGGCTGCGTGGGCCGAGCAGCGGCCCGAGCTGCGGCTCCGCTTCGCGATGCTCAACCTGCTCGAGCTGCGCCACGTACTCGGCTGGGGGGCCCGGCTCGCCCATGAGCCCGGGACCCACGTGCTGCTGGCCAGGCACGTCGCCGACGCCGTACCCGGTGCCGGGCGGCGCAACCTGTGGCGGCTGGCGGAGATGGCGTGCGCGCCCCAGGGCCGGCTCTACCTCGAGTTCCTCACCGGGGCCGAGAACGGCGATCCCTGGGTGCATCGCCACCTCCTGCATCCGCTCGACCCCGAGACGGTCGAGCGTGAGCTCGGCGAACGCGGCGGCACCGTCGTGGAGCGCACGGACAGCGGCCCGGACGCCCGGGGCCGATCGACATGCAGGATGGTGGTCGCATGGCAGAGCTGAACTCCCCGATCAACAAGCAGAACCTGCGCGAGGGGCTGCAGCGCTTCGGGCCCGTCAAGCTGCGCATCGAGGTCGCGCGGCTCTCCAAGCGGGTCGCCGAGCTCGAGGACGAGGTCAAGGAGTGCCGTCGCGACCAGCATCGGCTCGCCGAGCTGACCGACATCGTCCAGGAGCTGCTCATCCCGCTGTCGCGCCGCGACGAGGCCGCGGTCGACGAGATCCTCGCGAAGTACACCGAGCAGCTGGGCTGACGCACCCGTCGTGGCCCGTCGCGTCTTCCTGCACCTCGGTCTCCCCAAGACCGGGACGAGCTACCTCCAGACGATCCTGTGGTCGCACCGCGAGCAGCTGCGCGGTGCCGGGCTGCTGGTCCCCGGGCGGGAGCGGCGCGACCACCTGTGGGCCTCGCTCGTCGTCCGGGACGACCCTCGGCTCGCGAGACGGAACGCGAAGGCGCCGGAGTCGTGGTCGATCCTGCTGGAGGACACCGCGGTCTGGGACGGCGACGTGGTGATCAGCCACGAGTTCTTCTGCGCGGCGTCCGCGGAGCAGGCTGGTCGCGTCGTCGACGAGCTGGGCCCCACCGAGGTGCACCTGGTGGTCACGGCACGTGAGCCGCTCGGCCTGTTCACCTCCAGCTGGCAGGAGTCCCTCAAGAACAAGGGGA
This sequence comes from Nocardioides dilutus, assembly GCF_054779555.1. Taxonomy (NCBI): domain Bacteria; kingdom Bacillati; phylum Actinomycetota; class Actinomycetes; order Propionibacteriales; family Nocardioidaceae; genus Nocardioides; species Nocardioides dilutus. The sequence goes on along the minus strand of NZ_BAAGYA010000002.1, from coordinate 819,543 downwards.
CCACCCCGATCGAGGACTACGGCCGCGGCGAGTCCGACGACCCGCTCGAGGTCTGGGACTGGCGGGCGCTCGACCTCGGCCTCGTCCTCGAGCGCTGGGCACGGCACGTGCCGGCGGACCGTGTGCACATCATCCCGGTCCCCCGTCCCGACGCTCCCCAGGACGCGCTCTGGCGGGCATTCTGCTCGGTGCTCGACACCGACCCGGATGTCGTCGGCCCGGCCGGGCGGTTCCCCAACGCCTCGATGGGGGTCGTCGAGGCCGAGACGCTGCGACGACTCAACGGACGGCTCGTCGGGTTCGACGCCGCCTTCGACCGCGGCGTCTGGATCCGCAGCTTCCTGGCCGACGAGCGGCTCGTCCCCCGCGGCGGGGAACGGTTCTGGCCCGGCGCCGATCAGGTCGAGGACTGCCGTCGCCGGGGCGAGGCGGCCGTAGCGCTCGTCCGGGCCCGCGGCTACGACGTGGTCGGAGACCTGGACTCCCTCCGCGTTCCCGACGACCTGCCCGAGCGCCGCCACCCTTCGTCGGTGACCGACGCGGAGGTCGCCGAGGTCGCTCTGGACCTGGCTGCCCGGCTGATGAGCGACCTCAAGGACGGCGTGAGGCCGGGTGCGGGGCAGGGAGTGCGCGCAGAACGTGACCCGGGGACGACGCTCCTCGCCCGCGTGCGTCGCCGGTTGGCCCGCGAGTGAGTCAGTTTCAGCCCCGGCTTGCGAGGTCTCGACACGCCGGTTGCGGCCTCGTTCCTCGACCGCACGGCTTGCTCGACCACCCTCGACTGAACCTCCTGCTCGTTCCTCGCAGGAGTTCAGTCACTTGAACTTCAGCGTGCTGTAGATCACCGGGTGGTCGGTGATCCGCAGGATCATCAGGTTGCGGTCCCGGGTGAACGACTGCCTCTTGAGGTCCTTGCTCGCGAAGATCCAGTCGATGCCCATGTTCTTGGGGGGCTTGCACTTGCCCTTCTTGAACGAGCCACCGTTGGTGGCCTTGAGGTCGGTCTTGCCGGTGACGGTGCAGAACGCCTCCCTACGGTCGTTGAAGTCACCGAGGAGGATCAGCGGCGTCCCGTCCTTCCGCTTCTTCGCGACCTCCTTGACGATGAGCTTGAGGGCCTTGCGGCGCTCCTTCTTGCGCTCGGGGGTGTTCTTCGAGGAGTTGTGGATGTTGAACAGCCACGTCGACTTCCCGGTCGCCTTGTTGCGGAGCAGCACCAGGGGGTGCGGACGCTTCTTGCCCAGCACCGGGAGGTCGACGTTCTCGGAGGTGACCAGCTCCCACTTCGTGCTGTCCCAGGCCACCGTCTGCCAGGCGGCGCGGGGGCCGTTGGTGTTGCCGGGCCAGAAGTCGAAGCGGTTGCCGATGATCCGGTCGAGTGCGGTGATCTGGTCGGGCTGGATCTCCTGGAAACCCATGATCCCGGTGCTCGTCTTCTGGATGAGGTTCGCGGCCCACTCCGTCCGCAGCCGCCCCGGTGCCCACTCGGGCACCCCGCCCCCGGGCTCGGTGTGCTGGCTGCCGAGGATGTTGAAGCTGGTGGCGACGAACTCGGCGGGATCCCGGCGCTCCCGGGTCGGGAACGGTCGGCTCGCGACCTGCCCACGGGGCGTGTTGCGATTGGTCCGGTCGCCGCGGCCGAGCTGGCCGCGCTCGTTGTTGCCCCAACAGGCGGTCGGGCCGTCGGCCACGGGACGCGCACAGACCGAGTACCAGCCGGCGTCCACGCTGTCCCAGGTGCCGCTGACCTTGCGCGTCTCGATCCTCAGGCTCGCCTGTCCGTCACCGAGCTGGCCGTAGCGGTTGCTGCCCCAGCAGGTGGCCTCGGAGCTGGTGGTGACGCCGCAACCGAAGCTGTCACCCACGGTGACCGAGCGCCACGTGGCGCCGCCCTCGACCTCGCGCGGGGAAGCGGTGTTGGGGCCGCTGGAGCCCAGCTGACCGGTGTCGTTGAGTCCCCAGCAGTAGGCCTTGCCGAGCGTGGTGAGACCGCACGTCGACGCCCACCCGGCGTCTAGCTGCTGCCAGCCCAGGCCGCCGGTGACTGTCGCCGGGACGCTGCTGTTGGAGGTCGCGCCGGTGCCGAGCTGTCCGAAGGAGTTCTGGCCCCAGCAGCTGGCGCCGCCGTCGGTCCGCGTGCCGCAGGCGTAGTAGCCGCCGATGGTGACCGATGACCAGCCGGACGCGCTCACCAGGGTTGGCGTGTAGCGGGTCTTGGTGTCGCCCACCCCGACCTGCCCGCGACTGTTGTCGCCCCAGCACCACAGCGAGGAGTCCACGGCGACGGCACAGGTGTTGAGCCAGCCGGTGGAGACCTGGAGGAACCGCTGCAGGGGCGCGACCTGGACCGGTGTGAGCTGGCGCGGGGCCTCACCGATGCCGAGCTGCCCCCGGTGGTTCATGCCCCAGCACCAGAGCGTCTGGTCGAGACGGATGCCGCACGTCGTGGAGCCGCTGGCGCTGACGCTCCCCCACCCGGGGGTGCCGATCGGCTGCGGGTTGGTGCGGTCCTTGGTCTGGCCGTCACCGACCTGGCCGTACGCCGCATTGCCCCAGCACCACAGGGAGGTGTCCGCACGGACCTCGCAGGCTGACTGCCCGCCCGAGCTCACCATGGGCTTCGGGTTTGCCGCGGTCAGGACGAACTGGCCATAGGAGTAGGGCGACGGGGGGTTGGTGGTGCGAACCGCGTAGCTGACCGTCCAGCTGCCCTCGGCGGGCGCGGTGCCCGTGAGGAGGCCGGTCGAGCTCAGCGATGCCCAGTCCGGCAGTCCGCTGACCTGCGACCACTCGACGTACGGCGCCTGGGCGGGGTCGACGTCGGCGGAGAGCTGCCGGCTGAACGCCTGGTTGACGGGGACCTGGACGACGGTCGTCGAGGCGCGCGCCCAGCTGGCGACCCGCGACCACATGGTCGAGGCGGCCGAGGCCACCGCAGCCGCTCCGCCGCCCGAGCCGTAGCTCCGGTGCTTCTCGACCGCCTTGCCCGCGGGGGTGCCGCGAAGATCGCAGACCACGTCGCCCTTGGTGCAGACGCTGATGACGGGCGTGCCGGTGGGTGTGGCAGGCGCGTCCACGGTGTTGCCGAGGACCCGGGTCCCGACCCCCCGCCCGCGACGGGAGGCGGCGGGCGCGCCGAGGATGGCGGCGTTGGTGCGGCGGACCTTGTCGGCGTCACTGATGAGGATGGCACCCATCAGCCGGGCGCCGTAGGCGGCCTGGAAGGCGCTGAGTGAGCGGTGGAGGGCGGTGGCGCCCTGGCTGTAGCCGGCCAGCACGATCTGCTGGTCGGGGCAGGCCGCCGCCGCTGCGGACAGGGCAGCGGCGGTGCGGGACTGGGCCCGGCCGACCTTGCTCATCCAGGCGTTGGCCGAGTCGACGGTGACCGCTTTGCTGGCCTTGGCCTTGAGGTCCTTGCCCACGAGCCTGTCCGGCCTGGCCCCGCCGGACACGACCCGGACGAGCTCGACGCCTCGACCCGTCGCGGCCGCCCGAGCCCGGAACGTCTCGCCCACCTGCATGAGCGCCGGGGAGTAGGTCGCCCCGGCAACGCGCTTGTCGCGCGGCCCCTCGACACCGACCAGCAGCACCGGGGCGCACGAGCTGGCCGCAAGTGCGCCGGTTGGTGCGGCGGTTGGAGCGGCCGTGGCGGTCGCTGGACCGGCCGCGACCACCGCGAGGAGGGCAGCAAGCAGGGACATGGCCGACGCCACCGAGAGGGATGTCCAGACGGGGAAGGTGAGCCATGCATTACCGGGGGAACGGCGTTGCATGCGAGGACTGTAACCAGTGTGACTGGTGTGACGAACCGTTTGCCGTGAACTACAAAACTGTAATTCGATCCGGCACGCTCAGCCCTGACATGACGCCAGGTCGTTGCGGTAGTCCTCGCTGTCCTTCAGCGGGCCCTTCGCGTCGTTGACCTTGCCGCCGCGGACCGCCCAGAACCGGTCGGCGTAGGTGACCAGCTTCCTGCCGAACTCGCAGTAGCGGTTCTTGGCCTTCACCGCCGTCGCGCCCTCGAGGCAGCCCTTGTAGTCGCCGGGCAGTCGCGCGTCCTCGACCCAGACCTCGGTGCAGGCCGGCCAGTCGGGGAGTGGTTCCGTCGTCTCTGTCGGCTCGATCGGCGACTCGCTCGGCGTCGGCTCGGCGGGCTCGGAGGTCGTCACCGACGCCGACGAGCTCTGAGAGGTGTCCGAGCCGTCCGCTGCCGACGGGTCGGTGGCGCTGTCATCGCCGCAACTCCCGAGCAGCAGAACCGCTGCCAGGGACCCTGCCGCCGCCCGAGCCAGGAGCCTCTTCATGCCGCGAGTCTACGAGACGGCGCGCACAGGGCTCGCCGGCGAGCGCCGGGCCACGCGCCGTCTCGGCGACCGGCTTCGTCGTCCTCCGGCCGGTAGCGTGACCTCACGTGAGCACGGCACCGTCCCGCGTGTACGCCGCCCGGTTGGTCGGCCTGCCGATCTTCGACCCTCAGGGAGACCAGGTCGGCAAGGTTCGCGACCTCGTGGCGGCCGTGCGCTCGGAGTCGAGCCAGCCTCGCGTCCTCGGAATGGTGGCCGAGGTCTTCGGCCGGCGGCGGATCTTCGTGCCCATGACCCGGGTGACCAACGTGGACGCGGGGCAGGTCTACACGACCGGGCTGCTCAACATGCGCCGCTTCGAGCAGCGCTCGACCGAGACCCTGGTCGTGGGCGAGCTCTTCGACAAGGCGGTCACCATCACGACGTCCGGGATCACGGGCACCGTCTACGACATCGGCATGGAGCAGGCCCGCAACCGCGACTGGGTCATCAGCCGAGTGGCCGTGCAGGAGCCGGCCAAGGCGCTGCGTCGGCGCGGGCAGACCCACGTCGTGGAGTGGGGCGAGGTCGAGGGGCTGACCCGCCGCGAGCCGACCCAGGGAGCCACCCAGCTGATCCACGCCCTCAACGAGCTCCGGCCCGCCGACGCCGCGACGGTCATCCACGACCTTCCGGCGGACCGCCGCGCCGCAGTCGTGGCCGCCCTGAGCGACGAGCGGCTCGCCGACGTCCTCGAGGAGCTGCCCGAGGAGGACCAGGTCGAGATCCTCGGCCAGCTCGCGGGTGAGCGGGCGGCCGACGTGCTGGAGGAGATGGACCCCGACGACGCGGCCGACCTGATGGCCGAGCTGCCGCCCGAGACCGCCGAGCGGCTGCTCGAGCTGATGGAGCCCGAGGAGGCCGAGGACGTCAAACGGCTGATGTCCTACGTCGAGGACACGGCCGGAGCGATGATGACCTCCGAGCCGATCATCCTGGGCCCCGACGCCACCGTCGCCGATGCGCTCGCTCACGTCCGCAACCCCGACCTCACGCCGGCCCTCGCCGCGCTGGTCTATGTCTGCCGCCCGCCACTGGAGACGCCCACCGGACGGTTCCTCGGGGTCGCCCACATCCAGCGGCTGCTGCGGGAGCCCCCCTCGACCCTGGTCGCGGGCGCGCTCGACGACTCGATGGAGAGCCTCCGTCCCGAGGCCCAGATCGGCGAGGTCGCCGCCCACCTCGCTACGTACAACCTGGTGGCCGCGCCCGTGGTCGACGAGAACGGGCACCTCATCGGCGCGGTGACCGTCGACGACCTGCTCGACCACATGCTCCCGGACAACTGGCGCGACCGCGCCGTCGCCGCCCCCGGATCGACGAAGGTGGTGCGCGATGGCTGAGTCCCGTCGCCGGGCGCGCCTCGACACCCCTCGCGAGAGCCGCCGGCAGCCGCTAGTCCGGCGCCCGGCGTACGACCCCGACACGTTCGGAACCTTCGCCGAGCAGTTCGCCCGCTTCATGGGAACGGCCCGGTTCCTGCTCTACATGACCGCGTTCGTCGCGGTGTGGGTGCTGTGGAACGCCCTGGCTCCCCAGGACCTGGAGTGGGACGCCTACCCCTTCATCTTCCTGACCCTGATGCTCAGCCTCCAGGCGTCCTACGCGGCCCCACTGATCCTGCTCGCGCAGAACCGCCAGGAGCACCGCGACAAGGTCATCGCCGAGCAGGACCGGCAGGCCAACGCCCGGGCGCACGCCGACATGGAGTTCCTCGCCCGCGAGGTCGCGTCGTTGCGGATGGCCGTCGGCGAGGTTGCGACCCGGGACTTCCTGCGCTCGGAGCTGCGCTCGCTGCTCAACGAGCTCGAGGAGCGGCAGCGCGAGGACGAGCCGCCCACCGAGCCGGCACGCGACTGATCTCACAGCGGTCCTGGGGCACGAGCGACCCAGGGTCCCGGACTACCCTGGCCGCATCATGAGCCTTCCCACCGTCGACCAGCTGACCGCGGCCCTGGCGACCGTCCAGGACCCCGAGATCAAGCGCCCCATCACCGAGCTCGGCATGGTCGACTCCGTCGATGTCGACGCGGCGGGCCTCGTCCGCCTGACCGTGCTGCTCACCGTCTCCGGCTGCCCGCTCAAGGACACGATCACCCGCGACGTCAACGGCGCACTGCGCGCGGTCGACGGGGTGTCCGACGTCGACCTGACCTTGGGCGTGATGACGCCGGAGCAGCGAGCCGGCCTCAAGGACGTGCTCAGCGGCGGCAAGGCACAGCGGGAGATCCCGTTCTCCCAGCCGGGCTCGCTGACCAAGGTGTTCGCCATCGCCTCCGGCAAGGGCGGGGTCGGGAAGTCGTCAGTGACCGTCAACCTCGCACTGTCCATGGCCAAGCAGGGGCTGCGGGTCGGGGTGGTCGACGCCGACATCTATGGCCACTCGGTCCCGGCGATGCTCGGAGTGGCGGACTCGCGCCCGACCCAGGTCGACGACCTGATCATGCCGGTCCCCACCGACTCGGGGGTCTCGGTCATCTCCATCGGGATGCTCAAGCCGCGTCGCGACCAGGTCGTCGCGTGGCGTGGCCCGATGCTCGACCGGGCCCTGGTGCAGATGCTCGCCGACGTCTACTGGGGCGACCTCGACGTGCTCCTGCTCGACCTGCCGCCGGGCACCGGCGACGTGGCGATCTCGCTCGGCCAGCACCTTCCGGGCGCCGAGGTCGTGGTCGTCACCACCCCGCAGGAGGCCGCCGCCGAGGTCGCCGAGCGCGCCGGGACGATGGCCTCGATGATGCACCAGCGGGTGGTCGGCGTCGTCGAGAACATGAGCTACCTGGTCTGCCCCCACTGTGCCGAGGCAGGCACCGACCACCGGCTCGAGGTGTTCGGCGCCGGCGGCGGCGACCGGGTCGCCGCGACGCTGTCCGCGCGCTTCGGCTACGACGTACCCGTGCTCGGCCGGATCCCCCTGGACCTGGCCCTGCGCGAGGGTGGCGACGCGGGCCGGCCGATCGTCGACTCCGACCCGGCGGCGCCCGCCTCGGTGGTCCTCTCCGAGGTCGCCGGGCGCCTCGCCGGGAGGCAGCGGGGCCTCGCGGGCCTGCAGCTCGGGCTCACCCCCGCCGGCCGGCTCTGAGAGCCGACGTCACGTGTTCGGAGTCGGCCTGGCCGAGATGGCGCTCATCGCGTTCGTCGCGGTGATCGTCTTCGGACCGGACCGACTCCCCGACCTGGCCAAGCAGGCCGGCCAGATGGTGCGCAAGGCCAAGCAGTTCGCCAACGCCGCTCGCGACGAGCTCCGCGACGAGCTGGGGCCCGAGTACGCCGACCTCGAGCTCCGCGACCTCGACCCGCGCACGATCGTGCGCAAGCACATCATCGAGGCGATGGAGGACGCCGAGGAGGACGCCCGCCCGAAGCGCAAGGGCCTGAGGCCCCTCACCGAGGGCGAGCGCCCGCCCTACGACGTCGACGCCACCTGACCCGGACGGGGCCGCTACCGCCTGGACTGCACCGCGGCCAGCTGGTCGAAGGCCACGATCACGAGCCGTCCGGCGTCGCCGGTGCTCAGCTCGCAGAAGTCCGCGCCCACCCGGCGGACGACCCCGTCGTGGCGGCGCCCGTCCATCAGGTGCAGCGAGCAGGCCACGCCCCCGTCTGAGAGGCGGCGCAGCGCCGACCCGATCCTCAGCCGAGCCACGATCGGCCACGCGACCTCGGGCACGGACCGCTCCGAGAGCCCGTGGGCGGAGGCGACCGCCCCGGTGCGGACCACCCAGTCCTGGCCGTGGCCGCTCAGGACCAGCCACCCGTCGGCGACCCGGTCCAGCCGTCCGGACACGGCGCCGACGCCGGTGAGCTCCAGGGTCACCTCCAGGTCGACACTGGCCATCAACCGGCTGGCCAGGGTCACCTGCTGGTACTCCGCCCGTCCCCGGTCTGCGAGGTCGGGGGCGCGCTCGGCGTCGTAGAGAGCCGCCGCCTGCTGCTCGAGGTCGTCGAGGTAGGCGAAGAGCTCGTCCTCCCAGGCCATGACCCGACCCTGCCACGTCGCCGCCACGTCATGTGGGCCGCTGTGGAGAGCGGGTTGACCAGCATTGCGAATCACCGTTGACTAAGGCAAACACACGCAAACGCATAGATACAAGGCTCCCCATGCTGACTCGGCAGCATCCCTCGCGTCCTCGGTGCGCCCTCGTGGCGGTTGCGACCACGGCCGCCGCGATCGCCACGGCGCAGTCGCTGGTGCGCGGTGTGACCGGTCCCGTCGCGGCCGTGGACGAGGCCCTCGTGCGCCTCTGCCTGGGCGCCCTCCTCGGCGCGGTGGTCTGGGCCTGGCTCGCCACGCTGAGCGTGGTCGCCGAGGCCTGGAGCGGTCTCGCCGGGCGCGGCCGGGTCGCGGCGCCCTGGCGGCGCCTGGTGCTGCTGTGCTGCGGCGTCGTGCTGGCGACACCGTTGACCGCAGCGACTGCTGACGAACGACCGTCTCCGCGGCCGGCGATCTCTGGGCTTCCGTTCCCCGACCGCGCCACCGGTCCGGCCAGACCCCCGCACCCCGTCGTCCACCCCGCGGCGCCGCGGACCGTGGTCGTGCGCAGCGGCGACTGCCTGTGGCACCTGGCGGCCGCGGACCTACCCGCCGACGCCTCCGCGGCCCGCCTGACCGCGCGCTGGCAGGCCATCCATCGCCTGAACGCCGAGGTGATCGGACCCGACCCGGACCTCATCCATCCCGGCCAGCGCCTCGTCCTTCCACCACGCCCCGCCACGCAGTGAGACCCGAAGGAGAACCTCGTGACTGTCGTACCGCTGCCCCGCATCCCGATCGCCAGCGTCCAGGGAACCCTCGCGCTGGACCTCCAGCCGCACCTCGAGCCCCCACCGCCGCGCGGAGCGCCGCTGGGGCGGGACCAGCACGAGGTCGAACTCTGGGTTCGCCGGTTCGCGCAGGCTGCGGTCGAGATCGTCGGTGGCGACCGTCCGGCCAGCCAGCTCCTCCGCTGGACGAGTGGCACGGTCTACCAGGACCTGCAGCGGCGGGCGATGCTCGTGGCCCGGGCCGCCGGACACCAACCCGGGGTGGCCCGGATGCAGCCGGTGCGGCCGCAGGTGCGCAGCGTGCACACCCGGTTCGTCACCCCCGCGGTCGCCGAGGCGAGCATCCACGTGCGCTACGGCGAGCGTTCGCGCGCCGTGGCCGCCCGGTTCGAGCAGCGCCGAGGGCGGTGGCTCTGCACCGCCCTCGACTTCGCCTGAGTTCCGCCTAGCCGGCCGGCCGGGCCGTGAGGCCGGTCGGGCCACCCGCGCGGCCGTGACACATCTTGTACTTCTTGCCCGAGCCGCAGGGGCACTGCGCGTTCCGTCCGACCTTGGCGTACGGGTCGTCGGCGTTGGTGACCGTGCTGCCCTTGACCTCGACCTCGCCCTGCTCGGTGGGCGCCGAGTAGGACAGGTTCTGCGGCTGCTTGGCCGGCTCGAGCCCCTTGGCGCGGACGAGCGGCGAGACCGGCGCCGGCGCCGGGGCGTCGGGCTGGGGAGCGCTCGGGATCGACTGGCGCATCGGCTCGAGGACCACTTCCTCGTCCTCCTCCTCTTCCTCCTCCTCGTCACCGACAGTGACCTCGAGGTTGAACAGGAACCCGACCGACTCCTCCTTGATCCCGTCCATCATCGCCGCGAACATGTCGAAGCCCTCGCGCTGGTACTCCACCAGTGGGTCACGCTGGGAGTAGGCCCGCAGGTAGATGCCCTCGCGCAGGTAGTCCATCTCATAGAGGTGCTCGCGCCACTTGCGGTCGAGCACAGACAGGAGCACCCGCCGCTCGAGCTCGCGCATGACCTCCTCACCGACCTCGGCCTCGCGCTTGTCGTAGGCGGCCTGGGCATCGGCCTGCAGGGTCTTGATCAGGTCGTCGCGGTCGATGCCGTCCTCGCCGCCGACCCCGGCGACGTAGGCCTCACGGTCCACGGAGATCGGCCACAGCTGACCGAGGTCGGTCCAGAGCTGCTCGAGGTCCCACTCGACGACGAGGCCCTCGGTGGCACCGGTGACCATGCCGGTGACCACGTCGTCGATGAACGACCGCACCTGCTCCTCGATGTCGGCGCCCTCGAGCACCTCGCGCCGCTCGCCGTAGATGACCTTGCGCTGACGGTCCATGACGTCGTCGTACTTGAGGACGTTCTTGCGCGACTCGAAGTTCTGCGACTCGACCTGGCCCTGGGCGTTGGCGATCGCACTCGTGACGCGCTTGTTCTCGATCGGCACGTCGTCGGGGATCTTGAGGACCTGGAGCACCCGGTCGACCCAGTCGGACTTGAACAGGCGCATCAGCTCGTCCTGCAGCGACAGGTAGAACCGGGACTCGCCCGGGTCGCCCTGACGGCCCGAACGGCCGCGCAGCTGGTTGTCGATCCGGCGCGACTCGTGCCTCTCGGTGCCGACGACGTAGAGGCCGCCGAGCTCCTTGACCTCGTCGTGCTCGGCGGCCACCCGCGCCCTGACCCGCTCCAGGGTCTCGGGCCACGCGGCCTCGTAGTCCGCGGAGGTCTCCCCCAGGGGCTCGAGGCCCTTGGCCCGGAGCTCGGCGTCGGCGAGGAACTCGACCGACCCGCCGAGCATGATGTCGGTGCCCCGGCCGGCCATGTTGGTGGCCACCGTGACCGCGCCCTTGTGGCCGGCCATCGCCACGATCTTGGCCTCGTCGGCGTGGACCTTGGCGTTGAGGACGCTGTGCGGTACGCCCAGCTTGCGGAGCTTGCCGGACAGGTGCTCGGACTTCTCGACCGAGACGGTGCCGACCAGGATCGGCTGGCCCTTGCGGTGTCGCTCGGCGATGTCCTCCACGACGGCGTCGTACTTCGCCTCCTCGGTGCGGTAGACGAGGTCGGGGTTGTCGACGCGCAGCATCGGCTTGTTGGTGGGGATCGGCACCACGCCGAGGCCGTAGATCTTGTCGAACTCCGAGGCCTCGGTCATGGCCGTGCCGGTCATCCCGGAGAGCTTCTCGTAGAGACGGAAGTAGTTCTGCAGGGTCACCGTCGCGAGCGTCTGGTACTCCTCGCGGACGGTCACCTCCTCCTTGGCCTCGATCGCCTGGTGGAGACCGTCGTTGTAGCGGCGGCCGGCCAGCATCCGGCCGGTGTGCTCGTCGACGATGAGCACCTCGCCGTCGATGACGACGTACTCCTTGTCGTTGCGGAAGAGCTCCTTGGCCTTGATGGAGTTGTGGAGGAACGAGATCAGCGGGGTGTTGACCGCCTCGTAGAGGTTCTCGATGCCCAGGTGGTCCTCGACCTTGGTGATGCCCGGCTCGAGCACCGAGATCGTCCGCTTCTTCTCGTCGACCTCGTAGTCCTCGTCGCGGACCAGCGTCTTGGCGATCTTGGCGAACTCGCCGTACCACTTGACCTCGTCCTGCGTCGGGCCGCTGATGATCAGCGGTGTGCGCGCCTCGTCGATGAGGATCGAGTCGACCTCGTCGACGATGGCGAAGTGGTGGCCGCGCTGGACGCAGTCCTCGATCGAGCTGGCCATGTTGTCGCGCAGGTAGTCGAAGCCGAGCTCGTTGTTGGTGCCGTAGGTGATGTCGCAGCCGTAGGCCACGCGCCGCTCGTCGGGCCGCATCTCCGGGAGGATCACCCCGACGGTGAGTCCGAGGAAGTGGTGGACACGACCCATCCACTCCGACTGGAACTTCGCCAGGTAGTCGTTGACGGTGACGACGTGCACGCCCCTGCCCTCGAGCGCGTTGAGGTAGGCGGGCAAGGTGGAGACGAGGGTCTTGCCCTCACCGGTCTTCATCTCGGCGATGTTGCCGAGGTGGAGCGCCGCACCGCCCATGATCTGGACGTCGAAGTGGCGCTGGCCGAGCACCCGGCGAGCGACCTCGCGCACCGTGGCGAACGCCTCGGGCATCAGGTCGTCGAGGCTCTCGCCCTTGGCGAGCCGCTCCTTGAACTCGTCGGTCATGCCCCGCAGCTCGTCGTCGCTCATCGCGACGAAGTCGTCCTCGATCGCGTTGACCGCCGCGGAGATCGTCTCGAGCTGGCGGAGGATCTTGCCCTCACCGATGCGGAGGAGCTTGTCGAGGATGGCAGGCACGGGGAAACAGGACTCCTGGGTCGAGGTCAGCGGGGCGCGCTGGGCTTCGGGAGAAGGCCGGCGCCGTCCTAGATCGTAACGGCCAGGCCGAGCCGAGCGTTCCTCAGCGCTGTCCGCCCAGATTTCATGTCCACGGCCATTGACATCAATCCAGTATTGGTGTCCACTGCTACTGACATGAAAACGACACGCTCCTACACGATGACCACCCGGGCGGAGGCCGCCGAGGCGACCCGCAGGCGGATCGTCGAGGCCGTGGTCGGGCTGGCGAGCGAGCGGCCGTTCGCGGAGATCACCCTCGACGCGGTCGCCGAGCGCGCCGGCGTCAGCGTCAAGACGGTGCTGCGCCAGTACGGCAACCGGGACGGCCTCTTCGCCGCGGCCATGGACGCCGCGATGCGCGACACCGAGGACGAGCGCCGCACGCCCCCTGGAGACGCCGAGGCCGCGGTGCGCAGTGTCGTCGACCACTACGAACGCCGCGGCCGCACGGCGCTGCTGATGCTGGCCCAGGAGGACCATGACGACGTCGCCCGCCAGGCGACAGACCGCGGCAAGGCGATGCACCGGGCCTGGGTCCGGGACGCCTTCTCCCCCGCCACCGACGACGTGGGGCTCCTCGACCTGCTGGTCGTGGCCACCGACGTCTACACCTGGAAGCTGCTGCGCCTCGACCGCGGGCACTCCCGGGCCCTCACCGAACGACGCATGCACGACCTCGTGGGCGCGCTCCTACGCACCAGCCCCGCACCCGGCAAGGAGTCCTGAGATGGCCGACCTCCTGTTCGTGACCTGGGACGGCGGCGGCAACGTGCCGCCGGCGACCGGGATCGCCCGCGAGCTCGTCTCTCGCGGCCATGCGGTCCGGTTCCTGGGCCATACCGCCCAGCTCGACTCCCTGACCGAGGCCGGGTTCGAGACCGTCCGGCCACGACATGCGCGCGACTTCGACAACGTCCGCGACTACTCCCCGCTCGCCATGATGGCGACGTTCGGCGACCGGGGCATGGGGCGAGACCTGCTCGACGAGGTGACCCGGCGACCGGCCGACCTGGTCGTCGTGGACGGTCTCATGTTCGGGGCGATGCGGGCCGCCGCCGATGCCGGACTGCACTACGCGGTCCTGGAGCACATGTTCGACCGCGTCTACCGCCGCGGGATCCTGGGTGGCCCGATGGGGTTGAGCCTGAGGGTGCGGCGACTCCGCCCCCACCAGGCGCTCGACCAGGCCGCGGCCCGGCTGCTGTCCACCATCCCCAGCCTCGACCCGATGCCGGCGCCACCGGCCAACCTCCACAGGATCGGACCGGTCGTGCCGGTCGCGGAGCGCCGGCCGAACGACGTGCCGACCGTGTTGGTCAGCCTCAGCACCTTCGCGTTCCCCAGGATGCGTGAGTGCCTGCAGGCCGTGGTCGACGCCACCCGTGACCTCGGCGCGCACGTCGTCGTGACGACCGGCCCGGCCGTCGACCCGGCGTCGCTCGACGTCGCCCCTGGGACGGAGGTCCACCGCTACGTGCCGCACGTCGAGCTGATGCCGCGCGTGGACCTGGTCATCGGCCACGGCGGGCACGGCACCACGATGCAGGCGCTGGCCCACGACCTGCCCGTGCTCGTCATGCCGATGGACCGGCTGACCGACCAACCGCATGTCGGGCGCAGCCTCGAGCAGGCCGGAGCCGGCCGGGTCGTACGCAAACGGGCGCCGGCGGACCGGATCCGGCCGTTGGTCCAGGAGCTGCTCGCGGACGGCCCGCACCGGGCGGCCGCGGCCCGGCTCGGGGACGAGGTACGCCGCTACCCGGGCGCTCTTCGGGGTGCGGACGTCGTGGAGGAGCTGGTCAGGGACGCAGCTGCGGCGCCAGGTCGCCCTTCGCCTCGACCCTGATGTCGTCGAGCCCGAGCCAGGCGGCGAGCACTCGCAGCTCCTCGCTCAGCTCCTCGGCCGTGTCGTCCGGGGCGCCGTCCTCGGCCCAGGCGGACTTGACCAGCAGCGTGCCCGTCGCGCGGTCGGCCTTGAGGTCCACGCGCGCGACGATCTCGTCGCGGAGCAGGAACGGCAGCACGTAGTAGCCGTGCACGCGCTTGTCGGGCGGGGTATAGATCTCGATCCGGTAGAAGAAGTCGAAGAGCCGCTCGGTGCGCTCCCGCTCCCAGACGACCGGGTCGAACGGGCTCAGGAGTGCCCGGGCGTCGACCTTGCGCGGCAGGGCCGCGTCCCGGTGCAGGAAGGCCGGCTTGTTCCACCCCTCGACCCGGACCGGGACCAGCTCGCCCTCCTCGACCAACTGCTCGACGGCCTTCTTCACCGGCGCCTGGGTGGTCCGGTAGTAGTCCGCGAGGCACTTGAGCGTGCCGACGCCGTGGGACGCCGCCGCGCGCCGGACCAGCTCGCGCTCAGCCTCCTCCAGGGAAGGTGTCGGGCGGGCCAGGACCTCGGCGGGGATCACCCGCTCGGGCAGGTCGTAGCGAACCTCGAACTGGCTGGTGCGCCCGGCGATCGCTAGGTCACCCACCATGTAGAGGAAGTCGAGTCCCTTGCGCGCCTGCGACCAGTTCCACCCCCAGTGGTCCTTGCGGCGCGGACCGGCGTCGACCATCGCCTCCAGGTCGCGCGCCGTCGACGCCCCCCGCTGGGTGATCTCGGCCAGCAGCACCGACAGGACCTCGTCCGGCACGCCACGCCACCACTTGCCCTGCTTGGCGCGGTAGGACGCCATCCGGTGCTGCATGACGGGCCAGAGGTCCACCGGCATGAACGCCTGGACGTGCGCCCAGTATTCGACGATCCGCCGCGGCGCCTTCTCCGAGGCCCGGTGCAGCAGCGCGGTGTCGTAGGGACCGATCCGCGAGAACACCGGCATGTAGTGCGCGCGCTGGAGCACGTTGACCGAGTCGACCTGCAGCACCCCGGTGCGCGCCAGGGTCCGGCTGAACGTGCGCATGGTGGGCGAGGTGTGGCGGGGGTCCTTGAACCCCTGGGCCGCCAGCGCGATCCGACGCGCCTGGCGGCGGCTCAGGGTCTGCACGGGTTGCACTCAACCACGCACGACCGACAGCGTCAGCCCGAGTGGCACGGGCGAGCGGAGCGAGCGATGCGCGGAGCGCGCGCCCCGCGATCGGCCCGGTGCCCACGATGGACTGCGAAGCCCGCGAAGCGGAGCGAGCGTCCGTCGTGGGTCCGGGTCGAAGCTCGCGGGGGTATCCAGTCACGGCAGGTCGAGCAGCTTTTCCTTCACTGCGTACATCACGGCTTCCATCCGCGAGTGGAGCTGGAGCTTCTCCAGGATGTTGCGGACGTGGTTCTTGACGGTGTTCTCGGAGATGAAGAGGTCGCGGGCGATCTCCCGGTTGTTCATCCCCCTGGCGACGAGACGGAGCACCTCGAGCTCACGGTCGGTGAGCTTGAGCCCCGGGACGTGCTCGCGCTCGGGCCGCGACATCTGCTTGAACTCGTCGATGAGCTTGACCGCCATCGACGGGCTGATCAGCGACTGACCGTCGGCGACCACGCGGATGGCCTGGGCGACCTCCTCGATGGAGGAGTCCTTGAGCAGGTAGCCGGAGGCTCCGCTCTTGACGGCCTCGTAGAGGTCGGCCTCCTCGTCGGAGACGGTCAGGATCAGGATCTTGGCCGACGGGACGGCCTCCTTGATCGCGAGGCACGCCTCGATCCCGGAGCGCTTGGGCATCCGGATGTCCAGAAGGACGACGTCGGGCGCGGCGGTCGCGGCCAGACTCGTCCCCTCGAGCCCGTCGCCGGCCTCGCCGACGACCTCGATGCCCTGCTCGGCAGCCAGCAGCATCGTGAGTCCCCGACGGAAGAGCTCCTGGTCGTCGACGACGAGGATCCTGATTGGCTCCACCCCGTTGCTGTTCATGTCAGCCACCCGGCCATCATGACACGGCTGGGGGGTCCGAGGTGCCGCTATGGGGGCACGAACGGGGCATGGCGCGCATCATCCGAGTGACCCGTTCGGGCCAGCCCCGATCTGATCACCCTTTGGGGTGAAGACCTGGGGCTCGACCGACTGGTCGAGCTACTGGTCGACGTCGAGCGAGATGACCCCGTAGTCGTAGCCGCGCCGGCGGTAGACGACCGAGGGACGCTCGCTCTCCTTGTCCACGAACAGGTAGAAGTCGTGGCCGACCAGCTCCATCTCGTAGAGGGCCTGGTCGAGGGTCATCGGGCTCGCCGGGTGGGTCTTCTCCCGCACCACGAGAGGGCCGTCACCGGTGACCGTGATGGGTCCGACCTGACGCTCGTGGATCACCGTGGCGTCGTCGCCGGCGTCGTCGGGAGCGAGTCCTTCCTGCCCCGCGAGCGCCTGGCCGACCGAGACCGGTGCGTGCCGGCCGTGGTGGACCCGGCGGCGGTCGGCGGCCCGCCGCATCTGCGCCGCCATCTTGTCCAGCGCGAGGTCGAGCGCCGCCATCTTGTCGGCCGCGCAGGCCTCGGCCCTGATCACCGGCCCCTTGGAGAACGCCGTCAGCTCGAGGCGCACGGCGCGGTCGTGCTGCCGCGGATTCCGTTCGTGCTCCACCTCGACCTGCACCCGGATGATCCGGTGGTCGTGCTTCTCCAGCCGACCCAGCTTCTCCTCCACATGAGCCCGATAACGCTCGCTGAGCTCGATGTGCCGTCCAGTGACCACAACTTCCATGTGAACCTCCTCGTCGGGACTTTCCTGGGCTGGCCGAGATGCAGGGGCAGGTGCGCGGCTCCTTCCGACGGGGGTGGATTCGACCGTACCGCCCCTCCCCACCTACCGAAAGGGAAGTCCCAGATCCTCAGACGCTTCTTGGCGAACGCCGGCGGGTGGCCGCGACGACGGCCACCCCGGCGACCTCTACGCCGACCGCCTCGAGGGCGCGCTGGGCCTCGCGGGCGGTGGACCCGGTGGTCAGGACGTCGTCACAAACCACCGCCCGGACCCGGGACCGGCGGCCGCCGAGACGCCGCAGCCCCGCGGCCGGACACGTCATCGACCCGGCCAGGTTGACCGCCCGCATCTCCGCCCCGAGTCCGGCCTGGTCCACCACACCGGGCCGCAGGTGCAGCAGCCGCTGCGCGATGACGTCGCGCCCAGCACCGGTCAGCAGCCGGGCCGCCCGCGAGGTGATCGCCCACGTCGGGTCGTGGCCGCGAGCCCGCACGGTCGCCCGACGCGACGGCACCGGCACGAGCACGACCGGACCGGGCGGTGACGCGCCCCGGACCGACGTCGCCAGCAGCTCGCCCACGGGACCGACCAGGCCGAGCAGCCGCCGCTCCTTGAGGCCGAGCACGAGGTCGCGGGCCACACCTTCGTACGCCGCGCTCGCCCACGGCTGCGCCAGGCCGTCGGGCACCGGGTCCGGCCACGCCTGGTACGCCGCGCAGGGGAGGTCGGCCCGGCAGGGCGAGCAGAGCGGGCGCCCAGGCTCCCCGCAGCCGACGCAGCGGCCGCCGAGCAGCAGGTCGGCGGCGGCAGCGGTCAGCCAGGTCATGCGCCCCAGCCGACCGCAACAGGTGCTGCGGAACAACTACGGTCGCCCATCTTGTGGAGAACGGCGGCTTGCTCGACCTCGGTTGAGTGGTTTCGCTCCTCGTTCCTCGGGGCGAAACCTCAACCGACGTAGCCCAGGCTGGTGATACCGGGCGCAACGTCCAGGTCGCCGCCGGAGGAGCCCAAGATGTCGATGAGCCCGCCGCGGACGATCGCATACGTGCTCTGCTCGGGATCGGGAGACCCCACCAGCCCGAGGACCCGGTCATCGATGGTCATGGACAGGTCGTCGACGTCGGCAGGAGCACCGTCGACCGACGCGCTCCGGACCTGGAAGAGCCGCTGGCCGATCGGGTGCAGCACCACGATGCTGGTCGGCGAGAGCCAGGTGATGTCGCGGATCCGCAGCCCGCGACCGCCCTCGACGTCGACCCGGCGAGCCTCGAGGGCACCCTCCACCCTGCCCTCGGCATCCTGGAGCAGGCGGCTCACCACGATCACGTCCTCCGTGTCTCCCCGGAGCACCGCGACGAACCGGGACCCGTCGCGGGAGACCAGGAACGACTTCACGTCCCGGCCGGTGACCCCCCGGATCACGATCTCCTCCGTCCGCCCCTCACGCAGGTAGGTCACGACGGCACCCTCCGGCCGGCGGTCGACCAGCCACAACCGGTTGCTGAAGTCCCAGGCGGGCACCAGCAGGTCAGCGGCTCCGGTGACGACGGGGGTGACCTGCCCGGTCGCGACGGACTCGCGCACCGGCCCGACGTACATGACGCTGCCGTCGGAGGTGACTCCCGCTGCCTGCGAGGCGCTGAGGTCGGGCGTGATCGACCGGAGGCCGAAGTCGGTCTGGCCGAACGGTCCGATGACCGTGGCCAGGTCCTGAGCAACCCCCGAGACCATCCGGCCGTCGTCGAGCCCGAACAGGAGCTTGTTGGCAGTCGCCACGAACGGGGCGAACGCCTCGCCGGCGGTCACCGGCACCTCCGGCTGCCCCGTCGCGGTGACCAGCTCCCCGTCCACCGTGACGCGCAGTCGTTCGACAGACGGGTCCTGGCGCAGGGTCCAGGCGAGCTGGGCCACCAGCAACCCCCGGTCGACCAGCCCGGGCATGGTCACGTCGCCCTCGAGATCCACCCTGGCGAGCCCGTCGTCGGTCACCGGCACCGAGATCTCCGGGTCGGCGCCTGCGGGCAGCGCGTTGCGGGCGTAGTCGGTGAGCTCCGGTGCCGGACCCGCGATGAGGCGCTGGACCAGCGTCGAGGCGAGGTCGGAGGCGCGCGGCACGAACACCGGGTCGGGGACGAGCACCTGCGAGGTCGGGTCGAAGAAGTAGAGAGAGACCTGCCGGAATCGCTGGGCATACCAGCTCTGCGGGACGATGAGGGCGTTGGCCGGGTCGGCGATCCGAGCCTCGCCGCTCTCCTTGATGACCCGGAAGCTCAGGTCGCCCTCGACGGCACCCTGCCAGGAGCCCCGTTCGTCGATCCGGTCGGCACCGGTCAGCGTGACGTCGACGAGGTCGCCCGCCAGAGAGCTGGGCCTGGGGAGCGATGTGCTGTCGTAGACGATCGTCGCCCGGGGGTCCCAGGCCTCTCGGAACTCCGCGGCGAGGAACTCCCGGGCCACGTCCGTGCGGATCGGCGTGGCCTGCATCGCGTCGAGGAAGCCCTTGACCACCTCGCTGGCGGACTGGCCGGGCTGCGGCCCACGCGGGTTGATCGCCATGGCGTCGGCGCGGGTGCCGCTGCCGGAGGTCCGCGCCTCCTCGACCGGCCCGTCGTCCGGGAGTCCGATGCAGCCGGTGAGCAGGAGCGCGCCGAGCAGGCCCGCGACCAGGGCCGGGACGCGCCTCATCCGACCGGCTCCGGGGCGTCGGCGGGCACCAGCGGCAGCGGGCTCTGCCGCAGGACGTCGCCGACGCGGCGCGGGAGCGTCAGCCGGAACTGCGACCCTTCGCCCAGCCGGCCCCACGCCTGGAGCCAGCCGCCGTGCAGGTGGGCGTCCTCCTGGGAGATCGACAGCCCGAGGCCCGTGCCGCCACTGGTGCGCGCCCGCGCCGGGTCGGCCCGCCAGAACCGGTTGAAGACCATCGACGACTCCCCCGGCGCCAGGCCGATGCCGTAGTCGCGGACCGCGACCGCCGCTGCCTGCTCGTCGGCGGCCACCGTCACAACGACCTCCGGGATCACGCCGTCGTCCGACTCGCCCGGCGGCCGGCGGGCGTGGTCGATGGCGTTGGTGACCAGGTTGCGCACGATGCGCTCGACCCGTCGTACGTCGGCCTGCGCGAGACAGGGGTGGTCGGGGGCGCGGACCACGATCCGCACGTCGCGCTGCTCGGCCAGCGGCCGAGTCGCCTCGACGACCCGGTGCGCGACGTCGACGAGGTTGACGTCGTCGAGCTCGAGGACGGCCGCGCCCGCGTCGAAGCGGCTGATCTCGAGCAGGTCGGCGAGCAGCGTCTCGAAGCGGTCGAGCTCGGTCTGCAGGAGCTCGGCCGCCCGGGCGGTGGCAGGGTCGAACTCGTCGCGGGCGTCGTGAAGCACGTCGCCGGCCATCCGTACGGTCGTGAGCGGTGTCCGCAGCTCGTGGGAGACGTCCGACACGAACCGGCGTTGGACCCGGCTCAGCTCCTCCAGCTGGCGGATCTGGCGCTGGAGGTTGGTGGCCATCTGGTTGAACGAGGTCGCCAGGCGGGCCAGGTCGTCCTCACCGGTCACCCGGAGCCGCTCCGTGAGCCGGCCGGCCGCCAGCCGCTCGGCCACCCGGCGGGCCAGCCGGATCGGGGTGACGACCTGGCGAGCGACCAGCCACGTCAGCAGCCCGATCAGGACCACCAGCAGGCCGCCGGCGGTCAGCATCGCCCGGGTGACCAGGCCCATGGTCTGCTGCTCCTCGTCGAGCGGGAACAGGAAATACAGCGTGTAGGTGCGGCCGTCGGCCGGTAGCGCGACCTGCGAACCGACCACGATCCCGGGCTCGCTGCCCACGACGGCGCCGTCGTCGCCGGTCGTGCCGATCCTGGTGTAGGTCCAAGCGGACTCGTTGCGGATCGCGGAGAAGTGCTCCTCGAGCCGAGGCGGCACGCTGGCCAGGTCGAGGTGCAGGCTGGACTCGGTGCCGCCTCTCGCGATGGAACCCGTCTCGCTGCCGACCGGGCCGGCGACCACCACCTGGTAGCCACGCGTCGCGCCGCGCTGCACGATGAGGTCGACCAGGCCGCGCCGCTGCGCGGTCGGGTCGGGGTCGGTCGCCGGGGTCTCGGCGAGCCGCTCGTTGGCCTCGTCGACCTCGTCGGCGACCTCGGCCAGCACCACGTCGACCCGGTGTTGGAGGAGTCCGTCGCGGGTCTGCTGCAGCAGCAGCCACCCGACGCCGCTGACCACGACCGCTGAGAGGAGCACCGTGCTGACCACGACCCGGGCCTGGATCGACCGCCGCCAGAACGTGAGCGCCCGGCGTACGGCCGTGGGCGGCCGGCGCGGCGCACGGGCGCGCAGCATTGCGGCTACGGCTTCCCGGCCTTGTAGCCGACGCCGCGCACGGTGACGACGATCTCCGGGTTCTCGGGGTCGTGCTCGACCTTGGACCGGAGCCTCTGGACGTGCACGTTGACCAGCCTGGTGTCGGCCGCGTGCCGGTAGCCCCAGACTTGCTCGAGCAGGACCTCACGGGTGAACACCTGCCACGGCTTGCGGGCCAGGCACACGAGCAGGTCGAACTCCAGCGGCGTCAGGGCGATCGGGACGTCACCGCGCGTCACGGAGTGACCTGCCACGTCGATGGCGAGGTCGCCGATCACCAGCGACTCCTGGTTGTTGCCGTCGAGGCGACGGACCCGCGCCCGGATGCGGGCGATCAGCTCCTTGGGCTTGAACGGCTTGACGACGTAGTCGTCGGCACCCGACTCCAGCCCGACCACGACGTCGACCGTGTCGCCCTTGGCGGTGAGCATCACGATGGGGACGCCGGACTCGGCGCGGATCTCCTTGCACACGTCGATGCCGTCCTTGCCGGGCAGCATCAGGTCGAGCAGGACGACGTCGGGCCGATAGTCGCGGAAGTGCTCCATCGCCTGGTCGCCGCGGGTGACCGAGCGGGCGTCGAAGCCTTCCTGGCGCAGCACGATGGTGAGCATCTCGGCCAGCGACGCGTCATCGTCGACGACGAGAACGCGTCCCTTGGTCGGGTCGATCGCTGGTGCTGCGGTCATGAACTCAAGTGTGCCAGCCTGGGCGTCCTGCGCCCCCGGGCTGACCCGATCGGTTGCGAGCGAAGTCCGGGTCGCCAGCTGCGAGCCAGGGAGCGGAGCGACCGCGGCGTGCGATGGCGAGCGCAGCGAGCGCGCCTCGTGATCGGCCCCCGCGGCCGTGACGACTGCGAAGCCCGCGAAGCGGAGCGAGCGTCGTCGCGGCCTGGGGGCCGAAGTTCACGAGGGTATTCAGTACCTGTAGTGGTTCGACTTGTACGGGCCGTTGACGTCGACACCGAGGTAGGCCGCCTGGTCGGCGGTCAGCTCGGTGAGGTTGACGCCGAGGGAGCCGAGGTGCAGCCGGGCGACCTCCTCGTCGAGGTGCTTGGGCAGCACGTAGACGCCGACCGGGTAGTCCTCGGGCTTGGTGAAGATCTCGATCTGCGCGAGCACCTGGTTGGTGAAGGAGTTGGACATGACGAACGACGGGTGGCCGGTCGCGTTGCCGAGGTTCATCAGCCGGCCCTCGGAGAGCACGATGATCGAGTTGCCGGAAGGGAAGGTCCAGACGTCGACCTGCGGCTTGACGTTCTTGCGGGTGGCGACGCCTTCGGCCTCCAGGCCGGCCATGTCGATCTCGTTGTCGAAGTGGCCGATGTTGCCCAGGATCGCCTGGTGCTTCATCTTCGACATCTGCTCGACGGTGACGACGTCCTTGTTGCCGGTCGCGGTGATCACGATGTCGGCGACGTCGAGGACGTTGTCGAGGGTGTCGACCTGGTAGCCGTCCATCGCGGCCTGGAGCGCGCAGATGGGGTCGATCTCGGTGATGATGACGCGAGCGCCCTGGCCGCGCAGGGACTCGGCGCAGCCCTTGCCGACGTCGCCGTAGCCGCAGACGACCGCGACCTTGCCGCCGATGAGCACGTCGGTGGCGCGGTTGATGCCGTCGATCAGGGAGTGGCGGCAGCCGTACTTGTTGTCGAACTTGGACTTGGTGACCGAGTCGTTGACGTTGATGGCCGGGAAGAGCAGCGAGCCCTCCTTCATCATGTCGTAGAGACGCAGCACGCCGGTGGTGGTCTCCTCGGTGACGCCCTTGATCTCGCCCGCGATGGGCGTCCAGCGCTCCTTGGTCTCCGCGAGGGAGGCGTTGAGCACGTCGAAGATGACCTTCTGCTCGTAGCTCTTGGCCGAGGCCGGGTCAGGCGCGACGCCGGTCTTCTCCATCTCGACGCCGAGGTGGACGAGCAGGGTGGCGTCACCGCCGTCGTCGAGGATCATGTTGGCGAAGCGCTTCGAGCCGTCGGGGCCGTCGGGCCACATGAGGATCTGCTGGGTGCACCACCAGTACTCCTCCAGGGTCTCGCCCTTCCACGCGAAGACCGGGACCCCGGCGGGAGCCTCCACGGTGCCGGTGGGACCGACGGCGACGGCCGCGGCCGCGTGGTCCTGGGTCGAGAAGATGTTGCAGGACGCCCAGCGGACCTCGGCGCCCAGCGCGACCAGGGTCTCGATGAGGACCGCGGTCTGGATCGTCATGTGCAGCGAGCCCGCGATCCGGGCACCGGCCAGCGGCTTGGAGTCGCCGTAGCGCTCGCGCATGGCCATCAGGCCGGGCATCTCGTGCTCGGCGAGAGAGATCTCGGTGCGGCCGAAGTCGGCCAGGCTGAGGTCGGCGACCTTGAAGTCCATCTGTGTGTCTCCTCGTAACGGTGGAGTCAGGCCTGCGTCGCGCATCTGCACGTTGACGGGATCTCCCACGCTGACCGGAAGAGCGTAGGACGCCTGGCGCCAAGAGAAGGAATCCTCGGCGCACCCGCTGGAGGCCCGGGAGAGATTCATCGGCCGGCCGGCAAATCCCACGCCTGGACGATGAAGGTTCGTCGTCCAGCCGTTGGTTATGTGGTCGGCGGGTGATGCGATACGCCGGGCGGCGCCCACAGGCTTACGTCGCCCGCAACCGTCCACAGGCTGCGTATGCGCTCGGGCCGCTTGTCGGCTGTGCTGGACACGGTGTCGACATGACTGACTCCCTGTTCGACAAGCGTGGGATTCTGCTCCGGCGCGACGCGCTGGCGCGGGGCCTCGACGACAACTGGCTCGGGCGCATGGTCCGGTCGCAGGCGTTGATTCGCATGCGGCAGGGCGCCTACGCCGACGCTCGAGTGTGGCGACCCGCATCACCAAGCGAGCGCCACGATCTCCGAAGCTGGGCAGTGATGCGTCAGTACGACGACCGCGTCGCCCTGTCTCATGTCAGCGGCGTCGTACGCCGGGGTGGACCCACCTGGGGCCTCGACCTGGCCAGCGTGCACCTGACCAACCTGTTCGGTCGGGGAGATCGCACCCAGGCGGGCATCACCCATCATCGGGGGACGTGTCTGGTCATCGATGTGAGCCGCCGCGATGGTCACTGGATCACTGCACCAGCCCGCAACGCGATGGAGACCGCAGTGCTGACAGGCCGCGACAGCGCAGTGGCAGTCCTGGACTGGTTCATGAACCAGAGCCTGACGACCCGTGAGGACTGCCAGCGGCTTGTGGATCCGCTCATGCGGGAGTGGGCAGGGACCGTCGACCTGTCCTCTCGCCTCGATCTCGCTCGGGCCAAGCGGGCATCGGTCGGCGAGACACGCACGGGGTTGTTCCTGCATGACTGGTCATACCCGGAGCCCCAGTGCCAGTGGACGGTGCGCCGACCAGACGGTCGCGTGGCCGGGATCGTCGACTTCGCTCTCCACGACCTGCGACTGATGATCGAGTTCGACGGAAAGGTGAAGTACGGACGGCTGTTGAAGCCTGGCCAGACCCTCGTCGATGTGATCAAGGCTGAACGTGCTCGCGAAAGACTGCTCGAGGACCTCACCGGCTACCGGATGTTCCGCGTGGTTTGGTCCGAACTGGATCAGCCGCAGCAGCTGGATGACCGTCTCCGGCAATCGATCACCACGATGCAGGCTCTCCGCGCGGGCTGACACCACGGAAATCACGCCGGGACGATGATGCTTCGTCGTCCCGGCGTGAGTTTCATCGGCCGGCCGACGAAACTCCCACTCCCGCGGCGGACGTCAGTGAGCCGAACCGTGCTTATTACCGAACGGCAGGAAGTGCATGACCACGACGGCCACGGCACCGACGACCAGGCCCAGGATGGCCGACGCCAGGGTGTTGACCAGCCACGCGGCGACGGCCCCGACCGACGCCAGCGCTCCGTCGAACCAGTGGTGGACGTCCTCCTCCCAGTGGTGCACCACGTCGTAGAGCCAGTGCCAGCCGAGGTCGTCCAGGCCGACCAGGATGATGTGGCCACCGACCCAGACCATCGCCGCGACGCCGACGGTCGAGATCACGTTGAGCAGGCCGGGCATGGCCTTGACCATGCCGACCCCGATCCGCCGGGCGAGCTCGGACCTGCGCTGGCTCAGCGACAGGCCCACGTCGTCCATCTTCACGATCAGCGCGACCACGCCGTAGACCAGTGCGGTGATGCCGAGGGCGACGACGGCCAGGATGATCGCCCGCGGCACGAAAGACTCGTCGGCCACCTCGTTGAGAGCGATGACCATGATCTCCGCGGACAGGATGAAGTCGGTGCGGATCGCGCCCGCGACCATCGTCGCCTCGTGCTCCGCGCCGATGGCGCCCTGCTCGGTGGCCACCGGGCGGTGCTCCTCGTGTGGGCGGATCCGCTCCCAGATCTTGTGGGCGCCCTCGTAGCAGAGGTAGGTGCCGCCGCACATCAGCAGCGGCGTGAGCAGCCACGGCAGGAACTGGCTGAGGACCAGGGCCCCGGGGAGGATGAACAGGAGCTTGTTGCGCAGCGACCCGCGCGCGATCTTCCAGATGATCGGCAGCTCGCGCTTGGCCGCGACGTTCTGGACGTACTGGGGGGTGACGGCGGTGTCGTCGACCACCACACCGGCGGCCTTGGCGCTCGCACGCCCGGCGGCGGCGCCGACGTCGTCGACCGAGGCGGCGGCGAGCCGCGCGAGAGCGGCGATGTCGTCCAGCAGGCCGAAGAGGCCTGCGCTCACCGCCCGCTCTCCTGCGTCCCTGCGGTCGCTGTCATGGCGGGAAGGCTAGCCGGACTCTCCGCATCGAAGTGCTGGCCCACCCCCACGTCCTCCTGCGCGACGGTCACGTCGACGGCCTTGCGGACCTCGTGCTCGGCCACGGCGAACGGGTCGACCACGTGCTGCAGGCGGGAGCCGATGGGACGCCAGGCCAGCAGCAGCGCCAGGCACACGGCCGCGGCACTCACCGAGACGAACCCGAGCACCGGGTGGGCCCCGGTCCACGTCGGCAGACCGGCGTACTCGGCGCCGAGCACGAAGAAGCCGTGCACGAGGTAGACCACCAACGTGAAGGCGCCCATCCGGGTGAACCAGCCGGCGACCCGCGGCACCAGGGTCAGGAAGGCCCAGGCACCCACCAGGCCGACGAGCACCACCCCGGCTCGGGTGAGCAGGGCGCGGGCGTCGCTCACGTCGAGCTCGGCGTAGCGCGCCCGGTAGTAGAGCCACTCGGTGCGCGCCAGCCGGTCGGTCCAGATGGCGAGGACGCCGATGGCGAGCAGAGCCACCGCCGCCCACCTGCGTCGACCAACATCGAAGACCGACGCGAGACGCTCGGGGGTGGCATGCAGCCCCAGCACGAAGAAGGGGAGCAGGCCGAGGACCCGCGCCGCGTCGAAGGTGTCGCCCGCCCACACGCCGGCGACCAGGCTGGTGACCACCGCGACGCCGACCGCGAGGGCCGCCGGGAACGCCCGGAACAGCGGGGTCAGCAGCCGCCAGAAGAAGAGCGCCGAGAGGTACCACATCGGCCAGTGGGGGTTCTGGAACAGCCGCTCGAGGTTCTCGCCACCGACGTGGACCCGGAACAGCGCGAGCAGGCACTCGAAGATGAGGTAGGGCACGACGACCGTGCGGACGAGCTGCCACATCCGGGCCGGCGTGTAGGCGAATGATCGCGAGAGGTAGCCGGTGACGAAGACGAATGCGGGGACGTGCCACGCGTAGAGCGCGTCGTAGAGAACCTCGTTGACGCCGGTCTGCGGCAGCAGTGTCCAGGCATGGCCCAGGACCACGAGGGTCACCAGCGCCATCTTGGCGTTGTCGAACCACGGATCTCTCACCACAGTGGGGCCTTACCCGTCCGGGAGGACCCTCAACCCCCTGCTCGGGCCGAGAAGGGCGAGACCAGGGTCACTCCTCGACGAGGCCGATGCCCAGGTAGGCCGCGGCGTAGGTGCCGCTCAGCAGCAAGGAGGCGTAGCGGGCGACCTCGGTGGGCGCCTCGGTCGTCACGGTCTCGACGCGTACGCCGCGGGCCGCGGCGGCTGCCTGCAGGCGGCCGCGCTGCTCACGGACCACGGCCTCCTCGGCGCCGTCGTCGAGGACGACGAGCATCGGGCGGAGCTCGGCGCTGGGACCCTCGGCGAACGGGTCGTCGAACACGTCGCGGGGGCGCGCCGCCTCGATGACCGGGAGGAGATGCTCAGCGTCGCCGGCCAGTGCGGTGCGGCCACTCGCGCGGCGCACCGACTCCGCGACGCGCCGCGCGGCCCGGGCCGCGAGCACGGACCCGCCCCAGACCAGCGGGGTGGAGTCCGCCAGGGCGATGGCGAGCACCTTGGCCGGGTTGACCGCCAGGTCACGGTGCGGGGAGCAGGCGATCGCGACGTCGTCGAGGGCCTGGGCGACCTGCTCGGCGTCCGCCGCCGGACCGAGCGCGACCTGGTCGAGGTAGGACAGCATCACGACTGCGGTGGCCAGCTGGTCGCCGGCAGTGGTCGGCAGGATCGTGCTCCAGCGTCCCGCGGCGTGCTCGGCGACCATCGAGCTCGGGGGACACGCCACCACGACCTGGCAGCCGCGCCGGACGGCCTCGGCCACCGCGGAGGCGGTGCCGACGTCCGAGCCGTCCGGCGCCAGCACGACCACGAGGTCGAGGCTGCCGGCCCAGCCGGGCAGGGCCGGGTTGGGCCAGGCCACGAACGGGACCGGGCACCAGGGTTCGAGCACGGCCCGCAGCAGCCGCGAGTCCGGGCCGGCGGCGATCACCGCCCGGGGACGGGCCAGCTCGCGGGACCGCTCGACCGCCTCCGCGGTGGCCGCCGCCGCTTCGCCGGCCTGGAGCCGCACCCGGGCTCCGGACTCGGCGAGCTGGCGCAGCCGCTGGTCTGCGGCGGCCAGCACGGTCTCGTCGTCCAGCCGCGACTCGTCGAACCAGGTGCTCATCGTGGGTCTCGTCCGCCGGCAGTCAGTCGGGACGCCGGGCCTCGTCGACCAGCAGCACCGGGATGTCGTCGCGGACCGGGTAGGCGAGACCGCAGCTCTGGCAGACCAGCTCGCCCTCACCGTCTGCGGCGCCCTCCACGACCTCGAGGTCGCCGTGGCAGTCGGGACAGACGATGACCGCGAGGAGCTCCTCGGACAGGTTGAGGGGCGGAGTCATCAGGAACCTTCCCTTCGGATCAACGCGAGCACGTCGTCACGCACCCGGGTCATGGTCGCGGTGTCGCGGCCCTCGGCGTTGAGACGCAGCAGTGGTTCGGTGTTGGACGGTCTCACGTTGAAGGTCCAGTCCGCGTGCGCGACGGTGAGCCCGTCGAGACGGTCGAGGTCGACACCGTCCATCGCGGCGTACGCCGCCTCCACCGCGTCGATGACCGACTGGGGGTCGCGGACCTCCGAGTTGATCTCGCCGCTCACCGGGTAGGGGTCGTACGTCGCGAGCAGCTCCGAGAGCGGGACGTCGGCCTCGGCGAGTGCCGCCATGGCGTGCAGCGCCGCGAGCATCCCGGAGTCGGCCCTCCAGAAGTCGCGGAAGTAGAAGTGACCGCTGTGCTCGCCGCCGAACACGGCGTCCGTCTCCGCCATCGTGGCCTTGATGAAGGAGTGACCGACCCGGGTCCGGACCGGGTTGCCCCCGAGCTCGAGGACCAGCTCGGGCACCGCCCGGCTCGTGATGAGGTTGTGGATCACCGTCGCGCCCGGCTCCTTGGCGAGCTCACGGGCCGCGATGAGACCGGTCAGTGCCGACGGGGAGACCGCCTGGCCGCGCTCGTCGACCAGGAAGCACCGGTCGGCGTCGCCGTCGAAGGCGAGCCC
The DNA here is from genome assembly GCF_054779555.1 of Nocardioides dilutus. Taxonomy (NCBI): domain Bacteria; kingdom Bacillati; phylum Actinomycetota; class Actinomycetes; order Propionibacteriales; family Nocardioidaceae; genus Nocardioides; species Nocardioides dilutus. The sequence goes on along the minus strand of NZ_BAAGYA010000002.1, from coordinate 790,345 downwards.
CACGTCGGCACCCTCGGCCAGCACCTGCGCCTGAAGATCACGCAGGTTCTCGGGCTCGATCGGGTTGGCCTCGTGGTGGGGGAAGGTCCCGTCCAGCTCGAAGTACATGGGGACCAGCCGCACCTGGTCGCCCAGCAGGGCGAAGACGGCCGGCGCGGTGTGACCCGCCATCCCGTTGCCGGCGTCGACCACCACCGTCAGGGTCCGGCCCGAGACCGGAGCGAGCGACAGCAGGTGGGCGGCGTAGGCCTCCAGGAGGTCACGCTCGCTGATGCTCCCTCTCGGCCCGGGGACCGGACGCGGTGACAGGACCAGGTCGCGGATCTCGGCCAGCCCCGACTCCATGCCGATCGGGACGGCGTCGGCGCGGCACATCTTGATGCCGTTGTAGGCGGCCGGGTTGTGGCTGGCCGTGAACATCGCGCCCGGGAGGCCGAGGTGGCCGGAGGCGAAGTAGAGCTGGTCGGTCGAGGCGAGCCCGATCATGACGACGTCGGCGCCGGCCTCGGTGGCGCCCTCGGCGAAGGCGGCCGCCAACGCCGGGGACGTCGGCCGCATGTCGTGGCCGACCACGACGGTCGCCGCGCCGGTCACCTGGGCGTGCGCGCGCCCGGTCGCCCGGGCCAGCGCCGGGTCGATCTGCTCGGGTGCGAGACCCCGCACGTCGTAGGCCTTGAACACCGCGTGCACGCAGGCCGGGTCCAGCGCAGAGTCGAGGTCGCCGGCCATGGAGCGGAGCCTAGTGAGCGCGTCCTGCTGAGGCACGGGCGCCCTTGATATCGACGTGTGTCAATATCGACCAGTGTCGAAGTTCCTGCTGGAGTGTCCCCTGCCGAGACCCTGGCGTGCTGCGGACGAACAGCCCCCTCAGGCCTAGCGCGCCGTCACGATCAGGAGCCGGGAACCGGAGAGCTCATGTCGGCCTGGATGTCGGTCTCGGTGAGGGCGCGGTTGTAGACGCGGACCTCGTCGATCCGCCCGGTGAAGTACTCCCCGTAGGGGTTGTTGCCACCGATCCACAGGGGGTTGTCGGTGGCCTGGATGGTGCCCGTGGTCGCCCGGGTGGCGACCTGGGTGCCGTTGACGAACAACCGCAGGACGGCACCGTCGTAGGTCAGCGCCACATGGGTCCAGGCGTCGAGCGGACTGGCCGTCGGACCGCCCACGTAGGAGGTGGTGCTGCCGAAGGTCCCGCCACCCGCGGGACGCAGCGCCCCGCCGTCGTAGCTGGCGTTGAGGAAGTAGGCGTCGGTCTGGCGCTGCATGATGGTCCGCCAGCCGCTCTGGTTGGCGGTCGGCATGATCCACGCCGACAGCGTCATCGCGGTGCTCAGATCCAGCGACGCCGAGTCCGCGACCCGGACCAGGCTGCTCGAGCCGTCGAAGCTCAACGCTCCGCCGTACCGCCCCTGTGTCGTCCAGGTGGCGCCGACCAGCGTTCCCTGGTTGCCCCTGCCGGACGCATCGGCGGTGGTGGTGCCGGTGCCCTCGTTGAACGCCCAGGCCCCGACCAGACCCGCCGGCGTGGGCGGCGGATCCGGCGTAGCCGCCTCGACGACCGAGGAGTAGCCACTGAGGTTCCCCGACGCATCGACCGCCCGCACCCGGAACCGGTACAGCGTCGAGGCCGCCAACCCGGTGTCGGTGAAGGTGGTCCCGGCCGGCGTCCCCACCTGCGCGAAGTCGGTGCAACCCGCCCCCTGACAACGCTCCACCCGATAACCGGTGACCCCCACATCGTCGGTCGACGCCGTCCACGACAGATCCACCTGACCGACACCGGCAACCGCCGCCAACCCCGTCGGCACCGACGGCGCAGACGTGTCGACGACGGCCTGCGACGTCGACGTGGCGATCGAGGAGTAGGTGCTGAGGTTGCCCGCCGCATCGACCGCCCGCACCCGGTACCTGTAGGTCGTCGAGGGCGTCAGGCCGGCGTCGCTGTAGGTGGTCGCCGTTGGAGTCCCCACCTGGGCGAAGCTGGTGCAGCCCGCCCCCTGGCAGCGCTCCACGCGGTAGCCGGTGACCCCGACGTTGTCGGTCGACGCGGTCCAGGTCAGGTCGATCCTGGTCGCGCTGACCGCCGTCGCCGAGAGCGCGGTCGGGGTGGTCGGCCGCGTCGTGTCCTTGGCGAGCGTCCGGATGGTCACGATGGCGGAGTAGGCACTCAGGTTCCCCGCGGCGTCGACCGCTCGCACCCGGAACCGGTAGTTGGTGTTCGCGGCCAGTCCCGTGTTGCTGAACGCGGCCGCGGTCGGTGTTCCCACCTGGGTGAAGCTGGTGCAGTTGGTTCCCCGGCAGCGCTCCACGCGGTAGCCGGTGACTTCGACGTTGTCGGTCGAGGCGGTCCAGGTCAGGTCGATGCGGCTCGTGCTGATCGCGGTGCCCGAGAGCGCCGTGGGCGCCGACGGCGCCGTCGTGTCACCTGCGGCAGGCGTCGTCGCCGTCGCGATCGAGGAGTAGGCGCTCAGGTTGCCCGCGGCGTCGATCGCCCGCACGCGGAACCGATAGGTCGTCGCGGGCAACAGGCCGGTGTCGCTGTACGTCGCCGCGCTCGGCGTCCCCACCTGCGCGAAGCTCGTGCAACTGGTCCCCTGGCAGCGCTCCACGCGGTAGCCGGCGACCCCCACGTTGTCCGTGGACGGGGTCCAGGTCAGGTCGATCCGGCTCGAGCTGACCGCCGTGGCCGAGAGAGCCGTGGGCGGCGAGGGCGCCGTCGTGTCGGCAGCGGCGGGCGTCGTGACCGTGGCGATCGAGGAATAGGCACTGAGGTTGCCCGCGGCGTCGACCGCTCGCACCCGGAACCGGTACTCAGTCGAGGCCGCCAGGCCCGGGTCCGTGAAGGCCGTGCCGGTCGGCGTCCCCACCTGCGCGAAGTCGGTGCAGCTTGTCCCCTGGCAGCGCTCCACGCGGTAGCCGGTGACCCCGACGTCGTCCGTCGAGGCGGTCCAGGTCAGGTCGACACGTGTCGTGCTGATCGCCGTGGCCGAGAGGGCCGTGGGCGCCGAGGGCGCCGTCGTGTCGGCAGCATCGGGCGTCGTGGCCGTAGCGATCGAGGAGTAGGCGCTGAGGTTGCCCGCGGCGTCGACCGCGCGCACCTGGTAGCGGTAGGTCGTCGAGGGTGCCAGGCCGGTGTCGCTGTAGCCGGCTGCGCTCGGCGTCCCCACCGGGGCGAAGCTGGTGCAGCCGGCCCCCTGGCAGCGCTCGACGCGGTAACCGCTGACCCCGACGTTGTCGGTCGAGGCGGTCCACGTCAGGTTCACCTGGCCGGGACCCGCGCTCGCGGACAGCCCAGTGGGCGCCGTCGGCGGGGAGGTGTCCCCCGCGGCGGGCAGGATGCCCGAGCTCATGTCGGCCTGGATGTCGGTCTCGGTGAGGGCGCGGTTGTAGACGCGGACCTCGTCGATCCGCCCGGTGAAGTACTCCCCGTAGGGGTTGTTGCCACCGATCCACAGGGGGTTGTCGGTGGCCTGGATGGTGCCCGTGGTCGCCCGGGTGGCGACCTGGGTGCCGTTGACGAACAACCGCAGGACGGCACCGTCGTAGGTCAGCGCCACATGGGTCCAGGCGTCGAGCGGACTGGCCGTCGGACCGCCCACGTAGGAGGTGGTGCTGCCGAAGGTCCCGCCACCCGCGGGACGCAGCGCCCCGCCGTCGTAGCTGGCGTTGAGGAAGTAGGCGTCGGTCTGGCGCTGCATGATGGTCCGCCAGCCGCTCTGGTTGGCGGTCGGCATGATCCACGCCGACAGCGTCATCGCGGTGCTCAGATCCAACGACGCCGAGTCCGCCACCCGGACCAGGCTGCTCGAGCCGTCGAAGCTCAACGCTCCGCCGTACCGCCCCTGTGTCGTCCAGGTGGCGCCGACCAGCGTTCCCTGGTTGCCCCTGCCGGACGCATCGGCGGTGGTGGTGCCGGTGCCCTCGTTGAACGCCCAGGCCCCGACCAGACCCGCCGGCGTGGGCGGCGGATCCGGCGTAGCCGCCTCGACGACCGAGGAGTAGCCACTGAGGTTCCCCGACGCATCGACCGCCCGCACCCGGAACCGGTACAGCGTCGAGGCCGCCAACCCGGTGTCGGTGAAGGTGGTCCCGGCCGGCGTCCCCACCTGCGCGAAGTCGGTGCAACCCGCCCCCTGACAACGCTCCACCCGATAACCGGTGACGGCGGCGTTGTCCGACGACGCGGTCCAGCCCAGACTCACCTGACCGGAAGCCGCGACCGCCGCCAACCCCGTCGGCACCGACGGCGGCGAGGTGTCGCTGCCTACCGGGACGTTGACGCTGGTGGTCGCTTCAAGACCGGTGCTGTCGGTGGCCTCGAGGATGATCTCGTAGCTGAAGGTGCCGACCGAGCCGTGGTCCTCGGCCACGAAACTGCCCTGGTCGCCGGCGCCAGCCACGAAGGTGTGGACGTGGGTGTTGTGGTGCAGCAGCACCGTCCACGTCAGGGCCGACGCGGGCAGCGGCCCGTCCTCCAGATCGGTGGCCGATCCCTGGTAGTTGATGGTCTGGCCCGGGAGGACCGTCGTCCCGTCCGTGGGAGCGCTGATGGTCGGCGTCGGGGGGACGCTGCCCACCGTCACGTCCACCGTGTCGGACGACGACGCCCCGGACGCGGTGCTCACCGTGAGCCGAGCCGTGAACCTCCTCGGCGTCGACGTGGTGTAGGTGTGAGACGGGTTGGCGGCGGTCGAGGTCGCGCCGTCCCCGAAGTCCCACAGGTACGAGAGCGTCCCGCCTCCGGGCGCGCTCGACCCGGCGCTCGAGAAGGAGACCGCGAGGGGCGAGGGTCCGTTGGTCGGCGTCGCCGCGGCCTTCGCGACCGGTCCGTTGTACCGGATCCGGTTGATCTCGCCCGTCGTGAACGACAGGTAGTAGATCAGCCCGTCGGGGCCCATGGTCAGGGCGACCGGGTCCGGGACGCCGGTGGCGAACGGCTCCACGGACACAGGCCGCTGCTCGGAGTCGAACACCACCCGCTTGATGAAGCGGCCCGAGTAGTCGGCGAAGAAGAAGTTGTCCCGGTACTGCTGCGGATAGGTCGTGCCGGTGTAGAACGGACCGCCGATCACCGCGGAGCCGACGGTGTGGTCGTAGGTGTGGAACGGCGGTGTGACCCCGGTCAGTGCGCACTGCGACGGGTACTGGCTCTGGAAGTACGGCTGCGGACCGGTGCCCTCGAAGCAGGGCCAGCCGAAGTTCGCCCCGGCGCCTCCGTGGTCGACCTCCTCCCAGGTGTTCCACCCGACGTCGCCGAACCAGATCTCCCCGGTCTCGGCCTGGAGCGAGAACCCGAAGGGGTTGCGGACCCCGTAGAGCCACACCCGCGATCGCCACGAGTTCGTCCCGTCGTAGAACGGGTTGTCCGGCGGCGCGGACCCGTCGGGCCTGATCCGCAGGATCTTCCCGTTCGGGCTGTCCAGGTTCTGGGCGCGCAGCGCGTTCGCGTCGCCGTCGCTGCCGTCCCCGACCCCGACGAAGAGCGTCCCGTCGTCCGCGAAGTGGAGGGACCCGAGTGTGTGGGAGCCGCCGTCGGACCCGATGCAGTCGGCGCTGGAGGGCAGGGCGCTGCAGGGTGGGGTCCCGACGCTCCCGAGGATCACCACCTCGCTCCCCGGCAGGGCGGTGTCGGGGTTCGCGGGGTCGGCGGTGACCCGCGTCAGCCGTGCGGTGCGGGGGGCGCTGCTGTTGGGGTTGCCCGCGTCCTCGAACGTGTAGCTGAGGTAGACACGGCCGTTGGTCGCGAACTGCGGATCGAAGGCCAGGCCCCAGAAGCCCCGGTCGTCGAAGGTGTTCACCTTGGCGCTCAGGTCGATGAAGGGCGTCGGGAGCAGTTGCCCGTTCTTGACCACCCGGACGACGCCGTTCTTCTGCCACACGAACATGCGTCCGTCCGGTGCGAACGCCATCCCGACCAGGGTGTACGGCGCCACGGTCGCGACCGTCTCGGTGGCGAACCCGGAGTCCGGGAAGGTGTCTGCTTCGGCCGGACTCTGGACCGTGAGCAGGCTTGCCGCGATCACCAGCCCGATGACCGCGACCACGTATCCGGACCTCGCGCATCGGCGCATTGGTGCCCTCCTCGCAACCTCCCAGCACTAAACACCCGTGCAGGCATCGCGCGTGTCCCCCCTTTGAGGGATCTTTCCGCTCGCGGCCGGCCCTGGGAGCCGGCATCGACGCCCGGCTAGCGGGCCGGCTCGGGGTCCGGGGCCGGGTCGTCCGCGGTCAGGATGCGCAGGTGGCCGCGGCGGATCGTCTCGTTGTAGCCGCTCTCGCCGGCGGGAGGTGCGGCGGGCGTGACCGGACGGGCGGCCTCCCGCACGGCGTTGGCGAGCGCCAGCAGGTCGTCGTCGGACGGGCCGCGCGGTGACAGGTCGCTGGCCAGCCGCAGGACCTCCCAGCCGCGCGGCGCCGAGAGCCGTTCGCTGTGCTCGCTGCACAGGTCGTAGGCGTGCGGCTCGGCATAGGTCGCGAGCGGGCCGAGCACCGCGGTCTGGTCGGCGTAGACGTAGGTCAGCGTCGCGATGGCGCTCCGGCCGCACGTGGAACGCGAGCAGCGACGGGCCCGGCCCATCCCCTGTGACGACGCGGCGGTACTCACAAGGGCGACCGTAGCGGCGAGCGCGCGCTCCGGCGTTGAGGCTCGCCACTACTGTCGCTACGTGCCGAGAACGCGAGACCGCCGCGGGCGTGGCATGCGCGGCCCCGGGGTCCTGCCCAGGCAGCCCGGGGTCCCCGAGCTGCCCACCTCTCGGGAGCGGTTCGACGAGCTGGTTCTCGACGTGGTGACCGCGATCGACCGGCGATGGTCGGACCGGCTGGGGCTGGTGGAGTACGCCGTGGAGGACGCACCGCGGATCCCCGACGACTGGGACAGCCCGCACGTCCCACTGTCCTCGCTCGTGCGCGGCACGGGGGCCCGGCCGACCCGCCTGGTGCTGTTCCGGCGGCCGATAGAGCACCGCTGCGAGACCCGCGCGGACCTGGCCGCGATGGTGCTCACCGTGCTCGTCGAGCAGGTGGCCGAGCTGCTCGGGATCGACCCCGAGGATGTCGACCCGCGCTACCGCAGCCGGCCGGACTGACGGCGTCCGACGGCGTACTGTCGCGCCATGAAGTGGCCCTGGCAGCGCGAGCGCACCCCGGACGGCACCAAGAGCAAGGACGTCGACGTGCTGCTGGCCGAGGCCGACGCCGCCTCGCCGACCGGCCCGTTCGAGATGGTGGTCGAGGACGTCTTCACCATCAAGAACCGCGGGACGGTGGCCACCGGCAGGGTTGGCTCCGGCTCGGTCACAGTGGGTCAGCAGGTGCGGATCCGGCGGGCGGGCACCGTGCTGAGCACCACGACGGTCACCGGCGTCGAGATGTTCCGCAAGGTGCTCGACTCCGCCTCGGCGGGCGACAACGTCGGTCTGCTCCTCGCCGGCGGCGCCGGCGACAACGTCATGCGCGGCGACGTCCTGGAGTCCTGAGGTCCCGCAGGGGCTCAGGGCAGCGCTGGCCGGACGTCGGGCACCAGCCCGTCGGTCAGCAGCTCGCGCAGCGGCACCACGGCGACGCCCTGAGCCGCCGTCACCACCAGCGCCGCGCGGACCGAGGTGCGCTCGGGCGTGACCCGCACCAGGGCGGTGCCCTCGGGGAGCGCGACCGTCGCGCCAGTGTCGGGCACCAGTTCGACCTCCTCGGTCGCCAGCTCCTGGCCGGCCGCGTCCAGCGCGACGACGGTGGCCAGCCCCACCCCGGCCGGGTCGGCGAGCAGCAGTCGCGCCTTGCCCGCCGGGACCAGCACCGCGGTCGCCGTCGACACCGGGGCGACCGGGCCCACCTCCGAGAGGTCCTTGCCGGCGAGCTGGCGCAGGTTGGCGGCGACCGGTCCGGTCGACTCCAGCAGCAGGCCGACCGCGCCCTGGCCGACCGCCTGGTCGAGCAGGGCGGTCAGGTCGACGGGCTTGGTGGTGCCCGGAGGAACGACGACCGGCTCGAGACCCGCGGGGGCGAACACCGCCTCCGGCGTGACGACCCGGAGGGTCACCCTGACCTCGTCGTCGCCGGGGTTGCCGAGCACGAGGGTGCGCTCCCCTGCGCCCCGGGTGAGGCCGAGGAGCAGGTTGCGGGTGGAGGGCTCCGCCTGGGGCGTGAGCCAGTCCGTGGCGGCGAGCCCGGTGCCCAGCTCGTCCACCGAGTCGGCCACGTCGACGGCCAGGCGGCCGCGGCTGGTCGTCACCTGGGCCATCAGCTCGCCGCGCCGCGGGACGAGCTCGGCGAGGTCGACCCGCACCCGCTCCCCTCCCGGGACGGAGACGCCGAGCAGCTCGGGGAGGTCGAGGGGCCCGGACTGGGACCACAGGACCACGTCACCGACCGCGCGCCCGGCGTTGGGGTTGACCAGCTCGATGACCGAGCTGTGCGTGGCGCCGGAGCCGAGGCCGGTGAACCACTGCTCGGCGCTCGGCGGGCGGCAGTCGGTCGCGGTGAGCGGGGTCGAGCCCACGCGGCCCGCGATGAGCGCCGGCGCGAGTGCTTCGGTGCCGGTCACCACGACCGGCCCATCGGTGGCCTCGACGGACGAGACCCGGGCAGGCCCGACCGGAACGGCTGCGACGTCGTCGCCGAGCCCGACCTGCACCTCTCCCTCAGCGTCGCTGAGCGTGGTGACGCCCGTGGCGGAGTCGGGACCGATCGGCGCGGGGCAGACCACGGATGCCGACGTCAGCGGGGTGAGGACCGGCTCACGGCGTACGTCGTCGCCGGAGCCGCCTGCGCCGGGGCGGGTCACGAGCAGCGCGGCCAGGCAGACCACTGGCAGCGCGGCGGCGATCACCAGGTCAGGGCGGACCTTGCTCATCGGTGTCTCCTCGAGCTGGTCCTGCTGGTGGTCGGTGCACACAGGACCAGCACCACCACGAGGGCTCCGGCCTGCGCGACGAGGAGCGCGACCCGCAGCCACGAGCGCGGGCCGTCGAGCTCGTCGGCCGACCGCGGCCGGTCGACCTGCCAGGCCCGGGTGTCCCGGTCCTCGGCGCTGGCCGCCTCCAGCCCGCTCGTCGCGTCCAGAGCAGCGGCGACGTCGGGGTCCGCAGGCGCCGGCAGCACGACGTACTCGATACCGGCGTCACCCAGCCCGGTCACCTCGGTCGCGGTGGGGCGGGAGACCAGCGCTCGCACCTGCTCGTCGAAGCCGGGATCAGCCGCGGAGTGGGCGACGATCTCGTCCTCCCCGAGGCGGATGCCGTCCTCACGCCGCACGGTGTAGCGCAGCCCGCTCTCGACGCTGCCGCGGATGACGAGGATCCCGTGCTCGGGTCCGAGCTCGGAGCTCTGGACCATGTAGGCGGGGATGTCGGGGTCGAGCGGCTCGTCGAGGTCGGCCTGGCCGGCGGTGAGGAACCAGGCGAGGCCGCCGACCGGGACCACCGCGGCAGCGGCCGTCGCGCCGATGGCCACTGCACGGCGCCAGCGCGGCCCGCCGTCCTCGGCCAGGCCGAGCGCGCCCAGGGCGGCGGCGACCACGAGCGAGCCCTGCAGCACGACCAGCAGGAATGCCTGACCGGCGGCGCTGGAGCCGGCCAGCAGGTCGACCTCCACGAAGGAGAGCAGCAGCGCGACGACCGCCGCCACCGCGGCGACCATCCACGTGATGAGCACCGGGATTCGGGTGGCCCGGGGCAGCAGCGCCAGGACTGCGAGGACGGGCACCACCACACCCAGCCACCAGGGCGCCCCCAGGTCGGCTCCGGCGTGACCCAGACGCCCGACCAGCAGGTCGAGGCCGGCCGCGGCCGGGCCCGGCACCCGCCCGGCGTCCAGCAGCAGTGCGGATCCGGCCCCGTGCGTCAGGGCCGGCAGCCACCACGGCGCGAGCAGGACCGGAACCACACCCACCGCAACGGCAGGGGGCCCCCAGGTCGACCGGTCCCCCATGACACTGGGCACCAGCCGGAACGCCGCCGCGACCACGAGGACACCGAGCAGCACCGCGAAGGCCCAGGCGACCGGCGTGAACGCGGTGACGACGGCGAGGAGGACCCCGCTACGCCACGCGGCGCGCCAGCGCCGGTCCGGTTCCGGGTCGGCGAAGCCCAGGGCGGCATGGGAGAGCCAGGGCAGCAGCACCGCGGTGACGACCACCCCGAGCCGGCCGTCGCCCCAGCCCCCGGCGACGACCGGCACCAGGGCGTAGGTCGTCGTGCCCCAGAGGATCACCCAGCGAGGCGCACCGGCCGTGCGGACCAGGCGCCCGACGACCCGCAGGAACCGCCAGGCCCCCCAGGCCGCGCCGGGCACCGCGAGGAGCAGGAGCAGGGAGACCGCCGCCTCGGGGCTGCCGCCGAGGATCGTCGCGACCACGGCGAGCGGCAGCAGGTAGGCAGGAGCGGGGACTCCGGTCCCCTGCCCCAGGGCGTGCCAGGACTCGGTGTGCAGCCGCCACCAGGCGCCGACTCCGTCCGGCGCGTGCGAGAGGCCGCCACCGGCGGCCTCGCCGAGCGCACCCCGGGACGCCACCAGTGCCACCAGGACGAACGCGGCGGCCAGCACCGCCACCGGGTTGGTGAAGAAGCGGGCGACCACGCCGCCGTCCTCGATGAGCTCGTCGTCGCTGCCGTCACCACTGAGGCGCTCCAGCTGCTGGGTCCTGCGGGCCGCGAACGACTCCGGGTCCTGCTCGGCCTTCGCGGCGCGACGCCGGTCGGCGACGTCGGCGGCCTGTTGGCCGAGCGCGCCGCCGACGTCCCGGACGAAGTCGAGACCGTGCCGGTAGGGCAGCCACCACGGCGGCAGCAGCGGGCGTACGTCGGCGGTCGCCGCGGCCTGCCGGGCGCGGCGGGCCGCGAGCAGGTGACCAGGACGACGGAGCACCGAGACCAGCGCGGCGAGGTCGTCCAGCGCCTCGCCCGGCGACCGGACCAGCAGGAACCCGACCATCCGGACCAGCGTGCCGAGCGCGAGCCGGACGACCTGCAGCGGCAGCCGGCGCGGACGGCCGTTGGCGAGCAGTGTGAACAGCGCGGCGCGGCGCTCCTGGTAGTGGGTGTGCCGCCCGGTCAGCGGGGTCTGCCGGACCCCCCGGTGCGCCGCCTCTGCGTGGAACACGACCGCCTGCGGCACCACGACCGTGCGGTGACCGGCGGCGGCGGCGCGCCAGCCGAAGTCCAGGTCGTTTCCGAACATGGGGAGCTCGTCCTCGAAACCGCCGACCGATTCCAGGACCCGGCGGCGCACCAGCATGCCCGCGGTGTTGACCGCGAGAACGGGCCGTACCTCGGCGTACTGGCCCTGGTCGTACTCCCCTCGCTCCAGCCCGGTCTCCCGCCGGCCGGTGCCGGAGATGGTCACGCCCAGCTCGAGCACCGCCTTGAGCGAGGGCCACTCGCGCAGCATCGGGCCGAGGACGTCCGCGTCGGGGTGCTCGGAGGCTCCGGCGAGCAGGGCCAGGAGCGCCTCCGGGTGCGGGCTGGAGTCGTCGTGGAGCAGCCAGATCCACTCGGTGTCCACGCCGAGCGCGCTCAGCCGGTCGAGGCCGAGCCGGACGGCGGCGGGGTAGGACGTCGACGACGGTGCCTCCACCACCCGGTCGGCACCGAACGCCTCGCCCAGCAGGGCGCGGCTCTCGTCCTTGCTCCCGGTGTCCACTGCGACCCGGCAGGCGACCGGCGACTGCTGCTCAGCCAGCCCGTCGAGCACCGTGGGCAGCCACCGGGCCCCGTCGTGGCTGACCAGCAGAACCGCGACGTCCTCCCCGCCAGCCGTGCCCGTGGCCCGCGCGGCCCGGCGGCCGGAGGCGGGGGCCGCCCCAGGATCAGCCCCAGGGTCAGCCCCAGGATCAGCGGAGTCGGACACGGTCGTCCACAGTAGGGGTGTTGCGGTTCCAGCCAGAACTTGCGAGGTCTCGAGACGGTCGCTGCGCGACCTCCTCGACCACCGGCCCGGAAATGCGAGAAGCCCCCGCTCATCCGGGGGCTACCTCGTTGGTTGCTCGCTGCTTGTCAGCTGGTTGCTATCTCAGACTGCGCGCTTCTTGAGCTTGCGGCGCTCTCTCTCGGAGAGACCACCCCAGATCCCGAACCGCTCGTCGTTGCTCAGTGCGGACTCCAAGCACTCGGTGCGCACCTCGCAGGTGAGGCAGACCTTCTTGGCCTCCCTCGTGGACCCACCCTTCTCGGGGAAGAACGCCTCTGGGTCGGTCTGCGCACACAGCGCGCGTTCCTGCCAGCTCGCGTCCTCGATGTCCCCGTCGAGGAGAAAGAGTTCTCTCACAGCACTCGCCTCCCGGCCTTGTGTAGCTCGACCCTGTGTAGCTTCGACCCTGCCGCCGTGTCCGCCCGAGTGAAGAACACTACGGGAATTACATGCCTGTCATCCACGGAAGTCAAGCCCTGGTCTGGTATGGCCGCAGGCGCCTGACAGGCTGGTCCCCGTGACTCAGCTGCGTCGGCTCACCGTGTTGTCGGGCGGCATGGGCGGCGCGAAGTTCCTCAAGGGTCTCCTGCACGGCATCCGGGACGGACTCCTGCCCGGCGTTGCGGGTGATGCCGAGGTCACCGTGGTGGCCAACACCGCCGACGACATCTGGGTGCACGGCCTCAAGGTCTGCCCCGACCTGGACACGGTGATGTACACGCTCGGCGACGGCATCGACCCGGAACGCGGCTGGGGCCGGCGCGACGAGTCCTGGAGCGTCAAGGAGGAGCTGGCGACCTACGGCGTGGAGCCCACCTGGTTCGGGCTGGGCGACCGCGACGTGGCCACCCACCTGGTGCGCACCCAGATGCTCGACGCGGGCTACCCCCTCTCCGAGGTGACCGAGGCGCTGTGCCGGCGCTGGGAGCCTGGGGTGACCCTGCTGCCGATGACCGACGACCGGGTGGAGACGCACGTCGCGGTCGCTGACGACGAGTCGCCGAGCGGCCGTCGGGTGGTGCACTTCCAGGAGTACTGGATCAAGCTGCGGGCGGCGGTCCCCGCGGAGGCGGTCGTCGTCGTCGGGCTGGACGAGGCCACGCCGGCGCCGGGCGTCATCGACGCGATCACCGACGCCGACCTGGTCGTGCTGCCGCCGTCCAACCCGGTCGTCTCGGTCGGGACGATCCTCGGCGTACCGCGGGTGCGCGAGGCGGTGGCGGCGACCAGGGCGCCGGTCGTCGGCCTGTCCCCCATCATCGGCGGCGCCCACGTGCGCGGCATGGCCGAGCAGATGCTGACCTCGATCGGCGTCGAGGTGAGCGCGGCCGGCGTCGGACTGCACTACGGCGCCCGCTCGGCCGGAGGTGTGCTCGACGGCTGGCTCGTCGACAGCCAAGACGTCGGCGACCTCGACCGCCTCCACCAGGCCGGTCTCGCGGCCGAGGCCGTCCCGCTGCTGATGACCGACGACGCGGCGACCGCGGCGATGGCCGCCGCGGCGATCCGGTTGGTCACGTGATCGTCACCGTCACCGCACCGGGCGGCGCGCCCGAGGTCCGGCCCGGCGACGACCTGGTCTCGCTGCTCCTCCCGCTGGTCGACCTCGCCGACGGCGACGTGCTCGTGGCGACCAGCAAGGTCGTGAGCAAGGCCGAGGGACGCGTCGTCCCGGGCACTGACCGGGAGGGGGCGATCGCGGACGAGGCCGTGCGGGTCGTCGCCCGCCGCGGGCCGACCACGATCGTCCGCACCCGGCACGGGCTGACGATGGCCGCGGCCGGCGTCGACAACTCCAACGTCGAGGTCGGGATGCTCGTCCTCCTCCCGCTCGACCCGGACGGCTCGGCCCGCCGGCTCCGGGCCGCCGTCGCCGAGCGCACCGGGCTCAACGTCGGGGTGGTCATCACCGACACCGCCGGCCGGGCCTGGCGCGAGGGCCAGACCGACATCGCGATCGGTGCCGCCGGGCTGACCGTCCTCGACGACCACGCCGGCCGGGTCGACGCCCACGGCAACCCGCTCGCGGTCACCGCACCCGCGGTGGCCGACGAGATCGCCGGGCTGGCGGAGCTCGCCGCCGGCAAGCTCGGCGGCCGGCCGTTCGCGGTGGTCCGCGGCCGGGCCGACCTCGTGCTCGCGCCGGGCGAGGACGGGCCGGGAGCCGCTGCTCTGGTCCGCCCCGAGTCCGGGGACCTGTTCGGCTTCGGGGCCCGCGAGGCGGTGGTGCGGGCACTGCTCGGCCGCGACACCGACCGGGCCGGGTTCGGCGCGCCTGCGGACGCAGAGGAGCTGGCCGAGGCGGTCCGTCTGGTCACGGGCGTGGCCGCCCACCGCGACGGTGACGACCTGCTGGTGCCGGCACCTCCCGACGTACGCCTGGCGCTGCTCGCCTACACCCACGGCTGGTCCCTCGATGACGTGGCCGATCACACCCCGGACACGGATCGTGCCGTCGAGACCCGGATCCGACCGCCGACTCCGTAGACTCTGCCCGCCCAACCAGACCCGCCCAGACCAGACCCGTCCCGACCTCCGAGGTAGCCCCAGCCGTGGCCAAGAAGTCCGTGAAGACCGACCGCCAGGCGGTCATCGACGAGATCCGCAAGAAGCAGAAGGGCGCCGACCGGCGCCGGGGCTTCGCCATCATCGGCGTCTGCTCGCTGATCGCGGTGGTCATCCTCGGGCTCGCGGTCTACCCGATCATCAAGCGCAACCTCGACCTGCGCGAGTTCAACGGCCTCAAGATCGAGGAGATCGGCGCCAAGGCCTCGGTGTGCGGTGAGATCACCACCAAGCCCTCCGAGGGCAACGCCGACCACGTCGAGGAGACCCAACAGGTCGAATACACCGACGCTCCGCCGACCTTCGGCGCCCACTGGAACGTCGCCGGCCTCGCGCCCGCGGCGTTCGAGCGCAAGTTCTACACCGCCAACGACCGCCCCGAGCTCGAGTCGCTGATCCACAACCTCGAGCACGGCTACACGATCCTCTGGTACGACGAGACCGCCGCCGATGACGACGACATGCTCAACACCATCGAGGGCATCGCGGACAAGTTCACCGAGGACGACGAGAACTTCCGGCTGAAGTTCATCGCGGCACCGTGGACGTCCGAGGACGGCGAGGACTTCCCCGACGGTCAGCACATCGCGCTGACGCACTGGTCGGCCGGCGGCAACGGCGAGACCGACGCGAGCAAGCAGGTGGGCGTCTGGCAGTACTGCTCGGAGCCGAGCGGGGCCGCCCTCAAGGCGTTCATGGACACCTACCCCTACACAGACTCGCCTGAGCCGGGCGCTATGTGAGGGATGCACTCCCGAGCGCAGCGAGGGGGTGCTCCCGAACATCGCAACGCCGAGTCGGCGGTACTGCAGCGCCGGCGCGAAGCGCCCCCAATTGCCGTAGCGCCGACTCGGCGCACTTGGAGCGCAGGTCGAGGTTGAGCCTGACGCAACCCCGCGAGGGTTTCTAAATCAGGTCCTCACGCCCCGTCTCCTTCAGCGCCGCGACGATCCGCTTGACCTCCTGGGCCCGGCTGCGGGTGGTCACCAGCAGGGCATCGGGCGTGTCGACGACGACCACGTCGTCGATGCCGATGACCGCGACCATCCGGCCGGAGCCCGGCACCACCAGGCCGGTGCCGTGCACCACCCGCACCTGGGCCTCGTCGCCCAGGACCACGGGGAAGGCCCGCTCCCCCGTCGCCCCGAGCAGCTCGGCCAGGGAGTCGAAGTCGCCGACGTCGTCCCAGCCGAAGGACGCGGGCACGACCGCCACCCGCCCCGCCTCGGCCGCGGGCTCGGCGACGGCGTGGTCGACGGCGATCCTGGGCAGCGTCTCCCACAGCTCCTCGAGCCGGGTGGGATCGGCCGCGATGTCGCGCAGCGTGGCGGCGAACGTAGGGTCGGACTCGGCGAGCAGGTCGAGGAGCACGGTGGGCCGCACCACGAACATGCCGGCGTTCCAGCGGTACTCCCCGCTCGCCAGGTATTCGCGGGCCATGTGCACCGACGGCTTCTCCACGAACGCCCGCACCCGGAACGCACCCGGGTGGTCGGACAGTCCCGCCCCGAGGT
The DNA here is from genome assembly GCF_054779555.1 of Nocardioides dilutus. Classification (NCBI taxonomy): domain Bacteria; kingdom Bacillati; phylum Actinomycetota; class Actinomycetes; order Propionibacteriales; family Nocardioidaceae; genus Nocardioides; species Nocardioides dilutus. Next base: position 774,362 of record NZ_BAAGYA010000002.1, on the reverse strand, counting down.
GGACGTAGCCGAAGGCCGGCGACGGGGAGACCGGGTCGATGCCGATGGTGACCAGCCAGTCGTCGCGGGCCACGTCGACCGCGACCCGGACCGTCTCGCGGAACACCCCGGGCTCGGTGATCACGTGGTCCGCGGCGAAGGACCCCATCACCGCGTCCGGGTCCCTGCGCTCCAGCATCGCGGCGGCCAGACCGATCGCCGCCATCGAGTCACGAGCAGACGGCTCGGCGACGATCGACTCACTGTCCAGGCCCGGCAGCTGGGCGGCCACGGCGTCGCGGTGCACCGCCCCGGTGACCACGACGACCCGCTCGGCGGTGAGCGGCCCGAGGCGGTCGAGGGTGCCCTGGATGAGGGTGCGGCCGGTGCCGGTCAGGTCGAGCAGGAACTTCGGCGCCATCGCCCGCGAGAGGGGCCAGAGCCGGGTGCCCGCGCCACCTGCGGGGACTACCGCCCAGAAGTGGGGGATCGTGTGGTCGACCTGCTGGTCGATCGGCTGAGTCACAAGGCGAACCCTACGGTGGCTCCTGTGACTACCTCACCGACCACGTTCGCCGCGATCCTCGAGGCCGAACGGCGAACTGACCCCGGACGTCCGCTGGTCACCTGGTACGACGAGACGACCGGCGAGCGGGTCGAGCTGTCGGTGGCGACGTACGCCAACTGGGTCGCCAAGACGGCCTCGCTCCTGGTCGAGGAGCACGACCTGGGTCGCGGCGACCTGCTCCGCGTCGACCTGCCTGTCCACTGGCTCACCACCGTGTTCCTGGGCGCGGCCTGGGCGGCCGGGCTCGTGGTCAGCCTGGACGCTCACCAGCCGGACGCGGTCGTGACGGGGCCGGAGGGGCTGGACCGCTGGGCGGTGCGCGCCGACGACCTGCCCGTGCTCGCGTGCTCGCTGCTGCCCATGGGAGTGCGGTTCGCCGAGCCGCTGCCTCCCGGCGTGCACGACGTCGGCATCGAGGTCTGGTCGCAGCCGGACTCGTTCGTGGCCTACGACCCGCCGACCCCCGACGACATCGCGGTGCTGGCCGAGGTGGACGGTGACCCGAGCGCGACCATCCACCGCGAGCTCTGGAGCACGGCCGCCGCCGGGAGTCTCCTCACCGACGGCGGCCGTCTCCTGGTTGCGGCGAGCCCGGCTTCCCCACCGGTGCTCGCCACCTTCACCGAGCCGCTCGCGCGCCGCGGCTCCGTGGTCCTCGTGGTCGGTCCCGGCCTCGATGGAGAAGCTGGATCCGACCGGCTCGACGGCCTCGCGCAGGCCGAACGTGTCACCTCGCTCATGTCTGTTCCCTAGCCGACCAGGTCGTAGGCCTTCATCCCGCGCGCCAGGCTCACCGGCGCCGAGAAGCCGCTGGGATCCCCCTGGATCAGCCACAGCCTGCCCTTGCCGGCCTTGCGCACCACCAGGTCGGGTGACCCGGTGAGATCGATGTCGCCGACGCCGACGACCCAGTCGTAGCGAGTGACGTCGACGCTGACCGGCATCGCCCCGGTGAGGCCGCCCGGGCCGTTGCCCGTCCAGGCCGTGAGCACGTTGCCGTTGCGCACCATGACGTCCGGGGCTCCGTCGGCGTTCAGTCTGCCGACGCCGACCAGCTGGGTGCCGTTGACCTTGCTGTAGGCCGGGTACGTCGTCGACAGGCCCGCGCCGCCACCCCCGGCGTAGATGTGCATCCCGGAGCCGGCCGGCTGGCCCATCAGGTCGGGGTATCCGTCGCCGGTCACGTCACCGACCGCGGCGAGCATGCTGACTGCCTTGAACCCGGTGCCCAGGCGGATGGGGGCCCCCACGAAGTGGCCGGCGCCGTCACCGCGGCGGACCCGCAGCGCGCCCTTCTTGGACTGCGTGGCGATGTCGTTGAACCCGTCACGGTCCCAGTCGCCCACTGACAGCACGAGGGTGCTCTTCTTGAGGCTCAGGCCGGTCTCGACGGGCTGGCCCAGGGTGACACCGGTCGGAGTGGCCTCGAGCGGCAGGATCACGGCCTGGTTGTCGCTGACCCGGCGGGCGATCAGGTCCGGAGCGGGGCTGCCGACCAGGTTGGTCTGGGGATCGCGGCCCGACCAGTCCGCCTGCGCCAGGGCTGCCAGCCGTCGGATCTCGGGGATCTGGGCGTAGAGGTACTTGCCGGGGCAGGCCGTGGACGCGGCGTCGCGGTGCCCGTTGATCGCCTGGAAGTTCTTGGAGCCGATGCGCTGGACGGTGGACGCGGCCGAGACACCGTGCAGTGAGAGCTTCCAGGCCATCAGCGCGGCGTACGCCTGAATCATCTTGGCCGAGGGCTGCACGAGCTCGAAGTTGCCGATCGCCGACATCGCGAAGGAGTAGGAGTTGTAGTTGAGCGTGTGGGCGCCGACCACCGCGCGGTCGACCCCGCCGTAGCGGCCCTCCCAGATCCGGCCGAACCGGTCGACGAGGAAGTTGTAGCCGATGTCGCTCCAGCCGCGGGACTTGGTGTGGTAGGCGTAGATGGACCGGATGATCGCCGGAACGTCCCTGCGCTTGTAGTCGTTGGCGTTGACGGTGTGGTGCACGAACCCGCCGTGCACCTCGAAGTACGACGGCTTGCCGTCTCGCTTGGACTCGTCGGCGCCCCACTGGGCCCGCGAGTAGATCACCGGTTTCGGGGTGACCGTGGTCGCCTGGAGGGCGATGGCCTCGCCGGCGACGGTGGGCTGCTCCGCCTGGTCGTCCGGCGCTGCCGGCGTCTCGGCCGGTTCTTCGGCGGATTCCTCGGCCGGGGCCACGGTCTCCGCGGCACTGGGCGGCGCCTGGAGGTCGGCGGTGTCGATCGCCGGGGCCTCCTCCTCGGTCGCGGTGGGGGTCCCGGGGTCGACCACGGCGAGCTTGAGGTCGGCCGGGAGCTCGCCCTGCGCCATCTCGACCCGGACCTGCACCTGGTCGACGTCGCCGACGATCGTGCCGTCCGTGCCGGGCCGGGCGCGCGCGGCCTCCTCGCTGTCCGGGTCGGGACCGTGCTCCTCGTGGTACTCCAGGTCGCTCCACTCCGACCAGGCCCCGTCGGTCTCGGTGCGGACCTGGATGGCGATGGCGTCGTCGGGAACCGCCGAGCCCGCCTCCCAGGTCACGCCCACCGCGCCGAGACCGGTCACGGCCTGCGGGTCGCTGACCACTTCGTTCGCCTTGGCCATCTGCGGCTCGGGCTCGGGTGCGGACTCGGACTCGGTGTCGGCGGGCTCGGGCTCCTCCGGTGCGCTGGACTTGGGCAGGGCAGTCTTCTTCGGCGTCAGCGGCACCTCGCGCACGACCGGGTCGACCGGTGCTGCGGGAACCTCGGACTCCTGGGTGGTCTCGGCGGTGTAGTCGCGCAGCTGCTCGTCCAGCTGCTCAACCGAGCGGCCCTGGGTCGGGGTCTGGACGGTGGACTGGATGGGCTGACGCGGCTCGACGGGCCTGGTGGGAGCCACCCCGACGACGTCGAGGGACACGACACCGGCGGCCGGCACGAGGGCCACGACAACCACGCCGAGCGCCAGCAGCCGCTGGCACAAGGCGATGTAGGCACGACGTGAGGGACGCATGAGAAACCGAGCTCCAAGGTGTGGGGGAAGGTCACACGAGAAGCAACTGTCACAGCAGCCACAGAGCCGCGCTAGGGTTTCTGAGTAACTACAAACTTGTAATTTCCAGTCGACACGCCGGAAGTGCCTGATGAAGTTCTTGGGAGATTGGACGGTCTCGTTCCTCCACAACTTCAGTACTGGGGCTTCAACATCCAGCCCAACGCTCGACCTGGAGGGCCGGGCCCTGATCGATGCCAACGAGTCGCCCGAGCTCAGGCAACGCTTCTCCGGCCTCTACCTGTGGCGCGACTCCACGGCGTAGACAGACTCCGGAACCGCCCTCACATGGCCGAGTTGAGGTCGCCGCAGTTTCCTCAGGGGATGTCGCTCAACCCGCACTCCCCGGGGTGAACTCGGCATGGGAACGGCAGGTTCGTCAGCATCCCTTGATGAACCGTCGGGGAACCGACCGTCCTCATCTGCCGCTGGTCGCTCGTCTCGAGTTTCAGTGCGGTCGAGGACTTCATGGACCTGCCAATCGCTCGTTGGGCAGAGAATGCCGTCGTGACGGCAGACCGCAGGAGTGATGACTACGAGTTCGACTCGGATCTCGCTCGGATGGACTTCGACCGTGTCCATCAATGGTTATCGACTGATGCCTACTGGGCGCTGGGGCGTTCCCGCGAGGTCGTCGAGACCGCGGCCCGGCATTCCATGAACTTCGGAGTGTTCACCGGCGACGGGACCCAGGTTGCCTACGCACGCGTCGTAACCGACTATGCGACCTTCGGCTGGCTGTGCGACGTGTACGTTGACCGCGGCCACCGCGGCCGCGGGCTGGGCGTACGTCTGTCGGAGACGGTCATGGCCGCGCTCCGGCCGATGCGTCTCAAGCGAGTTCTTCTGGCGACGGCCGACGCGCACGCGGTCTATGCCCGCGTCGGATTCGTGCCGATGCCGAACCCCGAGACGCTGATGATCCTGGGCGAGTCAGACAGGTAGTTCTCGCCCGGATCTGCCGCGGAGCGGCCGTCCGATCACGCAGATAGGCAAGAAAGCGTTAGTGCGCGGGCCGAACCCGGAACTCAGACCTCGGAGCCGAGCTCCGCGTCGGTGGTCTCTTCCTCGGCGTCGGGCTCGTCGTTGTCGTCGTCGTAGTGGAGGAACTTGATGCCCTCGTCGACGTCACCGTCGAAGCCCACGACGCCCTTCTCCAGGACGATGACCCGGGTGCACATCCGCCGGACCGACGCCGCGGCGTGGCTGACGTAGAGGAGCGTGACGCCGCTGTCGCGGACCTGCTCCATCTTCTTGATGCACTTCTTCTTGAAGGGCTGGTCGCCGACGGCGAGGACCTCGTCGGCGATGAACACGTCGCAGTCGACGTGCACGGCCACCGAGAACCCGAGCCGGGCGAACATGCCCGAGGAGTAGTTGCCGACAGGGGTGTCCATGGCTTCGCCGACGTCGGCGAACGCCGCGATGTCGTCGAACTTCGCGTCGGTCTCCGCCGCGTTCATGCCGAGGATGGCGGCGTTCATGTAGATGTTCTCGCGACCGGTCATCTGGGGGTGGAAGCCCGCCCCGGTGGCGATCAGCCCGGAGACCCGGCCGCGCGTGCGCACCTGTCCCTCGGTGGGCCGCATCACTCCCATGATGTGCTTGAGCAGCGTGCTCTTGCCGGAGCCGTTGAGGCCCATCAGCCCGATCGCCTCGCCCTGCTCGACGCTGAACGTCACGTCGCGCAGGGCCCAGAACTTCATCTTGGTCTCCTGGCGGCGCAGCTTGGCCACCGCGACCTGCTTGAGCGTCCGCTGGTAGTGGCGGGCGAACTCCTTGGAGACCCCGGTGACCTCGATCGACGTGGTCGGGGTGCTCATGCCACGAGCCGATCCGGGATCTTGTCGTCGAGCCGGGTGAACACCCACTGCGCGAAGACAAGGAAGACGGCCGCGATGCCGAGCATGATCAGCCCACGCACGTAGAGGTCGTCAGGGAAGTTCGCGTGCAGCCCCGGCGTGAACCCCCACTCCTCACCGGCGTCCTTGGCGTCCGCATCGCTCACCGTCGTGATCCAGAAGCCGCGCTGGAACAGCAGGACGGCCTCGGCGATCGGGTTGGCGAGGTAGAGACGCTCGATGATGGGGAAGGCCTCGAACCGCTCCTGCACCAGCGTGTAGGGGTACATCATCGGCACGCTGAACGGGATCATCCCGGTGACGATCCTCACCGCCCTGGTGAAGTCGCGGAACATCACGTTGACCGCGGAGAACATCAGCGCCATGCCGATGCCCAGCAGGATGACGATCCCGAAGCCCAGCAGGGCGGCCAGGAGTCCCACGACGTCGGGCTCGAACGAGCCAGTGGCCAGGCAGGCACCGATCAGGATCACCATCTGCGGCCCGGTGTGGTAGAGCGTCACCAGGGTCGAGGCGATCGGGAAGATCTCCCGCGGCAGCGGCATCTTCTGCACCACCGCCTTGTTCTGCACGATCGAGCGGGTGCCGGCGTTGAACGACTCGACGAACAGGTTGACCAGCACCATGCCGGTGAAGAGGTGGATAGCGAAGTGCGGCACCTGCCCACGGCCGATGATGATCCCGAACACGAAGTAGAACGTCAGGAACCGGCTGAACGGGTTGATGTAGGACCAGAGGAGCCCCATCTTCGACCCGATGTAGCGGGCCCGGAGCTCACGCCGGACCATGAGTCGCAGCAGGTAGCGATGCCGGAGCACCCCGAGCAGGCCGCCCTTGGCCCCGGGGTCGACCATCGGCACGCGCGCCAGGTCGTGACGGGTGGCCAGGTCAGTCATCGGCCGCGTCCCCGCCGTCGGTCCAGGGCCGGAAGGTCTCCTCCCACCGCTCGGGGGAGGTGATGTCGCCGAGCGCGTCGCGGTACTCCTGCGCCAGCCGCGGCCACTCACGCACCAGCTGCTCGTGCAGCTGGGCGGTCTCCTTCATCAGCTCGCGGAACTTGACCGGGTCGCGTTTGTAGAGCGCTGCCGAGGTGCCGTCGTTCATGGAGACGACCGCGGAGTCGTAGGACGCCAGCCGGTACCACCGCGCATCGACCGCGCGGATCTCGACCTCGGGGAACTCCTGCGACATCTTGCGTGCCGGGCGCAGGTGTCGGATCGGCGAGAGGCCGGCCGTCATCAGCTGGGACAGCCGGCCCGGGACCTCGACCACGTCGCGGCCCTTGCGCGGCGGCTTCTCGCGGCGCACCTCCGGGAACGCCTCGCGGTCCGGCTGGAGCTGGGCATCGGTGAACTGCTTGCGGTGCGCGTTGACCTCGGCGAGCCGGTCGGGCAGCAGCTCGTGCAGACCATGAGGACCGGCCAGCACGTCCTTGAGCGCCATGTGGCGGATCTCGACGGTGGAGTACTGCATCGACACCAGGTGGGCGATGGTGTGGTTGAGGTCCTCGCGGATCAGCCGGCCACCGCGCGGGTAGCGCGAGTGCAGCAGCGCGGTCACGAACCGGTTGCGCACGTGGAAGTAGGCCTGCCAGTCGACCGCGTCGTTCTTGTCGGTCCACGGGATGTGCCACACGGCCGCCCCCGGGAAGGTCACCGTCGGGAAGCCGGCCTCCTTGGCGCGCAGGCCGTACTCGGCGTCGTCCCACTTGATGAAGAGCGGCAGCGACAGCCCGATCTCCTCGAGGACCTGGCGCGGGATCAGGCACATGAACCAGCCGTTGAAGTCCACGTCGACGCGCTTGTGCAGCCACCGCGCGGATCGGATGTTGCGCGCCTGCAGGTCCCAGCGGCTGAACCCGTCGAGAGGGGTCATCCACCAGAAGCGCCACGGCTGGACGATCTCGCCGAAGCTGTGCAGCTCGGACTTGTTGTAGAGGCTGAACATGTGGCCGCCGACGATCGTCGGACGCCGGGCCAGGTCGCCGAAGGTGACCGCGCGGATGATGCCCTCGGGCTCGCAGACCACGTCGTCGTCCATCATCAGGGCGTAGGTCGAACTGCCCTTGCGGACCGACTCGAGCTGCCCACGGGCGTAGCCGCCGGAGCCGCCCAGGTTGCCCTGCTCGATCACCCGTAGCTTGTCGCCCAGCGCGTCCAAGGCCTTGGGGTAGAACTCGGAGTCGAGCACCTTGTCGGTGCCCTGCTCCATGACCATGACGGTGTCGAGGTAGGGCTTCAGTCGCTCGTCGGTGCCGATCTGCGTGAGCAGCTTGGCGCAGAAGTCCGGCCGGTTCATCGTGGTGATCGCGATGTCGGTGGTGCCGTGGGCGGCCCGGTCTTCCGGCACCTCGGCCGACCACTCGGCCGACTCCACGACGGCGTCGTCGTCGCCGGCGACCACGTTGTACCAGTACCAGCCCCCGTCGATGAACGGCTTGAGCGGGAGGTCGAAGACGAAGGTGCCCTTGGCCTCGCCGCCGGTGCTGGCGGAGGTGACCCGCTGCGATCGGCCGTTGGCCATCGAGCGGTAGACGACCACCGTCGCCCCCCGGCCCGAGACGTCGACGGTGAGCCGGACGTCGGAGACCACGGTCCAGCGCCGCCAGTAGCTGGCGGGGAAGGCGTTGAAGTAGGTGCCGAAGGACAGCCGCTCGCCGGACTTCACACGCAGCGCCGTGCGCGACTCGATCTGGTCCGGGTGGATCGACCGGCCCGTGGTGGTGGACTGCCGGATGGCGGCGTTGTTGAGGTCCTTGGCCGCCCGGCTGCCGCCCACCTCGTACTTGTCGGCGTCCAGGGCCACGTCCTCGGGGTCGACGTAGAGAGCGAACACGTCGAAGTCGCGGTCGATCGGCATGATCTGCCGCTGCAGCACCCGGCGCACGGTGGTGCCCGAGTTGTTGTCGGTGTTGTCCTGGGACGAGCTCACTCGTCGACTCCCCCACTTGTCAGGGCCGCGCCGTCGGCGAAGTGCGGCCTGAGCTTGTTGTCGAACATGGACAGCGCGGAGCCGATCGCCATGTGCATGTCGAGGTACTTGTAGGTGCCGAGCCGCCCGCCGAAGAGCACCATCGGCTCGGCCTTGGCGAGCTCGCGGTACTTCAGCAGCTTCTCGCGGTCCTCGGCGGTGTTGATCGGGTAGTAGGGCTCGTCGTCCTCCTCGGCGAACCGGGAGTATTCGTGCACGATCACGGACTTGCCGGGCAGGTAGGTGCGCTCGGGGTGGAAGTGTTTGAACTCGAGGATCCGGGTGAACGGGACCTCGTAGTCGTTGTAGTTCATCACCGGGCAGCCCTGGAAGTCGTCGACGTCGACGACCTCCGGCTCGAGATCGACGGTCCGCCAGGACAGCCGGCCCTCGGAGTTGCCGAAGTATTCGTCGACCGGGCCCGTGTAGACGACCGGCACCTTGCCGACGTAGTCGTCGCGGACGTCGAAGAAGTCGGTCTCGAGCCGCACCTCGATGTTGGGGTGGTCGGCCATCCGGGTCAGCCACGCGGTGTAGCCGTCGGTGGGCAGGCCCTCATAGGTGTCGCTGAAGTAGCGGTTGTCGTAGGTGTAGCGGACCGGGAGGCGAGTGATGATGTCCGCGCTCAGCTCGGTCGGGTCGGTCTGCCACTGCTTGGCGGTGTAGCCCTTGACGAACGCCTCGTAGAGCGGCCGGCCGATCAGGCTGATCGCCTTCTCCTCGAGGTTGGTGGCGTCCTCGGTGGCGATCTCGCTGGCCTGCTTGGCGATCAGCTCGCGCGCCTCGTCGGGCGTGTGCGCCTCGCCGAAGAACTGGTTGATGAGCCCCAGGTTCATCGGGAACGAGTAGACCTGGCCCTGGTACTTCGCGAAGACGCGGTGCTGGTAGCCCGTGAACGTCGTGAACCGGGTGACGTAGTCCCAGACCTTCTTGTTGGAGGTGTGGAACAGGTGCGCGCCGTACTTGTGCACCTCGATGCCGGTCTCGGGCTCCACCTCGCTGTAGGCGTTGCCGCCGAGATGCGGGCGACGCTCCAGCACCAGGACCTTGAGGCCGAGCTCGGTCGCGCAGCGCTCGGCGACCGTCAGCCCGAAGAACCCGGAGCCGACGACGACGAGATCAGGCAGGGAGCTCTCCGACGACACGACAGATCAGTCTACGGACGGCGCCGCGTCGGCCCGATTCGGCGCGCCCGCGGCCCGGCGCAGCGCGCCGAGGCTGCGACCAACGTCACCCTCGGTGGTCGACCAGTTGCTCACCGAGATGCGCAGCACCGCCCGGCCGCGCCAGACCGAGCCGCTCATCCACGCCTCGCCGTCCTCGAGGAGCCGAGCCACCACCTGCCGGGTGCGGTCGTCGTCACCGAAGGACACGCACACCTGCGTGAAGACGACGTCGTTGAGCACCTCGGCGCCGGGGATCTCTGCGATCCCTCGCGCGAACGCCGCCGCGTGGCCCGCCATCCGCTCGACCAGGTCGCCCACCCCGGTGCGGCCCAGTGACGCGAGCACCGCCCAGACCGGGATCGACCGCGCGCGTCGGGACAGCTCCGGCACCTTCTCGAACGGGTCCCCGGCCTCGTCCTGGATCAGGTAGTCACCGTGCATCCCCATCGCGGCCCTGACGGCAGCCGGGTCGCGGACGATCGCGATCCCGCAGTCGTAGGGCACGTTGAGCGTCTTGTGCGCGTCGGTCGCCCACGAGTCGGCGCCGGCCACGCCCTCCGTGAGGTGGCGGTACGCCGGCGCGGCGGCCGCGAACAGCCCGAACGCGCCGTCGACGGGCACCCAGGCGCCGTGCCGGTGGGCGACCTCGACGGCCTCGGTGAACGGGTCGTACCCGCCGGAGTGCACGTTGCCCGCCTGCAGGCACACCACCGTGGGGCCGTCCCGCTCCCCCAGCGCTCGCCGGAGGTCCTCGGCCACCAGGCGCCCCTCGTCGTCGGCCGCGACCGGCTCGGGCGCACCGAGCCCGAGGTAGCGCAGCGCGAGGTCCACGGTGTCGTGCCGCTCCTCGCCGACGAGGACCCGCACGCCGGGCGAGCCGGCCAGCCCACGTGCCCCGACGTCCCAGCCGGCCTTGCGCAGCACCTGGTCCCGGGCCGCGGCCAGGCAGGTGAAGTTGGCCATCGTCCCGCCGGTGACGAACCCGACCGCGCTCCCCGCCGGCAGGCTCATCAGGTCGAGCAGCCAGGCGCTCGCCACCACCTCGGTGGCCGTCGCGGCCGGGGTGAGCCTGGCCAGCCCGGCGTTCTGGTCCCAGGCGCTGACCAGCCAGTCGGCGGCGAGGGCCGCCGGGTGCGTGCCGCCCATGACCATCCCGTAGAAGCGTCCGGAGGGAATCGCGGTCAGACCCGGCTCGAGCGCGGTCGCCAGGTGCTCGACCACGGCGCTGGCCTCCCGCGGGCCGTCCGGCAGCTCCGCACCGAGCCGTTGGACGAGCTCCTCGACCTGCAGCCGTGGAGGCACCGGCCGGTCGTCGAGGGACGCCAGCCAGCGCTGTGCGTGGTTGAGCGCCACCGGGAGGGCGCTGTCTCGCTGGGTCATCCCGTCACTCTGACAGGGCGACCGAACTCCGCGTGCACGCCGTCGCTGAACGCCACCTGGTCCGGTGGCCGGTCCGCGAGCCCAGGGAGACCCACCGACGCGAGCAGCCCGTCGTCCAGCTCGAGCACCTCGGCGTCGCGCAGGGTCCACGGCTCGTGCGTGTTGGGGACGTAGGTCGTGCCGCGGCGCCGCGCGACGTGGGCTCCCCATCGCGCGGTGAGGAAGTCGTCCAGCGGTGTCGGCTCGCGGACGCCGCCCACCCGGACGACGACCCTGCACTGCGGCCGCTCCCCCAGCCTCCGGAGCCACGCCTGGTAGGTGACGACGCCGCGCTCGCGGCCGAATCGCATCCGGGCCCAGCGGTAGGGCGCGCCGATGGCGGCCCGGATCGCGGGGACCACCACGGCCCGGTCGGTGTCCAGGCTGAGGAACACCACACCGCGCCGGCCGGTCCCGTCGACGGAGTAGAGCCGGACGTTGGTCTCGAGGAAGGTGCCGAAGTAGGGGATGCCCGGGCTGCTGCCGAGGCTGACTCCGACCATCCGGAACGGCACCAGGCCGACGTAGGTCCGGCCTTCGTGGACGTCGGGACGGACGCCGTCGGGCATGAGGCCCTCGACCCTGGCCGGGTCGACGGCCCAGTGGAGGAAGGTCAGGTCGCGCCAGTCCTGGGTGGAGATCACCGGCCCCCGAAGTGGCGGTGGCTCCCGGGTGACCGGCTCCGGTGTCACGGTCGGCGCCGGGAGTCCTTCAGGGCACGGCTGACGTTGCGCACCTCGTCCTGCCCGCCACGCAGTGGGGACAGCGCCACCACGCCGGCGGCGATCAGCCACGGCTTGGCTCGCACGAGCCGGTTCTCGCCGTAGCGACGGTGCACCGTGAAGAGGTTGCGGTACATGTAGTAGCCCTTCCAGCCGCCCAGGTCGTGCTGCTGGTCGAACTCGAGCTGGCGCACCAGGACCGCGTCGCGGACCGCCCAGATGCGGAAGCCGGCGCGCCGCGCGCGCAGTGCGTAGTCCACGTCGTCGTAGAAGATGAAGAAGTCCGGGTCGGGGAGGCCGATCTGCTCCACCACCCGGCGGCGCACCATGAAGCCCTCGAAGGCGACGTTCTCGAGCTCGACCTTGTCCGGCATCGCCGATCGCTCGCCGTAGGTCGTCTCGACCATGGCCGTCTTGGGCTTGATCCGCAGCGGGTTGCGCAGGTCGAAGGTGACCGCGGCCTTCTCGACCAGCCGCCCGGAGGTGTCTTCGCGCACCGCCATCAGGCAGTCCTCATCGACGTCCATGAGGACGCCGAGGCAGTCCGGTGCCGGAAGCACGTCGTCGTCCATCAGCCAGATGCGGTCGAAGCCCTGCTCGTAGGCCGCCGCCACGCCGAGGTTGAAGCCACCGGACCCGCCCAGGTTGTGCTCCGGCCGGATCACCTGGAGGGGGAGGTTGAGCACCCCGTCCAGCACGGTCTTGGTGTGGTCGGTGCTCGCGTTGTCGACCACGATCACCGCATCCGGTGACCGCTGCGACGCGGCCAGGGCACCGAGCATCCGCAGCAGCAGGCCGGCCCGGTTGTAGGTCACCACGACGACGGCGACGGTCTCGGGTTTCGAGGCTCGCTGCGCTCGCACCTCAACCATCGATGAACCTCCGGTGACCGGTGAAGTCGCCGCGCAGACCGGCGTACGCCGCCCGCGCGCTCATCGGGAGCCGGCCCGGCTGGCGGCGGGTCACCGTGTAGAACCACAGCGTCTTGACCCAGAACATCAGCACGTGGGGCCAGCCGCGGTAGGTGCGCAGGTTGAGCGTGTTGTTGCGGGCCATGCAGTAGTGCTTGAGGTCGCTGGGGCTGTGGTTGTAGGTCGTGCGGCCGAACATCATCCGCGTCCCGAGGTCGCCCACGCTGGGGTGGCGCACCTCCGCGCCCACGACGGTGGCCGTGCGGGCGCCGGCCGCGTTGGCGCGCCAGAGGTACTCCACGTCGTCGCCCCAGATGAAGAACTCGGCGCGGGGCAGCCCGATCCGCTCGACCAGCTCACGGGTGACGAGCACGCCGTTGAAGGGGATCACCACGTCTCGGATCACGCCGTCGGTCGCGGCCGCCCAGACCTCGTCGAGCCGCCGCACCGTCCGGGTGCCGCCCGGCAGCCGGATCGGGAAGACCAGCCGGGACGGGTCGTCCTCGTCGACGACCACGGGTCCCCAGAAGTCGAGGTCTGGGTGGTCGAGCAGCAGGCTCAGGCAGTCGGGCGCAGGCAGCCCGTCGTCGTCCATGAGCCAGACCAGGTCGGCGCCGCTCTCGACCGCCCACTCCAGTCCGTCGTGGAAGCCGCCGGCGCCGCCGGAGTTGGTGGGCAGGGTCCGGCTGGTCACGGGGGCGTCGCGCAACCAGGCCCCCGTGCCGTCGGTCGAGGCGTTGTCGACGACCAGCACCTCGTCGAGCTCCTGGACCTCGACCAGCCGCGCCGTCAGCCGCCGCAGCAGGGGCAGCCGGTTGTGGGTGACGACCACGGCGACGATGCGTCGGCCCTGGTCGTCAGTCACGCCAGGAAGCCTCTCAGAAGAGCGTCTCCTGGACGTACGCCGGGGCGCTGGGCACGAGCTGGGGCAGCGGGGCGAACCGCGGGGCCGGCGGGGCAGACCAGCGCGGGTCGACGTAGGTCGGCTCGACCGACCGGGTGGGCTCCTTGAGGGTGAGCGCCCTGATCGCGGCTGGCACGTGCAGCTCGAACCGGGTGAACACCGAACGTACGGTCTCCTCGTCGAGCGGGAGCACCCCGGCGCCCGGGCCCGCGGTGAGGTCGAGGCCGAGCTCGGCGGTGGCGACCATCGTCATCACCGCGCGGTTGAGGTCGAACCGCTCCCGGGCCTCGGTCGTCGCCAGCGTCTTCGCCCGCGCCGACCCGACGGCGGCGCGGCACCGCTCGCCCCCGTCGAGCGCGTCGGCGAACGCCGCCTCGGCGGTGTCGAGCTCGGTGAGCAGCTTGACCGCGGTCTTGGCGCCGAAGCCGCTGACGCCGGGCAGGTTGTCAGAGGCGTCACCCCGGAGCGCGGCCAGGTCGGAGTATTGCTCCGGGCGCACGCCGGTGACCATGGCCAGGCGTGCGGGGTCGAGCAGCGGCGACGCGTCCACCCCGCCGTTGAGGATGCGCAACATCCGGGTGTGCTCGTCGATCAGCGAGAAGCTGTCCCGGTCGGACGTCGCCACGACGGTGCGAGCCCCCTGTGCCGGTGCCTGCGCCGCCACGCTCGCCAGCACGTCGTCGGCTTCGAGCCCGGGCGGGACGACGACCACGACACCCAGCGCTCGGAGCACCTCGACCGCCAGGTCGAGCTGGGACTCGAGTGTCTCCGGCTTGGGGACCCGATGCGCCTTGTAGGTGGGCCAGCGCTTCTTGCGCGAGCTGTTGCCACGGTCGTCGAACCCCACGACGACCGCATCGGCACAGACCCGGTCGACGGCGGCGACGAGCTGGGACAGGAGCCCCCGCACCGCCCAGGCCGGCCGACCGTCGAGGCGGAAGCCGCTGCGCGCCGAGGCGTGGAAGGCCCGGTGCAGCAGCGAGTTGCCGTCGACGGCGAGCACGGTGGGCTGGGACATCAGCGGCAGCCTATGCCCGCCCACCCCCCGGGGTCAGGAGGCGCTCAGCACGCCGCGGCGACGTCCTCGGTGTCGTTGGCGGCATACCCCTGGCTGAGGGAGCCCACCGAGCCCCCGGTGACCGCGGGCGGCGGCTTGGGCTTGTCCTTCTTCTTCTCGGCCTTGCCCGGCGCGGACTCGTCCAACTTGTCGTCCGCCTCGAAGTCGCCCTCGGAACGGTCGACGGCCTCCTGGACCTTGTCTTGGATCAACGCGATGTCAGGGTCCCCGGTGTTGACCAGGGGCGGCACCAGCGACAGCGTGGAGACCGGCTGGCCCTTGGCCTCGAGCGCGAGGTCGACGAACTGGCCGACCTCGCCGGCCGGGATGTTGGTGGACACCATGTCCGAGCTGGCCTTCGCGATCCTCGAGAAGTTGCGCAGCATCGTCTGCGGGCTGATCTGCTGGAGCATTGCGGTCATCACGCACTTCTGGCGCGCCATCCGGGAGTAGTCGTCGGATCCCTGGCGGGCCCGGGCGAACCACTGCGTCTCGAAGCCGGTCAGCTTGCGGCGGCCGGGCTGGACGTAGTTGACGTCGCTGCCGATGCCGACCGGGATCGGCTCACGCACGTTGAGCGTCACGCCGCCGACCGCGTCGACCAGCTCGCGGAAGCCGCGGAGGTTGACCATCGCCCAGTAGTTGATCTCCAGGCCGGTGATGCCCTCGACGGCCATGATCGTGGCGTCGACGCCGGGGTTCTTGCTCCCCCGGAACAGCTCGGTGTTGTCGCCGGCCCAGGTGCTGACGCCGTTGAGCATGCACTCCTCGCCGCAGTCGAAGCCGTCGGGGAACTGCTCCTCCATGACCGACCCCGGCGCGAAGGGGAAGTTGGTCATGTTGCGCGGCAGCGAGATGAGCACGGTCTTGCCGTTCTCCTCGTCGATGCTGGCGACGGTGATGGAGTCCGGGCGCAGGCCCCAGCGGTCGGCGCCGCTGTCGCCGCCCAGGAGGAGCACGTTGTAGCGGCCGTGCGTGGCGTCGCTCGCCTCGCCGTCGCCGAACATCGCCTGGACCATTTCGCGCTGCGCGCCGACCAGGTGGGAGCCGAAGAGCAGCGCGCTGGCGACGAACAGGCACAGGGCGCCGTTGACGCCGATCGCGGCGCGCCGGTGCTGCATCGACAGGGACAACGGCTGACCGATCCGCCACGCGTCCACCAGCAGGAACGCCCAGCCGACCGCCCCCAGGACCAGCCCGACCCGCAGGACGAGCAGCAGCCGGGTGTCGAAGACCAGGTCGAAGAGGAACTGGCGGCGGACCAGCGAGGCCAGGAGCACCAATGCCCCGATCGCGAGTACGCCGATCCAGATGCGCATCGCGGCGCGACCGACCCGCCGGTCACCCGCGACGAGCTGCGCCGAGCCGGGCACCACGAGGGTCATGACCATCAGCGCGAGTGCCCGCCGGAAGCGCACGCGACCGGCGCGGACGGCCGTCGCGCTGGGAACCCTGCCGTGCGGGGCGGGGCCGGGAGAGGTGGGGGAAGGCACCTGGTCTCCGATGGTCTGGGATCGAGCTGTGACCGCCAGTATCACCAGTCACACCCGTCACATGCCCGCGCGACGCGCCGGAGATGGCGCTCAGGCTGCCATCAGGACCAGCCGTCGCAGCTCGTCGCGGAACGCCTCGACGAGACGCTCGGGGTGGGCCACCGTGTCGACATCGGTCTTGAAGCCGACATGGACGTTGCCGTCGTAGGTGAAGATGCAGGTCCCGAGGGTCTGGTTGCCGGACTCGGGTGCCCAACCCAGCATCGACACGACGCGGTTGCCGGCGATGTAGCGCGGCTGTCGCGGCCCCGGGACGTTGGTGGTGACCCCACTCGCCTTGTCGGCGAAGAAGTCGACCAGGTAGCGCTCCACGTCACGCCCCGTGCGCCCGATGCCGCGGATCATCCCGAAGGTCAGCACCGCCTCCGGGGAGTCCTTGATCGCGTCCATGCGCCGTTTGGTCTCGGCGAGCCGAGCGAACGGCGTGTCCAGCCCGGAGGGCAGGCTGAGCAGCACCAGGGCGAACTTGTTGCCGAGCTCGCTCGGCGGCAGCTCGTCGCCGCGGAGATTGACCGGCACCATCGTCGGCAGGTCCACCGACTCTCCGTCGTGCTCCTGGAGGTACGTCGCCACGGCGCCCGCCAGCGCGGCGACCAGGACGTCGTTGACCGTCGTACCCGTCCGGTGCCCGACCTCGGCGACCTCCGCGAGGGGGAAGGGTGGGGCCCACACCGCGCGCTTGCGTGGGCCTGCCGTGCCGGTGAGCGAGACTTCCGGCCGGTGGCTCAAGGTCAGCTTGGCGGCGACCGACGCCGTCTGCTGGGCCACGGTGAGGGCGTCCTGGACCACGTGCGGTGAGACCAGCCGAGGCAGGTCGAGCAGCGCGCCGCCGGCCGCCTCGGCCGCGTGCAGGGCCGCGTCCAGCGGACCGTGGTGGCCCGCGTGGGCCTCGACGGCTGCGTGCACAGCCGGCGACGGCTCGGGCTCGGGGTCGGTCAGGGACAGCAGCACCTGCAACAGTGCGATCCCGTCGGCGAGCGCATGGTGGAGACGTGTGTAGACCGCTGACCCCTCGCCGTAGCTGTCGATCAGGTGCAGCTCCCACAGCGGTCGGTCGCGCGGCAGCTGCCGACCCAGGTGGCTGTTGACGTAGTCCTGCAGCGCGGCGTCGTCACCATCACCACCGAGGGTCACCCGCCGGACCTGGCGGGAGATATCGAAGGCCTCGTCGTCCTCCCAGTGCGGCGGCACAAGTGGCAGCCGCGAGAACACCGGCCGCTGGCGGAAGACGGGGAATCGGTCGAGGACCCGCGTGGTGTAGGTCGCCAGGAGGCGGTCCCAGTCCATCGGGTCCGCGAAGGTCATCAGGCTCTCGATGACCATCAGGTTGTTGGGCCGGTCCATGTTGAGCCAGATGGTGTCGACGGGGTCGATGGGCCTGCGCACGAGCGTCTCCTCAACTTGAGCAGTCGCTTCACCCTCCGCCGCCCCGGAGGAGCCGGCACAGAGGCTAAGGACCCGGCCTCAGGTCACCTCCGGCCCCGACATGCCGACAGCGGGCGCCCGCCCACCCGGTAGGTTCACCGCCATGGCTGGGGACGGGCCCGAGTACGGCTGGCTGTACGGCGGGAAGGGCGAGCGACCCGACGACCCGAGCGAACCGCCCCCTGACGCGACCCGGATGATGCCGACCCAACCGCGGCCGGGGTCGACCACTGGCACCGCGGCCGGGCCCACCACCCCCAACCGCCGGACCCGGCCCACCCCGCCACCAGTCGCACCGCCGGTCGGCCCGCACTCTGGCTCCGCTGGTGGCCGGGGCTTGCGGCGCCCGCGGTTCCGGATCCGCTACGTCTTCCTGCTCTTGCTGGCCTGGGTCGTGTTCCTGGTCGCCGTGCCGATCCTCGCCTGGACCAGCGTCGACAAGGTCGAGTTCGAGCCCGACGGCGAGCGACCCTCGGACCAGCCGGGCACGACCTACCTGCTGGTCGGCACCGACTCCCGCGAGGAGCTGACCAAGGAGGAGCGCCAGGAGCTCAACACCGGCAACCCCGGCGGCAGCCGCACCGACACGATCATGCTGCTGCACACCGGCGCGGGCCCCAACCTGTTGCTCTCGCTCCCTCGCGACTCGATCGTCGACATCCCTGGTTACGGGGAGAACAAGATCAACGCCGCCTATGCGTTCGGCGGCGCCCCGCTGCTCGTCGAGACGATCGAGAGCGAGACCGACATCAGGATCGACCACTACGTCGAGATCGGCATGGGCGGCGTGGCCGGCATCGTCGACGCGGTCGGCGGCATCGAGGTCTGCCCGAAGCGCAACATGGTCGACAAGCTCGCCGGTCTCAGGATCAAGAAGGGTTGCCAGGAGGTCGACGGCGCCACCGCCCTGGGCTACGCGAGGTCCCGGCACACGTCCGGCATCGGTGACATCGACCGGGTACGCCGCCAGCGCGAGGTGGTCGCCGCCGTCGGCAAGGCCGTGCTGTCGCCGTGGACGGTCGTCAACCCGGTCCGCTGGTGGCGGCTCAACCACGAGATCCCGGGCTTCTTCAAGTTCGGCGAGGGCATGGGCCCGACCCGGGCCGGCATGTGGGCGACCGCGATGACCCGGGTGGACGGCGACGCCGGGCTCACCTGCGTCGTGCCGCTCCAGGACCTGGCGGTCAACTGGCACCCCGAGCTCGCCCCCCAGATGTTCCAGCGGATCATCGACGACGACACGGAGTCGATCGACAAGAAGCTGTGCTCGCCCACCGGAGGCATCCAGTGACCTACGAGACCCTGGTCTGCGACGTCGACGACGCCGGGGTGGCGATCCTGACCCTGAACCGTCCCGAGCAGCTCAACGCCTTCGACCTGACGATGGCCCGTGAGCTCCGGGAGTTCTTCTCCACCGACGCCCGCGACGACGCGATCAAGTCGGTGGTCGTCACCGGGGCCGGACGGGCGTTCTGCGCCGGCATGGACCTCTCGGCCGAGGGCAACGTCTTCGGGCTCGACGAGTCCGTGCGGCCGACGCCCGAGGAGCTGCGCCAGCACCTCCAGGACGCTCCCTACCAGGACGGCGTCCGCGACACCGGGGGCAAGGTGACCCTGGCGATCCACGCGCTGCCCAAGCCGGTGATCGCCGCGATCAACGGGCCCGCGGTCGGGATCGGCGCCACGATGACGCTGGCCATGGACCTGCGCCTGGCCTCGACCGCGGCCCGCATCGGCTTCGTCTTCGGGCGGCTCGGCATCGTCCCCGAGGCGGCCTCCTCCTGGTTCCTGCCCCGCATCGTCGGCATCCAGCAGGCGCTCGAGTGGGTCTACTCCGCCGAGATCCTCGACGCCCAGGCCGCCCTGGCGGGACGGCTGCTTCGCTCCGTGCACGAGCCCGACGACCTCCTGCCCGCGGCGGTGGGGCTGGCGCGCTCGTTCGTGGTCGACCGGTCGCCTGTAGCGCTGGGCCTGGCCAAGCAGATGCTCTATCGCAACAGCGCCGCGGCGGAGCCCCTCGAGGCGCACCTCTCGGACTCGCTGGCGATGTTCTGGACCTCGCTCGGCGACGGCAAGGAGGGCGTGGCCGCCTTCCGGGAGAAGCGGAGCCCGCGGTTCACCGGCAAGGCCTCCGACCTGCCCCGGATCTACTGACCCGCCTGCGGATCCGCTATCGGCCCAGCGCGACGTAGTCCACGGGTGGCAGCTCCACGGCCACGTCGAGCCGGCCGATCCCGGCCGGCGCCGTGGTGGTCTCGCCCAGGCGGCGCAGCATCGCCAGCGACGCCGGGTTGTCAGCGGCGACCGCAGTGACGATCCGGCTGACTCCCACGGGGCGCTCCTGCATCAGCTCGGCGAGCAGGGCGCTGGCGACTCCGTGCCCCTGCCAGTCGTCGAGCACGGTGACCGCGAGGTCCGCCTCGGTCGGTCGGTCGGCGTACCTGATCATCCTGGCCACCCCCACAGGCGTGCCCACGTTGTCCTCGTCGAGCACGACCAGGGCCAGCGCCACGTGGTCGATGCCGTCCACCTCGTCGACCAGGTGGTCGAGCATCGTGTCGGTCAGGTGCGGGACGCTGGAGAGGAAGCGGTGGTTGCGCGACTCCAGGGAGAGGCTCTCGTAGCCCTCACGGATCGCCTCGCGGTCCTGCGGCCGCAGGGGCAGGATGACGGCGAGGGTGCCGTCGGCCAGCTCCACCTCAGTGAACATCGAGCGCCACCCTCGCCGACGACCCTGCCCGCCGCATCCCCCTAGGGGGTTCTGGTAGCGTGGCCTATATCCCCCCAGGGGGTTCCCGTCCCGCCAGGAGTCCGTCATGCCTGCCATGCCTTCACTGAACCTCGACCGCGCCGTTCTCGGCTTCGCCGGCGTCATGATCCTGATCAGCGCCATCCTGGCGAGCCTGGTTTCGGCGTGGTGGCTGTTGCTCACCGCCTTCGTCGGGCTCAACCTGCTGCAGTCGAGCGTCACCGGCTTCTGCCCCGCCGCCCTGGTCTTCAAGCGGTTCGGGGTCAAGGACGGCTGCGCCTTCAGCTGAGCTGGCTCTGCACCCCGGCCAGCAGCTGGCGCGCCATCACGATCCGCTGCACCTGGTTGGTGCCCTCGTAGATCTGGGTGATCTTGGCGTCGCGCATCATCCGCTCGACCGGGTAGTCCCGGGTGTAGCCGTAGCCACCCAGCACCTGGACCGCGTCAGTCGTGACCTGCATGGCGACGTCGGAGGCGAAGCACTTCGCGGCGGCACCGAAGAACGTCAGGTCCGGGTCGTCGCGCTCGGAGCGCCCGGCGGCGGCGTAGGTCAGCTGACGAGCCGCCTCGACCTTCATGCCCATCTCGGCGAGCGTGAACTGCAGCCCCTGGAAGTCGGCGATCGGCTTGCCGAACTGCTGGCGCTCCTTCGCGTAGCCAAGAGCGAAGTCCAGCGCTCCCTGGGCGACGCCCACCGCCTGGGCCGCGATCGTGACGCGGGTGTGGTCGAGGGTCCGCATCGCGGTCTCAAAGCCGGTGCCCTCGGCGCCGATCATCCGCTCGGCGGGGATCCGCACGTTGTCGAGATAGACCTCCCGGGTCGGTGAGCCCTTGATGCCGAGCTTCTTCTCCGGCGCCCCGAAGCTGACGCCCGCGTCGGACTTCTCGACCACGAACGCCGAGATGGCCCCGGCCCGCTTCCGGGGGTCGGCCATGTCCTCGGCGGACCCGGTCACCGCCATGACCGTGTAGAACTCAGAGACGCCGGCGTTGGTGATCCACCGCTTCACGCCGTTGAGGACGAAGTGGTCGCCGTCGCGCACCGCCCGGGTGGTCATCGCGGCGGCGTCGGAGCCGGCCTCCGGCTCGGACAGGCAGTAGGAGAAGCCGCCGTCGCCCCGGGCGAGCGCCCCCAGGTAGTGCTTCTTGAGCTCCTCCGAACCGGCGAGCTGGACGGGCAACGAGCCGAGCTTGTTGACCGCGGGGATCAGCGACGACGACACGCAGACCCGGGCCACCTCCTCGATCACCAGGACCGTCGCCAGCGCGTCGGCACCGGCTCCGCCGTACTCCTCGGGGACGTGCGGTGCGTGGAAGTCGGCCTGCAGCAGCGCGGCCGCGGCCTCGTCGGGGTAGCGCGCCTGCTCGTCGACATCGGCGGCGTACGGCGCGACCTTGGCCTCGCAGACGGCCCGCACGGCCGCCCGGATCTCGCGGTGCTCGTCGGAGAGCGCGAACATGGGGCTGTCGAGGGCCTCGGTCACGGCCCCGATTCTAGGACGTCCTAGTAGGTGGCCGGACCACCTTGACCGTGACGTTCCTGACGGTCTTGTCGACGAACTTGCTGCCGAGATAGGTCAGGGTCACCCGGTGCTTGCCGGCCGCGAGCTTCGGCAGCCTCAGCTTGACTCGGCCGTCCACCAGCTCCCCCACGGCCAGGTTCCGGGCACCCAGGGCGGCGATCACCTGGCCGGGCGCACTCGCGCCGGTCTGGGTCAGCACCGTGACCAGCACCTTGGCCCGCTTCGTCGTCTTGACCGGCTTCTTGAGGAGCTTGCGGGTCATGGTGGCCGACTGCTT
This sequence comes from Nocardioides dilutus, assembly GCF_054779555.1. Lineage (NCBI taxonomy): Bacteria > Bacillati > Actinomycetota > Actinomycetes > Propionibacteriales > Nocardioidaceae > Nocardioides > Nocardioides dilutus. The sequence continues at coordinate 752,236 of NZ_BAAGYA010000002.1, read as the reverse complement.
GACGACGTCGATGGTCCCGATGACCCCGAGGTCGCCGTCGCCCCACTCGCAGTCCACGGAGAAGAGCGGCGCACCGGCCCCGTCGGCCAGGTCGAGGGTGAAGGCCTCGGGCAGCTCCAGCGGGAGGTCGTCGGCCCAGAACTTCGGCGTGAACTCGGCGTTGGTGCCCGTCATCGGCACGTCGAGCGGGTCGGCGACCGGCAGTGCCTCGGTCGCCGAGGCGATGGCGATCGGGACCGCCTTGTCACCGAGTAGCGGCCCGAGGGCATCGACCTCCGCCCGGATGGCGTTGGTGTGGCCGACCAGGTAGGCGGTGGTGAGGTCGTCGAGATGCAGGGTCGCCACCACGTTCCACAGTCCGGCCGCGACCGGCACCGCCACGGGCAGCTCAACGGGCAGGTTGGACACGTTCACCGTGAGCGGCACGTCGACGTCACCGAGCTCCGGGAAGGTGCACAGGTAGGTCGTGGTGGCCGGCGCCGCCGAGGCCGGAGCCGGCGCCGTGAGGACCGGCATGCCGGCGGCGGCGACCACGATGGCGGTGGCGGCCACGAGGCGCTGCGGGGTGCGACGTGCGGACACCATTCGACGGTAGGTCGACCCAGGAGGTCCTCGTGGCCGAACCGGGCAGATTCATCCGTCCGGGTCACCAGGGGCCATCCGGATGGCTAACGCCGGGCGAACCCACTGACCCTGGCCACCACCCACTCCAGCGGGCCGCGCCGCCGGGCGGCGACGAACACGGCGCCGACCGCGAGCAGCACCAGCACGTGCCAGCGGAAGCTGTCCGGTTCCTCGGCGGGCCAGAACCGGTCGGTCCTCATCAGCACGTGCAGCGTGTAGAGGGTCAGGGTCATCGCCCCGGCCCCGAAGAAGACCGCGAGCGCGCGCTCCCCGAAGCGACCCGCGAGACCGGCCAGGCCCAGGCAGCAGCCGAGGACGAACGCCGCCGAGCCCATGGTCTGCAGCAGGTCGAAGGGCGTGGTGCTGTGCGGCGCCACCACGAGCAGCCACGCCCACGAGCCGTCGGCGGGAGTCTGGCCGTACATCCCCTCGGAGATCTGGTCCAGCAGGTCCTCGATGCCCCGGCTCGGGCGGTCCGCGAGCAGTCTCGCCGACACCGGATCGGCAGTGGTCAGCCACCGCGAGACCGTGGTCGCGGCGACGGCGGTCGCCAGCCCGGCACCAGCGAGCCAGACCTGGACTCGTCGGCTGCGCAGGTGGGCGCGCCCGAGCGCGAGGCCGAGCAGCACGTAGGCGAGCCACGGCACCACCGGGTAGTAGCCGGTGAACAGCAGCTCGCCCAGCATCCGCCCCGGGTCGGACAGCTGCTCGAACGACGGGCTGCCGAACCGGCGCTCGGGCAGGTGCGGCCGGACCAGCTGGGAGACGACCGGGCCGAGGACCGCCCACCCGCCGGCGAGGAGGAGCAGGGGCCGGGTCCGGAGGCCGAGGAAGGGCAGTCCCAGCAGGAACAGCAGGCCGTAGTAGGTGAGGATCACGGCGATCCCGTGGTCGAGCCCGCCGAGTGCCAGGCCCAACAGGGCGATCAGGGCGGCCCGTACCGCCAGGCCGAGACCGATCCTCGTCCGCTCCCGGCCGCGCGCCGGCGTACGCCGCCCGCTCATCAGCGCCATGCTCACCCCGGCGAGCACCGCGAAGAGCGCGGACGCCCGGCCGCCGGCCAGCCACTGGGCGGTGGTCAGGCTGCCGTCGGCGTCCCGCTCGGCGAGGACATGCGTGGCCACCATGCCCAGGAGGGCGAGACAGCGGGCGACGTCGACCCCGACCAGCCGGTCGGCCCGCGCGCCGGTCACGACGCGTGCCGTCAGAAGCCCAGCCTGCGTGCTCCCGACGACACCTGTCGGACCGACTCGCCCTTGGCCTCGGCAGACTCCCGCAGCTCGGCCTGGAAGGCGGTCATCCGCTCACGCAGGGCCGGGTCGGACCCGGCGAGGATGCGGACGGCGAGCAGACCCGCGTTGCGGGCGTTGCCGACGCCGACCGTGGCGACCGGCACGCCGGCGGGCATCTGCACGATCGAGAGCAGCGAGTCCATGCCGTCGAGGTGCTTGAGCGGGACGGGGACGCCGATCACGGGCAGTGGGGTGACCGACGCGAGCATGCCGGGGAGATGGGCGGCTCCCCCGGCGCCGGCGACGATCACCTCGAGCCCGCGGCCGGCCGCGTCCTTGCCATAGGCCAGCATCTGCTCGGGCATCCGGTGGGCCGAGACCACGTCGGCCTCGTAGGCCACGCCGAACTCGGCCAGCGCCTTCGCAGCCTCCTCCATCACCGGCCAGTCGGAGTCGCTGCCCATGACGATGCCGACGCGTGCCTGCTCTGTCATCACTACTCGCTCTCGTTGCCGAGTTCGCCGCAGAACCAGGCGGCTGCGTGCCGGGCCCGCTCCAGGCAGTCCTCGAGGTCGTCACCGTAGGCGTTGACGTGGCCGACCTTGCGGCCGGGGCGCAGCTCCTTGCCGTAGAGGTGCACCCGCAGGTGCGGGTCGCGGGCCAGGGCGTGCGGGTAGCCGTCGTAGAGCCGCCCGACCCCGGCCCCGTCCTCGGCCGGCCCCCCGAGGATGTTGACCATCACCGTCCACCGCGCCCGCGGCGCCGGCGAGCCGAGCGGCAGGTCGAGCACCGCTCGCAGGTGGTTCTCGAACTGGCTCGTCACCGCGCCGTCCTGCGTCCAGTGACCCGTGTTGTGCGGGCGCATCGCCAGCTCGTTGACCAGGATCCGGCCGTCCGTGGTCTCGAACATCTCCACCGCCAGGACGCCGGTCACGTCGAGCTCCTTGGCGATGGTCAGCGCGATCTGCTGGGCCTGGGTGGCCAGCTCGGGCGCCAGGTCGGGTGCCGGTGCGACGACCTCGGTGCAGATGCCGTCGACCTGGGTGCTGGCCACGACCGGGTAGGCCGCCGCCTGGCCGCTCGGGCTGCGCGCCGCCAGCGCCGAGAGCTCGCGGCGGAAGTCGATGCGCTCCTCGGCCAGGATGCGCACGCCGGTCTCCGCGGCGATGGCGAACGCCTCGGCGCACTCCCCGGCGTTGTCGACGAACCACACGCCCTTGCCGTCGTAGCCGCCCCTGACGGTCTTGAGGACGCAGGGGAAGCCGAACACCTCCACCTCGTCGACGCTCGTCACGACCGCGTTGCGCGGGCACGGCACGTCGAGCTCGGCCAGCCGGGCGCGCATCACCGCCTTGTCCTGGGCGTGCACCAGGGCCTCGGGACCGGGCCGGGTGGCGACGCCGTCGTCCTGCAGGGCGTGCAGGTGCTCGGTCGGGACGTGCTCGTGGTCGAAGGTCACCACGTGCGCGCCACTGGTGACCTTCCGCAACATCTCCAGGTCGCGGTAGTCGCCCACCAGCGTGTCCGGGATGACCTGGGCGGCGGAGACACCCTCGGCCTCGGCGAGCAGCCGCAGGGGGATGCCGAGAGCCGCGGCCGGCTCGGCCAGCATCCGGGCGAGCTGGCCGCCACCGATCACGGCGACGACGGGCGCGAGGTCAGGCACAGGAAAACAGTAGTGACCGGCGCTCCTCCGGCAGCAGGATGTCCGGGTGGAGCTGACGATCTCGGTCCTGGCCGACCGCCCCGACCTCGCCGAGGCCATGTGGGCCATGGAGAACACCTGGCCGGAGTTCATGCGCCACGACCCGATCGGCGGGCTGTACTACAGCAACGTCGAGGGTCGGTTCGCCGACCACGTCCTCATCGCCCAGGACGCGGCCGGAGGGGTCGTGGCGCTGGCGTTCTCGGTCCCGTTCGTGCTCGGCGGCTCCGAGCTTCCCGTCAATGGCTGGGACGGCGCCATCCGCAGCGGGCTGCTGGCGCGCATCCACGGCGAGGAGCCGGACGCGATCTCCGCGGTCGAGATCGCGGTCCGGGCCGACCTGCAGGGCCACGGCCTCTCCAGCCGGATGCTCGTGGCGATGCGCGACAACGCCGCGCGGCTCGGGTTCGCCGAGCTCGTCGCCCCGGTCCGCCCGAACCGGAAGACCGACGTCCACGAGCCGATGTCGTCGTACGCCTTCCGGGTCCGCGCGGACGGCCTGCCCGTCGACCCGTGGCTGCGCGTCCACGTCCGCGCGGGGGGCGTGATCGACCGGGTGGCCCCGCGCTCGCTGGTCGTGCCCGGGACGCTCGAGGAGTGGCGCGAGTGGACCGGCCTGCCGTTCGACACGACCGGCCCGGTCGAGGTGCCCAAGGCCCTGGCCCCGGTGTGGTGCGACGTCGAGCACGGCACCGCGACCTACGTAGAGCCGAACGTCTGGATCCGGCACCGCACTCTTCGCGCGCCGTCCTAGCGCGTCTCCCCCACCAAGAACTCGTTGCCGTCGGGATCGGCGAGCTCGACCCTGCCGTTCCGATCCCCGATCCTGGTGGCCTTGAGCGACGCCAGTCGCGCCACCTCCCCCTCGAGGTCGTCGGCGACGAGGTCGAACCGCTGCCGGTTCCTGCCGTGCTTCGGGGCGACGGGCGGTCCGCCCCACGAGATCTTGGTGCCGCCCAGGGGCGACTGGACCGCTGTCTCCTCGTTCTCGTCCCAGACGAGCGGCCAACCGAGCGCCTCAGTCCAGAACAGCCCGACGTCCCTGGTCCCGTCGCACGAGACCTCCCCGAGCAGGCCACAGCCGGCCAGGAAGCCGTTGCCGGCCTCGATCACGCAGAACTCGTTGCCGCCGGGGTCGGCGAGTACGACGTGTTCCTCCTCCGGGAGCTGGCCGACGTCGACGTGCCGCCCACCGAGGCTCAGGGCGGTCTCGACGGTCCGCTGCTGGTCCTGGGGGCCGGCGCTGGTCAGGTGGAGGTGCATCCGGTCGGTTCCGGACCTCTCCGTGGGGCCAGCGACGAACCGCAGGCCCATCTGCGTGCCGTCACCTGGCAGCAAGGCCCCGCCGGGCTCGTCGACCACCTCGCGACCGAGCAGGGCGGCCCAGAACGCCGCCGGCTCAGACGGGTCATGAACGTCGAAGGTCACTGCCACGAGTCGCATCGTCACTCGGCGACGCTAAGCCCAGAGTCGCAGGATCCGCACCCGGGTCAGGCCGCCTGGCCGACCGTGCCCGGCACCGACGGAGGCACGCACGCGCACGTGTCGCTGCAGGCGAGGTAGGTGTGCGCGCCGTGTCCGCAGCGCGGGCACGGCAGATCGTGCGAGAGGTGGACCGTGTTGGTCTGGGGCGTGTCCCACATCTCCGTGGCTCCTGTTCGTGGGTTCTCTTGCATGGACCACGAATAGGAGCGCGCAGATACGACAGACCTTGCAGCTTTTTCGCGTCGAGCTAGTGCCGGCGCACCGCGACCGGCTCGATGACCCCGAAGCCGCGCACCGGGCGGGCCGGCAGGGCGCGGGTTTCGAACTGGTCGTCGGGCAGCAGCTCGGCGGTGCGCGAGTCGATGATGATCCGGTTGCGGCGCGCGACGCCGGTGAGGCGCGAGGCCATGTTTACCGGCGGGCCGAAGACGTCACCGAGCCGCATGACCACCGACCCGGAGGCCAGGCCGACCCGGATGTCCGGCATCCGGGTGTCACGCCCGACGACGGTGATGATCCCCTCGGCCGTGTCGTAGGCCTGGATGGCGTCGTCGTTGACGAACAGGACCGAGTCACCGATCGACTTGATGACCCTGCCGCGGTGGGCGGCGACGACGTCGGCGCAGCGGGCCTCGAACAGCTCGACCAGGTCGCCGATCCGCTCCTCGGAGAGCTCGTTGGACAGCGCGGTGAAACTGACGATGTCGGCGAACCCCACGGTCAGCTCGGTGGTGTGCAGGTCCTCCTCGCGGGCACCGAGTGCCGCGGTGCGAGCCACCGCGGCCGCGAGGTGACGCCGCCAGACGTAGACCAGCAGGGTCTCGAACGGGGCGCCGATGGCCTCGATCATCCGCATCGCCACCTCGGCGCGGCTCTCGGCAACGTCCTGGCCGGCGCTGCGCTGCTCGCGCTCGAGCTCCTCGACCCGGTGGATGAGTGCCGAGACCTCCCAGTCCGAGAGCCGCGCCATCGTCTGGCCGACCGCCCGGGTGAGGTTGACGGCCAGGTCGAAGTCCAGCATCCCGCTGTCGACCAGGTTGATCAGCGTCGAGAGGGCACCGACGTCGCCCTTGGTGAAGGCCACCGCACTGCCGTGCTCGGGGAAGCCGAGCGCACGCCAGAGCCGTTGGGCCTGCTCGATCGTGGCCCCGGTCTCGGCGGCGACGTCGAGCGCGGTGAAGACCGGCTCCTCGCCCAGGACCGCACGCTCGAAGTCCTCTCCGGGCGATCCGCCGGCCGCGGGAGGGGGGCCGGGTGGCTCAGACACCTTCGTCGCGCGCGTCCTCGGACTGGATCTCGTGCAGCAGGTCGCTGAGGTCGCGCTGGACCTTCTCGATGCGCGGGATGTCGGGAAGGGCGACCTGGCCGTGGGTGCTCGCGTCGCTGATGATGAGCGTGCCGCAGCCGAGCAGCCGGTCGATGAGGTCCTTCTCGTAGGCCACGTCGCTGATCCGGGCCAGCGGGATGTCGTGGCCGCGGCGGGTGATGACCCCGTGGCGGGTGATCAGCCGGCGGGTGGTGATCGCGTATGTCGCGGTCAGCCAGATCAGGAACGGCCGGAGCACGAACCAGACGATGCCGACGGCGACGATGATCCAGACGACCAGGCTGACGACGCGCTCGTCGATCTGGGTCTGGACGAAGACCCCGACGGCGAGCAGCACCACGAGCGCCAGGATCGGCAGGATGAGTGCCTTGGGGTGCGTGCGGGTGCTGATGACGATGGTCTCACCCGGGTTGAGCAGGTCCTTGTCGATGGCCACGGACGGATCATTGCACCGAAAACGTCACGCGTCGCGGACGTGTACGACATCTCCGGCGCCCACCGGCGTGGGCTCGCCGGGTCCGGCCGAGACCTGCAGGCGCCCGTTGGCGTCGATCCCGACCGCGCGACCGGTCAGCGTCTCCCCCGCCGGCAGCGCGACGCGCACGTCCCGGCCGAGGGTGGCACAAGACCCGGCGTACGCCGTCGCCAGCCGGGCCATCCCCTCGGCGCCGCCCTCCTGCCACGCGACATAGGAGTCCCACAGCGTGTCGAGCAGCAGGCCGAGCAGCTCCGTGCGGTCGGGGGCCTCCCGCTCCACAGCCTCCGCCTCCACAGCCAGGGACGTGGCCTCGGGCACCGGGAGCTCGTCGGCGGTCATGCCGACGTTCACCCCGATGCCGACGACGGCGGCCGCGCCGGACGGCGTCTCGACCCGCTCGACCAGGATCCCGGCGACCTTGCGCTCGCCCAGCAGGACGTCGTTGGGCCACTTGACCGTGGCGTCGAAGCCGGCCGCGCGCAGCGCCGTGCTCACGGCGTGACCGGCCAGGAGCGGCAGCCACGGCCACGACGCCGCAGGCACTGTCGGTCGCAGCAGGACCGAGAACGTGAGGGCCGATCGCGCCGGGGTCTCCCACGACCGGTCGAGGCGGCCGCGGCCCGCGGTCTGGTGCTCCGCGAGGATCACCAGACCCTCCGGGCCGCCGGCCCGGGCCCGGTCAGCGACCAGGGCGTTGGTCGAGCCGGCCTCCTCGACCACCTCCACCTGGTGGTCAGGCACGCGGGCGGCGTCGACGGGCAGTCGCTCTTCCGGACGCTGGGACGGGCGGGCGGAGTCGCTGGTGGTCATGGCCGTTAGTCTGCTCGCCGTGACCGCCCAGCCCGGTGAAGGCACCGATCTCCCCGCTGACATCGACACCCACACCACCGCCGGCAAGCTCGCCGACCTCGAGCGCCGCCTCGACGAGGCCGTGCACGCCGGGTCGGCGAAGGCCATCGAGAAGCAGCACGCCAAGGGCCGACAGACCGCCCGGGAACGCATCGAGCAGCTCTTCGACGAGGGCTCCTTCGTGGAGCTCGACGAGCTGGCTCGGCACCGCTCGACCGCGTTCGGGCTGCAGAAGAAGCGCCCCTACGGCGACGGCGTGGTCACCGGCTACGGCACGATCGACGGCCGCCAGGTCTGCGTGTTCTCCCAGGACTTCACGATCTTCGGCGGCTCGCTGGGCGAGGTCTACGGCGAGAAGATCACCAAGGTCATGGACCTGGCGATCAAGACGGGCTGCCCGATCATCGGCATCAACGAGGGTGCCGGCGCGCGGATCCAGGAAGGCGTCGTCTCGCTCGGGCTCTACGGCGAGATCTTCCGCCGCAACGTGCACGCCTCCGGCGTCATCCCGCAGATCAGCATGATCATGGGCTCCTGTGCCGGAGGCCACGTCTACTCCCCGGCGGTCACCGACTTCACGATCATGGTCGACGGCACCTCCAACATGTTCATCACCGGACCCGACGTCATCAAGACGGTCACCGGCGAGGACGTGACCATGGAGGAGCTCGGGGGTGCCCGCACCCACAACACCAAGTCCGGCAACGCCCACTACATGGGTTCGGACGAGGCCGACGCGATCGAGTACGTCAAGGCGCTGCTGTCCTACCTCCCGCAGAACAACCTCGACCACCACCACGTCTACGACGAGGAGGTGGACATGTCGTTCACCGACCTCGACCGAACACTCGACACGATCATCCCGGACTCGCCCAACCAGCCCTACGACATGCACGACGTGTTCACAGCCGTGCTGGACGACGAGGAGTTCCTCGAGGTCCAGGAGCTGTTCGCGCCCAACCTGATCATCGGGTTCGGCCGCGTCGAGGGGCACCCGGTCGGCATCGTCGCCAACCAGCCGATGCAGTTCGCCGGCACCCTCGACATCGACGCCTCCGAGAAGGCCGCGCGGTTCGTCCGCTTCTGCGACGCCTTCAACATCCCGGTGCTGACCTTCGTCGACGTGCCCGGCTTCTTGCCCGGCACCGACCAGGAGTGGAACGGCATCATCCGCCGCGGCGCCAAGCTGATCTACGCCTACTCCGAGGCGACCGTTCCCCTCGTCACGATCATCACGCGCAAGGCCTACGGCGGCGCCTACGACGTCATGGGGTCCAAGCACCTGGGCGCCGACATCAACCTGGCCTGGCCGACCGCGCAGATCGCGGTCATGGGCGCCCAAGGAGCAGTCAACATCCTCTACCGCGGCGAGCTGAAGTCAGCCGAGGACCCCGAGGCCCGGCGCGCCGAGCTGATCGACGACTACGACCAGGCACTGGCCAACCCCTACATCGCCGCCGAGCGCGGCTACATCGACGCGGTCATCAGCCCGCACGAGACACGGGTCGAGATCGTCCGCGCCCTGCGGCTGCTGCGCTCCAAGCGGGAGACGCTGCCCGCGAAGAAGCATGGAAACATCCCGCTGTGAGCAGTCCTGACGAGCAGGCACAGCCCTTCCTGCGAGTGGTCCGTGGCGACGCCACCGAGGAGGAGCTCGCGGCACTCGTGACCGTCCTCGCGTCGGTCGGCGGCCGCCCCGCTCCCGAGAAGCGGCCCGCTCCCGCCTGGGCCGCCCACCACCGCAAGGTCCGGGTCACCCTGCCGCACGGCCCGGGCGGCTGGCGCAGCAGCGCGCTCCCACGCTGAAGACGTGACCACCCTCGTCCTCGCCTCGCAGTCGCCGGCGCGGCTGGAGACCCTCCGCCGAGCCGGCGTCGAGCCGGTGGTGGTCGTGTCGGGCGTGGACGAGGACCAGCTCGAGGGCCTGCCTCCCGCCGAGCTGGCCCTGCAGCTCGCAGAGCTGAAGTGCGCCGCCGTGGTCGCTCGCGAGGACCTCCCGCGGGACTCACTGGTGTTGGGGTGCGACTCGGTCCTGGAGCTGGACGGCCAGCCATTGGGCAAGCCCGTCGACGAGGCTGACGCGGTCGCCCGGTGGCAGGCGATGCGTGGCCGGTCCGGGGTGCTGCACACCGGCCACGCGCTGGGCGAGAGCACCGGAGGTCGGGTCGCCTCGGCGACGGCCTCGACGACGGTGCACTTCGCGGACGTCACCGACGCCGAGATCGCGGCGTACGTCGCGACCGGCGAGCCGCTGCACGTCGCGGGCGCGTTCACCGTCGACGGCCTCGGTGGCGCGTTCGTGACCGGGATCGAGGGCGACCACCACAACGTGGTGGGCCTGAGCCTGCCGCTGGTCAGGGAGCTCGTGGTGGAGCTGGGTCGGTCGTGGGTCGACCTGTGGGCGACGCCTGGGGCGGCTCGGTGACATCGCTGAGGATCGGGTCGGTGATCGCCGGGATCTCGTGCGTGTGCTCGTGCAGCTCGAGGAACTCCAGGTCGAGCACCATCTCCGGGTCGTCGACGCGCAGGAACACGAACTCGCGGAACAGGAAGAACCGGGCGGCGTTGGCCAGCGCCAGACCGATCACGTTGGCGGAGACGTTGTCCGAGAGGGGGTCGTCGAGACCCAGGCCGCGGCTGACCCAGAGACAGGTCATCGGGATGAGCATCGTGGCCAGGTTGATGACCACGAAGGCGACGACGCCGCCGTCGACGTGGCTGGTGTGCCGGTCCCGGAACGCCCAGACCTTGGTGCCGCGGAAGCTGATGACCATGCCGACCGCGTTGGCGACGACGTAGGCGATCTCCGGCCTGTCGTTGAACCAGGCATCGTCCATGGCGCCGAAGCCGTGGACCAGGAAGTTGAACAGGATGAGCGCGACGATCGTGGCGACCAGGCCCACGGCCAGGAACCGGCCCGCCTCCTGGCGGAACCGCTTCCAGGGGTTGTCCACGGGCACAGCGTATGCCGGGGACCGGGGCGCTACTCGACAGGCAGGCCGAGCCCGCGGGCGATGAGCATCCGCTGCACCTCGGAGGTACCCTCGCCGATCTCGAGCACCTTCGCGTCGCGGTAGAGCCGTGCGACGGCGTACTCCTCCATGAAGCCGTAGCCCCCGAAGACCTGCGTCGCGATCCGGGTGGCCGTGACCGCGGACTCCGTGGCGTAGAGCTTGGCGATCGACGCGGCCTGCTTGAAGTCCTTGACGGGTGCTCCCGCATCCTTCATGGCCGCGGCCCGGTAGGTGAGCAGCCGGCTCGCGTGGAGCATCACCTCGAGGTCGGCGACCTGGAACGCGACACCCTGCTTGCGACCGATGGGGACACCGAACGTCTGGCGGTCGAGGGCGTACTGGACGCTCAGGTCGACGCACGCCTGGATGCACCCGACAGCCAGCGCCGCGATCGCAACCCGGCCGTCGTCGAGGATCGCGAGGAACTGCGCGTAGCCGCGCCCGCGCTCACCGAGCAGGTTGCTCTCGGGCACCCGGCAGTCCTGGAACGTGAGCGGATGCGTGTCCGAGGCGTGCCAGCCGAGCTTGTCGTAGGCCGGCTCGACGACCAAGCCCTCCGTGCCGGACGGCACCAGGATCGCGCTGATCTCCGCCTTGTCCCCCTCCCCCGCCGAGACGGTGCCGGTGCGGGCCGTCACGGTCACCACGCTGGTGATCTCGGAGCCGGAGTTGGTGATGAACTGCTTGGCGCCGTTGACGACCCACTCCCTGCCGTCCGGCCCGTCGACCAGCTCGGCCTTGGTCCGGGTGGCGCCGGCATCGGACCCGGCTCCGGGCTCGGTCAGGCCGAAGCCGGCGAGCGCCCGGCCCGCGACCAGGTCGGGCAGCCACTGCTGCTTCTGGTCGTCGGTGCCGTAGGTGAGGATCGGGTTGATGCCCAGGCCGACCGCGGCCTCGAGGGTGATGCCCATCGACTGGTCCACGCGGCCGAGCTCTTCGATGGCCACGCACAGGCTGGTGAAGTCGCCGTGCTCGCCGGCGCCGCCGTACTCCTCCGGGGCGGTCAGGCCGAACAGCCCGAGCTTGCCCATCTGTCGCACCACGTCGACCGGGAAGTGGTGGTCCCGGTCCCACTGCGCGGCGTGCGGCGCGATCTCCGCCAGGGCGAACTCGCGGACGCTGCGCCGGAACTCCTCGTGCTCGCGCGACAGCTCGTAGGTCATGCCCCGATGCTAGCCGCGTTGGTTAACGATCGCTAACCTGTCACTGCTTCATCCCCGCCAGGGTCACCCAGAAGCGCTCGCGCAGCAGGTAGCGGTCGTGGTCCTCGATGTAGTAGTGCCCGGTCCGCGCCGAGAGGTCGGTGAGCAGCGCCCGGTCGATGTCGCCGGGAATGAGCGGCTGGCCGTCCCGGAGCTCGCGCACCTCGTCGGGGCGGGCCCGCTGGAGCCAGGTGGTCAGCACGCTGGTGCACACCTCGTCGATCAGCCCCTCGGGCGCCGACTCGTCCACGGGCGCGGGGCCGGCCTGCCCGCTCGCCGATGAGTAGACGAGCGCCGAGGCCCGCACCACCTCGGGCGACGGGGGTACGACGCCGGGCGGGGTCGGCTTGCGCCCGGCCAGCAGCGCCGGTGTCGGCCGGGCCGGCTCCTCGACCGGGGCGACCGGTTCGGGCTCCGGCTCGGGCCGGGTCCGCGCCTGGACATACATGTCGATGGCGTCGGGGTTGATGGTCACGATGCCGTCGGCCTCACGCAGCAGGTGCCGGCTCACCGCGTGCGGTCGGCCGTCCTTGTCGGGCGCGGCGAGCAGCATCACCGGGATGCCGTGGCCCTGCACCTCCTCGACCGCCTCGGTCAGATCGTCGTCGCCGGAGACCAGGAAGATCATGTCGACGGCCTGGTTGCGCGCGTGCATCACCAGGTCGAGGCCGATCCGCAGGTCGACGCCCTTCTGCTCACCCGAATAGGACAGCCGGCCGAGCCGGAGCTTGACCCGAGGCAGCATCCCGATCTGCTCCTGGAACGGGTCGGGCAGGCCGCCACGTGATCCCGAGTCGTACCAGTTGACCCGCAGCAGCGGGAGCCCGCTCGCCTCCTCCGCTTGGTCGATGAGCGCGTCGACGAGGTGGTCGTAGAGCACGTGCACACCCGAGCGCAGCGACGTGCCGGTCACCCGGGTGGCCGCGGAAGCGAGCAGATAGCCGGCATCGACGTAGACCGCGCATCGAGACCTCATGTGTCCCAGTATGGGTCCTTCGGAAGGACCGCGAACGGGGAGCGGTAGCCTGCCCGTCGTGCCTGAGACGACCCCTCTGAAGAAGGTCCTCATCGCCAACCGAGGCGAGATCGCCGTGCGCGTGATCCGCGCCTGCAAGGACGCGGGGATCGGCTCGGTCGCGGTGTACGCCGACCCTGACCGCGACGCGCACTTCGTGCGCATCGCCGACGAGGCGCACGCGCTGGGCGGGTCGACGCCGGCCGAGTCATACCTCGACATCGACAAGATCATCGGGGTCGCCAAGAAGACCGGGGCCGACTCTGTGCACCCCGGCTACGGCTTCCTCGCCGAGAACGCCGGGTTCGCGCAGGCCGTGATCGACGCCGGGCTCATCTGGATCGGGCCTCCCCCGGAGGCCATCGAGAACCTCGGCGACAAGGTCCGTGCGCGGCACATCGCCGAGAAGGTCGGGGCACCGCTGGCCCCGGGCACCAAGGACCCGCTCGAGAACGCCGACGAGGCGGTGAGGTTCGCCGAGGAGCACGGCCTGCCGATCGCCATCAAGGCCGCCTTCGGCGGCGGCGGACGCGGCCTCAAGGTCGCCCGCGAGATGTCCGAGGTCGCCGAGGCCTTCGAGTCCGCCGTCCGGGAGGCGGTGACGGCGTTCGGGCGCGGCGAGTGCTTCGTGGAGAAGTTCCTCGACAAGCCCCGCCACGTCGAGACCCAGTGCCTGGCCGACGCCCACGGCAACGTCGTGGTCGTCTCGACCCGGGACTGCTCCCTCCAGCGCCGCCATCAGAAGCTAGTCGAGGAGGCACCTGCGCCGTTCCTCACCGACGACCAGGTCGCCCGGCTCTACGAGGCGTCCAAGGCGATCCTGCGCGAGGCCGGCTACGTCGGCGCCGGCACCTGCGAGTTCCTGGTCGCCAGGGACGGGACCATCTCCTTCCTCGAGGTCAACACCCGGCTCCAGGTCGAGCACTGCGTCTCCGAGGAGGTCACCGGGATCGACCTGGTGCGCGAGATGTTTCGGATCGCGGCGGGCGAGGAGCTTGGCTACGACGACCCGGAGGTCCGCGGCCACTCGATCGAGTACCGCATCAACGCCGAGGACGGTGGCCGCAACTTCATGCCGGCCCCGGGCACCCTCACCGCATGGAGCCCGCCCCTCGGTCCGGGCATCCGGCTCGACGGTGGCTACGAGAACGGTGAGACCGTTCCCGGCTCCTTCGACTCGCTGATCGCCAAGCTCATCGTCACCGGACGCGACCGCACCCAGGCCCTGGAGCGGTCCCGCCGGGCGCTCGACGAGTTCGAGGTCGACGGGATGCCCACGGTGATCCCGTTCCACCGCGCGGTGGTCGACGACCCGGCCTTCGTCGGCACGCCTGCCGAGAGGCCGGAGACGTTCGAGGTCTACACGACCTGGATCGAGACCGACTTCGACAACCAGATCGAGCCCTACGCCGGCGACTCGGCCGAGGCACCTGAGCCCGACGAGCGCCACAGCGTGGTCGTGGAGGTCGGCGGCAAGCGCCTCGAGGTCGTGCTGCCCGGTGGTCTGGGCGCGGTCGGGGCCGGCGCAGCCGCAGGCGGGAAGAAGCCGAAGCGGGCGACCGGCAAGAAGTCCGGCGCGGCCGCCAGCGGCGACGCGGTGACCAGCCCCATGCAGGGCACCATCGTCAAGATCGCCGTCGAGGAGGGGCAGGAGATCGCCGAGGGCGACGTGGTCGTCGTCCTCGAGGCCATGAAGATGGAGCAGCCGCTCAAGGCCCACAAGGACGGCACCGTGACCGGGCTCGAGGCCGAGGTCGGTGTCACCGTCACCAACGGTGCGGTCATCTGCGAACTGAAGTGACCTCGCTGCGCGAGCCCAGCCGCCGGGTGAGCCCGCGCGCACGCCTGATGTGGCGGGTCTCCGCGCTGGTCGAGGCGGTCATGACGGTCACCGTCATGGCTGTCGCCGACGGACTCATCGACGAGATCGACCTGCCGTGGTGGGCGTTCGCGATCGCGGCGGGCGTACACGTCGTCTGGGCTGCCGTCGTCCCGCAGTGGCGCTACCTCGTGCACCGTTGGGAGGTGACCGAGACCGCCGTCTACACCCAGACCGGTTGGTGGGCCCGGGAGCGCCGGATCGCGCCGATGTCCCGGATCCAGACCGTCGACCACGCCGAGGGCGCGGTCGAGCGGCTGTTCCGGCTCGCCACCGTCACCGTCACGACCGCCTCGGCCGCCGGCGCCCTGCGGATCTCCGGGCTCGACAGGGACGTCGCCCGTCAGCTCGTCGACGAGCTGACCCTCAAGGCCGACGCGGTCGAGGGCGACGCCACGTGAGCGAGCTCCAGCGAGACCAGGACTGGCAGCGCCTCGACCCGCGAATGCTGCTGGTGCACCCGGTTCGCGAGGTCATCCGGTTCCTCCCGGCGCTGATCGCGATCGTGTTCGCGGGCCAGGCCGCCGGCGGCCAGGTCTGGCAGGCCTTCGGCATCGTGATCCCCATCGCCATCGGCCTGCTGCGCTACCTGACGACCAGCTTCCGGGTGGCGGCGGGCCGCGTTGAGCTCAGGCGCGGCCTGGTCAGCAGGCACGTGCTCTCCACTCCGGTCGAGCGGGTCCGCACGGTGGATCTGACGTCGTCGCTGATCCAACGTGCGCTGGGGCTCACGACGTTGCGGGTCGGCACCGGCACCGCCTCGACCAGCGACGACGAGAAGCTCGACCTCGACGGCCTGCCGGTCGCCCGCGCCCGCGAGCTGCGATCGGAACTGTTGCGGGTCAGCGTCGCGGACGACGGCGCACCCTCGGCGATCGGTCCCGCGCCGATGGCCGAGGAGGTCGTGGCGGCTTTCGAACCCTCGTGGCTGAAGTACGCCCCGCTGACCGGGAGCGGCGTCATCATCGCGGCCGCCGCGCTCGGCCTGGGCGCCCAGTTCCTCGAGATCCTCGGCTTCTGGGAGGACGTCGACGCCGAGGACTACGAGTCGCTCAGCGGACCGACCCTGCCCCTGGTGGTCCTCGTCCCCCTCGGCGTCCTGGTGGCGCTGGTGGTGACGTCGGCGCTCGCCATCGGGGGCTATCTGGTGACGAACTGGGCCTTCCGGGTGTCCCGACGCCCTCCCGGCCCGGGCGGCGACTGGCACCTGAGCCGCGGGCTGTTCACCACCCGCGAGACCACCCTGGACGACGACCGGGTCGCCGGGGTGACGCTGACCGAGGCGATCGGGGTTCGCGCCGCGGGCGGCGCCCGGCTCAGTGCCATCGTCACCGGGCTGGACCGCAGCGAGCAGGGCAGCTCCACCCTGGTGCCGCCGGCACCGCGGGCCACAGTGGAGCGCACGGCCGCGGCAGTGCTCGGCGTGGGGTCGCCCGTGTCGGGCCCGTTGGTGCCCCACGGACCGGCCGCCGTACGCCGCCGCTGGACCCGCGCGATGGTCCCGGCCGCGCTCGGTGCGGTCGCCGCCGCCGTCGCAGTCGTGCTCGGGCAGCCGGTGTGGCTGCTCACGGCGCTGGTCGCGCTGCCCGTGGCCGCGCTGCTGGCCGCGGACCGGGTCCGGGCCCTCGGCCACGCACTGGTCGACGGGCACGTGGTGGCCCGAGCCGGCAGCGTCGTCCGCCGTCGGCGGGTGCTGCACACCGACCACGTCATCGGCTGGAACTTCCGGGCGACCTGGTTCCAGCGCCGGGTCGGGCTCACGACCTTGGTGGCGACCACGGCCGGTGGCGGTCAGGCGGTCCCGGTCCTCGACATCCCCGAGGACCTGGCGGTCGAGCTCGCGCAGCGCGCGCTTCCCGACCTGGTCAGCCAGTTCCGCGCGTCGTGAGCGGCCGGTCGCCGCTTTCCAGATAACCCCCTCACGCACCTCCAACTCATGCCATCGTGATTTCGCCGGGAGTGGCGCGCGTGCCGCTGGTCGCGGTGTGTCCGGCCCACGGGGGAGGAAGCATGGATCTGCCTGTCAGCAACGACTCGGCCAACCAGGCCGGGCGTTCGCGGCGGCACGCCACGTGGCTAGGCGCAGCGGCCCTCGTGGTCTCTGGTGGGCTCGTCATCTCGGTCCTCGCCGCAAGCGCCGTGGCCGACAACCGGACCCACCGCTCACGAAAGGCCTTCGAGACCTCCGCCGCGGGGGTGGCTTCGACGCTTCAGCTGGCGATCCAGCACGAAGACGACATCGTCGTCGACGCCGGTGGTCTCGTGTCCGACCCCGAACTCACCCAGAGCGACTTCGCTCGTTGGGCTGCCGCGGCACGCACGTTCGAGCGCTACCCCGAGATGGCCGGTCTTGCCGTGCTGAAGGTGGTCGAGCACGCCGACCTGCCGGCGTTCGCTGCTCAGGCGGAGGCCGATCCGGTCGGAGTGCTGCCGGACGGGGAGTTCACCGTGCAACCCCCCGGGCCACGGCCGTTCTACTGCCTCGTCTCGGCGGCCGTCGCCACCGAGGTGGTGGCCGATGCGCCCGGCAACGTCGACTACTGCGCGGACGAGAAGATCCGTGATCTCCTGCTGGCGGCACGGGACTCCGGCGAGGGCGCCTACCTTCCCTACCTGTCCGGCGGGGAGACCTGGCTGGCGATGCAAACCCCGATCTACCGAAGCGAGGAGATCCCTTCGACCGACGACGGTCGCCGGGAGGCGTTCGCGGCGCTGGTCGCCATGCAGCTCGACCCCACCGTGCTCCTTGACCGGGCGCTGCGGGAGCACCCGAGCTGGTCTGCGCAGATGCGTTACCGCGGCGGCGGATCGGACGTGGCATTCGACAGGGGCGTGCCCGAGCCGGGAGCCGAGACGGCGACGATCGACCTGCACAACGGCTGGACCGTTCACGTCTCGGGAGTCATCGAGACCGGCAGCATCACCGACGGCGATGCACTGCTGCTGCTACTCGCAGGGATGCTGTCGAGCCTGCTGCTCGGTGTCCTCATCTTCGTGCTCGGAACCGGGCGCGAGCGGGCCCGGCGTCAGCTCGTCCAGCGGACCAGCCAGCTGCACCACCAGGCACTGCACGACGCCCTGACTGGTCTTCCCAACCGGGCCCTCGTCATGGATCGGGCCGAGCAGATGCTCGCCCGCGACCGCCGCCACCACACCTCCAGCGCGCTGCTGTTCCTCGACCTGGACAACTTCAAGAACGTCAACGACACGCTCGGTCACGCAGTGGGCGACCGGCTCCTGATCGGGGTGGCGGACCGGTTGTCGAGCACCTTGCGGGGGGTGGACACGATCGGTCGGATGGGCGGCGACGAGTTCGTCGTGCTCGTCGACGGCGCGGAGCTCGACGTCGCACCCTCACTCGTAGCGCAGCGGCTGCTCGATGTCATGCGCCAGCCCTTCGACCTCGGTGAGGGGACGATGCCGCTCACGGTCAACGTGAGCATCGGCATCGCCACGGGTGACCGGGCCACCGCCGGAGAGCTCCTGCGGGACGCCGACGTGGCGCTCTACCAGGCCAAGGCGGACGGCAAGAACCGCTACGAGGTCTTCGACCCGGCCATGCAGAGCGACATCGTGCGCCGCACCGACCTGGAGTTCGACCTGCGCTCGGCACTGACCGGTGGTCAGTACCGGTTGGTCTACCAGCCGATCTACGAGCTCGACGACCTCACCATCGTCGGCGTCGAGGCCCTGCTCCGCTGGGACCACCCGACGCGCGGAGTGGTGGGTCCCGACGAGTTCATCCCCGTCCTGGAGCAGACCGGACAGATCCGGGAGGTCGGCGCGTGGGTCCTCCTGACGGCGTGCCGGCAGATGGCTGCCTGGCACTCCCGCGGCGACGACCTGAGCGTCTCGGTCAACGTCTCCGCCCGCCAGCTCGACTCCGACAGCGTCGTCGAGGACATCCGAGTCGCTCTGCTCGAGAGTGGCCTGCCCGCCAGCCACTTGATCATCGAGGTCACCGAGACCGCGCTGATGGCCAACGTCGCGGCCACCGCACGCCGCCTGCAGGCCGTCAGGGCGCTGGGCGTCAGGATCGCGGTGGACGACTTCGGCACCGGATACTCCTCCCTGGCCTACCTGCAGCAGTTCCCCGTCGACTGCCTCAAGATCGACCGGGCCTTCACCAGCGCCGTCACCACCTCGCCGGAGTCCCAGGCCCTGGTGGGCACGCTGGTCCAGCTGGGCAAGGACCTCGGTCTGACCACCCTCGCCGAAGGCGTGGAGACCACCGACGAGATGGATCTCCTCCGCGAGGCCGACGTCAACCAGGCCCAGGGCTATCTCATGGCCCGCCCGCTGGACCCCGACTCACTGGAGACCCAGCTCCTCGAACCCGGCCGGCTCTCCCTTGCCCAGGGGGCCGCTCCCGAGGCTGAGACGCGAAACGCGGAGGCCATCTCGCGCAAGTAGGTTGCTGACCATGTTCAGCAAGGTGCTGGTCGCCAACCGAGGTGAGATCGCGATCCGGGCGTTCCGCGCGGCCTACGAGCTCGGGGCACGCACCGTGGCGGTCTTCCCCCACGAGGACCGTGGCTCCGAACACCGGCTCAAGGCGGACGAGGCCTACGAGATCGGCGAGCGCGGCCATCCGGTCCGGGCCTACCTCGACCCGGAGGCGATCGTCGCGGTGGCCGTGCGCGCCGGGGCCGACGCCGTCTACCCCGGCTACGGGTTCCTGTCGGAGAACCCCACCCTCGCGGAGGCCTGCACCAACGCCGGCATCACCTTCGTCGGGCCGCCTGCCGGGATCCTGGAGCTCACCGGCAACAAGGCCCGGGCGATCGCGGCCGCCAAGGCCGCCGGTGTCCCGACGCTCGCCTCGGTCGACCCCTCGACCGACGCCGACGCGCTGGTGGAGGCAGCTTCCGGCCTGGACCTGCCCCTGTTCGTCAAGGCGGTCGCCGGCGGTGGCGGCCGGGGCATGCGACGCGTGGACCGTGCCGAGGACCTCCGCGAGGCCGTGGAGGCCTGCATGCGCGAGGCCGAGGGTGCCTTCGGCGACCCGACCGTGTTCATCGAGCAGGCAGTCACCGACCCGCGCCACATCGAGGTGCAGATCCTGGCCGACGCCCAGGGCGAGGTCATCCACCTGTTCGAGCGCGACTGCTCGGTGCAGCGCCGGCACCAGAAGGTCGTCGAGATCGCCCCGGCGCCCAACCTCGACCCCGGCCTGCGGGAGCGCATGTGCGCGGACGCCGTCCGGTTCGCCCGCGAGATCGGCTACCGCAACGCCGGCACCGTGGAGTTCCTGCTCGACCCCCAGGGCAACTACGTCTTCATCGAGATGAACCCCCGGATCCAGGTCGAGCACACGGTGACCGAGGAGGTCACCGACGTCGACCTGGTGCAGGCGCAGCTGCGGATCGCCTCGGGAGCCACCTTCGCCGACCTGGGCCTCAGTCAGGACACGGTCTCCCTGCGCGGGGCGGCGCTCCAGTGCCGGATCACCACCGAGGACCCGGCCAACAGCTTCCGCCCCGACACCGGTGTGATCACGACCTACCGCTCCCCCGGCGGCGCCGGCGTCCGCATCGACGGCGGCACGACCTACACCGGCGCCGAGGTCTCGGCCCACTTCGACTCGATGCTGTCCAAGCTCACCTGCCGCGGCCGCGACTTCGACACCGCGGTCCAGAAGGCGCGACGAGCCATCGCCGAGTTCCGGATCCGTGGCGTCACGACCAACATCGCCTTCCTGCAGGCCGTCCTGGACGACCCGGACTTCGCCGCGGGCCGGATCACCACGTCCTTCATCGAGACCCACCCGCACCTGCTCCAGGCGCGGGCCACCGGCGACCGCGGCACCAAGCTCATGTCCTACCTCGCCGACGTCACCGTCAACAAGCCGCACGGTGAGGCGCCGGTGACCCTGGACCCAGCGGTCAAGCTGCCTGGTCGTGAGCAGGGTGTCGACCTGTCGGTCCCGGCGCCCGACGGGTCCCGCCAGCTCCTCCTCGAGGTCGGCCCCGAGGAGTTCGCACGCCGGCTGCGCGCCCAGACGTCGGTGGCCGTCACCGACACGACCTTCCGCGACGCCCACCAGTCGCTGCTCGCGACCCGGGTCCGCACCCGGGACCTGCTGCAGGTGGCCGGCCACCTCGCCCGCACCACCCCCGAGCTGTGGTCGCTGGAGTGCTGGGGCGGAGCGACGTACGACGTCGCGCTGCGCTTCCTCTCCGAGGACCCCTGGGAGCGGCTGGACGCCCTGCGCCAGGCGGTCCCCAACATCTGCCTGCAGATGCTGCTCCGCGGCCGCAACACCGTGGGCTACACGCCCTACCCCACGGAGGTAACCGCGGCCTTCGTCCGGGAGGCGGCCGACTCCGGGCTCGATGTGTTCCGGATCTTCGACGCCCTCAACGACGTCGAGCAGATGCGGCCGGCGATCGAGGCGGTCCGGGAGACCGGGACGACCGTGGCCGAGGTCGCGCTCTGCTACACCGGCGACCTCTCGAGCCCCGGCGAGAAGCTCTACACCCTCGACTACTACCTCGGGCTGGCCGAGCGGATCGTCGAGGCAGGCGCGCACGTCCTGGCCATCAAGGACATGGCCGGCCTCCTGCGGGCCCCGGCCGCCCGCACGCTGGTGACCACGCTGCGCGAGCGCTTCGACCTGCCAGTGCACCTGCACACCCACGACACCGCCGGTGGTCAGCTCGGCACCCTGCTGGCGGCGATCGACGCCGGCGTCGACGCGGTCGACGCCGCGTGCGCGTCGATGGCAGGCACGACCTCGCAGCCCGCCCTGTCCGCGCTGGTCTCGGCCACCGACCACTCCGCCCGCGAGACCGGGCTGTCGCTGGCCGCGGTCAACGCGCTCGAGCCCTACTGGGAGGCCACCAGGCGGGTCTACGCGCCGTTCGAGTCGGGTCTCCCGGCCCCGACCGGGCGCGTCTACCGGCACGAGATCCCTGGTGGTCAGCTCTCCAACCTGCGCCAGCAGGCGATCGCGCTGGGTCTCGGCGAGAAGTTCGAGCAGGTCGAGGACATGTATGCCGCGGCCAACGACATCCTCGGCAACATCGTCAAGGTCACTCCGTCGTCCAAGGTCGTCGGCGACCTCGCCCTCGCTCTGGTCGGGCTGGGTGCTGACCCGGCGGAGTTCGCGGAGGGCCCTGCCAGGTTCGACATCCCCGACTCCGTCATCGGCTTCCTCAACGGCGAGCTCGGCGACCCGCCCGGCGGCTGGCCCGAGCCGTTCCGGACCAGGGCGCTGGCGGGCCGGACCTGGAGGCCGCCGGCGAGCGAGGTGACCGCGGAGCAGAGCGAGGCCCTCGCCCACGGCAGCTCGCGGGTGCGCCGCGAGACCCTCAACCGGCTCCTCTTCCCGGGCCCGACCCAGGAGTTCACCGAGGCCCGGCAGACCTACGGCGACGTCTCGGTGCTGCCCACGATCGACTACCTCTACGGCCTGCGCCACGGCGAGGAGCACGAGGTCACGATCGAGGAGGGCAAGACGATCCTGCTCGGACTCCAGGCGATCGGCGAGCCCGACGAGCGCGGCTACCGGTCGGTGATGGCCACCATCAACGGCCAGCTCCGCCCGATCAGCATCCGTGACCGCAGCGTCTCCTCCGACGTGAAAGTCGCCGAGAAGGCCGACCCGGCCAAGCCCGGGCAGGTCGCGGCTCCGTTCCAGGGCGCCGTCACCGTGGTGGTCGAGGAGGGCGCCAAGGTCGCCGCCGGCGAGACGGTCGCGACCATCGAGGCGATGAAGATGGAGGCCTCGATCACCGCCCCGGTCGACGGCACCGTCGAGCGCATCGCACTGGCCGGCACCCAGGCCGTCGACGGCGGCGACCTGGTGCTGGTGCTGAGCTGAGAGTCGGGCTAGCTCCCAGCCCGCCCCGCGGTCACGGTGAGGTTGACCCATTCGGACCGGAGGCCGAGCAGGAACCGGAAGTCCTCCCCCGAGACGGTCTTGGCGCCCTTGTCACCCGTGACGGTCACCTGGTCCACCCGGCCGCCCCACTCGCCGTTGCCGTCCCGGCCCGCGAACTGGATCCTGGTCAGGTTGCCGACGCCGGGAAACGCCTTCTCGACCGTGCCGTCGCTGACGACCGTCTGCCAGGAGCTGTGCGGGTTGCCCGACCAGCCGTCGTAGGGGTCCTGCTGGGCCACGAGGTAGGGCGCGGAGCCGGCTGAGGTCCAGCCGCCGCTCGAGGCCGAGAACTGGGTGAACGCCGGCGCCCCGTCGTGGAGCAGGACCTCGCCGCGGCTCGCCCGGATCGCCGCCGTCGCGGCCCTGTGCTCGGCGCTGGCGCCGCCGTAGACCTGGCAGGAGGTGGTGTCGCAGATCTGGTAGTGCGAGGCGATCGGGTGGGCGCGCTCGTAGGCCGCGTAGGTGCGCGCGGCGACGGCCTGCGCCTTGACGGCCTCGGGCTCCCACAGCGGGGGCATCTCCTGCGGCACGACTCCCTGGAGGTATCTGTCGAGCGGCAGCACGTTGACCGTGTCCTTCTTCACCGAGCGCAGCACGCCGCGGTAGGCGACCTTGGCGCCCTTCGGCAGCACCAACGTCGTGGGCGCGCGCGGGGTGAAGAGCTCGGCGTCGCCGTTGACGGTGCGGAACACCTTCCACGACGAGGTCCGGTAGGACACCTGCGACCGGCCACCGGTCACCGGGGTGATCCGCCACCGCGTCGCCCGAGGCCGGGCCTTGGCGAGCTCGAGCACCTTGCCGCTGGCGAGGACCCGCAGCCGCAGGCTGCCGGAGGCGACGACCCGGACGTCCTTGGTCGTGTCGGCAGTGATGAGCACGCTGACCTTGCCCTTGGCGGTCCCCCAGGTCGTGCCGGGGTAGTAGAAGTCGACGATCTCCTGATGGGTGAGACCCTGCAGGGCCGCGCCCTGGGCGCCGTGCTGGGACATGCCGTGCCCATGGCCGTAGCCGTGCCCGTAGATCCTGATGGTCGCCTTGTCGGGGATGGTCCAGTCGTCTGCGGCGGCGTGCGCCGTCGTCGGCAACCCGAGGACGGCGACGACGAGGGCGAGGGCGGCGGGAGCCCGAGAGATGGTCACGAGTCCCGAGGGTAGGTCGGCGCGGGGAGGCTGTCAGGCGACCGGGCAGACCTACCATCGTCGGATGGCCTGGAACCCGTTGGGCAGGAAGCGCAGAGCCGAGGACGAATCCGCACAGCTCCGGTGGCTCACCAAGCTGGCGCGCGAGGATCTCCTCGAGCTCGGCGAGCGCCTCGAGGACGAGGCGCCCCCGGCGGAGCCGGACGCGCTCGCCGAGCGGGCGAAGGCGCGCACGCTGACGGCTGAGGCCCGCCCACGCCTGCGGGAGGCCGAGACTGCCGAAGCCCTGCTCGCGGTGCAGGAGACGATCTGCCAGGCGTTCGTCCACCTCGCTCGCAGCGACGCGATCGTGCGCGGTGAGGAGCCGCCGACCCGGACGGACCCGTGTGCCTTCAACCCGCAGCACGGGCCGGCCGTCACCGAGGCCACGTGGGCGCCGATCGGCGCAGAGTCGTCGACCTACGCCTGCTGCCAGCAGGACGCCGACCTGATCGCGGAGGGTCGCGCGCCCCGACGGCGAACGATCAAGCTCGACAGCGGCGAGGTGACTTGGGACGAACTGGGCTCCGCTCCCCGGTCCCCAGCCGACATGCGGAGGCGGGGCATGGCCAACGACTACGAGGCAGTCGCGATCGCCCTGAGGCGTGCCGGCAGGGCCACGCACCTCCCGGGTGGCATCCCTCTCTGATCTGCAACCTTCCCGTGACCCGGTGGTGGGTCCCGCGCACCTAGCATCCGAACATGGCCCGAGGCGCCCGCCGCCGACCGCAGCCCGAGAGACGACAGCTCGCTCTGGCGGAGTTCCGGTTGGGCACCCGGCTGGCCCGGGAGGACCTGACCGCGCTGGCCGAGAGCCTCGACAACAGCCCGCCCTGGTTCGACGGGGAGGCATCCACCGAGTGGAAGCGCGCCGCGGGGCTCTATGGCGCCGCCCGGGCGGCCTTGCGCGAGGTCACCACGCTCGCCGACGTGATGGCCGTGCACACGACGCTGTGCCAGGCCCGCTTCCACCTCGCCCGGGCCGAGGCCATCTGTTATGGCGAGCCGCCCCCGACCAGCTCCGAGCCGTGCTGGTTCGACCCCCGGCACGGCCCCGCCTCGGCCGAGGTCGAGTGGCCGGGAGCCGGCACGGTCCGCGCCTGTCCCGACGACGTACAGCGCATCGAGGCCGGCCTGGCCCCGCGCCGCCGGCTCCTGCGACTGACCGAGCTCAGCGACCCGGACGACACCTCATCGCTGCAGCGCCGGATGGCCCTGCACGCTCGCGGCGCCGGGGGCTACGCGCTGGGGGCGCTCTACGCAGGCACCCCACACGCCCCGACCATCTGACCGGCCGGCCGAACCGTCAGTAGGACGGCTGCGACTGCGCGTTGAACCTGACGAAGCGCACGTTCTGCGCCGGCGCCACCAGCGGGTCACTGAGCTGGAACACGTCGAGCCCACGGGTGATGTCGCTGCCGTAGATCTTGCCGTTGTACCAGTAGGCCGACCACACCCCGCCGAGCACGAGCTCGGTGTCCGAGAGCGGCGGTGGGTCGTAGTGGGCGATCTCCACGGGGTTGGCCGAGTCGGTGAAGTCGAAGACCGAGATCCCACCCTGGTACCAGGCCTGGACCATGATGTCCCGGCCGGGGACCGGGATCAGCGACCCGTTGTGGGCCACGCAGTTCTCCGTGAGCGCCTCGATCCGCGGCATCTTGTAGTAGCTGCGGAACTGCAGCTGCCCGCCGACGATGTCGTAGATGCCGTCGGCGCCCCTGGTCGGTCCGGCGACGGGGTTGCAGGTGGGCAGGGAGCCACCTCCGAGCTCGTCGGTGAACACCACCTTCGTGCCCGCGTTGTTGAACGTCGCGGAGTGCCAGAACGAGAAGTTGACCTCGTCGGTGACCCGCTGGACGACGACCGGCCGCTTGCGGTTCGTGATGTCCATCAGGATGCCGTCACCCATGCAGGCGCCCGCCATCAGGTTCTTCGCGGGGTAGGCCGTCACGTCGTGGCAGCCGCTGGTCTCGCTGGTCGGGGTGGGTGAGCCCGGGTTGCCGCCGTCCGGGAAGAGCACGGGCGTCGCGACGACCCGGGCCTTCGGCATCTTCTTCTTCGCGAGCGGCACCTTGACCACGCTGATGAAGTCGTGCGGCGGCTGGCAGTCCGGGAAGTCCTCGCTGGGCGAGTAGGACGAGACGTAGGCGTAGAGCGCCTTCCCCTTCTTGGACGGCGCGATCGTGTGGGTGTGCGAACCGCAGGCGGTCTCCACCGCGGCGACGTACTTCGGCTGGGCGGGCTCGCGGATGTCGAAGACCCGCAGCCCCTCCCACGAGGACTTCTCGCTGGCCGACTGCCCCTTGCTGGAGCATGTGTTGTCGCTGCGGCTGGAGTCGACACTGAGGATCAGCACGTTGCGATAGACGGACACGTCGCCCTGGCTGCCCGGGCAGACGACCTGGGCGACCAGCTGCGGGGCGGTGGGGGTCTTGATGTCGTAGACCGAGAAGCCCTTGTAGTTGCCCTGGTAGGCATACCTGCCCTTGAACGCGATGTCGGTGCCGTAGGCACCCTCCTCCGCGAACGCGCCGCTCAGCGGCACGCTGGCGACCAGCTCGAGGTCGTCGGAGCGGTCGACCTCCGCGGCCGCGCCGAAGTCGGCGCCGCGCAGGCCGGCAAGCTCCTGGCCCGGCAGGAGACACCTGTCTGCGAAGTTGTCGCCGGCCGCCTGGAGCGCCTTGAGCTCGGCGGTGGTGCACGTGGCGGGGTCGTCGTCGCCACCGAGCACCGGTGCCAGCGCCGTGGCGATCGCGGGCGCCTGGAGCAGGGCGAGGCCCATGGCCCCCAGGGCGAGCGAGGTCAGGGCGAGGCGGAGTCGTCGCGGGGTCCGGTGTGGGGTCGGCACGACGGTCAAACTACGGGCGGCGGGCTAGGTTACGCACCGTGCAGCGGACCCGGCGTACGGCGGTGAGCGTGGCCTGGTCCGTCTGCCTGGTCGTGTGCGTCACCGCCTGCAGCGACGACCCGGCTGCCCCGGCGGACGCAGCCCCTTCCCCCAGCGCGCCGTCCGCGCCGGTGCCCGAGCTGCAGCCAGGTGCGCCCGGTGAGGACACGTCCACTCGCGACCCGGACCAGCCGCTGGAGGAGACCGACGCCGCGCACGAGGACGTCGCGTTCATGCAGATGATGGTGCTGCATCACCGGCAGGCGCTGGACCTGGCCGGGCTCGTGGACAGCGCCCGCACCGACAACCGGCAGCTCGACCAGGTGGCGCAGCGCATTTCGGCCGCGCAGGCCGCCGAGATCCTGGTGATGGCGCAGTGGCTGACCGAGCGTTCCATCGACGTGCCCGCGCCTGACGCGGACCCGGACGACTACGACCACGCCGAGCACGGCCACGCCGGCATGCAGGGGATGCTGAGCGAGGAGGAGCTCGACGAGCTCGCGGCCGCCCGCGACGCCGCGTTCGACCGGCTCTTCCTCACCTCGATGATCCGGCACCACGAGGGCGCCATCGCGATGGCGCAGTATGTCCTCACCCACGGGGCCGACCAGCGCGTCGCCGAGCTCGCGACCGACGTGATCGCCGACCAGGGCGCGGAGATCGCCCGGCTGCAGGCGATGCTCGACGGGCTCTGAGACCACCGTTGGTCGAGCTTGTCGAGACCACCGCAGCCGACGCTCCTGCTCGCCCGAGCGCATCGACTTCCAGCGCTGGCTGCGGTGGTCTCGACACGCCGGTCGCGACCTCGTTCCTCGGTCGCGCGGCTTGCTCGACCTTTGATCGACCCGGACTCCGCTCGTTCCTCGCGGAGTCCGTCGATCAAACCTTGTGCAGCCGCCGGGCCGCCTCGGCGATCGAGCCGCTCATCGACGGGTAGACGGTGAACGCCTGGGCCAGCTGGTCGGCTGTGAGCGACTCCGCCACCGCGATCGACACCGGGTGGATGAGCTCGCTCGCCCGTGGGCCCACCACGACGCCGCCGACCACGATGCCGGTGCCCGGGCGGCAGAACAGCTTCACGAAGCCGTCGTGCACGCCCTGCATCTTGGCGCGGGCGTTGCCGGAGAGCGGCAGCGTGACGGCCTCGGCCATGATCTCGCCGGCGTCGATCGCCTGCTGCGACCAGCCGACGGTGGCGATCTCCGGGGCCGTGAAGACGTTGGAGGAGACCCGCTTGAGGTCGAGCGGCTGCACCGCGTCGCCGAGGAAGTGCCACATCGCGATCCGGCCCTGCATCGCGGCGACGCTGGCCAGCATCAGCACCCCGGTGCAGTCACCGGCGGCGTAGACCCCTCGGGCCGAGGTGCGGGAGACCCGGTCGACGTTGACGAAACCACCGTCCTTGAGGATCACGCCGGCCTCCTCGAGGCCGAGGTCCGTGGTGTTGGGCACCGAGCCGAGCGCCAGGATGCAGTGGGAGCCCTCGACGGTCCGGCCGTCGGTGAGCGTCACGGTCACCTGGTCCCCCTCGCGGGTCACCGACTCCATCCGGGACTTCGACAGGACCTTCATGCCGCGCCTCGTCGAGACCTCCTCGAGCACCGCGGACGCGTCGGCGTCCTCGCCCGGCAGCACCCGGTCACGGGACGACACCAGCGTGACCGGGATGCCGAGGGCCAGGTAGGCGCTGGCGAACTCCGCGCCGGTCACGCCAGATCCGACGACGATCAGCTCGGTGGGGACCTCGCCCAGGTCGTAGACCTGTTCCCAGGTGAGGATCCGCTCGCCGTCCGGCTGGGCGCTCGGCAGCGTGCGCGGCGCCGCGCCGGTGGCGACCAGCACGGCGTCCGCGTCGTACGACGCCGTGTCGGCGCCGGTGCCGACGACGACCCTCCCCGGGCCGTCGAGGCGGCCGCGGCCGCGGACGACCCGGACACCCTCCTTGTCGAGACGGCGGGTGATGTCGGCGGACTGGTCGGCGGCCAGCTTGAGCACCCGGGCGTTGACCCGGGCGAGGTCAACACGTACACCGTCGTCGCCGATCATCACGCCGAGCTCGTTGGCGCTGTGGACGTCCGACATCAGCTCGGCCGTGGCGATCAGCGTCTTGCTCGGCACGCAGTCGGTGAGGACGGCTGATCCGCCGATCCCGTCGCTGTCCACGACGGTGACCTCGGCACCGAGCTGGGCCGCGACCAGGGCGGCCTCGTAGCCGCCCGGGCCGCCGCCGAGGATGACGACGCGATCTGTGGCCATGGCTCAGAGATTGATCATGTGGCCGGCGATGCCCTCGACGGCTTCCTTCATGGCCTCCGACAGGGTCGGGTGCGCGAAGACGTTGCGCGCGACCTCGTCGGCGGTGAGGTCCCATTGCCGGGCGAGGGTCAGCGCCGGCAGCAGCTCGGTGACCTCGGGACCGATCATGTGGGCGCCGATGATCTCGTTGTACTTCGCGTCGGCCACGATCTTGACGAAGCCGACGCCCTCGGCCATGCCGCGCGCCTTGCCGTTGGCCGAGAACGGGAACTGCGCCGTCTTGACGTCGTAGCCCTTCTCCCTGGCCTGCTCCTCGGAGTAGCCGAACGAGGCGATCTGGGGCTGGCAGAACGTCGCGCGCGGGATGAAGTCGAAGTCGATCTCGACGGTGTCGGCGCCGGCGATGGTCTCGGCCGCGACGACGCCCATCGCCTCGGCGGTGTGGGCGAGCATCAGCTTGCCGGTGACGTCGCCGATCGCGTAGATGCCGTCGACGTTGGTACGGCCGCGGGCGTCGACCGCGATCGCGCCCCGGTCGGTGGTCTCGACGCCGGTGGCCTCCAGCCCGTAGCCGTCCAGACGAGGCGCGAAGCCGAACGCCGCCAGGAACTTGTCCGCCTCGAGCACCTTCGACTCTCCGCCGGCCGCCGGGCTGACGGTCACCTTGACCCCCGACCCGGTGTCCTCGACGGAGTCGACCTTGGTCGAGAGCAGCACTTCGACGCCGAGCTTCTTGTACTGCTTGAGGAGCTCCTTGGACACGTCGGCGTCCTCGGTCGGCACCATCCGGTCCAGGAACTCGACGATCGTGACGTCGACCCCGAAGTTCTTCATGACGTAGGCGAACTCGACGCCGATGGCGCCGGACCCGCCGATGATGATCCGGCCCGGGAGCTCGGCGTCGAGGATCTGCTCCTCGTAGGTGACGACGTTGTCGCTCAGCGACATCCCGGGCAGCATCCGGACCTTCGCGCCGGTGGCGATGATCAGGCTGTCGCACGTGTAGGACGCCTTGTTGCCATCCTTGTCCACCTCGACCGTGTGCCGGCCGTCGACCGTCCCCTTGAGGGTCCCCCAGCCGTCGAGCTCGGTGATCTTGTTCTTCTTCATCAGGTAGTGCACGCCCTTGGCGCTCGCGTCGGCCACCCCGCGGCTGCGCGCGTGCGTCGGGCCGTAGGCCATCGTGGGCTCGCCCTCGATCCCGAACGTCTTCCGCTCGTGGGTGATGATGTGGGCGATCTCCGCGTTGCGCAGCAGCGCCTTGGAGGGGATGCAGCCGACGTTGAGACAGACGCCGCCCCAGTACTTCTCCTCGACCACCGCCGCCGTCTTGCCGAGCTGGGAGGCCCTGATCGCGGCGACGTAGCCGCCGGGCCCGGCACCGAGGACGAGGACGTCGAAGTGGTTCTCTGCGGTCACCGTTGCAGCCTAGTCGGCTGGTTACGCTCCTCTGCGTGACCCTTCACCCCACGACGCCACTCGCTTCGCTCGCGCCGGCGCGGGGACCCCGATGACGCTTTATGCCGCCTACGGGACGAACCTCGACCCCGAACGCATGGGCGAGCGGTGCCCCCACTCACCCCTGCACGCGACGGGCTGGCTGACGGGGTGGAGGCTGACCTTCGGCGGCGAGGACCTCGGCTGGGACGGCGCCCTCGCGACCATCGTCCAGGACCCGTTCGAGCAGGTCTTCGTCGCTGTCTACGACGTCACCCGCGAGGACGAGTCCGCCCTGGACAGCTGGGAGTCGGCCGACTCCGGGCTCTACCGCAAGACCAAGGTGCGGGTCGCCACGATGACCGAGGAGCTGGTCGTGTGGACCTACGTGCTGGACGCGTTCGAGGGCGGCCTGCCGTCGGCGTCCTACCTCGGGGTCCTCGCCGACGCCGCCGAGGCCGCCTCAGCGCCTGACGACTACGTGGCCGCACTCCGAGCCCGGCCCTGCCGGTCCCTGGGACATTAGGAGCGGGCCACTAGACGTCGCCTCGGTGGCAGACCGCCTCGACGTTGTTGCCGTCGGGGTCGCGGACGAAGCCGCCGAAGTAGGTCTCGTGGTACTCCGGCCAGAGCCTCGGTTCGTGCAGCACCTCGGCGCCGCGGGCCCGGGCGGCCTCCACGAAGGCGCGCACCGTGGCCGCGTCCGCCGCGGTGAAGGCGATGTGCACCTCGCGGTTGGGGCCCATCCCCTCGAACGTCGACAGCCAGAAGTCCGGCTTGTCGGTGCCGTAGCCGATGGCCACCCCGAAGTCCATGAGCCGACGGTGACCCAAGGGAGCCAGCACGTCGTCGTAGAACGCCGAGGACTCGGCGAGATCACTGCAGTTGATTCCGAAGTGGTCGAGCATGCGCTCACCATAGGACCGTCTTAGGGTGAGCGCGTGAGCGAACAGGACCCCTACGCCCTGGCCGACGAGGCCGCCGCACGTCTTGCCGAGCTGACCGGCGTCGGACGCCACGACGTGGCCATGGTGCTGGGGTCGGGCTGGCTGCCGGCCGTCGAGGCGCTGGGCCCGGCCGCGGCCGAGATCGACGCCACCGAGCTGCCGGGCTTCGGGGAGGCCGCGGTCGCGGGCCACTCGGGCAAGATCCGCTCGCTCGACCTGGCCGGGGTCCGGGCGCTGGTCTTCCTGAGCCGCACCCACTACTACGAGGGCAAGGGCGTCGCGGCCGTCGTGCACGGCGTACGCACCGCCGCCGCCGCCGGCTGCCGCACCATCGTGCTCACCAATGGCTGCGGCAGTCTCAGGGAGGTCTGGGAGCCAGGGACGCCCGTGCTCATCAGTGACCACATCAACCTGACCGGACGCTCACCCATCGTCGGCGCGAAGTTCGTCGACCTGACCGACCTCTACAGCGCGCGGTTGCGGGCGCTGGCCAGGCGGATCGACCTGACCCTCGACGAGGGCGTCTACGTCCAGTTCCCCGGACCCCACTACGAGACCCCGGCCGAGGTCCGGATGGCCGGGCTGCTGGGCGGGCAGCTGGTCGGCATGAGCACCGCGCTCGAGGCGATCGCCGCCCGCGAGGCCGGCATGGAGGTGCTGGGGATCAGCCTGGTCACCAACCTGGCCGCGGGGATCAGCCACGAACCGTTGAACCACGAGGAGGTCCTCGAAGCAGGGCGGGCCGCAGCGACCCGGATGGGCAGTCTCCTCGGCCACCTCGTCCCGCTGCTGTAGTGGCTGGTCAGGTCATGCGCGTTCTGGTCACCGGCGCCGCCGGGAGCATCGGTCAGGTCCTCACCGTCGGCCTGGCCGACCGCGGGCTCGATGTGGTCGCCTTCGACCGGGTCCCCGCACCCGACGGCAGCGACATCCCGTGGCACACCGGCGACTGCGCGGACGCGGACGCCGTCGCCGCCGTGTTCGCCGCCCAGGCGTCCAGGGGTCAGTCCCTCGACGCGGTGGTGCACCTGGCCGGCCACCCGGGCGAGTCGTCGCTGCCCGACTCGCTCACGTCCCACACGGTGACCACCGCGGCCCTCCTCGACGCGATGGTCGAGCACGGTGTCCGGCGGTTCGTCTACGCCGGCTCCAACCACGCGGTGGGCCGGACCCCGCGACCCCGGGACAGCGAGATCACCGCCGAGCACCGGCCTCGTCCGGACACCTTCTACGGCGTCGGCAAGGTCGCCGCCGAGGCCGTGATGAGCCTGTACGCCGACCGCTACGGCCTGGACGTCATCTCCTGCCGGATCGGGTCGTTCCTGCCCGAGCCGACGACGCTGCGCCACCTGTCGACCTGGCTGTCCCATGACGACTGCGTGCGGATGTTCGAGGCGGCCCTGACCGCTCCCGCGCCCGGCTACGCCGTGGTCTACGGCATCTCGCGCAACACCCGCGCGTGGTGGGACCTCGCGCCGGGGCGGGCACTCGGCTACGACCCTCAGGACGATGCGGAGATGTTCTCGTCGAGGATCGCCTCGCGACCCGAGGACGAGGTGGAGACGGCGTTCGTCGGCGGACCGTTCGTGACCGAGACGTTCTTCCGGCCCGCGCTCGACCGCTCGTAGACGAGCACCGCAACAACGACGCCGACCAGCACCAGGGCGCCGCCGAGGATGAGGGTCCACCGGGCACCGAGCTCCTCGCCGATCCAGCCGACCAGCGGCGCGCCCAGCGGGGTGCCGCCCATCACCACGGTCATGTAGATCGCCATGACCCGGCCGCGGTAGACCGGGTCGGCGGCCAGCTGCATCGTCGCGTTCGCGGAGTTCAGCAGGGTGATGACGAAGAACCCGATCACCGGCGCGAACAGCGCGAAGGTGAGATAGCTCGGCAGCAGCCCGGCGACGATCTCCGCCACCCCGAACCCGGTGGCGGCGACGAGCAGCAGCCGCAGCCGGATCCGGGGACGACGGGCGGCCAGCAGCGCGCCGGTCAGCGACCCGACCGCGACCGCGGACCCGAGGACGCCGAACTCGCCTGCGCCCTTGTCGAAGACCTGGGTGGCCATCAGGGCGGAGGTGATCTGGAAGTTCATCCCGAAGGTGCCGGCGAAGAACACCAGGACCAGCACCATGAGCATCGTGGGTTGGGTGCGTACGTAGCGCACGCCGTCGACCAGCATCCCCGGGCTCCGCGGCTGGATCTCTGCGGGATGGAGCAGCGACTCGTCCATCCGCCGCAGCTGCCAGATCACCGCGAAGTACGACACCCCGTTGAGCAGGATCACCCACCCTGCCGCGCGGGCGCCGCTGCCGAGCAGCGCGATCAGCAGGCCCGCTGAGGCCGGCCCGAGCAGCCGCGCCAGGTTGAACGCCGCGCCGTTGAGCCCCACCGCGTTGGTCAGGTCGTCCCGGTCGACCATCTCGGAGGTGAAGCTCTGCCGGGCCGGACCGTCGAAGGCGGTGCCGATCCCGAACACGAACGCCAGTACATAGACCATCCACACCTCGGCCTGACCGGACACGGCCAAGGCGCCGAGGGCGAGGGACGAGAGCGCCATGCTCAGCTGGGTCAGCTGGAGCAACGCCCGCTTGGGGAACCGGTCCGCGATCACCCCGGCGTACGGCGAGAGCAGCAGGATCGGCAGGAACTGCAGGCCGGTGGTGATGCCGAGCTCCGAGCCGCCGGTGCCGGGCAGGCTGAGCACCAGCCAGTCCTGGGCCACCCGCTGCATCCAGGTGCCGGTGTTGGAGACGACGCTCCCGGCGAAGTAGAGGCGGAAGTTGTGGTTGCGCTCGAGGGTGCGGAACATCTGTGACATACGGCTGGCTCAGGCCTCCTCGGCAAGTCGTTGGAGCAAGGGGGCGGCGGCGCGGAGCACGTCGCGCTCCTCGGCGGTGAGGTCACGCAGCTGCCGGGACAGCCACTCGTCACGGCGCCGACGGTCGGCCAGCACCCTTGCGCGGCCCTCGGAGGTCAGCTCGACCACGACGACACGGCCGTCGGTCTCGTGCGCCTTGCGGGTGACGTAGCCACCGTCCTCGAGAGCGTTGATGTGCCTGGTCATGCTCGGGGGCTGCACCCGCTCGAGGGCCGCCAGGTCGCCGACGGTCAGGTCACCGTGCCGGTAGAGCGAGCCCAGCACGCTCATGGAGGCGATGCTCAGCTCGTTGCCCGGCTCCCGCTCGTTGGCGAGGCGGCGGCGCAGGCGCATGACCGAGACCCGCAGCTCGGCGGCGAGTCCGGCGTCGGTGCGGGCAGCTCGTTGGACGGTAGGCATGTCGTTAGCCTAACTCATTACCTAGGCTAACTAATTCCCGACGGCAGCAACGTCTTGACCTGGAGTGCACTCCAACCCTGACACTGGGCAGGTGGACGGACGTGGACTGACCATCGCCGAGGCCGCCGAGCGGACCGGCCTGACTGCCGACACCCTTCGCTACTACGAACGTGGCGGGCTGATGCTGCGCGAGATCCCTCGTGGCGCATCCGGTCACCGCCGCTACGCCGAGCAGGACCTGGGCTGGATCCAGCTCATCACCAAGCTGCGCTCCACGGGAATGCCGATCCGCGACGTACGCCGCTACACCGAGCTCTGCCGGGCCGGGGACGGCAACGAGCTCGAGCGCCTCGAGCTGCTGCGCTCCCACCGGCAGGTCGTGCTGGCCCGCCTCGCCGAGGTGCAGGACCACCTCGGCGCGATCGACTACAAGATCGGCCTCTATGAGACGCGCGTGTCAGCCGCGTAGTCCTGGGTTGACCTGGAGCGCGCTCCAAGGAGTTCAGTGGTGGGCATGACTCTCCAACGACGCACTCTCGGCACCACATCGGGTCCATCCTCTTCGGCCCTCGAGGTCTCCACCCTCGGCCTCGGTTGCATGGGCATGTCCGAGTTCTACGGGACCGGCGACGACACGAACGGCATCGAGACCATCCAGCGGGCGCTCGACCTGGGCGTGACCTTCCTCGACACCGCCGACATGTACGGCCCCTTCACCAACGAGGAGCTCGTCGGCAAGGCGATCGCCGGCCGGCGTGACGAGGTCCAGCTCGCCACCAAGTTCGGCAACGAGCGCAACCCGGACGGCAGCTGGATCGGGATCAACGGCCGACCCGACTACGTCCGGTCCGCCTGCGACGCCTCGCTCGGGCGACTGGGCGTGGACCACATCGACCTCTACTACCAGCACCGGGTCGACACCACCGTGCCGATCGAGGAGACGGTCGGTGCCATGAAGGAGCTGGTCGAGGCCGGCAAGGTCCGCCACCTCGGGCTGTCCGAGGCCGCGGCCGACACGATCCGCCGCGCCCACGCGGTGCACCCGATCACCGCGCTCCAGAGTGAGTGGTCGCTGTTCACCCGCGACCTCGAGGACGAGATCGTGCCCACGGTCCGCGAGCTGGGCATCGGCCTGGTGCCCTACTCACCGCTGGGCCGCGGCATCCTGACGGGCGCCGTCACGGCCGACACGCTCGAGGCCGGCGACTCGCGGGCGGCCGGCTGGTTCCCGCGCTTCGAGGGCGAGGCGCTGGACGCCAACCTGCGGCTCGTCGCCAAGGTCCGCGAGCTGGCCGAGGCCAAGGGCTGCACGCCCGGCCAGCTCGCCCTCGCCTGGCTGCTGGCACAGGGCGACGACGTCGTACCGATCCCAGGCACCAAGCGGATCCCCTACCTCGAGGAGAACGTCGGCGCCGCGGATGTGGTGCTCTCCGACGACGACCTGAAGGCGCTCGAGGACGCGGTCCCTCGCGACGCCGTGGCCGGCGACCGGTACGGCGACATGAGCAGCGTCAACCGCTAGTCGCTCAGGTCTTCAGACCTCCGGCACCTCGGCCACGAGCTGAGGCTCCCGGTGCAGGTAGGCCGTCGTGCTGCGCTTCTGGTCGATGTCGCGGTAGACCCGGTGCACCTGCTCGACGGTCAGGTCAGTGGCAGCCGCCACCTCTTCGACGGGAACGTCGTGGTTCTTGCCGAACAGGCACAGGTCCATCCGCTCGTAGGGCAGGGAGAAGTAGAACTCCTCCTGTGACTGCGCCAGTGAGTAGGTGTCGGTCGTGGACGGCCGGCAGCGGATCTCCCCGGGGACGCCGAGGTGCTCGGCCAGGGCGTAGACCTGCGACTTGTAGAGGTGGGCGATCGGCTTGACGTCGGCCGAGCCGTCGCCGAGCTTCACGAAGAACCCCTGGTCGTACTCGAGCCGGTTGGGGGTGCCCGAGACGACGTAGTTGAGCCGGTCGGCGTGGTAGTACTCGAGCATCTTCCGCACGCGCTGCTTGAAGTTCGTGGCCGCCACGATGCCCAGGTAGGCGTCGTGGGTGAGGCGGTGCTTGGTCTCGGTGCCGTCGGGAGCCTTCACCACCACCGAGTAGAGCCGGAAGCTGTCGGACTCGATGACGCTGGGCAGGACGATCTTGGACCGGAACCCGGGCCCGTAGTCCGGGACCACCATCCGGATCGCGTCGTCGCGTCGCTGGTAGCAGCCGGCGGCCTCGAGGATCGGGGAGATCTCCTCGAGCGTGGAGTCGATGCCGAGCGAGTCGGCGAGCAGCCGGCTCAGCGTCAGCGTCCTGGGCGAGGACTCGCGCTCGGGCATGTGCAGCCCGAAGACCCGCTCCTTTCCCAGCGCGGCGACGCACAATGCCGCGACGACGCTGGAGTCGATCCCGCCGGAGAGGGCGACGACGACGCCCTTGCGCCTGGACTCCCGCAGGTAGCCGGCCAGGCACTCGCGGACCCGCGCCGTCTCCGCCTCGGCATCGATCTGCAGGCTCGCTGCGGAGAAGCGTGGGGCCGGCGTGGTCATCGACCGCTCCCATCGTGGGTGACGAGGTCGACGGCGACCTCCGGTGGCGGCAGTGCGCGCTCTGCTGCTGACCAGTCGTCCCCCTCGACGAAGGCGTCGTGGACCAGCTGCGTGGAGAGTACTGCCAGGACCCGCATGTTGTCGGTGTTGCTCATGTTCTCGCCCCGGGTCCTGGATGCCTTGGCCATCAGGCCCGCCACCCGCGCCGGCTCGAAGACGCCCGCCGCCCTGATCTCGCGCTCCGAGGTCAGCTCGTCGATCCAGGCGGGGCGCCCCGGTGCGAAGAAGCTCGCCGCGTCCGGCGCACGGTAAGGCTGCTTGGGCCGGCGGAGGATGCCGGACGGGACCAGGTCGCCGAAAGCCTGCTTGAGCAGATACTTCTCCTCCAGGCCGAACAGCTTGTGCCGGGCCGGGAGGGTGTTGGCGAGGTCGACCACGTCCGGGTCGAGGAACGGGAACCTGCCCTCGACCGAGCTCGCCATCAGCATCCGCTCGCCCTGTGAGCTCAGGATGTAGCCGGCGAGCAGGGTCGTCATCTCCAGCCACTGAGCACGGCTCAGCGGGTCCCACTCAGCGCTGCCCGGCGGCATGGACCCGACCACGTTCGGGGTGTCGCCGCGGTCGATCTCGGCACGCAGGTCCGCCGACAGCAGGCCCTTGAGCGCGGCGGTCGAGTCCCAGCGCGGTCTGTGCGAGAGGCCCGGGTCGGCAGGGTCGAGGTTGCGGCCGAAGAACGAGCGCGCGAACGCCGGCACCTGGCCGGGCGAACGGGCCATCCACGGATAGAGGAGCTCCGCCGCCCGGGCACGCTTGGCCGACTCCGGCTCACGGGCCCAGAACAGCCGCACCCGCGCCTCGCGGAAGATGTCGTAGCCGGCGAGGACCTCGTCGGCGCCCTCGCCGGTGACCACGACCTTGTAGCCGTTGTTGCGCACCAGTCTGGCGAGCAGGAAGAGCGGTGCCGGCGCCGCCCGCAGCACGGGGGTCTCGGTGTGCCGGACCACCTCGGGGAACACGTCGGCGATCTCCGCGGGCGAGACGACCACGTCCTCGTGCTCGGTGCCGAGCCGGGCCGCCATCTCCTTCTGCCAGCGCCCCTCGTCGAGGTCGTCCTCGGAGAACCGCAGCGAGAACGTGTGCAGCGGGGTGTCGGTGTAGTGCGAGATGACCGCCGCCGTGATGGACGAGTCGAGCCCGCCCGAGAGATAGGCGCCGACCGGGACGTCGCTGCGGAGGAACCGCAGCCGGGTCGCCTCGAGCAGCTTCTCGCGCAGCGCCTCGGCGCTCGCACGTGTGTCCTGGCCCGGCTCCCGGCCCTGCTCCGGGAACGAGATGCGCCAGTACGCCGCCGTGCGCAGCCCGTCGCGGTCCAGGACCGCGAAGTGTCCCGGCTCGAGCTGCTCGACGCCGCGGAAGACCGTGCGCGGGGCGACCGTGGACCAGTAGGTGAAGGTCTGGTCGAGCCCGGCCGGGTCGAGAGCCCGCTCGAGCGACGGATCGGCGAACAGCGCCTTGACCTCCGATGCGAACATCAGCCCGCCCGGCGTGCGGGCGAAGAACAGCGGCTGCATCCCGACCCGGTCCCGCGAGAGGACCAGGCGCTCCTCGCGCCGGTCCCACAGCGCGAGGGCCCACTGTCCGTTGAACCGGGAGAAGCAGTCCGGGCCCCACTCCTCCCAGGCGTGCACGATCACCTCGGTGTCGCTCGCGGTGCGAAACTCGTGACCCCGACCGCGCAGCTCCTCGCGCAGCTCGACGTAGTTGAAGATCTCGCCGTTGAAGGTGACCCACAGGGTCTCGTCCTCGTTGGACAGCGGCTGGGCCCCGCCGGCGGCGTCGATGATGGCGAGGCGGTTGTGGCCGAGCGCGGCGACCCGGTCCCGGTAGTAGCCGTTGCCGTCCGGGCCGCGGTGGCCGAGCCGGCCCATCATCCGGCGCAGCAGGGCCAGGTCGGGTGGCGCGCCGGTGGACACGATCCCGCAGATGCCGCACATCAGGCGTGGCCTCGCCGCTCGACCAGATCGGCCACCGCGGCCGGGTCACCCATGACGGCGGGTGTGATGTCGTCGTCGCTCAGCACGATCCCGAGCGAGTCCTCGAGCAGGATGGCGGTTCTGACCGCCTCCAGCTCCGGATCGGCGTCCGGGTCCCGGAGCCCCTCGGCATCGCTGAGGATCTGCGTGACGAGGTCAGGGTCGAGGCTTGGGTCGAGGCCGTGGCTCACCCGCCACTCCCGTCCGTCCACGTCACCAGCGCGGTCGCGGTGGCGTAGTCGTCGCAGTGGGACAGGGAGACCTTGATCTCGCGTACGCCGGCCCGCGTCGCGGCGTCCTGCAGTGCCCCTGACAGCGTGACCGAGGGCGCGCCCGACGGGCCCGAGACGATCTCGATCGACCGCCACGGCAACGGGCCGTCGAGCTCCACCGGAAGCGCCTTCGACACGGCCTCCTTGGCCGCGATCCGGGCGGCGAGGTGGCGGCTGGGCACGGCCATCCGGGTGCAGTAGCCGATCTCCGTCGGGGTGAACCACCGGTCGAGGAAGGTCGACCCACGGGCCTCGACGAGGGCTGCGATCCGGGCGACGGACACGATGTCGGTCCCCACCTCGGTCTCGACGGCGGCCATCGCTAGATCCTTCCACCGCGCGCGGCGCGGGCGACGGTCCTGAGCCACGCCGCGGCCGCGACCTCGGCGCCGGCGTCATTGAGGTGACCGAGGTCCGACGCGTAGCCGTCGAACAGGGCGAAGTAGCCGGATCCGTCGTGCCGGCCGCTCACCCGGGTGCCGTCGGGCCTCGTCGACTCCACCGCGGCGAGGTCGAAGAGGTGCTGGCCTGCGTAGGCGTCGCGGATCAGGGCGTTCAGCCGCTCGCGGACGGCGTTC
Source organism: Nocardioides dilutus (assembly GCF_054779555.1). Lineage (NCBI taxonomy): Bacteria > Bacillati > Actinomycetota > Actinomycetes > Propionibacteriales > Nocardioidaceae > Nocardioides > Nocardioides dilutus. The sequence goes on along the minus strand of NZ_BAAGYA010000002.1, from coordinate 712,146 downwards.
TCATCGGGACCGAAGCGGTCGTTGCCGGTGAGCCTGGCCCGGAGCCTCGACAGCCCACTCCGCTCGGTCGTGAGCGGCACGGTCACGTGCACGAAGGTGACGGTGGGGTGGTCCCGCTCGAGTGCCGACAGCGTCGTCCGGTAGGTCCCGAAGAGGGCGTCGACGTCGGTCTGGACGGTGACGTCGATGTAGCAGAGCTTCATCATGGCGACGTCGACCTGCGCGCCGAGGCCCCCGCGCACCCGGGTGTCGAAGTCCGCGATCTTGGAAAGGGGGTCCTCGTTGTCGCCGATGAGGGCGTCGTGGACGACCGGCACGGGCTCGCCCCGGTCGGCCAGGCGCCGGACGCCGTCGAGCACGTTCTGCCCGACGGACTGGTGTCCGAAGAACACCCGGATCCCAGCCATGTCAGCCAACTCCCTGCCCCGCCGTCTCGGCACCGGACGCCATCTCCCGCAGGCGGGCCTTGGCGGTCTTGCCGTTGACCGTGAGCGGCAGCGCGTCCAGGACGCGGACGGACGCGGGCACCATGTGCTTGGGCAGGTGGGTGCGCATGAACGCCGAGACGTCCTCGGTGCTCAGCTGTGCCCCCGGCCGGAGGGTGACGAACAGGACGACCGCCTCGCCCGCATCGTCGTCGGCGACACCGACCGCGGCGGCCGAGACAAGGCCGTCGAGCCGCAGCGCACAGGCCTCGACCTCCTGGCTCGAGATCCGGTGGCCCCACGACTTGATGAAGTCGTCGCTCCGGTCGACGATGAAGATGAACCCCTCGTCGTCGACCACCGCCACGTCGCCGGTGCGCAGCCCGTGGGACGTGAACTTGGCCGCCGTCGCATCCGGGTCGTCGAGGTAGCCAGGGCTGATGTTGTCGCCTCGGGCATAGATCTCTCCGCGCACGCCCGGCGGCACCTGCCGGCCCTCCTCGTCGAGGACCCTCAGTTCGACGCCGGGGATGCCACGGCCGACCGAGCCGAGCTTGTCGTCGAGGCGCTCGGGTGGGAGGTAGGACAGCCGGGCCGTGGCCTCGGTCGCGCCGTACATCACGAACACGCGCGCTCCAGGCTGGGCGGCCCGCAGCTCCTCGATGAGCACCGGTGACAGCTTGCCCCCGGCCTGCTGGACCAGCCTGAGCGACGGCAGCGGCCGGGACGCGAAGCTGCTGGCCCGCAGGAGGAGCTGATAGGTGGAGGGCACCCCCGCCAGCACGGTGCAGGCCTCGCGGTCCAGCAGGTCGATGGCGGTCTCGGGGTAGACGAAGGAGTGGCACAGCACGAGCCGGGCGCCGACACGCAGGTGGGTGTGCAGGAGGGAGGCGCCGTAGCAGTAGGAGAACGGGAGGATCACCAGCGCACGGTCGTCCGCACGCAGACCGAGGTATTCGACGATCGAGTCGGTGTTGGCGCGGATGTTGCGATGCGTCACCCGCACGGCGCGCGGGGCGGCCGTCGTGCCCGAGGTGAACATCAGGACAGCGTCGCCGTCGGGGTCCGTCTCGCTTTCGGGCCAGTGCGGGGCACGCGGGGTGACGAGTGCCTCGTCGGTGACGACCGGGACGTCCGCGTCGAACGCGGAGGCGAACCGGCGCAGCGCGCGCCGGTCGGCGACCACGGCGTCGAGGTGCACGAGTCCGGCGTTGCGGGCGACGTCGTCCGGGGTGAGCTTGTCGAAGAAGGGAACGGCGACGAGGTCGAGCTTCATCGCCGCGAGGTAGCCGGCGATCCAGAACAGGGAGTTGGGGCCGAGCACACCCACCCGCCCGCCTGGCGGGAGGCCCAGCTCCGCCAGCTCGGCGGCGAGGGCGCCGCAGGCCACGCGCAGCTGCGCGTAGGTGTGGTGCTGCCCGCCGTCGACGACGGCAACGTCACCATCTGCTCCCTGCTCGAGCAGGTAGTCGGCGGCGTTGGTCCCGGAGCTCACCCCGTGAGCCGTTCCCCGGTCCCGGCCGGACGGCCCTCGTCACGGCCCTGCTTGCGCTGCACGAACCGAGTGAGGTTGGCGACGGTGTCGAGGTTGCTGGGCACGGGGTCCTCGTCGGAGACCTCGATCCCGAACTGGGACTCGAGGAACTCGATCAGCTCCAGCACACCGGTGGAGTCGATGATGCCGCCCTCTACGAGGGAGTCACCGTCCTGCGGGGACCGTGAACGGTCGCCGAAGAGGAAGTTGGTGACGATGAAGTCGACCAGCTCCGACCGGATCCGTGCTTCCACATCACGACTCTAGGCCGCCGCGTGCACGCGTGTGCGACGAACTCGCGGCTTGGGTGCATGACTACGAACACGCCATGATCGGCCGGGGTCCTTCGCGCATCGGTCGAGTCGTGCACGACAATGGCGCCGTGGTCGCTCAGACCACGAGCTGCCGCTGGTGCGAAGGGGAGACATGCCGGCCACGTGCGTCTGCGAGGGTGCGAGCCTGCGCGACGCGATCCGCCAGGACATCGACCGCTACGTCGCGATCGCCGAGCGCGACGGCCACTCGGGCGCACTGGCCCGGTTGCGCGTGCCGCTGTCGCTCAAGCTCCTCGCGGTGACGAACTACCGGGTCACCCATGCGCTCGTCACCAGGGTGCGGCCCCGGGTGGTCGGCCGGGCGCTCGGCGCGCTGTCGTTCATCGGTCAGCGGGTGTTCAGTGCGGTCACCGGTCTCGAGATCGACCCGCATGCCCACCTCGGACCCGGGCTGATGATCCCCCACGACGGCCACATCGTCATCGGCCCCGTCCGGGTCGGCCGCCACTGCACGATCTCCCACAGCGTCACTATCGGCCAGGGGTTGCAGGGCGACGGCCCGGCCCACGAGGACACCCCCGTCCTCGGGGACCGGGTGTGGGTCGGCCCCGGCGCCGTGATCGCCGGCCCGATCCAGGTCGGCTCCGATGCCTCCGTGGGTGCCAACAGCGTGCTGCTGCGCGACGTGCCGCCTCGCGGTGTCGTGCTCGGCGTTCCCGCTCGGCTGCTGTCGCACAAGGGCAGCTTCGCCCAGGTCTACTACCGCGGCATGGCCGACGACCCCGAGCGCCGCCTGGCCCTGGAAGCGAGCGTCACCGGAACCGACCCAGCGACCTGAGCACCGCTCGAGAGGGGGCCGGCCTCAGCGCTTCTTGCGGCCCTTCGTCGCCGCCGCCGCGTTGATTCCCGTGGTGGAGGTGACGAACTGGTGGATCGACGGGTTGTTGACCTCGCCGTAGACACCCGGGAACTCGGGCACGGCGCAGCCGAGTCCGTAGCTGACGATGCCGACCTGGACCAGGCGACCATCGCTGAGGTTGCCGAACAGCGGACCGCCGGAGTCGCCCTGGCAGGAGTCACCACCCAGCGTCTCGGCACAGACCTCGGACTGCGGCTGGAACCCCATCAGCCCGTTCGTCGTGCAGCTCTGGTCCGCGACGGCTTCGACGTCGACCGCCTTGAGATCCGCCGGGATGAACGGCGAGCCGAAGAACTCGGTCCCCCAGCCGGCCACCGTGAGCGCCGCGCCGTCCTGCTCGAGGCTGTCCTCGCCGACCGGGACCAGGGCGATCGCCGGCGCGGCGATGTCGGTGGTGACGTGGATCAGTGCCGCGTCGAAGGTGCCGGTGTCCTCGTAGTCGGGGTGCACGACGATCCGGTCGACCGACAGGGTCTGCCCGGTCGAGAGGTCGTCGAGGTTGGTCCGGCCCACACCGACCTGGATGTCTCCCGGGTTGGTGTCCACCATGCAGTGCGCCGCCGTGAGCACCCACCGCTGGGCGACGACCGAGCCGCCGCAGAAGTGGCCGTCGGTGCCCGAGGACCCCTTGGTCTGGATCGAGGCCATGAACGGGAACTCGCCGTCCTCGGCCTGGTAGCCGCCGACGATGGCCTGGCTCGGGCTGCTCGCGAGGCCTGCGGCGAGAGCGAGCCCGCCGGCAGCCGAGCAGACGGTGAGACGGGACGGGATGCGCATGGTGGTCCTTTCCGAGAGTGGCATAGACCAGTTCACAACGAGCCGGTCGCCCTCCGGTTATCCCGTGTCGAACCACGCCGTCAGAGCGGCTTGCGCCAGACGGAGACGTGGCTCTCGCTGTCGTTGGTGAACGGGCTCCCGAGCCAGTCGGCAGCTCGGCTCTCCAGCTCCATCCCCGCAAGCTGCGCCATCAGGTCGCACTCGGCCGGCCAGATGTAGCGGAAGTTGCTCGCGCCGTACTCGACGGAACCATCAGCCTGGCGGGTGTAGTGGTGGGACGTGCCCTGCTGGGTCGTCATGTCGTAGGTGTCGAAGCCGACGTGGCGCTCCCCGACGTGGAAGGGCACGGCCACCTGACCGGGTGGGAACCGCCGGATGCCGGGGACCCACAGCTCGATGACGAAGCGGCCGCCGGGAGCGAGGTGCCGGGCGGCGTTCGTGAAGCAGGCGACCTGCTCGGCCTGCGACCGAAGGTTGCCGATGCTGTTCCAGACGACGTAGACGAGCGAGAACTCTCCCGGCGCCCTGCTGGTGGCCATGTCACCCACCACGACGGGGATGTCCGAGCGCTTCTTGTGGAGCTCGTCGGCCATGGGCTGCGACAGCTCGATACCGGTCACCGACACCCCGCGGTCGGTCAGAGGGATCGCGACCCGGCCCGTACCGATGGCGAGCTCGAGAGCGGGTCCCTCGCCTGCCAGCTCGGCGAGGAAGTCGACCGCCGGGTCGAGGACGTCCGGCTCGAACATGAACGCCGAGGAGTCGTCGTAGCGTGCCGCGGTCTCGGCGTCCCAGTAGTCGCTGCTTGGCATCGAGGCCAGCGTGACCCGTCGTGCACCGCTGGTGCCACCGGTTTAGCGTCCCGGGCGGTCAGGCTGCCCAGTCGAGTCTGGTCTCGGGCAGGTTGCGGTAGATCTCCAGGACGAGTGGCCGGTCGTCGGTGCTGCCTTTGAGGGCTCGGGTGCCGGTGTGGTCGACGAGGTAGTAGCCGCCGTGGGGGTATCGACATCCGCCCTCGGAGGGTCCTGTCCACAACAGGTCGAAATGCATGACCACGGGCGGCGGCCCCTTCTAGTTGGGCGTCTCTCTGGTCCGGACGAGTTCCTCGGCAACACGGTTGAGCTTGATGTTCCGGTCTTGCGAGACCCGGCGGAGTACCGCGAAAGCCTGAGCCGGGGAGAGGTCAAAGCGTTCCATCAGGATGCCCTCGGCTCGCCCGATGACGGTGCGGACGTTGATCGCGGTCTCAAGGTGAGTGACGTTCTGCGCTTCCGCCAATGCCACAGCAACGTGGGCGGCAAGGGCCCCTCCGTTGTAGATGTCCTCGGTGTCGAACGCGTCGGCCCTGAGGGAGTACAGGTTCATCGCACCGAGGGTGTCGGCGGCGGTGAAGAGCCGGTAGCTCACGATGCTGGCGACGCCGATCTCCCTGGCGACACGTGGTCCCCAATTGGGCCAGCGAGGGTCGGTAGCCAGATCGCGGCCGAGCACGAGCTCCGACGTGTGGAGGGCGTCGAAACAAGGCCCCTCCTTCAGCTCGAACTGTAGAGAGTCCAGCTGCTTCAGGGCGTCGCCGCTCCCAGCAGGCGTATCGATACCGCGCGGACTGATGATGGACATCCCGGCAAGATCGCAACCCTCGATCATCTCGATGGCGATGTGGACGGCCTCGTCGAGCCTCTCCTGCGTGCTTGTCTTCTCCTGCATCGAGCGAGCCGCATCGGCAAGCTGCTGGAGGAACCTCTCGGGAGATGCCATGTCCGGACCTACCTCGGTCGCAGTCGCGGCTGGTTGCCACAACTGATGTGCATCCGCTGTGGACACGCTAACGCCGTCCGCGTAAGTTCAACGTATCGGGTTGGGATGACAGCCAGCGGCTTGAGATCGGATCGCCGCAACAGCTCCGCGCCGCTGGGAACACGGAATGCCTGTCCACCGCCTCCTCCTCCCCACGAACGATTCCCGCCACCCCGATACCCGCTTGTTCGACGCACTGCTCCAATGGCGAGACTCGGCCTGGACCGCTACCTCTGAGTGCCACGTTCCCGAACGCCGCGCGATTGACGCCAACCGCGCCACCATCGAGCGCGCCAAGGGCGCGTTGATGCAGCGCTACGGAATGGACTCCTTCCAGGCCTTCTCATTGATGGTCCGATGGGCTCGGCAGACCCGTACCCCCCTCCACACACTCGCCAAGACACTCGTCCAGGGCATCGACGATGCGGATCCACAGGCCGAGCGACGGCACCGCACGCTGACCCGATGGCTCGAGGTCCAGCTCCGCCACACCAACCCTGAGCCAGGCGATGCCGAACGACGCCGAACACCTCCCGACCGGTGACCGAACCCGGTCATGAGACTCCGCATCCTCGCAATGGGTGCGGGCAATGGGGGTGCGGGGGCACCGCTCACGCAGATGTGTGTCCCCGCACATCAACCCCCGACCACGCGCCAGCCCTCCAGGGGCAGGACGCGTTCGCAGATGAACCAACACCCAGAAGGACCGCCGACCAATGCGCCAGAGAATCACCCATACCCTGCGGTATCTCGCCAGACTCACCGGCCAGCACACCGCCCGGACCAACGCGGCCGAAGGCTGCGCCACCCTTCGGAAGCGACGACAAGACCAGCAACACGTCGACGAATACCTGCAAGGACAGCTGCTGACCCTGTCGGCCGAGGCCAAGAGGGAAAAACCTGGTGTGTAGCAAGCCGAAGTCACTGATCGCCACTAGCGCCGACTGAAAGAGATGGCACCATGCCCACACCGCGGCAGCGCAATGACCGATTGCTGGTGCACCTGTTGTCCAACGTCAACCAGGCTCGGGCTGGGGTTCGTGCCGGCCGAAGCGGCACCGGCATCTGGACCAACAGGTTCGACCGGCAGCAGCGGTGCGCGGATCTGGCGGAGGCGTTGGAGGCGTATGCGGCCGCCGCTGCGGACTCGGGTGTGCCGCTCCCATATCGCTACCGCGACGAGATGCGGCTCTACAGATCCATGGCAGGAGATCCGCGGGAGAGAGGTCCGTCTTCGGACCGACCTCAGACAACCATCGACCGCTAGCGTCATCCACGGGTCCAGCCCCGCCGTCCCATCTCCTGTCCCAAGCCGCTCGTTGCGCGTCACGAGCCCGCGAGCCACGGGTCCCGATCGCCGTCCAGCCGCGTTCCCAGCTGTTCGACGGCTCGCGCTGCCTGGCGCCGCACCCACTCCTCCCGGTCCTCGAGCCTGGCTCGCACCAGCTCGACGTGCTCGGTGTCGCCTACCACCCCGAGCGCCCGGAGTGCCTGGGCCCGCACCCGCGGCAGCTCGTGACTCAGCAGCGCGGCGGCCCCGTCACCCGCACCCGCGACGTCGTGACGAGCGACGACCTTGAGGCACATCTCGGCCGGCCGCCAGTGCTCGTCGGCGAGCCCGGCGACGACGGCGGGGGCGGCGCTGTCGTGCCAGACGTGCAGCAGGCCACGGGCGCCCCAGGTGCGCACCCAGTAGTCCTGCCAGGAGTCGCGGTCGAACACTGTGTCACCTGGCTGCCAGTTGTGCCCGGTGAGACAGCGCAGCTCCTCGACGTACGTCTCCCGCTCGGCGCCGCCCATCAGGTCGGTGCACACCGAGACGAACGCCGGCACACCGAGCCGCTCGGCCAGGCCGGCGATCAGCTCGCCCACGGCCGGCTTCGCAGTCACAAGTCCTAGGGTGCCCCCATGGGAGCCACCACCGACACCGAGAGCCTCGTTGCCCGGGCCCGCGCCTGGATCGCCGACGACCCCGACGAGCGAGACCGAGCCGAGCTCGCGGACGTCCTGGACGCGGTCGGCGCCGGTGACGCAGGCGCCTTGGCCGATCTCGCGGGCCGCTTCGACGGAACGCTGGAGTTCGGCACCGCCGGCCTGCGCGGCGCGGTCGGGGCCGGTCCCAACCGGATGAACCGGGCTGTCGTGAGCCGCGCGGCCGCCGGTCTCGCGGCCTACCTCAAGGACACCGGCGCGACGGGGCCCGTCGTGGTCGGCTTCGACGCCCGGCACCGCAGCGACGACTTCGCCCGGGACACCGCCGAGGTGATGACCGGTGCCGGGATCCCGGTGTGGCTCCTCCCCCGGCCGCTGCCGACGCCGGTGCTCGCCTACTGCATCCGCGAGCTGGGGTGCGCCGCCGGCGTGATGGTCACCGCGAGCCACAACCCCCCGCAGGACAACGGCTACAAGGTCTATCTCGGTGACGGCAGCCAGATCGTCCCGCCCGCGGACGCGGAGATCGCGGCCCGGATCGCCGCTGTCGGCTCGGTGACCGACCTGCCCCGTGGCACCGACGCCCGGACCCTGGGCGAGGACATCGTCGACCACTACCTCGACGACGTCGCCGACCTGGCCGGGGACGGGCCACGAGACCTGCGACTCGTCTACACCCCGCTGCACGGCGTGGGAGGCACCTCGGTGGTCCAGGTGCTCGAGACGGCCGGGTTCGAGGCACCGCGGGTGGTGAGCCAGCAGGAGCGCCCCGACCCGGACTTCCCCACGGTCGCGTTCCCCAACCCGGAGGAGCCGGGGGCGATGGACCTGGCGATGGCCCTGGCCGCCGAGCACGACGCGGACCTCGTGGTCGCCAACGACCCGGACGCGGACCGCTGCGCCGCTGCCGTCCCCACCCCGAGCGGCTGGCGGATGCTCCGTGGCGACGAGGTGGGCGCCCTGCTCGGACACCACCTGCTCCAGCGAGGTCGCACCGGCACCTTCGCCACCACGATCGTGTCCTCGACGCTGCTGGGCACGATGGCGCGCGCCGCCGGCCAGCCCTACGTCGAGACACTGACCGGGTTCAAGTGGATCGGCCGGGTCCCCGGGCTCGCCTACGGCTACGAGGAGGCGCTCGGCTACTGCTGCGACCCCGAGCACGTGAAGGACAAGGACGGCGTCTCGGCGCTGCTGCTGCTCTGCGAGCTGGCCGCGGAGACCAAGGCCGCCGGACGCAGCCTGCTCGACGTGCTCGACGACCTGGCGCTCGCGCACGGCCTGCACGCGACCGACCAGCTGGCGGTGCGGGTCGCCGACATCTCCCTGATCAGCCAGGCCATGGCCCGGCTTCGCGCCACGACGCCCGAGTCGCTCGGCGGGTTCGCCGTGGAGGGGGTCGACGACCTGGCGCTCGGCAGCCTGGAGACGACCGGGCTTCCGCCGACCGAGGGCCTGCGGTTCCGACTCGCCGAGGGCGCCCGCGTGGTGGTGCGACCGAGCGGCACCGAGCCCAAGCTCAAGTGCTACCTCGAAGTCGTCGTACCGGCGGACGGGCAGTCAGGCGTCGAGGCGGCGAGGATCTCCGCGGCGACCCGGCTCGACGCGCTCAAGCACGACATCGGGGTCGCCCTGGGGCTGTAGCCCGCGGACGTGAACTCAGCGGACCACCGTCACCACGAGCAACGCCGTGCTGAGCACCAGAGCCACGATCTCCGGCCAGGACGGCTGCCGTCGTACGTCGCGAGCCAGCGCCGCCGCCTCGTCGGAGTAGGCGCGGACGCCGTGCCGGGTCCTGGCGTCGGCGATCCGCTCGCGAAGCCGCTCCTCCACATGGTCGGCGTAGTCGACGGTCGTGGGCGGTCGTTCGGGGGCTGCCGCCGGGCCGACGGCGTCGTCCAGCCTGTCGGGCAGACGGGGCAGGAAGACGTGATCGGGCCGCTTCCCGCGCATGGCCTTGCGGAGCTTGCGCCCGACAGCGGGGCTGACGAACCTCTTCTCCCCGACTCGCACCGCCAGCACCTGCCGCACGACGAGCTGGTCGATGGCGGCCAGGGGGACATGGATCGTCTCCAGCATGTTCCGCAGGTGCAGGGTGTCGCGGGAGACCGACACCCGGGGGCGGAGCAGCGAGGCCCAGGCCAGGACCCCGCCGACCAACGCGCCCGCCGCGACCGGTGCCGGCACCCCATCGCGGTCCCCCACCCACAGTCCGGCGACGCCGGCGGCGATCAGCAGCCCCAGAACCCCCACGATCCGACCGCCGGTCGGCGCGAAGTGCTCGAGGTCCTCGAGGGATTCGTCGGCCACACCCGCCAGCCTATGCTGGCTCGATGAGCACCACCCCCACGCTCGCGGCGGGATCACCGCACACCGACCTGGCGGACGTCACCCACTCCGACGCGACCCTCCGGCGCTTCCTCGAGGGGCTGCCCGGCGTCGACCAGGTCGGCGCCGAGACGCGCGCGGCGGGGCTGAGCACGCGGTCGATCAAGACCACCGCCAAGGCGTACGCCGTGGACCTGGCGATCCGGATGGTCGACCTGACCACCCTGGAGGGCCAGGACACCCACGGCAAGGTGCGCACGCTGTGCGCCAAGGCGGTGCGGCCCGACCCGACAGACCCGACCTGCCCCTCCACCGCCGCGATCTGCGTCTACCCCGACATGGTCGCGACGGCCAAGGAGGCCCTGGGCGACAGCGGTGTCCACGTCGCCTCGGTCGCGACGGCGTTCCCCAGCGGCCGGGCGGCCCTGGACATCAAGCTCGCCGACACCCGCGACGCCGTCGAGGCCGGCGCCGACGAGATCGACATGGTCATCGATCGGGGCGCGTTCCTCTCCGGCCGCTACCTCCAGGTGTTCGAGGAGATCGTCGCCGTGCGCGAGGCCTGCGTCCGGCCGGACGGGTCCAGCGCCCATCTCAAGGTGATCATGGAGACCGGCGAGCTGCAGACCTACGACAACGTCCGCCGGGCCTCGTGGCTCTCGATGCTCGCCGGCGGCCACTTCATCAAGACGTCGACGGGCAAGGTGCAGCCGGCCGCCACCCTGCCGGTCACCCTGGTCATGCTGGAGGCGGTCCGGGACTTCCGCGAGGCCACCGGCCAGATGGTGGGAGTCAAGCCCGCCGGCGGGATCAGGACGAGCAAGGACGCGATCAAGTACCTCGTCACGGTCAACGAGGTGGCCGGCCCCGACTGGCTCGACCCGGACTGGTTCCGGTTCGGCGCCTCCACCCTGCTCAACGACCTGCTCATGCAGCGCAGCAAGCTGGCCACCGGCCACTACAGCGGCCCCGACTACGTGACGCTGGACTGAGGTAGCGATGACCACCACTTCGACCACACCTGGCCCCTTCGAGTACGCCCCGGCCCCCGAGTCACGGGCGATCGTCGACATCAAGCCTTCCTACGGCCTGTTCATCGACGGTGACTTCGTCGACGGCCACGGCCATGCGTTCAAGACCGTCAACCCGGCGTCGGAGGAGGTGCTCGCCGAGATCGCCGAGGCCGACGACGCCGACATCGACGTGGCGGTCAGGGCCGCCCGCCGGGCATTCAAGACCTGGGGCCGGATGCCCGGCGCGGAGCGGGCGAAATACCTCTTCCGGATCGCGCGGATCATCCAGGAACGGTCCCGCGAGATCGCGGTCCTGGAGTCGATCGACAACGGCAAGCCGATCAAGGAGTCCCGCGACGTCGACGTGCCGATCGCGGCGGCGCACTTCTTCTACTACGCAGGCTGGGCCGACAAGCTGGAGTACTCCGGCTACGGCACCACGCCGCTCGGCGTTGCCGGCCAGGTCATCCCGTGGAACTTCCCGCTGCTGATGCTGGCCTGGAAGATCGCCCCGGCGCTCGCCTGCGGCAACACCGTGGTCCTCAAGCCGGCCGAGACCACCCCGCTGACAGCGTTGCTGTTCGCGGAGATCTGCCAGCAGGCCGACCTGCCCCCGGGCGTGGTCAACATCGTCACCGGCGCCGGGGACACCGGCCGCGCGCTGGTGGCGCATCCCGACGTCGACAAGGTGGCGTTCACCGGCTCGACCGACGTCGGCCGGGCGATCGCGAAGGCCGTCGCCGGCACCCGCAAGAAGGTCACCCTCGAGCTGGGCGGCAAGGCAGCCAACATCGTCTTCGCCGACGCGCCGGTCGACCAGGCCGTCGAGGGCATCGTCGACGGCATCTTCTTCAACCAGGGTCACGTGTGCTGCGCCGGCTCTCGGCTCCTGGTCCAGGAGTCGGTGGCCGACGAGGTGCTCGAGCGGCTCAAGCGCCGGATGTCGACGCTGCGGATGGGCGACCCGCTCGACAAGAACACCGACATCGGCGCCATCAACTCCGCCGAGCAGCTGGCCCGGATCCGCGAGCTCTCCGAGGTCGGGGACGCCGAGGGCGCCGAGCGCTGGGCGGTCGCGTGCGACCTGCCGGCCAAGGGCTACTGGTTCCCGCCGACCATCTTCACCGGTGTCAGCCAGGCCCACCGGATCGCCCGCGAGGAGATCTTCGGCCCGGTCCTCTCCGTCCTCACGTTCCGCACCCCGTCCGAGGCGGTCGCCAAGGCCAACAACTCGCCGTTCGGCCTCTCGGCCGGCATCTGGACCGAGAAGGGGTCCCGCATCCTCCAGGTCGCCAGCCAGCTCCGGGCCGGTGTGGTGTGGGCCAACACGTTCAACAAGTTCGACCCGACCAGCCCCTTCGGCGGCTACAAGGAGTCGGGCTACGGCCGCGAGGGCGGCCGCCACGGCCTGGAGGGATACCTCAAGTGAGCGACCGCATCGACGTACGCAAGACCGCCAAGCTCTACATCGGCGGCAAGTTCCCCCGCTCCGAGTCCGGCCACTCCTACGAGGTGACCGACAGCAAGGGCCGGTTCGTGGCCAACGCGTCGCTCGCGTCACGCAAGGACGCCCGGGACGCCGTGGTCGCTGCCCGCAGCGCCTTCCCCGGTTGGTCGGGGCGCACGGCCTACAACCGCGGACAGATCCTCTACCGGGTCGCCGAGATGCTGGAGGACCGGCGCTCCCAGTTCGTCGAGACCGTCCGGCAGGCTGAGGGACTGACAGCCGCCCGGGCTGACAAGGTCGTCGACGCCACCGTCGACCGGCTGGTCTGGTATGCCGGCTGGGCCGACAAGGTCACCCAGGTCGTCGGCAACGCCAACCCGGTCGCCGGGCCGTTCTTCAACCTGTCGACGCCCGAGCCCACCGGAGTGGTCGCGGTGCTGGCGCCCCAGGGCTCGTCGCTGCTCGGGCTGGTCAGTGTCGTGGCACCGACGATCGTCACCGGCAACACGGTGGTCGTCGTGACGTCCTACGAGCGGCCGCTGCCGGCCGTGGCTCTCGGCGAGGTCCTGGCGACCTCCGACCTGCCCGGCGGCGTGGTCAACCTGCTGACCGGCTCCGCGGCGACCGTGGCGCCCTGGCTCGCCTCGCACCTCGACGTCAACGCGATCGACCTGACCGGCGTCGCCGGTGAGCCGGAGCTCGCCACCGAGCTCGAGCGGGCGGCCGCCGACAACCTCAAGCGGGTCCGGCGGGCACCCGACGCGGAGCCGGACTGGACGGCCGATCCCGGCCTCACACCGATGACCGCGTTCCTCGAGACCAAGACGGTCTGGCACCCGATGGGTGTCTGAAGCGCGTCACGAGAACGCCGAGGCCGTCCCCTCAACCAGCTGGACCAGGGCGGCCCGGATGGCATCGACAGGTCTCTGCTCGAGCACGGCGACCCGAATCTGCACCAGTTCGTCGCCCTGCTGCGCGAGCACCTCGTAGAGGCCGATCCCCGCCTCGTTGACCACCACGCACCCGTCCGGGATCGCGGGTGCCTCCAGCCACGAGGTGCTGGCCTGGTAGCCGGTCTTGCCCCTTGCCTCGTCGCACGCCTCGACATAGGTCGTGTCGGACCGCGGCCCTGCGGTGATATTGCCCGCGTCTCCGGCCCATTCGCACCGGCCCAGCCGCTCCTCGGCGCGGGCCGCGTCGTCCCAGCCGAGGGCGGTCAGCACCTCGCCGGAGATGACCGACGCACAGTCCACGGGCCGGTCCCGTGTGGCCGAGACACCTGAGGCCTGTTGGTCAGGGTCGACGATGACGACGGTGGCGACAACGCCTGCCAGGCAGCCGATCGCGGCCGCAACAGCCGCGACCACAGGAGTCCTCATGGACCGGTGTCTGCCCCTTGACCCGGGTCACGAAACCCCAGGAGCCCGCCAGAACTGCGAGGTTTCGTCGACAGGCGGGTCGGGCAGTAACGGGCCATGACCCAGCTCGCCCCGGACGACCAGGTCCGCCTCGAAGGGCTCCGTGCCACTGACACCACAGGCGTCTACGCCAGCGACGAGCCGAGCACCGGCGCCGCGCCCGACGGGTCGGTGCGCGTGACCATCGATCCCTTGTTGCGGGTGGTGGCGGTCCAGGTGCACGTCGCCGATGGGCTGCGCACCGACGCGTCGCTCAACCAGGCCCTGGCCGGCGCCTACCGCAACGCACTGGCGACCCGGGTGACCCCGTCCCCGGATGCTCTTCCCCCGGACGCTCTTCCCGGCGCGCCCCGCCCGGTCGCACGCCGAGTGCGGAGGGTGTCAGCGCGCGCGACACCGGAACGGCTGGAGCGACACCAGGTGCGGCACCAGCCGCGGTCATCGGCGCGTCTGTCCCGCCCGGTCACCGGCCGGTCCGACAACGACTGCGTCACGGTGACCCTGGCTCCGGCCAATCCCCGCGGCGTGGTCACGGCGGATCCCGGCTGGCTGGCCCAGACCACGGCCCCCCGGCTCTCGGGGGCACTCACCGAGGCGTTCCTCGACGCCTACTCACGAAGGAGTGACCCCGCATGACCGACCGCGGATCGTTCCGGGTGCAGAGCGACCAGCTCCGCACCCACGCAGAGTTCTGGACCACGAAGGCGAGCGAGGCGGACTCCGCCGCGGCCACCATCCTGCCGGGTGTGGGGCAGGGCGACGACTTCGGCTTCCTCGCCGGGCTCAACAACGTCGCCGACCACTACAACACGTGGACCAACGACATGCACTCGGCGCTCGGCGACGCAGGCGACACGTTCCGCTACCTGCACGCGGCGTTGGTCTCGACGGCCAACGACTACGACGGCGTCGACAGCACGGCCGCCACGTCGATGGCCCAGCTCGACCCGATGAACAACGTGAGGTGACCGAGTGACCGTCCAGACCTTCGAGGCGCTCCAAGACACAGTCGGAGACACGTTCCAGGACTTCCTCGACGACCTCTACGACGAGCTCGACCGGATCGTCGACATGCTGAACGGCGCGGCCGGGAGCTTCGCCGACTTCGTGTCGTTCATCAACCCGTTCGACAGCAACGTCATCGACCGGGCCATCGACAAGTGGAACGACGAGATCCTGCCCGAGACCGAGCGGGTGATCGGCGAGCTCATCGACAACGTGTGGGACGCCGTGGGCGACCTCGCGGGCCGGCCGCTGAACCTCCTCGACTACTCCAGGGCGTTCAACGAGGTGAAGGCGCAGATCTACACCGAGGGCGACATGGCCCAGAAGCTGACGCTGCTGTCCGGCTACTGGAGCGGCTTCGCCTGGGAGAACTACCGAACCGTCGCAACCACCCAGGACGGCGCGCTCCGCGACTTCTCTCTGGCCATGGACGCCGGCGCGACCCTGACCTCGGGCGTGGCCAACCAGATCCTCAGCCTGTGGCTCGACCTCACCACGGAGTTCCTCAGCTGGGGCGCGGACCTGCTCAGCATCTTCGCCGCGGCCTCCGAGGCCGACGCCATCCTCACCTTCGAGGTGCCGGCCATCTTCACGACGGCCTCGATCGTCTGGCAGAACATCATCGACCTGGGCAACATCCTGACCGCCTACCTGATCGAGCAGGCGACGACGGGCGCCAACAGCTGGCAGCAGCTCGCCAACGGCGCCCGCGGTCTCCCCCAGAACCGCTGGCCGATGGTCGAGGAGGGCAACTCCGACGTCATCAACGACCCCGGAGAGTGGACGCCGCAGTCCGCTTGACCTCCCCTACGCCGCCGAGACGGGTCTGGGCGAGACTATGACCCGTGTCCGCCCGCGTCATCGTGCTCGCCGGCCCGTCCGGGGCCGGGAAGTCGCGGCTCGCCGAACGGTCCGGGCTCCCCGTGCTGCGGCTCGATGACTTCTACAAGAGCGCCGGTGACCCGACGCTGCCGCTGATCACCGAGGGTGCCAACGCCGGCGTCGTGGACTGGGACGACCCGGCATCCTGGCTCCTCGAGGACGCGCTCGCCGCGCTCACGGAGCTCTGCCGGGACAGCCGGGCCGAGGTCCCGATCTACGAGATCGCGCGCGACGGCAGATGGGGCTCCCAGGTCCTCGACCTCGAGGGCTCGCCGCTGTTCGTCGCAGAGGGCATCTTCGCCCACCAGGTCGTGGGGCCCTGCGGCCAGGCGGGGCTGCTGGCCGCGGCCTACTGCGTCAGGCAGCATCCGCTCGTCACCTTCTGGCGCCGGCTGACCCGCGATCTGCGCGAGCACCGCAAGCCGCCCCTGGTCCTGGTGCGCCGCGGGTTCGCCCTCCTGCGCGAGCAGCGGCGCCTGGTCGCAGAGATCGTCGCGCACGGCTGCACACCGGTCAGCCCCGAGGAGGCGGCAGCCGAGATCCGGCGCCAGGCACAAGGGGTGGCGTGACCGACCTGCCCTGGGCCCGGATGCGGCAGCCCGACCAGCGCAGCTGCGGACCCAGTGCCGTGGTGGCAGCGCGCATGCTGCTCGACAGGTCCTACGCCGACGCGGTGCGGGACGCCCAGGACGATCGGTTCGCCAGCGACGTGCTGACCACGCACCGGCGAGCGACCAGCGCCCTCGTCGGGGGACGGCTCCAGGTGCCCTGGCCCCGCGCGCTCGGAACCCCGCCGTGGGCCGTCGCCCGCGAGCTGTCGGCGGTCTCAGGCCCCGGCGCCCCCGCTCGCAGCTACAGGTGGCGCGTCGCGGTGCTCCGACCCGGCTCGGCGTTCGACCGGGCGGCGACCGGCGTCGACGCGGGCCGCCCGGTCGGCCTCTACGTCGGCAACGCCTGGCTGCCCCGGCACGTCGTCCTCGTCGTCGGCCGCGCCGACGACGACGCGCTGTGGGTCTACGACCCGGCCCGCGGGGCCCGGGTCGAGATGACGCGCGCCTCGGTCAAGTCGAGGGCCCTGACGTTCGGCCGCTGGGACCGGCTCTGGTTCGACGTCAGCCCGCGTTGAGCGTGCCGACCGGGCCGCCCGCGGCCTCGGCCGCCAGGGCGGCGTACGCGGGCTTGATCACCTCGCTGATCAGCGCGAGCCGCTCGTCGAAGGGCAGGAACGCGGACTTCATGGCGTTGACCGCGAACCACTCGAGGTCACGCACGCCGTAGCCGAACGCGTCCACCAGCGAGGTGAGCTCCTTGCTCATCGACGTGCCGCTCATCAGCCGGTTGTCGGTGTTGACGGTGACCCGGAAGCGGAGCCGGGTGAGCAGCCCGATCGGGTGGTCGGCGATCGAGTCGGCGGCGCCGGTCTGCACGTTGGAGTGGGGGCACATCTCCAGCGGGATCCGCATGTCCCGGACGTAGGCGGCGAGCCGGCCGAGCTCGACCGAGCCGTCGGCGGCGACCTTGATGTCGTCGATGATCCGGACGCCGTGGCCGAGCCGGTCGGCGCCGCACCACTGGATGGCCTCCCAGATGGACGGCAGCCCGAACCCCTCGCCGGCGTGGATGGTGAAGTGCGCGTTCTCGCGCTGGAGGTATTCGAAGGCGTCCAGGTGTCGGGTGGGCGGGTAGCCCGCCTCGGCGCCGGCGATGTCGAAGCCGGCGACACCCCGGTCGCGCCAGGCGACCGCCAGCTCGGCGATCTCGCGGGAGCGGGCCTGGTGGCGCATCGCCGTGAGCAGCTGCCGCACCTGGATGGGTCGGCCTCCGTCCGCCGGGGCAGCCGCCATCCCCTCCTCGAAGCCGGCCTGCACCGCCGCGACGACCTCGTCCAGGCTCAGCCCACCTGTGACGTGCTGCTCGGGGGCGTAGCGCACCTCGGCGTAGACGACCCCGTCGGCGGCGAGGTCCTCGACGCACTCCCGGGCCACCCGGGCCAGCGCCGGAGCCGTCTGCATCACCGCGACGGTGTGGTCGAAGGTCTCCAGGTAGCGCTCGAGGGACCCGGAGTCCGCGCTCTCGGTGAACCAGGCGCCCAGCGCGTCCGCGGTGCCCGCGGGGAGGGGATGCCCGATCTCGGCGGCCAGCTCGATGATGGTCTGCGGCCGGAGTCCTCCGTCGAGATGGTCGTGCAGCAGCACCTTCGGGGCCCGCCGCACCTGGTCCTCGGTGGCCCGGGGACCGTGGCTAGGCTCAGTGAGGACGGCGCTCATGTCGCCCATCCTGTCAGCCACTCCCCCGACTCGAAGGCACGCATGCGCACGTTCACCACCACAGAGGAGCTCCAGGACGCCGTCGGCGAGGAGCTGGGCACCACCGACTGGATCGAGATCGACCAGGACCGGGTCGACCTGTTCGCCGACGCCACCGACGACCATCAGTGGATCCACGTCGACCAGGAGCGGGCCGCCGCCGGGCCGTTCGGCGCCACGATCGCGCACGGCTACCTGACGCTGTCGCTGATCCCCTGGCTGAGCAGCCAGATCTTCAGCGTCGACACCCCCGGAGCCCGCCTCAACTACGGCCTCAACAAGGTCCGCTTCCCGACGCCGGTCAAGGTCGGCGCCCGGATCCGCGGCCGGGCCTCGATCGTCGCCCTCACCGACGTACCTGCCGGCAAGCAGCTCACCGTCGCCTACACGATCGAGGTCGATGGCGAGGCCAAGCCGGCCTGCGTCGCCGAGACGGTGGTGCTCCTACTCGCCTAACCCAAGTAGGGCCGCAGCTTCGCCAGCCCCTGCGTCGGCACCGTGATCGCGACGCCCTCACCGACCGCGCGCATCACCCACCCGGTCCCCTGGTCGTGGGCGGCGCGCTTCAAGGTGGCCAGCACCAGACCGGTCTGCGGCACGCCACCGGTGATCCGGAAGCGCGCCAGCTCCTGGCCGGACTCGTCGGAGATCCGGCAGTAGGCGCGGTTGACCCACTCCAGGCTGTGCCCGTGGTAGCTGCTGACCAGCAGCACGATCGTGTCCACCGGGCCGTGGACCTTGCCCAGGTCGACCGTGATCTGCTCGTCATCGCCCTCCCCGGCGCCGGTCAGGTTGTCGCCGAGGTGGACGACC
This sequence comes from Nocardioides dilutus, assembly GCF_054779555.1. Taxonomy (NCBI): domain Bacteria; kingdom Bacillati; phylum Actinomycetota; class Actinomycetes; order Propionibacteriales; family Nocardioidaceae; genus Nocardioides; species Nocardioides dilutus. The sequence continues at coordinate 693,275 of NZ_BAAGYA010000002.1, read as the reverse complement.
GAGCCGTCCCGGGTGGACAGGTTGTTGTAGAACGCGAGGTCGAAGAGCTGGTCGCCCACGAACTGCACCGCGGTGGCGTCCAGGTCGATGTCGGGTGCTCCGGTGCCCATCGCCCCGGCGGTGCGCTCCTTGTCCCAGCCGATGCCGAGCGTGACGCGTGCGGAGGCCAGGGGCAGCTCCTGCCCGGCGACGAGGTCCATGCCGTCAGTCAACCGTCAGCCAACTCGGTCGATCAACAGCGGGGCCGGCTGGAAGGAGGCGCCGTCCTCGATGTCGTAGCCACCCTCCAGCGCCTCAAGGGCCCGCTCGAAGCGTCCCGGCTCGTCGGTCAGCAGCGTCATCAGGGGCTGTCCCTCGGTCACCTGGTCGCCCGGGCGCGCGTGCCACCGCACCCCGGCACCGGCCTGGACGGGGTCCTCCTTGCGCGAGCGACCCGCGCCGAGCCGCCAGGCCGCGACGCCGACCGCCAGCGCGTCCAGCCGGGTGAGCGTGCCCGTGGCCGGGGCGGGGACCACGTGAGACTCCTGCGCGACGGGCAGCGCCGCGTCGGGGTCGCCGTCCTGGGCGCGGATCATCGCCTTCCAGGCGTCCATCGCCGACCCGTCGGCGAGCTTGTCGGCCGGGTCGACGTCACCGCGACCGGCACCGGCCAGCATCTCCCGGGCCAGCGCCAGGGTCAGCTCGACCACGTCGGCGGGTCCGCCGCCGGCGAGCACCTCGACCGACTCCTCGACCTCGATCGCGTTGCCCGCGGTCAGGCCGAGGGGGGTCTGCATGTCGGTGAGCAGGGCGACGGTGTGCACGCCGGCGTCCGTGCCGAGCGCGACCATGGTCTCGGCGAGCTCGCGAGCCTGCGCCAGCTGCTTCATGAACGCCCCGGAGCCGACCTTGACGTCCAGGACCAGCGCCCCGGTGCCCTCGGCGATCTTCTTGCTCATGATCGACGACGCGATCAGCGGGATCGCCTCGACGGTGCCGGTGACGTCGCGCAGGGCATAGAGCTTCTTGTCCGCCGGCGCCAGCCCGTCGCCGGCCGCGCAGACGACGGCGCCGACCGACTCGAGCTGGGCGAACATCTCCTCGTTGGACAGCGCCGCCCGCCAGCCCGGGATCGACTCGAGCTTGTCCAGCGTCCCGCCGGTGTGGCCGAGCCCCCGCCCGGACAGCTGGGGAACCGCCACTCCGCAGGCGGCCACGAGCGGCGCCAGCGGCAGTGTGATCTTGTCGCCCACACCGCCAGTGGAGTGCTTGTCGGCGGTCGGCCGCGACAGGGTGCCGAAGTCCATCCGGTCGCCGGAGGCGATCATGGCCGCGGTCCACCGCGCGATCTCGCGACGGTCCATGCCGTTGAGCAGGATGGCCATCGCCAGCGCCGACATCTGCTCGTCTGCGACCACCCCGCGCGTGTAGGCGTCGACGACCCAGTCGATCTCCGGGTCCGACAGCTCCCCCCGGTCGCGCTTGCGGACGATCACCTCGACCGCGCTGAACGGCTCGCTCACGACGTTCCTCCTCCGACTGGCACCCTATGGAACCCGCGCAACACGAACGTCCCCCGGCTCTCCGGCTCGCCCGCCAGGGCCAAGGACGGGTAGGCCGCGAACAGCGCGCCCACCGACTCCACGAGCTCCATCCGGGCCAGCGGCGCTCCCAGGCAGAAATGCACCCCGACGCCGAACGCCACGTGGTTGTTGGGCTCGCGGTCGACCCGGAACTCGTCGGGCTCGTCGAAGACCGCGGGGTCGCGGTTGGCCGACCCGAGCAGCACGGCGATCTTCTGGCCCTCCTCGAGGGTGACCCCGCCCGCCCCCGTCGACAGAGCCACCGGCTCGGTGGCGGTGCGCTCGAACAGCTGGAGCGCAGAGTCGAAGCGCAGCATCTCCTCGACACAGAGCGCCACGTCCGGGCCGGGGCGCAGCCCACGGCGCAGCATCGCGGTCAGCCCGTTGCCGAAGACGTTGACCGACGCCTCGTGGCCGGCGTTGAGCAGCAGCACCGCCGAGGCGACCATCTCGTCCTCGGACAGCTCGGTGGTTGCAAGGTCGCTCAGCAGGTCGCCCCGCGGGCGGGCGGTGCGCTCCCGGATGAGCTCGCGGATGAGTCCGGCGAACTCGCCGGACGCCGACACCGCGGCGTCGACGACCTCGGGCGAGGGGTCCACCTCATACATCCGCACGATGGCCTGGGACCAGTCCCGGAGCTCGGGGACGTAGGAGACCGGGACGCCGAGGAGCTCGGCGATCACCAGCACCGGCAGCGGCTCGGCGTACTGGCCGATCACGTCGAAGCCGGCCGGGTCCACCTCCGCCAACAGCTCACGCGCGAGCTCACCGACCCGGGGACGCAACCGCTCGACGTGCCCCCGGGCGAACACGCGGGCCACCGGGCGCCGCAGGCGGGTGTGCTCCGGCGGCTCGTTCTCCATCATCTGGTTGCGGTGCAGCAGGTTGAACGGCTCGAGGTAGGCGGCCGGCTCCCGGTCCCGCCACAACCGGCCCAGGCGGCGGTCCCGCTGGACCGCGCTCACCGAGGCATGGTCGAAGGCCAGCCACATGCCCGACCCCTCGTGCCAGGCCACCGGATGGGCGGCGCGCTCCTCGGCGAAGTACGGGTAGGGGTCCGCGACGACGTCGGGCGAGCTCAGGTCAAGCGAGGTCGTCGGGGCCGAAGGCATCCGGCAGCACCTCGTCCATGCGCTTGATCCCCGAGACGGTCCACATCAGCATGCCGGGGCCGCTGTTCTCGCTGAGCAGCTGCCGGCAGCGCCCACACGGCATGATCACCGCGCCCTGCCCGTCCACGCAGACGACGTGGGTCAGCTTGCCGCCCCCGGTCAGGTGCAGCTGGGAGACCATGCCGCACTCCGCGCACAGGGCGACTCCGTAGGCCGCGTTCTCGACGTTGCAGCCCGACACGACCCGCCCGTCGTCGACCAGGCCGGCCACCCCGACGGAGTAGCCGGAGTAGGGCGCGTAGGCGTGCCGCATCGCCGCGACGGCCTCGGCGCGCAGGGACTCCCAGTCGAAGTCGGAGTCGGGAGTGTCAGGGGCGTGGGGCACAGCTAACCCGCACTCCCCTTGCGATATATCTGCCCGTCGGCGGCCGGCATTCGTAGTCGTTGCGAGGCGAAGGCCAGGACGAGCAGCGTGATGACGTAGGGCGTCATCTGACTGAAGTCGTCGGGAACGGTGTCGACCATGAAGTAGACGGCGCCGAGGAGCACCCCGACCGCAGCCATGACGGTCGCGGACACCCGACTGCTGCGCCTGGCCTGCAGATAGGCCGCGGCGACGGCGAGCACGGCACCTGCCAGCAGCAGCGCCTTGACCGAGTCGCCCGGGCGCAGCCCGAGGGTCTGGGTGTAGCCGAACAGGCCGGACCCGGTCAGGAGCCCGCCCGGTCGCCAGTTGCCGAAGATCATCGCCGCGAGGCCGATGTAGCCGCGACCGCCGGTCTGGCCGTCTCGGTAGTTGCTCGAGGCCACCATCGCGAGGATGCCGCCCCCCAGTCCGGCGAGGCCGCCGGAGATCAGGACGGCCACGAACTTGTAGCGCAGCACCTTGACACCGAGGGATTCGGCGGCCGCCGGGGACTCACCGCAGGAGCGGAGCCGCAGCCCGAACGCCGTGCGCCACAGCACCCACCAGGTGAGCACGAGCAGCAGCAGCGCGAGGATCACCAGGAAGGACAGGTTGTTGACCAGCGAGCGCGCGATGGCCGCCAGCTCGGAGATGAAGAACCAGTCGGTCTTCTCCAGGTCGAACAGGGCGTCGCTGAGCGGCCCGATGGTGAGTGTGGGGACGTCGGGGATCTTGGGCGACTGCGTGGTGCCGCCGCCCGGCAGGTCGACGAAGGTCAGCGCGGCGAGGTACTGCACCGCGCCGAGGGCGATGATGTTGATGGCGACACCGCTGATGATGTGGTCGACGCCGAAGACGACCGTGGCCACGGCGTGGATGAGCCCGCCGAGCATGCCCATGAAGATGGCCCCCAGCACGCCGGCCCAGGCACCGTAGTGGTAGCCGAAGTAGCCCGCGCCGTAGGTGCCGAGGATCATCATCCCCTCGAGACCGATGTTGACGACGCCCGCGCGCTCGGACCAGAGCCCACCGAGTCCGGCGAGCATGATCGGCATGGTGGCGATCAGAGTGGCGGACACGGTGCCGGACGACGTCAGGTCGTTGGCGCCGGTGATGACCTCAAGCACCGCCAGGACGAACACCGCCATCAGGGCGGCGTAGACCAGCCAGAACCGGGGGAGGCGCCGCTTCTTGGCGGGACCGGGTGTGGGGGCGACGCCGGTGGCGACTGCGGTGACGCTCATGCCTTGACCTCCGCCCGCTCCTGCTCACGTTCTTCCTCGAGCGCGCGAGCCACCGCCTGCTGCTCCAGCCGGACGCCGTAGCGCCGCACGACCTCGTAGGAGATGACCACGGTCAGCACGATCGTGCCCTGGGTGATCGCCACGATGTCCGGGGAGACCCCGACCAGGATCTGCAGCGGGTTGGACTGCTCGTTGAGGTAGGCGAAGAGCAGGGCGCCGATGGCGATGCCGAACGCGTTGTTGCGGCCGAGCAGGGCGACCGCGATCCCGGCGAAGCCCAGTCCGGACTGGAACGTCGAGCCGTAGGAGAACGACGAGCCGAGCAGGATCGGGAGGCCGACCAGACCCGCCACGGCGCCGGAGAGCATCATCGCCGCGACCATCATCTTGTTGACGCTGACCCCGCTCGCCACCGCCGCGGTGGTGGAGCGCCCGGTCGCCCTGAGGTCGAACCCGAACCTGGTCTTGTTGAGAATGAACCAGAACAGGAACCCGGCGACGACTGCCAGCACCACGAAGCCGTAGATGTCGACGACCGGCGGACCCTCGCTGATGGTGATGTTGGGGATCCGGCTCTCCTCCGGGATCGTCTTGGTGGCGATCACGTTGCTGCCGGTCTCGCGCACCGCCGCCTTGCGCAGCAGGTAGGCCACCAGCCCCGTGGCGATCGCGTTGAGCATGATCGTCGAGATGACCTCGCTGACGCCGCGGGTCGCGCGAAGCACACCGGCGATGCCGGCCCACAGGGCACCCACGGCCATCGCACAGACCACGGCGAGCGCGGTGTTGAGGTAGCCCGGTAGCCACGCTTCCCCGGCCACGACCGCCGCGACGAACGCGGCGATGCGGTATTGCCCGTCGACCCCGATGTTGAACAGGTTCATCCGGAAGCCGACGGCGGCCGCCAGCCCGGAGAGGTAGAGCACGGTGGCGTTGTCGATGATGTTGCCGAGGTTGCGCGTCTCGGGGACGGACAGCAGCTGCCCCCAGACCTCGCCCACCGGGTCACCGGCCACAGCTAGCACCGCGCTGGTGATCAGGAACGCCATCAGCAGAGCGAGGATCGGCGCGCTGAGCGCCAGCACCAGCTTGGTCACGCGAGGGGTCACTGGCCTGCTCCCGTCATCGCCGAGCCGAGCTGCTCCGGTGTCACGTCGTTGGGGTCGAAAGTGCCGACGAGCCGGCCGCGCAGGATGACCTCGATCCGGTCCGAGAGCCCGATCAACTCATCGAGGTCGGCGGAGATGAGCAGCACCGCGAGCCCGTTGCGACGGGCATCCTTGATGTGGCCCCAGATGGCGGCCTGGGCGCCGACGTCGACGCCTCGGGTCGGGTGGGAGGCGATGAGCACGACAGGGTCGCTGCTCATCTCCCGGCCCACGATGAGCTTCTGCTGGTTGCCGCCGGACAGCGCGCGGGCCAGCACGTCGGGGCCGGGGGTGCGGACGTCGTAGGCGGCGATGATCCGCTCGGTGTCCGCACGGGCGGCGCGCTTGTCGATGAGCGGGCCCCGAGCGCAGGGCGGGCGCCCCTGGTGGCCCAGCACCCGGTTCTCCCACAGCGGCGCGTCGAGCAGCAGGCCGTGACGCTGCCGGTCGGCCGGGATGTAGCCGATGCCCGACTCGCGGCGCTCCCCCGTCGACTCATGCGCGAGGTCCTTGCCGTCCATGAGGACCACGCCGGTGGCATGCCGCATCCCCATGATCGACTCGACGAGCTCCTCCTGCCCGTTGCCCTCGACGCCGGCGATGCCGAGCACCTCGCCCTTGTGGATGTCGAAGGAGATGTCCTCGAGCAGCGGGCGGCCGTCCGCGCCGGCGAGCGTGAGGTTCTTGACCGAGAGCAGGACGACGTCGGTGACCGTGGACGTCTCGGTGCTGGGCGAGGGCAGCTCTGAGCCCACCATGAGCTCGGCGAGCTGGCGCGCAGTGACCTCCTTGGGGGTCACGGTCTTGACGGTGGTGCCTCGGCGGATGACGGTGATCTCGTCTGCGACCGAGAGCACCTCGTCGAGCTTGTGGCTGATGAAGATGACCGAGAGGCCCTCCTTCTTCAGCTCACGCAGGTTGTCGAAGAGCTCGTCGACCTCGTGCGGGACGAGCACGGCGGTGGGCTCGTCGAGGATGACGATGCGGGCACCGCGGTAGAGCACCTTGAGGATCTCGACGCGCTGCCGGGCTCCGACGCCGAGCTCCTCGACCATCCGGTCGGGCTCGATGTCGAGGCCGTAGGCGTCGGAGATCCGGGCGATCTCCTCGCGGGCGACGTTGCCGATGCCGTGCAGCCTCTCGGCGCCGAGCACGACGTTCTCGAGGACGGTCAGGTTGTCGGCGAGCATGAAGTGCTGGAAGACCATGCCGACACCGGCCGCGATCGCGTCGGCGGGCGACTTGAGGTGGACCTGCTTGTCGTTGATCTCGATCGTGCCGGAGTCGGGTGGCTGCACGCCGTAGAGGATCTTCATCAGCGTGGACTTGCCGGCGCCGTTCTCACCGACGATGGCGTGGATCGTGCCGCGACGGACGTCGATGTTGACGTCGTCGTTGGCGATCACGCCGGGGAAGCGCTTGCCGATCCCACGCAGGCGCACGGTCACGGGAGCGTCGGTCGCGGTGACACCCTCGGCTGTCGGTGCAGACACAGGCAGGTCCTCCCCTGGACGCGTCGGACGACGGACGGTTCCGCCGGACACTACCCAAAGCGTGCGGCGCCGGGAATGACCCCGGGAGACGGCTCCGGGTCCGCAGCCCCGCCGAAGCAGAACTGCGGACCCGGATGATTCAGCTGATCAGCCGGTCATCGATCAGGGAGCGAGCGGAACCTCGATCTCCCCGGAGATGATCTGCTCCTTGTAGCCGTCCAGGTCGGCGACGATGTCGTCGATCTGACCACCACTCGTCGAGTAGCCCACACCGTCGACCGACAGGTCGTAGACGTTGGTGCCGGTCGGGAACGTGCCGCCAGCCACCTCGGCGAGGTAGTTGTAGACAGCGACGTCCACGTTCTTGAGCATCGACGTCAGGATCACGTCCTGGACCGACGGGTCGGCGGTGTTGTACTGGTCGGAGTCGACGCCGATCGCCCAGGCTCCGGCCTCGGACGCCGCCTCGAAGACGCCGCCACCGGAACCGCCGGCCGCGTGGTAGACGATGTCCGCGCCACCCTGGTACATGCCCTCGGCCGCGGTCTTGCCCTTGGCCGGGTCACCGAAGCCGGAGAAGTCCGGCGGCTGGGTGAGGTAGGTGACGTCGATCGTGATGTCCGGGTTGACGGTCTTGGCCCCGGCCTCGTAGCCCGCCTGGAACTTCTCGATCAGCGGGACCTGGACACCACCCACGAAGCCGATGTGGCCGGCCTCGGACTTGAGCGCAGCCGCCGCGCCGACCAGGAACGAGCCCTGCTCCTCGGCAAAGACGAGGCACGCGACGTTCGGGATCGGGTCACTCCCATCGAAGGGCTCGCAGCTGGCTGTGTCGTCGATGATCGCGAAGCTGAGATCGGGGTACTCCGCCGCCACCTTGCCGACGGAGGCGCTGTAAGCGAAGCCGACCGCGATGATCGGGTTGTAGCCGGCGTCGGCGAAGGTGCGCAGACGCTCCTCGCGCTGGGACTCGGCTTCCCCGTCGGAGGCCTCACCCTCGTCGGATTCGAAGCCGAACTCCTCGACCGCCTGGTCCAGACCGGCAGCCGCCGAGTCGTTGAACGACTGGTCGCCGCGGCCACCCACGTCGTAGGCCATGCCGACCTTGATGTCCGACTCGGGCGGAGCGTCAGTGGTCTCGCTGCTGTCGTCGCCAGTGGTCGCGTCGTCGTTCGGTTCGTCATCCTCGTCACCGCAGCCAGCGGTGGCGAGGGCAAGGATGCCTGCGGTGAGCAGGGCTGCAAGTCTCGTACTGCGTCGCAAGACGCCTCCTAGGTGTGCGTGTTCCAGAGTTGCCCCAAATGGCCCCGAAACCGGGGTGCCCACCGAGCAGGGCGGGAGACTCGCCGACCCTAAGCCCGGAAACCCGCGTAGCAACACCCCGCGCGCGCCGCGGCCCAAGTTGTTACCGATTCGATAGGGGCGGGCTCTCGACTACTGACCTGCGACTCAGTGGTGGTGGACCAAAGCCTCTAGCGCGGTCTCCGCAAGGAGCCTGGCACCGATGCTGACGCTCCGCTCGTCCACCTGCAGGTTGCCCTGGTGGAGGTCGTAGGTCGCGCCGCCGGGGGTGCGCGTGCCCAGCCTCATCATCGCGCCGGGGATCCGCTCGAGGAACCAGCCGAAGTCCTCGCCGCCCAGGCTCTGCGGGGCGGCGACCTGAGCGCCGTCCCCGAGCACCGAGCGCACGGCCCGGGCCAGGATCCGGTTGGAGACCGGCTCGTTGACCACCGGCGGGACCCCGCGCTGGTAGTCGATCCTGGCCTCGACCCCGTAGGGCCGGACGATGTCGGCCACGGCCCCCCGCACGATCTCCTCGCAGTCGGCCCACGCGACGGCGTCGAGGATCCGGACCGTGCCGGACACCAGGCCGTGGTCGGGGATCACGTTGGGGGCGGCGCCGGCGTGCAGGCTCCCCCACACCACACTGACGCCCGCCCGAGGGTCCATCCGGCGGCTGAGCACCGCCGGCAGCTCGGTCGTCACCTTCGCCAGCGCAAAGGTGAGATCTCCGGTCAGGTGGGGCCGGCTGGTGTGGCCGCCGGTGCCGGTGAGCCGCACCTCCACCCGGTCGGCGGCGCTGGTCAGCGGGCCGAGACGCAGCCCCACCTGTCCGACGTCGACCCCCGGGTCGCAGTGCAGCGCGAAGACCCGGTCGACCGAGTCGAGGACGCCCTCGTCGAGCAGCTGGACCGCGCCACCCGGCATGACCTCTTCCGCCGGCTGGAACAGCAGGCGCACCCGGCCGGGCAGGAGCCCGCGGGACGCCACCTCGGCCAGCGCCAGTCCGGCGCCGACCAAAGCAGCGGTGTGGACGTCGTGTCCGCAGGCGTGAGCCACCCCGGTGACGGTGCTCCGCCACGGGTCCTCGGTGAGGTCCTGCACCGGCAGGGCGTCCATGTCGGCGCGCAGGGCGATGACCGGGCCGTCGGTGCCGAGGTCGGCGATCACGCCGGACCGGTGTGCGCGGGTCACGGCCCAGCCCGCCTCCTCGACACGGGCCGCGACGAGGTCTGACGTGCGGGTCTCGGACCAGGACAACTCGGGGTGCATGTGCAGGTCGCGGCGCAGGTCGACGAGGTCGGCGTCGTACTTCTCGACGACGTCGTTGATCAGGTCGGTGGCATCCGCGGGCATCGGCACCACGGTAACGGGACCACGGCCGACAATGGCCGGGGTCCCGCTCTGTGTCCGGGGAACTCAGGGGGTGATGGTCTGGACCTCGCGGCCTGGGAATCACCCCGCGGGTTGGTCGTAGGCCGCGAGGATCCGGTCCGCCGCGACCGTGGCCGGCAGCTCGCCGGACAGCACCGCTGCGCGGATCTCGTCACGCACGGCCCTCACCTCCGCCGAACGACGCAGCCGCTGCTCGAGCTCGTCGCGCACCAGCGCCCAGGTGAAGTCGAGCTGCTGGCCGGCCCGCTTCGCGGTCAGCCCCTCGGCCCCGAGGTGCTCGCGGTGGGCGAGCACCTGCTGCCACAGCTCGTCGACCCCCACGTCGTGGAGGGCCGAGCAGGTCACCACGGGCGGCGCCCACTCGCCACGACCCCGGACCAGCCGCAGGGCTCCGGCGAGCTCTCGGGCCGCGGCCCTCGCCTCCTGCTCCCGGTCACCGTCGGCCTTGTTGACCGCGATCACGTCGGCGATCTCCAGGATCCCCTTCTTGATCCCCTGCAGCTGGTCGCCGGTGCGGGCCAGGGTCAGGAACAAGAAGGTGTCGACCATCCCCGACACCGTGATCTCGGACTGGCCCACCCCGACGGTCTCGACCAGCACGACGTCGTAGGCCGCCGCCTCCAGGACCGCCATCGACTGCACCGTGGCGCGGGCGACCCCGCCCAGGGTGCCCGCGGTCGGCGACGGGCGGATGTAGGCGTTCGGGTCGGCGGAGAGCCTGGCCATCCGGGTCTTGTCGCCGAGCACCGAGCCGCCGGTGCGGACGCTCGACGGGTCGACCGCCAGCACGCCCACCCGGTGGCCGGCACCGGTCAGCCGCGAGCCCAAAGCCTCGATGAACGTCGACTTGCCGACCCCCGGCACGCCGGAGATGCCGACCCTGACCGACGGAGACCGGACCCCGGCGTGCTCGTCCTCGGCGAGCGCGGTCAGCAGCTCGCGCGCGGCCGCGCGATGGGCGGCCTTGGTCGACTCGACCAGGGTGATGGCCTGCGAGACCGAGGCGCGCCGCCGCGCCCGGACACCCTCGACCAGTGCCGGGACGTCAGGCATCAGGGCGCCTCCGGTGGTTGAGGAAGGCGCGCTAGCGCCTGTCTCGAAACCTCGCAAGCCGGTGCTGGGACGCAACCACCGTGGTGCGGTACCAGCCTCGTCTCACCTGGTTTCGAGACGCTCGCTAGCGCGAGCTCCTCAACCATCGTGGTGTAGTTCTTCCCGCAGCTTGGCGAGCAGGTCGAGCGCGGACTCGGCGATGACCGTGCCGGGCAGGAACACCGCGGCCGCCCCCATCTCCTTCAGCGTGGGCACGTCGTCGGGCGGGATGACGCCGCCGATGACGACCATGATGTCGTCGCGCCCCGCCTCCGCGAGCGCCTTCTTGAGCGCCGGCAGCAGGGTGAGGTGCCCGGCCGCCAGTGACGAGACGCCGACGATGTGCACGTCGTTGTCGACCGCCTGCTGGGCGACCTCCTCCGGAGTAGAGAAGAGCGGCCCGACATCGACGTCGAAGCCCATGTCGGCGAACGCCGAGACGATGACCTTCTGGCCGCGGTCGTGACCGTCCTGACCCATCTTGGCCACCAGGATGCGGGGCCGGCGGCCCTCGGCCTCGGCGAACTCCTCGGTCGCGTCGAGCACCTGCTGGACCAGCGTGCCTCCCGGGCTGTCGCCGGCACTGGCCTCGTCGCGGAACACGCCCGAGATCGTACGGATCACGGCCTGGTGCCGCCCGTAGACCTTCTCCAGGGCGTCGGAGATCTCGCCGACAGTGGCCTTGGCGCGGGCCGCGTCGACCGCCAGCGCGAGCAGGTTGCCGTCCAGGGAGCCCCCGGACGTCGGGCCCGCCTCGGCCGAACGGGTCAATGCCTCCAAGGTGCGGCCCACCTCGTCGTCGTCGCGCTCGGCCCGCAGCCGCTCGAGCTTGGCCACCTGCTGGCGGTAGACGTCGTCGTTGTCGACGCGCAGCACGTCGAGCTTGTCCTCGGCCGCGAGCCGGTAGGTGTTGACGCCGATGACCTTCTGGATCCCGGAGTCGATCCGGGCCTGGGTCCGGGCTGCCGCCTCCTCGATGCGCATCTTGGGGATGCCCTGCTCGATCGCCTTGGCCATCCCTCCGGCCTGCTCGGCCTCCTGGATGTGGGCCCAGGCCCGTTCGGCGAGGTCGTGGGTCAGCCGCTCGACGTAGTAGGACCCGGCCCAGGGGTCGATGGTCCCGGTGGTGCCACTCTCCTGCTGGAGCAACAGCTGGGTGTTGCGCGCGATCCGCGCCGAGAAGTCCGTGGGCAGCGCGATCGCCTCGTCGAGCGCGTTGGTGTGCAGCGACTGGGTGTGGCCCTGAGTCGCGGCCATCGCCTCGATGCAGGTGCGGCCGACGTTGTTGAAGACGTCCTGCGCGGTGAGCGACCAGCCGGAGGTCTGCGAGTGGGTGCGGAGGCTGAGCGACTTGGGGTTGTCGGGGTTGAAGTCCCGCACCAGCCGCGACCACAGCGCCCGGGCCGCCCGCATCTTGGCGACCTCCATGAAGAAGTTCATGCCGATCGCCCAGAAGAACGACAGCCGGGGCGCGAACTGGTCGATCGTCATCCCGGTCTCGAGCCCCGCGCGGATGTATTCGACGCCGTCGGCCAGCGTGTAGGCGAGCTCGAGGTCGGCCGTCGCCCCGGCCTCCTGGATGTGGTATCCGGAGATCGAGATCGAGTTGAAGCGCGGCATCCTCTGCGCGGTGTAGCTGAAGATGTCGCTGATGATCCGCATGCTCGGCTCGGGCGGGTAGATGTAGGTGTTGCGGACCATGAACTCCTTGAGGATGTCGTTCTGGATGGTCCCGCTGAGCTGCTCCGGCTTCACCCCCTGCTCCTCGGCAGCGGCGATGTAGAGGGCGAGCACGGGCAGCACGGCGCCGTTCATGGTCATCGACACCGACATCTCGTCGAGCGGGATGCCGTCGAAGAGCGTCCGGGTGTCGTAGATCGAGTCGATCGCCACGCCCGCCATGCCGACGTCGCCGCGCACCCGCGGGTGGTCGGAGTCGTAGCCGCGGTGGGTCGCCAGGTCGAACGCGACGCTGAGGCCCTTCTGGCCGGCCGCGAGGTTGCGGCGGTAGAACGCGTTGGACTCCTCGGCGGTGGAGAAGCCGGCGTACTGCCGGATCGTCCATGGCTGGGTGGTGTACATCGTCGGGTAGGGACCGCGCAGGAACGGGCTGAGGCCCGGCCAGGTGTCGAGGGCGTCCAGGCCCTCGAGGTGCTCGGGGCCGTACGTCGGGAGGATGCCGATGCCCTCAGGCGACAGCCACGGCTCGGCCTCCGGTGGTTGAGGTGCGAGCGCAGCGAGCCTCGAAACCTCCGCCCGGGAGGCACCCAGCCCGAGCCCGGCGAAGCTCTTCGGGACGCTCATGCCAGCTTCTCCCTGGTCCGGTTGAGGAACGCGAGGGCGTCCACGCCCATCGCGCACGAGTCATCCGCGTCGTCACGTGGCTTGCCGGCCACCACGACCCAGGAGGCGCCGGCCTCACGGAGTGCCGAGATCGCCTCGCTCCCCCAGGCTTCGTACGCACCGTCGCTGCCCGCCAGGCAGACGACCGCCTGTCCGTCGTAGGCCGCAACCAGGTCCTCGGCCGTCTCCGTCGGCCCGGCCACGTCGACAGCCACCCCGCCCGCTGCCAACAGGTTGGCGGCGAAGGTCGCCCGGGCGGTGTGCGCGGCGACGGTGCCCATCGTGGCCAGGAATACAGAGGCGGCCGGGGGCTCGTCACGCAGTGACTCGAAGGCCGCGCCGTAGCGGCGGACCTCCGAAGCCAGCGGGTCGGCGTCCCGCACCGGGCGCTCCTCGCCGAGGTGGGGGAACTCGGTGAGCCCGGTCAGCGGGCGCTTGCGGGTGGCGACCTGCTTGTCACGCTCGGCGACGGTGGCCTCAATCAGCGGGCCGAGGTCCTCGCCGTCGTCGAGCCTGCCGAACAGCTCCCAGGCCGCGACCGCGAGATCGTCGGTGAGCTTCTCCACGGCGTAGGCACCACCGGCCGGGTCGGCGACCCGGGCGAGGTGCGACTCGGAGATGAGCAGCGAGCTGGTGTTGCGGGCGATCCGGCGGCCGAACGCGTCCGGGCGGCCCAGCGGGCTGTCGAAGGGCAGCACCGTGACCGCGTCGGCTCCCGCGACGCCGGCCGCGAAGGCGGCGACGGTGGTGCGCAGCATGTTGACCCACGGATCGTAGGCACTCAGCATCGGCCGGCTGGTGACCGCGTGCTGGCGCTGCTCGTGCGCGGCAGCGGCGCCGCTGAGCTCGAGCACGCGCGCCCACAGCCGGCGTGCGGCGCGGAGCTTGGCGATGGTCGGGAACTGCTCGTCGGTGGCGGCGTAGCGGAACTCCACGAGCGCGGCCGCGTCGTCGACGGTGAGGCCCGACTCGGTGAGCTTCCGGAGGTACGCCGCCGCGACGTGCATCGAGTGGGCGAGCTCCTGGACGTCGGAGGCGCCGCGGTCGTGCACGGTGGTGGCGTCGACGACGAACGCCAGGACCCCCGCCCCGCCGGCCAGCTCGGCGGCGTCGGTCGTGGCCTGGGCCGCGGGGATGCCCAGGTTGGTCGCCGGATGCAGCTCGACGTCCTCGGCGTAGGCCACGAACGCTCGGGCGGCGGCCAGCGGGTCGGCGGTGGCCTCGAGCACCACCGGGGCCAGGTCGAGGAAGACCCCGTCGAGGAGGATGTCCAGGAGCGCGTCGAGATCGGCGCCCGGGTCAAGGCGCAGCCACAGCGAGGTGACGCCGTTCTCCAGGTCGGTCATCGCCTCCTCATGGGCGGTCCTCGCGTCGACGACGCCGAGGTGGGCCCGGATGTCCCAGTCGCCGGTGCGGGTCGGGCGCCCGGAGGTCCGCAGGCCGTCGAGCAGGTCGGGGGTGCCGAGCGGGGTGATCCCGATGCCGTCCAGCGTGGTCCGGGTCAGCTTCTGCCAGACCAGGGCGTCGTCGTCCTCGTCAGTGAGCCGCCGGGCCTTGCGGAGCACCGCGGCGGCGGCGCGCTCCCAATCGGCGCGGCCGTGGGCACCGTCCTCCGGGGAGGCCAGGGCCAGGGATCCCTGCACGGGCTCCAGCTCGGCCGGCTCGTCGAGCCCGCCCTCGACGGTCGGGTCAGTCACAGGCTGAAGGGTAGGAGCCGACCCTCGGGCCGGGCCACGAAGTGTGATCATTCCAATGCGGCAGCGGTTGTCACACCGGACGATGAGAGGCAACGTTGGGGCCATGGCGGAGAAGGGTGGTCGCAGCGGCGGCAGACAAGATCTCGAGGCCCTCGAGCCCGACGCGATCCGCAACGTCGTGCTGGTGGGCCCGAGCTCAGGTGGCAAGACGACCCTCTTGGAGACACTCCTGGTCAGGTCCGGCGCGCTGAGCCGGGCCGGGACCGTCGAGGACGGCACCACGGTCGCCGACTTCGAGCCGGGTGAGCGTGCCCACGGCCGGTCGATGGCGCTGGCAGTGGCCCCCCTCGTCCACGAGGGCGTCAAGGTCAACCTCATCGACACCCCCGGCTACGCCGACTTCGTCGGGGAGCTCCGGGCCGGGCTCCGGGCCGCGGACTGCGCGCTGTTCGTGACCGCCGCCAACGAGCCCATCGACGCCGTGACCACCGAGCTGTGGCGCGAGTGCGCAGAGGTCGGGATGCCTCGGGCCGTGGTGGTCACCAAGCTCGACCACGCCAGGGCCGACTACGCCGGCGTGCTGGCCGCTGCGCAGGCGGCGTTCGGAGGCACCGGCGACAAGGTGCTGCCGCTCGACGTGCCTGTCATGTCGGGCGTCGAGGTGACGGCGCTGGTCGGGCTGCTCGCGCCGGAGGTCCCCGAGGAACACACCGAGGCCCGCAACGCGCTGATCGAGGGGATCATCGAGGAGTCCGACGACGAGGGGCTCATGGACCGCTACCTCGGCGGCGAGACCGTCACCGAGGCCGCCCTGCTGGAGGACCTGCACCGGGCGATGGCGCGCGGCACGTTCTTCCCGGTCGTCCCGGTGTGCTCCTCCAGCGGTGTGGGCTGCGCCGAGCTGCTCGACCTGATCGTCCGCGGGTTCCCCGCGCCGTCGGAGCACCCGCCGCCGGAGGCTTACACGCCCGAGGGCAAGCCGACCGACCCGGTCACCTGCGACCCCGGCGGACCGCTGCTCGCCGAGGTCGTCAAGACCTCGAGCGACTCCTACGTCGGCAGGGTGAGCATGGTCCGGGTGTTCTCGGGCTCCCTCGAGGCGGACCTCCCGGTGCACGTCTCGGGGCATCTCACCTCGTTCTTCGGCGACGCCGTCGGCCACCAGGACCACGACGACGACGAGCGGGTGGGCTCGCTCTCCTACCCGTTCGGAGCGCAGCTCACCCCCGCCAAGCGGGTCGTCGCCGGCGACATCGCCTCGGTCGGCCGGCTCACCCGGGCCGAGACCGGCGACACGCTGTCGTCGGTCGACGACCCACGCGTCCTCCGCCCGTGGACCCTCCCGACCCCGCTCCTCCCGGTCGGCATCGAGGCGGCCACCAGGTCCGACGAGGACAGGCTCTCCACGGCGCTCGGCCGGCTGGCGGCCGAGGACCCGTCGCTGCGGGTCGAGATCAGCGGCGAGCAGGTCGTGCTCTGGACGATGGGTGAGGCCCACGCGGACGCCGCGCTGGAGCGGCTCGCCGACCGGTTCGGCGTGACGGTCAACAGGGTCGACGTCCGGGTCCCGATGCGGGAGACGCTCGCCGGGTCGGGCAAGGCCCTGGGCCGGCACGTGAAGCAGTCGGGCGGCCACGGGCAGTACGCCGTGTGCGAGATCGAGGTCGAGCCGCTCCCCCGCGGTGCGGGCTTCGAGTTCGCCGAGCGGGTGGTCGGGGGCTCGGTGCCCAAGCAGTTCATCCCCTCGGTGGAGAAGGGCGTGCGGGCCCAGCTGGCGAAGGGGTGCGGCGGCCAGCCGATGGTCGACGTCAAGGTGACTCTGACCGGCGGCAAGGCACACAGCGTGGACTCCTCTGACATGGCGTTCCAGAGCGCGGGGGCCCTGGCGCTTCGCGAGGCGGCCGCAGCGATCGGCATCCAGGTGCTCGAGCCGGTCGACGAGATCGAGGTGACCGCGCCCGCCGAGCTCGTGGGCACCGTGATGAGCGACCTCGCGGCCCGGCGGGGCCGCGTGCTCGGCCAGGACACCGACGGGGGCCTCGCGATCGTGCGCGCCCACGTGCCGGCGGCCGAGCTCATCACCTATCCGGTCGACCTACGGTCGGCGACCCACGGCGCGGGCTCGTTCACCCGGACCTTCGCCGGCTACGAGCCGGTCCCGACCCGCTGACAACCATCGGCCTCCCCACCTCGTCCAGGTGGGCGTGGAGGAACGCAGATGAGCGACGTGTCCTTCGAGGAGTTCGTCGCCTCACGCGGGCGCGACCTGTGGCGCACCGCCTTGAAGCGAGGACCGGCAGGCCGTCGAGCTGGACGCCGACGCCGTCGAGCGGCTCGACTCCGCCTGGCGGGATGCCGAGGCAGGCATGTGTGGCGACGACGTGTCCGAGGATCCGCTCGGGGGCTCGGGGTTCGAGGTCTTCGCTCGCACGGACCGCGGCGACATCGTGCGACTGGCGGACGAAGGCTGCGGCGCACTCACTTATGTCGCGTCGTACGGCCCGACCGAGAGATACCTCCTGGACATCACCTCCGACGACCTCACCGGCTGACCGGGGTCAGGAGCGGCGGACGACGCGGTCCCGCAGCCACTCGACCTCGTCGTCAGGCAGACACTTCCCGGCGATCGCCGCGCGCGCGGCGTCGAGGTCACCCATGAACGCTCGGAACGTCAGGGCGACGTCGACCGAGTGTTCGGGCCGGCTGAGCACCTGGATCGCGTCACCGGGACGGACCGTGCCGCCCGCCTCGATGGACAGGTACGCGCCGCTCCTCCCGACCTCGGTGAAGGTCTTGAGCCAGCCGGGCAGTCTCATCCGGTAGGCAAAGGTCACGCAGGGCACCCGCGGCCCGCAGACCGCGAGAACCACTTCGTCCCCGACGCGCCAGCGTTCGCCGATCAAGGCGCCGTCCACGTCGAGGCCGCTCGTCGTCAGGTTCTCGCCGAACGTCCCGTTGGACAGCTCGCGGCCGAGCCGCGTCTCCCAGGCATCGAGCTCCTCGCGGGCGTAGGCATAGACCGCCTGCCGGTCCCCTCCATGGTGCTGGAGGTCGGAGATGACGTCCCCGACCAGCCCGCTGCCACGCCCGCCGCGCTTGGGTCCGGGAGCCCGGAGCACTGCTGACTCGACAGGAGCCTTGCCGTGCCCGGTGCGGCCGACGCCCTTCGCCGGGTTCGGCTCCGCCGAGGAAGCAAGGTTCACGGTGAGGACCCGGGCAGACACGTACCGAGGGTAGGAGCGAGAACCCGGGGCCGCCGTCGATTTTCTCGGGGACTTCTCAGGATCGACGGAACGAAAGCGCAGATCCCCCGCGTTCACCTCACATGAACGGGCATCGACATTTCAACGGACTCAAGACCGCCCTGCTCCTGGGTGGACTGTCGGCTGCCGTGATCCTGGTCGGCAGCCTGTTCGGCCGCGGCGGGCTCATCATCGCCCTGGTGGTCGCGCTCGGCATGAACGCCTACGGCTACTGGAACTCCGACAAGCTCGCGCTCCGC
Source organism: Nocardioides dilutus (assembly GCF_054779555.1). Lineage (NCBI taxonomy): Bacteria > Bacillati > Actinomycetota > Actinomycetes > Propionibacteriales > Nocardioidaceae > Nocardioides > Nocardioides dilutus. The sequence goes on along the minus strand of NZ_BAAGYA010000002.1, from coordinate 675,000 downwards.
GCGATGCACGCGCGGCCGGTCACCGAGCAGGAGCAGCCGGCGATGTACCGGATCGTGCGCGAGCTGTCGGCGAAGGCGCAGCAGCCGATGCCGCGCCTCTACGTCTCCCCCACCGACGCGCCGAACGCCTTCGCCACCGGCCGCAACCCGCAGAACGCCGCGGTCTGCTGCACCGAGGGCATCCTCCAGCTCCTCGACGAGCGCGAGCTGCGCGGCGTCCTGGGCCACGAGCTGATGCACGTCTACAACCGCGACATCCTCACCGCCTCGGTCGCCGGGGCCCTGGCCAGCGCCATCACGTTCCTGGCCCAGTTCGGCCTGTTCTTCGGCGGCGGCCGCGATCGCGGGGTCAACCCGATCGCCGCGATCGGCATGATGATCCTCGGCCCGCTCGCCGCCGGGGTCGTGCAGATGGCGATCAGCCGCACCCGCGAGTACGACGCCGACGAGGACGGCTCGACCCTGACCGGCGACCCGCTGGCCCTGGCGTCCGCGCTCTACAAGCTCGAGCACGGCACCAGCCGCTATCCGCTCCCTCAGACCCAGAGCCTGGTCGCCGCCAGCCACATGATGATCGCCAACCCGTTCCGCGGCGGCGGTGCGGCCCGGCTGTTCAGCACCCACCCGCCCATGGCCGACCGGATCCAGCGCCTCGAGGCGATGGCTAGGGCACCGCGAGGCGAGCGCTAGCGAGACTCGCGAGCCCGGCGGTCATCGAGGAAGGCGCGCAGCGCCTGTCACGAGATGAGGTGACGGAGGCTGGGACTGGACCGCGTGGGTTCAGTGCCAGCACCGGCTCACCCGGTCTCGCGACGGCCCTGGCGGGCCTCCTCGACCAGCGCCGCGCTCGCGCGTCTCACTCGCTCGCTGCGCTCGCTTCGTTCACCGCGCGGGGCGCTTGATGTGGCCGGCCTTGCCCTGCTTGGCGGGCACGCGCGACTCGGTGTCCTTGCTGCGGATGCCGATCTTGGAGCCGAGCCACACCAGGGGGTCGTACTTCTTGTCGACCACGCGCTCCTTCATCGGGATGATCGCGTTGTCGGTGATCTTGATCCCCTCGGGACACACCTCGGTGCAGCACTTGGTGATGTTGCACATGCCGATGCCGGCGGCACCTTGGGCGAGCTCGCGGCGGTCGTTGGTGTCCAGGGGGTGCATGTCGAGCTCGGCGTAGCGGATGAAGAACCGCGGGCCGGCGAAGGCCGGCTTGTTGTCCTCGTGGTCACGCACGACGTGGCAGACGTTCTGGCACAGGAAGCACTCGATGCACTTGCGGAACTCCTGGCCCCGCTCGACGTCGACCTGGGCCATCCGGCGCTTGCCGTCGTCGTCGCGCGGCGGCGGGGAGAACGACGGCAGCTCGGCCGCCTTCTCGTAGTTGAAGGTGACGTCGGTGACCAGATCACGCACGACCGGGAAGGTGCGCATCGGGGTGACCGTGATCGTCTCGTCCTGGTCGAAGTCGGAGAGCCGGCACATGCACATGAGGCGCGGCTTGCCGTTGACCTCCGCCGAGCACGACCCGCACTTGCCGGCCTTGCAGTTCCAGCGGACCGCCAGGTCACCGGCCTGCTCGGCCTGGACCCGGTGGATGGCGTCGAGGACGACCTCGCCCTCGGAGACCTCGACCTCGTAGTCCTTGAGCTCGCCGCCGCTCTTGTCGCCCCGCCAGAGGCGCATCTTGAGGTTGTAACCCATCTCAGCTCTCCTCGAAGTACTTCTTGAGCTCGTCCGGCATCACCGGCAGCGGCTTCTCGCTGAGCACGACCCCGTCGCCGCTCTCGTTGAGGTTGACGATCAGGTTCTTCTTGCCCCAGACCTCGTGGTCGGTCTTTGGGAAGTCGTTGCGGGTGTGGCCGCCGCGGGACTCCTCGCGGGCCAGCGCCGCACGCGCGATCGACTCCGAGACGAGGAGCATGTTGCGCAGGTCGATGGAGAGGTGCCAGCCCGGGTTGTACTGCCGGTGGCCCTCGACCACCATCGACTTTGCCCGCTGCTTGAACGCCTCGAGGTCCTGGAGCGCCTGCTCGAGCTCGGACCCGTCGCGGATGATGCCGACCAGGTCGTTCATCGACTGCTGCAGGTCGTGCTGGATCGCGTAGGGGTTCTCGCCGCCCTCGACCTCGAACGGTGCCAGCGCGCTCGCCTCGGCCGCCTTGACGTCGTCCGCGGCCACCGCCGGGCGGTTCGCGCCGAGCCCGGCGACCTGTTGGGCGGCGTGCTCGCCGGCCAGCTTGCCGAAGACGAGCAGGTCACCGAGCGAGTTGCCGCCCAGCCGGTTGGAGCCGTGCATGCCGCCGGAGCACTCACCTACGGCGTAGAGGCCCTTGACCGCGCTCTCCTGGCTGTCCGGGTCGACCTCGACGCCGCCCATGACGTAGTGACAGGTGGGGCCGATCTCCATCGGCTCCTGGGTGATGTCGACGTCGGCCAGCTCCTTGAACTGGTGGTACATCGACGGCAGCCGCTTCTTGATGAACTCCGGCGTGCGCCGCGAGGCGATGTCGAGGTAGATGCCGCCGTGCGGTGATCCCCGGCCGGCCTTGATCTCGGAGTTGATGGCCCGCGCGACCTCGTCACGCGGCAGCAGCTCGGGTGGCCGCCGGTTGTTCTTCTTGTCCTCGTACCAGGCGTCGGCCTCCTCGACGGTGTCCGCCGTCTCGGCCTTGAAGAACTCCGGGATGTAGTCGAACATGAACCGCTTGCCCTCGGAGTTCTTCAGGATGCCGCCGTCGCCGCGGACCGACTCCGTGACCAGCAGGCCCTTCACCGAGGGCGGCCACACCATCCCCGTGGGGTGGAACTGGATGAACTCCATGTTGATCAGCGAGGCGCCGGCGCGCAGCGCCAGGGCGTGGCCGTCGCCGGTGTACTCCCACGAGTTGGAGGTCACCTTGAACGACTTGCCGATGCCGCCGGTCGCGAGGATCACGGCCGGGGCGTCGAACTGGATGAAGCGACCGGTCTCCCGCCAGTAGCCGAACGCCCCGGCGATCTTGCCGGAGCCGTCCTTGAACAGGTCGGTGACCGTGCACTCCATGAACACGTCGATGCCGAGCTCGACGGTGCGCTGCTGGAGCGTGCGGATCATCTCCAGGCCGGTGCGGTCGCCGACGTGGGCGAGCCGGGCGTACTTGTGGCCGCCGAAGTCGCGCTGGGAGATGAGCCCGTCGTCGGTGCGGTCGAAGAGCGCACCCCAGTCCTCGAGCTCCAGCACCCGCTCGGGCGCCTCCTGCGCGTGCAGCTGGGCCATCCGCCAGTTGTTGAGCATCTTCCCGCCACGCATGGTGTCGCGGAAGTGCACCTCCCAGTTGTCCTCGGGCCAGCGGTTGCCCATGGCCGCCGCGATCCCGCCCTCGGCCATCACCGTGTGCGCCTTGCCGAGCAGCGACTTGCACACCACGGCGGTCTTCGCGCCGGCGTCGTGCGCGGCGATCGCCGCGCGCAGTCCGGCACCGCCGGCGCCGACCACGATCACGTCGTACTGGTGACGCTCCATGCCGCCCGGCTCGCTGCCGGACATCATGTTCCCGGTCATCGGGTGACGCTGTCCTTCGTTTTCCTGGGACATTCGAACCTTTTCCTCAGAAGAAGCGCGGGTCGGTGATGTGGCCGGCCGCGACCATCCAGACGTAGAAGTCCGCGATCGCGACGGAGAAGAGGGAGAGCCACGCGTAGCGGGCGTGGTTGCCGTTCAGCTTCGAGACCCAGGTCCAGAGCTTGTAGCGGACCGGGTGCTTGGAGAAGTGCCGCAGGCGCCCGCCCATGATGTGGCGGCACGAGTGGCAGCCCAGGGTGTAGAGCCAGATGAGGACGACGTTGACCAGCAGGATCAGCGTGCCGAGACCCATGTGGATCCCCTCCGACTCACCCTCGGCGGGCCCGAAGGCGAGGAACACGTCGTAGGTGAGGATCAGACCGACCGCGACCGCGGCGTACCAGAACCAGCGGTGCATGTTCTGGAAGATCAGCGGGAACTTCGTCTCGCCCGAGTAGGAGCCGTGCGGCTCGGCGACGGCGCAGGCGGGCGGAGAGAGCCAGAAGGCCCGGTAGTAGGCCTTGCGGTAGTAGTAGCAGGTCATCCGGAAGCCCAGCGGGAAGATCAGGATGATCAGCGCCGCCGACAGCGGGAAGCCCTTGAAGGGCTGGCCGAAGTCGGAGGAGCCCTCGACGCAGTCGCCCAGGCACGGGGAGTAGAACGGCGAGAGGTAGGGCTCGGCGAAGTAGTACTTCCCCCAGAAGGCCCGGAACGTCGCGTAGACGATGAACCCGAAGAAGACGGTGAACGTCGTCAGCGGGGCCAGCCACCAGCGGTCGCCGCGCAGGGTGCGAACCCCGACATCGGCACGGGTCGGTCCCCCGACCCCTGCTCCCATAGAACCTGTTGTCGACTCGCGAGCGTCAGTCGACGCCATGACCACCTCCGCAAGATGTGCAGCCCTGTGCTGCCCGCCGCAGTCTGCACAACGTAAACGCTCGCGGGAAGTGCTGGAACGTCAGGACCGCCTAACCGGGGAAATGTCACATTCCGCGAGACCGCTCGCAGCTGCGCTCGACCTCGGCGACGCACTTGTCGATTCCTCGTCTGCCGACGGCCTTGTCACGGCCAGGGCCGCCGATCAGGGCATCGTCGCGTCCCGTGCCGGTCATGCGGTCGTCGCCCGTTTCACCGAACAGATGTGCGCCCTGGGGGGTGCAGTCCTCGAAACTTTTGTTGGTCGAGGCCTTGAGGAAGTCGTCGCCACCCCTGCCCTTGAGCGTCGTCCGGCAGCCCACGGCAGTGAAGCCGTTGGCGCGGGAGTCGCCGCGCAGAATCACCCGACGGCCGGTCGCGACCACCCGGGAGAAGCCGGCGACCTCGTACTCGTACGTCCCGTCGAGCTTGAGCCTCTCATCACCGAGATCCAAGCGGATCTCGTCGAAAGCGATCAGCTTCAACGTTCCACCGCCCTTGCCGGCGTCGGCGGTGCCGGAGCCGACCGCGCCATGGAACCGCAGGTCGTCGAACCCGCCGAGCAGCTGGATGTCGACCTTCTCGGTGGTGGCGTCCAGGAACAGCGTGTCTCGCGCGTTCGAGCCACGCACCTCCAGCGAGTCGTCCCCGTCGCCGCCGTAGATCAGCGCGCCGCCTTCACCGACCACGTCGCTCTGCAGCTCACCACTGACGCAGATGAGGTCGTCACCGCCCTTGGCGAAGAGGTTGAGCGCGTAGACACGGCCATCGGTGTCGTCGCGCACCACGATCACGTCGTCACCCTCGGTGCCGTCGACGATCTGGGCACCCGCGGTGGACACGATGGTCGCCGCCTCGCCCTGGCACATCTCAACGGCGGCCTGGGCGGGGGCTGCGAACGGGAGCCCGGCGGCCACCAGGGAGAGTCCGGCGAGAACGGCTGTTCTCATCGCTCACAGCTCCTCTCGCGCTCGGCCTGGCACCGGTCGACGCCGCGGTTGCCCACGGCCGTGTCGGCTCCCGAGCCGCCTTGCAGAATGTCGCCCAGACGACCCCCGAACAACCGGTCGTCGCCCCCTCGGCCGCGGAGCCACTGCTGCCGGTCGTGGCAGTTCTTGGTGATCCAGTGGTCCTCGACGACGCGGAGCACGTCGTCCCCGTCGCCGCCGATCATGGTGATTCGGCACCCGTCGGCCCACAGCTTGTTGTCCGCGCGGTTCCCGTAGATGCGGACCCACCGTCCCGACGCGAAGACGTTCTCGACGCCGGCTGTCGCCGTGATTCCTCCCACCGACTCCACGAACCCGCGCGGTAGGTAGATGTTCGTTCCACTCCGGGTCATCACGACCGACAGGATGTCCAGACCGTCGCCCTCGTCGACCGCTCCGGCGGAGCCGCCGTAGCGCTCGTTGTGCTCCAGCCGCACGTGGTCCGGACCCCCGCCGGTGTCGACGTCCACGTCCTCGACGTTGCGCAGGTCGATGAAGTCGGCGCCTTCGCCACCGCGCATCTCGGCGGAGTCGTGGCCGTCGCCGCCCTCGACCCGCCCACCGGTCACGCAGACCGTGTCGTCTCCCGCGCCGGCCCGGACCTTCGTCTCCCGGCCCCCGACGATCACGTCGTTCCCGTCCGTGCCCGTCACGGTCCCCTCGGACTGGACGATGGTCGCCGGCTTGCCCTGGCACTCCTCGGCCGCAGCGACGGCCTCGGCGTACGTCGGAGCGGCCGTGCCAGCCGCCAACAGCGCCAGGCCGGCGAGGGTCAGTGGGGCGCGCATGGTTCCTCCTCGGTTGATGCGGTCAAGAGGTGTGATGCAGCCAGACCCGGTTCGGTTCGCGTGAGTCAGGACTTGTCGGAGGATCGACCCTTGACGACCGCCGCGGCGGCCGCGCCGGCCACCGCTCCCGCGGCGAAGGCGCCCTTGCGTGAGGTGCCCGGCTCGTCGGATCCGGAGGTCGGCAGCTCCTCGATCGACGGCAGCGGCGGGCCCTGGACCGGCTCGGCCGGGTCGACCACGCGCTCCTGAACGGCCAGCGGGTGCGTCCAGGCCCACGACGCGGCGTACAGGGTGACCCGCGAGGTGTAGTTGATCCAGACCACGAGGATCAGGGCGATGCCGAACGCCTGGAAGGCGGGCTGGCCCTCGGTGGTCGTGATGAGCAGGGTGCTCGCCTGCTTGAGGATCTCGAAGCCGACCGCCCCGAGCACGGCTCCGGACAGCATGGCGCGGAACGGGAGGTCGGGCGCGGCGAGCAGCCTGAAGATGACCAGGAAGAGCAGCGTGTTGACGGGCAGACCAAGGGCGATCGTGAGCAGCTTGACCAGCCACCCCAGCTCCGTGGACAGCCCCACGAAGTCCAGCAGGTCCTCGGAGAACCCGGCGACCACACCGGTCACCGCCACGGCCACGAGCAGGACCACGCCGATCACCGTCAGGGTCAGCAGGTCCCTGACCTTGCCCATGAGGAAGTTCGGCTGCTCCCGGTCGGGCAGCACGAAGACGGTGATGAGGGCGTCGCGGAGCGCCGAGAGCCAGCCGAGCCCGGAGTAGAGGACACCGACCAGGCCGATGAGGCCGACCGCGCCGGCGGCGTCCTCGATGTCCTTGAGCTGGAGCTGGTTGTCGTCCGTGCCGATGATCCCCGGCAGCATCGAGTCGATCGCCTCGACGAGCGTGTCCCGGCTCTCGGGGACGACCTTGGACACGTAGCCGATGACGAAGAACGCCAGGGCGAGGATGGGGAAGACCGACAGGAAGCCGAAGTAGGTCACGGCACCGGCCTGCTGTCCGGCCTTCACCTCGCCGTAGTGCTCCTGCGTCCGCACCGCGTGGTCGAGGCGCGGATGCTCCGCCCGCAGCTCGTGCACCCTGGAGGTCACCCGCTGCTTCAGGGACGCCATGCGGCTCAGGTACCCCGCTGCAGGGCGAAGTAGCGGGTCGGACGCCAGCCGAGGTGCTCGTCGTGGACGTAGAGCTTGAAGTCCTCGACGTCGAAGGTGCACTCGAAGTCGGCGAGCTCGTCGAAGGCTCGGTCGAGCTGCTCGTCGCTGAGGTGGTGGGCGATGGTCACGTGGGGGTGGTAGGGGAAGGCCAGGTCGACGGCCAGCGGTCCGCGGCGGACGGCTTCGGCCAGCCGCTCGCACTGCGAGATGCCCTCGGCGAGCGAGACGAAGACGACCGGGGAGGTGGGCCGGAAGGTGCCCGTGCCGCGCAGGTGGACGAGGAACGAGCCGATCTCGTCGGCGGTCGCCGCCAGGTGGTCCTCGATCTTGTCCAGCTGCTCGTCGTCGACCTCGGTCGGCGGGACCAGCGTGATGTGCGTCGGGATCATCGCCGCGGTGGTGTCCCCGACCGCCGCGCGGTAGTCCTGGAGCTCGGTGGCCCAGGGCTCGGGGATCGCCACGGCGACTCCGATGGTGGGCATCGCGCCAACCTAGCCGTTCAGACCTTGGCGGGGGCCACGAACCCCACCCGCTGGTAGACGTCGCGCAAGGTCGCCTCCGCCACCTCGTCGGCCACCTGGCGGCCCTGCCGCAGCACGTCGGTGAGGTGGTCCTGGGCGTCGAGCAGCTCCAGAGTGCGCTCGCGGAACGGCGTCACGAAGTCGACGACGACCTCGGCGAGGTCTTTCTTGAGGTCGCCGTAGCCCTTGCCGGCGTACTCCTCTTCGAGGTCCGGGATGCTTCGGGCGGTCAGCGAGCTGTAGATGGTGAGCAGGTTGCTGACTCCGGGTTTGTCGTCCGGGTCGAAGCGGATCTCCGAGCCCGAGTCGGTCACCGCCGAGCGGATCTTCTTCGCCGAGGCGCCCGGCTCGTCGAGCATCTCGATGATCCCGGACTGCGAGGACGCCGACTTCGACATCTTGGAGGTCGGATCCTGGAGGTCGCAGATCTTGGCGGTGGCCTTGAGGATGTAGGGCTCAGGCAGCCGGAAGGTCTTCTTGTAGCGGCTGTTGAAGCGCTGGGCGAGGTCACGGGTCAGCTCGAGGTGCTGGCGCTGGTCCTCCCCGACCGGCACGTAGTGGGGGCGGTAGAGCAGGATGTCGGCCGCCTGGAGGATGGGGTAGGTGAAGAGGCCGACGCTGGCCGAGCCCTCGCCGCCCTTGGCCGACTTGTCCTTGAACTGGGTCATCCGGCGCGCCTCGCCGAACCCGGTCAAGCACTGCAGCACCCAGCCTGCCTGGGCGTGCGCCGGGATCTGGCTCTGCACGAAGATCGACGAGCGCGCCGGGTCGATGCCCATCGCCAGCAGCTGGGCGGCGGCCCGCAGGGTGCGCTCGCGGAGCAGCTTGGGGTCGTAGTCGGCCGTGATCGCGTGCAGGTCGGCGATGAAGAAGAACGGCTGGTAGTCCTGCTGGAGGTCGACCCACTGCCGCAGGGCCCCGAGATAGTTGCCGAAGTGGAAGGAGTCCGCGGTCGGCTGGATGCCGGACAGGACCCGCGGACGCCCGCCTCCGGACGCAGCGGCCGGGACACTGACCTCGGGCTCGGTCGTGGGCGAGGCGGTCGACATGCGCGGCATTCTTCCCGACGGGCCGGCGGCAGGCTGGATCTGGGTGCTCGAGACCCGGACGGCCCACGCCAGCAGCTCAGTCGAAGCGAACCGCCCCGCACTCCACGCACTCGAACCGTCGGACCACGTGCCCCTCCTCGAACTCCTCGAGCCGGAGCTCCCAGCGGTGCTGGTCACCGTGGACGACGGGTATCGGGAACGAGCTCATCGGACCTCCGCGCGAGATGGGGGCCGACGCGACCCCTACTCCTTGCCCATGTCCAGCAGGCAGGTCGATCTTTCAGGGCAGCCTCCCCCAGCTGCGACTAGGTGGATCGACGCGCCGCCGCCCAGGAGAACAGCAGCACCGCCACGCCCGCGACCGAGAGCGCGACCCCGACCAGCGCCGGCGATCGGTAGCCGTAGCCGGCCGCGATCGTCAGGCCGCCGAGCCAGGCACCGAGCGCGTTGGCGACGTTGAGGGACGCGTGGTTCATCGCCGCGCCGAGCGTCTGTGCCTCCCCCGCGACGTCCATCAGCCGGAGCTGGAGGTTGACCACGAGCACCGACCCCAGGACGGTCACCGTGAACACCACCGGCAGCAGCGCCCAGCCGTGCGGAGCGGCGAACCAGAACACGACGAGGATGAGCCCCGAGCCGATGCCCGAGCTGATCAGCGAGCCGAACACCGACCAGGCGGCCAGCTCCCCGGCCAGCCACGTGCCCACGACCATCCCTAGCCCGAAGGCGAGCACGAACAGCGGCACCGTGGACCCGGGCAGGCCACCCACGTCGGTCACGGTGGGGGCGATGTAGGAGAAGACCGCGAACAGGCCGCCGAACCCGATGGCGCCGGCCAGCAGGACCAACCAGGCCTGGCCGTTGCGGAAGAAGAGCCGCAGCTCCTGTCTTCCGGTCGCGTCGCCGTGCCCGGGACAGGACGGGACGAACGCCACGACCAGCGCGACGGCCAGGAGGGAAAGCAGCGCGGCGGCGACGTACGACGCGCGCCAGCCGACATGCTGACCGAGCCAGGTCGCGGCGGGCACGCCGGCGACGTTGGCCACCGACAGGCCGAGCATCACGCTCGCGACGGCGCGCCCACGGCGCCCGGGCGGCGCCAAGCTGGCGGCCACCAGGGACGCGACGCCGAAGTAGGCGCCGTGCGGCAGCCCGTCGAGGAACCGGCCGACGAACAGCACCTCGAAGGTCGGCGCCGCGGCGCTCAGCAGGTTGAAGACGCCGTACGCCGCCATCAGGGCGATCAGCAGACCGCGCCGCGGCCACCGCGCACCGAAGAAGGCCAGGATCGGGGCCCCGACGACGACGCCGAGGGCGTAGGCCGAGATCACGTGCCCGGCGGACGGGATCGACACGTCGACCCCGTCAGCGACCTGCGGCAGGACGCCCATGGTCACGAACTCGGTCGTGCCGATCGCGAAACCACCGGACGCCAGCGCCAGCAGTGCGAGCCCGTAGCCGTGCGGCGCGACGACCGTGGGCACGTCTGCCGCAAGCTGGCGATCGGCGGTCACGTCGGTCATCGGCACCATCGTGCAACCGACCGGAGCCGCCGCCCTATTCCTGGGCGACAGGTGCGCCGTACAGACCGTCACCCTCGCGCACGACCTGGCGCGAGCGGTGCTGCCAGACGTGGAAAGCCAGGTCGACCAACGTCTTCAGGACGCACAGGAAGGCGACCGCGGCGACCTGGTCGTTGCCGCTCTCGCCGTGCTCCCAGCCGTCGAGCGCCACACCGAAGGCGATGAGGATCCCGACGTGCAGCACCAGCATCCGGGGGTACGGCGCGACCATCGCCTTGCCCTGGCTGACCACCTTGCGCTCGTCGCGGCCGAACCAGTTCGCCCCGAGCGAGAAGAGGTGGCTCGCGGTGATCGCGAGCGACAGCAGGACCACCGGGCCCAGGCCCCCCTTCAGCCCGACCAACGCAGCCACGACGACCGCGAACACGCCGTGGACCAGCGTGAAGATGCCGTAGTGGAGGGCGAAGAACTTCGCCGATGACATGTCGCGAGGAACGCCGTTGGTCGTGACCGCGACCGTGCCCTTCCCAGGGCCTTCGGCGGTCGCGGTGCGCACGATCCAGCAGGCCCAGACCACGACGTTCTCGATCCAGTAGACGATGAACACGTCACCCATCCCCGCGCGCTCCGTGACTACCGCCCAGACCGGGAGCAGGTTGACGACAACGAGCACCACGGCCGTCGCCAGCCGCGCCCAGACACCAGGCAGGCGGGCGGCCGCGCGGGCCACCAGCTGGATGCCGAGGAAACGCATGACGGTGTTCATCGAAGACCCGTCCTCAGTTGAGCAGCAGGCCCATGGCCACGCCCACGACCACGGACACGACCAGGAAGCCGACTATCCCGCCGCCCAGGTAGACCGCGAACACCCCCGCGGCGACACCCGAGCCCACGGCGATCCAGAAGCCGATCCCGGGGTCCTTCTCCCCTTCGAACACAGAGGGATGGTGGCACAACAACGGGCCGCGAGGCCGTCTCAGCTGCGCTTGGCCGTCGATCTCTTCGCAGTTGCCTTCGTCGCGGCCGTCTTGGCCGTCGTCTTCTTGGCCGTCGTCTTCTTGGCCGTCGTCTTCCTGGCCGCCGTCTTCTTGGCCGCCGTCTTCTTCGCCGGGGCCTTCCTCGGGGCGGGCCGTGCGGTGGGCGTCTTCTTCGCGACCAGGCTCTCGGCCTCCTGGCCGGCGACGACCGACGCGTGGGCCGCCTCAGCCTTGGCAAGCTTCTTGCCTCGCTTGGCGTGGGCGCGCTCCTGGTCGGCCAGCGCCTTCACGGCCTGCTGCTGCTCGTCGGCGGCTGCTCTGGCCACCCGGCGGGCCGCCTTGGCCTCCTTGCGCAGCCGGGCTGCCTTCTCCTCGGCCTCGTCCCGAGCCCTTTTGGCCGCCACGTAGTCCCCCGCCGTCGCGTCCACCTCGGCTCCCGCCCGGTCCGCACGCTTCTGCGCCAGCGCCAAGAGCTCCGCGGCCTGGTCGAGCTTGGTCCGCTGCGCCTCCACGCGCCGCTGCATCGCCTCTACGTCGCCACTTGTGTCACCCATCGGGGCCCCTCCTCGTCCTGTGGTGAGCAAGCGGTACCCGATGCCGGCCGGGCGACCGTCGGACTCGGTGCCCGGGCTCAGAGTGAGGCGAGCGCCTCGTTGAACGTCGCGGACGGGCGCATGACCGCCTCCGCCTTGGCCTCGTCTGGGCGGTAGTAGCCGCCGATGTCGGCAGGGCTCCCCTGGACCGCGAGCAGCTCGTCGACGATGGTCTTCTCGTCGGCGGCGAGCCGCTCGGCGTACGGCTTGAAGACCGCCGCGAGGTCCGGGTCGGCCGTCTGGGCCGCGATCTCCTGTGCCCAGTAGAGGGCGAGGTAGAAGTGTGAACCGCGGTTGTCGATGCCGCCGAGCTTGCGGGTCGGGGACTTGTCCTCGTTGAGGAAGGTCTCCGTCGCCTTGTCGAGGGTGTCGGCGAGGACCTGGGCGCCCTTGTTGTCGGCGTAGGACGCGAGGTGGTCGAGCGAGGCGGCCAGGGCGAAGAACTCGCCGAGGCTGTCCCAGCGCAGGTAGTTCTCCTTGACCAGCTGCTGCACGTGCTTGGGCGCCGAGCCGCCTGCGCCGGTCTCGAACAGGCCGCCGCCGTTGATGAGCGGGACGATCGAGAGCATCTTCGCCGAGGTGCCGAGCTCGAGGATCGGGAAGAGGTCGGTGTTGTAGTCGCGGAGCACGTTGCCGGTGACCGAGATGGTGTCCTCGCCGCGGCGGATCCGCTCCAGGGAGTACGCCGTCGCCTCGGCCGGCGCCATGATCTCGATCGTCAGACCCTCGGTGTCGTGATCGGCGAGGTAGTCCTTGACCTTGGCGATCAGGTTGGCGTCGTGCGCGCGCGCCTCGTCCAGCCAGAAGATGGCGGGCGAGCCAGTGGCGCGGGCCCGGGTGACGGCCAGCTTGACCCAGTCCCGGATCGAGGCGTCCTTGGTCTGGCAGGCCCGCCAGACGTCGCCCGGCTGCACGGCGTGGGAGATCAGCACGTCGCCGGACGAGGAGACGACCTGCACGGTGCCGGCGGCCGGGACCTCGAAGGTCTTGTCGTGCGAGCCGTACTCCTCGGCGGCCTTGGCCATCAGTCCGACGTTGGGCACCGAGCCCATCGTGGCCGGGTCGAAGGCGCCGTGGGCGCGGCAGTCGTCGATGACGGTCTGGTAGACGCCGGCGTAGGAGGAGTCGGGGATGACCGCGAGGGTGTCGGCCTCCTCGCCGTCGGGGCCCCACATGTGGCCGGACTGGCGGATCATCGCCGGCATCGAGGCGTCGACGATCACGTCGGAGGGGACGTGCAGGTTGGTGATGCCCTTGTCGGAGTCGACCATCGCGATGGCGGGACCCTCTGCGAGACGCTGCTTGACGGCGGCGGCGATCGCCTCGCCCTCGGGCAGCGACGCCGCGGCGTCGAGCAGCGCGCCGAGCCCGTCGTTGGGCGAGATCCCGGCGGCCTTCAGCACCTCGCCGTACTGCTCGAAGAGCGTCGGGAAGAACGCCTGCACCGCGTGGCCGAACAGGATCGGGTCGGAGACCTTCATCATCGTCGCCTTGAGGTGCAGCGAGAACAGCACATCGTCGGCCTTGGCCCGGGCGATCTGCTCGGTGAGGAAGCGGCGCAGCGCGGCGACGTCCATGAATGTGCCGTCCACGACCTCGCCCGCCAGGACGGGGAGCGCCTCCTTCAGCACGGTCACTGTGCCGTCGGCGGCGACGTGCTCGATCCGCAGGGTGTCGTCGGCCTCGAGGACCACCGAGGCCTCGTTGGAGAAGAAGTCGTGCTCACCCATCGTGGCCACGTTGGTCTTGGACTCGGGGGTCCACGCGCCCATCCGGTGCGGGTGCTTGCGCGCGTAGTTCTTCACCGACGCCGGCGCGCGCCGGTCGGAGTTGCCCTCGCGCAGCACCGGGTTGACCGCCGACCCCTTGACCTTGTCGTAGCGCGCCCGGATGTCGCGCTCCTCGTCGGTGTCGGGGCTCTCGGGGTAGTCGGGCAGGTCGTAGCCCTGGCTCTGCAGCTCGGCGACCGCCGCCTTCAGCTGGGGCACGGACGCCGACACGTTGGGCAGCTTGATGATGTTGGCCTCGGGCTTGGTGGCCAGCTCGCCGAGCTCGGCGAGCGCGTCGTCGACCCGCTGCTCGTCGGTCAGACGGTCCGGGAACTGGGCGATGATGCGGCCCGCCAAAGAGATGTCGCGGGTCTCCACGTCGACGCCCGCCTTCGCGGCGTAGGCCGCGATGATCGGCAGGAAGGAGTAGGTCGCCAGCAGCGGTGCCTCGTCGGTGTGGGTGTAGATGATCTTCGCCATGGGGCCAGCCTCGCACTCGCCGTTCCGCAGCGGCAAAGCGGCCTCCCGCGGGATTAGAGTGCAGAACATGGCTGACACCACCACCTCCGCGCAGAAGATCGCCGCCGAGGTCATCGGGACGTTCACACTGGTGTTCTTCGGCTGCGGAGCCGCGATCTTCAGCGGTGGCGACTATGCCGGGATCGCGCTGGCCTTCGGTCTGACCGTCCTCTGCGGCGCCTACGCCTTCGGTCGCGTGTCCGGTGCGCACTTCAACCCGGCGGTCACCGTCGGCGCCGCGCTCGGCGGCCGGATCGCCTGGAAGCAGACCCCGCTCTACATCGGTTCCCAGCTCGTGGGCGGTCTGATCGCGGGCCTGACGCTGTTCATCCTCGTGCAGGGCATCCCCGACTACGACGTGGGCGTGAGCGGGCTCGCGCAGAACTCGTTCGGCGACGATGGCTCCGGCTACGCCGTGTGGGCGGCGTTCCTGCTGGAGGCGATCCTCACCGCGGTGTTCGTGTGGGTGATCCTCGCGGTCACCGACGCCCGCAACGAGCACCCCGCCCTCGCCCCGTTGGCGATCGGCCTGGCGCTGACGATGGTGCACCTGGCCTCGATCGGCGCGACGGGCACCTCGGTCAACCCGGCCCGCTCCATCGGCGTCGGCCTCTTCGCCGGGTCCGACGCGGTCATCCAGCTCTGGTTGTTCATCCTGGCGCCGTTGGCCGGGGCCGCGATCGCCGGCATCACCTACCCGCTGCTGTTCGGCCACGGCTCCGACCCGGTCCCCGGCTCCGGCCTGCGCCGCGCGCACGAGGCGGTGCCCGGCTACGGCGCCCCGGACCAGCTCCAGCAGGAGTGGAACCAGCAGGGCACCGGTGGGGCCGCCGGCGCGACCGACACGGTCGTCGCGCACGAGCCGATCATCCAGGACGGCTGGCAGTGGGACCACGAGGCGCAGGAATGGAAGCCGCTGGAGCAGTTCCAGCAGCCGCCGGCCGATCCCACGGACCCGACCGCACCACACTGACGCTCAGGGCCCGGACGTCAGCTCGCTCGACCCCGGCGGCCCTTCGAGGTTGAAGGTCCGCGTCAACCCGATGCCCTGCTCATAGACCTGCTGCACCAGGACACCCGGCTCCAGGTCGCTCTCCACCCGCAGGACGACGGCTCCGTCGGCGACGCGCTCCACCGTTACCCGGTCCTCGACCACACCCTCGAGCAGCGCCAGCCGCCACCCGTCACCGACCCGGGGGTCGGCCGGCATCGCCAGGCCCGCCTCGGCACCGGCGACCTCGACGTCCCAGACCCCGGCCCGGCCGAACCACCAGACGTTGCCGGCCCGGTCCTGGGCGTAGTAGTCGACCTGCTCGGTCGCCGGCCCGTTGCCCACCAAGGTCTCCGTGCGCACCACGGTCACCGCGACGCCCCCGAGGCGCAGGTTCGAGGGCTCAACAGTGACTGTCGACCGCCCGCCCTGCACGCCGTCGTCGACGTCGTACGTCCATTCGCTGCCCTGCTCGAGCGGCAGCCACGGGTTGTCGACGAACCCCACGAAGTCGTCCGGGTCCGGCGACGGCGTCGGGATGACCAGCTCGTCGATCCCGGCGATCTCGTAGTCGGGTGAGGCCGAGCCGCAGCCGGCCAGGACGAGAACACTGACGAGGGCGCCGAGGAGCACTCCGACGGAGACCCGGCCGCGACGCATGGGGCGAATCATGACGCACGGCCGGGCGCTGCTAGCGTCGGCAGGCGTGAACTCAGAACACGCGCAGTCTCCTCTGAAGGTCGCCGTCACCGGCGCCGCCGGCCAGATCGGCTACAGCCTCCTCTTCCGTCTCGCGAGCGGTTCCCTCGCCGGCGACCGTCCCATCGAGCTGCGGCTCCTCGAGATCGAGCCCGCGCTCAAGGCGCTCGAAGGCGTGGTCATGGAGCTCGACGACTGCGCGTTCCCCCAGCTGGCCAAGGTCGAGATCGGCGCCGACGCCGAGAAGATGTTCGACGGGGTCAACCTCGCCCTGCTCGTGGGCGCCCGACCGCGCGGCCCGGGCATGGAGCGCAGCGACCTGCTGTCGGCCAACGGCGCGATCTTCACCGCCCAGGGCAAGGCCCTCAACGCGGTCGCTGCCGACGACGTCCGGATCGGCGTGACCGGCAACCCGGCCAACACCAACGCGCTCATCGCGATGAAGAACGCCCCCGACATCCCGCATGAGCGGTTCTCCGCGCTGACCCGCCTCGACCACAACCGGGCGATCTCGCAGCTGGCGGCGAAGACCGGCGCGCCGGTCACCGAGATCAGCCACATGACGATCTGGGGCAACCACTCCGCGACGCAGTACCCCGACCTCTTCCACGCCCGAGTCGGCGGCCGCAACGCCGCCGAGGTGGTCGACGACCAGGACTGGATCGAGAACACCTTCATCCCGACCGTTGCCAAGCGGGGGGCGGCCATCATCGAGGCCCGCGGTTCCTCCTCGGCGGCCTCTGCCGCCTCGGCCACCATCAATGCCGCCCACGACTGGCTGTTCGGGTCCGCGGACGACGACTGGGTGTCGATGGCCGTCCACTCCGACGGCTCCTACGGCGTGCCCGAGGGCCTCATCTCCTCGTTCCCGGTCGTCACCAAGGACGGCGACTGGGAGATCGTCCAGGGCCTGGAGATCGACGACTTCTCGCGCTCGAAGATCGACGCCTCCACCGCCGAGCTCGAGGACGAGCGCAACGCCGTCACCGAGCTCGGGCTCATTTGAGCTAGCTCGGCTGGTCGGGGATGTCCCCGGCCAGGAACCAGATCAACGCACCCAGCGCGGTGAGCACGGCGACATCGATCGCCCGGTGCCGGACCGCCAGCATGCCGGCGTCCTTGGCAGGCAGGACGAGCCGTAGGCCCGCAGCCGCCATCAGGGCGACCGCCAGCACGCGGACGCCGAGGCGCCAGTCGCCACTGGCGACGACCGCGATCCCCGCGCCGCAGACGCCGAGGATCACCAGGTAGAACGCGCCGCCGATGGTCGAGGGGTAGCGCCGTTCCTCCTCCTCGCCCGGACCCTCCTCCGGGTCGGGCTCCGGCAGGTCCGGATCGTCATTCACAGCCGTTGCTCGGCCATGCTCACGATGTTGGACAGCAGCATCGCCCGGGTCATCGGGCCGACGCCACCGGGGTTGGGTGAGACCCAGCCGGCCACGTCCCAGACACCGTCGGCCACGTCGCCGGCGAGCTTGCCCTCGACCCGGGAGACACCGACGTCGAGCACCGCGGCCCCGGGCTTGACCATGTCGGCGCGCACGATGCCGGGCACGCCGGCCGCCGCGACCACGATGTCGGCCTGGCGCACGTGCGCGGCCAGGTCGACGGTGCCGGTGTGGCAGAGGGTGACGGTGGCGTTCTCCGACTTGCGCGTGAGCAGGAGGCCGAGCGGACGCCCGACAGTCACCCCGCGGCCGACCACGACCACGTCCGCGCCGGCAATCGGGACGTCGTGGCGGCGCAGGAGCTCGACGATGCCGTGCGGCGTGCACGGCAGCGGGGCGGGGTGGCCGAGGACCAGCCAGCCGAGGTTGGTGGGGTGCAGGCCGTCGGCGTCCTTGGCGGGGTCGATGAGCCCGAGGACCCGGTTCTCGTCGCGGCCGCGAGGCAGCGGCAGCTGGACGATGTAGCCGGTGCAGGCCGGATCGGCGTTGAGCCTCGCGACCTCGGCCTCGATCTCCTCCTGTGAGGCGACCTCGGGCAGGTCGACCCGGATCGACTCGATCCCGACCTCGGCGCAGTCCTTGTGCTTGCCGTTGACATACCAGCGCGAGCCCGGGTCGTCGCCGACCAGCACCGTGCCGAGCCCGGGCACCACGCCACGCTCCTTCAGCGCGGCCACGCGCACCCGCAGCTCCTCCTTGATCGCGGCGGCGGTGGCGGTCCCGTCGAGCTTCTGTGCGGTCACCGGGTCATCCTGTCAGCCGGGTCCCTCCGCTGGATCAATGGGCGAAGTGCCGTGTCCCCGTGAAGTACATGGTCACTCCGGCCGCTTCGCAGGCCTTGATGGTGAGCTCGTCGCGGACCGAGCCTCCCGGCTGCACGATCGCGGCCACCTGGGCGTCGATGAGGATCTGCGGACCGTCCTCGAACGGGAAGAACGCGTCGGACGCGGCTACTGAGCCGGCCGCACGGTCCCCGGCCCTGGACACCGCGAGCCGGCAGGAGTCGACCCGGTTGACCTGGCCCATGCCGATGCCGACCGAGGCGCCGTCCTTGGCGAGCAGGATCGCGTTGGACTTGGCAGCCCGACAGGCCTTCCACGCGAACGCCAGGTCGGCCAGCACCTCCGGCGAGGCGGCCGCACCGGTCGCAAGGGTCCACGTCGTCGGGTCGTCGCCGGGTGCGTCGATCCCATCCCGGTGCTGCATCAGGAGCCCTCCGGAGATCGGCCGGGTCTCGACACCCCCGCGGGGGTCGGGAGCGCACACGAGGAGCCGGATGTTCTTCTTCGCGGCCAGGATCTCGACCGCTCCGTCGTCGTACGCCGGAGCGACGACCACCTCGGTGAACACCTCGGCCACCTGCTCGGCCATCGCCACCGAGACCGGCACGTTGGTGGCGATCACGCCGCCGAACGCCGAGACCGGGTCGCACTCATGTGCCTTGCGGTGAGCCTCGGCCACGTCCGCGCCGACCGCGATGCCGCAGGGATTGGCGTGCTTGATGATCGCCACGGCCGGCTCGTCGAAGTCGTAGGCGGCCCGCCGCGCCGCGTCCGCGTCGACGTAGTTGTTGTAGGACATCTCCTTGCCGTGCAGCTGCTCGGCCTGGGCGAGGGCGGGCGCGCCGAAGCCCTGCCGGTAGAGCGCGGCCGGCTGGTGCGGGTTCTCGCCGTAGCGCAGCGACGCCGCCTTGTCCCAGGTGGCGCCGACCCAGGCCGGGAACCCGGAGCCCTCGGAGGTGTCGGTGAGGACGCTGCCCATCCAGGACGCGACGGCCACGTCGTACGTCGCGGTGTGCACGAACGCCTCCGCGGCCAGCGCCTGACGCTGGGTCAGCGTGAACCCTCCGGCAGCCACGGCCGCCAGCACGTCGGCGTAGCGACCCGGGGAGGTGACGATCGCGACCGACGGGTGGTTCTTCGCCGCCGCGCGGACCATCGAGGGCCCGCCGATGTCGATCTGCTCCACGCACTCGTCGGGGGTGGCGCCGGAGGCGACGGTCTGGGTGAACGGGTAGAGGTTGGAGACCACCAGGTCGAACGGCTCGACACCGAGGTCGGCGAGCTGCTGCACGTGCGAGTCGAGGCGGCGGTCGGCCAGGATCCCGGCGTGCACCTTGGGGTGCAGGGTCTTGACCCGCCCGTCGAGGCACTCGGGGAAGCCGGTGAGGTCCTCGACCTTGGTCACGGGGATCCCCAGGCCCTCGATCAGGGCCGCCGAGCCGCCGGTGGAGACCAGCGCGACGCCGGCGCCGTGGAGGCCCTGCGCCAGGTCCTTGAGCCCGCTCTTGTCGTAGACCGAGACGAGCGCTCGCTTGATGGGGATCTGGTCATCCATGTCCGATTCGGACCCTTCTGTCCTCGATGGTGAAGCCCTCGCGGGCCATCCGTCCGACGGTGTCGACGAGCAACGCCCGCTCGGCCACCTTGATCCGCTCGTGCAGCGACTCCGGGTCGTCGTCCTCGCGCACCTCGACCGCGGCCTGCGCCACGATCGGCCCGGTGTCGACGCCGTCGTCGACGACGAACAGGGTGCACCCGGTGACCTTGACGCCGTACGCCAGGGCGTCGGCCGGGCCGTGCATGCCGGGGAAGCTCGGGCTCAGCGCCGGGTGGGTGTTGAGGAACCGGCCCTCGAAGGCGGCCAGGAAGTCGCGGCCGACCAGCTTCATGAAACCGGCCGAGATCACCAGGTCCGGCTGGTGCTCGGCGACCGAGGCCGCCAGGGCGCGGTCCCACGCGCCGCGGTCCGGGTAGTCCTTGACCCGGTGCACGAACGTCGGGACGCCGGCCCGCTCGGCCCGGGCGAGGCCCTCGATCCCATTGCGGTCCGCGCCCACTGCGACCACCTCGGCGCCGTAGGCCGGGTCGGCGGTCGCGTCCAGCAGCGCCTGGAGGTTGGTGCCGGACCCGGAGACGAGGACCACCAGGCGCGCAGGCACGCGGTGGAGTCTAGGGCTGAGCAGGTGCCTCGGCTTCCGAGGTCTCGTGACGGTCGCTGCGCGACCTCCTCGACCACCGACGCTGCGCGGGCTCGCTGGCGCTCGCCTCGCTCGCTCGCTGCCACCAGGTGATGGCCAGGCCGCCCAGCAGGCCGCCGATCCCGAAGGCCGTGACCGCGTGGACCAGCACCGATCCGACGAGCGGGCCGACTTCGGTCATCCGGCCCGGCCCGACCGCGCCGCCGGCCAGCGAGGCGAGGACACCGAACACCGCTCCGGCCAGCATCCCGCCGGCACAGCCGTGCAGCGCACCCTCCTCGTAGCGCAGCGTCGGACGGCGTCGCTGGGCACGGGCCGCCCCGACCGCGCCGATGACCGGCGGCACGAGGACCAGCCAGGGGGTCCAGCCCGGGGTGGGACCGCTGTCCGGGAGGGCCGCGAGCATCGGGAACACGGGCAGGGCCCCGACGGTGACCTCGGCGGGCGAGACGATCGTCTGGACGCCCACGGTGAAGCCGGGGCCGAGGAGGTAGGCGCCGGAGAACACCGTGGCATTGGGCACCAGCACCACGGACACGACCACGAGCAGTGCCGTGGCGGGGCCGTCGGTGCCGAGCTGGGAGACCAGGTTGAGGGCCGTGCCGAGGTCGAGGACCAGTGCCCCGACGAAGAAGGCGAGGCAGACCCCGACCCACGTGGTCAGGACGGAGCGACAGGCGGCGGCGGTGGAGACCACGGACGTCGGAAGCCACGCCCCCCACACCGCGGCCCGTCCCGAGCCGGCGGCGATGGCCGGGACGCCGAACAGCCCGCACAGCACGACCGACCACAGCATGACTCGGGCGATGTCGGGTCCGGTCGCGGGAGTCGCGGCAAGGGCGCCGGCCCCGACCGCGGTGGCGACGTAGCCGGCCGTGAAGACCATCGCGGCCACGGGCACGGTCCAGTCGCGCTCGCCGTCGGCGATCCGGTCGGCGTCGGGGCCGTGGCCCGAGACCGAGTCGCCGAGCCGGTGGGCGGTCCGCCAGGTGGCCCAAGCACAGACGGCGGTGATCCCGAGCGGGATCACGCTCACGAGCACGCCATCGACCCGGACTCCCGAGCCGTGCGCCATCAACCAGGCGAGCGCTCCCGTCCGCAGTCCGTCACGGGGCGCCCCGTGAGCGCCGGCGTCGGTGAGGAACCAGCCGGCGACCCCGATGGCCAGGCAGACCATGAGGGTGCCCGCCGCGGCCAGGACGCCGGCGAGAAGTGCCAGCAGCACCAGCGGCCGGCGGTGCCGCAGGTCGTGGCTGACCTCGGCCGCGGATCGCTTGGCCTCGCGGCGGGTCTCCCGGTCGGGCAGCAGGGCGGTCATGGCTTGTCCATGGTCGCCGGGCGTCGTCGTACCTCCGCGCTGCCACGCCGACCCTGGCGCACTTTGGCCAGGATTAGCCCGGTCCCGTAGCGTTAACGGGCCATGAATCGGGCCGACCAGGACAGCTTCGAGTCGTTCTACAAGGACGTCCGGTCCGGCCTCCTCGTCCAGACCTATGCCCTGACCGGGGATCTCCAGGCGTCGCAGAAGGCGGTGCGCGACGCGATGGTCGTCGCCTGGCACCACTGGCGGAAGGTGTCGCGGCTCGAGGACCGCGAGGACTATGTCCGCCCGCTGGCCTGGTCCCGGGCGCTGCGGCGAAGCCAGGCCCGGTGGTGGAGCCGGATGAAGGGCCTCGACGCCGAGGTCGCCGCCACCCTCGACGCGCTGGCGAAGCTGCCGGTGACCCAGCGCCGGGTGCTGCTCCTCAGCCACCTCACCTCGCTGCCGCTCGAGGGGATCTCGCGGGAGGTCGGGATCTCCCGGGCCAACACCGAGCGGGAGCTGCAGAACGCTACCGCGCAGTTCGCGGTCAACCGCGAGGTCGAGTCCACCGGCATCCGCCCGGTGCTGGAGGTGCTCCGCACCCAGATCGACGAGGTCCGCTGGCCGAGGCCCTCCATCATCACCCGCGCCGGCTCGGCACGGCGCCGCTCCCACACCACGTTCGGCGCGGCGGTCGCCGTGGCGGCCCTGGTCGTCTCCGGCTCGGTCGTCACCGACGCCGCCGGGGTCCGGCCCAGCCTCGACACCAAGGGACTGCTCGAGGGCGTCCAGCCGGAGCCGCCCGAGACCACCCCCCGCCCCGACCCCGACGTCCCGCCGTTGACGCCGGAGGCGTTGCTCACCGCCGACCTCGTCGGTGGCGCGCTGACCGGCACCTGGACCCAGGGCAAGACCTCGGGAAACACCGAGGGTGACGGCCTGGTGTTCGCGTGCCAGGGCGGGCGCTACGCCGACCCCGCCGGCCTGGCCGCGCTGGTCCGCACCTTCAAGCCGGAGGCCGCCGACGACCCGTCCACCGCCGGCCAGTCCGTGGAGGTGTCCGCCGACGAGGAAGCCGGGCGGACGACCTACCGGACCACTGCGGGCTGGTACGCCGGGTGCATGGCCCCCCGGATGCAGCTGCTGTCCACCCACCGGGTCAAGGGCGTCGGCGACCAGGCCATGCTCTTCGTCCTGCGCGACTGGAACGAGCCGACCAAGGCCCAGGTCGTCGGCGTCGCACGCAGCGGCGCCGTGACCACCACGACCTCGCTCACCCGCACCGGCACCCGAGACCCTGACGCAGAGCCGAGCGCCACGTTGCTCGCCAGCGCGGTCGACGGCCTGTGCGGGCTGCCTGCTGGCGGCACCTGCGCCGACACTCCTCGGCTCAAGGCCGTGCCTCCCATGGCGACGGGCTCGTCCCCGGCGCTGCTCAGCGAGGTCGACCTGCCGCCGGTCACGAAGGTGACCCAGCCGTGGGTGGGCACGCCCCCGGAGGAGGCCACGACCAACCTCGCCGCGACCCGCTGCGACGAGTCGGACTTCTCCGCCGACGGCTTCAGCCGCGGTGAGACCCGATCGTTCCTCGTCCCGGGTGCGGACCTCCCGCCCGAGTTCGGGCTCACCCAGACCGTCGGCGCGCTGCCCCGGAAGGACGCCGAGGCCTTCATCGCCGGAGTCCGCAAGAAGCTCACGTCCTGTCCCGACCGCGACCTGGCCACCCAGGTCGACGAGGTCAAGACGACGAGCGAGGGCGACCGCGAGCTCACCGTCTGGCGGCTCACTGTCGAGGTCTCCGACGAGCGTTCGGTCACCTACCTGATGGGCATCCTGCGCAACGGCACGGCGGTCTCGCAGCTGACCTTCGTCCCGGCCGACGGGGTCGTCATGGGCGGCGAGCCGTTCATCGCGCTCGCGGTGCGCGCCCAGGACCGGCTCGCCCGGCTCGGCCGGCCGAAGGGCTGACCCACCCCGCCTGCCGCCGGGGAAATCCGGGTGTCGCGTGCAACCGTGAGGTCTGCCCGGGCGTACCACCCGTGGAAGCACCCTCACCAACTGACACGAGACGAGACACAGGTCGATGGACGAACGCGAGTTCGACGACTTCTACGCCGCCTCCTTCTCACGCCTGACCGCCCAGGTCTACGCGATGATCGGGAACCGCGACGAGGCGCAGGAATGCGTGCAGGAGGCGTTCGTACGCGCCTGGGCGCACCGCCGCAAGCTGGACCGTGCCGAGCACCCCGAGGCCTGGGTCCGGACGACGGCCTACCGCCTGGCGGTCAGCCGGTGGCGCCGCACCGTCCGCGGCCGACGTCCCGCCGACCGGGCCCTGAGCCCGGCCACCGAGTCGGCGGCGCCGAGCGAGACCCACGTCGCGCTCGTCGAAGCGCTCAAGCAGCTGCCGGAGGCCCAGCGCCAGGCGCTGGTGCTCCACCACATCGCGGACCTGCCCGTGCACGAGGTGGCCCGGGAGACCGGAGCCCCCGAGGGCACGGTAAAGGCCCGCCTCGCCCGGGGCCGCGCCGCCCTCGCCCTCCTCCTCGCCGACGGACCGCTCGACCCGGGAGCCACTCATGCCTGACAACGACCCGCTGGAGTCACTCGACAACTTCTCCGAAGGACTGCACGTGAACGCCCTGCCTGCCTCCGAGGTCCGCCGCCGCGGCGACCGGATGCGCCGCCGCAACACCGCCCTCGCCACCGTGGGTGGCGTCGTGGCCGCGGCCGTGTTCATCGGTACGCCGGTGGCGCTCATGTCCGGCAACGACGGCGGCGACGACATCGACCCCGCCCCGCAGCCCACCCCGACCGTCACCGAAGACGCCCAGCCGGACTGGCTGACCGAGATCCCCGCCGGCTTCCCGGTGACCGAGGGCATGACGAACGAGGGCAAGCCGACCGAGGGCGACCTCGACGCCATCGCCCTCTGCGACACGTCCTACCCCACCTCCCAGGGCACGACCGACTCCCAGACCTGGTTCTTCAGCGGTGACGGCGAGAGCTCGGCGACCCGCGTCTTCCAGCTCTGGCCGGACGACGCCGCGGCCTTCCTGAGCCTCGACCGTCTCAAGGACGCGGTGCAGGCGTGCCCCCAGCAGCCGAGCGCGGGCGGTGAGGACGTGATCGAGACTCGGCTGGTCGACTTCGACACCGGTGGTGACGCGTCGCTCACCTTCGCCCAGCAGATCGTCGCCGACGACGGGTTGGTCAGCCAGCTGACCACCGTGGAGGTGACCCAGGTCGGCAATGCCGTGCTGGTGGACATGTCCTACGGCGCGGCCGGCGGCGACCAGGCGATCGCGATCGCGACCCAGATCCTCGCGGACAGGTCCGCCGCGACCCGGGCCGCGATGTGCGTGTTCACCAAGGATGGCTGCTAAGGAACGGTGAGGCAGGATGTGCCGGTGTTCTCGGGAACCTCGACCATCGTCCGTGCCCTCGTCCTCACGGTGGCCGCGCTCGTCGCCCTCGGCAGCGGAGCGGCGTCCGCCGCCCCTGGCGACGGCGAGCGCAAGGCCGGCGCGCCGGGCTCGCTGACCGGCTACGGCTTCGACGCCTGCACCGCCCCCGCCCAGGAGGTCATGGACGCCTGGTGGGAGAGCTCGCCGTACGCCGCGGTCGGCATCTACATCGGCGGCAGCAACCGGCTCTGCGAGCAGCCCGAGCTCGACGCGGGTTGGGTGCGCAAGCAGCAGCGGACCGGCTGGCACCTGCTGCCTGTGCAGGTCGGGCCGCAGGCCAGCTGCTCCGGCTATGCCGACCGGATGTCGTCCGACCTCGCCACGGCCGAGCAGCAGGGCCGGGCGGAGGCCGCCAAGGCGATGGCCACGGCACAGGACCTGGGCATCGGCCGGGGCAGCACGCTCTACTACGACCTCGAGGACTACGACACCGGGCCGGACGACTGCCGTCGAGCGGCACTGTCGTTCCTGTCCGGCTGGACCAAGTCACTGCACGCGGCCGGCTACGACTCCGGCGTCTACTCCAACATCGCCGCGGCGATCACGTCGCTCGACTATGCGTCCATCGCCTCGCCGGGCTCCTACGCCATGCCGGACGACATCTGGTTCGCCTGGGAGAACGGCAAGGCCGATACCGCCGACGGCGACTGGGTCGACAGCAGGCTCTGGGACGACCACTCCCGGATCCACCAGTACGACCTCGACGTCCAGCAGACCTACGGCGGCCACACGCTCACCGTGGACGCGAACTGGGTCGACGTCGGCGCCGGCTCGGTCGGGTCGCCGTCCAAGGCCTTGTGCAAGGTCAGGGGCGGGGGCGTCTCCGTCGACCTCAAGGCCTACCCGAAGCGGACGAAGGGCTCGCGCGGGCCCGCGGTCGAGGCCGCGCAGTGCCTGCTCCGCCGGCACGGCTACACCAGGGCGCCGATCACCGGGACCTACGACGCGGCGACCGTCGCGGCGGTGAAGAAGGCGCAGACGAAGCTGCACCTGAAGGTGACCGGCAAGCTCGACCGTCGTACGTGGGTGGCGCTGCTCGCGCGCGGCTCGCACCCCCTGGTCAAGGTCGGGTCGACCGGTGACCCGGTCCGCCGGGTCCAACGTGCGCTGACTGCCGCCCTCGGCAAGCGCGTGGTCATCGACGGCGCCTTGTCGAAGAAGACCGCCAAGGCCGTGAACAAGTTCCAGCGCAAGGCCGGTCTCTCGGCCACGGGCATCGTCGACAACGAGACCTGGGACCGTCTGTTCAGCGGGCGCTGATGCTCACCCGCCCAGTCGGGCCAGCTCCTCGTCCACGATGCTCGGGTCGAGCTTGGTGAAGATCGGGGTCGGCTTGTCGACCGGCGCGCCGACCGCGAGGGGGTGACGTCGCCACTCCGGCACCGCGGTGTAGTCGCCGGTGATGATCGGGTAGGGCGCACCGCCGTCGAGGTCCTCCACTTCCTCGATCCTCGGCATCGGGGCGACCTCGCCCTTGCCCCCGAGGGCGCGGTCGACCTCATTGGCCGCGAACGGGAGGAACGGCGCCAGC
The DNA here is from genome assembly GCF_054779555.1 of Nocardioides dilutus. Lineage (NCBI taxonomy): Bacteria > Bacillati > Actinomycetota > Actinomycetes > Propionibacteriales > Nocardioidaceae > Nocardioides > Nocardioides dilutus. The sequence continues at coordinate 648,234 of NZ_BAAGYA010000002.1, read as the reverse complement.
ACCAGGTTGAGGTCGGACACGCACTGCGCGGTGACGTGCAGGACCGTGCCGAGCCGCGCCGGGTCGTCCTTGATCTTCCACGGCTCCGAGTCCGAGACGTACTTGTTGACCTCGGCCACCACTCGCATCGCCTCGTTGATCGCCTGACGCATCCGGTTCCGCCCGATGAGGTCGCCGACCACGTCGAACGCCGTCTCGGCGGCGGCCAGCACCGCCTCGTCCTCCGGAGTGGTCTCGCCCAGGGGCGGGATCTCCCCGAAGTTCTTGCTGATCATGGTGGCGGTCCGGTTGACCAGGTTGCCCCAGCCCGCGACGAGCTCGTCGTTGGTGCGGCGTACGAACTCGGCCCAGGTGAAGTCGGCGTCCTGGTTCTCGGGGCCGGCAGCCGCGACGAAGTAGCGGAACGCGTCGGGCTGGTAGCGGCTGAGCAGGTCGCGGACGTAGATCACGACCCGCTTGGAGGAGGAGAACTTCTTGCCCTCCATGGTGAGGAACTCCGAGCTCACGACCTCCGTGGGCAGGTCGAGCGTGCCGAACTGCCGCGGTGACCCGCCCTTGGCGCCCTGCCCGTTGTAGGCGAGCAGCTCGGCCGGCCAGATCTGGCTGTGGAAGGTGATGTTGTCCTTGCCCATGAAGTAGTAGGACAGGGCGTCCGGGTCGTTCCACCACTGGCGCCAGGCCTCCGGGTCGCCCCCAGAGGCGACATTGCGACGGGCCCACTCGATCGAGGCCGACAGGTAGCCGATGACCGCGTCGAACCAGACATAGAGCTTCTTGGTCGGGTTGTCCCGCCAGCCGTCCAGCGGGACCGCGATCCCCCAGTCGATGTCGCGGGTCATCGCCCGGGGACGGATCTCCTCGAGGATGTTCTTGCTGAAACGGATCACGTTGGGTCGCCACAGCCCGGTCGCCTCGCGTCCGTCGAGCCACTCCCCCAGCGCCTCGGCCAGGGCCGGCAGGTCGAGGAAGAAGTGCTGGGTCTCGATGAACTCCGGAGTCTCGCCGTTGATCCTGCTTCTCGGGTTGATCAGGTCGGCCGGGTCGAGCTGGTTGCCGCAGTTGTCGCACTGGTCGCCGCGTGCGCCGTCGTAGCCGCAGATCGGGCAGGTGCCCTCGATGTAGCGGTCGGGCAGGGTCCGACCGGTGGACGGCGAGATGGCGCCATGCGTCGTCTGCTCGACGAAGTAGCCGTTCTCGTGGACACCGAGGAACAGCTCCTGGACGACCGCGTGGTGGTTGCGGGTCGTCGTGCGCGTGTAGAGGTCGTAGGTGAGCCCGAGCGCGACGAAGTCCTCGCAGATCAGCCGGTGGTTGGTGTCCGCGAGCTCCTGCGGGCTCACCCCGGCCTCGTCGGCGGCGATCAGGATGGGGGTGCCGTGCTCGTCGGAGCCGGACACCATGAGCACGTCGTTGCCCGCCATCCGCTGGTAGCGGCTGAACACGTCGGACGGTACGCCGAAGCCGGCCACGTGGCCGATGTGGCGCGGGCCGTTGGCATACGGCCAGGCGACGGCGGAGAGGACTTTGCTCATGACGTCAGCCTAGGGCGGTGACTACGGTCACCTCATGCCCCTTTCCCCTTACCTGGTCGCCGAGGACCTGCTGCTCCTCCTGCTGGACGACGAGTCGGGCAAGGTGACCGCCTCCGACGTCGCCGACGTGGCCCTCGGCGGTGCGGTGCTGGCGGAGCTGGCGATCCTCGGGGCGGTGACGGTTGACGAACCGACGGGCAGGTTCCGGTCGCCCAAGGTGCGGGTCGCCGGCCCGGCTCCGGAGGACCGGGTCCTCGCCGATGCCCTGGACGTCGTCGCGGAGAAGGAGCGGACCGCCCAGGACCTCGTGGCCCGGCTCGGCAAGGGTCTCGTCAAGACGCTGGGCGACCGGATGGCCGACCGCGGCATGCTGGAGCGGCGCGAGTCCCGGTTGCTCGGCATGCTGCCGCGCACCCGGTGGCCGGCCGCCGACAGCACCCACGAAGAGGCGGTCCGGCAGGCCCTGGCGTCGGTGCTCGTGCAGGGCACCACACCCGACGCCCGCACCGGGGCCCTGGTCGCGGTGCTCTCCGCCATCGACCGGACGCACAAGGTCGTCGACCACGACGGGCTCTCCCGCCGTGAGGTCAAGAAGCGGGCCAAGGAGGTCACCGAGGGCGCGTGGGCGGCCACGGGCGTCCGAGACGCCATCAAGGCCACCCACGCCGCGGTCATCGCCGCCGTGACGGCCGCCGCCGGAGCGGCGGCCGGAGGCTAGCCAGCACCCCGTCCTGCTAGGCGTCCGGACCGAACCGGTCGACCCGCTTCTGGGTGCGCTCGCGGATCCTCGGCAGGGCGGCGTAGAGGTGACCGCCCGGGCAGGCGGTGTCGTTGGTGTCGCGGTGCCCGTCGATGACCGGGAGCTTGACCTTCTGGCCGGCGGAGAACTTGTCGCTGCCCTGGGAGAACACGGCGGCGCGGCCCGATGGCTTGCGGTCGTACTTGTCGAGCTTCCACGCCGCCAGCCGGACGATCGAGGAGATGACCGGTCGCTCGGGCAGCACCTCCTCGAAGTTGCCGATCACGGCGATGCCGGTGGAGGTGCTGTTGAAGCCGAGCGTGTGTGCGCCCCGCACCGGGAGGGCCGAGCCGCCGGCGCGGCCCTGCCAGATCCCGCCGAAGCGGTCGACCAGGAAGTTGTAGCCGACGTCGGACCAGCCGAGGTTCTTGGTGTGGTAGCGGTAGATGCCACGGAGCAGGGCCGGGACGTCCTCGGGTGCGTAGTCGTTGCTGTTGACCGTGTGGTGGATGTGCACCTGCTGGATGGTGCGGTTGAACCACGGTCCGCCGTTGCGCCACTTCTCGTTCGCGCCCCAGGCCCGACGACGGACGATGTCCGGCTTGGGCGCCTTCTTCCGCTCCGCCCGCTCGGCGGGCTCGTAGCGCGCCGCCCGGTCGAGCAGCACCGGGTCCGGCCCCGGCGCGATCAGGGAGAGGGTCAGTGCGGCGATGCCGTCGCCGCCGCGGAGGTCGACGGCGTCGCAGTCGCCGGTCCAGAGGGGTTCGGTCGCCCGCAGCCCGGGCACGCCCTCGGCTGCTCGGTCGGGGCCGTCGTGCAGCGGGCGCAAGGGCCGCCAGCCCGTCCACTCGCCGTGGCGCCGGACCCGGACCCGCACCGCGGCTTTGACCGGCCCGCCCCGCCAGGTCACGCCGACCATCGAGAACCTGTGCCCGGTGATGGGGCCGGTCCGCAGGCCGCGGGCCGCGCTCAGGACCAGATCGGCGCTCGAGTCAGCCGCGGCGGTCGCGGCGTGCGCCGGTGCGGCGTACGCCGAGGACACGGCCGCCCCCAGCGCCGCCGACCCGAGCAGAAAACCTCGTCTGGTCGGCGTGGCGCTACCGGAGATCGCGTCCATGGCATGTCATCATGCGTCACTTTCGTCACAGCCGCCACCGGTCTGGAGAAGGTCAGGAGAAGTCGAGCTGCTGCTCCCTTGTGCGCTTGAGCTCGGCGAAGTAGGGGAACGACGACAGCGCGACGGCGCCGTCCCAGATCCGGCCGGCGTCCTCACCGCGGGCGATCCTCGTGAGGACCGGGCCGAAGAAGGCCTGCCCGTCGATGGCGATCGTGGGGGTCCCCACCTCGTCGCCGACCTGGTCCATGCCCGCGTGGTGGGACTTCTTGATCGCGTCGTCGTAGGAGTCGTCGTCCATGGCGTCGGCGAGGGCGGCCGGCACCCCGATGGCCTCCAGCGCCTCCTCGATCAGCGGCCGGTCGAGCTTCTCCCGGCCCTCCGCGTGCTTGCGGGTGCCGAGCGCGGTGTAGAGCTCTCCGAGCTTCGCCTGGCCGTACTCCTGCTCCACAGCCATGCAGACCCGCACCGGCTCCCAGGCGTCCTTGAGCAGCTCCCGGTAGGCGTCGGAGATGTCCTTGTCCTCGTTGAGGTAGGCCAGGCTCATGATCCGCCAGGTGACCTCGATGTCTCGGACCTGCGCCGCCTCGATCACCGTCCGAGAGGTGATCCAGGCAAAGGGGCAGAGCGGGTCGAACCAGAAGTCGACGTTGGTCATAAAAGATTCAACTACAGAGCGCCCGTGAGTATTCCCGCCGCCCCGCCGGCCAGCACGAACCACCCGGAGTTGAGGCGGGTCCGCCACAGCAGCAGCAGCGTGACCGCGAACAGCAGTGGTGCCCACCAGCTCGCCAGGTTGTCACGCCCGAGGTCGACGGCCACTCCCAGGATCAGCGCCAGCGCAGTGACGTTGAGACCGTCGAGCACGGCGGCCGTCCAGGCTCTCGACCGCAGCCACCCGACGAGACGGGTGAGCAGGCCGACGAAGACGAACGACGGCAGGAAGATCGCGACCGTGGCGAGGACCGCGCCCCAGAAGCCCGCCACCAGGTAGCCCACGAACGTGGCCGTCGTGAACACCGGGCCCGGCGTCACCTGACCCACCGCGACGGCGTCGACGAGCTGTTGGTTGCTCAACCAGCCCAGCCGCTCGACGAAGTCGCCCTCGAGGAACGTGATCAGCACGTAGCCGCTGCCGTAGAGCACCGCCCCGATCTTGAGCATCGTCACGAACAGCTCGCCGAGGCGCCCGTCGCCGGAGGGGGCGAGCGCCAGCGGCAGGAGGAGGGCCGCGGTGCCGCCCTCCCGCGCCCGCCCCCCGACGTACGGGACCAGCGCGGCGAGCGCACCGCCGACCAGCACGACAAGCTCGTTGAGCCCGAGGAGGTACGCCGCGAGCGCGGCAAGACCCACCACGGCCAGCCACCACGACGTGGCCGCCGCCCTGAGCAGCGGGACAACCGACCACGCGATGATCGCCAGCACGACCGGCACCGCGCCGTCGAACACGTCGCCCACGACCGAGGTGTCGCCGTGCTCGACGTAGGCCCAGGCCAGCACCCCGACGAGCAGCGCCGCCGGCACGATGAAGCAGACGCCGGCGACGAGCAGCCCCCGCCAGCCGGCCCGGTCGTGACCGAGGTGGATCGCCAGCTCGGTGGAGTTCGGGCCGGGCACCAGCTGGGTCGCCCCCACCAGGTCGACGAAGCGCTCGTCGTCGACCCACGCACGGCGCCGGACGAGCTCCTCGCGCATCATCGCGGTGTGCGCCGCCGGGCCGCCGAACGCGACGACGCCGAGCCTCAGGAACACGGCGGCCACCTCGCGTGCAGACGCCCCCGAACCGGGAGGCCGCGAGAGCACCACGGGTGGCAGGATGGCACGCATGCCTGGAACCAATCTCACCCGGGACGAGGCCGGCGCCCGCGCCGCTCTCCTGGATGTCACGTCATACGCGATCGACCTGGACCTCACGACTCGCCAAGAAGACGGGGAGACCACCCACTTCGGGTCCACGACCACGATCGAGTTCACGTGCACCCAGCCCGGGACCGAGACCTTCGCCGACCTGGTCGACGCGACCGTGCACGAGATCATCCTCAACGGCCAGCCTGTCGACCTCAGCGCCTACCAGGACAACCGCATCGCGCTCACGGGGCTCGCGGCCGACAACACGCTCGTGGTCCGGGCCGACTGCAGCTACTCACGCACCGGCGAGGGCCTGCACCGCTTCGTCGACCCGGCCGACGACCGCGTCTACCTCTACTCCCAGTTCGAGGTGCCCGACGCGCGCCGCGTCTACACGACCTTCGAGCAGCCCGACCTCAAGGCGCCCTACACGTTCACGGTGACCGCTCCCGCCCACTGGAAGGTCGTCTCCAACGCCCCGAGCCCGCAGCCCGAGCCCTTGGACACCGGCGGTGACGGGCCCGCCAAGGCGGTGTGGCGCTTCGAGGCCACCAAGCCGATGTCGACCTACATCACCGCCCTGGTCGCCGGCGAGTACCACGAGGTGCAATACACCTACGAGGGCAAGACGCAGAACATCCCGCTCGGCCTCTACTGCCGCCAGTCGCTGGTGGAGCACCTCGACGCCGACGAGCTGATCAAGGTCACCCGGCAGGGGTTCGCGTTCTTCGAGGACGCATTCGGCTACCCCTACCCGTTCGGCAAGTACGACCAGCTGTTCGTGCCGGAATACAACATGGGCGCGATGGAGAACGCCGGGTGCGTCACGTTCCGCGACGAATACCTCCCGCGCAGCCGCCAGGACCGCGCCTTCTACGAGTTCCGCGCCGAGGTGATCCTCCACGAGATGGCGCACATGTGGTTCGGCGACTTGGTGACGATGAGGTGGTGGGACGACCTCTGGCTCAACGAGTCGTTCGCCGAGTGGGCCTGCTACCACGCCGCCGTCCAGGCGACTGAGTTCAAGGAGGCGTGGACCGGCTTCACCAACGCCCGCAAGAACTGGGCCTACCGGCAGGACCAGCTGCCCTCGACCCACCCGATCGCGGCCGACAACTACGACCTGCAGGCCGTCGAGGTCAACTTCGACGGGATCACCTACGCCAAGGGCGCGTCGGTGCTCAAGCAGCTGGTCGCCTGGGTCGGGCTGGACAACTTCCTGGAAGGTATCCGCGGCTACTTCCAGGACTTCGCCTACGGCAACTCCGAGTTCAAGGACCTGCTGATGGCGCTGGAGAAGTCCAGCGGACGCGAGCTCGAGTCGTGGGCCCAAGAGTGGCTGCAGACCTCGGGGGTCAACACCTTGGCAGCGCGGTTCGAGCTGGACGCCGACGGCTGCTATACGTCGTTCGCCGTCGCGCAGACCGCCCACCCCGACCACCCGACACTCCGCCGGCACCGTCTCGGCATCGGCCTCTACGACAAGGTTGAGGGCCGGCTGGTCCGGCGTACCTCGCTCGAGGTCGATGTCGAGGGAGACCGCACCGAGATCGGCGAGCTGGTCGGCCAGAAGCAGCCCGACCTGCTGCTGCTCAACGAGGGCGACCTCGCCTACGCCAAGATCCGGCTCGACGAGCGCTCACTCGAGACGCTCGTGTCGAGCATCGAGACGATCGACGACTCGCTGGCCCGCGCACTGTGCTGGGGCGCCGCCTGGGACATGACCCGCGATGCGGAGATGTCGGCGACCGACTTCGTGACGCTCGTGCTCTCCGGGATCGCCTCGGAGACCGATGCGTTCGGGGTCAGGAGCCTGCCCAACTACGCCGCGGCGGCGACGACCCTCTACTCCGCGCCGGCCAACCGGGACGCACTCCGGGCGACCTGGGAGTCCGGGCTGCGCCAGCTCCTCATGACCGCCGAGCCTGGCGGTGACCACCAGCTCTCGTTCGCCCGGGCCTACGCCGCTGCGGCGCACAGCGACCAGGCACTGTCAGACCTCGAGGGGCTTCTCGACGGTTCCTTCGACATCGACGGACTCGCCGTGGACACCGACCTGCGCTGGACCCTGCTCTCGGCGCTGGCCAAGAACGGTCGCGCCGACGGCGACCGCATCAACGACGAGCTGGCCAGGGACCACACGATCTCCGGCCAGGAGCACGCAGCCGCGGCACGAGCCCTCCGGCCCACCGCCGAGGCCAAGGCCGAGGCGTGGGAGCTGGCGATGGTGCGCGACGACGTCCCCAACGAGACCCAGCGCAGCATCGTGCTGGCGTTCGGCGCCTACGGCCAGGACGAGGTGCTGGCGCCCTACGTCGAGAAGTACCTCGCCGCGGCCGACACCATGTGGGAGGACAAGGGCACCCAGCGGGCCTCGACGGCACTGGAACACATCTTCCCCAAGCACCTCGCCAGCCCGGCACTGCTCGACCGGCTCGACACGTGGCTCGAGGAGTCGCCGGCCAACCCGGCCGCGAAGCGCTACGTCCGCGAGAACCGCGACGACATCGCCCGGGCACTGCGGGCCCAGGCCAAGGACGCCCCGGGGTAGAGCGATCCGCCCTCGAGGCGCACTATGGGCCGATGAGGACAACCGCTGGCCTGGCCGTCGTGACCGCACTGGCGCTGGGCGTGCCACTGCTGACGGCTCCGGTCGCGGCAGCCCCGAGCGCGACGACGACGGTCGACGACCGAGCGCTCGTCCGCAAGGGGGTCTGGCGCAACAAGTCGTTCGCGGGCGCCCACGCAGGGACGCTCTCCAAGTCCAAGGACAAGGGCGCCACGTTGACGAGCGTCGACGCCACCACCGGCGGCGGCAAGGTGCTGCTTCAGTTCGGTCCCGGCCGCGGGAAGCTCGTCATCAAGGTCGGGGGCGTCAGGCAGAAGGTCGTCCTGACCGCCGCAGACTCCAAGCAGATCAAGAAGGTGCGCTTCTCCGGGGACGGCGTGGTCACCCTGAAGGTCAAGAAGCCCGGGCGAGGCGTCTATGTCGACGCCCTCGAGCTGAAGCTCAGCCCGCCTCCGCCGCCTCCGGACCCGCCCGGGCCGGCCGCGGGAGACGTCATCATCACCGAGTGGCTGTCGAACCCGTCGACGGTCCCCGACTCGCAGGGCGAGTGGTTCGAGCTGCACAACGTCGCGGGCGGTCCCCGGACCCTGACCGGCTGCACCGTGACCAACCAGGCGGCCGGATCTGCGGTCCTGCCTACGGCGGTCGTTGCGGCGGGCGGTCGCTACCTCCTGGCCCGCTCGCCTGGCGCCGGCTCCAACGGCGGCCTCGCTGAGGACGCGACGTTCGGCTTTGCCCTGACGTCGAGCGACTCACTGACCCTGACGTGCGGGGCCAACGTCATCGACACCGTCAGCTGGGCCAGCGAGACGATCGGCAAGAGCCTGTCGCTCGACCCCGACCACTACACCGCCGCTGACAACGACGCCCCGGCCAACTACTGCCTTGGCAGCACGCCCTATGGCACCGGGGGCGACTTCGGCACTCCCGGAGCCCTCAACACGCAGTGCCCGTGAGCGCTACGGGGTGCCGCCCCCGTTGATCAGCGAGTTCGTCGACGGCTGGAACGGGTTGAGACCGTTGTCGATGGCGTACTGCTGCAGGAACCCGAGCTGACCCAGCACGTCGACCCGGGCCTGGATCTTCTGCGCCTCGGCCTTCTCGACCTGGACCTGAGCCAGCGCAGCGGCCTCACGGGCCTCCGCCTCGGCCTGCGCGGCCTTGGCCGCGGCGACCGCGGCCTGCTGCTTGATCAGCTCGTCCTTGATCGACTGCGGCGGCTCCGGCTTCTGCAGCGTGATCGCGAAGTTGAGGAAGAACTCCGTGTCGCCGTCGGTCTGGCGGTTGATCAGCGTCGGGAGCTGGTCGAGGACGGACTGCTCCCAGAGCGCCTTCTTCGCCGGGTCGGTGTAGAGCTCGGTGTAGGTGTAGCCCTGTCCGGCCCGGTCGATGGCGGTGTCGAGCGGGCGGGCGATGTAGACGCTGAGCATCTGTCGCCAGCCGTCGGAGCGGAACCCGTCCTCGGTCATGTAGGCCGCGTAGCGGTTGCCGATCAGCTCGTGGAAGCGCTGCAGCGCCCCGCCCTCGTAGCGCACGTCACCGATGGTGAGGGGTTCGCACGAGGTGTTGAGCAGGAAGTTGGCCACTCCTTCGACCGTCATCTCGATCCCGTCCTTGGTGACGAACGTGATCGGGCCGCCGTCCCCGTCGCCGGCGTCGAAGACGAAGTTGGTCTGCGAGGCGGGGTAGGCGAAGTGGCCGTCACCCGGGCCGTCGAAGACCCGGTTGGAGGGGGCGATGCAGTCGGAGAAGCGCTTCGAGGTGAACGCGCCGCCCTTGTAGTGCAGGGCGACCTGGTCGGGCCCGGTCGAGGCCGTCGAGGGCCGCACGAAGATCAGGCAGAACAGCCCGACCACCAGCGCGAGGATGACGAAGATCAGGATGCCGCGGGCCGAGCGCCCGGCAGTGTCGTTGGCCATGGGCGGCAGGCTAGTGGGCGACGGGCCACCGATCCGGGATGTCTAGGGCAGCTCGCGCCGACGGTCGGAGTCCTCGCGGGTGCGGATCGTGTCGATGATGATCGTGGACAGCTCGGGTGCGATGTCCCGGTTGGTCCAGGCGATCTCCTTGACCTCCTCGAGCAGGCTGCGCAGGCGCCTGCTCTCGGCCTCGGCGGCGCGAGCCCGCTCCTCGGCGATGGACCGGAAAAAGGCGACGACGGCGACGCCGATCAGCGCCACGATGACCACGCCGATGATTCCGAGCAGGGTTGCCATGTCGCTACTCCGGTCCCGCGTGGAGCGTCTGCGGCGCCCGCGCGTGCTCGGCGAGCATCTGGATGCCGCGCCGCAGGCCCCCGACGAGGTCGCCGGCGGTGAACTCGGACTGCATGGCGGCCACGGCCAGCTCGACCTCGTTGTCAGTGAGCGTGCAGCGGACATAGCTGCCGGTGACGACCTCGAGGAGGCGCTTGGTGGGGTCCACCATGATCAGGATGCTCCGTGCCGGGGCGACCAGTGCGGCGTGCAGACTCGTGGCGAACTGGCGCGGCTCACCCTCGGCGTTGCCGACGAAGACCGAGAACTCGACTCTCGCGAGCTGCTCGGCCTTGCGGATCGTCTCGTCGAGGACGACCCGGTCAGCGGTGCGGAAGGGGTCACCACCGGCCACTGGCACCGCCGGAGTCCGGGTCCTGATCGTCGCCGGCGTTCGGGCCGGCCAGCTCACCGGCACGGGTCCGCGGCCCGCCCAGCCACTGGTTCTCGACGGCCGGCGCACCGGGCGTGATCGACTCACCCCGCACCAGTGACGGGACGAAGACCGCCAAGGTGATGCCGATGAACAACAGCAGCGGGACACCCCCGAGGAGCAGCACGGCCTGAAGCATGTCGACGTCTTCGGGGTTGTTGCTCCAGCCGACCGGGACGTCGAGCGGGATCAGCGCGGTGATCACGGGTCCGAGCCTATCGGCTGGATTGGGGTGAGCCTCCAGGGCATGGAAACCTGGGCCGCATGCCGTTCGACATGAACGACCCTTGTGAGGCCGACGAGGCGATCTGTCGGCAGGTCTTCAAGTGGACCGACAGCAACCAGGCTGCGAACGTCGCCGACCTGATCGTCGGCAAGCCCCTGGTCCTGGCCGGCCTGTTCCTCCTGCTGCTCGTGGTCCGATGGGCGCTGCACCGGTTCATCGACCGCGTCGTACGACGTGCCGAGGGCGGAGTGCTTCCCCGCGGGGTCGGCCGGTTCCGGCGGCGCCGCGGGCAGGTGTCGGAGGCAGCCGCCCAAGCGCATGCCCGCGACCTGGCCGCGACCACGCGGCGGGCCCAGCGGTCCAAGACGATCGGCGACTTGTTCAAGAGCATCGTCACCGGCGTCCTGGTCGCCATCATCGGCACGATGATGCTGAGCGAGGTCGGCGTCGACATCGCTCCGATCATTGCCAGCGCCGGGATCATCGGCATCGCGCTCGGCTTCGGCGCCCAGTCACTCGTCAAGGACTTCCTCAGCGGCGTCTTCATGATCGTCGAGGACCAGTACGGGGTCGGCGACGTGATCGACCTCGGTGAGGCGATCGGCACGGTCGAGGCCGTCACCCTGCGGGTCACCAGGTTGCGCGACCTCAACGGCACTGTTTGGTACGTGCCCAACGGGGAGATCCTGCGGGTCGGCAACATGAGCCAGAACTGGTCGCGCGCGGTCGTCGACGTGTCCGTGGCCTACAGCGAGGACCTCAACCGTGTGAAGCGGGTGCTGTCCGAGGTCGCCCACGACCTCTGGGACGACGACGACTTCCGCGAGCTGATCATCGAGGAGCCCGAGGTCACCGGCGTGGAGATGCTCGCGGCGGACTCGGTGAACCTGCGGGTCATGATCAAGACCCTCCCCATGGAGCAGTGGGCGGTGGCCCGTGAGCTGCGGCAGCGGATCAAGGCGCGCTTCGACCACGAGGGGATCGAGATCCCCTTCGCCCAGCGGGTCGTCTGGCACCGTGAGGAGGCCAAGGCGAGCGAAGCGAGCGAGGCCTCCGACGGTGGTCGAGGAGGCGCGCAAGCGCCGTCACGAGACCAGGTGACCTGAGGCTCCCAGACCGACCGTGCTCGGCAAGTTCCAGCACCGGCTCACCCCGTCTCGCGACAGGCGCGGAGCGCCTTCCTCGACGACCGTCCGCTTCGCTCGCGCGCTGCGCGCGCGTCGCTCGCTTAGGCCAGGGCGGCGTCGAGGGTGATGTCGACGGCAGCGAGCGCCTGGCTGACCGGGCAGCCCGCCTTGGCCTGCTCGGCGGCGGCGACGAAGTCGTCCTCGCTGATGCCCTCGACCGTGCCGCGGACCTTGAGCCGGATCTGCGTGATCCCGGTGCCGGGCACGAAGTCGACCTCGGCTGCGGTGTCGAGGCTGGTGGCCGGCGTCCCGGCCTTGGCCAGGCCGTTGGAGAACGCCATGGAGAAGCACGCCGAGTGAGCCGCGGCGATGAGCTCCTCAGGGCTGGTCTTGCCGCCCGGCTCCTCGGTGCGCGCGGGCCAGGACACGTCGTAGGTGCCGAGGCCCGACGAGTCGAGCGTGACCTTGCCGGCGCCCTCGAACAGGGTGCCTTCCCAGTGGGTGGACGCGGTGCGAGTAGTAGCCATGCCGACGATCCTTCCACGCCGATTCTCGGGGTTGGACAGCCCTCGGCAGAATGGACTGGTGACGTTCTACGACGAGGTCGGCGGCGAGGCGACCTTCCACCGCATCGTCGCCAAGTTCTACGAGGGCGTCGCCACCGACCCCGTGCTCCGGCCGTTGTACCCCGAGGAGGACCTGGGCCCGGCCGAGGAGAGGTTTCGGGGCTTCCTCATCCAGTACTGGGGCGGGCCGACGACCTACTCCGACACCCGCGGACACCCCCGGCTGCGGATGCGTCACGCTCCCTTTGCCGTCACGCCGGAGGCCGCCGAGCGCTGGCTCACCCACTTCCGCGCCGCGCTCGACGACGCCGGGCTCACCCCCGAGCAGGACGCGCAGTTCTGGGACTACGTCACCCACGCTGCCCAGTTCATGGTCAACACGCTCGAGTAACTGAGTCCGGGATATTCGTCCCTGGGGCATGTAACGGCCGTCACGGCCCGTGACACGTGTCCGCGATAGGTCGTCAAACCCCCCGAACGACCTTTCCCGCCCGGCGGTAGACCTAGCGCTACCGCCGGGCCTTCACTTCTCCGGGTGGGCCGCCGCCTGGGCGGCCAGCAACGCGGTCCGGTAGACCTCGGGCGGCTCGGCCGAGCGTCCCGACTCGGGATCGACGAAGACGATGGCGACGCGCGCCCTGGCCAGGAGGGCCTCCCCGTCGCGGATCTCCGACTGGAGCGTGAGGGAGCGAGTCCCGACCCGCTCGATGCGGGTCCAGCAGTCGTAGGGCTCGGCGCGGAACAGGATGGGAAGCCGATAGTCGACGTCGGTCTGGGCGATCACGATGCTGGGCGGCGGAACGTCACTCCGCATCTCGCCCCACAGCCGCGACGTCAGGAAGAGCAGCCGCGCCTCCTGGAAATACTCGAAGTACTTCACGTTGTTGACGTGGCCGTAGACGTCGACGTCGCTGAACCGGACGTGGACCGGGAAGTGCCCCAGCTTGGACGGTGTCACCGGCTCCGGTCGGGGCGGTCGCGGACGGTCCTCCTCTGGCTCAAGGAACTCCTCGAGCCGAGCGCGCTCCTCGGCAGTGATCCGTCGCGGGCGCTCCGCGGCGAAGACGTAGGGCGTCAGCACCGTGGCCGCTCGGGCGAACACGTTGCGCTCACCCGGTCGGCTGCGGGACTCCCGGAAGATCTCGTAGGCGATCGTGAACGAGGCGGCGCGCACGTCGGTCACCCAGCACTCGATCAGGACCGTCTCGAAGGTGAAGAGCAGCGGGCGCAGATACGTCACCTCGTGGCGGACCACGACGACACCCTCGGCGAGGTCCTCCTGCGGAGCGTGCCCGTGGGAGCCGTGGATACGCAGCATGTCGACGCGGGCCTCTTGGAGGTAGTCGACGTAAGTCACGTTGTTGACGTGTCCCTGCGAGTCCAGGTCGGCCCAGCGCATGGGGCACTCGTAGACATGGCGCACGGCGTCGACTCTAGGTGCTTCGGCGGACCCGACACCGCGGTCGGGTCAGGAGGTCACTGCGTGGTGACGAGTCGGCGGTAGTACGTCGGGCTGCTCTCGCGACGGGCCACGCGCGCCCGGTGGTTGGCTGCGACGAACGAGTAGATCGTCTCGCCGATGATCACCAGCGACACGAGTGCGCCGACGACGGCGACGATGACGAAGGCGTTGATGAAGGGGTCGAGACCACTGAGGTCCGGGGCCATGTTGCTCATGAGGTGGATCCTTTCTACGTTTGTAGAAGAAGTTCTACATCTGTAGAATGACGGTGTCAAGCGGGACCTTCCCCGAACCGGCGGTTAGTGTCCGGAGTCACATGACCAGCACCTCCAGCTCCCTCCTCGCGCCCGCGACCGGTCGCCGGCGCGAGCTCCTCGACGCCGCCGTGCAGGTCGTCGCGGACGAGGGTCTGCGCGGGCTCACCCATCGCGCCGTGGACCGGCGTGCCGGGCTCCCCGAGGGGACCTGCTCGGCGTACCTGCGGACCAAGCAGCTGCTGCTGCTCGCCGTGACCGAGCATGTCGCCGCGACGCTCGCCTCCGACGTCGACTTGCTCGCCCTCGAGCTGGCGGATTGCGGCGGCGGCGAGGAGGAGCAGGCGGTGGCGCGCACGCTGGCTCTCTTCGAGCGCTGGCTCGAGGAGCGCCAGCTGGTCCTGGCCAAGCTCGAGCTCTCGCTCGAGGCCCCGCGCAACCCGGCCGTCGCCGAGGTCCTCACGACCTGGCGGAGCCGTCTGGTCGCCGTCGTCGACGGGATGCTGACCCGGGCCTGCGAGCTGCACGGCGTCGCCCGCGCCGAGGCGCTGGTCGCCTCGTTCGACGGGCTGCTGATCGCGGCCCTGCAGAAGCCGCCGACCGAGCGTCGGGCGTTCCTGTCCGAGTCGCTGTCCCTCGTCCTGCACGCGCTCACCGGGACCGCCGACTGACAGCTCCTAGTGACCGAGCGCACAGCAGCGGTGGAACGTGTTCTCATCTAGGCTCGGCCCATGCCTGAAGCCGTCATCGTCTCCGCCGCCCGCTCACCCATCGGCCGAGCCAACAAGGGATCGCTCAAGGACCTCCGTCCGGACGACCTCACCGCCACGATCATCCGGGCGGCGCTGGACAAGGTGCCCGAGCTCGACCCGACCACGATCGACGACCACTATCTCGGCTGCGGTCTCCCGGGCGGCGAGTCCGGCAACAACATGGCGCGCATCGTCAACGTGCTGCTCGGCCTCGACGAGGTGCCCGGCGCGACGATCACCCGCTACTGCTCGTCCTCGGTTCAGACCACCCGGATGGCGTTCCACGCGATCAAGGCCGGCGAGGGCGACGTCTTCATCTCCGCGGGCGTGGAGACCGTGTCGCGCTTCGCGAAGGGCACCTCCGACCACTGGCCCGACACCAAGAACCCGCTGTTCGACGCCGCCACCGCGCACACCGAGGAGCTGGCCCAGGGCGGCCAGGACTGGCAGGACCCCCGCGACAACGGCCTGCTGCCCGACGTCTACGTCGCCATGGGCCAGACCGCGGAGAACGTCGCCCGGCTGCGCGGCCTGGACCGAAAGGAGCTCGACGAATTCGGCGTGCGCTCGCAGAACCTCGCCGAGAAGGCGATCGCCGACGGCTTCTGGGCCCGGGAGATCACCCCGGTCACAACCCCTGACGGCACTGTCGTCTCGGCGGACGACGGACCGCGCGCCGGGGTCACCTACGAGGCCATCTCCCAGCTGCAGCCGGTCTTCCGGCCCGACGGCGTCGTGACCGCCGGCAACTGCTGCGCCCTCAACGACGGGGCCGCGGCCGTCATCATCATGTCGGACACCAAGGCGGCCGAGCTGGGGGTCACGCCGCTGGCGCGGATCGTCGCCACCGGCGTCAGCGGGCTCTCCCCCGAGATCATGGGCCTCGGTCCGGTCGAGGCGACCAAGCGGGCCCTGGCCAACGCCGGCATGAGCATCGGAGACATCGACCTGGTCGAGATCAACGAGGCCTTCGCCGCTCAGGTCGTCCCGTCCTACCAGGACCTCGGCATCGACCTCGACCGCCTCAACGTCAACGGCGGAGCGATCGCGGTCGGCCACCCGTTCGGCATGACCGGCGCCCGTCTGCAGAACACGATGCTCAACTCGCTCGACTTCCACGACAAGTCGACCGGGCTGATCACCATGTGCGTCGGCGGCGGTCAGGGCATGGCGCTCATCCTCGAGCGGGTCTAGCCTCTCCCCGTGTCCGGGGAAGCACGCTGGCTCGACGATGGCCAGCAGCGTTCATGGCGAGCGCTGGTGATGGGCACCACCCTGCTGTTCGACCGGCTCGACGAGGACCTGCGCCGAGCCTTCGACATCTCCCTTGTCGAGTACGAGATCCTCGTGCGGCTCTCCGAGCGCGACGGACACATGCGGATGGCCGCACTGGCCGACGCGCTCGCCCACAGCCGCAGTCGGGTGACCCACACCGTCACCCGCATGGAGAAGGCCGGTCTGGTCCAGCGCTCGCGCTCCGACGAGGACGGGCGCGGCATCATCGCCAGCCTCACCGACAAGGGCCTCGACCTGCTGGTCCGGGCGGCGCCCACCCATGTCGAAGGGGTGCGCGAGCACCTCGTCGACCTCGTCCGGGACGATGACCTGGCCGCCCTCGGCAGGGTCATGGACGCGGTGGCGGACAACCTGGTCGAGGCGCATCCCGAGATGGAGATGCGACAGTCCCAGGACTAGTCGCGGGTCAGCCGCCGGTGCGTCACCCGGTGCGGGCGGGCCGCCTCGACGCCGAGACGCTCGACCTTGTTGTCCTCGTAGGACGCGAAGTTGCCCTCGAACCAGAACCACTTCGCCTCGTCCTCGTCGTCGCCCTCCCAGGCCAGGATGTGGGTGGCGACACGGTCGAGGAACCAGCGGTCGTGCGAGGTGACCACGGCACAGCCCGGGAAGTCGAGGATCGCGTCCTCGAGGGACGACAGGGTCTCGACGTCGAGGTCGTTGGTCGGCTCGTCGAGCAGCAGCAGGTTGCCGCCCATCTTGAGGGTCAGGGCCAGGTTGAGCCGGTTGCGCTCCCCACCGGAGAGGACACCAGCCTTCTTCTGCTGGTCGGGGCCCTTGAAGCCGAACGAGGCCACGTAGGCGCGCGAGTTCATCTCGAAGTTGGCGACCTTGATGAAGTCGAGGCCGTCGGAGACGACCTCCCAGACGTTCTTGTTGGGGTCGATGCCGCCGCGGCTCTGGTCGACGTAGGAGAGCTTGACCGTCTGGCCGACCACGAGCTCGCCCTCGTCGGGCTTCTCCGAACCGGTGATCATCCGGAACAGCGTGGTCTTGCCGACGCCGTTGGGACCGATGACGCCGACGATGCCGGCGCGCGGCAGCGAGAACGACAGGTCACGCATCAGGACGCGGTCGTCGAAGCCCTTGGTGAGGTTCTTGGCCTCCAGCACCACGTCACCCAGGCGCGGCCCGGCCGGGATGTTGATCTCCGAGGTGTCGATCTTGCGGGCGCGGTCGGCCTCGGCGGCCATCTCCTCGTAGCGCGCCAGCCGGGACTTGCTCTTCGTCTGGCGAGCCTTGGCGTTCGACCGGACCCACTCGAGCTCTCGCTCCAGCATCTTGGCCCGCTTGGCGTCCTTCTGGCCCTCGATCTTGAGCCGTTCCTTCTTGGTCTCCAGGTAGGTCGAGTAGTTGCCCTCGTAGGGGTGCGTCTTGCCACGGTCGAGCTCGAGGATCCACTCGGCGACGTTGTCGAGGAAGTAGCGGTCGTGGGTGATGGCCAGCACCGCGCCGGGGTAGGACTTGAGGTGACCCTCGAGCCACTGGACGGACTCGGCGTCGAGGTGGTTGGTGGGCTCGTCGAGCAGGAGCAGCGTGGGCTGCTGGAGCAGCAGCTTGCACAGGGCCACCCGGCGGCGCTCACCACCGGAGAGGGTGTCGACGATCGCGTCCGGGGGCGGGCAGCGCAGCGCGTCCATGGCCTGGTCGAGCCGGCTGTCGAGGTCCCACACGTTGGCCGCGTCGAGCTCGCTCTGCAGCGCGCCGGCCTCGTCGTTGAGCTTGTCGAGGTCGGCGTCCGGGTCACCCATCGCCAGGTAGAGGTCGTCGAGCCGCTTCATCTTGGCCTTGATCTCGCCGACGGCCTCCTCGACGTTCTCGAGCACGGTCCGGCCCTCGGTCAGCGGCGGCTCCTGCTGGAGCATCCCGACCGTCGCGTCGGGGTCGATGATGGCGTCCCCGTTGTTGGCGTGCTCGAGGCCGGCCATGATCTTCAGGAGGGTCGACTTGCCGGTCCCGTTGGGCCCGACAACGCCGATCTTCGCGCCGTGCAGGAAGGACAGGGTGACGTTGTCGAGAACGACCTTGTCGCCATGGGCCTTGCGCACGTTGCGCAGCGTGAACACGTACTCAGCCATGGTCGACGAGCCTAGTTCGACATCGCCGTGAGACCGATTCGGGGGGCCGGCCTGGGCGGACTACGCCCCCGAGGACTGAGCGAGCTCACGCCGCTACCTCGGCCCGGTCCGGCGACGCCTCCGGTTCTGCGGGGGGCGCCGTCGTCTCGGGCGGCGCGTCCGGACGTGCCGGCCGGACGAACCGGCTGGTCCCGCGGTTGAGGTCGTGGCCGACCGCACTGGCCGTGACCTCCCAGGTCTGCTGCTCGACGCCGTCGGCGTTGACCCACGTGTGCAGGGACATCCGTCCGCTGACGAACACCGCATCCCCCGTGCGCAACGAGGCCGCGCAGTTGTCGGCCAGGCCACGCCAGGCATTGACCGTGAACCACTGCGTCTCGCCGTCGGACCAGGTGTCGCTCCCCCGCTGGTAGCGCCGGGGGGTGCAGGCCAGCCGGAAGCTCGCCACCACCGTCTCGCCGGCCGCCCGCAGTCTCACCGGCCCGCCGAGGTTGCCCTGCAACGTCACGAGTGTGTCGTTCACCCGCTGTCTCCTCTCCGTCCGGCCGTCCCCCGTGGGACGGCGCGGGTCCGAGGCTGGCTGCGGGCACCGACCGGACCCGGGCCTCGCCGGCCGGACCTGTGGACAGAGGCCCGGGCCGCGGCGCTGTGGACGCCTTCCGGCCGGACAGCGCTCCTTCAGAGCACTACTGCAGGGACCTACTTCAGGGCAGTCGTGAGCCCGTTGCGCACGGTCCGGAAGGCATCCAGCTCGGCTGCGATCGGGGTGACGATGAGCTCGGCCGCGACCTCCTCGACCGCGTCCCGGAGCCGCCTGTTCGCCGAGGCGGCCCGCGACCGGGCCGTGACCGAGACCAGCAGCCGACACACGAGCGCCAGCAGCACCCCTGCGGCGACCCCGCCCAGCAACATGAGCAGGGGCAGGCTGACGCCGGCGTACTTCGGCACCGACGAGGAGCCGAGCGTCCCGGATGCCGCCATGGCCACCGACCAGACACCGCCGACGAGCGCCGTGAGGATCAGCAGCCACTGGACGACACGGACCAGGTTGGCCCAGACCGGGAGCCGGGCGACCCCGAGGTCGGTCTCCGCGATCGCCAGGTCGAGCCGGTCGGTCACCTCCGACAGCCGGGACAGGGAGGCACGCCGGACGGCATCGGTCCACGGCGGTGTCATGCCGGCCGAGACGTCCTCGGCGAGCTCACGGACCTCGCTGTCGACCCTGGCCCGCTGCACCGGCGTGGCCCGGGGCATCGACGTCCGCGCCCGCGACGTCAGGTGCTTGCCGGCCGCGCCCAGGTCGAGGTGGAGCCGCTTGAGGGGGTCGGGGCGCAGCCGGGCCAGCCAGGAGACCAGTGGCCAGCCGGTCGCCTGACCGGCCCGCAGCCGTGTGGACCGCTCGATGGCCGCGACCACGGTCGGCACGCCCGCAGCGTCGGCGAGCGCGTCCTCCATGGCCTCGACCCGCTGCCGGGCGAGGGAACGCGGATTGCCCGACCCGCTCTCCTCGTGGAGCCGGGCCGCCACGGCGCGCAGGTCGGCCTCGAGCCGCTGCCGCGTCGACCGCTTCTCGGCGACCCGGCGGGATATCTCGGCACGGAGCTCCGCGATGCCGTCGCCGTGCCGGGCGCTCGTCGCGAACACCGGCACCTCGCCCAGGCCGTCGTTGACGAGGAGGCGCCGCACGTCGTCGAGCATCGCCTGACGCCGGTCCTCGGGCACGGTGTCGATGTGGTTGAGCACGATGACCATGACCCCCGCATGCGAGGCGAACGGCGCAAGGTAGCGGTCGTGGACCGCCGCGTCGGCGTACTTCTGCGGGTCGAGCACCCAGATCAGGAGGTCCGCCAGGGACACGAGCCGGTCGACCTCGAGGTGGTGGGCGAGCTCGGTGGAGTCGTGGTCCGGCAGGTCGAGGAGGACGACGCCCTCCATCTCCTTGCCGGCGTAGTCCTTGCCGGCAGAGTCCTTGCCGCGGTCCAGGCGGGCGTCGAGCATCGAGTCCCGGGTCGTCTGGTGCCGCGGCGGGATGCCCAGCCAGTCGAGCAGCTCGGCCGCACCCTCAGAGCCCCACACGCAGGCGGTCGCCCACGAGGTGGTGGGGCGGCGTACGCCGACCGCGGAGAGCTCCAGGCCCGTGAGCGCGTTGAACGTCGAGGACTTGCCCGAGCCCGTCGCACCGGCGATGGCCACGACGGTGTGGTCCGCGGACAGCCGGAGCCGCGCCGCCGCCCGGTCGACGACCTCCTCGGCCTGCGTGACCAGGTCGTCGTCGAGCCGGCCGCGCGCCGCACGGATCGCCACCTCCAGGCCCTCGATCCGGGCGCCGAGGTCGGAGCCGCGGGTGACCATCTTGCGGGCACTCTCGAGCAGGGACGGCATCGGTTCTCTCGGGTCGGTTGGTGACAGAGGTGTGACAGGGGGGCGCAGGGACAGCGTCACAGGCTATCCGGCAGCTGACCCGCGTAGCGGGCGTCCTCTACCCTCCGTGAGGCACGGCGCAGCGCCTCCGGCGCTTCGGGATCCAGGTCGAGGGAGTCGAGCAGGTCGGTGTAGCGGGCCCGCTCCGCGGCGAGCAGGTCGGTGACCCGGACCTCCAGCGACCGCCGGGCTCGCTCGGCGAGGCTGCGGACGGCCTGGTCACCGAAGACCGCCTCGAGCAGCTTCTGGCCGACCACCGCGGACCCTCCCGCGATCCCGACCTCGGCCCCCATGAGCAGTCCGCCGGTGTGGGAGAAGACCACGATCATCAGCGCGACGGACAGGCCGTTGACGCCGAAGGCCAGGAACCGTGCGGTCGAGCGCTTGTCCGCGCCCTGGGTGCGGACCATCTCCAGCACGTCGGCCTGCCACTCCCGCACGGACCGCTCGGCCCGCCGGCGCAGGTCGCGGGAGGCCCGGCCGAGGTCCCCCTCCGCGTCCCGCAGGAGCCCTTGGCCCGCCGCGAGCTGCTGCCACGACGCCGCGGCCCGCTCGGCAGCAGCCTCGGCGTGCTCCAGGATGAGCAGCTCCAGGCCGGACTCGACCGCGACCGTGACCCGCTCGGCCTGCTGTGGCTTGCCCTTGACCGTGTTGACGAGGCGGTCGCGGATCCGGCCGACCCTGGTCTCCAGGCCCTTGAGCAGCTCGCCCGTGCCGACGAACTCCTGCCACCGGGCGAGCACCTCACCTCGCAGCAGCGTGCCGTCGGCCGTGGCCTCGACCACCGCCGCGACCGCGTCGTCGTAGGCCCGGGTGGCGTCCGCCCGCAGGCTGTCCACGGTCACGGTCTGCTCGGCGGCCGCGTCGGCGACCGGGAACGTGCGCAGGGTGAGCGTGCGGACGGCCCCGTCGAGCGTCTGCAGGACCACCGCGCTGCGCGCGCCGGAGTCCTCGGCGAGCATCCGTAGCCAGGCCCGCACGTCGGCGACGTAGTCGGCGGGCAGCAGCCCTTCCCCGTCGACCGGTCCCTCCCGGATGATGAACAACGGCGAGTCCTTGAGACCGCGGCTGGCCAGCATCCGCGCCAGGTGGGTGGAGACCGTCTGCACGGCCTCCTCCGGGGTCCGGTCCAGGACGATCGCCACTGCGGTCGAGCGGTCGGCCGCCTGCCTGAGGAAGTCCCAGGGCACCTGGTCGGCGTAGCGCGCCGCTGAGGTGACGAAGACCCACAGGTCGGCCGCGGCGAGGAGCTGGGCGGCGAGCAGCCGGTTGCGCTCCTCCACCGAGTCGACGTCGGGGGCGTCCAGGATCGCCAGACCCTGGGGGATCGCCGCGCTCGGGACCAGCTGCAGCGCGTCGGGGTCGTTGGTCGCGAACGAGACCCGCTCGAGGTCGGGCAGCAACCGGTCCTGCCCGAACCACGAGCCGTCCTCCGGATGGTGCACGAGCACCGGCGACCGGGTGGTGGGGCGCAGCACCCCGGGCTGCGTCACCTTCTCGCCCACGAGTGAGTTGACCAGGGTGGACTTGCCGGCGCCGGTCGAGCCACCGACCACCGCCAGCAGTGGCGCCTCGATCGTGGTGACCCGGGGGATCACGTAGTCCTCGAGCTGGTCGATCATCTCCCGCTGGGCCGCCCGGTGGGCGTCCGTGCCCGGCATCTCCAGCGGCAGCCGCACCTGTTTCAGGGCGTCGTGGAGGCGGATGAGCGCGGTCAGCATGACTGTGCCGTACGTCGCGGGGGTGCTGCTGTGGGTCATCGGGTGGGCACCACCTGGCCGGGGAAGGCGATCCCCGGGCGCACCGCGTTGATCCGGGCGACGTAGTCGCCACCTCGCGCCGCGAAGTCCCGGGGCGCGGTGCCGCGCAGGTAGCGGTGGTGGAGGAAGCCCAGCTCGATGACGGCCTGCTGGTAGTCGCGCATGGCCTGTTCGGCGGCCTTGCCGCCGGTCTGCTTGGCGTGGGCGCGGGCCCGGCGACGGGCGGTCAGGTCGACCACCCAGCCGATGTCGGTGGCGGGGATGAGCCCGCGCTGGGCGGCGTCGCCGAGCGCCGCGGTGAGCATCCGGCGCTCCGAGCGCCGGGCCCACACGCCCAGGCAGATCAGGCCGATGAACGCCGGCACCATGATGACCAGGTAGGTGCCGAAGAACCCCTCGGCGCCGAAGATCGTCGAGCCGTTCCATAGGCCATGTGCCAGCACGGCACAGAGGTACCCCACGACGGGGGCGACCCAGCGCAGCACCGGGCGCCGGGTGGTCACCGCGATCCCGATGCCGATGCCGGTGAACGCGGTGAACAGCGGGTGGGCGAAGGGGCTGAAGACACAGCGGAGCACGAACGTGGTGGTGATGCCCACGACGCCACCGGGGCCCATGCCGTCGGCGCCGTTGTAGGCGGCGCCGAGGTAGAGGATGTTCTCGGTGAACGCGAAGCCGATGCCGACCATGCCGGCGTAGACGAGACCGTCGAGGATCCCGTCCAGCTCGGCGCGTCGCCACCACAGCAGGAAGAAGAGGAAGAGGCCCTTGGTGAGCTCCTCGCTGATCGGCGCCACCACGGCCAGCGAGGCCTCCTCGGTCACCCCGGCGAAGATGCCGCCGATCCCCTGAACGACCAGCGCGCCGAAGGTCGCGGCGAAGGCCCCCCACAGGAGACCCATGAGGAGCAGCCGGCGCGGTTCCGGCTCGTAGCGGTCCAGCCACAGGAAGCAGAGCACCAGCGGCACCACCGGGACGGCAGCCATGACCGTGGCCAGGATGGTGATGGCCGGGGCGCTGGACAGCGCGACGACGAGCAGCATCGGGATCGCGCCGAGCCCGACGAGGATGCAGACGATGACCGTGAAGGCGCGGCTGTCACGCCGCACCTTCGTCCTCGTCGTGTCCATGCGCAGGAGCGTAACTGGGCCGCTCACGGGTCCCGGAGAGCGGCGTACGCTGGCCGCGTGACCGACGAGACATCACTCGACACCACGACCTCGGAGGGCGGCGAGCAGCTGCACGACGGGTTGCACACAGAGGCCCACGACCCGGCGGTCCCCGAGGCCTACTCGCGGTTCATGCGGGAGGGTTGGGGCGGAGCCGACGTGGACCTGCCCCCGCACCCGATCGCCGGTCCGGCCGCCCGCCGGCGAGCGGCACTCGCCGAGCTGTTCCCCGGAGAGCGGCTGGTCCTGCCGTCGGGCACGTTCAAGGTGCGTTCCCACGACACCGAGTACCGGTTCCGCTCCGACACCGCGCACACCTACTACTGCGGCAACCAGACCAGCGACGCCGTCCTCGTGATCGAGGACGGCGAGGCCGTGCTCTACGCCCGGCCGAGCCCCCCACGCAACAGCGACGAGTTCTTCCGGGACCGGATGTACGGCGAGCTCTGGGTCGGGCGCCGACCGTCGCTCCGGGAGATCTCCGACTCCCTGGGGCTCGAGGTGAGGCACGTCGACGGGCTTCCCGACGCGCTCGCCGGCACCGGCAAGACCCGGGTCCTGCGCGGGGTCTCGAGCGACGTCGATGCCCTGGTGACGGCCGACGAGTCCCGCGACACCGAACTCGCGCGGGTGGTCTCCGAGGCCCGGCTGGTCAAGGACGACTGGGAGGTGGGCGAGCTCCAGGAGGCCTGTGACATCACCACCCTGGGGTTCGAGGACGTCGTCCGCGACTGGTCCAACGCCCTCGAGTACGGCGAGCGCTGGATCGAGGGCACGTTCTTCCGTCGGGCCCGGGCGATGGGCAACGACATCGGCTACGACTCCATCGTCGGGGGCGGACAGCACGCGACGACGCTGCACTGGATCGACAACACGGGCACGATCGACCCGGGCAAGCTGGTCCTGCTCGACATGGGCGCCGAGGGCAGCAACCTCTACACCGCGGACGTGACCCGCACCCTGCCGATCGACGGCCGGTTCTCCACCGTCCAGCGCGAGCTGTACGACCTCGTCCACGCCGCCCAGCAGGCCGGCATCGAGGCCGTCCGCCCGGGCGTGCCGTTCCTGGCCGCGCACGAGGCCGCGATGGGCGTACTGGCGCACGGCCTGGAGGCGATGGGCCTGCTCCCCGTGTCCGCCGAGGAGGCGCTGGACCCCAACTCGAAGGTCTACGCGCGGTGGACGCTGCACGGGACCAGCCACATGCTCGGAATGGACGTGCACGACTGCGGCGCCGCGTCGGTGGACATCTACCCACGCGGCGACCTCGTCGAGGGGATGGTGCTCACGGTCGAGCCGGGGCTCTACTTCCAGGCCGACGACCTCCTCGTCCCCGAGGAGCTGCGCGGCATCGGCATCCGGATCGAGGACGACATCCTGGTCACGGCCGACGGGAGCCGGAACCTCTCCGCGGCGCTCCCCCGCACGGCCGACGACGTGGAGAGCTGGATGGGCAGTCTGCTGCCCTGAGGCCGGTCGGCCCAGGTCAGTACGGCGTGGTCCGGGCGACCGCGAGCGCCCGGCTCATCACGAACGGGTCGTTCTGCATGTACAGCCAGGGCCGGCCCACCCATACGTAGCCGTCGACGTAGGCCGCGGCGAGCGCGTTCTCCTCCTCGCTCAGCCCCCAGGCCGGGTTGGCGACGTCGGCGGTCGGTGGGATGCCGAGGGTGACGCAGCTGGTGTCGGCCTTGCTCGCGCAGGTCTCGGCGTTGTCGAAGTTCGCGCCCTCGTAGTCGTAGCCGTTGAACGGCCTCCCGTTGGCGGCGGTGTTGACCACGAACCGTTTGCCGGTGATACCGAGCTCGTCGAGGGCAGCGACGACCTCGGCGCCGTAGCGGATCTCGTCACCAGTCGCGACGTAGTGGGTCGAGTTGAGCGCGAAGCCGCGGACGCGTTCGATGCCCGCGGGCACCAGGATGTCCAACGCCTCCTCGACGCTGGTCCAGTCGGCCGCCCCGGCATCGATGTAGACGCTGGCGTGGGGGAGCCGCGCGAACCGGCGGGCAGCGAAGCCGATCAACGACGACGGGAGGTCCGAGCCGTCGGGCACGCACAGCGCAAACGGCCCGTCGGGCTGCAGGACGAGCATCGCATGCGCGTCACCGATGCCTCGGGCGAACCCCCGGATCCAGGTCTTGTAGCTGCGCGCCTCGGCCGCGGTCGGCAGCCGGTCGCAGGCCTCGTGCTCCCACGGCACCATCCGGAACACGGCAGCGGAGAACAGCGTCTCCGGCTTGCGCTTGGTCGCGTTGGCGACGTGCTCGCGGACCTTCGCCTCGATGCCCCGGTCCGGAATCCAGGCGCCGTACCACTTCGCCTTGGGCCGCAGCGCGATCCTGGCCAGCAGCTTCTTGCGGTGGCCCTTGGCCCGGACGTACGGCTCCCACGCCTGGTCTGCCTTGCCCTTGTAGACCCCCCACTTCCGTCCGGCGAGCGGGTTGTCGTTGCTCGGTTGCGCGACGGAGTACGTGAGCTGCACGGCACCGACGTCGGCGCCAACTGGCGCCGGGGCCAGGGCAGCCGTCAGGGCGAGCACCAGCAGCGCGACACGAGTACGCACACTCCACTGCACCACGGAGTGCGGGTGTTGCGCCGGACTTCAGGAACAATGGGCTCCAACCAGCCTCCGTAGCTCAGCTGGATAGAGCGCCGGCCTTCTAATCCGGATGCCGCAGGTTCGAATCCTGCCGGGGGCGCACTTGCCGAGAGGTGCCTGAGCTCGTTCGGGCAGGCACCCGGAGGGGTGGTTATCGAACGAGCCGTCGGGGGCATGATGGGAGGGCTCAGCACCAAGCACGACAGCGAACTCTGGGGGCACGGATGACTCTCACCGCGCGAGCGCGAAGGCTCCTGACACTCCTGCTGCCGGCGCGGATCCGACGGGACGCGGCGCGGGCGATCTGCCGCCTCTGACGACGCCATTCTCGGCGGGCTGAGACTGGGAACCCCCTCCATCCGGGGGGTGTAGAGGGGGTTCCCGCCCGGCCTACACCAGGGTGAGGTCGATCCCCGGGTACTTCTGGGCGAACTCCGTCTCGGTCAGGATCTCGATGTCGCACTTGCGGGCGTCGTCCAGCTTGTTGCGCAGGTCCTCGGGGCTGCCGACGATGGTGAGCAGCCCGTTGGGCTGCGAGGTGTCGGAGACGAGTCCGCAGTAGAGGTTGTCCCGGGACCCGTCGCTGCGGACGACGATGTGGTTGTCGCCCTCCTCGCCGTAGACCGCGTCCTCGCCGGGTCCCGGCACCAGGATGTCGTCGCCGGCGTCGCCGGTCATGCTGCGCTTCACGCTCGAGTCGCTGAGGTTGCCCTCGTCACCGGGCCCGCCATACATGAGGTCGTTGCCGTCGCCGCCGTCCATGGTGTCGCTGCCGAGGCCGCCCCACAGCGAGTCGTTGCCTGCACCGCCGGAAACGTGGTCGTCTCCGTCGTCGCCGGACATCAGGTCGTCGCCGTCGATGCCGACCATCTCGTCGTGGCCGACCCCGCCGAAACCCCTGTCGCTGCCGGCACCGAGCTGGATCCTGTCGTCGCCGTCCTCGCCGTAGACGACGTCGGTGCCGCTGCCGCCGTTGAGGTCGTCGCCGCCGGACCCACCCCAGAGGGTGTCGTTGCCGGCGTTGCCGTCGATGTCGTCCGCGCCGTCGCCGCCCATCACCCGGTCTCTGCCGGACCCGGCGGCGACCCGGTCGTTGCCACCCAGCGACTTGACCCGGTCGTTGCCCGCCCGGGCCTTGATGGTGTCGTCCTTGGCGGTGCCCTTGATCTTGTTGTCGCCGCCGGTGCCGTACTGGTTCCTCGCCTCGGCTGCCGCCGGCACGGACAGCAGCAGGCAGGCAGTGAGCGCTGCGAGCAGGCTCTTGGTGCGGGTCACGGCGATCTCCGGGGGGCTGTTACCGACTTGTGTCTCCAGTGTTGCTGTCGGAACGCCGCCGCACGGCGGTTTCGGGATTTTGCTGCGTCAGATGAGACTGAGGTCGACCGTCGGGTAGCGCTCGGCCACCTGGGACTCGGTCCACTCGAGGACCCGGCACTGGGTCACCGGGCTGTCCAGGGGGTCGACCGTGGGGACCAGCGGATCCGTCGAGACGATGTAGATCAGGATGCCCACCGTGTTGCCGACCTTGAGCGCGCAGAAGAACTCGTCCTGGACCCCGTCGTTGCGGGCGATGATGACGTTGTTGCCTTCCTCGCCGTAGACGAAGTCACGCCCCGGACCCGGCACCATGATGTCGTCGCCCGCGTCACCGGTGATGCTGCCCTTGCCGTCCGGGTCCTTCTCGAGCCCCTCGTCGCCCGGACCGCCGTAGATGAGGTCGTTGCCGTCCCCGCCGTCCATGTCATCGGCGCCGTCGCCACCGATGAGCGTGTCGTTGCCGCCACCGCCGGAGACATGGT
Source organism: Nocardioides dilutus (assembly GCF_054779555.1). Taxonomy (NCBI): domain Bacteria; kingdom Bacillati; phylum Actinomycetota; class Actinomycetes; order Propionibacteriales; family Nocardioidaceae; genus Nocardioides; species Nocardioides dilutus. The sequence continues at coordinate 620,235 of NZ_BAAGYA010000002.1, read as the reverse complement.
CGTCACCGAGCTCGCCGTCCATGTAGTCGTTGCCGTCGATCCCGATCAGGTCGTCGTCGCCCGCGCCACCCATGCCCCGGTCGTTGCCTGCGCCGAGCTGGATCCGGTCGTTGCCATCGCCGCCGATGACCGAGTCGTTCTCGGTCCCGCTGTTGATGTCGTCGTTGCCGGTGCTGCCGTCGATCGTGTCGTCGCCGGCGTTGCCGTTGATCGTGTCCGAGCCGTCGCCGCCCAGGACGCTGTCGTTGCCGCCTCCGCCGTTGACGCTGTCGTTGCCGATCCCGGCGTCGATGCTGTCGTTGCCGTCGTCGCCCTCGAGGGCGTCGTCACCGTCGGAGCCGGTGATGGTGTCGTTGCCCAGACCGCCGGCGACCTTGTCGTTGCCGGACTCGCCGTGCAGGACGTCGTTGCCGTCCTGGCCCTGGATCGTGTCCGAGCCCGAGCCGCCGTAGCCCCTGTCATCGCCGGCTCCGAGCGACAGCTTGTCGTTGCCGTCGTCGCCGAAGGCCTTGTCCTTGCCGAGCCCACCGTCGACCCGGTCGTTGCCGCCCTTGGCCTTGATCTTGTCGTTGCCGCCCTTGGCGTTGATCGTGTCGGCGTTGTTGGTGCCCTTGAGGCGGTTCTTGCCGTTGTCGCCGTTGATCGTCTTCGCCTCGGCGACCGCCGGCACCGCCAGCAGCAACCCGGCGACCAACGTCGCGGCCGCTCTCCTAGCACTCATCAGGCCCTCCCCCGTGAAGTTCGCTGAAGTGTAGGTCTCCCTAGAGATCGGGGCCAGGCCCCGAGTCGACCTCGAAGGTCGCCTCCCCGGCCCTGCCGGGGATGCCGCCGACCACTTCGACGGTCTTCGTCCCGGGATCACTGCCGACCGGGAACGTGTACTTGAACTCGCCGTCCTGGTCGGCCTTGGCCTCGACCAGCTCCTCGCCGTCGTAGGTCAGCGTGACGCGCTCGCCCTCCAGCAGGCCGGTGACGGTGACGGTCTGGGTGCCGTCCGACTTGATGACCTTCTTCCTGAGCTCGACCTCCAGCTCCTTGGGAGCAAGGACGACGACATCCACACTGCCGACCCGAGACTTGTTGCTGCCCATGACGGTCAGCGTGTGGTCACCCTCCTTGACGCCCTTGGGGATGAGCACCAGCGCACTGGCGTCGCCCCGCTTGTCGGCGAACCCCTTGCCGAGCAGCTCGTCGTCGAGGAAGACCTTGAAGCGCTCCTTGGCATCCAGCCCGTCGGCCTTGACCCGCACCTTGGAGTTCACCGTGAGGAACTCGTCCGGCACGGTCACGGTGAACTTCTTCGGGGCGCGCTGGGCGATGACCTTGACCTTCGCCCGGTCCGAGCCGTTGACGTTGGTCGCCTTGAGCTTGAAGACGTGGAACCCGAGGGTCTTGATCCTGATCCGCTTGCTGCCCTTCTTGGCGCGGCTGCCCTTCCAGTTGCCGCTCGCCTTGACCTCGTCGGCGCCGGTCGTGACCCAGGTCAGCTTGATCTTCTGACCGACGTAGGGGGTCTTGTCGGAGACCGACAGCTTCACCTTGGGTTTCGGGCCGTACTGCACCTTGTGCAGCGCGATCCCGGTGGAGACGTCGTGGGTGTCGTCCCCGAGGTAGGCCGCGCTCAGCGTGTGGTTGCCGACGGCCATCGACGAGACCGCCAGCTGTGCGACGCCGCCCGCAAGTGGCACGGAGCCGAGCAGGGTGGCTCCGTCGCGGAACTCGACGGTCCCGTTCGGCGTGGCCCCACCTGCGACGACGGCCTTGAGGGTGGTCGCCTTGGACAGCTCGGACGGGTTGGGCGTAGTGGTCAAGGTGGTGGCCGTCGAGGTCAGGACGGTGAGGACGCCCGGGCCGTCGACGTCGAACTGGTAGCTGCCGGAGCCGCCGCTGACACCCGAGGAGCGCACCATGGTGTAAGTGACGCCGGCGGTCAGTCCCACGCTGAACGGCGAGGAGGTGTTGTCGTCGATGAACGCCAGGCAGCTCGCGAGCTTGTCGGTGGGCGCGAACGCAGCGGTGTAGATGCCGATCCGGCCGTCAGGCGACGCCGCGCCCTCGGAGATCGTGTAGCTCCCCGTCACCGTCGGCTTGAACCTGACGACCTCGTAGGAGTAGGTGCCGGCGGTCGCGTCGTCCACGCAGGGCGCGGTGCTGTCGCCCCCGAGCGGGGTCGTCATCGTCGGGTCGGCGCCGTCCAGCGTGTAGTCGATCGTCGAGACCACCGCCGAGGCCGGCGAGGCGAGAACCAGACCGCTGAGCGCGACCGAGATGGACAGGAACAGAACGGTGACCACACGGGTCACACCACGAGACTTCTCCCTCACCCGTTCAAGGTACGTCGGGCCATCGGTGCGCGAGGGAGAATCGGCAAAGCCGAAGCGGTTCTCGCCCTGACAGCGCTCTCAGTCCTCCTCGAGGACGTAGGGACGGTCGAGGTCGCTGCCCGCCTGCGGCGCGAGGGCCAGCTCCGCCGAGCCGTCGGCGCCCAGCCGCACGACCGACCACCGGCCCCGTTCGTAGACGACCGCGAGCACGTGGTCCTCGTCCTCCCAGGCCGTCTGCAGCACGGTCGGTCCCTTGCCCTTGCTCGTGAACTCGTGGAGGAGGGCCCCGTCGGCCGCGTCGAGGAACGCCACCGAGCGCTGGCCGAAACCGTCGAGGTAGGCGTCGGTGCCCAGCACGCGGGTCGCGTCGGGGGCGAACTGGGTCAGGGTGTGGTCGCAGGTCTGCCAGGCCATGTCGTCGCCGACGAGATAGACGCCGCTGCACGACCCTTCATCCGTCACCGACTGCAGGCCGACCATCCGTCCGTCCGCGGCCGCGTCGACGACGGCGAGCATCGAGCCGGCGACGTCGACGAGGCCGTGCGAGGTCGAGACGTAGGCGGCGCGAGGTTCGTCGGCGTTGACGAACGCGGTGCAGCCACCCCCCTCCGGCTCGGCCTCCTTGCAGGTGCCACTGCCGAGGATGGCGCCCAGCTCGGTGCCCTGCGCGACCTCGGGAAGGTCGAACGAGCGGGCACCGCCACCCTCGACGGCCGTCGGCTGGCCGGCGGTGCCGAGCCAGGCGACGATCGACCGGTCCGGCGTCACGGCGAGCCGGTAGCCACGGACCTCCTCGCTGCTCTCGGCGTCACCGGTCCCGTCCAGGATCGAGACTGCGGCCCCGTCGCCGTCGTCGGCCAGGACGACCAGCCCGTTGCCCATCGTCGCGAACCCGAAGGGGCGCTCCACGTCGAGCTCGAGCGTCTCGCCCGCCGGCCGCACCAGCGCCCAGGTGCCGGCCGGGTCGTTCGGGTCGGTCGCGACGAGGTAGGGGACGGCCGGCGCGGGGCCCTGGGCCAGCCCCTTCGTCGACAACATCGTCGTGCCGGCTCCTGACGGAGGCTCCTCGGTCGGCTCGGCGGTCGGCGAGGCGGTCGGGGAGCCATCGGTGCTGGCCGTCGGCGACTCGCTGGCGTCCGGGTCCGCGTCGTCGGTCTCGGGATCGGCGCAGGCGGCGAAGAGGGCGAGGGAGGCCGCACCGGCGGCAGCCAGAGCTGGGAGTCGAGTGCGCATGGTCCTGGGACGCTATCGGTGCCGGCTGGGTTGCCTGGGTAACCATGGGGCCATGTCCGCGTCCTCCTCGAGCTCCCCGAACGGCAACGGCCTCGCTCCGCACGTCCTGGTCCTGTTCGGTGCGACGGGCGACCTCGCCGCCCGCAAGCTGTTCCCCGGGCTCTACAACCTCGCGGCCGCAGGCCGGCTGCCCCACGACTTCCGGGTCATCGGCAGCGGCCGCACGTCCCCGGGCACGGACGAGGAGTTCCGCAGGTCGGTGCGTGGGTCGCTCGAGGAACGGGTCGAGGACCTCGACGAGGAGGTGGCCGACGACCTGCTCGCGCGGGTCAGCTTCCAGACCTCCAACGCCGAGGACGGCGCCGACCTCGCCGCAGCCGTCCAGGCGGCCGAGGCCGAGCTCGGTGACGGGGACACGTCGACAGACGACGTACGCCGCCTGGTCTACCTGTCCGTGCCACCGTCGGCGATGCTCGGCATGATCGCGATGCTCGGCCGGGAGGGGCTCGCCGACCGCGCCCGGCTGGTCGTCGAGAAGCCGTTCGGTCTCGACCTGGGGTCCGCCCGGACGCTCGACGCGGCGCTCAAGGAGGTCGTCGAGGAGGACCAGGTGTTCCGCATCGACCACTTCCTGGGCAAGGAGGCGGTCCAGAACATCCTGGCGCTGCGCTTCGCCAACGGGCTGTTCGAGCCGGCGTGGGACCGGCGCAGCATCGAGTCGGTGCAGATCGACGTGCCCGAGGAGCTCGACATCCAGGGCCGCGGCAGCTTCTACGAAGGCACCGGCTGTCTGCGGGACATGATCTCGACCCACCTGTGCCAGCTGCTCGGCTTCGTGGGGCTCGAGGATCCGGGCGCCTTCCACGAGCGACACTTGCGCGACGCCAAGGCTCGGGTGTTCGAGCAGCTGCAGCCACTCGACCGCGAGCGGGTGGTCTTCGGCCAGTACGAGGGCTATCGCGACGAGGAGGATGTCGACCCCGACTCGTCGGTCGAGACGTTCGTGGCGATCGAGGCGTTCGTCGACAACGACCGCTGGCGCGGCGTCCCCTTCTACCTGCGCACCGGCAAGGCGATGGCGCTGAGCTGCCGCACCATCACGCTGCGCTTCCGCAACCCGGTCTGCGACTGGTGGGCGCCGCTGTCGGCGGACGGGGTCGACCCGGGTCCCAACGAGCTGATCCTCCAGCTGAGCGACGAGGCCCACATCTCGCTGGAGATGCGGGCCAAGAAGCCCGGCCCCGACATGGAGCTCGTCGAGGCCGTGATGGCGGTCGACTTCGCCCAGGACTTCCCGCACGACGACCCGCTCGAGGCCTACGAGCGACTGATCCTCGACGTCCTGCGCGGGGACCGCACCCTGTTCACCCGGTCCGACGAGGTCGAACGGCTCTGGGAGGTCTGCCAGCCGTTGCTCGACGACCCGCCCGAGGTGCTGCCCTACGCGAAGGGCTCGTGGGGCCCGCAGGCCGCGCTCGACCTGCCCTTGGGCGGCTGGCGGCTCGGCGGCTGAACCGCGGACGTCGGGCCGACTAGGACTGTGTCCTAGCCGGGGGGCGGCGTCGAGGTCTCCCGCATCACGTCGGGGCGGAAGCCGTGGCTGACACCCCAGAGCACGGCCTGCGAGCGGCTCGCGACCCCCATCTTGCGGTAGGCAGTGCGGATGTAGGTCTTGACCGAGTTGATCGACAGGTAGCTGCGCCTGGCGATCTCCTGGTTGGACAGGCCCTGGGTGATGAGCGCGATGATCTCGGCCTCCCGGGCGGTCAGGCCCATCGCCTTGCCCGGCCAGTCACCTGCCTCGCGGTCCCGGCCGGCCGGCCTGGTCGGCACCACGACGTGGCCGGCGTGCACAGCCTCGATCGCACGCACCAGCTCCTCCCCCTGGAGGCTCTTCGACAGGTAGCCGGACGCGCCCTGCTGGATCGAGCGGGCGACCAGCTCGGGCTGCAGGTTCCAGCTGAAGATCGCCACCTTGGCGCCGTTGCCCTCGACGAGGTCGTCGAGGTCGATCCCATCACCCTGCACCTGGCCGAAGGTGTCGTAGAGGACCACGTCGACGTCCTGCACGACGGCGACCTTGGCGTCGAGCTCGACGACCGCGACCCGGTCGGAGTAGGGCTCGAGTAGGCCGGCGACCCCCCGCACGACGAGCTCGTAGTCGTTGACGACGGCCACCCGGACAGGGCCGTTTCCTGGGTGAGTGCTCATGTCACCGCGTTACCCCGCGACCGCCCGTTCGACACCCCAAAGGGTGACGACGTCGGGGTGAAGCGGGTCACGGCGCTTCCGCCGACGGGACTCGGAGCGTCGCGCGGCCGTCACATCAGCCACGTGCGACACGCCGCGTCAATCCGGGGACCGAGGCGGTGCCGCCCCTACGTTGGTCGTGGCCCCGCATCGTATGAGGTTGCGGGGCCTGAACTATTTGGGGCCTGGACTACTTGGTGCCTGACCACTTCCCGGTCCCGACGACTGCGCGGTGTACTCGTCGATCTCGCCGAGGATGCGGGCCTTGACCTGCGGCTCGGCGAACGACGCGTGGACGCCGGCCCGGGCCAGGTCAGCGACTCCCTCCCGGTCCAGGCCGAGCAGGTCCGCAGCGATCTCGTACTCCCGGTTGAGGGAGGTCGAGAACATCGGCGGGTCGTCCGAGCCCAGGGTGATCACGACGCCCGCGTCGCGGAACGCGGTGATCGGGTGCTCGGCCAGGCTGGCCACCGCCCGGGTGGCGACGTTGGACGACGGGCAGACCTCCAGCGGTACGCCGGTGTCCGCGAGGTGGGCGAGCAGGGCCGGGTCCTGCGCCGACGAGGTGCCGTGCCCGATGCGCTCGGCACCGAGGAGGCGCAGCGACTCCCAGACCGTCTCCGGCCCGGTCGTCTCGCCGGCGTGCGGGACCGAGTGCAGACCGGCCGCACGCGCGGCGTCGAACACCGGCTTGAACTGGGCGCGCGGCACGCCGATCTCAGGGCCACCCAGCCCGAAGGCGACCAGCCCCTCCGGACGGTGGTCGACGGCGTACGACAGCGTCGCCTCGGCGGCCGGCAGCCCGAACTCGCCGGGAATGTCGTAGATCCAGCGCAGGACCAGCCCGAAGTCGCGCTCGGCCTCGACCCGAGCGGTCTCGATCGCCTCGGTGTAGGCCTCGATCGGCATGCCGAGCGACGGGTCGTCGGGCCGGACCGAGGTGTACGGCGTGCAGGTGAGCTCGGCGTAGCGCAGCCGCTGCTCGGTGGCCATCTCCCGGGCGACCTCGTAGGTCAGGTAGTGCACGTCCTCGGGGGTCCGGATGAGCGCGACGACGGCCAGGTAGACCTCGATGAAGTGCGCGAAGTCGCGGAACTCGTAGAAGCGGCCCAGCTCGTCGCGGTCGCTCGGGACCGGGCCCGGGTGGCGGGCGGCCAGCTCGCTGACGATGCGCGGCGAGGCCGAGCCGACGTGGTGCACGTGCAGCTCGGCCTTGGGGAGGCCCCGGATGAACTGGTCGGGGCCGTGGCGGGTGGGAGGTGTCACCAGACCACTCAACCTCCTGGAACGGGTGGACTGCCAGTTGTCGACCGCCGGGCACGACGTCCCGACCTGGGGGGACGTTCGTCCCGACCACGGCCTGGGCCCATGGTGATCGAGGAATCGCCTCCTACCCTGGACGCGAACGAGCCCGAGGCATCGACCGGCACGACAACGAAAGCAGCGGATGAGCAAGCAGTCACGCATCAGGACCCAGGAGCTGCGCAAGGCACAGCTCGAGGCAGCTGCGAAGAAGGCGAAGCAGCGCAGGATCGTGCAGGTGCTGGGCGGCATCGTGATCGTCGGTCTGGTCGCGGCGATCGTGCTGGCTGTGGTCAATGCGACCGGTGGCAGCGATCGCGACGTCGCGGGGCCGACCGGGGAGGTCGTCCCGCCGCGGAACATCACGGACTCGGGCGCGGTCCAGGTCGGCACTGCGGACGCTCCGGTGGCTGTCGAGGTCTTCTACGACTACATGTGTCCCGCGTGCGGCGCCTTCGAGGCCGCCAACGGCGACGAGCTCGACCGGCTGATGAGCGAGGGCGTCGCTCGGCTGGAGCTGCGTCCGATCTCCTTCCTCGACGAGACGTCCGAGGGCACCCGCTACTCCACGCGCGCGGCCAACGCCTTCGCCACCGTCGTGGACGGCGCTCCCGAAACGGCCTGGACCTTCCACCGCGCGCTCTACGCGGAGCAGCCGGAGGAGGGCACCGAAGGGCTCAGCGACGACGACATCGCGGCGATCGCCCGCGACTCCGGGGTTCCCGATGACGTGGTCGACCGGTTCACGGACGACACGTTCGAGCAGTGGGTCGCGTCGGTCACCGTGGAGGCCTTCGACTCCGGCATCAAGGGCACCCCGACGATCAAGATCGACGGCGAGGTGTTCGGGGGCGACCCCTACTCCGTCGGAGACCTGACCGAGGCGATCGAGTCCGCCGCCGGCGACCAGTGACCCGCACCCTCGACGAGCTCGCGCCCCCGGTCCACGGGTCGCGGCTGGGCGAGTTCCGCCACAGCAGTGTCACCGTCTGGGTGACGATGCTGATCGCCTCGCTGGCCAGCCTCGTGGCGTCGTTCGTGTTGTCGGTCGAGGCGCTGACGCTCGCGGAGAACCCCAACGCCGACCTGGGCTGCGACATCAACGCGGTGATCAGCTGCGGCACCGTCGCCAACTCCTGGCAGGCCCACGTCCTCGGCTTCCCCAACGCGTTCCTCGGGCTGATGACCGAGCCCGTCGTGATCACGATCGCCGTCGCCGGCCTGGCCGGCGTGCGCTTCCCCCGGTGGTTCATGCTCGCCGCCCAGGTCGTCTACACGATCGGGCTGGCGTTCGCCTACTGGCTGTTCCAGCAGGCGATGTTCGACATCGGCGCGCTCTGCCCGTGGTGCATGCTGATCACTCTCGCCACGACGCTGGTGTTCTTCGAGATGACCTACATCAACATCCGCGACGACAACCTCTACCTGCCTCGACGACTGCAGGCCGCGCTGACCGGCTTCATCCGGTCCAACCTGGACCTGATCCTGCTCGTCGTCTGGCTGCTCGTCCTGGTCCTGGCCGTGGTCCTGAGGTACGGCGAGGCGCTGTTCGCCTGAGGCCGGCCCCGCTGCTTCCCGCTGCGCCGCTCTAGGGTGGTGGGGTGAGCGAGCGACTGGTCTGGATCGACTGCGAGATGACAGGTCTCGACCTGGTGAACGATGCGCTGATCGAGGTCGCCGCGCTCGTGACCGACTTCGACCTCAACGTGCTCGGCGACGGGGTCGACATCGTGATCAAGCCCCCGGACGAGGCCATCGCCCAGATGGGCGACTACGTCCGCCAGATGCATCAGAAGTCGGGTCTGACCGCCCAGCTCGACTCCGGCGTGACGCTGCAGGAGGCCGAGCGGCAGGTGCTGGCCTATGTCCGCAAGTTCTGCGCCGAGGGCAGCCGGCCGCCGTTGGCCGGCAACACCGTGGCCACCGACCGGTCGTTCCTGATCCGAGACATGCCGACCTTGGAGTCCTTCCTCCACTACCGGATCGTGGACGTGTCCTCCATCAAGGAGCTGTCCCGGCGCTGGTTCCCGCGGGCCTACTACCAAGCGCCGTCCAAGCGCGGCAACCACCGTGCCCTTGCTGACATCCAGGAGAGCATCGAGGAGCTGCGCTACTACCGCGAGGCCGTCTTCGTGCCCTCCCCGGGTCCCGACAGCGACACGTCCCGGCGGATCGCGGCCAAGCACAGCGGGTCGATCACCGGCCTGCCCGAGGTGCCACCCGCGGAGGCAGCCGCCGAGGGCTGACCGGCCCGGCTCCCACCGACGACGCCCGGCGTGGATACCGATTCCCGGCCGACGGCGGGTCTCCCTTAGACTCCCGTGTCGGTCCTGGCCCGCCCAGGACCACTTGGTGGGTGTAGCTCAGCTGGTAGAGCGCCGCGTTGTGGTCGCGGATGTCGCGGGTTCAAGTCCCGTCACTCACCCCAGGTCTGTTGCCCCGGCCCATTCTCTGACTAAAGTCAGAGAATGGGCGACACCGACGTGATCCGGCGGTTCAACCGGACCTACACCCAGCGCATCGGCGCGCTGGACGAGTCGTTCCTCGGGCTCGGCCTGCCGTTGGGCCTCGCCCGGCTCGTGTTCGAGATCGGCAGCGAGCCTGGCGACCCAACCGTGCGCGACCTGCGGGTGCGGCTGGGCCTCGACTCGGGTCACCTCGCCCGGCAGCTCCGATCGCTGGAGGAACGCGAGCTGGTCGAGGTACGTCCCGACCCCGCCGACCGGCGCCGCCGAGTGGTGACGCTGACCCGCAGCGGACGGGTGTTGCGCCGTCGTCTCGACGACCGGTCCGAGCATCTGGCAGCCCGGCTGGTCGAGCCGCTCACCGAGCGACAGCGGGCCCGGCTGACCGAAGCGCTGGCCACGGCCGACCTGCTGGTCCGGGCCGCCACGGTCGACCTCGTGGAGGTCGATCCGCGCTCGCCGGCCGCGAGGTCAGCCGTCGGACACTACTTCGCCGAGCTGGACACCCGCTTCGCCGAGGGGTTCGACGTCGCGGCCGCCGAGGCGGACGACCTCGCCGACCCCGAACTGCACGCCGTCCGGTTCCTGGTCGCCACGAGCGCCGGGGAGCCGGTCGCGTGCGGAGGGGTGCGCGAGCTCGAACCGGGCGTCGGCGAGATCAAGCGGATGTGGGTGCACGACGGCTGGCGCGGAGCCGGCCTCGGTGCCCGGCTCCTGCGGAGGCTCGAGGACGTGGCGCAGGAGATGGGGCACCGCATCGTGCGGCTCGACACCAACGGCACCCTGACCGAGGCGATCGCGATGTATGAGCGGGCCGGCTACCGGCCGACGGAGCGCTACAACGACAACCCGTACGCCCAGGCGTTCTTCGTGAAGCATCTCTCACCCGAGACCCGGCCGGCAGCAGGTAAGGTTAGGCGTCCCTAAGCCTGCCCCGAGAGGCCTCTCCATGCGCCGCGCACTGGTCGCGCTGTCCGCCGTCGTCCTGACGACCCCGCTACTCGCCGCTTGCGGCGGCGAGGACGACGGCCCGTTCATCACGGTCTACAACGCCCAGCACGAGGAGCTGCTCAACGAGGTCGCCCCCCTCTTCGAGAAGAAGACCGGGATAGACGTCAAGCTCCGCAGCGGCAAGGACCTCGAGCTCGCCAACCAGCTCGTCCAGGAGGGCGACGCCTCGCCGGCCGACGTCTTCCTCACCGAGAACTCCCCCGCGATGACCCTCGTCGACAACGCGGGGCTGTTCGCCCCCGTCGACGAGGAGACGCTCGCCCTCATCCCCCCGCAGTACGTCCCCTCGGACAAGAGCTGGCTGGGCTTCATCGCCCGCTCGACGGTGCTCGTCTACAACACCGATGCCGTCTCCGAGCAGGAGCTGCCCACCTCGCTGATGGACCTCGCCGAGCCGGAGTGGGCCGGCCGGGTGGCGTTCTCGCCCACCGGCGCGGACTTCCAGGCGATCGTCAGCGCGGTCGTGGCCACGCAGGGCGAGGACGCGGCGCGCGCGTGGATCCAGAGCCTCGCCGACAACGGGACCGTGCTCGAGAACAACCTGGTCGTGATGAAGGCCGTCAACGACGGCGAGGCCGACGCCGGGATCATCTACCACTACTACTGGTACCGCGACCAGGCGGAGTCCGGCGAGAACAGCGACTCCTCCGCACTGCACTTCTTCGGCAACCAGGACCCGGGTGCCTTCGTCAGCGTCTCGGGTGCCGGCGTGCTCGCGTCCAGCGACAAGCAGGACGACGCCCAGGAGTTCGTCAGGTTCCTGGCCGGCGAGGAGGGCCAGCAGGCCATCGCCGACTCCTACGCCCTGGAATACCCGCTCAACCCCGCCGTCTCGCTCGCGCCTCCGGTCAAGCCCTTCAGCGAGCTGCAGCCACCCGTGATCGACGTGTCCACCCTCAACAGCGAGGTGGTCGTCGAGATGATGCAGGACGTAGGTCTGCTCTGAGCACGACCACCGCCCCCGCCGACGGGCCTCGCGCACCAGCGACCGAGGTCCCGGGCGAGCGACGTCGCGTGCCGACGGCGCTGTTTACCGCCGGGGTGGCCGTGGGGGTCCTGGCGCTGGTCCCGCTCGGCTTCGTGGTCGTCTACACCGTCCTGATCGGGCCCGGCGAGGCCTGGCACCTGCTGGTCCGGCCACGTGTCGGAGAGCTCCTGACCAACACGGTGGCCCTGGTCGCCGCGTGCACGGTGACCTGCACCGTGCTCGGCGTCGGGTGCGCGTGGGCGGTCGAACGCACGGACGTGCCGCTGCGCCGGCTTTGGCACGGCCTGCTGGTGGCACCGCTGGCGATCCCGGCGTTCGTCAACAGCTACAGCTGGGCCTCGCTCGTCACCGGGATCCACGGGTTCACGGGCGCTCTCGTCGTCATCACGCTGTCTTACTACCCGCTCGTCTACCTGCCGGTCGTCGCGGTCCTGCGTGGCCTGGACCCGGCCCTGGAGGAGGCGTCCTACTCGCTGGGCCACAGCCGGGCGACGACGTGGGTGCGGGTGGTGCTGCCGCAGCTGCGGCCGGCGGTCCTGGGCGGCTGCCTCCTCGTCTCGCTGCACCTGCTCGCGGAGTTCGGGGCGCTGCAGATGCTCCAGTTCCCGACGTTCACCACCGCGATCTACGACCAGTACAGCTCGACCTTCAACGGCCCGGCGGCCACCATGCTTGCCAGCGTCCTCGTGCTGGCCTGCGTGCTCATCCTGGTGGCCGAGCTGCGGCTGCGTGGTCACCGGCGCTACTCCCGGGTCGCACGCGGCGCCGCCCGCCCCGCCCAGCCGATGCGGCTCGGGCTCGGCAAGGCGCCCCTCACGCTGGCGCTCGCCGCGGTGGTCGCACTGGCCGTGGGGCTGCCGGCCTACAGCCTGGTCCACTGGCTCCGGGTCGGCTCCTCCACCGAGTTCCCGGTCGGCGCGCTGGCGACTGCCGCCGGCACCTCACTGGGGCTCGGCGCGGCCGCGGCAGCGCTGACCGTCCTGCTGGCGATGCCGGCCGCCTGGCTCGCGGTGCGCTACCCGGGCCTGGCCAGCAACCTCGTGGAGCGCAGCACCTACGTCGCCAACGCGCTACCCGGCATCGTGGTGGCGCTCGCCCTGGTGACGGTCTCCATCCGGGTGTTCCAGCCGGTCTACCAGACCTTCGCGCTGCTGCTCCTTGCCTACGCGATCATGTTCCTGCCCCGGGCCGTGGTCAGCGTCCGGGCCGCCCTCGAGCAGGCGCCAGTCGTGCTGGACGAGGTCTCGCACAGCCTGGGCGTCGGTCCGCTCGAGACGGTCCGTCGGGTCACGCTGCCGTTGATCGCACCGGGCCTGGGTGCGGGCGCCGCCCTGGTCTTCCTTGCCGTGTCGACCGAGCTCACCGCGACGCTGATGATCGCCCCGATCGACACGACCACACTCGCCACCCGCTTCTGGGCCGAGTCGTCGTCGGTGTCCTACGGCGCCGCCGCGCCCTACGCGCTCCTCATGGTGCTGATCTCGGTGCCGGCCGCGATCCTGCTCGGGCGGCACGCGAGCCTGACCTCTCCGTGGGAGGCACCGCGGTGACCCGGCTGCAGCTCGAGGGCGTCAGCAAGTCCTTCGCCGACGTGCGCGCGGTGGTGTCGGTGGACCTCACGGTGCCGCATGACTCGGTGACCGCCGTACTCGGCCCCTCGGGCTGCGGCAAGACCACCCTCCTGCGGCTCGTGGCCGGCTTCCTGGTTCCCGACACCGGCACCATCCGGTTCGGGGACGACGTCGTCGCCGATGACCGACGGGCGACGGCGCCGCAGCAGCGCAAGGTCGGCTACGTCCCGCAGGAGGGCGCCCTCTTCCCGCACCTCGACGTGGCCGCCAACATCGCCTTCGGACTCCCCCGGGCTCTGCGTCGCTCGGCCCGGGTCGGCGAGATGCTGGACCTGGTCGAGCTGCCCGCGTCCTACGCCTCGCGTCACCCGCACGAGCTGTCCGGTGGCCAGCAGCAGCGGGTGGCCCTGGCGCGGGCGCTGGCGCCGGACCCCGCGGTGGTCCTGCTCGACGAGCCGTTCTCGTCGCTCGACGCGTCGCTGCGGGCCAGCACCGGGCGAGCTGTCGTCCGGGCCCTGCGGGTGGCCGGGGCAACGGCGGTGCTCGTCACCCACGACCAGGACGAGGCGCTCAGCCTGGCCGACCAGGTGGCGGTCATGCGCGAGGGCCGGGTCGTGCAGGCGGCCTCTCCGCGCCAGATCTACCGGTCACCGGTGGACGCGGAGGTCGCCAGGTTCGTCGGGGGCGCAGGAGTGCTGCCGGCGACGGTCCGCTCCGGCCGCGCAACCACGGCGCTCGGCGTTCTGGACGTCGTCGGCGACGTCCCGGACGGCGAGGTCGAGGTGCTGGTGCGCCCCGAGCAGCTGCTGCTCGGCGTGGACGGCGCCGCGACCAAGGCCCGGGTCGAGGAGGTCGCCTACTACGGCCACGCCGCGGCGGTCACGCTGACCGTGCTGCCCGGCGGGCCCGTGCTGGTCGCCCGCACCGGCGGGTGGGACGTGCCGACGCCCGGAGCGACGGTCACCGTCGCCGTGGCCGGGCCCGTGGTGGTCTTCCGGTGACGGTCCTGCTCGCGCCCAAGCGCACCCGCGGCAAGGTCCTGCCCGACCTGGCGCTCCACGGTGGCCGCACGGCGTTCGTCGGTCCGGATGGTCCGGTCTCCTACTCCGAGCTCGCCGGGCGCGCGGACGCGTTCGCCGAGACCGTGCTCGGGACCACCCGTCGCCTGGTGCTGGTCGAAGGCGCCAACCACCCCGACGCCCTGGTCGCCTACCTGGCCGCCCTCCAGCACGGCCACGTCGTCCTCCTCGTCCCCGACGGCTCCCCGGACGCGGTGCCCCGATCACGCGCGGTGCTGGACACCTACGACCCCGACGTGGTCGTACGCCGGCGCGGCGACCACTGGCACAGCGACATCCGTCGCGCCGGCTCGGCCCACGACCTGCACCCGGACCTGGCGCTGCTGCTGAGCACGTCCGGCTCCACCGGCTCGCCCAAGCTGGTCCGGCTCTCCGCGGACAACGTGCGCAGCAACGCGGCCAGCATCGCGACCTACCTGGGCCTGACCCAGGCGGACCGCGCGGCCACCTCGCTCCCCCTGCACTACTGCTACGGGCTGTCGGTGGTGCACAGTCATCTCGCGGTCGGGGCCAGCCTCCTGCTGACCGAGGGGTCGGTCGTGGACCGCTGCTTCTGGGACCGGTTCGACGACGCTCGGGCGACGTCGTTCGCCGGCGTGCCCTACACCTTCGAGCTGCTCGAGCGCTCCGGGTTCCCGCAGCGGCGGCACCCGTCGCTGCGCTACGTCACCCAGGCCGGTGGCCGGCTCGCGCCGGACCTGGTCCGCAGGTACGCCGCCCTGGGAGAGCGCGACGGCTGGGACCTGGTCGTGATGTACGGGCAGACCGAGGCGACCGCCCGGATGGCCTACCTGCCGCCGCGGCTGGCGGCCTCGAGGCCCGACGCCATCGGTGTGCCGATCCCCGGCGGCGCGCTGCGCATCGACCGGGTCGACGGCCTTCTCGACGACACGGAGCCCGGCGTCGGCGAGCTCGTCTACTCCGGCCCTAACGTGATGCTGGGCTACGCGGAGACCGCCGCGGACCTGGCCAAGGGGCGGACCCTGACCGAGCTGCGCACGGGGGACCTCGGGCGCCTCCGCGACGGGTTGTTCGAGCTCACGGGCCGGACCGGCCGGCACACCAAGCTGTTCGGCCTGCGGCTCGACCTCGACCGGGTCGAGGAGATCGCCTCGACGCCGCGCACGCCGGTCTGGTGCGTCACTCAGGGCGACGCGCTGCATGCGTTCACGACGCACCGGCGTCGGACCGACGCCGTCCGCGCCCGGGTCGTCGCGGCCACCGGACTGCCGGCCACTGCCGTCCGGGTCGTGAGCATCGACGAGCTCCCTCGGACGGGCGCGGGCAAGGTGGACCGGGCGGCACTGGAGCACCAGGCGGAGCTGGCGGCGGTCGCCGGGGCCAGTTCACTGCCACCGACGACCGAGACCGCCCCGCTCACCCCCCGAGACGTCCGCGACGAGCTCGCGATGGTCCTGGGCCGTCCGGACGCCACGGTGGACTCCACCTTCGTCGGGCTCGGCGGGGACTCACTCTCCTACGTCGAGCTCGCCACCCGGCTCAGCCGAGGGCTCGGCGACCTCCCACCCGACTGGCACACCCGCACCGCGGCCGAGCTGGCGCAGGTCCGGCGTGCGGGCCGTGGGGTGCTCCTCGACCCGACCGTGCTGCTGCGTGCGCTCGCGATCCTGGCGATCGTCGGCACGCACGCCAACCTGTTCACGGTCGTCGGCGGGGCACACCTGCTGCTCGCCGTCGCCGGCTACAACTTCGCCCGGTTCCAGCTCACCGACTCTCCGCGCGCGACCCGCGTCCGTGCCGCGCTGGTGGCGACCACCCAGGTCGTCGTGCCGAGCACGCTGTTCATCGCAGCGGTGGGCCTGGCGACCGGCGACTACGACCTGCGCACGGCGGTCTACCTCAACGGGGTGCTCGGGCAGGACCGGTGGACCGACCAGTGGCAGTTCTGGTTCCTCGAGGCGCTGGTGTGGACCTCGCTGGCCCTCGTGGCGCTCGTGTCCGTCCGCGCGTTCGACCGCTGGGAGCGGCGCCGGCCCTTCTCGACAGCCGCCGCGCTCCTGGCGGTCGCGCTCCTCCTCCGGTTCGCGTGGGTCGGCCTCGAGGCCGGGCCCACCGAGCGCTACACCGTCGGGGTCGTCGCGTGGTGCTTCGTAGCCGGCTGGGCGGCCCAACGGGCCAGGAGCAGCCGGCAGCGCGTCGTCGTGCTCATCGGCACCGTGGCCGGGGCTGCCGGGTTCTTCGGCGACCCGCAGCGCGAGCTCCTGCTGGTGGTGTCGGTCGCCGCCCTGGCCTACGTCCCCTCGGTGCGGCTGCCCGCCCGGGTCGCGGCGGCGCTGGGCGTGCTGGCCGCGTCGTCGCTGTTCGTCTACCTGACGCACTGGCAGGTCTATCCCCACCTCGAGGACGACTACCCCCTGCTGGCGACGCTCGCCTCGTTCGCGGTCGGCATCGCCTACTGGCTGCTCATGCGCCCGCTGGTCCGGCGGCTGGGCGCGGCTCTGCGCTCACCTCGTTGAGCAGGCCCCAGTCGGTGACGATCGGGAGCAGCCGGCCCTCGGCCCAGGCCTCGAGCTGGTCGGTGTGGTGCGGGCTGCGCGGGTCTCCCGAGGAGCCCATCGGGACGACCCAGCCACTGGTCGCGGTGCCCGAGAGGTCCCACACGTAGCGGGCGACCGACCCGCGATAGCACTCGTCGGTGATCGCGGGCAGCGAGCCGGTGCAGAGCACGCAGTCGATGTCGCCGGAGACCGCGACGGCCGGGACCTCGGGCGCGACCAGGTCCTCGTCTCCAAGGTCGAAGGCATGCGTGGGCCCCAGCACATGGGTCGCGCCCCAGGTCGGCGGGTGGCCGGCCGCGTCGTCCAGTGCGGCCGTCGCCAGGCGGCGCACGTCGATGCCGAACGGGTCGCCCGCCGCGACGATCGTCTCGATCGCGAGCCCGACCCACGCGGTGAGGTCGAGGAAGACCGCGAACACGTCACCGTGGACCGAGGAGTCGCGCAGCCCGGCCAGCGCCGGCTCGTCGACCAGCCGCCTGGTCAGCGCGGTACGCCACGCGGCGAACGCCGCGGCTCCCGCCGAGTCGGCGTCCATCCGCCCGTCCCACTCGGTGATCAGGCGCTGGACCTCGGCGCCGGCGGCCGTCGGCGCGAGCTCGCGGACGAGCGCGACCGGGCCGGCGGCGGCGGTGTTGAGGGTGTCGCTGTGGAACGCCTCGAAGTCGGACGGCGCGAGGTCGTCGCGTCCGTCGAGCAGGCTGCGCAGGCGCTCGGCGCGATGTCGCGGGGCGAAGGTGTTGCCGATCAGCTCGCTCTCCGTGCCCCGGCGCTCGTTGGCGGTGACGACCTGCCCGTCCGGCGGGATGTCGTGGCGGGGCAGCTCGACCCAGCCGTCCCAGCCGCCCTCCGGGTCCGACGACACCACGATCCCCTGGCGACTGGCGGCCGGGTGCACCGGCACCCGGCCGGCGTTGCGGAACCGGACCGCCCCGTGGGCGTCGGCGATGACGACGTTGTTGCCCGGCTCGACCCACGCGTCGAGCGCGGCGTCGACGTCGTCGACGGTGCGCGCCCGCAGCAGCGGCAGCAGCGACTCGAAGCCGAGGTCGCCCAGGACCGTGGCCGCGTCCCGGAGGCTGAGCCCGCGCCCCGCCTCACGGTCCAGCTCGAAGAGCGGGCCGCGCGGGGTCGTCGCCACCTCGACGGTCACCGTCTCGCCGCCGCGCACGACGACGATCTCCTCGTGCTGCTCGACGACGTCGTCCAGCGACTCCTCGAACACGTCCTGGTAGTCGGCGCAGGCGTTGGTGATACCCCAGGCCACCTGGCCCGCGTGCGCGAAGTGCTGGACCCCCGGCACGCCCGGGAAGGTGAGCCCGGCGACGTCGAACCCGTCACCCGGGTCCTCGCAGGCCAGACGCACCTGCATGTAGACACCGGGCGACTCGATCGTGCGGTGCGGGTCACCGCCGATGAGCGGCACCCCGCTCGTGGTCCGACCGCCACCCACCGCCCAGGCGTTGCTGCCGGCCGTCACCGCCCCGTCCCGGGCCAGGAACCGGGCATCGTCGCCGAGCACCGACCGGGCCCGGTGTCGCCAGAGCTTGTCGGGCAGGGCCGCGAAGAGCAGGTGCTGGGCGTGGAAGACAGCCAACGGGGTCCACGGCTCCCAGGACTCCGGCGCGACGCCGAGCTCGGCCAGCTCGGGCGCGTCCGCGTGCAGCCCGGCGTTGACACCCTCGACGTACGCCGTCACGAAGTCCTGCGTCTCGGCGCCCAGGTTGTCGAAGGCGCGCTGCGCGGTCTCGGCCATCCGGGTCCGGCGGGCCAGCACGTCCCAGCCGAGCAGCCGCCGCCCGAGGATCTCGGCGGCGGTGCCGGTCGCCCGGCGGCGGAGGTACTCCAGCTGCCAGGCGCGGTCCTTGGCCGTGATCAGCCCCTGGCCGCGGACCAGGTCGAGCACCGAGGTGGCCCGCACGTGTGGGACGCCGTACGCGTCGCGATAGAGCCGGGCCATGTTCCCTCGGTGGTCGGGTTGCGAGCATGCGAGCCTCGAAACCTACCGGCCGTGCTCACGTTCCAGCATCGGCTTTCGAGGGTCTCGACTCGCGCGGACCCGACTTCGTCCCTCAGTCGCGCGCGCTGCTCGACCCCCTCCTACTCTGACCCTCCTCGTTCCTCGGAGGCTCAGAGTCCGGGGATGTGCCCGAAGATCCCGCGCTGGAAGTCCTCGTAGGCCTGCAGGACCTCCGACTTGGTGTTCATCACGAAGGGTCCGGCCCAGGCCAGCGGCTCGCGGATCGGCTGGCCACCGACCACGATCACGTCCAGCTTCGGCGACCGACTCTCCTGGCTGCCGTCCGCGGTGACCGTGAGGTAGTCGCCGGCCCCGAGGACCGCGGACTGTCCCTGGTGGATCGGGCGCCCCTCGGTGCCGACGGTGCCGCGACCGTTGAGGACGTAGACCAGGGCGTTGAAGTCGACATCCCAGGGCAAGTCCAGTCGGGCGCCCGGTTCGATCGTCGCGTGCACCAGCGACATGGGCGTGAAGGTCGATCCCGGGCCGTGGTGCCCGTCGACCGATCCGGCGATGACCCGGATCAGCGCCCCAGCGTCCGCCGAGGTCAGCAGCGCGACCTCGCCCGAGCGGATGTCCTGGTATCTCGGGTCGTTCATCTTGGCGTCGCGGGGCAGGTTGACCCAGAGCTGGATGCCGTGGAAGAGGCCGCCCTGCTGCACCAGCCACTCCGGCGGAGCCTCGATGTGCAGCAGCCCGGAGCCGGCCGTCATCCACTGGGTGTCGCCGTTGGTGATGGTGCCGCCACCACCGTGGCTGTCCCGGTGGTCGAAGACGCCGTCGATGATGTAGGTGACGGTCTCGAAACCCCGGTGCGGGTGCCACGGGGTGCCCTTGGGCTCTCCCGGCGCATACTCCACCTCACCCATCTGGTCCATCATGATGAACGGGTCGAGGTGGCTCAGGTCGATGCCGGCGAACGCGCGCCGCACCGGGAAGCCCTCGCCCTCGTATCCCGACGGGGCGGTGCTCACCTGCCAGACCGGCCGCGGTTGGTCACCCAGGCCGGGCTCCTTGACGCGACCGAGCACGGTGAGGTCGTCGACGGTGATGGCGGGCATGGCGGGTCACTCTTCTCGTTCGATGGTGTGGGGCACCCGGCTCAACGGTAGTTGAAGATTGGATATTCCGCGGGTCAGCCGCCTCCCCGACTTCACCGCCACCGGAACGTAGGTTGGCGGGATGAGCAGCACCTACGACGTCGTCGTGGTCGGCGCCGGACACAACGGACTCGTCTCGGCTGCCTACCTGGCCCGCGCCGGCCTTCGGGTCCTCGTCCTCGAGCGGCTCGCGTCGGTGGGTGGCGCGGCGGCGTCGACGGCGGCGTTCGACGGTCACCCGGCCTTGCTGCCGCGCTACGCCTCCCTGGTCTGGTTGTTGCCGCAAGAGATCCTCGACGACCTCGGGGTGGACGTCCGGCTCGCGCCGCGCCCGATGGCGTCCTACACCCCGGTGTTCCGAGACGGGAAGGCCAGCGGTCTCGTGGTGGAACGGCCCGAGGGTCGCGCCACGCGCAACTCCTTCATCGCGTTGACCGGCGGGGGCCGCGAGTACGACGTCTGGTGCTCGTTCTACGGCGAGGTCGCCGCGATGGCCCGGGCCGTCGCACCCACCATGCTGCAGCCTCTGCCGACCGAGCGCATGGTCTCCGAGCACCTCGACCCCGGCACCTGGCGGGAGTTCGTGACCGTCCCCCTGGGTCAGGTGATCGAGCGGCGCTTCGCCGACGACACGGTCCGCGGCGTCGTGGCCGCCGACGCCCTGCACGGCACGTTCACCTCGATCAAGGACGACTCGCTGGCGCAGAACCGGGCCTTCCTCTACGCCCTGATGGGCCACGGCTCCGGTGAGGCGCGGGTGCCGGTCGGCGGCATGGGTGCCCTGTCAGACGCCCTCGCGGCCTCGGCCATCAGGTCGGGTGCGGAGGTCCTGACCAACGCCGGCGTCAGCGCGATCCGGGCCGGGGAGGACTCGGCCGAGGTGACCTGGGACGACCCGTCGGGGTCCCACACGGTCCAGACCCGGTTCGTCCTCGCCGACGTGGCCCCCTGGGTCCTGCGCATCCTGATGGGCGAGGCCGACGACCTGGAGACGAAGCCCGCGGGCGCGCAGGTGACCGTCAACTTCCTACTCGACCGGCTGCCCCGGCTCAAGTCCGGGATGGACCCCGCGGTCGCCTTCGCCGGCACGTTCTACGTCGCGTCGGAATACTCGACCCAGGAGGCGTCGTACGCCGAGGCGGCGGCCGGCCGGGTGCCGGCCACCATCCCTTGCTCGGTCGTGTGCCACACCCTCACCGACCGTTCGGTCCTGGGGAGCGCGGCGTCGGCGCAGCACACCCTGACGCTGACCACGCTCAACACCCCGGCGTCGCTGTTCAGCGCCAACTCCCCCATGACCAAGGGCACCGTCGTGTCGCGGGCGATTTCCGCGCTGGACGCGCACCTCGTCGACCCGCTGGAGAGCTGTCTGGCCGTGGACGCGGCCGGACGCCCCTGCCTCGATGCCAGCATCCCCCAGGACATCGAGCACGAGCTGGCGATGCCCGGTGGCCACCCCCACCACGGCGACCTGGACTGGCCCTGGGCCTCCAACCGGGCGCGGCTGGACACGCCAGCCCAGCAGTGGGGGGTCCAGACCGACCACGCACCGGTGCTGCTGTGCGGGGCCGGCGCCCGACGCGGCGGAGCCGTCTCCGGGATCGGCGGCCACAACGCCGCACAGGCCGTGCTCGCCTCGCGCTAGACGAGACTCGGGCAGGGCTGGGACTAGGGCCGCTTCTTCCTGACCTTGAGCGGCGCCAGGGAGTTGCCCGGACCGATGTCGGCGCAGTTGCCGGCGAACGGGGCGCCGGCGAAACGCTCGCCGAGGAACTCCATCGCGGTCGGGAAGAACTGCAGACCGCCCTGGGTGTGGTCGGCGCCGTCGTAGACCTCGAACTCGACGGTCACCCCCTGACCGCAGTACTGGTGGGCGAGGGCCTCGACGTCCTTCGCGACCATCACGTCGTCACCGATGCCGTCGTGGTTGCCGACCCCCATGTAGATCGGCATCGTCGGGTGCCCCTTGGCGCTGCCCATGATCAGCCGGTTGACCACGCGCGCGAAGGCCGGCACCCGCAGGAAGCGCTTGTACTTCTTCTTCACCAGCCGCTGCACCCGCAGGCCCGGGTAGTTGCCGTTGAACCCGCCGATGCACTCGTCCTCGACCTCGTCGGTGACCCGCTTGCCGTAGGGCGACTCGTACTTGTCCATCCGGAGCCCGAAGGCGCGGCCCAGCGACACCAGCACCGCGGGGATGACGCCCGACCAGGTCTGGCTGCCGTTGACATAGCTGAGGTTGTGGGCGAGGTGCACCGGGATGCCGCCGATGGCCGTGCCGACGACGTTGAGCTCGGGTGCGTACGTCGGCGCTAGCTCGCTGGCCCACTCGCCGGCGATCGAGCCCCCTGAGTAGCCGAAGAGCGCCACCTTCTGGCTCTTGGGCATGCCGAGGTAGCTCTCGGTGGCGCGGATGCTGTCCAGGGTGCTCCAGCCCGACTCCTGGCCGGCCACCCAGTGCAGGTCGGTGCCCTCGAAGTCGGGCACCGTGACGGCGTACCCCTGCGCGGCGAGGGTCGTCACCAGCCCCAGCTCCGTCTGCGCCAGCTCGGCGTTCTCCTGACCGGGGTCCCCGCCGCGCAGCGTGTAGCTCGGGCTGCACTTGTCGCCGAGGGCGTCGTAGAAGCTGAGGTAGGCGACCAGGCCGGCATTGGCCGGACCCGTCGGATTGACCACCGTCGTCACCGTCACGCTGGGCTTCTTCTGCTGGTCCTGGGTGCGGTAGAGCAGCTGTGTCGCGGGGAGGAATCCCTGGCCCGACTGCGGGACGCCGATCGTCACCGACCGGCTCTTGAGCACGGTGCCCCGGGCGATCTGTCCCAGCGGCTTGGTGCCGGTGTAGGTGTAGAACGGGTCGTCGTGCGGCAAGGGGATCCCGGCCTCCTCGGCGGCCGCCGAGGCTGCTGGGGCGGCCTCCGTGCTGACCGGGCCGGCGAGGCCGGCGAGCACGGCGAGCACCGTGGCGAGGACGAGTGAGGGAGCGCGTGCAGGGCGGGACATGAGGGCCTTCGGTGGGCGTCTGAGGGTCTGTGCGGGCAACGACCCGGGACCCCCCGCGGTTACGCCGTCCCGATTTCTGTGCGCCCCGCCGCGCTGGTAGCGTTGGTGGTCGCTTCAACGCGCGCCATTAGCTCAATTGGTAGAGCAGCTGACTCTTAATCAGCGGGTTGGGGGTTCAAGTCCCTCATGGCGTACCGAGCAGAAATTTCAGGAGATCACCCGGTTCCGGCCGCCGCGCTTGGCCGAGTGGAGGCGGGCGTCGGCGAGGGAGAGCAGGGCCGCTCTGTCGATGCCGTCCTCGGGTGAGGTCGCGACGCCGATGCTGGCGGTCACGGCCACCCCGGTCGCCACCTCGGACCATGGGTGGATGGCGATCTCCCGGCGCAGCGAGTCCAGCCGTTTGATGCCCTCGGCGCGGCCGACCGGCAGGACCAGCAGGAACTCCTCGCCGCCAACGCGGGCGGCGACGCCGCCGTCCACGCCGAGCGCCGCGTAGTCGAGCAGGCCGGCGACCACTCGGAGCACCTCGTCGCCGACGGCGTGGGAGATCGTGTCGTTGATGCGCTTGAAGTGGTCGAGGTCGATCAGGCCGACCGTGACGCCCGATCCGTCATCGCAGGCCGTGCCCAACAGCTCCTCGATCCAGCCGTCCAGGCCGCGGCGGTTGCGCAACCCGGTGAGTGGGTCGCGGACCGACAGCTCCCGGAAGTGCTCGCTGGCGCGCCGCGCCTCGGTGGCCTCGAAGATGGCGTGCATGGTCCGGGCCTGGGCTTCACGTTGCAGGGCCCGCAGCCGGGCCTCGGCCTCGTGGAACTCCCGGAACGCCTCGTAGGCCGCCTGGTAGTCACCCCTGGCCGCGGCCAGCCCGGCGAGCTCGTGCTGGGCCTCGGCGCGGCGGCCGGTCAGCGCGTACTGGTCGATCAGCTCGAAGCACTGGTCGAGCGCGGCCTGGGCGGCGTCGAGCCGGCCCCCGAGCCGGTAGACCTCGGTCAGCGCCAGCAGCGCCAGCACCCGGCCGTCGCAGTCCTCGCCCGCCGCCTCCGCCGAGCAGACGGGGACCAGGACCTCGATCGCCTCGTCCAGTCGACCCACCGCCATGTAGATCCTCGCGATGGTGTCGCAGTCGTGGGCCATGAGGTCGCGGCCCTCCGCGGCGGCGTCGGCCCGCAGGGTCTCCGCGGTCACCAGCGCCTGGTCGATGAGGCCGGCTTCGAACTGGGTGAAGGCGAAGTTGTTGAGCCAGGCGCTGCGCATGATCGGGTCCTCGCACCGCGCGAGGAGGTCGGCGCACTCCTCATACCTGGCGATCGAGGCGGCGTAGTCGCCACCGGCTCCCAGCGCGTCCGCCAGGCACAGCAGGTGGTCGGCCCGGATGTCCTCCTCGGCGTCCGGACCCAGAAGCTCGACGGCGGCCACCGCGTGCTCGAGCATCAGGGCGGGATCCCCGACGCGGCGGAACAGGGCCGAGAGCCTGCGGTGGCTGCGCGCCACCAGGAACGTCTCGCCGTGGTCCTCGGCCCACGCCTTCACCTCTCGCATCAGGCGCGCGCCGTCCTCGGTCTCCCCGATCCGCGCCTGGGCCGCGCCCTTCAGCAGCAGCAGGCTCTGGTAGTCCACACCGTCCGCGCCGGTCTCCGTCCGGTCCAGGTGCTCGCGCGCCAGCTCCAGCGCCGCCCTGGCGTCCTCGCGCAGCAAGGCATCGACGCGCTGCACCGCGTCACGCAGCTGGTCGACCACGGAAGTCCCCGCCTCCTGCTCGCGCTGCCCCACGCAGCGCACCCATGCGCTTCGAGTATGCGCAGAGCCGCGGGTCCGCACCGGAGAACCGCCAAGAAGGCGCCGGAACCCAGACTGTTCGGGTCAGTCGGGGGCTACCACCGTGACTGCAGGGCGTCGGCCAGATGTTTCGCATAGATCTGACCGACGCCGTCCAGGAACTCGTCGGGCAGGTCCTCGGCCAGGCCTGCTGCCGCGTTGGCGCGCGCCTGCTCCACGTTGCGCGCCCCCGGGATCACGGTGGTCACGCCGGGTTGCTGCCACACCCAGGCGATCGCCGCCTGCGCGGGGGTCAGCGGTGCCGCGAAGCGCTCGACGAGCTGCTTGAACTCCTGAGCGGCCGCGACGCCGGTCTCGAAGTCGACGCCGGAGAAGGTCTCCCCCACGTCGAAGGCCTCACCGTGGCGGTTGTAGGTGCGGTGGTCGTCTGGCGCGAAGGTGGTGCTGAGGTCGTAGCGGCCGGAGAGCAGGCCCGAGGCAAGGGGCACGCGGGCGATGATCCCCACCTCCGCCTCCACGGCCGCCGGCAGCACGTGGTCGAGGGGCTTGAGGCGGAACGCGTTGAGGATGATCTGCACCGAGGCGAGGTGCGGCCTCGCGATCGCTGACATGGCCTCGTCCACGGTCTCGACACTCACCCCGTAGGCTGCGATGGAGCCCCGGTCGACGAGGTCGTCCAGCGCGTCGTACGTCGCGTCGGCATCGATCACCGCCGACGGGGGGCAGTGCAGCTGGACCAGGTCGAGACGGTCCACCCCGAGGTTCCGGCGGGACCGGTCGACCCAGGACCGGAAGTTGGCGGGCGTGTAGCTCTCGGGGACCAGTTCCAGGCGGCGACCCATCTTGGTGGCGACCGTGATGTCGAGGTCGGGGCGAGCAGCGAGGAACCGGCCGATGATCTGCTCGCTCCGCCCGTCCCCGTAGACGTCCGCGGTGTCGAAGAACGTGACGCCGGCTTCGGCGGAGGCCTCCAGCACGGCGTACGCGTCGCGCTCGGTGACCGACCCCCAGTCGGCGCCGAGCTGCCACGTGCCGAGCCCGACCACCGAGATCTGGCGTCCCGTGCGACCCAGGGCTCGCTGACGCATTGCTTCAGACATCTCTCTCACTCTCGGGTGGTGGTGCGGCGGAGCTGGCCCGCACGACCAGCTCGGGACTGATGAGGCGGTCCGGGGCGGGCGTCCCGGCGATGGCCGCCTGAAGTATCTCGATCGCCCGCTGCCCGACCGCGGTGAAGTCCTGGCGGACGGTGGTCAACGGCGGGATGAGATAGGGCGACTCGGGGATGTCGTCGAACCCGACGACGCTGACCTCGTCCGGCACGCGGATGCCGGCCTCGGACAGCGCCCGCAGCAGGCCGATGGCCATGTGGTCGTTGGCGCAGAAGACCGCCGAGACGTCCCGGCGCCGGGCGAGCTGCTGCCCGATCTCGAAACCGAACCTGGCGGTCCAGTCACCCTCGACGTGCGGCGCGGGCCGCAGGCCGCTGGCGTGCATCGCCTGCTGGTAGCCGGCGAGGCGCGCCCGCCCCTCGGTCCAGGACTGTGGGCCGGCGACGTGGACGATCTCGGTGTGCCCCTGCTCGAGCAGGTGCCGGGTGCCGAGCTCGGCCCCGGCCACCTGGTCCACGCCGAC
Organism: Nocardioides dilutus; assembly: GCF_054779555.1. Lineage (NCBI taxonomy): Bacteria > Bacillati > Actinomycetota > Actinomycetes > Propionibacteriales > Nocardioidaceae > Nocardioides > Nocardioides dilutus. The sequence continues at coordinate 593,965 of NZ_BAAGYA010000002.1, read as the reverse complement.
GGTCCAGTGCGTCTTGGTTTCGTCACCCTCGACCACGACGACCGGGAGCCCGAGGCTCTCCTGGGCTCGCGCCACCTCGAGGGCCTCGTCGGTGGCCGCGATCAGCACGATCCCTTCGACGCTCTGGTTGCGCAGGTGGTTGATCGCGTCCAGCAGCTCGTCACGGGTCAGGCCGGGCAGGCTCGCTGAGCTCACGAAGTAGCCCGCCTCACGCCCAGCGGTCTGGACGGTCCGGTGCACGGTGCTGGGTCCCCAGAACCCGCCTTTGGCGCCGATGACCCCGATGGTCGCCGAGCGACGGGTCACCAGGGCGCGGGCCGCGGTGTTGGGTCGGTAGCCGAGCTGTCGAATGGCCGCCAGCACGCGCTCACGGGTCTCCGGGCGCAGGCTGCTGTGCCCGTTGATCACCCGCGAGACGGTCTGGTGGGAGACGCCCGCGAGCATGGCGACGTCAGCCATGACGGGGGAGCGTTCGACTGGCGGGCGGGGAGCGTCCTCGGTCACTGCAGCCGTCCCTGATCGGGCCGCTCGCGAATCAAGCGGCAGGTCGCGGATGTTACCGATAACATCCGCCGACCGCTATCCCCCGAATTTCGGGTCCAAACGGCTCCGCACGGCGGGAAAAGTGATGGTTGTGTTGTCGGGATGTTACGGCTAGCCTCCTCGGCAATCTCGGAATGTGAGGGTTAACATCCGCGAAAACGCAGTCCCGGAAGCGTCCGGCACACTCAGTCGGCTGGCGCACCACCGGACCAACGAGGAGGTTCTGGAGTGAAGACGAAGTTCCGTACCGGTGTGGCCATGCTGGGTGCCCTGGCACTCTTCGCAGCAGGTTGCGGCGACGACTCAGACTCGGGGGGTGGCTCGGGCTCGGGCGGCGACACGATCAAGGTCGGGTTCGCCCAGACCGGCTCGGAGTCCGGCTGGCGCAGCGCCAACACCGAGTCGATGAAGGAGGCGTTCTCCAAGGAGAACGGCTTCGACCTGGTGTTCAACGCCGCCGACAACGACCCCGCCGCACAGATCAGCGCCGTCCGCAGCTTCATCAGCCAGGGGGTCGACGCGATCGTGATCGCCCCCATCGTCGAGGACGGCTGGGACGACGTCCTCCAGGAGGCCAAGGACGCCGACATCCCGGTGATCCTCGAGGACCGGACCGTCACCTCCTCCGAGGACCTCTACGCCAGCTGGGTCGGGCTGGACTTCAAGCAGGAAGGCGTCACCGCCGGCGAGTGGGCCGCTGAGAACTTCACCGAGCCGACCAAGATGGTCGTTCTCGAGGGCACCACCGGCTCCGCCCCGGCGAATGACCGAGCCGAGGGCTTCACCGAGGGCATCGGTGACGCGCCCATCGAGACGATCGACTCGCAGACCGGCGAGTTCACCCGTGACGGTGGCAAGACCGTGATGGAGGGCTTCCTCCAGAAGTACGGCGTCGACGGCATCGACCTGGTGTACGCCCACAACGACGACATGGCGCTGGGCGCCATCGAGGCGATCGAGGCCGCTGGTGGCAAGCCTGGCGAGGACATCAAGATCGTGTCCATCGACGCGGTCATGGACGGCATGCAGGCACTCGTCGACGGCAAGATCAACTTCATCGTCGAGTGCAACCCGCTGCTGGGCGAGCAGGCAGCGGACCTCGTGAAGAAGGTGCTCGACGGCGAGGATGTCGACAAGGCCTACTACGTGGAGGACCAGAGCTTCACCCAGGAGCAGGCCGCCGAGGTCATCGACTCGCGTCCCTACTGAGCCGCCATCTCCTGTCACATCCACCAGCGCTGCCCCGCCGGGTCCCGCCTCTCCCGGCGGGGCAGCGCTTCTCTCAGCCAAGGGTGAGTGACCCATGACCGCCGATCTCGACGCCGACCTCGCACCTGCGACGCCCGTCGCGGCACCACTGGTCGCGATGCGCGACATCACCATCCGCTTCCCGGGTGTGCTCGCGCTCGACGCCGTGGACTTCACTCTCCGGGGAGGAGAGGTGCACGCCCTCATGGGCGAGAACGGCGCCGGCAAGTCGACGCTGATCAAGGCGCTGACCGGGGTCTACACCGTCGACACGGGCACCATCACGGTCGCCGGCGAGGAGCGCTCCTTCGGCTCCACCGCGGACGCCCAGGACGCCGGCATCTCGACCGTCTACCAAGAGGTCAACCTGTGTACCAACCTCTCGGTCGGCGAGAACGTCATGCTCGGCCACGAGCCGCGCAACCGCCTCGGCATCGACTGGAAGGCCACCCACAGCGAGGCGGCCCGGCACCTGGAGAGCCTGGGGCTCCACCTGGACACCCACTCCCTGTTGTCCAGCCACTCGATCGCGGTGCAGCAGCTGGTCGCTATCAGCCGGTCGATGGTGCTCGACGCCCGGGTGCTGGTTCTCGACGAGCCGACCTCGAGCCTCGACCGGGACGAGGTCGAGCGGCTGTTCACGGTGATCCGGGACCTCCGCGACCAGGGGGTGGCCATCCTGTTCGTCAGCCACTTCCTCGAGCAGGTCTACGAGATCTCGGACCGGATCACGGTGCTCCGCAACGGTCAGCTCGTCGGCGAGTACTCCGCCCAGGAGCTCTCCCGCGGCGACCTGGTCACGAAGATGGTCGGCCACGCGATCGTCGAGCTCGAGGCCATCTCGGAGATCGCCGAGCGCCGCATCGACCGCTCGGCGACGCCGGTGCTGCGCGCGACGGGCGTCGCCCGGCGCGGGGTCCTGGAGCCGGCCGACGTCGACGTCTACGACGGCGAGGTGGTCGGCATCGCCGGGCTCCTCGGCTCGGGACGGACCGAGCTGGTCCGGCTGCTCTACGGCGCGGACCGGCCCGACGCCGGTCAGCTCGAGCTCAACGGCGACCCGGTGCGGATCACCTCGCCGCGGCACGCGCTCGGGCACCGGATCGCCTTCTCCTCCGAGAACCGGCACGCCGAGGGGATCGTCGCGGACCTCACGGTCGGCGAGAACATCGTGCTCGGCATCCAGGCTCGCCGCGGGTGGCACCGCCGGCTGCGGCGGGCCGAGCACGACGCCGTGGTGACGGAGTACATCCGCGCTCTGGGCGTGCGCCCTGCCGATCCGAACGCGCTGGTCGGCACGCTCTCCGGTGGCAACCAGCAGAAGGTGCTGCTGGCCCGCTGGCTCGCGACCGCGCCCGAGCTGATCATCCTCGACGAACCGACCCGCGGCATCGACGTCGGTGCCAAGGCGGACATCCAGCGCAAGGTCGCTGAGCTGTCCAGCCAGGGCCTCTCGGTCATCTTCATCTCCTCCGAGCTCGAGGAGGTGCTTCGATTGGCCCAGCGTGTCGTGGTGATGCGCGACCGTCGCCAGCTCGGAGTACTCGACTCCGGCGCCGTCGACGTCAACGGCCTCATCGACTACATGGCCAACGAGGGCGAAGGGAGCGTCGCGTGAGGAAGATGTTCCGGCACCGGCTGTTCTGGCCGGTCTTCTCCCTGGTGGCCCTGATCGTCGTCAACACGATCGCACGCCCCCAGTTCGTCAAGATCACCGTCCGCGACGGCGAGCTCTACGGCGCCCTCATCGACATCATGCGCAACAGCGCGCCGCTGATGCTGGTCGCCCTGGGCATGACGCTGGTGATCGCGACCCGCGGCATCGACCTCTCCGTCGGCGCCGTGATGGCGGTCTCCGGAGCGGTCACCCTGACGATCATCGACGGCTCCTCCGACCCCGGCAGCACCGGCACCGTGCTCGTCGCCATCGCCGTCGGGGTCGGCGTCGCCCTCCTGCTCGGGGTCTGGAACGGCTTCCTGGTGGCGGTCCTCAACATCCAACCGATCATCGCGACGCTCGTGCTCATGCTCGCGGGGCGCGGGGTGGCCCTGCTGATCACCGACGGCTTCATCACGACGGTCAACAGCCCCCCGCTCAAGTTCGTCGCGAGCGGCTACGTGTTGTTCCTGCCGTTCGCGTTCATCATCGCCGCCGCCGCCATCGCCGTCATCGCGGTGTTCGAGAGACGCACCGCGCTCGGGGTGCTCACCGAGGCGGTCGGTATCAACCCCGAGGCGAGTCGGCTGGCCGGCGTGCGCTCACGGGGCATCATCCTCGGCGCCTACGTCGTCAGCGGCATGTTCGCCGGGATCGCCGGGATCATCTACAGCTCCAACATCATGGCGGCCGATGCGAACGCCGCCGGTGACCTCATCGAGCTCTACGCGATCCTCGCGGTCGTCCTCGGCGGCACCTCGCTGATGGGCGGCAAGTTCACGATCGCGGGCACCGTCATCGGCGTCTTCATCATCCAGACCCTCGAGTCGACGATCCTCTTCCTCGGCGTGCCCTCGGCGCAGAGCCCGGTGTTCTTCGCGGCCGTCGTGATCCTCGTGGTGCTGATCCAGTCGCCCCGCCTGCACAAGATGGCCAGAAGGCTCACCGGGCGCTCCCGGCCACCGCAGGTGCCGCCGCCACCGCAGTCCCCGCAGGCCCCAGCCCCCACGGACGCGGAGGTCACCGCATGAGCACCGACGTCGCCACCCCGTCCCCCACTCCGTCGCCCACCCCCTCGCGGAGCGTCGTCGTCGGCCGCTACGCCCGGACCTTCCTCGACCGCCACGCGTCCCTCATGCCGACGTTCGCCGCATTCGTCATCTTCGTGATCCTCCTGGTCGGCGCGGAGATCCACTTCGGCAACTTCGTGACGCCGCTCAACATGTCGGCCCTGCTGCTCGACAACGCCTACCTGCTGATCCTGGCGGTGGGGATGACCTTCGTCATCGTCACCGGCGGCATCGACCTATCCGTCGGCTCGGTCATGGCATTCACCGGCATCCTGTGCGCCTACCTGCTGGAGGCCGGGCACTCGGCCCAGGTCGTCATCCCGGTGATCATCCTCGGCGGCGCGGCGATCGGCCTGCTCATCGGCGTGCTGGTGCAGTACTTCGACGTCCAGCCGTTCATCGCATCCTTGGCGGGCCTCTTCCTCGCCCGCGGCCTGGCCTACGTCGTGAGCCTGTCGTCGGTCCGGGTCGAGAGCGAGGCGGTGCTCTGGCTGCAGACGACCCGGTTCCGACTGGGCGAGTGGTACATCACGCCGACCGGCATCATGGCGCTCGCCGTGGCGGCGATCGGCGCCTTCGTCATGCAGTACACCCGCTTCGGCCGCACCATCTATGCCGTCGGCGGCAACGAGCAGTCGGCCCGGCTGATGGGGCTCAACGTCGCCCGCACCAAGGTGCTGGTCTACGTCATCAGCGGTGTGTGCGCCGGCCTCTCCGGGCTCGTGCTGACGGCCTACTCCGGCGCCGGCTACCCCCGCAACGGCATCGGCACCGAGCTGGACGTGATCGCGGCGGTCGTCATCGGTGGCACGCTGCTGACCGGCGGCACCGGATACGTGCTGGGATCGGTGATCGGCGTGTTCGTCTACGGCACCATCAAGACGGTCATCTCGTTCCAGGGAGCCGAGCAGTCCTGGACCCGGATCATCGTCGGCCTGATGCTGCTGGTGTTCATCGGCGTCCAGCGCATCATCGTGTTCCGCGCGGAGCGTCGAAGATAGCGACCCGCCCAACCGCGATAATGGCCGGATGGTGACCCGCCCCCTGCTGGAGCTCACGGGCGGCACCGTCTACTTCGGCGCGGATGCCGCCCTCGACGCAGTCGACTTCCGGCTCTTTCCGGGCGAGGTGCACTCCCTCATCGGCGAGAACGGCGCCGGCAAGTCCACCCTGATCAAGGCGATCACGGGGGCGCTCCCCCTGACGGCGGGGGAGCTGCGGCTGGATGGGGCCCGGGTGCACCTCGGGTCACCGCACGATGCCCAGGAGCTGGGGATCCGCACCGTCTACCAGGAGATCGACCTGATCCCGAACATCTCGGTCGCCGAGAACATTGCGCTCGGCTGCGAGCCGCGCCGGTTCGGGATGATCGACTGGGCGCAGATGCGCGAGGACGCGCACGCCGTCCTCGCCGATCTCGGACTGACGATCGACCCCGCCTCGACCCTGGGCCGACACTCGCTGGCCGTGCAGCAGCTCGTGGCCATCGCACGGGCGATCTCCACCGACGTGCGCGTGCTGGTGCTCGACGAGCCCACGTCGAGCCTGGACCTCGACGAGTGCGCGGAGCTGTTCCGCGTCATCGGCGACCTCAAGCGGCGCGGCGTCGCGATCCTGTTCGTCTCCCACTTCCTCGACCAGGTCTACGAGCTCTGTGACCGCGTGACGGTGCTGCGCGACGGCAAGCTCGTGGGCGAGTACCTCACCCGGGAGTTCCTGCGCATCGACCTGGTGCACGCGATGCTGGGGCGCAGCGCCGACTCCCTGCGGACTCGCTCGTTGTTGCATGTCGCCGACGATCGCAAGGAGCCCTACCTCAGCGCTCGCTCGGTGAGCGTCGGGTCCGGCATCAGCGAGGCGGACGTCGACCTCGTGGAGGGCGAAGTGCTGGGGGTTGCCGGCCTGCTGGGGTCCGGGCGGACCGAGCTGGCCCGGGCGCTCTCGGGCATCGACAAGCTGGACGCCGGGATCATCCGCATCCAAGGCAGCGACGAGAGCATCGCGGGCCCCCGGTCGGCGCTCTCGCTCGGCGTCGTCTACTCCTCCGAGGACCGGCGGTCAGAGGGGATCTTCAGTGAGCTGAGCGTGCAGGAGAACATCACCCTGGCCCTGCAGGCCGAGCGGGGCATCCTGCGCCGGATCCGGCCGGCGCGACAGCGCGAGCTCGCACTCAGCTGGATCGATGCGCTCGACATCCGGCCACCGGACGCGGACCGGCTGGCGGGCACCCTGTCCGGCGGCAACCAGCAGAAGGTGCTGCTGGCCCGGCTCCTGGCCATCTCCCCCCGTGCGCTCGTGCTCGACGAGCCCACCCGGGGCATCGACGTGGGCGCGAAGGTCGAGGTGCAGAACCTCATCGGAGAGCTGGCCGACAACGGTCTCTCGGTCATGTTCATCTCCGCCGAGCTCGAGGAGATCCTGCGGGTCGCCAACCGGGTCGCGATCGTGCACGACGGCCGGATAGTCGACACCGTGTCGTCGGAGGAGCTGACCGTCGACTCCCTCACTGCCCTGGTGGCCAGCCCGGACGACACCGCACCAGCGGGCTCTGCGTGAGCGGGGCAGCCGAGCGCGGCCGGGCCGCGAACATCTTCGATGTGGCCCGCCTCGCCGGGGTCTCTCACCAGACGGTGTCGCGGGTCATCAACGACATGACGAACGTCCGGCCCGCGACCCGCGCCCGGGTGGAGAAGGCCATCGCCCAGCTCAACTACACCCCCTCCCCCCAGGCCCGCGCCCTCGTCACCCAGCGGACGCGCACCATCGGGCTCGTCACGCCCGGCATCTCCGACTACGGGCCCACCTCGATCGCGGTGGCCTTCAACTTCGCTGCCCGGGCGGGCCGCTACAACGTCGAGACGGTGAGCACCCCACCCGACGACCCGAAGGCGACTCGCGCGGCCGTCGACGGCCTGTTGCGGCAACGGGTCGACGCCATCGTGCTGGTGGTCGTCGACGTCGGGGTCCTGGAGCTGGTGCGCGGCCTCGACCTCAGCATCCCGGTCGTCGTGGCCGCATCGACCGCCCGACGAAGCCCGCTGATCGTCTCCATCGACCAATACCGTGGCGCCCGCTCGGCCGTGCGTCACCTCGCCGAGCTCGGCCACCGCCGCATCCTGCATCTCGCCGGTCCCAGGACCGCGCCCGACTCACTCGAGCGGATCCGCGGCTGGCGCGACGAGCTGGCAACGCGTCGCCTCGAGATCGTCCCGCCGGTCCACGGGGACTGGTCCGCCGCCAGCGGCCATCGGCTGGGCGCCGAGCTGGACGTGCAACCCGATGTCGCCGTGTTCGTCGGCAACGACCAGATGTCGATCGGCCTCCTCTCCGCGCTTCGCGAGCGCGGCCTCCGCGTCCCCGAGGACGTCAGCGTCATCGGGTTCGACGACGTACCCGAGGCCGGCTATCTGTTCCCGCCGCTGACGACGGTGCGGCAGGACTTCGACATGCTCGGCGAACTGATCATGCAGAAGGTGCTGATCGCCGTCGAGGACTCCGCGCCGCTGACCGAGGACACCCCCATACCCACGCGCCTGATCATCCGCCAGTCCACTCGGGCAATCGAGAGCTGACGAGGTCTCGTCTCAGCCAGCCGCGTCCTTCGTCACCGCAGGCGCGGCAGCACCATCCTGAGCACGGTCCCCGACTCATCGCTCCTGACCAGGTCGAGCGACCCGTCGTGCGCCTCGACGATCGCCCGGGCGATCGCCAGCCCCAGCCCGGCGCCGGGGATCTGCTGCTTGACCGCGGTCGGACTCCGGTAGAGACGCTCGAAGATCCGGTCCCGCTCGGCGGTGCCGACGCCGGTGCCGGTGTCCTCCACCTCGACCACAGCCAGCGCGTCCTCGTGCCCGAGGCGGATCACGACGGCGCCACCCTGTGGCGTGAACTTGATGGCGTTGGACAGCAGGTTGTCCAGGCACTGGGCGATGCGCTGCTCGTCGCCGTGCACCAGGAGCTCCCGGACGGAGGAGTCGAGGGTCAGCGAAAGGCCTTGTCCGTGGGCGGTCGGCTGCAGTCCTCCGACACACCCGTGGGCGACCTGGACGAGGTCGACCGCCTTCGCCTGGATGCTGAGGCCGGCGCGGTCGATGTGCACCAGTGTCAGCAGGTCGTCGACCAGGCGCAGCTCGCGCTGCGCCCCCCGCATCATCACCTCGAGGAAGTCCCGGCAGTCATCGGGCAGCCCCTCGTTGTCGGCCATCAGCTCGCCGTAGCCGAGGATGGACGCCAGCGGCGTCCTGAGCTCGTGGGAGACGGTGGCGAAGAACTCGGTCTTGGTCCGCAGCAGCTCCTCGCTCGCCTCGAGACGACGACGCTCGGTGAGGTCCCTCACCGCGGCCGACACGAGCATCCCCTCGTCCCGGTGCAGGGCCGCGAGGGAGATCTCGACCGGGAGCTCGGAGCCGTCCTTGCGCCGCGCCACCAGGTCCCGGGCGATGCCCATCGGCCGCCTCGTGGGGTTGGCCATGTAGCCGGAGCGGTATCCCACGTGCATCCCGACGAACCGGTCGGGCATGAGGATCTCCACGGGCCGGCCCTCGAGCTCGCTGCGCTGGTAGCCGAAGAGCTCCTCCAGCTGTCCGTTGACGAGCAGGATGCGACCGCTCTCGTCCACGATCACCATCGCATCCGGCGCCGCCTCGACGAGCGCCCGGAAGAGCCGCTCCTCGCCCCGTTTGTGCGTCGCGTCGCGGATGGAGGCCGAGATCATCGGCTCACCGTGGCTCAGGAAGGGCCCCAACGCGATCTCGACCCGGAACTCCGTCCCGTCCCTGCGCCGGGCCCGAAGGTCCAGGCCGGTCCCCATCGGGCGGACCCGAGGCTGGTCCACGTAGCGCTGCCGGTGGCGGGCGTGGAAGTCGCGAAGACCCACGGGGACCAGGACCTCGATGGACTCGCCCACCAGCTCGGCGCGCTGGTAGCCGAACAACGACTCGGTCTGGCGGTTGACCAGCACGATGACGCCCGCCCGGTCCACGACCACCACCGCGTCCGGGGCCGCGTCCACGAGGCCCGCGAGATCCGTGGTGGTCCCGGCCGGGGACTCGTGATCCTCGGGCATGTGGCACCTACCCCGCTTGAGACGTCCCCCCGTTGGCGTCTACAGGGTAGGGGCTGAGGCGGCCACGGCTCCGGGCCTCGCCGCAACTCCCACCCCCGGGTCAGACCAGTGCGGCCTTGACCCCGTCGGCCAACGGCGTGGTGGGCCGGCCGATGAGGGTGCTGAGCCTGCCGGAGGCATCGTGCAGCTCGCCGGCAGCGACGCCACGGTCGCCGTCGGCAAGCAGCTCGGCGTACGGCGCGGGGACCCCTGCGGACACGAGGGCGGCGGCGTAGTCGGCCTGGGGCAGGTCGACGTAGGCGACGTCCTGGCCGGACGCCTCGGCCAGGGTGGCGGCGTACTCGGCCATCGTGAACGACTCGTCCCCCGCCAGCTCGTGGACCTGGCCGACGCTGTCGTCGGCGAGGAGGGCCACGGCGGCCGCGTCGGCGTAGTCAGCACGGGCGGCGGCGCTGATCCGGCCGGCGCCGGCGGCGCCGATGACGCCGTGCTCGAGGTGGACCGGGACCTGGGCGGTGTAGTTCTCGAGGTACCAGCCGTTGCGCAGCAGCACGTGCGGAAGCCCGAGCTCGGCCAGCAGCGTCTCGGTGGCCAGGTGCTCGGCGGCGAGCGCCAGGGTGCTGGAGTCGGCCCGCAGGATGCTGGTGTAGGCGACCAGCTCGACGCCCTTGCGGGCCGCCGCCTCGAGCACCGTCCGGTGCTGGGCGACCCGTTGCCCGACGGCGCTGGAGGACACCAGCAACAGTCGGTCCACTCCTTCGAGAGCGGCCTCGACCGACTCCAGGTCGTCGTAGTCGAGGCGGCGGGTGACCACGCCACGCTCAGCGAAGGCGCTCAGCCGGTCGGTGTCGCGGGCGGTGGCGACGAGGTCGCCGGGGGCTACACCGCGCTCGAGCAGTGCCTCGACCGCGAGGGCTCCGAGGTTGCCGGCGGCGCCGGTCACGAGGAAGGTCATGGGGATGTCTCCTGGTGCAGTGGTCTCTCGACCGTGGGGCTCGTGCGAGCTCTGACACCGCCGTCAACCCGCCCCCTCGTGGAACCCTTCCCAATCGCATGTACCCACTTTGAAGTAAGGTACTGGCATGGAAGTAAGTCAGGGATCAGCCCGGCTCGCCGAGGCCTTCGGCGAGGGCGTCTTCACCGAGAAATGCCCGACCCGGGAGGCGCTCACCCGGGTGACCAGCAAGTGGGCGCCGCTCCTGCTGGCGGCGCTCTCGGACGGCGAGCCACTGCGCTGGAACGAGCTGCGCCGCCGGGCCGGCGGCATCACCGAGAAGATGCTGGCGCAGACCCTCCGGATGCTCGAGGAGGACGGCTACGTGCACCGCGAGGCCCGCCCGGTGGTGCCCCCGCACGTGGAGTACTCACTGACCCCGGACGGCGAGGAGCTCACCGCGCGGCTGCTGGCCCTGATGAGCTTCGTGGCCGACCGCTCCCTTGCAGAGGACTCGAAGGCAGGCTGATCACGCGGGTTCGGTCAGCCGGTCGAAGATGGCAACCATGACCCGGGACATCAGCGACGCGTCCTCCTCACCGAGGGGGTCATGGAGGATCTCCGGATCGGCGAACCACACGACGACCGAGCCGACCACCTGGGCAGCCATCGCCCGAGTGAGGTCACGGATCGCGAAGGGCTGTCTCATCCGGAGTCCGTAGGTGTCCAGCAAGGCCTGCCACGCCCGGTCTGCCGTCTCGTAGAAGGTGGTCTGCCGGTGTGCGATCGCCGCACGGAGGCGGGCGTCGCCGGTGCCGAGCAAGAAGCTCAGCTCGACCCGGAACAGCGGATCTTCACGGTAGTGCCGATGGACGTCCTCCATGAGCCGCATGAGCACCGTCTCCAGCGGAAGATCCTCGGACTCAGCCGCTCTGAAGTGCGCCACACTCTCGGCCAGGCCGGGCACCAAGGTCGCCTGCAGGTCGGCGATGTGGAAGAGCAGGTCGATCTGGAAGTCGGCCTGGGACGGCCATTGCTGGTAGATCGCCCCGGTCGTGATGGCCCTCGCCTCGTCGTCGCGAGTCTGCTCCCGCACGATCGCCGTGGCCCGCTGCGCGACCTGGGTCAGCCGGAGGTGCGCCAGCGCGGCAGCCAGGACCTCGTCTCCGCAGGCCTGGGCACGCTCGCGGATGAGCTCCACCGCAGCGCGCAGCATGAGGTCGCGGGTCTCCTCCGGAGTGCGCCTCGGCATGCGGGTTCCGGTACGGCGTGCCATGGGACCTCCAGTGTGGCGAAGTGGAGCCGGTCGACCTCGTTGACACCCACGCCCCAGCACCCTACCTTCATCCATAGAAATTCTACGGATCTGACGTCCGTCAGGTCGAGAGGGCGAACGACATGACGCTGACCGAGCGGGACGACCCGCCTGCCAACCTGGAGCCGGACCGGCTGTGCGCGCTCCCCGCGGCCGAGCTGGCGCGCCGCATCGCGCAGGGCGCGGTGACCGCACGGGAGGTGGTCGACGCCCACCTGGCCCGGATCGGCGAGGTCAATCCCGCTGTCAACGCGGTCACGGCGGTCCTGGCGGACTCGGCTCGTGCTGACGCCGAGCGGGTCGACCGGGCGGTCGCCGACGGAGAGCCGCTGGGCCCGCTGGCAGGCGTCCCGTTCACGATCAAGGAGAACGTCGACGTGGCCGGGCAGCCGACCACCGACGGTGTCGTGGCCTTCCGGGACCGGGTCGCCACGGCCGATGCGCCGGCGGTCGCACAGCTCCGGACGGCCGGCGCGATCCCCCTCGCCCGCACCAACATGCCGGACCTCGGCATGCGCTGGCACACCGACAGCGGGCTCTTCGGAGCGACCCGCAACCCCTGGAACCCTGCGCTGTCAGCCGCCGGGTCCAGCGGCGGTGAGGCGGTCGCGCTGGCGACCGGGATGTCGCCCCTCGGCCTCGGCAACGACTACGGCGGCTCCATCAGGCTGCCCTCGGCGGCGGCCGGCACCGTGGGGCTTCGGCCGACCGCCGGCCGCGTGGCGTCCGCCACCTCCACCAACCCCTTCCCTCCCACGGCGACGCTGCAGCTCTTCGCCGTCGACGGGCCCATGGGCCGCCGGGTCGAGGACGTGCAGCTCGCCTACGAGCTCATGTGTGGACCCGACGCCCGCGATCCGAAGTGGGTTCCGGCACCGGCCCGGCAGCCGGTGCCGGACCGGATCAGGGTCGCGGTCACCACGGATCCCGGCGCCGGCGGCGTGGACGCCGACATCGCGGCGGCCGTCCGCCGGGCGGCTGACTCCCTCGCCGACGCCGGGGCGATCGTCGAGGAGGCCGATCCGCCGCAGGTGCTCGAGTCCGCCGAGCTGTGGCGCACGCTGACGACGGCGGAGCTCCAGGGAGCGCTCGACCACGTCATTCGCCCGCTGGGTTCTGCCGACGCAGCGACCTATCTCGAGCAGTCCATGGCGCACGTTGCTCGCCTCGACCTGGCCGGCTACGTCGACGGGCTGGCCCGCAGGCACGCCATCGCGGCGGCCTGGTCCGTGTTCTACGCGGGCTACGACCTGGTTCTGGGTCCCGTCGCGACCCAGCCCATCCACGCCGTCGGGTTCGACCTCGGTGGTCCCGACAACGCCGACGCGCTCTGGCACTCACACCGCCTGGTCGTCGCAGTCAACCTGTTGGGGCTTCCAGCCTTGGCTGTCCCGGTCGGGCTCGACGAGTCACACCGGCCGCAGGGGGTTCAGCTCATCGGTGACCGATTCCAGGAGAGCACCTGTCTGCACGCCGGTCTCCTCGTCGAGCGGGCCCTGGGGTCGCTCACGCCCATCGACCCCAGGCCCGGCCCGAGCGGACTCTCAGCGGTGCGGCTGCCCGGCCAGTGAGTGCCGGCACCGCGACAGATACGTGCGAAGTATCTCCGTCTGGCCGACGTCGAACCCCTCGAGCATCCGCGCCTCGATGTCGGCCACGTCGCCATGGAGGTTGTCGAGCACCTGATGGCCCTCACGGCTCAACGCGAGAAGGTACTGCTTGCGGTTGGCCGGGTCCCGCTCACGCGTGACGAGTCCCCGGTCGAGCAGGTAGGTCACCATCTCGGCCATGGTCTGGGCCCGGACGAACGAGTTCCTGGCCAGCTCTGCCGACGTCATCCCGGGATGGCGTTCCAGCACGGTGAGCGCGGTGTACTGCAGCGTGGTCAGGTCGGCGGCAGCCACGACGTCGTCGAGCTCCTGCCGGACCGCTAGCTCCACCTGCTTGATCAGGTAGAGCAGCGTGACGTCGCGATCACGGACCGGCTCCTCGGTCGAGCTGGCCAGCTTCGAGGTCATCCGGACACCCCGACCCGTCGTCGCTGTGACAGCCGACCGACACCGACGTCGACGGCGGGGACGATCCCGCGAGGCATGAAGAGCAGGGCCAGGATCAGCAGCACGCCGTACGTCGCGTACTGCATGATCGGCGCCGCCGTCGGCGGCAGCCCGGGCTGGCTGCTCACGTTGTTGAGCAACTGCAGCAGCACCGAGACCACCACCGCACCAGCCACTCCGCCCCACAACGTCCCAAGTCCACCCACGACAGCCATGATGACGTAGGTGATCGACTCGAGTGCGGGGAAGGAGTCCGGGCTGACATAAGGGGTGAAGAAGGTGGCGATCGCACCGGCCAGGCCGGCGAACGCGGCCGACAGCGCGAACACCGCGACCTTGCTCCTCATCACGGGGACTCCCGCGGACTCCGCTGCCGACTCGCTCCCTGCCACCGCCCGGATACCGCGCCCGAACCGGCTGTCCACGATCAGGTGGGTCAGCAGGAGCACCACGGCCAGGCAGACCAGCGCGAGGTAGGCGTACTGCAGCTGACTGGTGACCACCCAGCCGCCGATCCCGAACGCCGGGATGCCGCTGATGCCCAGGGGCCCGCCGAGGAAGTCGAAGGCGCTCATCGCGGCCTGCACCAGGAACAGCAGGGCCAGCGTGCCGAAGGCCAGATAGTGGCCCTGCAAGCGGAGCAGCGGCAACCCGACGACCACCGCGAACGCGGCTGCCACCAGCGGCGCCATCAGCAGCGCCACCAGCGGCGGCAGCTCCAGGCGAGTGGTGCCTACTGCGACGGTGAGCGAGCCCACGGCGACGAATGCGCCCTGGCCGAGCGAGGCCTGGCCGGCGTACCCCATGAGCAGGGACAGGCCCGTGACGACCATCGCCGCGACGAGCGTGCGGACGAAGAAGGTGAGGTCGGCGAGCATGAGCGGCGTCGCGATGCCGACCGCGGCGACCACGACGGCGACGACGACCCGAGGCTTCAGGGTCCTGGTCATTTTGCCTCCTCCAGCACGAAGCTGCCGCTCCTTGCGATCATGATTCCGAGCATGAGCAGCATCGCCATCTCGGTCTGGTAAGAGCCGTTGAGGTACCCCGCAGTGAGCTGGCCGGCAACCCCCAGTACGAGCCCGCCCACGAGTGTGCGGACCGGGCTGACCAGTCCCCCGAACACCGCGGCCGCGAAGCCGCTGACGGCCAGCGGCAGGTCGGAGTAGAACGACATGGCGACGGTGGGGGCCACGAGCACGCCGGCCAGACCGCCGAGCAGACCGGCGACGCCGAAGGCGACCAGCCCCATCCTGCGGATGTCGATCCCGACGAGCAGGGCGGCCCGCGGGTTCGACGCGCTCGCGGTCAGCGCCTTGCCGAGGTAGGAGCGGGAGAAGAACAGCCACAGCGCCCCGAACGCCAGCATGGTCACCATCACGATGAGCAGCCGCTGGCGCTCGATCTCCGTGCCGAACAGGGTCACCGACCCCTTCACGCCGGGAGGGGACACCGGGTCCTGGCCCCAGAGGAAGATGATCAGCGCCGAGCAGAGCAGGCTGAGCCCCAGTGTCACGATGAGCGAGTTCAGGGGATGGGTGCCCCGCTTGCCGATCGCCACGAATCCCACGACGAGGCCCAGCAGACCACACACGAGGACCGCCAGCGCCTCGCCGAACACGTGCGGGAGCCGCCCGGACAGCAGCGATGCCGAGAGCATCGCGCCGAAGACCGCCAGCGACCCCTGGGCGAAGTTCACCACCCGGGTCACCCGATGGACGACGACGAAGCCACTGCCGATCAGCGCGAAGGAGGAGCCGACGGCGATCCCCCCGACCAAATAGGTCACGAGCTCGTTCATCCCCACAGCTCCTTCACCGGCTCGGCGCTCATCGTGGGCTCCACCGACAGGTCGCCGAAGTAGGCCTTGCGGACCGTCTCGCTCGCCCCCAGCTCCTGGCTCGGGCCGGCGGCGACGACTCGGCCGGCCTCGAGCACGCACGCGCGCGGGCACACCTCGAAGGCCAAGGTGACCTCCTGCTCGACGAGGAGCACCGTCGTGCCGCGCTCGCGGTTGAGGTAGCGCAGGTGCTCGGCCAGCTCGGCCACCACCAGCGGCGCGAGGCCGAGCGAGAGCTCGTCGATCGCGAGTACGTCCGGCCTGGCCATCAGGGCTCGGCCGATCGCCACCATCTGCTGCTGGCCGCCGGAGAGCCGACCGGCCTTGCGCTTGCGCATCGTGGCGAGGTCGGGGAAGAGGTCGAACACCTCGTCGACGTGCTTGTTGCGGATGGACCAGCCACCCAGTACGAGGTTGTCCTCGACACTCATGTCGGGGAACATCTGCCGGCCCTCGGGCACCTGCGCGACCCGGCCCGCACAGGTCACCGACCCGGCGGCCGGCCGCAGCAGCCCGCACACCGCGTTGATCAGGGTCGACTTCCCCGCGCCGTTCGGGCCCACCAGGGCGACCATCTCGCCGGCGTCGACCTGCAGCGAGACACCGTCCAGGGCGGTCGCCGCGCCGTAGCGGACGACCAGGTTCTCAATGCGCAGCATGCTGGGCTCCCGTCCCGAGGTAGGCCTCGATGACCGCCGGGTCAGAGGTGACGTCCTCGGGCGTGCCATCGGCGATCACCCGCCCGAGGTCGAGCACGGTGATGTGCCGAGCCAGGGAGGTGACCAGGCCGACGTCGTGCTCGACGAGCAGGATCGTGGTGCCGGCCTCGTTGAGGCCGCGCACCAGGTCGGCCAGCTGCGCTCGCTCGGACGCACGCAGCCCGGAGGCCGGCTCGTCCAGCAGCAGCAGCCGAGGCCGTCCGGCGAGGGCACGCGCGACCTGGAGCCTGCGCTGCTGCCCGAGGGGCAGCCCCTCGGCAGGGCGTCCCGCCCACTGCAGCAGGCCGACCCGGTCGAGGCACTCCTCGGCGTCGGCGCGCAGCTCGCGCTCCTCTCGCCGCTGCCACGGGGGCCGCAGGGCTGCGGCGACCAGGCCGGCGCGGGTGCGGGCGTGGGCGCCGACCATGACGTTCTCCAGGAGGCTCATGCCCGGGAAGAGCCGCGCCCCCTGGAAGACGATCGAGACCCCGAGCCGGGCCCGCCGGTGCGCGGGGAGCCGGTCGATCCGCGTCCCGGCCAGGCTGATCGTCCCGCTGTCCGGACGGGCGTGCCCGGCGATGAGGTTGAACAACGTCGACTTGCCCGCGCCGTTGGGGCCGATCACGCCGCGCAGCTCACCCTCCACCACCTCCAGGCTGATGTCCCGGTTGGCGTAGACGCCTCCGTAGTGCTTGGAGACCTGGTCGATACGGAGCACTGCTCCTCCTTCAGGGACGACGAGTGGTCGCGGACCGGGCGGGGACTCGGGGGCCCGCCCGGCCCGCGGGCTACTACTCGGGCAGGTTGGTCTTCCACTGCTCGAGGGAGTACGGCGTGGCCTTCATCTCGCCGCCGGTCACGGTCACGATCGCGATCGCGTCCTTGCCCAGCCCACCGTGGTCCTCGGAGGAGAACTTGAACCGGCCGATGGGAGTCAGCACGTCCAGGTCCTCCAGCGCGTCGCGGACCTTCTCGCGCTCGCTCGACCCGGCCTCCTCGATGGCGGCCACGATCAGCTGCAGCGCGGCGGCACCGTCGAAGGCGAACTGCGGCGGGTAGACGTTGTCGTTGTCCTCCAACCACGGTCCGGCGAACGCGTCGACGGCGTCCTTGAGCGGCCCGGCGGGCAGCTCACGGCCCGGAACGGCGATGCTGCTGGTCATCGTGACGCCTTCGGCCTCCTGGCCGGCCGGCTCGATGTAGAGGTTCGACGCCTGGGCGCCGGTGAACAGCAGCGGGATGCCGGAGCCGGCCATCTGCTTGGTGATGATCACCGCGGCAGGCCCGGCGACCCAGACCACGAAACCGTCGGGCTTGGCGGCCTTGACCTTGGAGATCACCGGGGTGAAGTCGGTGGCCGCGACGTCGATCTTCTCGTCGACCACCACGTCGATGCCGGCGGCCTCCGCGGCCTCGACGGTGGCCTCACGGCCCAGCGAGCCGTAGGGGTCCTCGGTGGTCGCGGCGACCGCGATCGACTCGAAACCCTCCGCAGCCAGGTAGTCGACCATCGCCTCGCCGTACAGCTCGGGGATGGCCACGGCGGTGAAGGCGTACTTGTTCGAGCCGTCCTTGAAGGCGCTCACCGGGCCCAGCGCGATGGTCGGGATCTTGTTGCTCTCCGCCGTCGGCCCGATCGCGGTGGAGGCCGCCACGTTGGAGGAGGAGAGGATCGCGGTGTAGCTCCCGTCCGCGGCCATCTTGTTGTACTCGGTGACCGACTGGGGGACATCGGTCTTGTCGTCCTTGATGGTCACCTCGAGGTCGCGACCCAGGACGCCGCCGTCGGCGTTGATCCGGGCCACCTCCTGCTCGATGGCGGCCTTGTCGCCGATGCCGAGCGGCGCGAACGGCCCCGTGAGAGGGACGACGACGCCGATCTTGATGGGGCCCGAGGAACTGCCGGCCCCACCCTCGGCGGAGCCGCACGCGGCCAGGCCAAGGGCCAGGGCCAGCGCTCCTGCGACGGTCGGGATGGTGCGTCTTGTGCTGAGCATGGGTCACCTCTGAGGGACGGTCCGAGAGCCGGGAATTGTCAGGATCCCTGTTCATCAGGAAACCTGATCGTGGAGTATGACCGCAGTCACATGGGCCGTCAAGGGTTCACCAGAAAATCCTGCAAGCACGCCTGAACCAGCGACGTTCTCCGGTCAGGAGCTCCTCGAGGAAGTTCTTCCAGCGGACCCATTGACAGGGTGACGCTGACCACAGCACACTGCCTTTTCGTCAGGAACCCTGATAACAAGGACGGCGACATGAACAACCAGACAACGACCTTCCCTCCCGGCCACCTCTACATCGGCGGCGCGCCGCGCGAGGGCGGCGCAGCCCGGCGCGACGTGGTCGACCCCGCCAACGGGCAGGTCCTCACCACGGTGGTGGAGGCCGACGCCACGGACGTCGACGCCGCCGTGCGCAACGCCCGGGAGGCCTTCGAGCACGGGCCGTGGCCACGGATGGCCGCCCGCGACCGGGCCCGGGTCCTGCGCCGCGCCGCCGACCTGATCCGCGAGCGCGCCGACGAGCTGGTCGCCGTCGAGAGCCATGACGTGGGCAAGCCGGTCACCCTGTGCCGAGCGGTCGATGTCGAGACCGCCGCCCAGCAGTACGAATACTGCGCCTCCTTGGCCGAGAGCCTGGAGGGTTCGACCCGGTCGACGCCGATCCCCGCGTTGGCCTACACGCTTCGCGAGCCCGTTGGTGTGGTCGCGGCCATCACGCCGTTCAACTTCCCGCTCATCTTGTCGAGCACCAAGATCGCCGCCGCTCTGGCCGCCGGCAACGTGGTGGTCCACAAGCCGGCCGACGACACCCCGCTCAGCGCCCTCTTCATGGCGCAGCTGCTGACCGACGCCGGCGTTCCCGACGGCGTGCTCAACGTGGTGACCGGCAGCGGCCAGGTGGTCGGTGAGGCGCTGCTGCGGCACCCGGGTGTCGACAAGATCGCCTTCACCGGTTCCACCGCGGTCGGGCGGCACGCCGCCAGCGTGGCCGGGGAGCACCTGAAGCCCGTCACGATGGAGCTCGGCGGCAACGCCGCCCACATCGTCTTCGACGACGCCGACCTCGAGGTCGCGATCGGCGCGGTGATCAAGGCGTTCGTGTTCAACTCCGGTCAGTTCTGCATGGCCGGGCCGCGGCTGCTGGTCGCCCGTCCCCTGCACGACACCGTGCTCGGCATCCTCGAGCACGCCGTCCCGACCGTGCCCATCGGCAACCCTCGCGACGAGGCCACGATCATCGGCCCGATGGCCGGCGAGCGGCAGCTGCGCAAGGTCGAGGAGTACGTCGAGCTCGCTCGCAAGGAGGGCGGCCGGATCGTCTGCGGTGGCGAGCCGCTCGACCTCGACGGCGGCTACTTCTACCGCCCCACGGTCATCGCCGACCTCCCGGAAGACTCGCGCGTCATCGCCGAGGAGGTCTTCGGCCCGGTCCTCACGGTGCAGGCCTTCGACACCGAGGACGAGGCGGTGGCGCTGGCCAACTCCACGCCGTACGGCCTGGCCGCCGGCCTGCAGACCCGCGATGTGGCTAGGGCACACCGGGTCGCGGCCCGGCTCGACGCCGGCATCGTGTGGGTCAACGACTGGGCGATGCTCGACCCGGCCGTCCCGTTCGGTGGCGTCAAGGACTCCGGCTTCGGCCGTGAGTACGGCCCCGAGGCGCTGGAGTCCTACACCCGCGTGAAGTCCGTCGTCGTCTCCCTTCCCACCCCGGCGACCGAGCCGCAGGAGCAGCCATGACCATCACCACCCAGGCGGCCGTGGTCGAGTCCGGCGGCGCCCCCTTCACCCTCGCCGAGGTGGAGCTCGACGAGCCCCGAGCCGACGAGGTCCTGGTCCGGATGACCGCTGCCGGCCTGTGCCACACCGACCTCGGGGTCGCGTCCGGCGGACTGCCGTTCCCGCTGCCCGGCGTGCTCGGCCACGAGGGCGCCGGCGTCGTCGAGCGGGTCGGCGCCGCGGTCACCTCGGTCACGCCGGGTGACCACGTGCTGCTCTCGTTCACCTCGTGCGGTGGCTGCGGCAGCTGCCGGGGTGGACACCCCGCCTACTGCGCCACCTGGCTGCCCGACAACCTGCTCGGCGGCGTCCGCCGCGACGGGTCGGCGACCATCACCCGTGACGGCGAGCCGCTGGGCGGGCGCTTCTTCGGCCAGTCGTCGTTCTCCCGGCTGGCCGTCGCCGACGAGCGCAGCGTGGTCAAGGTCGACCCCTCCGCTCCCCTCGAGGTCATCGCCCCGCTCGGCTGTGGCGTGCAGACCGGCGTCGGCGCGGTGTGGAACGTGCTCAGGCCCGGCCCCGGCAGCACCGTCGTGGTGGCCGGCGCCGGGGCGGTCGGCCTGTCCGCCGTGATGGCCGCGGCGCTCACCCCGGCGCTCCGGATCGTCGCGGTGGACATCGTGACGAGCCGGCTCGACCTCGCCCGCAAGCTCGGCGCGACCCACGTGGTCGACGGCTCGAGCGAGGACCTCCCGGCGCGGATCGCCGAGATCACCGGCGGGGCGGGCGCCGATGGCGTCATCGAGACGACCGGCAACGTGCAGGTGCTGCGCCAGTCCGTCGACAGCCTCGGTGCGCGCGGCACGGCCGTCGTCGTCGGGGCGCCGCCCTTCGGCACGGAGGTCGGGCTCGACGTCAACGGGATGCTCGGCGGCAGGACCGTCACCGGCATCACCCTCGGCGACAGCGAGACCCAGACCTTCATCCCGCTGCTCGCCGCCATGGTCGCCGACGGACGGCTGCCCGTGGGTGAGCTGGTCAAGACCTACGACTTCGCCGACATCGAGCAGGCGGCGGCCGACGTGAAGAGCGGGGCGACCATCAAGCCCGTGCTCACCTTCGGCTGACCCGACCCACCCAACCCACCAACCCAACGGGAGTCACCACATGGACATCACCGGCAAGGTCGCCGTCGTCACCGGCGCCGGGCAGGGCCTCGGCCGCGCCTACGCCATCGCCCTCGCCGAGGCGGGAGCCGCCGTCGTGGTCAACGACGTCAACGCCGACACCGCCGGCGCCGTCGTGGAGACGATCAACGCCGCGGGCGGCCGCGCCGTCGCCGAGCCGGTGCCGGTCGGCACCACGGCAGCGGCCGAGCAGCTCGTTCGTCGCGCTCTCCAGGACTTCGGGCGCCTCGACGTCATGGTCACCAACGCCGGAGTGCTGCGCGACCGGGTGCTGTGGAACATGACCGACGACGACTTCGACACCGTCGTCCAGGTCCACCTGCGCGGCACGTTCACCTGCGCCCGGGAGGCGGCCAAGCACTTCCGCTCCCAGGGCGAGGGCGGCCGGCTGATCCTGGCCGGCTCCCCAGCCGGCCAGCGAGGCAACTTCGGCCAGACCAACTACGCCGCCGTGAAGGCGGGCATCGTCGCCATGGCCCGCACCTGGGCGATGGAGCTGTCCCGGGCCGGGGTCACGGTCAACGCCGTGGTCCCCAACGCCGCGACCGCGATGACCGAGACGATCCCGTTCCTCGCGCCCTACGTCGACCTGATGGCCCAGGGTCTGCCGGTCCCCTCGGTGGTCCGCCGGGCCGCATCGTTCGGCACCCCCGAGGACGTCGCCGGCCTGATCGTCTATCTCGCCTCCGACGCCTCGGCTGAGGTGACCGGCCAGGCCATCGGCATCGGTGGCGACCGGCTGTCGCTGTGGTCGCACCCCACCGAGATCCGCAGCGCCTTCCGCGACGGAGGCTGGAGCGCCGACGCCATCTCGGAGGCGTTCGAATCCACCGTGGCCGAGGTCCCGGAGACCTACGGCATCGCGGCCCCCAAGCTCCCTCCAACGGAGCAGCAGGTGGCCGAGAGGGCGAGCGCCTGACCATGGACCAGGATTCGCCTGAGCCCTACCTGTCCGACATCGATGTCGACGCGCTCGTGGCGATCGACGTGCACACGCACGCCGAGACCGACGGCTGCGGCCACTACTCGCTGCCCGAGGAGCTCCGCGCCGGGGCCGACAAGTACTTCGGTGTCGATGGTGGTGGACCCCCGACGATCGACCAGCTCGCGACCTACTACCGCGAGCGCAAGATGGCCGCCGTCGTGTTCACGGTCGACGCCGAGGCCGCGCTCGGGCACACCCGGATCGCCAACGAGGCCGTTGTCGAGGGCGCCCGCCGCAACAACGACGTACTGATCCCCTTCGCCAGCATCGACCCCGCCAAGGGCAAGGCGGGCGTCACCGAGGCGCGCCGGCTGGTCGAGGAGCTCGGGGTGCGCGGCTTCAAGTTCCACCCCAGTGTCCAGGCCTTCCACCCGAACGACCCGAAGGTCTACCCGCTCTACGAGGTGCTCGAGGAGCTCGGCGTGCCCGCCCTGTTCCACAGCGGCCAGACCGGGATCGGGTCGGGACTTCCCGGCGGCGGGGGGATCCGGCTGAAGTATTCCAACCCGCTGGCCCTGGACGACGTGGCCGTCGACTTCCCCGACCTGACGATCATCATCGCCCACCCCTCGTTTCCCTGGCAGGACGAGGCGCTGGCGGTCGCCTCGCACAAGCCGAAGGTCTACATCGACCTCTCGGGCTGGTCGCCGAAGTACTTCCCGCCGCAGCTGGTGACCTACGCCAACAGTCTGCTCAAGCACAAAGTCATGTTCGGCTCGGACTTCCCGCTCATCTCGCCCGACCGCTGGCTCGCCGACTTCGAGACACTGGGCGTCAAGGACGAGGTGCGGCCGCTGATCCTCAAGGAGAACGCGCTGACCGCGCTCGGCCTCAGAAACGTGGCACTGAGGGAGGCGCCATGAACGGTCCCGGCATCGGCAGCTGGCCGGCCCGACGAGCTCGGATGAACCCCGCGACGGTGGCGCTCGCGACCGACGACGAGGAGCTGACGTACGCCGAGCTCGCGACCAGGGTCGAGGCGACCGCGAGCCACCTGTGCGAGCTGGGCGTCTCACCGGGCGACCGCGTGGCCTACCTCGGGCCCAACAGCATCGACACGTTCGTCTGCTTCTTCGCCACCGCGCGGCTGGGTGGGGTCTTCGTCTCGCTCAACACCCGGCTGGCCGCTCCGGAGATCGGCTACATGCTGCACGACAGCGGGACCGTGCTGCTCGTGCACGGGCCCGAGTGCGCCGAGCTGGCGCAAGCAGCCGACCCCAGCACCCAGGGGGTCGAGCACGTGCTCACCGTCGCGGAGCTCCGGGAGGCGACGGCCTCAGGCAGGAGCGGGGACGGCGTCGCGGTGTCCTGGCCGGACCGCCTGGTCGACCTCGACGACCCGGCGCTGATCCTTTACACCTCCGGCACCACCGGCCGGCCCAAGGGTGCGGTGCTGACGCACGGCAACATCACCTGGAACACCGTCAACCAGCTCGCCCACGTCGACGTGCTCAGCAGCGATGTCGCGCTCTGTGTCGCGCCGCTCTTCCACGTGACCGGGCTAGGACAGGTCTCGATGCCCACCCTGCTCAAGGGCGGGACCGTCGTGGTGGTCCGCAAGTTCGACGCCGGCGACTTCCTGGAGCTGATCGGGCGCCGCCGGGCGACGTCGTTCTCGGCGGTGCCGACGATGCTCCAGATCATGTGCGACCACCCCGGCTGGGCCGGAGCCGACCTGTCGTCCCTGCGCTACGTGCTCTACGGCGGGTCGCAGGTGGAGGACCGGGTGGCGCAGGCCTGGCTCGACCGCGGCGTCGTGCTGCAGCAGGGCTACGGCATGACCGAGGCCGCGCCCGGGGTGTTCATGGCGCTGCCGGACGGGGCCGCGTCCCACCCCACGTCGCCGGGCGTCCCCCACTTCTTCACCGACGTCGAGCTGGAGGCACCGGACGGGAGCCACCTGGCCGGGCCCGGTCAGGGCGAGCTGATGGTGCGCGGCCCGCACGTCTTCTCTGGCTACTGGAACCGCCCTGAGGAAACCGCACAGGTGCTCAGCACCGAGGGCTGGTACCGCTCCGGCGACGTGGTGCGCGTCGGCGACGACGGCTGGGCCCAGATCGTCGACCGCGTCAAGGACGTGATCATCTCCGGCGGGGAGAACATCTACCCGGCCGAGGTCGAGGCCGCCATCGCCGAGCTGGCCGACGTCCGGGCCGCCGCCGTGGTCGCCGTCCCGGACCCCAAATGGGGCGAGGTCGGCTGCGCGTACGTCGTGCTCCGCCCCGGCGCCGACCTCGACGAGCTCGCCCTGCGCGCACATCTCGACCAGCGACTGGCTCGCTACAAGATCCCGCGCTACCTCGAGTTCCTCGAGGAGCTGCCCACCAACGCCACCGGCAAGGTGCTCCGCGCAGCGCTGCGCGAACAGGCCAAGCACGACCACCCCACCCCAACCACCGACACCCCGGAGGCCCCATGACCACGATCACCCACCCCAAGGACCTGCTGACCATGATCGGCCAGGACCTCGGCAGCAGCCCCTGGCTGGACGTCACCCAGCAGCGCATCGACACCTTCGCCGACGCGACCGACGACCACCAGTGGATCCACGTCGACGTCGAGCGGGCGAAGACCGGGCCCTTCGGCGGCCCGATCGCGCACGGCTACCTCACGCTGTCGCTGCTGATCCCTCTCTGGTCGGAGATCCTCGTGATCGAGGAGCTGGACATGGCGGTCAACTACGGCCTCAACAAGGTGCGCTTCCCCGCTCCGGTGCCGGCCGGGTCGCGGGTGCAGGTGACGGCCACCCTGGCCGACGCCGAGGAGGTGGCCGGCAACGGCATCCAGGCCACCATCGACGCCGTCATGCACGTCGAAGGCGCCGCCAAGCCCGTCTGCATCGCGCAGATGGTCCACCGCTACTACAAGGACTGACCCTCATGACGCAGACCCCCGCCTACGACCCCGGGCTCGCGCCCTGGGCACCGATCTTCGGCCAGCTCTCCTTCGCCGACCTCCCGGCCGCGCGCGCCGGGGAGGCGGACCTGCTGGCCGCGCTGCCGCCCTACGTCCCGCCGGTCCCGCTCGACATCGACGAGCTCATGGTCCCCGGACCGGAGGACGCGCCGCAGGTGCGGGTCCGCCGCTACCGGCCCGCGGACCCGGCCGGGCCACTGCCGGCACTCGTCTACTTCCACGGCGGCGGCTTCGTGGTCGGCAGCCTCGACCTCTACGACGCGGACTGCCGACGGATCGCGGCCGAGGTCGGCGCAGTCGTCGTGTCGGTCGACTACCGCCTTGCGCCCGAGCACCCGTTTCCCGCTCCGCTCGAGGACTGCTACGCCGCCCTGCTGTGGGTGGCCGAGAACGCCGCGGAGCTCGGCGTGGACCCCGACCGGATCGGCGTGGGCGGCGAGAGCGCCGGCGGGGGTCTCGCGGCGGGCGTGTCGCTGCTCGCTCGTGACCGCGGCGGGCCGCGGCTGTGCCTGCAGTTCCTCGGCATCCCCGAGCTCGACGACCGGCTGGAGACCGGGTCGATGCGCGCACTCGGGATCGACTCCCCCATCACCACGATCGCCAACGGCGAGATCAGCTGGGACAGCTACCTCGGGCCGGGCGTGCGCGGGACCGACCTGGTGTCGCCCTACGCCGCACCGGCGCGCGCCACCGACCTCGCCGGGCTGCCGCCGGCGCTCGTGACGGCGTACGAGCTCGATGCGCTGCGTGACGAGGACGTCGCCTACGCGCAGCGGCTGCTCTCGGCCGGTGTGCCGACCGAGCTGCACGTCTATCCTGGCGCTTTCCATGCCTGCACCTGGCTCGCCGACGTCGGGATCTGCCAGACGGTGCTCGAGGATGTCGTCGACGGACTGCGTCGCGGGCTGGGAGCCACCGCCATGAGCACTGTCTGAGACATCGAGGAGGCCGCCGTGAGCCTCACCTACCGGACCTTGGACCTGCTGGCCTGCTTCACCCCGGACCAGCCGATCCGGTCGCTCTCGGAGCTCAGTCACCACAGCGGTCTGCCGCTCACAACCACCCACCGCATCGTGACCGACCTGGTGGAGTGGGGTGCGCTCGAACGTGCTCCTGACGGCGGCCTGCAGATCGGGCTCAGGCTGTGGCAGGTCGCGTCGCAAGCACCCCGGGGACTGGGGCTGCGCGAGGTGGCGCTGCCTTTCATGGAGGACCTCTACGTCGCCACGGGTGAGAACGTCCAGCTGGCGGTGCGCGAGGGGTCCGAGGCGGTCTACGTCGAGCGGCTCACCGGCCGTCTGGCGGTGCGGGTGCTCACCCGCGTCGGCGACCGGTTCGCCCTGCACGCGACCGGCGTGGGTCTGGTGCTGCTGGCACATGCTCCGGCCGAGGTGCAGACCGCCGTCTTCGAGCGCCCCCTGCAGGCCTGGACGCCCTACACCATCACGGATCCCGAGGTCCTGCGCTCCACCCTTGCCGAGGTCCGCCGGACCGGCGTGGCCATCAGCAGCCGCCAGGTGACCGAGGACTCGCTCTCGGTGGCCAGCCCCGTCGTCGGTCCCGCCGGTGACGTCGTGGCCGCGCTCTCGGTGGTCGTGAGGTACGGCTCGCTGTCACCTCAGGCGCTCATCCCGGCCGTCCGCGCAGCCGGCAACGGCATCTCTCGTGCTCTCGGCGCGGTGCCCCGCGACGGGCGGCTCGGCCCCGCACTTCCGCCTGCCGGAAACGATGTGGTCGGCGCCTGACCCCGCCCGACACGCTCGGTGCTCCATCCCGTCCGAGGAGCCAGCATGACCGATCTGATGCCGAGCGGCCGCGTCACCGCCAAGATCTTCCCGCACCCGCTGAACGCCTGGTACGCCGTGGCGTGGGACCACGAGGTGACCGGCAAGGGACTGCTCGCGCGCACCGTCGCGGGCAAGCCGATGGCGCTCTACCGCACCGCCGACGGCCGGCCGGTGGCGCTCGCGGACGCGTGCTGGCACCGGCTGGCGCCACTGTCGATGGGCAAGCTGGTCGGATCCGACGAGGTGCAGTGCCCCTACCACGGGCTCCGCTTCAACTCCGCCGGCCGCTGCACCGCGATGCCGGCGCAGGAGACGGTCAACCCCAGCGCGATGGTGCCGTCGTACCCGGTCGTCGAGCGCTACCGCTACCTGTGGGTCTGGCCCGGTGACATCACGCTGGCCGACCCCGACCTGGTCCCCGACATGCACCAGATGGACGACCCCGAGTGGGCGGGCGACGGGCTGACCATCCACGCGCCGTGCAACTACCAGCTGGTCCTCGACAACCTGATGGACCTCACGCACGAGGAGTTCGTGCACGGCAGCAGCATCGGGCAGGAAGAGCTCAGCGAGTCGGCGTTCCAGACCCGCGTCGAGGACGACGGCAGCGTCACCGTCGAGCGCTGGATGCTCGACGTGCTGCCCCCGCCGTTCTGGCGCAAGAACATCCGCGACCGGTTCCCCGACTTCGACGGGCGGGTCGACCGATGGCAGATCATCCACTACTACGCCCCGTCGACGATCTGCATCGATGTCGGCGTCGCACGGGCCGGCACCGGGGCGCCGCAGGGCGACCGCAGCCAGGGTGTCAACGGATACGTCATGAACACGATCACGCCCGAGACCGAGCGCACCTCGCACTACTTCTGGGCGTTCATGCGCAACTACCGGCTCGACAGCCAGCTGATCACGACCCAGCTGCGCGAGGGGGTGCGCAACGTGTTCGCGGAGGACGAGGCGATGCTGGCGGCGCAGCAGGCGGCGATCGACGCCAACCCGGACCACGAGTTCTACAGCCTCAACATCGACGCCGGCGGGATGTGGGTGCGCCGGATCCTGGACCGGATGCTCGAGGCAGAGGGCCGCGGCCAGGCGGCGCCGGCCCCGGCCCCGGAACACGCGCGATGACGACCGAGTCCCTGCCCGACTGGGCCACCGGCGTCGTCGTGGCCAGTGACCCGGTCGCCGAGGGCGTGCGGCGGATCACCCTGCAGCGCCCGGCTCGCGGCCGGGCCGCGCCGGGCAGCCACGTCGACGTACGGCTGCCGCTGGGCGGCTCGACGGACGTGCGCTCCTACTCCGTCGTCGAGTCCTCTGACGACGGCGGGCTGCTCACCATCAGCGTGCTGCGGGTGCCGCAGTCGCGCGGCGGCTCGGCGTACCTGCACGGCATCTCCCCCGGGGACGAGCTCGAGGTGACGCAGCCGCTGCAGAACTTCCCGCTGCGTGTGGGCGCACCCCGCTACGTGCTGCTGGCCGGTGGTATTGGCATCACCGCGCTGGCCGAGATGGCGCGGGTGCTCCGCCACGTGGGTGCCGACTACTCCCTTGTCTACGTCGGGCGGACCCGCGCGCGGATGGCCTACCTCGCCGAGCTGGCGGAGCTGCACGGCGACCGCCTGGTGCTGCACGTCGACGCCGAGGGCACGCCGCTCGACGTCGACCGGCTGGTGGGCTCGGTCGAGTCCGGGACCGAGCTCTACATGTGCGGGCCGATCCGCCTGATGGACGACGTCCGGCGTCGCTGGCAGGACCACGCCCTGCCGCCGGCCGACCTGCGCTACGAGACGTTCGGCAGCAGCGGCTGGTTCGAGTCCGAGGAGTTCGTGGCCCGCATCCCCGGCCGGCAGGTGGAGACCACGGTCCGCGCGGACGAGACCCTGCTCGAGGCGTTGACGCGAGCCGGTGTCGACCTGATGTACGACTGCCGCAAAGGCGAGTGCGGCTTGTGCCTGCTCGACGTGGCGTGCGTCCAGGGCACGCTCGACCATCGCGACGTGTTCCTCAGCCGGGCCCAGCAGGAGAGCGACCGGACGTTGGCGACCTGTGTGTCTCGGGTGGTCGGAGCCCCGGGATCAGTTGGGCAACCCGCTGTGGACCTGGCCGTCCCATGACGTCTCACCGGCGAAGCCGGTGTCGTCCGCGTCTCGCGCCGTCACCGTCCTGGGCCGTGTGGCGATCCGTCGCGGCGGGGAGATGACCCGTCCGTTGGGGGTGCGGATCTCGGTCGGAGCCGCCGGGAGCGTCACGATGAACGCCGGCTCGGTGAGGTCGTAGCGCACGGTCCCGCCGTGGGCCCGCACCAGGTCACGGGTCACGGACAGTCCGAGACCCGAGCCGCCGGGAGCGGAGCCGGGACCCTGGGCGTAGCGCTCGAAGAGCCGCGGGATGAACGTCTCGGAGACGCCTGGCCCGGCGTCGGTCACCCGGAACACGACCATGCCGTCCGGCTCCGACCTGACCCGGACGCTGATCGGCTCGGCCCCGTGCCGCTCGGCGTTGCGGATCAGGTTGGCGAGGATCTGCTGCAGCCGGAGCGGGTCGGCCCAGGCGACCAGACCCGGCTGGCAGTCGATCCGCAGGTCGAGGCCGGGGAACCCCGCAGCGGACTCGGCCAGCTGGGACTCCACGTCCAGCAGCTCGGGCAGGACCTCGAGGTCCCCGTGGGCAGCGACCGCCGCGGCCTGGAGGTCCTCGGTGAGCAGGCTGAGGCGGCGGACGAGGACCAGGCAGCGCTCGTGGATCCGGCGCGCGAAGGCCTGGTCGACCTCCTCGTCGTCGACGATCTCGAGATAGCCCTGCAGACCGGCGATCGGGGCGCGCATGTCGTGGCTGACCACGGCCGCCACGTGGTCGCGCAGCAGCTGGGCCTCGAGGAGGTCGTCGACCTGGGCCTCGAGGTCGCGGTTGTCGGCGGCCAGGCGGCGACGCACCCGGTTGTTCTCGCGCAGGATCACGTTGAGCACCACCCCGGAGGCCGCGATCCCCAGCAGCCGGGCTCCGTACCAAGCCAGGCTGAAGCGGTCCTCGTACATGAACGTGAACGCACCGTCGCCCAGCCACGCCGTCGCGGCGACGACTCCCCAGACCTCGATGCCCGAGCTCGAGCCGCGCCGCAGCACCCCGGCGAAGGACGCGAGCACCGCGCCGCCCCCGACGAGGAGCACCAGCACCATCACAGCCGCGTCGTAGCGTCCGGTGACCGGGTCGAAGATGGTGGGCAGCAACCCGGGCGCGAGCGTGAGACAGGCGAGCAGCAGGCCAGGTCCAGCGACCAACGACCCGCCCAGGACGACGAAGGTGCGCCGGCGGGAAACCTGTCCGTGGTGCTCCCACTGCGCCGCCCACGGCGCGAGCGCCGCGGCGATCAGGAGCGGGGGGCCGGTGTGGCGCAGGAGCCACAGCCAGCCCACTCCCCCGGCCTCGGAGGCGAAGGTCGGCGTCGCGCTCACCGCGCCGGGGACCGCGAAGGCGGTCATCAGGATGAAGGCGCCCGACCAGAGGAAGGCCATGGCGAGCAGCAGCACGCGGGGCCTCACCCCGTTGCGGGACATCCCCACCAGGAGTGCGGCGGTGGTGAGGTCGCACACCAGCACCAGCGTCAGCCACACGACGCTGAACCCGGCGATCTCGGGTCCCGGCGTGTCCGCGAAGGGCAGACCGAGGAGCACCAGCGCGGGCACGCACGCCGTCACCAGCAGAGCAGCACGCCACTGCCGAAGTGCGGCCCCCCAGCCGCCCCCCTCGTCCATGCGACGAGTCTGCGCGATTGTCCGGGACGGCCTGCCGGAATCGCGGAAATGTGACTCAACTGAGCAGAAGTCCACACAACATGAGGCCAGAACCGGGCCAGAACGAGGACGTGGACGGAACTCAGGTCCCTTCGGTCTCAACGATCACATTGGTGGCCTTGACCACCGCGACCGCCGGTTTCCCCACTTCGAGCCCCAGCTCGTCGCACGCGTCCCTGCTCATCAGGGACACCACCCGGAAGTCACCGCAGGCCAGCTCGACCTGGGCCATCACCTCGTCCCGCTTGACCGCGACCACGATGCCCGCCATCCGGTTGCGTGCGCTGGACGTGCTCGACGAGCCGGCCAGGGAGGCGAGCAGCGGAGCGAGGTCCTCGGCCGGGAGCACCCGCTGGCTGCCGCGCCGCTCGAAGGCGACCCGGCCATCGGCCTCCCAGCGTCGCAGGGTGTCGACGCTGACCCCGACCGCCTGGGCCACCTCGCCGATCCGCAGGTACGTCGCCATCAGGTCACCCTAGGACGGTCAGAGCCGGTAGACGGCGACCTCGGTCGCCTTGACGGTGAACGTGACCTCCTGGCCGGTGGCGAGCTCCAGGGCGGCCACCGACTGGACGGTCACGTCCGCAGCGAGGCTCTGACCGTTCGTCGTCGCGCGGACCCGCATCAGGTCGCCGAGCGGCTCGAGGCCGGTGACGGTGACAGGCAGGGAGTTGCGCGGGCTGCCGTCGACGCGCTCGCGGTAGACCGCGACGGCGTGCGGGCGGAACGTCGCGACGACGCGGTCACCAGGCACGGGCGCCGGCTCGGACGCCAGGCCGTGCACGGTGACGCCCTCGTCGCCGCGAACCGCGTCGCCGGACCAGGTCCCCGCGACCAGGTTGAGGCCGGCCAGCCTCGCCGCGAAGGGGCTCCTCGGCCTGGCCAGGACCTCCGCGGCCGGACCCTCCTCGACGACGCGGCCGGCCTCGAGCACGACGACCCGGTCCGCGAGCAGCAGCGCATCCAGCACGTCGTGGGTCACCAGCACGACGGTCCGCCCGGCCAGCACGGTGCGCAGCGTCTGTCTCATCGCCGGAGCCACGTCGACGTCCAACGCGGCCATCGGCTCGTCGAGGAGCAGGAGCTCCGGCTCGGCGGCCAACGCGCGCGCGACCGCCACCCGCTGCGCCTGGCCGCCCGAGAGCCGGCCCGGCTTGCGGCCCGACAACCCCCCGACGCCTACCCGGTCGAGCCAGTGCTGGGCCCGCTCCCTCGCCTCCCGCCGGCCCATCCCGCTGCTGCGCGCACCGAAGGCCACGTTGTCCAGGGCACTCAGGTGCGGGAAGAGTAGCGGGTCCTGGCCGAGCAGAGCCGTCCGCCGGTCGTGCGGCGCGACGTGCACCGAGGCGCCCTCCTCGGCGACCGTCAGCGCCCGGCCGGCCAGCACCACCCGGCCTCGCTCGGGGCGGACCAGACCCGCCACCACGGCGAGGAGGGTCGACTTGCCCGACCCGTTGGGACCGAGCAGCGCGAGCGTCTCCCCGTCCCGGACGTCCAGGGCGACCTCGACGTCCCGCTCCGGGACGGCCACGTCGACGTCCAGGTTCACGGGGAGGTTCACCGGGAGGCTCACAGCGAGCTCCGGCTCTGGCGGGCCACGCCGATCACGAGCACCGCGACCACGACGAGCACCAGGGCGAGAGCGACGGCGGCGTCGGGGTCGGTCTCGCGCTGCAGGTAGATCTCGAGCGGCAGCGTGCGCGTGACCCCCTGCAGGCTCCCCGCGAAGGTGATGGTCGCGCCGAACTCCCCCAAGGACCGCGCGAAGGCCAGCACGGCACCCGACACCAGGCCAGGGAGCACCAGCGGCAGCGTGATCCGGCGGAACACCGTCGTGGGCCGCGCGCCCAACGACGCGGCGACCACCTCGAAGCGCTCCCCCGCCGTACGTAGGGAGCCCTCGATGCTGATCACGAGGAAGGGCAGGGCCACGAAGGTCTGCGCCATAACCACCGCGACCGTCGAGAACGCGATCTGGACGCCCAGTGCCTCCAGCGACTCGCCGAGCAGGCCGCGACGACCGAAGGTGTAGAGCAGGGCCAGGCCACCGACGACGGGCGGCAGGACGAGCGGGAGCAGCACCAGCGAGCGCACCACGCCCTGACCGCGGAACTCCGTGCGCGCCAGCACCACCGCCATCGGCACACCCACGAGCACGCACAGCATCGTGCTCGCGGTGGAGGTCTGGAGACTGAGGACGAACGCCGCCCGCGACGACTCGGAGGTGATCAGCTCCCCGAAGCTCGCCCAGTCGACCCGCGCCACGATGGCAACGAGCGGGAGCAGCACGAACGCCGCGCCCAGCGCCGCCGGCACGAAGATCCAGCGCGGCAGGGTCACGGCTCCCCGAACCCGGCGTCCCGGAGGATCGCCTGCCCGTCCTCGCTCAGCACGAGCTCGACGAACTCCGCGGCCAGCCCGCCCGCGTCACTGTCGGCGACCGTGGTGATCGGATAGGTGTTCACGGCGGACCGGGCCTGCGGGAAGTCGACGCCGAGGACGGCGCCGGACGCGCCGATCACGTCGGTGACGTAGACCAGGCCCGCGTCGGCCTCACCGGAGGTCACCTTGGCCAGCACGTCGGTCACCGACTGCTCCTCGCTCACCGGAGCCAGCTCGAGCCCGGCCGCTTCGGCCACCTGGTGCGCGGCCGCCCCGCACGGCACCTCGGGCGCACACGTCACCAGGTTGACGTCCGGGCCGGTGAGGTCGGCGAGCGAGTCGATCCCGAGCGGGTTGTCCGGCGCGACCGCGATCTGCAGCGTGTTGGTGGCGAAGCTCTGGGGGTCCTGGCCCTCGAGCCCCTCGGCGGTCAGCTTCTCCATCGTGGCCAGGTCCGCGGACGCGAACACGTCGGCCGGTGCACCTTCCCGGATCTGCGCGACCAGGTCGGACGAGCCACCGAGGCCGAGCTCGACGTCCACCCCGTCGTGCCCGGCCTCGAACAGCTCGCCGATCTGCTCGAAGCTGTCGGTGAGCGAGGCCGCGGCATAGACCGTGAGCGAGGTCTGGCTCCCTGCGTCGCCGTCGCCGTCGCCGGACGCGCAACTGCTGAGGGCCACGACCGAGGCGAGCGTGGTCGCGAGGAATGACCTCATTCGGCCATTCCATCACGCACGCCTAGGAACTACCTAGGTTTGTCTGGCCTGTCCACCTTCACCAGCACGGCACTGCCCAGGTCGGGCGACACGCTCAGCTCGAGCACCGGGCCGAGACCGCGGACGTAGAACTTGTTCTCCAGGATGTCCGGCTCCAACGGGGTGGTGTTCGCCGTCTGCAGGACCCGGTGGCGCAGGCCGAAGCGCGTCTGGATCGTCTCGGTGGTCGACAGGATCCTGGCGCGGTCCTCGGCCTCCCCGGCCAGGAACTCCTCGCGGTAGGCGCAGCCGGGCCGCGGGTCCGCCGGGACCACGACGCCCGCCTGCGCCCCCTCCTGCCCGTGCTGGAACGACCCCTCGCTGTTGACCGGTACGCCGTCCTCGTACTCCTGGGTGAACTCACCGAGGTACCAGATGTTGCCGTCGGAGTCCTGGGCGAACCAGTCCCAGGTGTTCTCGAGGATCACGCCGTCGGCGTCGCGGACGACGTCGTGCACGACCCGGGCGCGGACGCCCTCGATCACCTTGGTCCGACGGCTCACCTTGACGGTGACGGTCTGCTTCTCGCCGGCCTCGCGCTCGACGTAGCGCCACGTGGTGCCCGGCGCCATCGGCCAGTAGGGGTTGTCGATCCGGGTCGTGAATTCGTCCGGGTCGAGCTCGACGGTCTCCCGGCCCTGCGGCAGGTCGGCGCAGCTCGGGCTGCGGGCCGCGACGCCGGCTCCGGACGGGGCGCTGAGCGCGAAGCCGAGGACGGCTGTCAGCGCCAGGCCTGCGAGGGCCGTGGGTCCCACCAACAGCGAGCGGTTCATGGTGTCTCCTCCCAGGATCGCGATGGTCCGGACCCCACCCTGCGCCCACCCGGCTGAAGCCAGCCTGAATCCGCGGAGACGCCGGGGTTCAGGCCGCGTTCAGCCCAGCCGTGGGATCGTCGAGCGTGCGGATCCTGCTGGTGGAGGACGACGGTCTCGTCGCCGACGCGGTCCGGAGGGGCCTCGTCGCCGAGGGGTACGCCGTCGACGTGGCCGGGGACGGCGAGGAGGGCCGTTGGCTGGCCCGGGAGAACGCATACGACGCGATGGTCCTCGACGTCATGCTGCCGAAGCTGACCGGCGACCTGCTGTGCGCCGAGCTCCGGGCGGCCGGCGACTGGACGCCGATCCTGATGCTCACCGCCCGCAACAGCCCGACCGACGAGGCTGCTGCGCTGGACGCCGGCGCCGACGACTTCCTGGCCAAGCCGTTCTCCTACGTCGTGCTGCTGGCCAGGCTGCGCGCCCTCCTGCGGCGCGGGAGCTCCGAGCGGCCGGCGGTGCTGACCGCCGGCGACCTGCGCCTGGACCCGGCGACCCACCAGGTGAGCCGAGGGGAGACCGCCATCGCCCTGACGCCGCGGCAGTTCGCGCTCCTGGAGTTCCTGATGCGCCGCGCTGGCGAGGTGGTGTCGAAGGCGACGATCCTGGAGCACGTGTGGGACTTCGCCTACGACGGTGACCCCAACATCGTGGAGGTCTACGTGCGCCAGCTGCGGCAGCGCGTCGACGAGCCGTTCGGTCGGCAGAGCCTCCAGACGGTGCGGCTCGTCGGCTACCGGCTGGACCCCGAGGGCGGCTGACCGTGCTCAGCACCGTGCGGATGCGGACGACCCTGCTGGCCACCCTGGCCACCGCAGCCGTGCTCGTGGCCGCGTCGTTGGCCCTGATGTCACTGCTCAGCAACGAGCTGACGGAGTCGGGGGACTCGACGTCCCAGGCGCGGGTGCGGGACCTGCTCGCCGCGGCGGCCGACGGCAGCCTGCCCGCGAGCATCGACCCCGGCGACGACGAGTCGGTCGCCCAGGTCATCGCGGCCGACGGCACGGTGCTCGCCGCGTCCGCCAACGTCGAGGGCGAGCCGGCGCTGGTCAGCCCGGGCTCCACGTCCGGTGAGCTCGAGCTGGACACGATCGTGGGGCCCGACGACAACGAGACCGAGCGCTACCGGATCTGGTACGCCGACGGCGAGTCCCCGGACACCCCGGTCACCGTCCTCGTGGGGCGCAGCCTGGAGTCCGTCGAGGAGGCCTCCGCCGCCGCTCGCCGGCTGCTCATGGTCGGCGTACCCCTTGTGCTGGCCCTCCTCGCGGCCACGGTCTGGGTCGCGGTCGGCCGGGCGCTGCGCCGGATCGACGAGATCACCTCCACCGTCGCCGGCATCGACGCGAGCGAGCTCGACCGCCGCGTCCCCGAGACCGGGGTCGACGACGAGGTCGGGCGGCTGGCCACCACGATGAACACGATGCTGGGCCGGCTCGAGGAGTCCTCGCAACGACAGCGTGACTTCGTCGCGGACGCCTCGCACGACCTGCAGAGCCCACTCACCGGTTTCCGCACCCAGCTCGAGGTCGGGTTGTCCCGGCCCGCCGACGTGGACGTCGAGGACTGGGCGCGCATGCTGCTCGCCACCTGCAACGAGATGGAGCTGCTGGTGGGCGACCTGCTCGCGCTGGCGGTGGAGGAAGGCACGGACGAGCCGGTTCGCCGCGACCTGATCGACCTGGACGCGCTGGTTCTCGAGGAGGCCGCCCGGGCCCGCTCGGCCACCGAGGTCGCCATCGACACGGCGGGCGTCTCCGCGGCCCCCCTGGCCGGGGAGGCGGGGTCGCTTCGCCGGCTCGTGCGCAACCTGGTCGAGAACGCCGTCCGCCACGCGTCCTCGGAGGTCC
Organism: Nocardioides dilutus; assembly: GCF_054779555.1. Classification (NCBI taxonomy): domain Bacteria; kingdom Bacillati; phylum Actinomycetota; class Actinomycetes; order Propionibacteriales; family Nocardioidaceae; genus Nocardioides; species Nocardioides dilutus. The sequence continues at coordinate 557,348 of NZ_BAAGYA010000002.1, read as the reverse complement.
GCCTCGCCCTGAGAACGACCGCCGACCACGTCGTCCTCGACGTCGTCGACGACGGCCCGGGTGTCGACGCCGGCGACCGCGACCGGGTCTTCGACCGGTTCTTCCGCGCCGACCCCGCCCGCCAGCCCGGCACCCGGGGCTCCGGGGGCGGCAGCGGTCTCGGCCTGGCGATCGTGCGCCAGGTCGCCGAGCGACACGGTGGCACCGTGGTCCTGCTGCCCGGAGAGCCGGACGAGGGCGCCCATTTCCGGGTGACCCTCCCGATTCCCGGCTAGGCGCACCCCCTCCTAGACTTGGTTGCCTATGGCAACCAATCGGCGGGCGTGGGCGAAGGGCGGCACGTCCGTCACCTTCGCGGTGCTCGCCCTGTCCGTCTGGTCGTTCGTGCTCCTCCAGTCGTTGACCATCCCGGTGCTGACGACCATCCAGGCCGAGCTCGACACCGACCAGCAGACGGTGACCTGGGTGCTGACGGCCTACCTGCTCTCGGCCTCCATCTGCACCCCGCTCCTCGGCCGGGTCGGGGACGTCGTCGGCAAGACCCGGATGCTGGTCCTCTGCCTGGTGCTGCTGTCGGTCGGCTCACTGCTGGCCGCGCTCGCGCCCAGCGTCGGGTGGATGATCGCGGCCCGGGTGGTCCAAGGCGCCGGGGGCGGCGTGCTGCCGCTGTCGTTCGGCATCATCCGCGACGAGTTCGGGGCGAGGATGAACGGCGCGCTCAGCGTGCTCGCCTCCCTGACCGCTGTGGGCTTCGGGGTCGGAATCGTCATCGCGGGCCCGATCGTCGATCGCCTGGGCTACGCCTGGCTGTTCCTGTTGCCGATGTGCGCGACGCTGGTCGCCGCGCTCGCGGCGTTCTTCGTGGTCCCCGACTCCCCGGTGCGCACCCCTGCGCGGCTCCCTGTCCTCCCGGCGGTCCTGCTGGCGTTGTTCCTGGTGGCCCTGCTGCTCGGCCTCAGCTGGGGCAACGAGCACAGCTGGCTCTCGGCCCGGGTGCTCGGGCTCTTCGCCGTCGCGGCGGTGACCGGCTGGGCCTGGATGCGCACCGAGCTGCGGGTGCCGGTGCCGATGATCGACATGCACCTGATGCGCCGGCGCGGCATGTGGACCGCCAACGTGGTCGCCGGGGCGATGGGGTTCGCGACCTTCGCGGCGTTCGGGTTCGTGCCCCAGCTGCTGCAGACCCCGACCGAGGCCGGCTACGGCTTCGGCGCGTCCATCACCGAGTCGGGCTACCTGCTGGTCCCCTCGGCGGCGGCCAGCTTCGTGGTCGGGTTCGCGACCGCCCGGCTCATCTCCTGGCTGGGCGCCCGGGTCGTGATCGGCACCGGCCTGATGCTCGCCGGCGTCTCGTTCCTGTCCATCGCGTTCTTCCACGCCGCGACCTGGCAGCTCTACGCCGCGACGACCGCCCAGGGTGTCGGCTCGGGCCTGGTGTTCTCCAGCCTCGCCGGCGTCGTGATCGCCGCCGTCCCCGCCGAGCAGACCGGCGTGGCCAGCGGCATGAACGCCAACATCCGCACCATCGGCGGCTCGCTCGGGACCGCCGTGATGGCCGGCATCGTCACCGCGCACGTCGGCTCGTCCGGTTATCCCGTCGAGCGCGGCTACACCGTCGGCTTCACGGTCATGGGGGTGGTGATGATCCTGGCCACCTTCGCCGCGGTCCGGATCCCCGACCTGCGGGTGCAGCCGACCACGAGTCACCTGGCGGACGCCGACAACGCCGAGCTGGGTCTCGTACCCGGCGCGGGTGCCGTCGGCGGCCGCTGACCTTCGTTGGCAGGATCAGGGCCATGCGCCTCGTCGACCTCAGCCACACCGTCACGCACGGGTTGGTCACCTATCCCGGGCTGCCCGCCCCGTCGATCTCCGACCACCTGTCCTTCGAGGACTCGCACGGCGTCTATGCGGACGGCACCGAGTTCACGATCGGCCGGATCGACATGGTGGCGAACACCGGGACCTATCTCGACACGCCGGGCCACCGGTACCGCGGAGGCCACGACCTCAGCGGGCTCCCGCTGGAGAAGTGCGCCCTGCTGCCCGCCGTGGTGGTCACCGGGCCCGCGACGGGCGTCGTCGGGCTCTCCGCCTTCGACGGGCTGGAGGTGGCGGGTGCCGCCGTGCTCATCCGCACGGGCTGGGACGCGCACTTCGCCACGGAGCGGTACGGCGACGCAGAGCACCCGTTCCTCGCGACCGACGCGGCCGCGTGGCTGGCCGACCAGGGAGCGGTCCTCGTTGGCATCGACTCGGTCAACATCGACGCGACCCCGCCGCGCGGAGACCGCCCGGTCCACACCCTGCTGTTGGAGCGCGAGATCCCGGTCGTGGAGCACCTCACGGGCCTCGACCGGCTCCCCGCGACCGGCGCCACGTTCAGCGCCGTGCCCGTGAAGGTCGCCGGCCTGGCGACGTTCCCGGTGCGGGCCTTCGCCGCCGTCCCCGACCAGGCGCCCTAGGACTTCTTGGCGAGCGCCAGCCAGGTGTCGACGACGGTGTCCGGGTTGAGCGACATCGACTCGATGCCCTGGTCGAGCAGCCACTGGGCCAGCTCGGGGTGGTCGGAGGGGCCCTGGCCGCAGATGCCGACATACTTGCCCTGCGCCTTGCAGGCCCTGATGGCCAGCTCGAGCATGTGCAGGACAGCGGGGTCACGCTCGTCGAAGCCCTCGGCGACCAGCGCCGAGTCCCGGTCCAGCCCGAGGGTCAGCTGGGTCATGTCGTTGGAGCCGATCGAGAACCCGTCGAAGTGCTCCAGGAACCGCTCGGCGATCACCGCGTTGGACGGGATCTCGCACATCATGACGACCTTGAGGTCGTTGTGGCCGCGTACCAGGCCGTGGGAGGCGAGCAGGTCGATGACCCCCTTGGCCTCCTTGAGGGTGCGCACGAACGGGATCATCACCCACACGTTGGTCAGCCCCATGTCGTCGCGGACGTAGCGCAGCGCCTCGCACTCCATGGCGAAGCACTCGGCGAAGTCCTCGGAGAGGTAGCGCGAGGCTCCCCGGTAGCCGATCATCGGGTTCTCCTCGTCCGGCTCGTAGAGCGGGCCGGCGACGAGGTTGGCGTACTCGTTGGACTTGAAGTCCGACATCCGCACGATCACGGGGTAGGGCGCGAAGGCGGCGCCCAGCATCGCGATGCCCTCGGCCACTCGCTGGACGAAGAACTCACGCGGGCCGGCGTACGCCGCGATCGTCTCCTCGATGTCGGCGCGCAGGTCGGCGGGCAGCCGGTCCGGGTCGGCCTCGAGGTCGAGGAGCGCGCGCGGGTGGATGCCGATCTGCCGGTTGATGACGAACTCCAGCCGCGCCAGGCCGACGCCGCGGTGGGGCAGCTGGGCGAACGAGAACGCCTGCTCCGGGGTGCCGACGTTCATCATGATCTTGACCGGGATCTCCGGCATCGTGTCGAGCTCGGTGCGCTCCACCGAGAAGTCGAGGAGCCCGTCGTAGACCAGGCCGGTGTCGCCCTCCGCACAGCTCACTGTCACGTCTCGGCCGTCGGCCAGCTCCTGCGTGCCGCTGCCGGTGCCGACCACGGCCGGGATGCCGAGCTCACGAGCGATGATCGCGGCGTGGCAGGTCCGACCGCCCCGGTTGGTCACGATCGCCGCGGCCCGCTTCATGATCGGCTCCCAGTCGGGGTCGGTCATGTCGGCGACCAGCACCTCGCCCGCCTGGAAGTCGCTCATCTGGTCGACGCTGGTCAGGACCCGCACCGAGCCCGCCCCGATCTTCTGGCCGATCGCGCGCCCCTCGACCAGCACCTCGGCGCCGGCCACCGCCTCCTTGGGCATCTTGTAGCGCTCGAGCGCACCGGTCACCCGGGACTGGACCGTCTCCGGACGCGCCTGCAGCACATAGAGCTGACCGTCGAGACCGTCCTTGCCCCACTCGATGTCCATGGGCCGCCCGTAGTGGTCCTCGATGACCAGCGCGTGCCGGGCGAGCTCCTCGACCTCGTCGTCGGTGAGGCTGAGCAGCCCTCGCTCCTCCGGTGCGACGTCGACGAACTCGGTGGTCCTCCCCACTGCCGCGTCGTCGGTGTAGACCATCTTGGTGGCCTTGCCGCCCACGCCGCGCTTGAGGATCGCCGGCCGCCCGGCGCGGAGCGCGGGCTTGTAGACGTAGAACTCGTCGGGATTGACCGCTCCCTGCACGACCCCCTCGCCCAGCCCGTAGGCGGAGGTCACGAAGACCGCGTCGGTGAACCCGGACTCGGTGTCCATCGTGAACATGACGCCCGAGGCGCCGACGTCGGAGCGCACCATCCGCTGGACACCCGCGGACAGCGCGACATCCGCGTGCGCGAAGCCGTGGTGGACCCGGTAGGCGATGGCCCGGTCGTTGTAGAGCGAGGCGAAGACCTCGCGGATCGCGGTCAGCACCGCGTCGATGCCGCGCACGTTGAGGAAGGTCTCCTGCTGCCCCGCGAACGACGCGTCCGGCAGATCCTCGGCGGTGGCGCTCGAGCGCACGGCGAACGACGGCTCGTCGCCGCTCTCCTCCACGAGCACGTCGTAGGCCTCCCGGACGTCCGCCTCGAGCTCGACGGGGAACTCCTGGCCGACGACGGCGGCCCGGATCTCCCGACCGACCTCCGCCAGCCGCACCACGTCGTCGGTGTCGAGGCCCTCGAGCAGGCTGTCGATCCGCTCGGCCAGCCCGCCATTCCCGTCGACATCTGTGCCGATGAAGGCCCGGTAGGCCGCAGCCGTCGTCGCGAAGCCGTTGGGCACCAGGACCCCGAGGTCGGACAGCTCGGAGACCATCTCGCCCAGTGAGGCGTTCTTGCCACCGACCTCCTCGAGGTCTGCCATCCCCAGGTCGGAGAACCATCGGACGTTCGTGCTCATGGGCGCTCCTTCAGCGTCTGCATGATCAGGGTGGCCATCTCCTCGACCGACCTCGCGGACGAGTCGATGACCGGGAGCCGGTGCGCGGCGTACATCTGGGCGGCCCGGCGCAGCTCCCAGCGGCACTGGTCGGGGGTCGCGTACTCCGAGCCCGGTCGCCGCTCGTTGCGTACCCGGCTGAGCCGCTCGACAGTCGTGGTGAGGCCGACGCAGCGGCCGGCGATCCCCCGGACCGGCCGCGGGAGCTCGGCGGCGTCGAGGTCCTCCGGGACGAGCGGGTAGTTCGCGACGAAGAGCCCGTGCTGCAGCGCGAGGTACATGCTCGTCGGTGTCTTCCCGCAGCGCGACGGTGCGAGCAGCACGACGTCGGCCTTCTCGAGCGACCGGACGCTCTGCCCGTCGTCGTGCTCGATGGTGAACTCCACCGCGGCCATCCGGGAGTTGTAGCGCTTGATGTCGCCCACGCCGTGCAGCCGGGCCGCCTGGCGCATGCCGCGCGCGTGCAGGATCTCCTCGACCCGCTGCATGTGCAGGTCGAAGAAGTCGATGGCGGGCGCCTTGGTCTTCGCCAGCTCGAGCCGGATCGCGTCCTCGGCGGCCGTGACGAAGACCAGCGGCGTCACCGGCCCGGCCATGGCCGCGTCGACGATCCGGACCACCCGCTGGGCTTCCTCGACCGTGGTGATGAACGGGAACAGCTGGCGGTCGAAGCGCAGCTCGGGGAACTGGATCAGCAGCGCGTTGCCCATGGTCTCGGCGCTGATGCCGGTGCTGTCGGACAGGAAGAAGACCGGGACGGCGTGCTCGTCGCCCGAGGTCGCCGCCATGGACGGACAGTAATCCCCTCGTCGGGGCCTGCTGTACGGGGCTCCTAGAGGAGCGCGCCCACGCTGACCAGCACGAGGGCCAGGACGAGCACGAGGCTGAAGAACACGCCGGCTCTCATCGGGTGCGCCCCGGCCACTCCTGTCCCGTTGCCCGGGGCGAGTCCGAGAAGGCTCGCGAAGGCCAGCTCACTGTCGGCGCGCACCCCGAAAAGGGGTCGCGGCACCGCTTCCTCCGATCCTGTCTCCCTCACAAGATCCACATTGGAGTAACAAGCGCTGTTAGTCACCCGTTACCGGAGAAATTCCCCCACATGGTCTGGACCAGTCTCCTGCTGCGTCAGCTCCCCTCCAAGGTGATGGTGCGGATGAGCTGTCGGGCGACCTCGGCAGCAGTGAAGGGGAACTTCACCCACCGGCCCTTCGAGAACAGCCTCGTCTGGTCCTGTGACCAGCGCGAGCGCGGGTTCTCGTACTGGCTGTAGGTGAGGATCGTCCTGGCCTGGACCCGGCCGCGGTCCTTGAAGGCGATGGCCTGGATGTGGGACGAGCCGTAGGTGACCGGCTTGAACCGGTTGGCGTTCTGGACCGGCTCGTAGGACGCCAGCGCGTTGGCGTTGCCGGCCGCGTCCCCCATTCCGCCGCCCAGCGGGATCGGCTTGGCGCCGCGGTCGCCGGCGACCTGGAGGGATCCCCACCTGGCGTTCATCGGCACGCCCTTGCCGCGCAGGTGGTCGATGGCGGCCTTCATCGCGGCCTGGACGTCGGAGTTGCCCTCGGCCAGGTCCCGTGGGGTGTTGAACGGGTCGGCCTCGTCGAACGGCACCTCCCACAACGAGGCCGCGGGCGCCCTCTTGAGGAACTCCTCGAAGATGTGCGTGCCGACCGAACGCCGCGTCGAGCGGCCGTCCCAGGTCGCCAGCACGGCGCAGGCCTCGGTCTCCCCGGTCGCCTGGCACAGCTCGACCAGGTCGTTGCCGGCCCGCATCACCTCCGCCGCGCGCAGCCGGTTCTCGTGCTCGTGGCGCCGGAGGCTACGGGGGCTCTCCTTGCCCGTGCCGCCGTTTCGGGCGAGCCGGTCCTCGACGTACGTCGTGACCATCTGGGTGCGCATCGTCCGCTCGCACCGCTCACAGCCGATGATCCGCGCGAAGCCCTCCAGCCGGACCGAGGCGCTGGGCGTCCAGTAGGAGTCGTTGGCGTTCATCACGTAGTCCCGGCGGACCACGTCGGGCAGGTTGGCGGGCCCGAAGATGCCGGGGCGCGCGGCGTCCGGGTCGGTCGCCCACCGGCAGGACGAGGCGGCCCTGGTGCCGTCCAGCCCGGGCAGGCCGGCGAGCTCGAACAGCACCTGGCCCACCGGCGTCATGCACTGCTGGGCCAGCGCGTCGGTCACGTTGGGGACCACCGAGTGGTCGGCGTAGAGCGCGTCGCCGTTGCGGTCCGCCGCGGTCGTGTTGACCCACGGCATGCCGGCGGCGCGGTCCTGGCGGCGCAGGAGGTCGCGTACGTCGCGGGCCTTGCCCATCTCCAGGAAGGTGTCGATGGTCCGCAGGTGCTCGCCGTTGGCGTCCCGCAGGGCCCACACGTTGGCGGGCGTCCAGAACATCAGGGTGGCCGGCGACTCGAGGACGTAGCCCTCCTTGGTGCGCCACAGGTCCTCCTCGACGGTGCCGATGCTGCCGTCGCCCTTGCGCACCCTCACCTTCACCTGCCGGTGCTCGAGGGCCTGCGGGCCGGACTCGGTCAGGTAGGTCGTCGGCCCGGCGAGGGTGTACTCGTAGGGCGTGAAACGGTAGGCCGTCGACACGGTGTGGCTCCACGCGACCCGCTTGTTCCAGCCGATGTTGACGACGGGCGATCCCACCAGCGAGCCGCCGGCGACGTCGTACTCGCCGGGGATCGTCAGGTGTTGCTGGGTGAAGTGGTAGCGACCTCGCCACGGGAAGTGCGGGTTGCCGAGGATCATGCCGCGCCCGGTCGTGCTGCGGTCGCCACCGATCGCGGTCGCGTTGGAGCCGAAGGGACGCGCCGGGTCGCGGCCCAGGCCCGCGAGGATCGCCGCCCTCTGCGTCGCGCTCAGGTCGGCGGTGCTGACCGGCAGGTCGCCGGGATCCGGTACGCCGGGGTCGGCCGGCGAGGGCGGCGTCGCGTCGACGATCTCCTTGACGAAGACGCCGGAAGAGGCGAGCAGGTTGGCGAGATAGACGCCGTACCAGAGGTCGAGCTCGGTGACCTTGCCCAGCTGTCTGCCGGGACCCTTGGCGTTGTGAGCGAGATAGGCGTGGCGCTTGCAGGCGGGGTCGGTCACCTTGTTGTCCTGCAGCCAGCGGTTGGCGCCGGCGACGTAGCCCCTGACCATCTCCCGCGCCTCGCTGCCCGGGCCGGCGACCTTGTCGGCCAGCAGCTTCTCCACGACCTTGCGGTTGCGCAGGTCGGTGACGAAGGCGTCCACCTGGAGGTTGGAGGCCTGCAGGGTCACCTGGTCGTCGTAGCGCCCGTCCTTGCCGAACCACAGCGAGCGCTCGCCACGGCCGGTGATCAGGGTGTCGACCAGGGTGCACACGCTGGAGTCGGCGGCCATGTAGCCGCTGCCGTAGCCGATGTCGCCGAAGCTCTTGCCGGTGATGTGCGGGATGCCGTGCTTGGTCTGCTTGATAGTCACCGAGTACGTCGGCTTCTTGGCCTTGGCCACCGTCACGCCCGGTGCAGCCGAGGAGGCCGGTGCGACGGCGTCCGCGGTGGACCCGGCGGCGGCGTAGCCCACCGGGAGCAGGGCGAGACTGGCGAGGACGGCGATCTGACGACGGAGCACGGAGTGCTCAACTCCGGGGGCCGCCCAGGGTTATGGCGGCCGTCACAGGAGGTGCGTCACAGGGTCCCTCACAGGTAGAGACCGGTGGAGTCGCCGTCCGAGTCCGCGTCCAGGCGCTCGGCCGCGACCGCGTGGATGTCCCGCTCGCGCATGACGACGTAGGTCTCGCCGTGCACCTCGACCTCGGACTTGTCCTCGGGGTCGAACAACACCCGGTCGCCGACCTCGACGGCGCGCGCGTGCGGACCCACGGCGACCACCCGCGACCAGGCGAGGCGCCGGGCGCCCATCGCCGCCGTGGCCGGGATGACGATGCCCCCGGACGAGCGTCGTTCGCCGGCGTCCCGGTCGAGCTCGACCAGGATCCGGTCGTGGAGCATCTTGATCGGCGTCTTGTCGCTCACGAGCCCTGGCCCGGTCAACGAGTGATCTTGCGCAGCACCACGAACACCGCGATGGTGCCGACCACGCCGCCTACGACCTTGAGGATGTTCTCGGTCCGTGGCTCGCCGGTGAGCGGGTCGACGAAGAACCCCTTCACCTCGGCGACCTCGCGGGACACGATCGTCTTCGGGCTCGCCCGGTGCATCAGCTGGTCGATGGTGTTGGCGAGGCGCTCGCGCGTCTCCTCGATCTCCGCCGCCAGGGCCGAGGGGTCGGTCGCGTTGCTCACGAGCCGAACCTATCAACGCTCGTACGCGAACCTCTCCTCGATCCGTCCGAACCTCCAGATCGAGAGGGCGATGGCCCAGGTGACCACGAAGAGCCCGACGACGAGGTAGCCGACGTAGTTGAGCTCGAGCGCACCGATGGCGGCGAGCGGACCCGAGTCGATGCCCCACCGGTCGACGGCGACCCCCACCAGCACGATCACGCCGACGACCAGCGCGATCAGCACCGACAGCACGGTGACCGTGAGGTTGTAGAACACCTTGCGCACCGGCCGGTGGAACGCCCAGCCGTAGGCCCGGGCCATGAACACCCCGTCCGCGGTGTCGAACAGGCTCATGCCCGCGGCGAACAGGACCGGCAGCACCAAGATGGCGAACCACGGCAGCGGTGAGGCCGCGGTCCCCGCGGCGAGCACCAGCAGGGCCACCTGCGACGCCGTGTCGAACCCGAGGCCCATGAGGAGGCCGACGGGGTAGACGTGCCACGGCTTGGTGACCCGCTTCGTGGCACCGCCGAGCAGGCGCGCCAGGAACCCGCGCGCGTGCAGGTGGTGCTCCAGTGCCGCCTCGTCGAGACCGCGGGTGCGGATGCCCCGGAAGATCCGGACGATGCCGATGACGGAGGCCAGGTTGGTGAGCCCGATGACTAGGAGGAACGTGCCGGCCACGATGCTGCCGATCAGACCCAGGGTGACGGCCATCGTCGAGCTCTCGTCCTGGGCGGTGCCCGAGACGGCTTCCACGCCGAAGGCGATGAGGGCCGCGGCGCCGAAGACCACGCTCGAGTGCCCGAGCGAGAACCAGAAGCCGACTCCCAGACCGGGGTTGCCCTCCCCCACCAGCTTGCGCGTGGTGTTGTCGATGACGGCGATGTGGTCGGCGTCGAAGGCGTGGCGGACGCCCAGGAGGAACGCCGTCACCCCCAGCCCGACCCCGTAGGCACCGGTGGACCCGAGCGAGTATTCGTGGGGCGCCACCGCGAGGACCAGGACGCCCCAGCCGACGACGTTGAGCAGGATCACGAACCCCGACATCCCGGCGAGGTGCCACTTGTCGCGCTCGGTCCACGTCCGAACCGTCGGCACGGCGGGCGCGTCGACGGGGGGTGCGGTCACGCCGCACACTCTAGTTAGTTGCACATGGTTTGCAACAAGGCATCCGTGGCAGGATCGCCGTGTGACCGATCGTCTCGCCCCCGGCGACACCGCCCCCGCCTTCACCCTGACCGACGACACCGGCGCCGAGGTCTCGCTCGCGGACTTCGCGGGCAAGAAGGTGATCGTCTACTTCTACCCCGCCGCGATGACCCCGGGCTGCACCAAGCAAGCCTGCGACTTCACCGACAACCTCGCCTCGCTGCGCGGCGCCGGCTACGAGGTGCTCGGCATCTCCCCGGACAAGCCGGAGAAGCTCGCGAAGTTCCGCGACAAGGAGTCGCTCGGCATCCGGCTGCTCTCCGACCCCGACAAGTCGGTCATGGACAAGTGGGCGACGTACGGCGAGAAGAAGATGTACGGCAAGACCGTCCAGGGCGTCATCCGCTCGACGTTCGTCGTCGACGAGCAGGGCAAGGTCGAGGTCGCCCAGTACAACGTCAAGGCCACCGGACACGTGGCCAAGCTGCGCAAGGACCTAGGGATCTAAGCGAGCGCCGCGAGCGAGATCCCGGCGGTGGTCGAGGAGGGCGCGCAGCGCCCGTCACGAGACCGGGTGAGCCGGGTGGAATCTAGCCCGTCGCCGGTTCCTCGTCATCCGGCATCGCGTGCCCTTTGACGGCCGCCCGCAGGTCCTGCGCAGCGAACGAGCGACCCGCGAGAGCGCGGATGTCGTCGATCCGCCCGTCGATGAGTGCCTGGCGCTTCGCACGGCTCCAGCCCTGCAGCTGCTTCTCGAGCGCGTAGGCCTCGTCGACCCGTTCGAACTCGAGCGACCAGACGAGGCGCAGGGCGTCGTCGCGTGGGTCGTGTGTAGCTGCAGCCGACGCCGTTGTTGTGCTCCATGAGGCGACGCTCGAGATCCCAGGTGCTGCCGCAGTAGTACGAGCCGTCCGCGCACTCGAGGATGTAGGTGAAGGGCATGCTCGGAACGTCCCCCGCAGACCACGTCGAACCCCTCCCGCCGACGACCTGTGGATAACCGCCGCAGGTTCAGTCCCGGCCACGGCTCACCTGGTCTCGTGACGGTCGCTGCGCGACCTCCTCGACCATCGGCCCGACATGCTTCGCCGGACTGTCAGACCAGGGATGTCGACGGTCGCAATTAGCGTTTGATTCACGATGGCACGTTGGCGGAAGTACACGGAGGAGGTACTCCGCGACGCCGTTGAGAACTCGACCTCGGTGATGGGCGTCCTTCGTCACCTGGGGCTAGCGCAGGCGGGTGGCACCCACGCCCACATCAGTCGCATGATCAAGCAGTTCGAGATCGACACCACTCATTTTGTGCGGTACCAGAACGGCTCGCGCAGGCGCCGGCTGACTGCCGATCAGATCCTCGTCGAGAAGCCGTTCGGGACCAAGCGCACAGATCCTGCGCTATTGCGTCGCGCCTTGGACGAGATAGGACGCCCCCGCGTTTGCGAGCGTTGTGGCGTCAACGGAGTGTGGTTGGGAGGGCCACTGAGACTCGAGATCGACCACATCGACGGCGATTTCCACAACAACACGCGCGAAAACCTGCGCTACCTGTGCCCGAACTGTCACCAGCAGACTGACAACTTCGCCGGCCGCAGCCGGAACAAGTACGCTCGCGTTCTCCCGGACGACGTGGCCCGACCGCTCAGCGAGACGGGAGTTGCCGGGGTGGTGGAACGGTAGACACGCGGCACTTAGGATGCCGTGCCCTAGGGCGTGGGGGTTCGACTCCCCCCTCCGGCACCATGGTCAGGAGCCCTTGAAGCCCGTCTCCTCCTCCTTGAGCCGCGGCTCGGTCGCCTGGTCGGGGTTGAAGCCGCGCTTGTCCTTGAAGAACTCGCGGAGGATCTCCATGTCGGCCTTGACGTCGCCGGACGGCGTGAACGTCGGGCCCCAGCCGACGGTCTTGGACGGGGCGTCCAGGAAGGCGAGCGTGATCGGGAGCCCGGTCTGCATCGCGATCCGGTAGAAGCCGGACTTCCAGTAGTCGCTCTTGCTGCGGGTGCCCTCGGCGGCCATGCCGAGCAGGAAGCGGTCGTCGGACTTCTGCTCGGCCAGCAGCCGCTTGATCGTGGCTCCGGGGTTGGCCCGGTCGAGCTCCACGGCGCCGGTGGCCCGCATGAACACCCCGACGGGGCCCTTGAAGAAGGACTCCTTGACCAGCAGCCGGATCTTGATGCTGTTGTCCCAGGCCAGCAGCTGGGTGACCACCCAGTCCCAGTTGGAGGTGTGCGGTGCGCCGACGAGCACCGCGGTCGGTGGCACCTCGCCGACGGTCTTCCAGCCGCTCAGGCGCAGGGCGAGGCGGGCAAGGTTGCGACGGAGGAGGAAGTGACGCTGCACGACAGGAACCTAGTGCGTCGGCATCGCGCGTGACGACTGTCACAGCGTCCCCCTAGAGTCCCGGCCATGGACTCCGCTCTGACCACGGTCGGCCTGCCTCTGGCCCTGGGCATCATCATGTTCGGGCTGGGGCTGTCGCTGACCGTGGCGGACTTCCGCCGGGTCGCCCAGCAGCCCAAGGTCATGGTCATCGCGCTGGGCTGTCAGCTGCTCCTGCTGCCCTTGGTCTGCTTCGGGCTGGTGACCGTGTTCGACCTGCCTCCGCTGCTGGCGGTCGGGATGATGCTCCTGGCCGCTTCGCCCGGCGGGACGAGCGCCAACCTGTTCAGCCACCTGTTCCGCGGCGACGTCGCCCTCAACGTCTCGCTGACCGCGGTCAACTCGGTCATCTCGATCGTCTCCCTGCCCTTGATCACCAACATCGCGATCGACTACTACGACCTCGACGACACCGTGGGCCTGCAGTTCACCAAGGTGCTCGAGGTATTCGCGATCGTGCTGGTGCCGGTGGCCATCGGGATGCTGGTCCGGGCCAGGGCGGCATCCTTCGCCGAACGCATGGACCGGCCGGTCCGAGTCGGGTCGGCCGTGATCCTCGCGGTCCTGGTGCTCGGCATCCTGCTCGACCAGCGCGACAACGTCGGCGACTACCTGGCCGACGTCGGGTTCGCCGCCGCCGTGTTCTGCGCGATCAGCCTCGTGACGGGCTACGTCGTCCCCCGGGCGGCCGGCGTCCGCGAGGACCAGGCGATCGCGTGCTCGATGGAGATCGGCGTGCACAACGGCACGCTCGCGATCTATGTCGCGGTCGAGGTGCTCGACTCGACCGAGATCTCGGTGCCCGCGGCGGTCTACTCGCTCATCATGTTCGTCCTCGCGGCGCTCTGGGGCGCCTACATCAGCCGGCGGATCCGAGCCGAAGTGCCACCTGCGGTGCCAGCTGCCTGAGCGCCTTGCCCCGATGGCTGATGGCGTCCTTGTCGGCGACCGACAGCTCCGCGGTCGTGACCCCGGGCCGGTCGTCGGCCTCGAACACCACGTCGTAGCCGAAACCCCCGTCACCGCGCACCTCGCGGATGATCCGGCCGTGCATCTCGCCTCGCACGACGACCTCCTCCCCGGGCGCGGCACAGAAGGCCACTGCGCAGACGAAGTGCGCCCCGCGGCGCTCGTCCGGCACGTCGGCGAGCTGGTCGAGCAGCAGCCGGTTGTTGCGATCGTCGGACTTCGGTGGACCTGACCACCGCGCGGACAGCACGCCGGGCATGCCGTTGAGCGCGTCGACGCAGAGGCCCGAGTCGTCGGCGACGGTCGGCAGGCCCGTGGCCTCGAGACCGGCCCGCGCCTTGAGCAGCGCGTTGCCCTCGAACGTCGGCTGGTCCTCCGGCGGCTCGTCGTAGGCCGCCACGTCGTCGAGCCCGAGCACCTCGATGTCCGGGAGGTGCTCGGCGAGGATCCGCTCCATCTCGGCCAGCTTCTTGGCGTTGCGCGAGGCCAGGAACACCTTCACGCCGCGGAGCCCTGGGCCAGGGCCTCCCGCTGGAGCCGGGTGAGGTCGGCGCAGCCCTTCTCGCCGAGGGCGAGCAGCGCGTCGAGCTCGGCCCGGCTGAACGCCGCACCCTCGGCGGTCCCCTGCACCTCGACGAACGCCCCGGCGCCGGTCATCACGATGTTCATGTCGGTCTCGGCGCGGACGTCCTCCTCGTAGGGGAGGTCGAGCCGCGGCGCACCGTCGATGATGCCGACCGAAACCGCGGCCACCGACCCCGTGAGGGGCTCTCCGGTCAGGGCGCCGGTCGAGCGCAAGTGCGAGACCGCGTCGGCGAGCGCGATGTAGGCACCGGTGATCGCCGCGGTCCGGGTGCCGCCGTCGGCCTGCAGGACGTCGCAGTCGAGCTGGATCGTGTTCTCCCCCAACGCCTTGTAGTCGATCACCGCGCGCAGCGACCGGCCGATCAGCCTGCTGATCTCGTGGGTGCGGCCCCCGATGCGGCCCTTCACGGACTCCCGGTCCGACCGGGTGTTGGTCGACGCCGGCAGCATCGCGTACTCGGCGGTGACCCAGCCGAGGCCCGACCCCTTGCGCCAGCGCGGCACACCCTCGGAGGCCGAGGCCGCACACAGCACCCTGGTCCTCCCGAACTCGATCAGCACCGACCCCGCCGCGTGGTCCAGCCAGTTGCGGGTGATGGTGATCGGGCGGAGCTCGTCGTCGGCCCGGCCGTCTGCGCGCGTCATGGGGCGGACCCTAACGGGGCCCTACTTGAACTCGATGCGCAGGAGCCGCCAGATGCCCAGCACCAGCGGGATGACCAACCAGATGGTCCCGGAGGTGGCGATCTGCGCCCACTCTTCACCCGAGGGCTTGTAGTCGCCGCTGAACAGCGGCGTCTGGGCGGTGTTGAACTCGATCCAGGGCGCGAGGTCCTCGAAGGTCTCGCTGAGGGCGCTCAGGATGCCGACCGCGGTGGGCAGGATCAGGGTGTAGGCGAAGTAGGCGACGATCGCGCCCGCGGTGTTCATGATCAGCGTCCCCAGCGCGAAGCCGATGAGGACGCCGACGACGTTGCCGAGCACGAAGCCGTTGAAGATCTGGTTGGCGTCGAGCTCCCACGACACGTCCCCGCCGGTGGCGGACCCCAGCAGGGTGCCGGCGTATGCGAGAGCGAAAGCGAGCACCATCACGATGACCGCGAGCGCGACGCCGGCCAGGAACTTGGCCAGCACCACCCGCGGGCGTCGCGGCTCGAGGGTGAAGGTCACCAGGCCGTTGCGCTGGCTGGCCTCGCTGGTCACCAGCATGATGACCAGGATCGGCATGAAGTAGCCGAGCGAGGCGCCCGCGATGGCAAGGTAGATCTCGAGGTCCTTGTCGCCGTCGTTGGCCGCGAACGAGAAGATCAGCATGACGACCACGAGCAGGGCCAGGATTCCGATCACGAACCAGCGACCGGCCCGGGTGTCCAGCGACTTGCGGAGCTCGACCTTGGCCAGCGTGCCCATGGGCACGCCCGGGGTCGAGTCGAGGTCGAGCGTGAGGGGGGCCGGCGTGGGTGCGGTGGTGCTCATGCGGAGGCTCCTTCGGGCTGGTCGTCGCGCTGCGTGTCAGTGGTGAGCTCGAGGAACAGGTCCTCGAGGGCGCCGTCGGCCGAGCGCAGATCGGTCAGGACGATCGATTGCTCGGCAGCGGTCCTTCCGACATCGACGGGGGCGGCCTCGACGCGCAGGCCCGTGCCGGCCGGGGTGACGGCGTGGCCCCTGGCCTGGAGGGCCTGGGCCAGGGCCGCGTTGTCGAGGGAGGTGACGTTGGTGACCTTGTGGTCGGTGTCGGCGAGCAGCTGCTCCTTGTTGCCCTGGGCCACGATCCGGCCGTGCCCGATCAGGATCATCTCGTCGGCGATCAGCTCGACCTCGTTGAGCAGGTGGCTGGACAGCAGCACGGTGCCACCGCGGTCGGCGTAGCCCTTGAGCAGCCCGCGCATCCAGCGGATGCCGGCGGGGTCGAGCCCGTTGGCCGGCTCGTCGAGGATCAGCACGGACGGGTCGCCGAGCAGGGCGTGCGCGATGCCGAGCCGCTGCTTCATCCCGAGGGAGTAGTTGCGCAGCCGCCGCTTGGCCTCGGTGTCGGTCAGCGAGACCAGCTCGAGCATCTCGTCGACCCGCGCGGCCGGCAGCCCCATCGTCTGGGCGCCGAGGGTGAGGATCTCGCGGCCGGTGCGGCCGGCGTGCTGCGCCGAGGCGTCGAGGAGCACGCCGACGTGCCGGCCCGGGTTGGGGATGTCGGAGTAGAGGTGTCCGCCGATCAGAGCCCGCCCGCTGGTCGGCGGGGTCAGCCCGACCATGACCCGCATGGTGGTGGTCTTGCCGGCGCCGTTGGGGCCGAGGAAGCCGGTGACCCGGCCGGGCTGGGCGACGAAGCTGACGTCGTCGACGGCGGTGAACGCGCCGTACTTCCGAGTGAGTCTCTCGACGGTGATCATGGCTCCACCCTGCCGGACGGCACCGACCCCTGCATCAGTCAGGTGTCGGTGCGTCGCTGACCAAAGTAGGGGTGCACTCCCACCCCCAGCCCCGGGTGCCGCAACCGGGGTCGTGCCTACCCTGCTCGGGTGGAGCGCCTTCCCCAGGACCGGCCGGAGCCCGCGGCCTACCAGCCGGCGCTGACCCGCTGGAGCCACGTGTGGCGGCTCGCGCTGGCCTTGTCGATCAGCGTGGTCGCGTGGATCAGCGTGGTCGAGGGCCAAGGTGACCTGCTGTTCGTGGTCGACCTGTCACTCGGCGCGCTGGCGTTCGGTCTCACGTTCCTCCGCCGCCGGTGGCCGCTGCCCGTGGCGGTGCTGACGACCGCCATGTCGACGTTCTCGGCGAGCGCCGCCGGCCCGTCGGTCCTCGCCGCGGTCTCCGTGGCGACCCGGCGACGCTGGCTCGAGATCATCCCGCTGTCGCTCTTCTCGCTGGTCTGCGCGCAGTTCTTCCCGGTGGTCCACGACATGGAGGGCGAGCCGCCCCTGGTCACCCTCGGGGTCAACTTCCTGGCCACGATCGCCATGATGGCGTGGGGCATGTACCTCGGCTCCCGGCGCGAGCTGATGTGGTCCCTGCGGCACCGCGCCGAACGGGCCGAGGCCGAGCAGGAGCTGCGGGCCGCCCAGTCCCGGAGCAACGAGCGGGAGCGGATCGCGCGGGAGATGCACGACGTCCTGGCGCACCGCATCTCCCAGATCTCCATGCACGCCGGGGCGCTCGCGTTCCGCGAGGACCTCACCGCCGACGAGATGCGCGACAGTGCCGGTGTCATCCAGGCCAAGGCCCACGAGGCGCTCACCGACCTGCGCCACGTGCTCGGGGTGCTCCGCGACGAGTCCGGCGAGCTAACTCTCGCCCCACTGCCGACGTACGCCGATGTGCCGGCCCTGGTCGAGGAGGCCAGGCAGTCCGGGATGGCGGTCACCCTCGTGGACCGGCTCACGGCCGGCCAGCCGGTCCCGGACGCGGCCGGCCGCACTGTCTACCGGATCGTGCAGGAGGGGCTGACCAACGCCCACAAGCACGCGCCCGGCTCGACGTTGAGCATCGAGCTCAGCGGCTCGCCCGACGAGGGCATCGACGTCGTCCTGAGCAACCCGCTCGGCTTCGGTTCCACGACACCCGGCGCGGGCCTTGGGCTGGTCGGTCTCACCGAGCGTGCCGAGCTCGGCGGCGGGCGCCTCGAGCACGGCCGCGACGGGTCGGCGTTCGTCCTCCGCGGCTGGATACCGTGGGCGGCATGATCACCCGGGTCGTCCTGGTCGACGACGACCCACTGGTCCGCAGCGCCCTCACGCTGATGCTGGGCGGCCAGGCCGATCTCGAGGTCGTCGGTGAGGCAGGTGACGGGCGCGAGGGCCTGGCCATGATCGAGCGACTGCGGCCCGACGTCGTACTCATGGACATCCGGATGCCGAAGGTCGACGGCCTGGCGGCGACCCGCGCACTGCACGCCCGCTCGGACCCGCCCCGGGTCATCGTGCTGACGACCTTCGACGCCGACGACCACGTGGTCGAGGCGCTGGCGGCCGGCGCGGACGGGTTCCTGCTCAAGGACACCCCGCCACCCCAGATCATCGCGGCGATCCGGGCGGTCGCCGCCGGTGACCCGATGTTGTCGCCCTCGGTCACCCGCACCCTGATCCAGCGGCTCCGTGACTCTGCCGAGGACGGCCGCGGTGAGAGCGCCACCCGGCGACTCGCGCTCCTGACCGGACGCGAGCACGAGGTCGCCCTCGCCGTCGGCCGTGGGCTCAGCAACGCCGAGATCGCCGGCGAGCTCCACCTGTCCGTGCCCACCGTGAAGGCCCACGTCTCGCGACTGTTCGAGAAGCTCCAGGTGACCAACCGCGTGCAGATCGCGATCTGCGTCCACGACGCCGGACTGGTCTAGCCCCCCACCCGAACGGGCCATCGCCGGTCCCCACCGGTCGGCGTAGCGTCGTCGCGTGCGCCTTCGTCACGTCGCCGCCGCAACGACCCTCGCCCTGGTCGGCACGATGGTCGTCGCGAGCCCGACGCAGGCGAGGCCCGGGATGGACGAGAGACCTCGGGACGGCGACCACTTCCCGGCGGCCGTCACGACCGAGGTGCCACCCGGCGGCACCTCGATGATCACGACGCCCGACCTCGCCAAGGACGTCAAGACTCTCGTCGTCGTGGTCAAGCCGAAGACCAAGAACATCGCCGAGCTGGAGGACTACGACCGGTTCGTCAGCACCATGGGCTCGATGACCAAGGGCAAGAGACTGCTGACGTGCGTGTTCCTGTACCAGGCTCTGGTCACCTTCGACAGCCCCGAGGGGGGCGAGCTCCAGGCCAACGGAGCCTTCGCGACCATCGCCGGCGCGACCCTTCTCGCCTGCCTGCAGCTGGCCGGGCTGATCAAGAGGCAGCAGGCCCGTTCGTCGGCCGCCGCCGAGAAGTGCGGTGCGTACCGCCCGAGCATCCCGGCCACCGTGACCCAGGACGCCAATGGCTACAGGGTCGCCGCGTCGGGGCAACCGCAGAGGACCAGGAAGCCCAAGCTGAAGGTGAAGTGCACGGTGACCGGCGACACGGTGCGTTACACGATCAGGCCGCGCAAGAAGGGACAGTCGCTGCGGAAGGCCGCCGGCAAGAAGCTCATGGTGGGGCTGAGGAGCCCTGCCGACGCGCAGAACACGGTGCCGGTCCAGGTCACCTTCTCGACACCCTGACCGCCTCGGGCGTCAGACGTCGTAGACCGCTCCGGCTCGGGCGAGCTCGGCCGGCCCGTCCCAGACCGCCTTGGCCTCGGCCAGCATCGCTTGCTTGTCGAACCACGGCGGCACGTGCGTGATCACCAGGCGGCCGACGCCGGCCCGGGCCGCCAGCTCCCCGGCGTCCTTGCCGGTGAGATGGATCTCCGGGGGGTTCTCGTCACCGTCCCGGAACGACGCCTCGGCCAGCAGCAGGTCGACACCGGCCGCGAGCCGGTCCAGGGCGTCGCAGGGTGCGGTGTCACCGGTGTAGGCGACCGTGGTGTCCCCGGCCGTGACCCGCAGGCCGTAGGCCTCGACCGGGTGCAGGACGGGGATCGCCTCGATGGTGAACGGCCCCACCGAGAACGTCGTGTCGTAGGTCCGGAAGTCGAACTCGTGCGCCATGCCGGGGCCGTCGGGCAGGTCGTAGGCACGGGCCATCCGCTCACCCGTGCCGCCGGGGCCGTAGACCGGGAGGCGCGGCTGGGCACCCAGCGGGTGGTACTTCCGCAGCACGTAGAAGCCGCACAGGTCGAGGCAGTGGTCGGGGTGCAGGTGGCTCAGGGCGACGGCGTCGATCGCCAGCGGGTCGGCGTAGTGGTGCAGCGCCCCCAGCGCGCCGCTACCGAGGTCCAGCAGGATCCGCCAGGTGCGGCCCTGCGGATCGTCGGGGTCGTCCTGCTCGAGGAGGTAGCAGCTGGCCGGGGAGTCCGGCCCCGGGTAGGACCCCGAGCAGCCGACGACCGTCAGCCTCACGAGATGCCACCGGCGTACTGGCTGGCCGCCATCATCTCGGCACCGAGGAAACGGCGGCCGATCCGCTCGAACTCCTCGGGGGCCCCCGTCGTGGCGAACTCGTAGGTGGGCTCGCCGCCCGGTCGCAGGAGACCCGTGTCGACCAGCATCCGGTAGACGTCCTTGGCACACTCCTCCGCGCTGCTGACCAGCGTGACCCCGTCGCCCATGACGTAGGAGATGACGCCCGTGAGCAGCGGGTAGTGCGTGCACCCGAGGATCAGCGTGTCGACGCCGGCGGAGGTCAGCGGGTCGAGGTAGCCGTGCGCGACCTCGAGCAGCTCGTCGCCCCCGGTCACACCCGCCTCGACGAAGTCGACGAAACGCGGACAGGCCCGGGTGGTCAGCTCGACGTGGGGCGCGGCGGCGAACGCGTCCTCGTAGGCCATCGACTCGGCGGTCGCGCGGGTGCAGATCACCCCGATCCGGCCGGTGCGGCTGGCGGCCACGGCCCGGCGGGTCGCGGGGTAGATCACCTCGACCACGGGCACGTCGTAGCGCTCCCGCGCGTCGCGCAGCATCGCGGCGCTCGCGGAGTTGCAGGCGATGACCAGCGCCTTGACCCCCTGGGCGTAGAGGTGGTCGAGGCACTCGAGCGCGTATTCGCGCACCTCGCCGATCGGCTTGGGGCCGTAGGGCTGGCGTGCCGTGTCGCCGAGGTAGCGCACCGACTCGTGCGGCAGCTGGTCGATGACCGAGCGCGCGACGGTGAGACCGCCGAACCCGGAGTCGAAGATGCCGATCGGCGCGTCGGCGGACGCGGTGTCGATCTGGTCGATCGAGGAGGACGGCACAACAGGAGAGCGTAGGTCGTCGGCTCGCTCCGGGCACCGTGTCGTCGCGCACGTCACGTGGGGGTCCCCGAACTCGACATTTCGCGGGATGACGAGACAAACGGGCCGGTCAGCGGGAGGCTGTGTGCATGAGTGACTCCGGTGTGCAGGACCTGGGCCCGGTGGAGCACGAGGTCAGGCTCCGGCTCGAGGTCGAGGCACAGCTCAACGACCTGCGCCTGCGGGTCGACAACGCACAACAGCTCGCCAACATGGGCGACTACGACTGGCACATGCCCACCGACACCAACCGGTGGTCCGACCAGCTCTACCGGATCTATGGCTACGAGCCCCAGTCGTTCAACCCGAGCTATGAAAAGTTCCTGTCGTTCCTGCACCCGGACGACCGTGAGCCCATCCAGGCGATCCACCAGCAGGCGCTGGCCACCGGCGAGCCCTACCAGATGACCGAGCGGATCATCCGGCCCGACGGCGAGCTCAGATACCTGTCGTCCAACGGCCAGGTGCTCTTCGACGAGTCCGGCGCACCAGTACGGATGCGCGGCACCTGCATCGACATCACCGACCGGGTGCTGGCCGAGCAGGAGCGCGAGGAGCACGCTGCCCGCGCCCACGAGGAGCGGATGCGGCGCCGCGCCGCCCTGGAGATCAACGACAACGTCGTGCAGGGCCTGACCGCGGCGCTCTACGCATTGGAGGTCGACGACGAGGACGCCGCCCGGGGCTACGTCCTGCGCACCCTCGACGCGGCCCGCCGGGTCATCACCGACCTGAGCACCCCGATCGAGGGCGAGGAGTTCCAGCCGGGCGACCTGGTGCGCGAGAACGCCGCCGACGTCCCCGGCCAGGACGACGACGCGGAGTAGGCGAAGGTCAGTCGAACAGGCGTGGCTGCGGCGGCCCGAGACTCGGATCCACGCCGTCGAAGAGGCTGCTCACCGACTCCCCCGCGTGGATGCGGTCGATCGCGGCCGCGAACAGGCCCGCCACCGAACGCACCTCGAGCGCGGGCCAGTCCGCCGGAGGCGGCACGGTGTCGGTGGTGACGACCTCGGAGATCATCGGGTGCTCGCGCAGCCGCTCGAGGGCCTTGCCGACGAACAGACCGTGGGTGCAGGCGACGGCCGCCTCGGTGCAGCCGTGCTCGGCCAGACGCTCCAGCAGCTCGACGATGGACCCGCCGGTGGCGATCTCGTCGTCGAGGATGATGGCCCGCTTGCCCTCCACGTCGCCGACGATGTTGTCGATGACGACCTGGTCGTCGGCCAGCCGCTTCTTCGAGCCCGCGGCCACCGGCAGCCCGAGCAGCCGGGCGAACTGGCTCGCGGTCTTGGCGTTGCCGAAGTCGGGCGAGACGACGACCGCGTCGCTGAGGTCCTGGCCCAGGAAGTGGTCGGCCAGCACGCCGAGCGCGGTCAGGTGGTCGACCGGCACCGAGAAGAACGCGTGCACCTGGGGGGCGTGCAGGGTCATCGTGATGACCCGGTGGACACCGGCCGCGGCCAGCATGTCGGCCACGAGCTTGCCACCGATGGACAGCCGCGAGGCGTCCTTCTTGTCCGAGCGCGCGTAGGCGTAGTAGGGGATCACCGCGGTGATCTGCTGCGCCGAGGCCCCGCGGGCCGCGTCGATCATCAGCAGCAGCTCCATCAGGTGCTCCTGGGTCGGCGGCACCAGCGGCTGGACGATGTAGACGTCGCGCTGGCGGCAGTTGGCCTGCAGCTGTGCCTGGAGGCAGTCGTTGCTGAACCGGGTGAGCTCGACCGAGCTGAGGTCGACGCCGAGCTCTTCGCAGATGGCCTTGGCCAGCGGGCGGTGGGCGCTGCCGCTGAAGACCACGATCTCCCGCACTGGTGCACTCCCCGTCTCGGGTGTCAGCTCACTCGACGACCGTTTGCTCGCCCGGGCGAGGGTAACCAGCGCCGGTGCCGTACGCCATGGCCCGTCCGGGCCCCGGAGTGCGGCTGGCCAGCTCCCGGGCCGTGGGCCATGGGTTGAAGCGGCATCCGCCGAGCCCTTTCGACTGCTGCATCATGACCGGCGCGGGCCGCCCCGCGCCGGGACACCCCGCGTGGCCCAGGCCCAGGAAGTGGCCGGACTCGTGGTTGACCACCATGTGCCGGTAGTCGCGCAGGGCGCCGTTGGCGGCGTTCCACGCGGGCGAGGCATGCTTCCAGCGCTCCTGGTTGATGATCACGTAGCGCCCGACGCGACAGCTCCACATGCTGCTGCAGCCGGAGGAGAACCCCGGGACCCGGCTGGCCTCGCTCAGCACCAGCGTCATCGAGCCGCCTCGGGCGACCCTGCGGAACACGATGCCGGCGCCCCGCCAGCCGCGCGGGTCGTCGAAGGTCTCCTGCGCCTGACGCACGAAGGTCCGCAGGCTCGTGGTGAGCGTCCCGCGGGTCTCCACGTGGTAGCGGATGGTCCGCCGGGCGTCGACGCGGTGCTTGACCCGCTCGGTCCGGTCCGTCGTGACGGTGAGGGTCTGGTAGCCGGGCGCCTTGACCGTGATCTCCACCCGCAGCCGGGTGTCGAAGTCCTCGACCGCGACCCGGTAGCGGCGGGAGGTGGCTCCGGCGATCGGTTCACCGAACCGCAGCCACTGGTAGGAGACGCGGGTCGGCTTCGTCGACCAGCTGCCCGCCTTCGCCAACAGGGTGTGGGTGTATCTCGCCTCGCCGACGATCTTCTGGCCGCCCTTCGGCTTCAGCGTCGCTCGCGCCACCTTGTCGGTCTCGGCCGAGACGGCTGCCGCGGTGGTGGTCCCGTCGCTCGCGGTCACCTCCACCGACAGCCGGTGACCGAGGTCGTCCAGGCCGGGGACGTACGTCGGCTGGTCGGCCTTCGGGATCGGCTGCCCGTCCCGCAGCCAGCGATAGGCGTACGACGTGGGCGTCGGCGTCCACGTGCCGGGCTGGGCGGTGAGCGTGGCGGCGTACTCCGCGGTGCCGGAGATGCTGGGCGGCACGGTGTTGACCGGCGCGGCCGAGGCGGGTGCCGGCCAGGCCGAGACCGCGGCGACAGCAAGGACCAAGGCGAGGAAGGCGCGTCTCATCGCCCTCCACCCTAGGCCTGGATCCACCGATTCGCCGCGTCGCGAGCGTCGCCAGTCGGGTGCGATGGCAAGGCGGCGGAGCGACGACGCTGTTGGCTCATCATCGAGCGACGCCAACGCAGCCAGCGCGCCCGAATGGTGGCGCGCAGCAGGGGCATCGGTGGATCCAGGCTAAGCCCAGAGCTGGCCCTCGAGGGCGTCCTCGGCCTCGTCGATGGTGCCCTCGTAGGCACCGGTCGAGAGGTACTTCCACCCGCCGTCAGCCACCACGAAGGCGATATCGGCGGACTCCCCCGCCTTGACCGCCTTGGCCGCCTGGGCCAGGGCCGCGTGCAGGATCGCGCCGGTCGAGATGCCCGCGAAGATGCCCTCCAGCTCGAGGAGCTCGCGGACCCGGCGTACGGCGTCGCGCGGGCCGACCGAGAACCGCGCGTCGATCAGCGTCTCGTCGTAGAGCTCGGGGACGAAGCCCTCGTCCAGGTTGCGCAGGCCGTAGACCAGCTCGCCGTAGCGCGGCTCCGCGGCGACGATCCGCACCTCGGGCTTGGCCTGCCGGAAGAACCGGCCGATGCCCATCAGCGTCCCCGTCGTGCCCAGCCCGCCGACGAAGTGGGTGATGCTCGGCAGATCGGCGAGCAGCTCGGGACCGGTGCCCCGCTCGTGGGCGAGCGCGTTGGCCTGGTTGCCGTACTGGTAGAGCATCACCCAGTCCGGGTGCTCCTCGGCCAGGCCCTTCGCGACCCGCACGGCCTCGTTGGAGCCGCCCGCGGCCGGCGAGGAGACGATCTCGGCGCCCCACATCCGCAGGAGCTGGCGGCGTTCCTCGGAGGTGTTCTCCGGCATGACGCACACGAGCCGGTAGCCCTTGAGCTTGGCGGCCATCGCCAGCGAGATCCCGGTGTTGCCAGAGGTCGGCTCGAGGATGGTCGCGCCGGGACGGAGCGTGCCGTCCTTCTCGGCCTCCTCGATCATCGCCAGCGCCGGCCGGTCCTTGATCGATCCGGTCGGGTTGCGGTCCTCGAGCTTGGCCCAGAGGCGGACATCAGCGCTCGGGGACAACGCGGGCAGCCCGACCAGCGGGGTGTCGCCGACCGAGGCCAAGAGGTTGTCGTACCTCGTCATGGCAGCCTCATGTGAGGGTCACGCGGTCATCCGCCGGCCACGGCGGGCAGGACCACGACCTGGTCGCCGTCGCTGAGCTCGGCACCGAGCCCGCCGATGAACCGCACGTCCTCGTCGTTGATGTAGACGTTGACGAACCGGCGCAGGTCGCCGTTCTCGATGAGGCGCTCCTTGAGACCGGGGTGGTGGGCCTCGAGGTCGTCGATCAGCGCGCTGAGGCTCTCGCCCTGCGCGTCGACGGCCTTCGCGCCGTCGGTGTAGGTGCGCAGGATCGTGGGGATACGGACCTCGATGGCCATCAGACGGAACTCCTAGCGGGTAGTTGCTCGACGACGGTGACCTCTTCCTCGGACACCTCGCCGTCGACGATCCGATACGACCTGAACTCCACGGGACCGTCGTTATTCCCGTGCTCACGTGTGCTGACCAGCACGTAGTGGGCGTTGGGCTCGCCGGCGAGGTCGACGTCCGTGCGGCTCGGATAGGCCTCGGTGGCCGTGTGCGAGTGGTAGATCACGACCGGTTCCTCGTCGTTGGCCCACATCTCCTTGTAGAGCGCGAACTCCTCCATCGAGTCGAACTCGTAGAAGGTGGGCGACCCCGCGGCGTTCGTCATCGGCTTGAAGCGCTCGGGACGGTCCGAGCCCTCCTTGCCGAGGACCATGCCGCACGCCTCGTCGGGATGGTCCCGCTTGGCGTGCGCCACGATGGCGTCGTAGGTCGCCTGGTCGATCGTCAGCACATGCTCAAGGGTATGGCGTGACCACCCGGCAGCCGGGCCCGTGCTGCTCAGTCGAGACAGAACTCGTTGCCCTCGACGTCCTGCATCACGATGCATGACTCGTTGTGCTCATCGGCGGCGAGGAGTCGTTGGCGGACCGCGCCGAGCGCGACCAGCCGCGCGCACTCGGCCTCGAGCACCGCCAGTCGCTCCGCGCCCACCAGCCCGGTGCCGGCCCGGACGTCCAGGTGCACCCGGTTCTTGGCGACCTTGCCCTCGGGAACCCGTTGGAAGAACAGCCGCGGGCCGATCCCCGAGGGATCGACACAGGCGAACGCCGAACCCTGGACGTCGGGCGGAAGCGACCGGTCGAAGTCCGCCCAGCTGGCGAACCCCTCCGGTGGCGGCGGCACGACGTAGCCCAGCACCTCGCACCAGAAGCGGGCGACGCGCTCGGGCTCCGCACAGTCGAAGGTGACCTGGAACTGCTTGACCGAGCTCATTCACGCCACCCTAGTAACGCTTCGGCGCGACGTGCCACGTGGTTTGGGGCCAGCGGTTCGGGGCTAGCGGTTCGGGGCTAGTGCCGGCTCAGCGCCTGGACCAGCGTCTCCTGCAGGTAGCCGACCCAGTCATAGATGTCGTGTGCCTGGGCCCGGGGGTCGTCGTCGGGCATCGCCGCCCAGACCGCCTCGTCCCCCTCCTCGACCCCCAGCCGGGTGGCCAGGGCCAGCCGCAGGTCGGTGAAGGACCGCATCCAGGTCTCGGCCTCGGCCTCGTCGAGCTCGACGTCGATCATCAGGCCCTCCTCGGTCAGCTCGGAGGGCAGCCCGGCCTCCTCGAGCCCGTCGATGATCGCGATCGCAGCGCCGGCCTTGCCGTCGCGCAGCGTGCCCTCGGTGAAGCGCCGGAACTCCGCGGAGGCCTCGGGGTCCCCGGGATAGGCAGTCGGGAACAGCCGGGCCAGCACGGGGTCCTCGGGCTCGGTCTCCGGCCCGGAGAAGTCCATCATCGCCTCGAACGGGTCGGCGTCGTCGCGCGGCACCGCCGCCTCGTTGCGCAGCAGCTCGACGAGCTGGGCGGCCAGCGACCGCAGCAGGTCAGCCTCGAAGCCGGTGAAGGTCGCGATGACCCGCTTGCTGCGCCGGTGCCACTGGAACGCGCTCAACTGATCCTCAACAGGGCGCTCAGCTCTGCTTGTCCATGGTCGCCCAGAGCCCGTACTCGTGCATCGCCTGCACGTCCCTCTCCATCTCTTCGCGGCTGCCCGAGCTGACCACTGACTTGCCGTCCTCGTGGACCTCGAGCATCAGCTTCTCGGCCTTCGACTTGTCGTAGCCGAAGTACTTCTGGAAGACATAGGTCACGTAGGACATCAGGTTGACCGGGTCGTTCCACACGATCGTGACCCAGGGCTTGGCGAGCTTGGTCGACTCGTCCGGGACGATCTCCGGTTCGACCTCGACCGGGGCGGCGGCGGACACCAGTCCATGGTGGCACAGTCGTGCCCGTGCCTCCGCCCCATCACCCAGCGCACGACACACCCTCGACCGCGCTGCTCACCGACCACTACGAGCTGACCATGCTCCAGGCCGCCCTGGCGTCCGGCACGGCCCACCGGCGGTCGGTGTTCGAGCTGTTCGGGCGCCGGCTGCCCGGGGGGCGCCGCTACGGCGTGGTGGCCGGCGTCGGCCGCGCGCTCGACGCGGTCGAGGCCTTCCGGTTCGACGACGCCGTGCTGGCCGTCCTCGAGGACGTGGTCGACGAGCCGACCCGCGACTACCTCGCGGACTACCGGTTCACCGGTGACATCTGGGGCTACGGCGAGGGGGAGGCCTACTTCGCGCACTCGCCCCTCGTGGTGGTCGAGGCCAGCTTCGCCGAGGCAGTGGTGCTGGAGACGGTGCTGCTCTCCATCTACAACCACGACAGCGCGGTCGCCTCGGCCGCGTCCCGGATGACGATGGCCGCCGGGGACCGTCCGTGCATCGAGATGGGCTCCCGGCGCACCCACGAGGAGGCGGCGGTCGCGGCCGCGCGGGCGGCGTACGTCGCCGGCTTCGCGTCGTCGTCCAACCTCGCCGCGCGCCAGCGCTACGGCGTCCCGACGGCCGGCACCAGCGCGCACTCCTTCACGCTCCTGCACGACTCCGAGGCCGACGCCTTCCGTGCCCAGGTGGAGTCGCTGGGGCCCGGCACGACCCTGCTCGTCGACACCTACGACGTGGCCGAGGCGGTCCGGATCGGCGTCGAGATCGCTGGAACCGGGCTGGGCGCCGTCCGGCTCGACTCCGGAGACCTGGGTGTGCTGGCCCACGAGGTGCGCGCCCAGCTCGACTCGCTCGGGGCCACCAGCACGCGCATCGTGGTCACCAGCGACCTCGACGAGCACGCGATCGCCGCGCTCGCCGCGGCGCCCGTCGACGGCTACGGCGTCGGCACCCAGCTCGTGACCGGCAGCGGTCACCCCACCTGCGGGTTCGTCTACAAGCTCGTCGCCCGGGAGGACGACGGCGGGGTCCTGCGCCCGGTGGCGAAGAAGAGCATCGACAAGATCTCGGTCGGCGGCCGCAAGTACGCGCTGCGCCGACGTACCCCGGGCGGGGTCGCCAAGGCCGAGGTCGTGGGCATCGGCACCCCGGCCCACGACGACGGTGACGACCGGGCCCTGCTCCTTCCGCTCGTCCGTGCCGGTGAGGTGGTCGGTCGCGAGCCGCTCGCGGCCGCCCGTGGACGCCACGTCGCGGCCCGAGCCGAGCTACCGGTCGCGGCCCAGCAGATGTCCAAGGGCGACCCCGTCATCCCGACCGTCTTCGAGGGCGACTGATCTAGGGTCGGCCCCGTGAAGAGCGCGCTCATCGTCGTCGACGTCCAGAACGACTTCTGCGAGGGCGGCTCACTGCCGGTGACCGGCGGTGCCCGGGTGGCAGGCGAGATCGGCGCGCTGCTCCAGGCGTGGGTCGGGCACGGCGACGGCGCGCCCGACTACGCGCACGTCGTCGCCACCCGCGACCACCACGTCGACCCGGGGTCCCACTGGTCCGCGGACCCGGACTACGTCGACTCCTGGCCGGTCCACTGCGAGGTCGGAACCGAGGGTGAGGCGTGGCACGACGCGCTGCAGCCGCGCCCCTTCGACGCGGTGTTCCTCAAGGGCCGGCACCAGGCGGCCTACTCCGGCTTCGAGGGGCGCAGCGAGGACGGCGACACGCTGGCGGACTGGCTGCGCCGGCGGCACGTCACCCGGGTCGACGTCTGCGGCATCGCCACCGACCACTGCGTCCGGGCGACGGCGCTCGACGCGGTCGAGAACGGGTTCGAGACCCGGGTGCTCACCGATCTCTGCGTCGGCGTGGCCCCGGAGACCACCGAGGCCGCGCTGGCGGCCATGGGCGAAGCCGGCGTCTCCCTTGCGTGACGGAGCCGGCTCCCCCGACGACATGACCGTCGAGCTCGACGACGGCGTGCTCCGGCTGACGTTCACCAGACCCGAGGTGCTCAACGCGCTCAGCGGCCTGATGGCGGTCACGGTCGCCGAACAGCTCGAGCGGGCCCACGCCGACGACGACGTCCGGGTCGTCGTGATCACTGGCTCGGGCGGCTCCTTCAGCGCCGGCGCGGACATCTCGGGTGCCGACGCGCACGAGCGGTTCGACGTCCGCGCCCTCGACGCCGCCAACCGGATCATCCGCGCCGAGGTCGGCTGCGCCAAGCCCGTGCTCGCCGCGGTCGACGGGGTGGCGGCCGGCGTCGGCTGCTCGATCGCGCTGGCCGCCGACGTGATCGTGGCCAGCGAGGCGGCGGCGTTCCTCCTCGCCTTCTCCCGCATCGGCCTGATGCCGGACGGCGGCACCTCCGCGACGGTGGCCGCCGCCATCGGCCGGGCCCGGGCGATGCGGATGACACTGCTCGCGGAGCCGCTCACCGGCCAGGAGGCCTACGACGCCGGTCTGGTCACCCACGTGGCGAGCGCCGACGACTTCCCGGGGCTGGTCGACAAGCTCACCCGCCGGCTGGCCTCCGGACCGCCGCTGGCCTACGCGGCCGCCAAGAAGGCCGTCAATGCGGCCACCCTCGACGGCCTCGAGGACGCCCTGGAGAGGGAGCGCACCGGCCAGACGATCCTGCTCCGCACCGAGGACGTCGCTGAAGGCATGCAGGCGTTCTCCGAGCACCGCAAGCCGCACTTCCGGGGTCGCTGAGCACCCCCAAAGAACTGTTTGACAGTCGCCCGTCTCTGGGCCTAACCTCCAAGCAACTCTTTGGAGGTTGGATATGACCGACGAGGCAACAGCGGCACTCCGGGCGACCGCCCACCCGCTGCGGCTGCAGATGCTCTCTCTGCTCACGGGCAACGCCATGAGCGCGGCCGAGGTGGCACGCGAGCTCGGCGTCACGCAGGCCAACGCGTCGTACCACCTGCGGATCCTCCGCGACGCCGGAGAGCTGGTGGAGGCGGGCGAGGAGCGGATCCGGGGAGGCGTGGCCAAGCGCTACCGCTATTCGCACGAGGAATCCGCCAAGCGCCGCACCCGAGGGACGACCGAGAGCCAGGTCGCCGAGGCCCGAGCCCTCGGCCGCGAGCTGGAGCGGCGGGTGCGCCAGCGCAAGTCGCGCACCCGCAGCCAGCTGAGCGACCTCGAGGGCTGGGTCGCTCCGGATGTGTGGCAACGCGCCCTCGAGCTGCTGATGGAGGCTTCGAACCTGCTGCACGAGCACAACCAGGCGCCGCGCACACCCGGGACGCTACACGTCAGCCAGACCTCCTGGGCCTTCGAGATGACGCGTCCGGAGGTGACGCTGTGAGCGAGGCCTCGGCGTTTGCTCCGCTGCGAGAGCCGAACTTCCGCTACTACTTCTTCTCCCGGCTGGTCAACCTGGTCGGCAGCGTGATGGCCGGCGTCGCGCTGGCCTTCGCCGTGCTCGAGGTCAGCAACTCCGCAACGGCGCTCGGCACCGTGCTGGCCGCGCACAGCATCCCGATGGTCGTGTTCCTGCTCGCCGGCGGCGTGATCGCGGACCGGTTCGGGCGCACGCTGATCATCCAGGTCTCCAACGTCGTCTCGGGCCTGTGCCAGCTGGCGATCGCCGCGCTGGTCATCTCCGGCGAGGCACGGCTGTGGCAGCTCATCGTGCTGACTGCCATCCAGGGCACGGTCTCGTCGGTCAGCTTCCCCGCCCTGGCCAGCGTGCTCCCGCAGATGGTCCCCCGCGACCAGCTCAAGCAGGCCAACCTGCTGGTCTCGGTCCAGCGCAACGCGCTCACCGTCGTCGGCCCGGCCGTCAGCGGCGTGCTGGTCGTCACCGTGGGCGCCGGGTGGGCGCTCGCGGTCGACGGTGCGACGTACCTCCTGGCGGCCGCCCTCCTCATCCGCGTGCGGATCCCGCCTCCGCTCCCCCGCGCGGACCGGCCGGGAGCGGTCGCCGAGCTCCGCGAGGGCTGGGACTACTTCCGGGCCACGACCTGGCTCTGGGTGATCGTGCTCGCCTTCGGCGCGCTCAACATGATCCAGAGCGGCGCCCTGCACACCCTCGGGCCGGTGCTGGCCAAGAACTCCGACATCGGCGAGAACGGGTGGGGGCTCATCCTGTCGGCCGAGGCGCTCGGCTTCCTGCTCTGCTCCTTCGCGCTCATGCGGCTGCCACTGCGCCGGCCACTGCGGACGGGGATGATCGCGGTCTCGCTGCTCGGCCTGCCGATGCTCGCCCTCGGTTTCGAACCGGTGCTGGCGGCCGGGATGGTGGGCGCGTTCCTCGGCGGCGTCGGCACCGAGGTGTTCGGCCTCGGCTGGAACCTCGCGATGCAGGAGAACGTGCCCGACGAGATGCTGTCGCGCGCCTACTCCTACGACGCCCTCGGCTCGTTCGTCGCGATCCCGCTCGGCCAGCTGGCGTTCGGGCCACTGGGCCAGGTGTTCGGCATCCAGGACGTGATGCTGGTCTCGGGTGTCGCCTACCTCGTGATCTGCGCCGTGACCCTGCTGTCCCGGTCGGTGCGCAACCTGCCCCGGGTCACCGAGCCGGTCAGCACCACTTCTCCGCCAGCGCACTGATCACGGTCAGGTTGCGGTTGGTCGCGACCCCGAGCAGCTTCTCGACCTCGGTGTTGGTGAGCCTGGCGTCCGAGCCGTAGCGGCTGTCGCCGGAGTAGAGCAGGTGCACCGCCCGGCCGCCGACCCTGGCGACCTCGTCGACGTTGCCCGCCTCCTCCATGGTCTTGATGGCCGCCGCCGACGGCGGCTCCTTGAGCAGCGAGACGTAGTGCCGGCCTTCATGGCCGAAGCCGGCCGCCTCCTCGGCGATCGACCTCAGCTCCTTGGTCGTGAAGACGATCGTCGGCACCTCGAACCCGGCCTCGGCGCGGTAGGCGTCCTCCAACGCCGCCTCGATCTTCGCCCGCGACCTCAGCGTCGTGTCGAAGCGGACGTTGCCGGTGTTGATGTACGTCGCCACGTCGGTGAACCCCGCCGCCTCGGTCGCCCGGACGATCGCCTCCTTGGGGAACTTCCGGTTGGCACCGAGGTTGATCGCGCGCAGGAACCCGACGTACGTCGCCATGGCCCCGGACCCTAGCCCGGGGCCATGGCTCACGAGACGGTCAGCACCAGACGTGGATCGTGAAGCCCTTCGAGTCCGCGACACCGTCGTGGTCACGCGTCCGCACGATCACCGAGTTGGGGTTGCCGATCATCGACGCCACGTTGACCATGCCGATCTGTTCCGGGTCGCCCGAGTCGGGCTGGCTGGGCGTGGCGGTGTAGGAGCACTGCGAGACGTCCCTGTCGAAGGTGACCCGGAACACCCAGTTGGCGCCCTCGTGCTGAACCGACACCGCACCCTTGCCGCGCACGATGCTCGGGCCACCCCAGACGACCGCCCACAGCGGCTGGAGGTCGGCGGCGACGTGGTTGCGCGTGACCGAGCCGGCCGCCAGCTTGGAGGAGGTCACCGCCCCGTCCTTGAGCTTCTTCGTCTTGACCGCGCCGTTGGCGATCTTGTTGGCCTTGACGGCCTTCTTGGCGATCTTGGGCGCGGTCACTGCTCCCTTGGCGATGTCGCTGCTGGTGACCAGGTTGCCCGCGACGACGGGAGCCGTGGTCGCGACGACCGCGAGGCCGGCCACGGCGGTGGCGGCGACGAGCAGGCGGCCTCGGGCGCGACGGGGCGGGTGGGTGGTGGTGCGGACGTTGTCGTTCATCTGTTCGGTGTCCTCTCAGGGCGGCCCGGATCCGGACCTGTGGGGCCTGGCGCGATCCGCAACCAGGGAGCCCTCAGCCTGTCGACTTCGGTGCCGGGATCGAACCGCGCCAGCCCCACATTTCCGGTCCGGCCAGCCGTCGTCCGAGGTAGGGGTTCCCCTACCTCAGAAGGCCGGTCAACCCCGGTCCCAGCGAGCATTCCCGCTGGTAGCGTCCGGTGGAGTGCGGGATCTGACGTTGGTGGTCGCCGAGGACAACCTGCTGGTGCGGGAAGGGGTCCTCCGCCTGGTCGCCGAGATCGACGGGCTGAAGGTCGCCGCGTCGTGCAGCAGCTATGACGACCTGCTCGCCGCCGTCGACAACTACCACCCGGACGTGGTCATCACCGACATCCGGATGCCGCCGGGACACAGCGACGAAGGGATCCGGGCGGCGAACCGGTTCCGCTCCTCGCACCCCGAGCTCGGCGTACTGGTGCTGTCGCAGTTCCTTGACCCGGCCTACGTCCTGGCGCTGCTCGAGGAGGGCACCCGCGGTCGTGGCTACCTGCTCAAGGACCGGGTCGACGAGATCGACCGTCTCGCGCGGGCGATCCGGACCGTCGCGGGCGGCGGCTCCTACATCGACGACGACGTGGTCGACGTGCTCGTCCGGTCTCAGACGCGCAGCGTGGACTCCCCGCTGGAGTCCCTGTCGGCCCGCGAGATCGAGGTGCTCACCGAGATGGCGACCGGTGCGACCAACGCGGCCATCGCCGAGTCCTTGTGCGTCTCGGCGCACTCGGTCGAGAAGCACGCGAGCGCGATCTTCGCCAAGCTGGGCCTGGCCGAGGACGTCGAGATCAACCGTCGCGTGAAGGCAGTGGTCATGTTCCTCGCCGGACGCGACCCGGCCGAGCCGGCACCGGCTTCGGGGCCGGGTCGCCCATGACCCCGTCCCCGGAGCAGATCGCCCGGTTGCGGGTGCTGATCCTGGTCGACATGACGGTCGCGTTGACTGCGGCGTTCCTCATGTTCCTCAGCTGGCTGTTCTGGGTCGACTCCCCGGTGCTCCCGGCCGTCACGGTCGCCGTCGCGGTGACGGGCGGGGTGATGGCTCGCGCGCTGTGGCCGCTGCGCCGCGGCGACGTGGCGCAGGCCGTGCTGTGGTGGGCCGCGGCCAACTGGGGCATCTCGATCGTGGCGGCCGCCTCGGCCACGTTCGCCTGGCCGCTGATGATGCTGACGGCGCTGCTGCCGGCCGTGCTGGCCACGGCGACCGCCAGCGGCCGGGCCCTGGTCGGCTACGTCGCCGGGTCGGTGCTGGTCTCCACGGCGGTGGTGCTGCTCGGCGTGCTCCAGGACGTGACCGGGTTGGCTGCCGACACCCCGCGGGCTCTGCAGCACGGACTGCTGGCGCTGTTCACGCCCGCCCTGGCCGCGATGGTCGGGCTGATCGTCCTGCAGAACAGCCTGCGCCTGCAGGCCGCACTGTCCGGCGCGGTCCACGCACAAGAGGAGCTCGCGGACCAGGCCGAGGAGCTGAGGAGGTCCCGCGCCCGCCTGGTCGCCGCGACCGACCGCGAACGCCGCCGCATCGAGCGCGACCTCCACGACGGCGCCCAGCAGCGGCTGATCTCGATCGGGATCGGCCTGGCCGGCGCCACCGCCCTGTGCCGGAGTGACCCGGAGGCCGCGGCCGCTGCGCTCACCGACCTTCGCCGCCAGCTGCACCTGGCGCACGACGAGGTGCGCAGCCTCGCCCAGGGCGTCTACCCGCCGGTGCTCTCGGAGCACGGATTGGTCGAGGCCCTGCGGTCGGCCGTGGACCGCTACCCGCTGCCGATCACGCTGGACCTGCACGACCCCGGTCGCCATTCCAGCGACCTGGAGGCGGCCGTCTACTTCTGCTGTGTCGAGGCGGTGCAGAACGCCGCCAAGCACTCCCAGGCCAGCCGGGTGCGGGTGTCGATCGGCGCGGACCACGGCTCGGTGTGGTTCACCGTGCAGGACGACGGCGTCGGCTTCGAGCCCGGGGAGCGCGGGTCGGGCGGGATGGTCAACATGCAGGACCGGCTGGGAGCGAGTGGCGGCACGCTCAGCGTCCAGTCCGCGCCGGGCCGCGGCACGACCGTGCACGGCACCGTCCCTATCGCGCAGGTCGCGGCAGACCCGCGGCCCGCCATGGCCGGATCCTAATTCGGTCGCGCCGGCCGAGGCCGGTCCCTACCCTCGTCGAGGCGAGATCAGCAGCCGGCCGGGTGTGCCCGTGCCGGTCCTGCGCGTCGTACCTCGCCACTTGCCATGGCATAGGTAACGCATCCAGCGTCCGAGGTTCGATTCCTCTCCTTATCCATGGGCGGGTGGGCGGTGGCATCGGCGTGCGGGCGCTCTGCGGCGCCGGGTGGTCAGGACGACACCCAGATGCCCCGCGCCCGGACGTGTCACCGCCCGCCCGCTCCACAACCGAATACCGACCCACGGACTGGCACCACACACCTGAGAGGAGGCAGCCATGTCCCTGTTCACCCACATCACCGTGTTCGCCCACGAGCGGGCCCTCGAGTACGTCGACGGCGTGCTCACCCGCGTGCTCGGGCCCGGTCGCTACCGCACCGCGCGTCGGGCGACCTACCAGCGCGTCGACGTCCGGGAGCGGATCGTCACGACCGCACCGCAGGAGGTGCTGACCTCCGACGGTGTGCTGGTGCGCGTCACGGCCGCCGTGCGATGGAAGGTCGGCGACGCCCGCGCCTTCGTCGAGTCCGTCCACGACGCGTCCGCGCTGGTCTACCTGGCGATCCAGGTGGCTCTGCGGGACGCGCTGGTCGACACCGAGGCGGACGCGATCGTGCGCACCGCCCGTCACGCCACCGGCGACTCGGTCGCCGACGCCGCCCGCGCCGCGGGCGCGACCGTCGGCATCGACGTGGTCGAGGTCGTGGTCAAGGACGTGATCCTGCCGGCCGAGCTGCGCTCGGCGTACGCGGAGCTGGTCACCACCAAGACCCGCGGCCTGGCCCAGCTGGAGGCCGCGCGCGCCGAGACCGCCGCGCTGCGCTCGCTGGCCAACGGCGCCAAGCTGCTCGACGAGCACCCGGCGCTGGCCCGGCTGCGCCTGGTGCAGGCGCTGCCGTACGGCTCCAAGCTGGAGCTGTCGGTGGGCGACGCGCCGCCTGAGTGAGAGTTCGCGGGGCATGCCCGTCACTACGGTGGCGGGCATGCCCTGCGACTTCTGCGGCGAGGAGTTCGACCCGATCAGCACGCGGTGGCTGTGCCCGCACTGCCACATGAAGGCGAATTGCTGTAACGGTGCACCCCTGCCGTTCCGCGAGGATCCGGCCGCAGCCGACGATTCCTAGCGAAGCTGGCCGACCCTCGCGGTTGCACTCAGTGCAACACCCGGGCTCGGAAAGTTCCGGGACGACCCAGAACTTCTCCGATCAGCGATCGCCTATCTGGAAGCCGCGGCTCATCTGGTCGACGCACGCTGACGACGTTCGTGTTCGCCACCTGTCGTCGACGTCCTGTTGCAGTTGCGTATCAGCGACGGCGTCGGCGGGAAATGGATCGGGTTCCCCAACCGGAAGGGCGAACTGCTGTGATGGCACCCCGCTGCCGTTCCGTGACACCACAGCCTGGCGGACTCTGAGGAGGGCGCTCACGACTGGCACGGGCACGCGCTGAGCCTTCGAGTCCAGGACGAACTTGGCCCGGACTATCGGGTGAAGTTCATGCCCCAGTCAAAGGCAGCGAACGATGCCCTGGACGCGAGGCCGAACGACTGACCGACCTGGTCGGCGCCATCTTGCCTGCGTAGTCAACG
Organism: Nocardioides dilutus; assembly: GCF_054779555.1. Lineage (NCBI taxonomy): Bacteria > Bacillati > Actinomycetota > Actinomycetes > Propionibacteriales > Nocardioidaceae > Nocardioides > Nocardioides dilutus. Next base: position 520,453 of record NZ_BAAGYA010000002.1, on the reverse strand, counting down.
GCCTACGTCCGCCGATGGAAGCGACCTTGCCATTGGGCAATCGTTCGTGGGTGTAGCGGGGGTCGTGGGCTCGCCGGTGGGCGGACGGACAGAGCATCCAACCTTCGCCGTCGGTGCGACCGCCTCGGGACCAAGGGTCGAGTGGCGCATCTGGGCGAAGGCGGGCGGGGCGTCGCAGCCCTCCGACAGAACCTGTGGAGAGGGCTTGCCGAGACTGCCTTGTGGATGCGAGGTGGACAGTCGCGGGATCCGGCTAGCGCACCGACTGGAGGAAAGCCACGGCCTCGGCGCCGACAGCCGCGGTGTCGGCGATCTCCTGGACCGGGTAGACGGTGAAGTCGAAGAAGCCGGTGAACGGCGCCACGTCCACGGCTACCGACCGGGGGTCGTCGGCCTCGACCACCGCGAAGCCACCCCGGCCGTCGAGGCGACCCAGGAACTCCCGGAAGTTGCTGCCCTCGGAGGGCGCCCACTTGCTGAAGACCTGGAGCCCTCGTGCCGCGGTCTCCTCGACGGCACTCGGTCGGTTCTCCCAGGCGACGACGTACTTCATGACGAGCTCCCTTGCTCGAGGTTGGGGTCGTCTCGACGCTAGACCCGACACCCGGCCGGGCGCATGACCCCAATTCGGGAACCTCGACCCACCCGCACCAGCGGGCCCGCGGTCACAGGTTGCCGCGCAGCTCCTGCTCGCGCTCGATGGCCTCGAACAGCGCCTTGAAGTTGCCCTTGCCGAACCCGAGTGAGCCGTGCCGCTCGATGAACTCGTAGAACACTGTCGGCCGGTCGCCCATCGGCTTGGTGAAGATCTGCAGCAGGTAGCCGTCCTCGTCGCGGTCGACCAGGATCTTGCGCTTCTTCAGCTCCTCGATCGGGACCCGCACCTCGCCGATCCGGGCCCGCAGCTCCGGGTCGTCGTAGTAGGAGTCCGGGGTGTCGAGGAACTCGATGCCGTTGTCGCGCAGGATGTCGACCGAGCGCAGGATGTCGTTGGTCGCCAGCGCGATGTGCTGGCAGCCGGCGCCGTCGTAGAACTCCAGGTATTCGTCGATCTGCGACTTCTTCTTCGCGATCGCCGGCTCGTTGAGCGGGAACTTCACCCGGTGGTTGCCGCTCGCGACGACCTTGCTCATCAGCGCGGAGTAGTCGGTGGCGATGTCGTCGCCGATGAACTCGGCCATGTTGGTGAAGCCCATGACCTTGTTGTAGAAGGTCACCCACTCGTCCATCCGGCCGAGCTCGACGTTGCCGACGCAGTGGTCGATCGCCTGGAACAGCCGCTTGGGGTGGTCCTCGCGCCGGGTCACCGTCGAGGTGCGGGCGACGAAGCCGGGCAGGTAGGGACCGTGGTAGCGGCTGCGGTCGACCAGGGTGTGGCGGGTCTCGCCGTACGTCGCGATGGCGGCCATCCGCACGGTGCCGTGCTCGTCGGTCTCGTCGTGCGGCTCGACCAGCACGGTCGCGCCCACCGAGCGGGCGTGCGCGATGCACTTGTCGACGTCCGGCACCTCGAGGGCCAGGTCGACGACCCCGTCGCCGTGCTTGCGGTGGTGCTCGAGCAACGGGCTGTCAGGTGACACCGCGCCGGTGAAGACGAACCGGGCGCTGCCCGAGCGCAGCACGAAGGTCTTGGAGTCGCGGGTGCCGGTCTCGGGGCCGCGGTAGGCCTCGAGCTCCATCCCGAGCGCGAGCTGGTAGAACGTCGCGGCCTGGGTCGCGTTGCCGACCACGAACACCACGGCGTCCATGGCGGTCACCGGGAACGGGTCGCTGCTGGCGTCGTAGTCCACCAGCCCGACGAGCTGCTTGAGCTGGTCGAGGGAGAGACCGGCCTGGATCTCCTCGTCGGTGAGGGCGGTCAGCGTCGAACCGGGGTTGGCAGTCATGACGTCACCCTCCCCTGTGGCGTACATTCTGTGCAACCTGACCGCGAATCACTGGACAATCTGCCCAACCGAGAGGCGACACATGGACGACCTGGACCGCAGATTGATCGACCTCTTCGCCGCCGAACCCAGACTCGCCGTGCTGGAGGCGTCCCGCCGCCTCGGCGTCGCACGCGGCACCGTGCAGGCCCGGCTCGACAAGCTCGAGTCGTCCGGGGTGGTCACCGGCTACGGGCCAGAGCTCTCCCCGGAGGCCCTGGGCTATCCGGTCACGGCGTTCCTCACCCTGGAGATCCGCCAGGAGACGGCGGCGGATGGTGGGCACGACGCCGTCGGCGCCCACCTGGCAGTCATCCCCGAGGTGCTCGAGGCGCACACGATCACCGGCGCCGGCGACCTGATGGTCCGCGTGGTGGCACGCTCCAATGCCGACCTGCAGCGGGTCATCGACCGCGTGCTCGCCGCGCCAGCCATCACCAGGTCGTCGACGGTCATCGCCCTGGCGACCCAGGTGCCCTACCGGGTGCTGCCCCTGGTGCGGCAGGCATCGGGATAGACGACGAGATCAGCTGAAGATCATGCAGCTCGACGTCGCGTGCGCGAGCACCCGGCCGGCCTCGTCCATGAGCTGCGCCTCGGCGAGCGCCGTACGCCGTCCGCGGCTGAGGACCTTGCCGGTGCACGTGAGCTGGCCGGACCCGACGGTGACTGGCCGCAGGAACTTCACGGTGAGGTCGAGCGAGGTGTAGCCCTCCCCGACGGCCAGCGTCGAGTGCACCGAGCAGGCCGCCGCGGTGTCGAGCAGGGTGGAGATCATGCCACCGTGCACGCCGCCGAGCGGGTTGTAGTGGAAGGTCTCCGCGCGCATCCCGCAGGTGACCGTGCCGCGCTCGGCGTGGAAGTGGTTCATGTCGATGGTCGCCATCACCGGCGGCGGGGGCATCAGACCCTCCTCGATGGCCCGGAGCTGGCCGAGACCGTCGAGCTTCGACAAGGCCTCGAAGTCGCCCTGGCCCGGCAGCGCCCAGGTGACCTCGCGGGTCTCCGTCTGCCACTGGCTGAGATCCGGGCGATCCTGGGTCTGCGTCATGGATCCAGGGTCGCCGACCCTTGCTGAGTCTGTCAAGCAGACTTAGCCTGTGACGGTGACCACCACCGACGCGCCTCCCTCGGCCCTGGCCTACACGACCGAGAACTGCCAAGTCGGTCGCGCCCTGGCCGTGTTCGGCGACCGGCAGACCATGGTCGTCATCCGCGAGGTCTTCAACGGCGTACGCCGCTTCGACGACATGCAGAAGCACAGCGGCGTCAACCGCCAGGTCCTGAGCAACCGGCTCGCGCACCTCGTCGACGAGGGCATCCTGCGCCGAGTGCCCTACCGGCCCGAGGGCGGCCGGGTCCGCCACGAGTACCGACTGACCCAGAAGGGCCTCGACCTCTACCCCGTGCTGACCGCACTCGCCGAGTGGGGGACGAAGTACGTCGCCGACCCCGAGGGACCGGCCGTCGAGATGGCCCACCGCGACTGCGGTGCGCGGGTCCACGCCGCGCTCGTCTGCGAGGACGGGCATCGGGTCGACGAGCTCCGTGAGGTCGTCCCCCGCCCCGGGTCCGGCGCCAAGCTGCTCACGTCGTCCTGACGACCTCGGCGACGATCCGCGCCAGCTCCGGGCCGGCGTCCTCCTGCACGAAGTGGCCGGCACCGGCGATGGTGACGTGGCGCTGCCCACGGGCGCCGGGGACGCGCTCCTGGAACACCGCGTCCCAGCCGCGGGTGGCCGGGTCGCCGTCGGAGTAGGCCGTCACGAACGGCCGGTCGAACTGCTCGAGCGCCTTCATGGTCCTGCGCCCGATCCGGGCGCCGGGGTCGTTGCGGGTCAACGGCAGCAGGGCCGTCATCTGCCTCAGCCCAGCAGTGTGCTCCGGGGTCGGGAACGGCGCGTCGTACGCCGCCAGGACCTCGGTTGAGAGCGGCCCGGTGGTCGCCGCGCCCACGAAGTCGCTGGCCCGGAGCTCGGGAGCTCTCTGGGTGTAGAGCAGGTAGTCGACCAGCGCCTCCTCGAGGACGACGCGCGAGTCGCCGGTGCCGTGGACGGCCCAGGTCAGCCGGTCCGCCAGCGCCGGGTCGGCCGTGTGCAGGATCGTGTTGGCGGCCACCACCCGGGCGAACCGCTCCGGCTCCGCGGCCAGGACGCTGAACCCGATGGGGCCGCCCCAGTCCTGCGCGACGAGGGTGACCTCCCGCAGGTCCAAGGTCGTCACCAGGCTGCGCAGCCAGCCGATGTGCCGGGCGAAGGTGTAGTCGGTGGCGCGGGTGGGCTTGTCGGAGCGGCCGAAGCCGACGTTGTCGGGTGCGACCACACGCAGCCCCTCGGCCACCAGGCCGGGAACCACCTTGCGGTAGAGGTAGGACCACGTCGGCTGGCCGTGCAGCAGCAGGACGACGGGGCCGTCGGGCGGCCCCTCGTCGAGGTGGTGCATCCGCACCGGGGCGAGGCCGTCGGTCTCGACCTCGGCGTAGTGCGGCTCGAACGGATAGCCCGGCAGGTCCGCGAAGCACACGTCAGGGGTCCGGACCAGCTCCATGTGACGGACCCTAGGAGGTCTTGCGCGCGGCCCACTCGCGCACCCGGTCGATCCGGGCGCGCAACTGGGTCGCGTTGGCGACGGCGGCGGCCGGGCCGCCGCACTCGCGGCGCAGCTCGGCGTGCGTGACGCCGTGGGCCTGACCGGTGCGGTGGTGCCAGGCCGCGACGAGCCCGTTGAGCTCGCGGCGCAGGACGGCGAGCTGCTCGTGGGTGGTCACCTCGGCGACCGTGTCCGGCTCCGGTTTCGCCGTACGCCGGCCCTGTGAGCGGCGCTGCGCCTGCCGCTGCTGGAGCAGCTCGCGCATCTGCCCGGGCTCGAGCAGGCCCGGGATGCCGAGGAAGTCCATCTCCTCGTCGGAGCCGACGTGCACCTCACCCTCGTGGCCGAAGGTCGCGCCGTCGAACAGAACGTGGTCGAAGCGCGCCTGCGAGCCGAGCGCCTCGAACCGCAGGCCCTCCTCCAGCGCCCCCTCCCCCGCCTGCGCGCGGGCGAGCAGGTCGTCCTCGGCGAAGATGTCGCCCTCGTCGTACTGGCTGATTTCTTCTTGGCGCCGGCCGAGGACGTGGTCGCGGGCCACCTCGAGCTCGGCGGCGTGCCCGAGCAGCGACGGCACCGACGGCAGGAAGATCGACGCGGTCTCGCCGCGGCTGCGGGCCCGGACGAAGCGACCCACGGCCTGGGCGAAGAACAGCGGGGTCGCGGTCGTGGTCGCGTAGACGCCTACCGCCAGCCGGGGCACGTCCACCCCTTCGCTGACCATCCGCACCGCGACCATCCAGCGCTTGTCGCTCGCGGCGAAGTCGCTGATCTTCCTCGACGAGCCCGGTTCGTCGGATAGCACGACGGTCGGGGACTCCTTGCACACCCTCTTGAGCAGCGCGGCGTAGGCCCGCGCGGCGTCCTGGTCGGAGGCGATCACCAGGCCGCCGGCGTCCGGCACGTGCCGACGCACCTCGGAGAGCCGGGTGTCGGCCGCCGCCAGCACCGCCGGGATCCAAGCGCCCTGCGGGTCGAGCGCGGTGCGCAGCGCCTGGGCGTGCATGTCCTTCGTCAGCGGCTCGCCGAGCCGGGCCGAGATCTCGTCACCGGCCCTGGTGCGCCACTGGAGGTCGCCGGAGTAGGCCATGAAGAGCACGGGGCGCACGACGTGGTCGGCGAGCGCCTCGGCATACCCGTAGGTGTAGTCGGCCGCCGAGCGCGGGATCCCGTCCTCGCCGGGGGCGTAGGTGACGAACGGGATCGGGTTGACGTCGGAACGGAACGGAGTGCCGGTCAGGGCGAGCCGACGGTGTGCCGGCTCGAACGCCTCGCGGATCCCCTCCCCCCACGACAGCGCGTCGCCGGCGTGGTGCACCTCGTCGAGGATCACCAGCGTCTTGAACCGCTCGGTCCGGATCCGCATCGCGAGCGGGTTGACCGCGACCCCGGCATAGGTGACGGCGATGCCGACGTAGTCGGCGGAGGTACGGCCCTTCCCCGCGGCGTACGCCGGGTCGATGGGGATCCCCGCCCGCGCGGCGGCCTCGGCCCACTGCTGCTTGAGGTGCTCGGTCGGCGCGATGACGGTCACCCGCTCGACGACCCGGCGGTTGAGCAGGTCCGCGGCGACCGTCAGCGCGAACGTCGTCTTGCCGGCCCCCGGGGTCGCCACCGCGAGGAAGTCGCGCGGCTGACGCGCGGTGTACTGGTTCATGGCCGCCGACTGCCAGGCGCGCAGCGGACTAGCGGTCCCCCACGCGGCGCGGTCGGGCCAGGCCGGCCCGAGCGTCACTCGTCAGAGTCCCCGCCGTCGTCCTTGAGCGACTCCCAGATTTCTTTGCACTCCGGGCAGACCGGGAACTTCTCGGGCGCCCGGCTCGGCACCCACACCTTGCCGCACAGCGCGACGACGGGGGTGCCCATCACCATCGCCTCGGTGAGCTTGTCCTTGGGCACGAAGTGCGAGAACCGCTCGTGGTCACCCGCGTCGGTGGGGACGGTCCGCTCCTCGTGGCGGACGTCCGTGTCGACGGCGGTGCCGGGCCCGAAACCGATGGTGCTCATTGGGTCCACCTTACGACGGGAGCTCAGTTCCAGCGCAGGCTGCGGGGGTCTCGACACGCCGGTCACGGCCTCGTTCCTCGGCCGTGCGGCTTGCTCGACCACCATCGATCGGCCCGCCCTCGTTCCTCGGACGCGCCGATCAGTTGAGATCAGGGTCCACCGGGCGCGTCGAGTGCCAGGCGAGCTCGCCGGGCTGTCGGCGCAGGACGTCGCGCTTGAGCTCGGTCGGGTCGACCCGGAAGACGTCGGGCACCTCGCCGGGCACGACGTACCAACTGCCCTCCTCGATCTCCTCCGCGAGCTGCGCGGCTCCCCAGCCGGCGTAGCCGGCGAAGATCCGCAGGCCGGCCAGGCTGTCGGTGACCAGCTCGACCGGGGTGTCGAGGTCGACCAGACCGACGACCGCGTCACCGTCGTCGCCGAGCCCCGCGATCGGGCGGAAGCCGAGGGGCGGGTCGGCCGGGTCGCGCAGCCGCGCCACGGCGAGCGCCCCCTCGGCGCTCACGGGTCCACCGCGGAACAGCACCTCGGGCTCGGCACACGCATCCGCCCACGGGTCCAGGACCTCCGAGACCGGGACAGGCGACGGGCGGTTGAGGACGACACCGAGCGCGCCGTCGCCGTCGACCTCGAGCATCAGCACGACGGTGTCGGCGAAGTTGGGGTCGAGCAGGCCGGGAGTCGCGACCAGCAACATCCCCGCACGCACCTCGCCCACCCGACAATCCTGCACGACAGGTGGCGGGTGGGCGAGGTCTTCGGCGGCTGACGGGGAGGGAGGGTCGTCAGCCGCGGGTCAGGCGGCCAGTGCGGCCTTGATGCGGTGCAGGATCGAATGATGCTCCTCGACGAGGTGCGCCACCGGGACGTAGGACTCGCGGGCCCGCGCCTCGATCCGCGCACCGACGGTCACCGAGGCGGCGTCGTCGGGGCCGCCGCGACCCGCCATCACGGCGAGCAGGACGTGCTCCTTGGCCGCCGCGGTGGCAGCGGCGCGAGCCATCTCCTCGTCGAGGGGATGCTCGAGGTGGCGGTCGAGGATGGCGCGCACGCCGGGCATCTCCTGCGCCGTGCGCAGCCAGGCGGTGACCACGGCCCGCTCGAGGTCCATCGGCTGGGCCATCAGCTCGCGCTCGATCCGGCCGGCGAGACGGGTGTGCCAGCGCAGCTGGAGGGCGCCCAGCAGGTCGGTGGCGTCGGCGAAGGTCTCGGCGACACCGGGAACGTACAGGGGGAGCTCGCCATCGACGCGCTGGTCAGCGGTCTCGACAACGGTCCGGAGGACCTCGCCGCGGCGGTGGAAAGCGTTCCAGGTCATGGTTCTTTCCTCTCGGGTGTCGGCCCTTCCGGTCGGAGCGGAGCCGGTGCCCACATACCGTGGGTACGTACTGAGAGTACTGCTTCATACCGTGGGTATGCCAAGTCTTTACGACGTGATGGTGGCCACCCGTACCTTCGGTCGGTATTACTCTGCCGGAATGCCCAAGTCACCCATGCACAGGCTGGTCCGCGAGGTGGCGAACGTCTCAGCCGTCACGGGTGCCACCCGGCGCCAGCAGTACTCCGCCTCCACCAAGCGCGCGCTGGTGGACGTCGCCGAGGGCCTCTTCACCGAGAACGGCTACGCCAACACCTCCCTGGACGCCATCGTCGCCGGGGCACGGGTGACCAAGGGCGCGCTCTACCACCACTTCAGCGGCAAGCAGGCGCTGTTCGAGGCGGTCTTCGAGCGCGTCGAGACCGATGCGTCGAAGGCCATCAACAAGGCCCTGCGGGGCAAGCGCGACCCGTGGGAGAAGGCCCAGGCCGGCCTGCGGGCGTTCCTCGAGGTCGTGCAGCAGCCGCGCTACCGGCGGATCGTCATCCAGGAGGGTCCGGCCGTCCTCGGCTACGAGCGGTTCCGCGAGCAGGAAGAACGCTCGACCTTCGGCTCGGTCCTCGACATCGTCCGCTCCGTGCTGGGCGCCGGCGGGTGGGATCTCGACGAGGGCATGCTGCAGACCTTCGCCCGGATCTTCTTCGGTGCGATGTCCTCGGCCGGGGAGTCGGTCGCCACGGCGAGGGATCCCGAGATGGCCGCCTGGCGCGTCGAGGCGGCGATCGGCTTCATGATCACCGGGTTCCAGACCCTGGCCGACTCCGGCGTCGACCTGCCGACCGCCCCCCAGCCCGAGGCAGAGCCCGAGGCTGAGCCAGACGCGTGACCGCTACTTCTTGGTGAAGGTGACGTTGCCGCCGTCGACCGGGACCAGCTCGATCCAGGTGTGGCCGGCGGGGACGACCAGCTCCCCGGCCTTCGTGGAGAGCTCGATGGGCGACTCGAGGTCGGCCTTGCTCCAGGTGCCGCGGACAAGACGGCCGTCGTGGAAGACCATCGCCGGACCGGTCCCCTCGAGCTTGGTCTCGGGCACCGGGTTGCCGGCCGGGTCGGTGTAGCCGGCGTCGCCGACCTCGACCCGCAGCACCACGACGGTGTCGGCGGGGAACGGCGCCTGCGGGTCGGCATAGCTGTTGACGTTGACGTAGCCGCCGCCGTCGAAGCGCCAGTTGGTCGTGTGTCCGCCGGAGAAGCTCGCCGCGATGGTCTTGGCCGGCTGTCCCGCCGGCAGCTCCTCGGCGTCGCCCCACGGCAGGTAGTCGACGGGCCGCGTCTCCTCGTCGCCCGACGCCGCGTCGGTCGTCTCCTCGAGGTCGGCCATCAGGTTGTAGGGCGCGCTCCGGCTGTCCTCGCGGTAGAGACCCTCGTCGCCCTCGGCGAAGAACGGGATGCCGGCGTCCTGGATCCGGGCGATGGTCACCGATGCCGCCCCCGAGGTGACCATCGTCGCGCCGACCGGTGCGACGATGCCGATGTCGCTGGCCCGCATCGAACGCACCGGGCCGACCTCGTCGGGGATGTCGGAGTAGTAGAACACCGCGAGCCGGGTGCTGCCGCCCTCGACCAGCTCCTCGACCACGAGGTCCGCCGAGTCGAGCCCGACCTGAGGGGCACTCGACGGCGTGTTGTCCATCTTCACGACCATGACGGGGTGGGTCTGCGCCGCGCTCTGGTCGCCGCTCACGTCGAGCCCGGTCAGCGGCCAGGTCTGCGCGAGCGTGTCACCGCCCGCGACCGGCTGCGCCTCGGGAGTGTCCCCGGCATCGTCCTGCTTGTCGCCACCACAGCCGGCCAGCAGGACGCCGGCCGCGAGGGTGAGGGCGAGCGCCGAGGCGCCGGTGCGGTGCGATCGCACGAAGGTGGCTCCGATCAAGGTGTACAAGTCTGGTCGACTTGAAGTGTGCGCCGAGGGCGCTGGGTGGCGCGGGAGGCGCGCCACGGCGGCCTCAGCCGAGCTTGGCCCCGCCGTCGACATAGAGGGTCTGCCCGGTGATGTAGGACGCCTCGTCGCTGCAGAGGAACGCCGCGGCGGCGGCGATGTCCTCCGGGAACCCGACCCGGCGGACCGGGTTGTGCTCGGCGTTCATCTGGCGCAGCTGCTCGGGCTCCATCTTGAGCCGACGGGCGGTCGCGTCGGTCATCTCGGTGGCGATGAAGCCGGGAGCGATCGCGTTGGCGTTGATCCCGAACGGGCCGAGCTCGATGCCGAGCGTGCGGGTGAACCCCTGGATGCCCATCTTGGCGGCGGAGTAGTTGGCCTGGCCGCGGTTGCCGAGCGCTGACACGCTCGAGAGGTTGAGGATCTTGCCGTACTTCTGCTCGACGAAGTGCTTCTGGGCGGCCCGGGTCATGAGGAACGCACCGCGGAGGTGGACGTTCATGACCAGGTCCCAGTCCTCCTCGGTCATCTTGAAGAGCAGGTTGTCGCGGGTGATGCCCGCGTTGTTGACGAGGACGTGGATGCCGCCGAGCTCCTCGACCACCCGGGTCACCGCGCCGTCGACCGCGGCGGAGTCGCTGACGTCGGCGCCGACGCCGAGGTGCTTCTGGTCGCCGCTTGCCGGGAGCTTGGCGGCCGCTGCCCCGGCGGCCGACTCGTCGAGGTCGAGGATCGCGACCGAGGCGCCCTCCTCGGCGAACCTGGTCGCACACCCGAAACCGATGCCTTGCGCCGCGCCGGTGATGACCGCGACCCGTCCGTCGTACCTACCCATGGGGTGTCACTCTAAGGCGGCCCGCAGCCGCGCCGCGTACTGCCCCCGCTCCTCCGGGTCGGCGTACTTCGTGCGCGGCCAGAAGAAGCCGCGCAGGCCGTCCCCCTTGGTGCGCGGCACCACGTGCAGGTGCAGGTGCGGGACCGACTGGCTGACGACGTTGTTCAGCGCGACGAAGCTGCCCTGGGCGCCGAGGCCGTCCACGACGGCGGTCGCGAGGCGCTGGGCGGCGGCCAGGAACCCGTCGCGCAGGCCGGGCGGCAGGTCGGGCAGCGTCTCGACGTGCTCGCGAGGCACGAGCAGCACGTGACCCTTGAAGACCGGCCGCAGATCGAGGAACGCCACGAAGTCGTCGTCCTCCAGGACCAGGTCCGCCTCGATCTCGCCCCGGACGATGGCGCAGAAGACGCAGTCAGCCACGGCAGCGAATCTAGGTCACGAATCTATGCTGTCGCCCGTGGCTGACGGCTCAGACAGCGCCCGTGAGATCGAGAACCTGCTCTACACCTATGCGGAGCGCATCGACGCCGGCGACCTCGACGGGGTCGCCGACCTGTTCGCGCACGGCCGGATCCACGGCCAGGAGAACCCTCCGCCCGAGTCCGTCTTCGAGGGCCGCGACGCCGTCCGCGCGCTCTACCAGTGGTCGACCCGGATCTATGCCGACACCGGCACCCCGAAGACCAAGCACCTGACGACCAACGCGCGGATCGAGGTCGACGAGAAGGCCGGCACAGCCACCGCCCGCTCGTCCTACGCCGTCACCCAGGCCACCGACGAGCTGCCGCTGCAGCTGATCATCACCGGTCACTACGAGGACACGTTCCACCGCGTGGACGGCGCCTGGTGCTTCGACACCCGGGTCATGTTCGTCGACCAGACCGGCGACCTGAGTCATCACCTGACGTTCTGAGACCCCGGACCAACGTCCCGGGCCGGCCGGGACCTCTGGACCTGCCCGGCGTGGATCCGGCGCGCCCAGGCTGGTTGCCGACGGAGCAACCACCCCAGGAGGTCGAACGATGGCCAAGGAACAGTACGTCCAGCATGACTGGCCCCCCTACGCCTGGGCGCTCATGCTGCTCGGCATGGTCGTCCTCGTCACGGCGATGATCGGCCTGTTCCTCTACATGGTCCAGAAGGCCTCGAACGTGACCGGCGCGCCGGCTCCGGCGCAGCCTGCCGGCGAGCTCGAAGCCGCCGACAGCGCGTCCCCCGCCGCGGTCGCCGCGCCGGTCCACGGGGCGGCCGTCGAGCGACAGGACGCTGGACCGAAGGCGCCGGTGGCCGCGGCCTGACAGTCCTGGACCGTCAGCTGACGGCCCGACCCCAGCTCAGGTAGCCGAAGGGCTTGCCCGGCCCCGGGGCGAAATAGGTGTGCCGGACGCCGTCGACGGCGAACCCGGCGCCGCGGACCAGTGCCTCGGGGTCTCGGGTCAGGTGACACCCGCCGGAGACGCGGCGCTGCACCGGCTCCAGCCGCCGCTGCCAGCGACGGACGCCCTCGTCCGGCGCCAGGCCGTGCTCGATGAAGTGCAGAGCCCCGCCGGGCCGCAGCACGCGGTGGAGCTCGGCCAGCGCCCGGGCCGGGTCGGGGATCGTGCAGAGCGAGAACGTCACCAGGGCGGCGTCGTACGCCGCGTCGCCGACGGCGAGGTCCTCACCGGCCAGCCCCACCCGCTCCACCGGGACCTTGCTGTCCGCTCGCCGGCCGGCCGACCTCTTCCACGCCAGGTCGGAGGGCTCGACCGCGTCGAGCGACGTCACCTCCGGCGGCAGCACGCCGAGGTTGAGCCCACTGCCGAACCCGACCTCGATGACTCGCCCGCTGAGCCCTTCGCACACCTCGCGGCGCAGCTCCATGATCGGCGGCTGGGAGCAGGTGAGGTCGACCAGGCGGGGGACGACATGCGCTTCCCACCAACCCATCCCGTCATTGTGCCGGGTGGTTGTGCCGGGTCCGGCAACCGCGTCAGAACCGCTTCGAGCGCAGCCGCAGCGCGTTGGTGATCACACTGACCGACGACAGAGCCATGGCCGCAGCGGCGATGACCGGCGACAGCAGGACACCGAACACCGGGTAGAGCACGCCGGCGGCGACCGGGATGCCCGCCACGTTGTAGATGAACGCGAACACCAGGTTCTGCCGGATGTTGGTCATCGTCGCCTGTGACAGCTGGCGAGCCCTGGCGATACCCATCAGGTCACCGCGGAGCAGGGTGACCCCGGCGCTCTCCATGGCCACGTCGGTGCCGGAGCTCATCGCGAGCCCGACATCGGCGGCCGCCAGGGCGGGGGCGTCGTTGACACCGTCACCGGCCATCGCCACCACCCGGCCCTCGTCCCGCAGGCGCTTGACCACGTCGCTCTTGTGGTCGGGCAGGACCTCGGCCTCGACGTGCTCGATGCCGAGACTCCGGCCCACCGCCTCGGCCGTGATCCGGTTGTCGCCGGTGAGCATGACGACATCGATGCCCTCGTCCCGGAGCGCCTTCAAGGCGGCCGGCGTCGTCTCCTTCACCGGGTCGGCGATGGCGAAGATGCCCGCCACGCGGCCGTCGACGCCCATGAAGATGGCGGTGGCGCCGTCTCCGCGCAGCCGGTCGGCGTCGTCAGCCAGGGCTGCCGTGTCGATGTCCTGGCTCGCCAGGAACCCGCTGCTGCCCAGGACCACATGGGTGCCTTCCACCTGGCCGACGGCGCCCTTGCCGACCGGCGAGTCGAAGTCGCTGACCTCGGGGATCCTGACCCCGGACTCCTCGGCCTTGGCGACGATCGCCAGCGCCAGCGGGTGCTCGGAGGCCCGCTCGACGCCAGCCGCGAGGCGGAGCAGCTCGTCGGGATCGAAGCCCTCGGCCGGCACGATCCGGGTGACCGACGGCTTGCCCTCGGTCAGGGTGCCGGTCTTGTCGACGACCAGCGTGTCGACCTTCTCCATCCGCTCCAGGGCCTCGGCGTTCTTGATCAGCACACCCAGCTGGGCGCCGCGGCCGACGCCGACCATGATGGACATGGGCGTGGCCAGACCCAGCGCACAGGGGCAGGCGATGATCAGCACGGCGACGGCCACGATCAGGGCGTGCGCTGCCTGCGGCTCGGGACCGACCGCCGCCCAGACGATCGCCGCCACGACGGCCACCAGCAGCACGGCCGGCACGAACCAGGCCGACACCCGGTCGGCCATCCGCTGGATGGGGGCGCGGGAGCGCTGGGCCTCGGCCACCATCTGCACGATGCGTGCCAGCATGGTGTCACGGCCGATCTTGTCGGCGCGCATGACCAGCGAGCCGGTCTGGTTGAGCGTGCCGCCGATCACCAGGTCGCCGGCGGTCTTGGACACCGGCATCGACTCCCCGGTCACCAGCGACTCGTCGACCGACGAGCGGCCGTCCTCGACGGTGCCGTCGACCGGCACCTTCTCGCCGGGCCGCACGCGCAGCCGGTCACCGATCTGGACCTGCTCCAGCGGCACGTCCTTCTCGGTGCCGTCGGCCGCCGTCAGGAGGTGAGCGGTCTTCGGCGTGAGATCGAGGAGGGCGCGGATCGCGCCGGAGGTCTGCTCGCGGGCCCGAAGCTCGAGGACCTGGCCGAGCAGCACCAGCGTGGTGATCACGGCCGCGGCCTCGAAGTAGACGTCCACGACCCCGTCCATGTCGCGGAAGGAGTCGGGGAAGATGCCGGGCAGCGCCGTCGCGACGACCGAGAAGAGCCAGGCCACGCCGGTACCCAGGGCGATGAGCGTGAACATGTTCAGCTTCAACGTGCGCACGGAGGTCAAGCCCCGCACGAAGAACGGCCAGCCGCCCCAGAGCACGACCGGCGTCGCCAGCACCAGCTGGGCCCAGGTCGCGGCGGTCGCGGACAGCCACTCGAACGCCTCGGGGAAGAAGTGGGTGCCCATCTCCAGGACGACCACCGGGATCGTCAGCAGCACCCCGACCCAGAAGCGGCGGGTCATGTCCCGCAGCTCAGGGCTCGGCCCGTCGTCGGCGGCCACCGTCACCGGCTCCAGCGCCATGCCGCAGATCGGGCAGGAGCCCGGACCGGGCTGGCGGATCTCCGGGTGCATCGGGCAGGTGTATTCGACGACCTGGCCCTCGGGCGGGGTGGCGGGCTCCGACGTCTGCGACGGCCGCACGTAGCGCTCGGGGTCGGCCTCGAACTGGGCCTGGCAGCGCGACGAGCAGAAGTAGTAGGTCGTGCCGCCGTGTTCTGCGTGACCAGCGGCCGCATGCGGGTCGACGTCCATCCCGCAGACGGGGTCCTTCACGAGGAACTCGCTGCCTGCGGACCGCTCCTCGTGGTGGTGACCGGCGTGCTGGTCGTGGTGGTGCGTAGTCATGTGTCTACCATACCCCCGTAGGGTACTGAGTCAAGAGGCAATGGCCACGATCTTCGCTTCGCGATCGCCGAGTCGGCGCTACTGCTGAGGTGGCGCTTCGCGCGGAGACGGCAGTACCGCCGACTCGGCTCGGTCCACACGTGACAGCACCCCTGCGCCAGCGCTTCGCGCTTTCGCAGGGGTGCATGTCACGTGTGGAGCTGGCGGGAATCGAACCCGCGTCCTCGAGCGTCGAACCAGGTCTTCTCCGGGTGCAGTCAGTAGTGGCGTGTTCTCAGTCCCGGCGCTCGTACTGACACGTCGCCGACGGACTCAGTCAGGTTTGAGTCCTGTTCACCCCTCCTGACTGGGGGTGAACAGCAAGTCTCCTAGATGACGCCAGGGTCCGGGACGGAGACGGATGCCCGGTCTGACGCTTCGATCACCGCTCAGGCGGCGAGAGCGAAGGAACTGCGATTAGCGTTGGCAGTTGTGGTTTCCAGCGGTCGTTAACGAGATGTCGCTGGCTCCTCGACCCGCTTCTCCTGGAACTAACGTCCCAAGTCGAAACCGATCAGCCCCTCTTGAGTTGTGCTTCCACTCTACGGGGTGCAACCGACATCCACCCATCGACTATTCCTGCAGGTCAGCCGGTACGCCGAAGAGCTCGGCGCCGTTGGACCAGCAAACCTTGCGCAGCCAGACGTCCCCCAGGTCGAGCCGGGCCAGGCTCTCCAGCTGGTGGGCGTAGGGGTAGGGGATGGTCGGGAAGTCGGTGCCGAGCAGGATCCGGTCCCCGAGGTCGGCCAGCCGCGGCAGCAGCTCGCGCGGGTAGGGCGGGAAGAAGTCGGTGAACACCATCGTGGTGTCGAGCCGGACCTCGTCGAAGGTCTCGGCGAGCGCCAGGAAGTCGGCGACCTCGGGGGCGCCCATGTGGGCGATGACCAGACGGAGCCGCGGGTGCTTCCTCAGGACCCGCGCCGTGGAGGCGGGCCCGGTGAACCTGTTGCCGACCGGGCCGGACCCGGCGTGCACGACGACCGGCGTGCCGGCGTCCTCGAGCACTCCCCAGACCCGGTCGAGCCGGGCGTCGTCGAGGTGGAACTCTCCGACCTGGAGGTGCAGCTTGAAGACCTCGACGCCGGCATCGAGCAGGTCGGCGACGTACGCCGGCGCCTCGGGCTCGGGGTAGAACGTCCCCGACCAGAGGACCTCCGGGATGCCGGCGGCGAACTCCCAGGACCACGCGTTGAGGTAGGTCGCCACGCCGGGCTTGTGGGCGTAGGGCAGCGTCGGGAAGCGGCGGACCCCCATCTCGCGCAGCAGGTCGACCCGGGCCTCGTGGCTGACCCGGTAGCGGATCGGCCACTCGCGACCGATCTTGGGCCCGGCCTCGTCGAACTGGGCGTAGACCGCGCGCTGGATGTTGGGCGGCAGGAAGTGGACGTGGACGTCGACCAGCCCGGGCAGGCCGAGCTGCTGCCAGAACGCGCGGACCGGCTCGACGTCCTGGCCGAGCGGGTCAGTCACCCATGCCCTTGAGGCGACGTCCGACGGCCTGCTCGACCTCGCGGTTGGCCTGGCGCTCGGCCAGCGAGTGCCGCTTGTCCCACGACTTCTTGCCCTTGGCCAGCGCGATCTCGACCTTGGCCCGGCCGTCGAGGAAGTAGAGCGAGAGCGGGATGACGGTCAGGCCCTTCTCGGTCACTCGGCGCTGGATCTTGTCGATCTCCGCACGGTTGAGCAGCAGCTTGCGCTTGCGCCTGGCGGAGTGGTTGGTCCAGGTGCCCTGGGAGTACTCCGGGATGTGGACGCCGTGCAGCCAGGCCTCGCCGTTGTCGATGTCCACGAACCCGTCGACGAGCGACGCCCGCCCCTGGCGCAGCGACTTGACCTCGGTGCCCTGCAGGACCAGGCCGGCCTCGAAGACGTCCTCGACGAGGTAGTCGTGCCGCGCCTTCTTGTTCTGCGCGATCATCTTGCGCCCCTGCTCCCTGGCCATTGGGACATCCTCTCAGCCAGGGTCAACGGCGATTCGTCAACAGGGTCACTGCTACATGTAGCCCATCGGGTCGACCGCCTTGCCGCTCTGCAGGACCGTGAAGTGCAGGTGGCAGCCGGTGGACCAGCCGGTCGAGCCGACGTAGCCCACCGTCTCGCCGCGGGACACCTTGTCGCCGACCCGCACGCGATAGCTGCTGGCGTGGTTGTAGACCGCGACGATGCTGGCCCCGTTGACGCGACCGACGCTGAGGTAGAGCCGGTTGCCGTAGACCGACGAGTAGTAGGCGGAGACGACCGTCCCGTCGGCGACCGCACGCAGCGGCGCCCCGCAGCCGGCGCCGAAGTCGGTGCCGTCGTGCAGGCCGTAGTAGCCGTAGATGGGGTGGATCCGGTAGCCGAACGGTGAAGTCACCCGGCCGCTGACCGGGTAGTCCAGGAAGCCGTCGGACTCGCCCTGGAACCCCTCGTTGCCCGCCGCGGCCGCGGCGGCCTCGGCGGCGGCGATGGCGGCCAGGATCTTCTTCTTGATCCGGCGCTCCTCGCGCTTGAGCTTCTCCAGCATCCGCAGGTCGGCCTGCCGGGCGGCGCGGGCCTCCTGCTTCTTCGCCTCGTTGGCGTCGACCAGTCCCCGGAACTTGACCTTCGCGGCCTCGGCCTGGTCGGTGAGCTGCTGCATGGTGACCAGGTTGGCCGCGGCCTCGGCGCGCCGGGCCGCGACGTCGTTGCGAGCCGCCTCCACCTCGTCCTCGCGCACCTGGAGTAGCACCTCGGCGGCGATCAGGTCGTCGAAGATGCCGCTCTGCTTCGCGGCCGCATTGTCGGCGTACTCCTCGTGGCGGATCAGGTCGGAGGGGCTCTGCGCGCCGAGGTAGCCCGACAGGGAGACCAGGGTGGGGTCACCTTGCTGGTAGAGCTCGACCACGAGGTCCTTCACCACGGCCCGCTGGGCCTCGAGGGCCTGCTGGCCGGCGACCACGTCGGCCTGGGCCTGCACCAGCCGCGCCTCCGCCTCGACCAGGGCCGCCTGCATGGTCGCGTCGAGGGCGCGCGCGGCGTAGAGCTTCTGGCGGGTGGTCGCCAGGTCGGCCTTGGCGCCCGCGAGCTCGGCCCGCGATGCGGCGTACGCCGCCACCGCCTTGGCGACCCGGTTGCTGGACTCCTCGGCCTCGTGCTGGGCGGCGCGGATCTGCTGCTGGACCTTCTTGCGCTGGTCGCGCAGGTCGTCGGCATCGCTGGACTGTGCAGAAAGAGAGAGGGCGGCCGGGACGATGGTCTGGGTGGCGACGGGGATGGTGAGGGCACCGACGAGAGCGGGGATGGCGAGGGTCCGTCCGAGCCGACGTCCGGCCACCAGTCGGGGCGCACGTCGACGAGAGGCGCCGGGGAAGTAGCGCACGTGTCTGCCTTCTGCGTTCGGGGAAGTGTGGGACCAGTGGTGCTGGTGTGACTCCCCGACCGTAGAGGCAGATGGTCAGACTTTGAGGTATTTGCGGGTCAGCGCGAGTGTCGGGAGCAGGGTCAGCAACGGTCCGAGGACCGCGATGACCACCAGCGCGGTCGTGAAGTCGGGCAGGCCGATCCACGGCATGAACGACAGCGTCTGGCTGATCCGCTGCTCGACGCCGAACCACATCACCGCGCCGAGCGCGCCGCCCGCGAGGACGACGCCGACCACCGCGGTCACCAGCGCCTCGAGGAGGAACGGCAACGCGATGTAGAGCGTGGAGGCGCCGACCAGCCGCATGATGCCGATCTCCTTGCGGCGCGCGAACGCCGCCAGCCGGATCGTGTTGGCCACTAGCAGCAGCGCGGCGAGCAGCAGGAAGCCGGCCACGCCCCACGAGGCGTACTTGAGGGTGTCCAGGGAGTCGAAGAGCGGCTTGACGGTCTCGCGCTCGTCGCGGATCTGGGAGACGCCGTCCAGGCCGACCACGGCGCTGGTGATGCCCTCGAACTCCTTGGGGTTCTTGAGCGTGATCCAGTAGGCCTCGGACATGTCCTCGGCGGTCATCACCGGGTTGGGACCCTCGAACTGCTCCTCACCGAGGAGCTTCTTGACCTTCTCGAAGGCCTCCTCCTTGGTCTCGAAGCGGTAGGTCTCGACCTCGGGGCTGTCCTCGATGACCGCCTCGATGGCCTCCTTCTGGGCCTCGGTCGCCGCACTCGTGCAGCTCGGGTTGACGTCGGAGTCGCGGCACAGGTACGTCGCGATCTCCAGCTGGTTGCCGAGGTATTCCGTGGCGATCGAGCGCTGCTGGTTGAGCAGCACGCCCAGGCCGACCAGCGTCATCGAGACGAACAGCGTGAGGATCACCGCGATGTGCATCGAGACGTTGCGGCGCAGCCCCTGACCGAGCTCGGACCAGACATACCTGAGCTGCATCAGGCGACCCCGCCATAGGCACCCTGCGCCTGGTCGCGGACGACCCGGCCTTGCTCGAGCTCGACGACGCGCTTGCGCATCTGGTCGACGATGCTGACGTCGTGGGTGGCCATCAGCACGGTGGTGCCGGTGCGGTTGATCCGGTCGAGCAGCTTCATGATCCCGACCGAGGTCGTCGGGTCGAGGTTGCCGGTGGGCTCGTCGGCGATCAGGATCATCGGCCGGTTGACGAACGCACGGGCGATCGCGACCCGCTGCTGCTCACCGCCGGAGAGCTCGTCGGGCAGCCGGTCGCCCTTGCCGTCCAGGCCGACCAGCTGCAGCGTCTCGGGGACGGTCTTGCGGATCTCGGCGCGCGACTTGCCGATCACCTGGAGCGCGAACGCGACGTTCTCCGAGACGGTCTTGTTCTGCAGCAGCCGGAAGTCCTGGAAGACCGTCCCGATCTGGCGGCGCAACCGCGGCACCTTCCAGCCGGCGAGCCGGTTGAGGTCCTTGCCGGCCACGTGGACCCGGCCCGAGGTCGAGCGGGTCTCGCGCAGCACCAGGCGGAGCGCGGTGGACTTGCCCGAGCCCGACTGACCCACGAGGAAGACGAACTCGCCCTTCTCGATGTCGATGCTCACCTGGTCGAGCGCCGGGTGGGCGGTGCCGGGGTAGGTCTTGGTGACCTTCTCGAAGCGAATCACGTGGATTGAGGCTACGTGAGCCGCCCAGCGCGGTTGCGGAGGCTAGGCGGGCGCGTCCAGCGCAGCCGGGGCACGGCCGGCCGGAGTCCAGCGGCGGAACCCGGCCCACCGAGCGGGCGTCGGACCGGCATGCCCCGGCACCGCCGTCCCCTCGTGACCGTCGTCGCGCTGCTCGTCGTCGCGGTGTCCGCCTGCACCGACGACAGTGGCGACTGCTGCGACGAACCCTTGGACCCGGAGACGAGTCGGGAGCTCGCGCTGGCGCACGACACGTGGCGGGACTGGGCGTCCCACGAGCTGCGAGCCGGCGACGCCGATGGTGCGCTGGTCGCTGCGGAGGCCCACTTCCAGCCTCAGGACTGGAGCCTCCCGCCCTCGTTCCGCTGGGAGCTCACCTTCCTCTCCACCAGGCCGAGCCCTCCAGACGAGGTCGCCCGGGTGCTGGAGAAGGCCTGCGCCTTCTCGGCGGGTGCCCGCTTCATGCTCGGCGACGACCTCTCTGTGAGCCTGGCGGTACCGGCTGCGACCCGCAGCGTCCCGAGCCGGATGAGCTCCGGGTGCGACTCGTCGATCCGGGGTGTGGCGACCTGGTTGACGTATCTCGACGGCCATCCGCTGCCTCCCGAGGTCGGGGGCGTGGAGTTCATCCCCACGACATCGGGAATGGTGATGGTGACGGCGTACGTCCGACCGCCCGACGCCACTGCGGCAGTCGCGCGACGGATCAGGCGGCAGCTGTGCGCCTACCCGCACGGCACTCGCTACTCGATCCTCAGGACGGCACAGCCATCCCCGGCGGGACAGATGCGCGCCGTGCGGTCGTTCGTGGCTGATCGCACCTGCCGTCCGTGACCGACGCTCACCCCGGTGCGTCCACGACCCACCACGCGGCGTACGCCGGGAGCCACAGCATCCCCATGGAGCCGACGGCCAGCACGTGGCCGCCGAGGGCGTCGTAGGGGACCCGAAGACCCACGTCGTGGAGACGGTGCAGCTCGAACGGCCGGGCCTGCTCGGTGACGTTGTAGAGGCCCACGAAGGCACCACTGGCGTGCCGGCGGACGACGGCGAGCACGCCGTCGTCGGTGTCCTGGATGACCTCGGTGTCCGCGGAGGCGTGCAGCTGGGGCAGCCGGGCCCGGACTGCGGCGAGGTGCTTGAGGCCGGTGAAGACCCGGCCCGGGACCGTGCGCAGGTCGTCGCGGGCGACCGCGCGGCTCCAGTCGAGGCGCGGGCGGTGGGCCCACCGGTTGTCGTCCTCGTGCCCCGGCTCGCTCGCCCAGTCCGGGTCGTTGACCTGGGCGAGCTCGTCGCCGCTCCAGACGACCGGGATGCCGCCCCAGCCCGCGACGACGGCGTGCGCCAGGAAGATCCGGGCCAGGGCGTTGTCGACGTCCGGACCGGCCTGCGCACCCGCGGCCAGACCGAGCAGGGACGCCGCCGTCCCGCTGATCCGGCGGTCACCGGTCTCCGGGTTCTCCTGGAACACCAGGCCCTCGGCCCAGCTGCCGGGGAACTCGCCGGAGTACCAGTCGGACAGGAAGGACCGGTGGCCGTGGCCGGTGACGCCGACGGCGTGGGCGTCCCCGTCGTCGATCGCCCAGCCGATGTCGTCGTGACAGCGGACGTAGGTGATCCAGGTGCCGGTCGCGGGCGTGGCGGGCAGCGCGCCGAGGGCCTGGCGGGCCAGGACGGTGTTGCGCGCGGCCAGCATCGACCACACCTGCACCATCAGGCTGTTGTGGTAGGCCAGGTCGCTCACCCGGCCGGCGTGGGGGCCGGTGCCGAGATACTGCACCAGGTCGCGCGGCCCGACGATCGCCTCGGCCTTGAACGCCACGGCCGGTGCGGCCATCCGGGTCACCGCCCGCAGCGCCTGCGTGATCGCGTGCACCTCGGGCTGGTTCTGGCAGCTGGTGCCCAGCCGCTTCCAGAGGAACGCGATCGCGTCGAGCCGCAGCACCTCCACGCCGAGGTTGGCCAGGCCGAGGATGATCTCGGCGAACTCGAGCAGGACCGCGGGGTTGGCCCAGTTGAGGTCCCACTGGAACTCGTTGAACGTGGTCCACACCCAGGCCTGCAGGTCGTCGTCCCAGGTGAAGTTGCCCGGCGCGAAGTCGGGGAAGACCTCCGGCAGAGTCTGCTCGTAGGCGTCGAGCACGGCCTGGTCGGTGAAGACGTGGAAGTAGTCGCGGTAGCCGGCGTCACCGGCGCGGGCTCGGACCGCCCACTCGTGCTCCCTGGCGACGTGGTTGAGGACGAGGTCCATGCACAGGCTGACGCCGCGCTCGCGCAGGGTGGTCGCCAGGTCACGCAGGTCGTCCATCGTGCCGAGGTCGCTGCGCACGGCCCGGTAGTCCTGCACGGCGTAGCCGCCGTCGTTGTCACCCTCGCGGGGCTGCAGCAGCGGCATCAGGTGCAGGTAGGTGACCCCGAGGTCCTCGAGGTGGTCGAGCCGCTTCGCGACGCCGCGCAGGTCCTCGGCGAACCGCTCGGTGTAGCAGGCGTAGCCGAACATCCGTGGCTGCTGCAGCCAGTCCGGGGTGAGCAGGCGCTGGGCATCCAGCCGGTGCAGCTCGTCGGGCCGCTCGGCGTACGCCGTCGCCGCCAGCTCGACCAGGCGCGTGGTGAGCGCCTCGCGCACGCCGGGGTCGGGGTGGAACTCCCGCAGGGCCGACTCGAGGTCCTCGTGGTAGCGGTCGAGGCGCAGCCCGAACGTCTCCCGACGGTCACGGCTCAGCCGGGTCCCGCCACCGACGAGGGCGTCGATCCCGAGGGTGCCGGCCGCTTCGAGACGGGCCGAGGCGGCGGCGTGGAGCTGGGGAGGAGCGCTCATCGGTCTCATTCAAGCGCACCGCCGGGCGCTGGTCCCGGTTCAGCCGCGCCGCCACCAGCTGCGACCGGGTGGCCGCTCCTCGGCGACGTGCCCGGGGCACCACTGGTCGGGGGGCACCGACGACTTGACGTGGGCGACGTGGCGGCCGCAGCCGCGCCACGTCGTCCGGCCGCAGGTGCGACACCTCGCTGCGTGACACATGAGAGCTCCCTCAGCCGTGTGAGAAGTGGATGTTGGGCAGGACCCGCTGCAGCCAGGACGGCACCCGCCACGCGGCGTCCCCGGTGAGCCGCAGCAGCACCGGCAGCAGGACGAGGCGGATGAGGAACGCGTCGAGGAGCACCGCGATGCCGAGCACGATGCCCATCTCCTTGGGCGGCAGCGGCCCCGACAGCGCGAAGGTGAAGAACACCGCGACCATGACCGCCCCGGCGGCGAAGATCACCCGGCCGGAGTGGGCGACCGCGCCGACCATCGCCTCGTGCGGGTCCCCCGACCGCTCGTAGTGCTCCTTGGCGGAGGCGAGGAGGAAGACGGTGTAGTCCATCGCGATCGCGAAGATCATCGCGAAGAAGAACACCGGCGCCCACGCGTCCAGGAACCCTTGGGACTCGAAGCCGAGCAGGCCCGCTCCCCAGCCCTCCTGGAAGACGAGCCGGGCCACGCCGAAGGCGGCCGCCGTGGACAGCAGGCTGACCAGGGTGCCGAGGAACGCGATGAGCGGTGCCTGCAGCGCCACCAGCAGCAGGAGGAAGCCCAGCAGCAGCACGACCGCGATCACCAGCGGGGTCGACTCGTCGAGCTGGGTCTTGAGGTCGAGGTTCTCGACCGCGGCACCGCCGACCTGGGCCGTCGCGGGCAGGTCCGCCCGCAGCCGGTCGACCGTGTCGGCCAGGGCCGGGTCCGACGGGTCGACGGTGGGCACAGCCGAGACCAGCACCAGCCCGCTTTCGTCGGGGGCCGGCTGCGCCGGGAGGACTCCGCCGATGCCCGGGTCGGCGGTCAGAACCTCGACGGTCCGGTCCGCCTCGTCGGCGTCGGCGATCACCTGGAGCGTGCCCGGCGCCCCGGGACCGAACTCCTCCGCGACCAGGTCGTAGCCGACCCGGGCCGAGGACTCCTCGGGCAGCACCTTGATCGAGGGCATCGAGGTGCGCAGGCCGACGATCGGCGCGGCGAGCGCGACGAGCACGACCACGGCCACCAGGCCGAACGCCACCGGACGACGCCACAACCGCTCGCCCCAGGCCGCGAACCTCGGCGAGCGGTGCTCACCGGCGTGCACCCACGGCAGCGAGCCCCAGTTGACCCGCTCGTCCAGGGCGGCCAGCACGACCGGCAGCAGGGTGAGCGTGGCAGCGAGAACGAAGATGACGGCGAGCATGATCCCGCCGGCCATCGAGCGGAACGCAGGCGAGGGGACCAGCATGACCGCCGAGAGCGAGACCAGGACGGTCAGGCCGGAGAGCAGCACGGCCTTGCCGGCCGTGTCCATGGCCTCCGCGATCGCGTGGTGCGGGTCCTCGTGCGCGCCCAGCCGGGCGGCACGGTAGCGCTGCACGATGAACAGCGCGTAGTCGATGCCCAGGGCGAGGGCGAACATCATCGCGAAGTTCATCGCCCAGATGGAGACCGGCACGAACTGGTTGATCAGCACCAGTGAGCCGGCCGAGGCGACCAGCCCGGCGAGCGTGAGGATCAGGGGCAGACCCGCGGCGAGCAGCGCGCCGAAGGCCAGGACGAGGATCACCAGCGTCACCGGCCAGGAGACCATCTCGGACTTGAGCATCGCGTCGAGGTTGGCCTCGTTGAAGTCGGACCACAGCATCGAGGCACCCGTCGGCCGCACGGTGACGTCGCCCTCGGACAGGTCCTGCAGCGCGGCCTTGTGGTCGTTGGCCACCCGCACCATCTCGTTGGTGTCCGCGCCGGCACCGGCGAGCAGGACCGCGGTGTGTCCGTCCGCGCTGATCGACGCCCCGGGCTGGGGCGCGATGACCTCTCCCACGCGTGGGTCGGCCTCGAGGATGGCGGTGGCGGAGGCGATCGCCGCGCCGCCGTCCCCGGCGAGGACGTCGCCGCCCGGGTCGTTGACGACCACCTGGATCGCCGAGCTGGCGTTGCCACCGAAGTGGTCGACGGCCAGCTCCCGCACCGCCACGGACTCCGAGCCGTCGGCCTGCCAGCCGGCGCCGGAGAGCTCGGACTCCACGCGCGGGGCGAAGATCCCGAGCCCGACGACGACCAGCGCCCAGATGATCAGGGTCAGTCGTCGGTGCCGGGCGACAGCGAGGCCGAGCTTGCCCAGCACTCCGTAGCTCTGGAGGTCGGGCAGCGGCGCTGGGCTCGTGGCTGGGGCGGCGGACGCGCTGTGGGACATGGGTGGGTGCTCCGTCTTCGTCGGTGACTTAGTCGGTGTCTTGGTCGGTGTCAGGACTGGCGGGTCGGGAATGCCCGATCCCCCTAGGGGGTTATCCCCCCGTGGGGTTAGAATGACACCATCCACCAACTGGGAGGAAATCCATGAGCACCATCGACCTGACGGCCGAGACCTTCGAGCAGACCATCACCGGCAACGAGATCGTGCTGGTCGACTTCTGGGCGTCCTGGTGCGGCCCGTGCCGGATGTTCGCGCCGATCTACGAGGCCGCCTCGGAGGCGCACCCGGAGATCGTGTTCGGCTCGGTCGACACCGAGGCCGAGCGTGAGCTGGCCTCAGCCGCGAGGATCAGCTCGATCCCGACGCTGATGGCGTTCAAGGACGGCCATCTCGTCTTCTCGCAGCCCGGCGCGCTGCCGGCCCCGGCCCTCGAGCAGCTCATCGAGGGCGTCAAGGCCCTCGACGTCAGCGCCGAGACCACCGCGAGCGCCTCATGAGCACCTCCACCAGCACCACCAGCACCACCAGCAGCGCCTACACCATCGCGGTGACGCTCGACCGGCCCTACGCCGACGTCGTGCCGGCCGTCCGGATCGCGCTGGCCGCGCAGGGTTTCGGCGTCCTGACCGAGATCGACGTCCAGGCCACCCTGAAGGCCAAGCTCGGCGTCGACGTGCCCGCTCAGGTCATCCTGGGCGCCTGCCGGCCCGAGCTGGCCCACCGTGCGCTCGACGCCACGCCGTCGCTCGGAGCACTGCTGCCGTGCAACGTGGTGGTGCGCAGCGAGACCGACGGGCGCACGACGGTCGAGGCCATCGACCCCGACGCGATGGCCCGCCTGGAGGACTCCCCCGTCGTACGCGAGGTGGCGCAGGAAGCCCGCACCCGGCTGCGCGCCGCACTGGACGCGCTCGAGACGACCGACCCCACGACGAAGGAGTCCTGATGGAGCTCGATCCCGACGAGCTGCGACCGCTCATCAACCGCGCCAAGCGCGCCCACGGTCACCTGGGGAAGGTGATCTCGATGATGGAGGAGGGCACGGAGTGCGAGGACGTGCTCACCCAGCTCGCCGCCGTGCTCAAGGCCCTCGAGCGGACCGGCTTCGGCATCGTCGCGACCGGCCTCCAGCAGTGCATGGCCGCCGGCGACGGCGCCAACAGCGTCGACGTCAAGAAGATGGAGAAGCTGTTCCTCGGCCTCGCCTGACCGTCACACACCGCTCCACCCGAGCTCACAGGAGACAGCAATGACCACCACCACAGTCGAGGCCGCAGTCGAGGCCGAGCACTCGTCCCACGGCAAGCAGGTCCTCGACGACCTGTCCCCCCTGCACCGCCAGCTGCGCCGGGCCGTTCCCGAGGTCTACGCCGGCTTCCGCGAGCTGCACCAGGCGGCGTTCGCGCCCGGCGCCCTCGACACCCGCACCAAGGAGCTGATCGCGCTCGCGATCGGCGTGACCGAGGGCTGCGACGGCTGCATCGCCTCCCATGCCCAGGCCGCCGCCAAGGCCGGCGCCACGCGCCAGGAGGCGGCCGAGGCGATCGGCGTGACCTTCCTGATGAAGGGCGGCCCCGCCACGATCTACGGCCCGCGTGCCTACGACGCGTTCTGCGAGTTCGCGCCCGAAGAGGGCACCGCGACCGCCGACTGACCCGCTGGACGGCCCGGTCCCTAGGCTGACCGGATGCGTCACCTGGTCCTGGTCGCGGCGGCCGCCGTGCTCGTCACGGGTGCCGGGGTGACCGCCGGAACGCTGCTCGCAGACGGTGACGAACCCACCACCTCCGGGCCACCGAGCTTCTCGACGACCCCGCTCGACGCCTTCGACACCAGCACCCTGACCGTGCCGCGGGCGTCGTTCTGCCACGCGGTCGACCCGCGCCAGGTCGAGGCAGCGCTCGGCGGCGAACCGGTGGACGCGCAGTCGTACAGCAGCGGCGACGAGGTCACCCTGGCGGAGGGCGTCACTGATGTGGCGCACGAGTTCGGCTGCACCTGGGTCCGCGCCGACCAGGGCGAGGCGCGAGCTTGGGTGTTCGCGCCCCCGGTCGACGCGGACCGGGCCCGGCGCCTGGTCCGCGAGGCGACCGCCGGGCGGCCCCAGGACTGCCAGGCCTCCCCCGAGCCGGCGTACGGCGCGCCGTCAGTCGGGCTGCTCTGCACCGGCGAGGGCGGGGGACGCGCGGCCTACCAGGGCCTGTTCGGCGACGCCTGGCTGGCCTGCGAGCTCAGCTCGAAGGACCCCGAGGTCAGCGGAGCCGAGCTCCTCCGGCGTACGGGCGCGTGGTGCGTCGGCGTCGCGCTCGCTGCCTCGCAGGCCGCACCCGCGACCTAGTCGTGCTAGTTGGCGGCCGCCTTCTCGGCGCCGCGGCGCCAGCGGATGCCGGCCTCGATGAAGTCGTCGATCTCGCCGTCGAAGACCGCCTGCGGGTTGCCGACCTCGTGGCCGGTCCGCAGGTCCTTGACCATCTGGTAGGGGTTGAGCACGTAGTTGCGCATCTGGTCGCCCCACTCGGCCTTGACGTCACCACGCATCCCGTCGAGCTGCGCCTTCTCCTCGGCCTTCTTCAGGGCCAGCAGCTTGGCCTTGAGCACGACCATCGCGCTGGCCTTGTTCTGCAGCTGCGACTTCTCGTTCTGGCAGCTGACGACCGTGCCGGTCGGGATGTGGGTCAGCCGGACCGCCGAGTCGGTGGTGTTGACCGACTGGCCGCCCGGGCCGCCCGAGCGGTAGACGTCGACGCGGATGTCCTCGTCGGGGATGTCGATCTCGTCGGTCTGCTCGAGCACGGGCACCACCTCGACGGCGGCGAACGACGTCTGGCGGCGGCCCTGGTTGTCGAACGGGCTGATCCGCACCAGCCGGTGGGTGCCGGCCTCGACCGAGAGGGTGCCGTAGGCGTAGGGGGCGTGGATGGCGAAGGTCGCCGACTTGAGGCCGGCCTCCTCGGCGTAGGAGGTGTCGAAGACCTCGACCGGGTAGTTGTGCTGCTCGGCCCAGCGGGTATACATCCGCATCAGCATCTCGGCGAAGTCGGCGGCGTCGACGCCGCCGGCCCCGGACCGGATGGTGATCAGGGCCTCGCGGGCGTCGAACTCCCCGGACAGGAGGGTCCGGACCTCGAGCACCTCGACGGTCTTCTGGATCTTCGCGAGCTCGGTCTCGGCCTCGGCGAGCGAGGCCGCGTCGCCCTCGTCGCGGCCGAGCTCGACCATGATCTCGAGGTCCTCGAGCCGCTGGGCGAGCTCGGTGAAGCGGTCCAGCTCGCCCTGCAGCAGCGAGAGCCGCCCGGTCACCCGGGTGGCGTTGTCCTGGTCGTCCCACAGGTCGGGAGCGGCGACCTGCTCGCCGAGGTCGGCGATCTCGGCGCGCATCGCGTCGAGGTCGAGCACCTGCTCGATGGTGTGCATGGTCGACTGGAGCTGCTTGATCTCCGCGTCGAAGTCGGGTCCGGCCACAAGGGCCAAGCCTACGGGGTGCGTGGGTCAGGCCTTGCGGCCGAACACCTGCGCGACGTACCAGCGTCCGTTGTCGCCCTTGCGGGCGCCGATCCCCATCAGCCGGAAGTCGGGGTTGAGGATGTTGGCGCGGTGGCCCGGCGAGTTCATCCAGCCGTCGTTGACCACCGAGCGGCCGGTGGGATAGCCGTAGGCGACGTTCTCGCCGACCGCGTTGAGCCCGCACGCCTCGAGGATCGGCCCGAGGTCCTGGTGGAACATCTCCTCCTGCTTGGCCATCCTCTTGGCCTGGCGGACCGCGAACCGCTGGACGCAGTCGGTGCGCCTGAGCTCGCGGAGTCCGTGCGCCTCGCGGTGCTTGTTGGTGGTGTTGTGGGCCTGCCGCTGGTATTTGGCGTACGCCGGCTTCTTCTGGACCGCCTGCACCGCCGGGTGGCTCTCGACCGGAGCTGCCGTCCCGGCGACAACGACCCCCATGTAGGCGAGCGCCGAGACGGCAGCAGTCAGGATGCGCACGGGTTTCACCGTACGTCGACAACCCGGCAGCTGCGGAGGAAACACGGCGATCCGACGCGAACAGGCAACCCCTGTCAGGTGGGCGACAGGGGTTGCCTGCGTGGGGGGTGGAACGACTGATCTACCCGCGCCCGCGCGCGACCGCCTTCGGACTCGATGGGTACGACGCCCAGTTGCTCGGGTCGGAGCCGCTGTCGAGCTCGCGGCCGTCGTTGGTTCCGCCGCGGTCAGTGTCGTAGTGGGTCGGGTCGGACTTGCGCCGGCCGTGGGCCTTGTTCTCCGATCCCTTGACCTCGGCCTTGTCCTTGACGCCGTCGCGGTCCGTGTCGGCCTTGACCGGGTTGGTGACCCGCCGCCCGATGACGTACGACTCACCTGGGCCCGTCGCGACCCGCTGCTTGATCTTCGACCCGTTGACCTCGCGGTCGTCACGCAGGCCGTCCCGGTCGGTGTCGCGGGCGCAGGGGTTGGGCTTGACCAAGCCGATCTTCGTTCCGGCGGGGTCGGCCTTGGTCATCACCTTCTGGGTGAGGGTGATGCCTGCGATCTCCGTGCCGTCGGCGAGCTTGTCACCGTCCGAGTCCCGCAGCAACGGATTGGTCCGGCAGGACGGGTAGAGACCGGTCGGGCCGTGGACCTCGGCGCCGTCGCCGATGCCGTCAGCGTCTGTGTCGGCGTTGTGGGGGTCGGTCCCGAAGCTGCCCTCTTGGGTATTGGTCAGGCCGTCGTCGTCCGAGTCCGCGTTGGCCGGCAGGTCGTCGGCACCGTTGAGCGGGTCGGTGCCGTTGTCGACCTCGGCGCCGTCGGTGACCCCACCGTCGTCGGTGTCCGGGTCCAGCGGATCGGTGTGGTGGGTGTTGACCTCCGCACCGTCGGACAGGCCGTCGTCATCCGAGTCCGGGTCGTTGGGGTCGGTCCCCAGCGAACCCTCCTCGACGTCGCTCAGGCCGTCACCGTCACTGTCACCGGTCGCCGGGATGTCGTCCTCGCCGTCGAGCGGGTCGGTGCCGTTGTCGACCTCGGCGCCGTCGGTGACCCCACCGTCGTCGGTGTCGGGGTCCAGCGGATCGGTGTGGTGGGTGTTGACCTCCGCACCGTCGGACAGGCCGTCGTCATCCGAGTCCGGGTCGTTGGGGTCGGTCCCCAGCGAACCCTCCTCGACGTCGCTCAGGCCGTCACCGTCACTGTCACCGGTCGCCGGGATGTCGTCCTCGCCGTCGAGCGGGTCGGTGCCGTTGTCGACCTCGGCACCGTCGGTGACCCCACCGTCGTCGGTGTCGGGGTCCAGCGGATCGGTGTGGTGGGTGTTGACCTCCGCACCGTCGGACAGGCCGTCGTCATCCGAGTCCGGGTCGTTGGGGTCGGTCCCCAGCGAACCCTCCTCGACGTCGCTCAGACCGTCACCGTCACTGTCGGACGTGCCCGGCACACACTCGACACCCCCGAGGGGCGACGTGGCGGTCGCGGTCATCTCTCCCACCCGGAGGTGGACGTCGGCGACCTCGCCGAGCGCCGAGTCGACGGTCAGGTCGATCCCCAGCACGGCGTCCAGGTGGCCGGTCGCAGTGGCCCCGGCACTGGTGTCCTCGGGCTGGAACGCACGGACGGTCAGGTCGACGGTGAGACCGACGAGGTTGACCGGCACGGCGACCGCGGTGCCGTCGACAGGTACCGCGATCACCTGGCCGCCCGCGATCGTCACCGTGATGACCGGGTCGGAGTAGTCGACCTCCGTGTTCGTTCCGTCGGACGCCGCGGTCAGCGTGACGGGGTCCTCGACCTCGACCACCGCTGCCCCGCCGAGCAGTCGGATGTCACCGACCGAGGTCGTGACCGTGGACACGACCTGCGAGCCGTTGTGGGCCTGGTCGACAAGGGCGGTTCGCGAGTCGCTCACCGAGGTCTGGAGCTCGCCGACCGCGCCGACCGCCGGCAGGTCCGCGAGGGTCAGGCCGGCCAGGGTGGTGGTGGCCGAGTTGAGCAGCCGGGCGCCGTCTGCCGGCGTGGGGCAGGCGTCGTCGCCGGCCCAGAAGGCGGCGACGTCGCCGGTGATGGCACCGGCGTCGGCCACCGGTGCGAGCGGGACGTCGACCAATGTGGCGGCCGGCGGGTCGGAGGACGGTGGCGCCGTGGCCACCGCGTCGTCGACCGAGCCCGGGAAGCCGCCCAGGACGAGGTCGAGGTTGGCACTCTCGCCCCGGGACCGCGGCGCTGCATCGGAGTCGGTCGTGGCGCGACTGTGCCCGACGGTGACCTCGGCCAGTGACTGGCCGCCGATGTCCGCCGTCAGGTTGACGATGTCGCCGTGGGCGTCGGCGTCGTAGGTCGCGGGCAGTGGCGCGGCGACGGCCGACGCGCCCGGCAGACCGAGCGAAAGCGCGGCCGCGGTGGCGAAAGCGACGGACGCGCGCAGCGCGCCCTGGGAGAGGGGAGGCATGGTGGGCTCCTTGAGCGGTTGGGTCGGGGGGTTCCCGCCGGTCAGGTGGTGCCGTGTGAAGTTGTGTCTCCCTCTCCGCCGTCGACGATAGGCGGGGCATGCTGCGTCTCGCGGCGAAACCGAAAGATTCCTCACCCTTTGGGGTGGCCTAGTCCGCGTCCCCCGGTCGTGGGAGGCGGCGCCCCTCCTGGGGTCGGCCAGGAGGGGTCCACCCCACGTCCAGGTCTCAGAAGCTGCAGAGCAATCGCGGCGACCCGACCGCGATGACCGCACCGGACTGGTTGTCCGGCGTGCCCTCGGTGTTGCTCGAGGTCCAGTCGACGGTGATGCGGAAGACGCCGGCCAGGTCGAGGCCGACGGGCGCGGACTGGGTGAGGCCGAAGCTGTTGGTGTACAGCGTCGAGGTGTCGCCCATCAGGGTGACCTGTCCCGTCGCCGTGAGGGCCGAGCTGTCGCTCAGGCCGACCCGGCCCTCGAACCGCTTGCAGGCTCGGTTGACGTTGTAGGCGATCGAGCCGGAGTTGTCGGTGCCGTTGCCGACGAGCGACTGCTCGTAGGCCGTGGCGTTGATCGTCACGGAGCTGGTCTCTCCGGTGCCGGTCGCGGCCACCGGCGTCAGGGAGGTGAGGTAGCGCCAGCCGAAGACGGTGACCCCGAGCTTCTGGCTCTTGCCCGACTTCGCGTGGGCGTCGGCCGGCTTGACGACGCGGTACTGCCGGAAGCGGACGCTGCCCATCTTGTCCGTGAACTTGAACTTCCCCCTGTTGTTGAGGGTGTCGGTGTCCGCCTTCTTCCACTTCCCGGTGGTGCCGTAGCGCTTCTGCAGGAGCACCTTGGCCCCGGGCTGGAACGGTGTGACCGAGCCACGGATCTTGATCTTGTCGCCCTGCTCGGGCTCGGTGCTGCTGACCCTCGCCGTCACGACGTACTTGGTGGCTTTCGCCGCGGTGGTGGTCTGAGTCTTCGTCTGCGCCGCGCTGCTGGTCGTGGCGGCCGCGGTGCCGAGGCCGACGAGCAGCGTCACGGCTGCCGCGGCGGCGATCGTCCTCGCCGCTGTCCTGGTCGTTGTCGTGGAGGTCATGGCAGTTCCCTTTCGGTGGTGGGGTGTCTGCCAGGTCTGATGCCCCCCGGAGCGGTTCGGTTCGCGGACTCCCTCAGTCATCCACGCCCACGACGGCAGAGCCGGTGGCGCCGATGGTCGCCCGTTCGGGCGAACCGGGCACGGTGAGCGGCAGGTCGAGCGGCGCACTGAGGGACACCTCGACGCTCTGCGCCGAAGGGTCGACGCGGACCCGGTAGGACAGGCCCGGATAGCGGGCGTAGGCGCCAGCGCTGCGGAGGTAGGAGCCCACGGCTTGTCGGACCTGGGCCGCGGTCAGCTCGAGCCGGTCGGCCGGCACGCCGCCCTCGTAGACGTCCCGGCCCGTCGCGCCGAGGTCCGCGCCCTGGAGGGCGGCGCCGTCGGCGAGGGTGTTGAGGCCCTGGCGCTGGAGGTAGGCCGCAGTGGCGTCGACGACCAGCGCGACGGTCATCGCGAGGACCGCCGCCAGCCCGACGATCAGCACCGTCGCCTGTCCCCGCTCGTCAGGGCGAGGCACGATCGATCTCTTGGTACTGGCCGACCGGCACGGCGTGCGTGGCGTCCAAGGCGAAGCTCGGCGCGTCCCCGCCCAGGACGTCGGGCAGGAGCGGGATCGACACCTGCGTGTCCACCCGGACGGTGACCACGGACGTGCCGCTGTGGCAGTCGGCGGGGATCGGGGTGCAGGTGACGCGCAGCGTGAACCCGGCGCCGTCGAGGCCCTGGTCGTCGAGGGCGCGGCGTACCGCCGCCTCGGCCCGAGCCTGGCCGACGGCGTCGTTGGGCGCGAGCGCGAAGGCCCGCCCGGCGGTGCGGGCGGCGCTGCTCACCGCGAACGCGCCGCGCTGGACCTCGAACACGCTGAGCAGGATCCACAGCATCGGCACCAACAGGAGGATGCCGAGCCAGCTGAGCTCGACGAGCGCACTGCCCCGCTCGTCACGGCGCCTCACGGCGCCTCCTCGACGGCATGGCCGACCACCTCGACCTCGACGCCAGGACCCCCGATGCCGAGGGCCGGCACGGTGGCCCGCACGACCACCTCGATGCCCGGGGCGCCGTCGACCATGACCTGCCGGACCTCGATGTCACGCGCGAACCGTCCCGAGACCACGCCGGAGATCTGCTCGCGGGTCAGCGCCTCACCCTCGGCGGGACCGCGGTCGGAGGTGGCCGCGAGGCGCGCACCCTCTGCCGCGGCCGATGCCATCGTGTTGCGCACGAACAGCACCAGGCCGACCTGCAGGATGCCGAGGAACAGCGGGACCAGGACGAGGAGCACCAGGACGATGTCGACGACCGCCGCTCCCCGCTCCGAGCGGGTCGAGCGCATCGGCCGGCTCAGCGCACCTGGTTGAGCGCACTGTTGAGCAACGCGACCAGCTGGCCCTCGGCAACTCCCCAGATCGCGGCCACCAGGCCCGCGGTCATCACGGTCACCAGCACCCAGCCCGGCACGTCGCCGCGGTCGTCGCGCTGTCGATCCGTCACGAGGAGCCGAGCCATCTGGTGGAGGAGGAGCTGTTGCATGAGGTCGACCTTTCGGTGGGGAGGGACTGCTAGGGAGTGGTCAAGGAGAGGCCCACGACGCCCGGCCAGAAGGCGAACAGGACGGTCACGGGCAGCACGAGGAACACGACCGGGACCATCATCAGGACCTCGCGGCGGGCGGCGACCTCGATGAGCTCACGTCGCCCGGCCTCACGGACGTCGGCGGCCTGGGCGTGCAGGACGTCGGCGAGCGGGGTGCCGCGTTCGACGGCGACGGCGATGCCCTGGGCGAACCGGGACACCAGTGGCAGGCCGGTGCGGGCCGCCATCCGGTCGAACGCGATGCCCACCGGCTCGCCGGTGCGGACGTCCGCCAGGACCCGGCCGAGGTCCGCCGACAGCGCGCCACCACTGCGGCGGACAACCCGGTCGAGCGCCGCCACCGGGCTCTCACCCGCCGCGACCGCCAGCGCGAGCAGCTCGGCGACCGTCGGGAACTCGGCCAGGATCCGCCGCTCTCGCTGCTTGGCCTGGCCGCTGAGGTGGTTGTCGCGGGCCAGCACGCCGGCGACGAACCCGGTGAGGCAGAGCAGGACGGCGGCCACCACCGAACCCGGGTCGCTCAGGGCCTTGAGCAGGGAGTACGCCGCGGCCAGGGCGAAGCCGGCCAGTCCCCACAGGACCTGCTGCACGCGGAGGTCGTGCACCGTGAGGTCGAGGTCGGCCCGCTCGAGGCGGCGTCGCACCGAGGTCGCCCCGCCGAGCACCCGCTCGACGCCGTCGGCCGCAGCTCGGAGCACTGGTCCGAACGCTCCGATCGCAGCGGCCGCTGGTGTCGAGGATGCGCCACCGCCGAGCACCACGCTCCGCGACGGCCCGAACGACGAGACGTCGCGTACGTAGGGCAGGACCCGGTCGGCGAGCGCCGGGCGGCGGGCGGCGCGGGCCCACGCACCGACCAGGACGAGCCCGAGTCCCGCCGCAAGGCCGATCAGCCCGCCCCACAGGCCCAGCGTCACGAGAGGATCCGCCTCTCCACGGGTAGCCGGCCGATCCGCATCATCAGCCGGTAGGCGACCAGGCAGAGGCCGCCACCGATCGCGAGGACCACGACCCCGCCGGGCGAGGCGTAGCGGCGGATGACTTCGGACTGGAAGGACATGAAGAGCAGCACCAGCCAGGGCGAGGCGACGGCGAGCCGGGCGCCGTTGACCGTCCAGGCCTGGCGCGACTCCAGCTCCGAGCGGGTGCGAACGTCCTCGCGCAGGTAGCCGGACAGATTGCGGAGCAGCCGGCCCAGCTCACCTCCCCCCACCTCTCGGGCGATCCGCAGACCCTCGACGACCCGGTCGCCGACCGGGTCGGCGAGACGGGCCTTGAGCCGGTCGAGTGACTCCCCGAACCGCCCCGTCACTTGGTAGTCGAGTGCGAACTGGTCGAAAGCCGGCCGCAGCGGCTCGGGGCCGCGCACGCCGAGCCCGGCCAGCGCGTCGGGGAGGGACAAGCCTGCGCGGACGGCGGACACGAGGTTGTCGACCGCCTCCGGCCACACCTCCGCGAACTCCCGCTGACGCCGTCTGGCCCGGGCCGACACCGTCGCCACCGGGAGCCAGCCGGCCATCACCCCGAACGCCGACGCGACCGGAGCGGTCCCGGAGACCAGCTGCATCACGAAGGCGGTCAGCACGCCGGTCGCGACACAGAGCAGCGCGAACCCGGTCACCGACACCTCACCCAGACCCGCCCGGGCCAACAGCTGCGCCACCCGGCCGTCGTTCCGCACCGTGGCGCGGCCCTCCCGAGGGAATGCGAACGCCGACCACACGAGCAGCAGCCCACAGCCGACCCCCAGCCCGACGAGCGCCCCCATCAGCCGGGGCCTCGACGAGTGCCGGTGAGGATGCCGTGCACGTCGATGCCTAGCCGCTCGAACCTCTCCACGCGCGGCGGCATCCCGCCGGTACGGCGCAGCTCGGTGCCGTCGCGGACGAAGACCGGCTCGGTCTCGATCACGTCGTTCTCGACCCGGCCAGGCACCGCCACCACCTCGTTGACCCGGCGGACGCCGTGCTCGTCGATGCCGAGGTGCACGACGAGGTCCACCGACGCGGCCACCGTGGGCACCACGAACCGCGCCGAGATGTTCTCGCCGGCGAGCAGGGGCAGCGTGCACACCTTGACCAGCGCCTCGCGGGCACTGTTGGCATGGATGGTGCACATGCCGGGCAGCCCGGCGTTGAGCGCGAGCAGCAGGTCGAGGCACTCCTCGGACCGCACCTCCCCGACGATCACCCGGCTGGGCCGCATCCGCAGGCTCTCCTTGACCAGGTCGCGCAGTCGGACCGCGCCGGTGCCCTCCAGGCCGCTCTGCCGGGTCTGCAGGGCCACCCAGTCCGGGTGCCTGAAGCGGAGCTCGAAGACCTCCTCCGCGCTCACGACGCGCTCGCCTCCCGGGATCGAGGAGGCCAGGCAGTTGAGGAACGTCGTCTTGCCCGCCTGCGTCCCCCCGGCCACCAGGATGTTGAGGCCGGCGCGGACCGAGGCGTCGAGGAACGACGCCGCGCGCGGACTGAGGCTCCCGAGCGCCACGAGGTCCTGCAGAGCCGAGGCGCGCAGCACGAACTTGCGGATGTTGACGGCCGAGAAGCCCCGGCTGATGCCCTCCAGCACGACGTGGAGCCGGTGGCCCTCGGGCAGCATGGCGTCCACGAACGGGCGGCTGAGGTCGATGCGCCGCCCCGAGCTCTTGAGCATCCGCTCGACCAGCTCGTCGACCTGCGCCTTGGTGAGCACCAGGTTGGTGAGCTCGTGCCGCCCGTTGCGGGCCACGAACACCCGGCTCGGGTCGTTGATCCACACCTCCTCCACCGTCGGGTCGTCAAGAAGCGGCTGAAGCGGACCGAAGCCGGCGACCCTGGCCACCAGCTCGCCGACCAGCGACTCGACGT
Source organism: Nocardioides dilutus (assembly GCF_054779555.1). NCBI lineage: Bacteria > Bacillati > Actinomycetota > Actinomycetes > Propionibacteriales > Nocardioidaceae > Nocardioides > Nocardioides dilutus. Next base: position 483,295 of record NZ_BAAGYA010000002.1, on the reverse strand, counting down.
CGGCGACCGGCGCCACGGCGCCGGTGAGGCTGCGTGCGTCGTGGTCGCGCACCACCGTCTCGGCGATCCGCCGGACGACCGGGACGTCACGCTGCGGGTCGACGCCTTCGCGGCGGACGAGCGACCGCACGTGCTGGTCGAGCTGTTGGACGACGGCCTCGTCCGGCCCGTCGTCGAGCCCACCGTCCACAGCGGCGTGCGTCATCGCCATCGAGTCCCCGATTCCCGAGATGCCAGGCCCCCGAGGAGTGAGGCCTGGACCGGACGCTAGGACAGGTCGGCGGTGCAGCGGAAGGGCTGAACCGGGATCTGTGGACGAGGGTGCGACGAGGGCTCACGAATGGGACGACAGGGACCGGTGGTGCGCGGGGCGTGCTCGCCCGGTCGGCCTCAGGTGTCAGTCGAAGACGAGCCGGGCGAGGAGGCCGACGAGGTTGGAGGCCAGGAACGCCAGCGCGACCAGCACGGCGACCAGGACCGCGGACCGCGCATCCGGACGCCCGAGGCGGACGGCCCGGCGCGCGAAGGCCCAGACGACCAGCACGGGCAGGGCGAACACGACCAGCGCCGGCACCGCTGCGGCCAGCACCTCCCACCACACGGGGTTCTCCGGGTCCTCGGCCACGAGGGAGAGCAGTCCCTCCCCGACGACGAAGGCGGCCACGAAGGAGACCACGAACAGGAGCAGCGACAGGTACGCCCACCGGTACGCGACGTCGGCCGGGCTCCGCGTCGCGGCGGCGCTGCGGGGTCGGCGCGCGGACTGTCGACCCGCGGACTGGCGACCCGCGGACTGGGGTCGCGCGTGCGGCCTCTTGTCGGACCTCTCCACTCGTCCATCTGACACCCGGAGCTGACCGCGGACGAGGGTCCAACGGCCTCGGTGCGGGTGGCCTGCGTCCCGAAGCCGGGAGCGACGCGCTCAGGCCGCGGCGAGGGTCCGACGCGCCGAACCCGCGACCGCGCCCAGGGGCAGCACCACCAGGCCGAGCACCAGCGCCCAGAAGCCCAGGGTCCACCCCCCGGCCGCGAGCGTCATCACCACGCAGGTGAGCGGCACGAACACGGCGGCGGCGAGCGCGACCCGGCCGGTCAGCCGCGCCGTGAACCGACCGGCGGACCACCAGCGGTTGCCGATCCCGGTGGCGACCAGCGCCAGCGCCGCGCCCAGCAGCGTGAGGCCGCCGCCGATCTCGATCACCTCGTCCAGGACCCCGACCAGCCAGAAGTCCGGTCGCTCCGCTTGGGTGTCAGAGGCGAGGTCGAGGCCGGAGTCCCAGAGGAACGGCTGGAAGCCGAGCACCACCAGCAGGAGCCACGCCGTACGCCGGGAGGCGGCCACCGCCAGCGTCGTCTGGAACGACGCGGCGACCTCGGCGACGGTGCCGAAGTCCTCGACGGCCCGCCGGGCGGCGGCATCCTCGTCGTGACCCGCCCGGACGAGTGCCTCGGTGGCGTCGTCGAGGTGGTCGGCTGCTTCCTGAACCAGGCTGCGCCGGGTGCGCCCCGGCCCGACGAGTGCCGCGTCGAGGCGCGCGAGGTAGGCGGGACGTGGGTCGGCCATGCCATCCATGGTGGAGGCCGGACGCACCGAGCGCATCAGGGATGTCCCTGTCATCGCGCCGGGCGCAGCACGCTGCTGACGACCGAGGCGAAGCTCTCCCACTCCCCGCGCTTGGCGGCCAGCGCCTTCGCGCCGGAGCGGGACAGGCGATAGGTACGCCGCTTGCGGCCCGAGTCGGTCGACCAGGCGCTCGCCAGGTAGCCCGCCGCCTCGAGCCGGCGCAGCGCGGGATAGACGGTGCCGGTCGGCAGGTCCAGCGCTCCCCCGCTGCGCACCGCGAGGGCCTCGATGATCGCGTAGCCGTGCAGCGGCCCGCTCTCGACCGTGCTCAGGATCATCGCGTCGAGGTGACCGCGGAGGGCGTCGGCCTTCATGTAGACAGCCTACAGGTAGTTCGTCTACGGTCTATGCGTTGCCTGTCTACATGTCGTCCGCCTACACATGAGGTTGCCATGACCGCCACCGCCTCCCCACCCGTCGTCGACCGTCCCTCCCGGCTGCTCCGGCTCTCCGCGTGGTCGCGCCGCCACCACTGGACCGCGGTGGTCTGCTGGGTCCTGCTGCTCGCCGGCATCACCGCCAGCTCGATGGCGGCCGGAGACGACTACCGCAACGACTTCTCCCTGCCCGGGACGGAGTCGCAGGAGCTCCTCGACCGGTACGCCGAGCACGCCCCCGAGCGGCAGGGCGACAGCATCACCGTGGTGCTCCAGGCCGCGGACGGTCTCGACGCCCACCAGGACACCGTCGCGGACCTGGTCGCCGCCCTCGCGGAGCTGGACCACGTCGCGGTCGTCCAGCCGCCCGCCGCCGACGCCGGAACCGTCACCGACGACGGCACGCTGGGCCTGGCCACGGTCGTCCTCGACGGCCCGACCGGCGACGTACCGAACGAGTCCGCGCAGGACATCCTCGACACCGCCCTGTCCTTCGAGACCGACGACCTGCGCGTCGAGCTCACCGGCGACGCGATCCGCGAGATCGCGGAGAGCGAGGCGGGCGGCGGCGCCGAGGGCGCGGGCATGCTCGCCGCCCTGGTCATCCTGCTGTTCCTCTTCGGGTCGCTGCTGGCGGCCTCGCTGCCGCTGATCACGGCGGTCTTCGCGGTCGGCACCACGGTCGGCGTGGTGGCGCTGACCTCCCACCTCGTGACGATCCCGGACTACACCCCGCCGGTGCTGATGCTGGTGGGGCTGGGCGTCGGGATCGACTACGCGCTGCTGGTCTTCGCGCGCTACCGCTCCGAGATCGTCGGCGGCGCGACCCGTGAGCAGGCCGCCGACACCGCCCTGGACACGGCCGGGCGCGCGGTGCTCTTCGCCGGGGCGACGGTCGTCATCGCCCTGCTGGGCCTGCTCACCCTGGGCCTGGCGTCACTCGAGGGCCTCGCCCTCGCCGTCACGCTCACCGTGCTGATGACCATGCTCGCCTCGCTCACCTTGCTCCCCTGCCTGATCACGCTCTTCGGCCGACGGCTCGAGCGGCGGATCCGCCACCGGGCGGAGCGCGCGGCCGCCAAGGGCAGGGAGCCGGGCCGCCGCTGGCGGGCGTGGGCCGACCTGGTCGCCCGCCGGCCCGTCCTCCCGCTGGTGGCTGCGGCGGTCGTGCTCGGCGCGCTCTCGGTCCCCGCGCTCTCCATGCACCTCGGCCTGGCCGACGCCGGCAACGACCACCCGTCGACCACCAGTCGTCAGGCCTACGACCTGATCGCGGAGGGGTTCGGCCCGGGCGCCAACGGGCCGCTCGTCGTGGCCACCGAGGGCGACCGGGCCGCAGCCGACGCGGCGTACGCCGTCCTGACCGCCAGCGACGGCGTGGCCTCGGCGACCCCGCCGCAGGCGACCTCCGACGGCCGCCTCTTCACCAGCCTGGCGTTCCCCACGACGTCGCCGCAGGACGAGGAGACCGCGGCGCTGGTCGAGCAGCTGCGCCGCGACCTGCCCGACCAGTCGGTGGTCGGCGGCTCCACCGCGGCCACCGTCGACTTCGCCGACGCGGTGGCGGAGCGGTTCCCGCTCTTCGTCGGCGTGGTCGTCGGCCTGTCGGCGCTGCTCCTGCTCATGGTCTTCGGCTCGGTGGCCATCGCGGTCAAGGCCGCCGTCCTCAACCTGCTCTCGATCGGCGCGGCCCTGGGCGTCATCACGCTGGTCTTCGACGAGGGGTGGTGGTTCGCCCAGCCCGGACCTGTCGAGGCCTTCGTGCCGGTGATGATCTTCGCGATCGTCTTCGGGCTCTCGATGGACTACGAGGTGTTCCTGGTCAGCCGGATGCACGAGGAGTGGCGGCGCACCGGCGACGCCGCCCTGGCCGTCCGTGAGGGACTCGCCCGGACCGGCGGGGTGATCACCGCGGCGGCGGCGATCATGATCGTGGTCTTCGGGGCCTTCGTCTTCTCGCCCGACCGGATGCTCCAGCAGTTCGGTCTCGGCCTGGCCACCGCGGTGCTCCTCGACGCGCTGGTGATCAGGTGCCTGGTCGTCCCGGCCGTGCTGCACCTGCTCGGCGAACGGGCTTGGTGGGCGCCCCGCCGGCTCGCCCGGGTGCTGCCCTCGGTGCGGGTCGAGTGAGGCGGCGACGCCGGAGAAGTTCGTGGTTTTCCTGTGCCGGCCAGCCGGATGCCTGATCGTGTACTCAACGTGCCGACAGCGGCGCGTATCCCCCCACCTGGAGAGTCACTGAAAGCCATGCGAAACCCCACCCCAACCCCCCGCCCATCGTTCAGCGTCCGCCGCGTCCTGGCTGTCGCCGTCCCGCTCGCGATCGCCGGCTCGGCGGTCTCCACCCTTCCGGCGTCCGCCTTCAATGACAACGGCGACCCGGCCGGCAACAACGGCACCGTCAAGATCACGACGCAGTCCCCGTGCACCTTCGACGTCGAGTGGTACGGCTTCGACGAGGGCGCCGACATCGTCTCGTCGATCGAGTTCACGGAGCAGGCCCCGACCAGCGGGGTCGGCCTGTCGGTCACCGGGCCCACCGAGGTGTTCGTGGGTGAGGACCCGGCCACCGGAGCCGGCACCGACAGCGGCTTCGACGGTGCCGCCACCTACACCTACACCGCAGCCTTCGCCGACCCGGACAACCCGCAGAGCTACCACGTCAAGGCCACCGTCCACACGCCCGGCTCGCAGGGGGCGGACACCAAGTACAAGGTCTTCTGGCTCGAGCCCTGCGCCGACGCTCCGCCGCCCAACGAGTCGTAGCCGACCGGCCCGGTTGCGAAGTCAGCGGCGCGGAGTCAGCGGCGCGGAGTCAGCGGCGCGGCAACCAGATGGTCAGACCGCCGTTGCCGACGTGGGCGCCCTTGAGCCGCCCGCCGAGTGCGGTCACCACGGCGCGGGCCTTGGTGAGGGCGCGGTCGTCTCCGGGGTCGGTGCGGGCCTCGGCGGCGCAGGTGACGCCGATGGTGAGGTGACCCTCGTGGTCGGCGTGGAAGGACATCCGGACCGCGCCGCGGCTGCGCCGGACCACGTCGGCGAGGAGGAGGTCGAGCACGAACTCGACCGGCCCGGGCGTATACCTCGTGTCGAGCTCGCCGTCGATGGAGGCAGTGAGGGTGCGCTCGTGACGGCCGAGGGCGTCGGCCCAGGTCTGGGCGCACTCCGTGGCGAGGTCGCGCAGGGCCATATCCGCACCGACGACCAGGCTGCCGCTCCGCGAGAGGGCGACCAGCTCACCGGCCACCTCGTCCATGGCGTCGATGCGCACGACGGCGTGCGCCAGGGTCGCGCGCGCGTCCTCGGGCAGGTCCTGGCGCATCGACAGGTCCTCGAGGTCCAGCCGCAGCCCGGTCAGCGGGTCGCGCAGGACCTCGGAGGCGTGCTGGGCGAAGACCTCCTCGCTGGCCAGCCGCTCCTGCAGCTGGCCGGCGCTGGCCTGCAGCGCCAGGCCGATCGCCCGCGCCTCGGGGATCCGGGTGTAGGGGATCGTGAGGTCGAACCGCCCGCGACCCAGCTGTGCGGCGGCGACGGCGAGCTTGAGGAACGGCGCCGCGAGGAGCTTGGCCATCAGGTAGCCGGCGATCGCCGCCATGAGCGCGACCAGCAGCAGGAGCAGCGCGATCGACGCACGGTCGTCACCCACCAGGTCGTCGAGCCGCTCGTCGGACTCGAGCAGGGTGAGCGACGCGTCCTGGCCGGGGATCTCGACGACCGCCCCGAAGTCCTGGCCGTCGTTGCCCTCGTCGAACTCGTCCCCCTCGGCGGCCAGCGGCGGCGACCCGACCGCCTCGTACTCCACCCGCTGGTCGGGCCCGACCACCAGGCGCAGCACGCCCTCGTCGATCGGGAGCCCCGCCTCCGTCCGCATCGCGAGGAAGGCCGCCATGGTCTCGGCCTCGCCGGCGACCTGGTCGCTCTCATAGGCCCGCAGGCTGGTGTCCATCGAGTAGGAACGCACCAGCAGCACCGCGGCCAGCAACGTGACCGCGAGGACGACGAAGGCGCCGGTCAGCCGCTCACGCATGACTCACCGACCGACCCGACGGTCGCTCAGGACGCTGTCGGTGCGCCCTCGAGGCGGAAGCCCACGCCGCGGACGGCCACGACCTTCTCCGTCACCCCGACGCTCTCGAGCTTCTGCCGCAGCCGACCGATCGTGACGTCGAGGGTCTTGGTCGAGCCGTACCAGTTCTCGTCCCACACGTCGGCCATCAGCCGGTCTCGGGAGACGACCTTGTCGCGGTTGGCCGCCAGCACGCTCAGGACCTCGAACTCCTTGCCGGTCAGCGGCACCTCGTCGGTGCCGGAGAAGACCCGGCGGGCGGCCACGTCGATGCGCAGGCCACCCGGGGGAACCGCGTCGTCGGCCGAGTTGTTGGAGTTGGACGTACGCCGCAGCAGGGCCCGCACCCGGGCCTGCAGCTCGGCCAGCCCGAACGGCTTGGACATGTAGTCGTCGGCGCCGTAGTCGAGGCCGACCACCCGGTCGAGCTCACCGGCCCGCGCGGTGACGATCATGATCGCCCCGTCGTAGCCCTGGTCGCGCATCTTGCGGCAGACCTCGAGGCCGTCCATGTCGGGCAGGCCGAGGTCGAGGATCACGACGTCGGCACGGGTCGCCTGGAGGTCGTCGAGAGCCTTCTGTCCGGAGTCGAGCCACTGCACGTCGTAGCCCTCGCGTTCGAGGGTGCGGACGAGCGGGAATGCGATGTCCTCCTCGTCCTCGACGATGACGACTCTCTGACCCATAGGCGCATAGTAGGACTACCCGCCTACCCCGCGGGCACCATCCGGCACAACACGCGCACGCGCCTCCCGGCCGCACCCCTCCGGAGACTGCGTCTCAGGGGCTTCCGCGCACCCCGGCGACCGGTCCGGAGTGCGGTGGTCTGCGCCGCTGCCGCTGCCGCTGCCGCGCCGTCCGCCACGGCGCCGCGATCGCGAGAACGAGGGCGACGACGAGCGTGATCACGGTGGCCGCGACCAGCAGCCACCACCCTCCTTGTCCTGCCTGGCCGGAGAAGGGCCGGCCGATCCACGGCACCACGAAGACCACTCGTGGATAGGTGCCCGTGGAGACGTCGACGCGCCACGGGTCGTCGGCGTCGAGGTTGTCGCCGCGGGTCCAGGCCTCGCCGTTCTTGATCGCCACGATGCGGCGAGTGACGGAGTCCTCCGACGACGCGTCGTCCTCGACCGGCGGGCGGAAGACGATGACGTCGCCCGCCACGAGGTCCGTGGACGGCACCGCGCGGGTCAGGGCGACCGAACCCCGGCTGATGCTGCCGTCGATGTCTCCGTCCATGGCCCGGTCGGTGACGACGTAGCGCTGCAGCCCCAGGACGCTGGGCAGGAAGACGAGCACGATGATCGGGCCGATCACGAGGAGCGCAGCGAGCAGCCGGCCCCGACTGAGTGTCGGGCTCGGTCTCGGCACCGGAGTGATATCCACGCTCCCTCTCCCCGTGGGTCCCGCAAACCCACAACGACCCCGGGATTCCTCCCGAGGTCGCCGACTGATCGTAGGAATCCACGACGCCCGTAGTGGCCACTCGGGAGCCACGCTGTCGCCAATTCTGGGTAACGGGGGCGCGCCGAGCGGTCAGCTGGCGAAGAGGTCGCCGTGCTCGTCCACGCGGTCGAGCACCTCGTCGAAGCGGAACTGCCCCAGGCCCTCCTCGTCCTCGGCACCCGCCTCGACCTCGTCCCAGGTGACCGGCGTGGCGACCCAGGGACGTTCGCGGCCGCGCAGCGAGTACGGCGAGATCGTGGTCTTGGACCCGGAGTTCTGCGACCAGTCCAGGAAGACCTTCCCGGGGCGCTTGGCCTTGGTCATCGCGGCGGTGACCAGCGACGCGTGCTCCTCCTGGAGCGCCTCGGCGACCTCCTTGGCCAGCGCCGTGGACTCGTCGGACGGCAGCCGGCGGGGCAGGTCGGCGTAGAGGTGCAACCCCTTGCTGCCGCTGGTGACCGGCTTGGCCGCCAGGTCCCTGGCGGCCAGCGCGTCGCGCACGAGCAGCGCCACCCGGCAGCACTCGTGCAGCCCCGCGGGCTCGCCCGGGTCGAGGTCGATGACCAGCCGGTCGGCGTTGCGCGGACGCCCGTTGCGGCCCACGGTCCACTGGTGCACGTGGAGCTCGAGCGCGGCCAGGTTGACCAGCCAGGTCAACGTGGCCAGGTCGTCGACGATCGGGAAGACGAGCATCCCGTCCTGCTTGTCGGCGGTCCGCGAACCGGTCGTCGGGACCTTCACGGTGCGCACCCACGACGGCGTGCCCTGCGGGACGTTCTTCTCGAAGAAGCTCATGTCCCCGGTGCCGTGCGGCCACCGGATCCTGGTCACGGCGCGGTCGGCGAGGTGCGGGAGCATCACCGGCGCGATGCGCGCGTAGTAGTTGAGCACCTCGCCCTTGGTGGTGCCGGTGCGCGGGTAGAGCACCTTCTCCAGGTTGGAGAGCCGCATGGTCCGGCCCTCGACGTCGACCTGCACCTCGGTCTTCTCGTGCTTCTCCCTGGGCATCAGGTGAGCCTCATGACTGGGTCTCCAGGTCCGCCGGCGTCAGGTCGTGGCGCACGGTGATGTACGCCGGCTGCCTCAGTCGCTGGTACCCGAGTCCGTGCGTCTCCACGTCCACCACGAGCACCGGCTCGAGCCAGAACGTGCCGGCGGAGTCGACCCGCGGCACCTCGTCTGCGAAGGGGCTGTCGCTGCGTCCGAGCGGAGCCACCAGTGGAGTCAGGGACCGGCTCGCGGCGGCCCCGATGCCGCTGCCCACCCGGCCGCGGTAGAGCAGGCCCTCCGGAGTCATCTCCCCCACCAGCAGGGCCGCCAGCCGGTCGGTGGTGCCCTCCTGCGGCCGCCAGCCGCCCACGACGTACGACCGGCGGTGCCGGTGCGCGAACTTCAGCCAGTTCTTGGTGCGTTCGCCGAAGACGTAGCGCGAGGTCAGCCGCTTGCTCACGATGCCCTCCAGGCCCTGCTGGAGCGTGGCCTCGAACAGCATCGGGCCGTCGTCGTAGGCGTCGGGCACCTGCCACGTCGAGTGCTCCAGCCCGAGGCCGCGCAGGATCCTGCGCCGCTCCCCCAGCGGCATCGAGGTGAGGTCGCGGCCGTCCAGGCGCATCACGTCGAAGACCATGTAGGTCGCCGGCAGCCGCTCCGCGAGCCGGGCCGCCGAGGCGGCGCTGCGCACGTGCATCCGGTCCTGGAGCACCCGGAAGTCGGGGAGCCCGCGCTCGTTGAGCGCGATGACCTCGCCGTCCACGAGCAGGTCGCGGTCGCCCAGCGGGCTGCGGTTGAGCTCGGGCCAGGCGACGGTGACCGGGTTCTCGTTGCGGCTGAGCAGCCGGGTGCCCTCCGCGGTCGTGTCGGCGAGCACGCGGACGCCGTCCCACTTGACCTCGTGCGACCACCCGGAGTCGACCGGCACGTGGGTGCCCTTGGTCGCGAGCATCGGACGCACGGGCCCATCCTGCCCGTCGAAAGCCCCGACCGATGGATTCTGTGCGCACCACCGGTCACACTGGTTACCGGTCGGACGACGAGAGGAACGAACATGCGGGCGATCTGGAAGGGCGCGGTGTCCTTCGGGCTCGTCAGCGTGCCCGTGAAGCTGTATGCCGCGACCGAGTCCCACGACGTCTCCTTCCGTCAGGTGCACGCCAAGGACGGCGGCCGGATCAAGTACCAGCGGGTCTGCTCGATCGACGGCGAGGAGGTCGCCTATGCCGACATCGCCAAGGGCTACGAGACCGAGGACGGCGAGATGGTCATCCTCACCGACGAGGACATGGAGGGCCTGCCCTCGACGTCATCGCGCGAGATCGCCGTCGAGAAGTTCGTGCCCAGCGACCAGATCGACCCGATGCTCTTCGAGAAGAGCTACTACCTCGAGCCCGAGAAGTCCGGCACCAAGCCCTACGCCCTGCTCCGCCAGGCGCTGCTCGACGCGGACCGGATGGCGGTCGTGACCGTGGCCCTGCGCCAGCGCACCACCATCGCCGTGCTCCGGGTCAAGGACGACGTGATCGTGCTCCAGACCATGATGTGGCCCGACGAGATCCGCACCCCGGACTTCTCGGTCGAGACCGGCGAGGTCAAGGACGCCGAGGTCAAGATGGCGCACATGTTGGTCGAGACCCTGGCCGGCGACTTCGACGCCAGCGAGTTCGAGGACGACTACGCCGGCGCCGTCGAGACCCTGGTCAAGGCGAAGATCGAGGGCGGCGAGATAAAGCGGACCCCCACCTCCACCAAGTCCTCGGGCGAGGTCGTCGACCTGCTCGCGGCGCTGCAGCGCTCGGTCGACGCGGCCAAGTCCGCCCGCGGCGAGGACACCGAGGACGCCGAGCCGGCCGCCAAGGCACCGGCGAAGAAGGCCGCAGCCAAGAAGGCACCCGCGACGAAGAAGACCGCGGCCAAGAAGGCGCCGGCCAAGAAGACCGCAGCCAAGAAGGCACCCGCGAAGAAGACCGCCAGGAAGGCACCGGCCCGCAAGGCCAGCTGAGCCCTCACTGGAAGCCGCGCCCGTCCTTCTTCAAGAGGCTGTCGACGGCCAGCGCAGCGGCGTAGACCAATGCCCGCTGCGGGTCGCGCATCTCCCTGTCGACCCGCACCACATAGCTGTCCGCGGTCGGGTAGGCCGCCCGGTCCAGCCCGTCCCAGTGCTTCGAGATCCGGGCGACGGGATGGCTGTGCTCGTCCTCGACCCGGATGTCCCAGCCCACCCAGGTGCGGGCCCGCACGTAACCGACGTTGCCCCCGGCCGCGCTCTCCAGCGCGTAGGTGGTCATCCCGGGCAGGTGCTGCTCCATCAGCCGGCCCATCTCGGCGCCGTTGCCGGCGTGCACCGAGATCACGGTCTTGCGGGTCGAGGAGGCCTTGGTCAGCGTGAGGGCCAGGCGCCCGTCACCACCCAGCACCTCGACCCGCCCGTCCGCGCCCGGGGCGCGGCGTACGGTGCCGAGGTCGCGCCCGTCGCCGCCGAAGACCGAGTAGGGCTCGATGCGGACCTGCGGGGAGACGTGCTGCTCGACGACCAGGACGGGTGCGGTGAGGATCTCCGGGCCCGTGGGGCCGTCGTCGTCGATGCCCTCGACGGGCTCGTCGAGGGAGTGGGCCTCCCCGTCCTTGACGTACGGCGTCCACCGCCTGCCGTCGTGGAACCTGGTCTCGTGGCGGCCGAAGGGGTCCGGACGCCAGCCCTCGGCGCCGTTGGCCGACTCGGTCATTGGTCGAGACTAGGACGAGAACCGGTGCCCGATCAGGGATTTCGGCCAGATCTCCCGGCCGCCGCTCCGGTCGCCCGGCTCAGACGAGGGTCACCCTGATCTTGTGCTTCATGGAGCTGCGCACCCCGCCGGACGGCTCGAAGTCGATGCGCAGCTTGAGCTTGAGGAAGCCCTTCTGGGCCAACAGGGCCCGGGCCCTCCTGGTGGTCTTGAGCTTCACCACGACCTTTCCGCCGGTGACGTTGACGAACTTGGTCTTGACCAGTGCCGAGCGAGCGGCCCGTCCGTCCCCGGACGCGCGGCCCTTCCATCCGGGGCAGAACTTGGCCGCCGGGTCCAGGTAGCAGACCGCCAGTCGACCACCCGTCTTCGGCGGGGTGACGATCTTGACCTTGACCTTCCGACAGGCCCCTGTGCAGGTGACCTTCTTGGTGCGCACCTTCACCTCGTTGGGTGGCAAGGGCGCCACCGCCCCGGCGACACGGTCGAAGCGGGCGATCGCGTCCTGACCGAAGGAGGACACATAGACCGACTTGGCGTCCGGGCTACCGATCACACCTCGCGGCTGGAACAGGCCCTCCTCGTCAGAGGGGCACCCCGCGGAGTCCACGACCTGCGAGATGCAGCCCCTCGCCGTGAGCGCGCCCGTCGTGGTGTTGCGGCTGAAGCTCACGATGGCGCCGCCGCCGTCCTCGGTGACGGCATAGACCGAGGCGTTGTCGGCGCTGACCGTCACGTCGACGCCTGAGCCCAGGCCCTGGGCGGTGGCGGGGCACGCAGCTGTGCCGACATCGCCGATGCACCCCACCGGGGCGAGCACGCCGGTCGGGCCCCTCTCGAACGGCACCAGCGCCGAGTTGGCCCCCGAGACGACATAGGCGGACTTCCCATCCGGGCTCACCGCCACCCCACGAGCGGCGGCGAGTCCCTGGGTCGCTGCGCACCCGCCGATGGGTGCGTTGTCGCTGTCGTAGAAGCATCCCGCCGAGCCGAACCCGGGTGAGAAGCTGAACACCGCGCCTCCGTTGCGCGACACCGTGTGCAGGGAGGTGCCGTCGGCACTGACCGCCAGGTCGTAGAGGTCCCCGATGCCGTCGTGCTGGGTCCCGCACCCGATGCTGTCGCCGGTGCCCATCAGGCACGACCCCGGAGACAGGGCGCCGGTCGTGGTGTTGCGCACGAGCCGCACCAGCGCACGGCCGCCCGCGACGTAGACCGCTGACCCGTCGGGGGCGACCACGAGGCTGAAGGGGTGCTCCAGGCCGTTCTGGGTGGCTCCCCCACAGCCCGCGAAGTCCCCGGTGTCCGCGATGCAGCCGGCGCCGGTGAGGTTGCCGGTCACCGGGTCGCGCTCGAAGTGGGTGATGGCGCTGTCGTCCTGGCCCGCGACGTAGACGTCCAGCCCGTCGGGACTGACCGCGATCCCGAAGGGCTCGGCCATGCCCTCCTCGAAGTCGGTGCACCCGGCCGTGCCCGGGAAGAGGTCGGCGTCTGTGACGCAGCCGGCGGGCGTGAGTGCTCCCGTGGCCGGGTCGCGGGTGAACATCGAGACGGTGTTGTCGCCGTGGCCCGTGGCGTAGACCGACTTGCCGTCCGGGCTCATGGCGACCGCGTGGGCGCCGGCCAATCCGTTGTTGGTGCCCGCGCAGGTCGCGCTGCCTCCGGGTCGCTTGAAACAGCCCTGGTAGGTGAGGTCACCGACCTCGGTGGCGGCCAGCATCGTGGAAGACGTGGCGTCCGACATCACTGCGACGACCGGCGCCGCCGGAGCGGGTGCGGACAGCGCGCCACAGGCCAGCACACACGCGATGGCCGCGCCGACCGCGGCTGACAACCTGCCCCGTTGGCTCATGACGAACCTCCTCGCCCGACGTCGCGCCCGAGCGATTTCCGCGCAAAGTAGCACCCGGACCGCCGACACCGACATGGCTCGACCGGGTCATTGGTGGGTGGGGCGCTCTCCTCGTGCGGCACGGGAGTCAGGCATCCGCCGGTCGAGGCGGTGGAAGGCCGCATCACTGAGCCGAGGGGCCACGAGGTTGGCGATCTCGCCGAGCCGTCCCGGCACCGTGCTCACCGTGATCGGCCGGTCCTCCAGCGCCCGCACCACCGTCGCCGCGGCCTCCTCGGGCGAACGGCCGGGGATCCGCTTGTAGGCCTCGGTCGGGGCGCTCATCGGCGTGCGCACCAGGGCGAAGCGGATGTTGGTGAACGTGACGTTGTCGCCGTAGGTCTCGCGCCCGGCCGACCGGCTCCAGACGTCGAGCGCGGTCTTCGAGGCGATGTAGGCGGTGAACTTGGGTGCCTTCATCTGCACACCCCAGGTCACGACGTTGACGACGTGGCCGAACCGCTGTGCGCGCATCGCCGGCAGCAGCCCGAGCGTGAGCTTGACCGGGGCGAGGAAGTTGATCGCCATCGACCGCTCGACGTCGTGGAACCGGTCGTAGGAGAGGTGGAGGGACCGCCGGATCGAGCGGCCGGCGTTGTTGACCAGGTAGTCGACCGAGCCGTGCTCCTCGAGCACCTGGGCGACGAGCCGGTCGACGGCGCCGCCGTCGGCGACGTCGGTCAGGTCGCAGGGGTACGGCGCGGCGCGGCCGCCTGCGGACTCGATCCGCTCCCGGACCCGGTCGAGCTCGTCGGCCCGCCGAGCCACCAGCAGGACCATGGCCCCGCGCGCTGCCACGGCGACCGCGGTGGCCTCGCCGATGCCTGACGAGGCGCCGGTGACCAGGACGGTGCGGCCGGCGAGCGGACTGTCGGTGAGACCCGGCCCGCGGCCGGTCAGGCGGCGCCACCGCGCCCGAGGCGTCTGGAGCAGGAGACCCATGTCAGCGTCCCGCGAGCCCTCTGATCGCGGCCGCGATCTCGGCAGCCATCGCCTCGGCGAGCGCCTCGCCCGAGTCACCGTCTGGCTCGGGCACGACGTGGTGTGCGGTGCCGTTGGCGAGCAGGTCGACCGCGCGGACCCGCATGCTGCGCGCCTGCTCGTCGGCGTGCCCCGGGTCGCCGTGCACGATCACGCTGGCCCCCTCCGGGGGGAGCGGCATCAGCCACGCCTTCTCGGCGACGATCACCCGCTTGGCCGGCAGCAGCGCCAGCGCGCCGCCGCCACAGCCCTGGCCGAGCACCACGGAGACGGTCGGCACCGTCATGGTGGCCAGGCTGGCCAGGCAGCGGGCGATCTCGCCGGCGATCGCGCCCTCCTCGGCCCGCTGGGACAGCTCGGCGCCCGGGGTGTCGATCACGGTGACAAGCGGCAGCCGCATCTCATTGGCCAGGCGCATTGCCCGGCGCGCGGTCCGCAGGGCCCCCGGCCCCATCGGCTTGGCCGGTCCCTGCCGGCTCCGGTCCTGGCCTACGACCAGGCACGGTTCGCCGTCCAGCCGGGCCAGCACCACGAGCACGGTGCTGTCCCGCTCGCCCTTCTCGGTGCCCGAGAGCGGCAGCAGCACCTCCGTGCCGTGGCCCAGCACGTCGCGGACGCCGATCCGGTCGGCACCGCGGGTCTCCTCGATGGCGGCCCACGCGTCCCGGTCGGGGTCGAGCTCGCCGGTCCGCCGCGTGAGCCGCGGCTGGGACGGCGGGTCGACCAGGACCGCGAGCACGGCGTCCACGAGGGCGGGGAGCTCCTCCGCGGTCGCGATGCCGTCGATGACGCCGTGGTGCTTGAGGTTCTCGGCGGTCTGCACCCCCTCCGGGAACGGCGTGCCGTTGAGCGCCTCGAACACCTTCGGACCGAGGAACCCGATCAGGGCACCAGGCTCGCCCACCGTGACGTGCGCCATCGACCCCCAGGACGCGTAGACCCCGCCAGTGGTCGGGTGGCGCAGGTAGACCAGGTAGGGCAGCCCCGCGGCCCGGTGTTCCATCACCGCCCGGGAGATCTCGACCATCTGCACGAACGCCGGGGTGCCCTCCTGCATCCGAGTGCCGCCGCTGGCGGTGCTCGCCAGCACCGGCAGTCCCTCGGCCGTCGCGCGGCGGACGGCGGTGATGATGCGGCGGGCGGCGGCCAGCCCGATCGACCCGGCCAGGAACCGGAACTCGTTGGCCACCACCGCCACCGGGCGGCCGTGCACCAGGCCGCGGCCGGTCAGCACCGACTCGTCGGTGCCCGCCTTCTCCCGGGCTGCCTCGAGCTCGGCGCGGTAGCCAGGTGGCGCGTCGGAGATGTCGATCGGCTCGTCCCAGGACTCGAATGAGCCCTCGTCGAGGACGAGGTCGAGCAGCTCCTGGGCGGTCCACCGGTGGGTCACGAGGGGCCCTCGTCGAGCCAGGCCCGGACCGCGTCGGCGTGCTCGTCCAGCACCGGCGGGGGCAGGTGGTCGCGCCGGGTCACCTCGTCGCCGTCCGCGGAGAAGAACCGCAGCGGCGGTCCGGGGAGGACCAGCGGGCCGAGCGTGCTGTGCTCCACGTCGACCAGGAGCCCCTGGCTGGCCGTCTGCTCCCACTCGTAGACCTCGTCGAGGCTGCGCACCTTGCCGGCCGGGACGCCGGCATCGGCGAGCCGGGCCAGCAAAGACTCGGGGTCGAAGTCCGCGAACGCCGACTCGACGACCTCGATCACCCGGGCCCGGTTCTCCACCCGCTCCCCGTTGGTGGCCATCCCCTCGGCGGCCGGGTCGATCCCGAACGCCTCGCACAGCCGCCGCCACAGGCTCTCGCTGCCGACCGCGATCTGGACCGACCCGCCGCGGCAGTGGAACAGTCCGTAGGGCGCGATCGACGGGTGGTGGTTGCCCTGCGCCCGGCCGACCTCGCCCGCCACGGTCCACCTGGTGCCCTGGAAGGCGTGCACGCCGACCACGGCGGCCAGGAGCGAGGTCCGCACGACGGTGCCTCGACCCGTCCGCTCCCGCTCGTGCAGCGCGGCCAGCACGCCGTAGGCGCCGTACATGCCCGAGAGCAGGTCGGCGATCGGCACGCCCACCCGCTGCGGGTCCTCGGGCCCCGAACCGGTCAGCGACATCAGCCCGGCCTCGCCCTGGGCGATCTGGTCGTAGCCGGCCCGACCGCCCTCCGGGCCGTCGTGCCCGAAGCCGGTGATCGACAGCACCACCAGCCGCGGGTTGCGCCGCATCAGCGACTCCACACCGAGCCCGAGGCGCTCGAGCACGCCGGTGCGGAAGTTCTCGACGAGCACGTCGGCGCGGTCGACGAGACGCAGCAACGTGTCCCGGTCGTCCTCCTGCTTGAGGTCGAGCGCGATCGACTCCTTGTTGCGGTTGGTCGAGAGGAAGTAGGTCGACTGCCGGTCCTCCGGCTCACCGACGAACGGCGGCCCCCAGCCGCGGGTGTCGTCGCCGTGCCCGGGCGCCTCGACCTTGACCACCCGCGCTCCGAGGTCGCCGAGCATCATCGTGGCGTGCGGACCGGCGAGTGCGCGGGACAGGTCGACCACGAGGACGTCGGAGAGAGGGCCGGTCATGCCCCCGAGACTAGGAGGTCTCCCATCGGAACAGCCGCGCCGCGACCAGGGTCACGACGACGGCGAACGCCGCCAGGATGCCCATCGGCGCCAGGGCCGACCCGGGACCCTCGCCCCGCACCATGACGTCGAGCATCGCCTCGTTGAGGTGCTTCAGCGGAAGAGCCTGGGAGATCGCCCGCAGCCAGGACGGCGCCGCGTCGAGCGGGAAGAACGACCCGGAGAGGAAGGCCATCGGCAGGACGACGAAGTTGGCGGCGTTGACCGCACCTTCCACCGTTGTCGTGACGGCTCCGGCGAGCAGGCCGATCGCCATGAAGCAGAGCGTGCCGACCACCAGGAGCGGGATCGACATCCACCACGAGCCGGTCAGGGTGAGCCCGAACGCCGCGGCCCCGAGCCCGATGAAGATTGCGAGCTGGCCCAGAGCGATCGCGATCGTGACGCTCACCCGGGCCCCCACCACGGTCCGGGTCGAGACGGGCGCCAGCTGGAGGCGGCGGAGAAGCTTGGTCTGCCGCCACCCCTGGAGCGTGGCCGCGGCCCCGAAGGCGGCGCTCATCGCCACCGCCCAGCCGAGCAGCCCCGGCGTGACGAACTGGATGGTGGTCAGCGACTCGTCCTCGACCCGCTCGGTCTCCAGGCTGAACCTCGCCGGCTGCCCCGACTCCGCGGACAGCAGGGCCACGTTGGCGCCGTCCACGAACGCGCGCAGCGCACCCTGGGTTATCGCCGCCTTCACCTGCTCGGTCTGGGTGTAGTGCGCCACCAGCCGGTCACCCTGCTGCTCGAGGGCTACGTCGGCGTCGCCCTTGCGCACCTTCGCGATCGCGGCGTCGAGGTCGTCGGACTCGGAGACCTCGAAGGTCTCGTCGAACGCGGCGCGCGCGTCGTCGGGCAGTCCGTCGACCAGCGCGACGTCGCCGACCTGGATGAGGTCGACCTTGGACTGGTCCTGGTCGCTGAAGAGGCCGCCGAAGAGCACCAGGAACATCAGCGGGAAGATCACCGCGAAGAAGACCGAGGTCTTGTCGCGCAGGAAGCCTTTGATGATCGCCAGGGACAGCGCCTTGAAGGCGGTCACGGCCGGTACTCGCGTCCGGTGAGGTCGAGGAAGACGTCCTCGAGAGTGCCGGTCTGCACCCGCACTCCGTCGAGCTTCCCGGCCTCCGCCAGCCGGGACACCACGACCGTCGGGCTCCTGGTGACAAGCACGACGCCGTCGGTGCCAGCAGTCGCCTCGTCGACGCCGTCGATGCGCTCGGCCTCGTCGGGGTGGAGCTGGCCCGGCGCCACGGTGATCCGGGCCGGGGCGTCGAGCCGGCGGACCAACGCGGCCGGGGAGTCGCACGCCAGGATCCGGCCGGAGTCCATGATCGCCACCCGGTCGCACAGGACCTCGGCCTCGTCCATGTAGTGCGTGGTCAGCACCACGGTGCGGCCGGAGTCGTTGAGCCCCGACAGCAGGTCCCACAGGTTGCGGCGGGCCTGCGGGTCGAGGGCGGCGGTGGGCTCGTCGAGGAAGACGAGCTCCGGGTCGTGCACCAGCGCCGAGGCGATGGACAGCCGCTGGGTCTGGCCGCCGGACAGGTCCTCGACCCGGGTGTCCGCCTTGTCGACAAGGCCGACCCGCTCGAGCCACTCGTCGCCCTTGGCCGCGGAGACGCCGTAGAGCGCGCCGAAGGTGTGGATCTGCTCGCGGGCGGTCAGCCGCTCGAAGAACGACGAGGCCTGGAGCTGCACGCCCATCCGCGGCAGCAGGGCGGCGTTGCGTGGCCAGACCGGCTCACCGAACACCCGGACGGCGCCGCTGTCGGGTCTGCGGAGGCCCTCGATCGTCTCGAGCGTGGTCGTCTTGCCGGCGCCGTTGGGGCCGAGGATGCCGACGAACTCGCCCTCCTCGACGGTGAGGCTGACGCCGTCGACGGCCCGGAGGTCGCCGTAGGTCATCGTGAGGTCCTCGACCTCGATCGCCAGGGTCACCAGCGTGACGCTACCGAGCCCTCAGCCCGCTACTCAGCCCGGGGAGACCAGCGGCCACGGGCGGGCGGCCTCGACCTGGGCGGCCAGGCTCAGCAGGGTGGGTTCGCCGTCGGTGCGGCCGACCAGCTGCACCGACACCGGCAGGCCGTCGTCGGCCAGACCGCACGGGACGGTCGCCGCCGGGTTGCCCGCGACGTTCCAGATGGCGGCGTAGGCGATCGCGGGCATCGAGGAGAGCGCCGACCGCACGGTGCCCTTGCCCTTGAGGATCCCGACCTTCGGCGGCCGGTGGGCGATGGAGGGCGTGAGCAGCACGTCGAGATCCGCGAACACCCGGTTGGTCCGCTCGCTGATCCGCTCGGTCTGCCTGAGGGCGAAGTCGATGACCCGCGGGGTCACCCACGAGCCCAGGCGGTAGGTCTCGCGGGTGCGGCGCTCGAGGCGCTCGTAGTGGTCCATCTCGTCGGCCTCGGCACGGATGCCGGCGAAGAACTGCGGCACGAACGCCGCGGTCGGGTCGGGGTACTTGGGGTCCACCTCGCGCACGTCGTGGCCGAGGTCGGTGAGCAGCCGCGCGGTGTCCTCCACGGCCCTCACGTGCACCGGGTCGGGCTTGACGCCGAGGGTGACCGGCTTGGTCGACCAGCCGATCCGCAGCCGGCCCGGCTCCCGCTGCGCGGCCTCGACGAAGGACCCCGTCTCGCCGGCGTGCCAGCGGTCGCCGGGCAGCGTGCCGCGGATGACGTCGAAGACGATGGCGCTGTCGAGGACCGTGCGGGTCAGCGGGCCCGCGGTGCCCAGCGCGAACCACAGGTGCTCGTGCGGCGCACTGGTGACCCGGCCGCGCTGCGGCTTGAGGCCGAACAGCCCGCAGCAGGCACTCGGGATCCGGATCGAGCCGCCACCGTCGCCGCCCATCCCGGCCGGCACCATGCCGCTGGCCACGGCGGCCGCCGTACCGCCGCTGGAGCCTCCGGGCGAGCGTCCGGTGTCCCACGGGTTGCGGGTGATCCCACGCGCGTCGGACTCGGTATAGGGGAAGGCACCGAACTCCGGCATCGCCGAGGTGGCCACGACCACCGCCCCGGCGGCCCTGAGCCGGCCGACGACCTCGCAGTCGGCTTCGGCGGGCACCGAGTTGCCCTCGCCCCCGAACGTCGTGACGAGGCCCTCGACCGCCAGCTCCTCCTTGATGACGAGGGGTACGCCGTGCAGCGGGCCGAGGTCGCCTCCGGCGGCCTGGTGGGCGTCGCGCGCCTCGGCCTCGGCCCGGGCCCGGTCGTCGATCCGCTGCGAGATGGCATTGAGCCGGGGGTTGAGCAGCTCGATCCGCTCCAGGGCGGCGTCGGTGACCTGCCGCGCGGTGAGGTCGCCGGCGGCGACGAGCCGGGCGGTCTCGGCCACGCCGATGCTGCGGAGGTCGGTCACCCGCCCGAACCTAGCGGGTCGCCGAGCACCAACCACGCCTCACCGCGGGCGCGGGCGAGGAGCACGACGGCCCGAGCGCCCATGAACACCGCCGAGAACACCACCCACACCGCCAGCAACCCACCGGCCGTGCCGGCGACGACCAGGACGACGGGTGCGAAGACCACGAGGACGGCCAGCCCTGCCCAGGCCAGGTAGGTGCCGTCGCCGGCACCGATGAGCACCCCGTCGAGGACGAAGACGACGCCGCACAGCGGCTGGCCGATCGCGACGACCAGCAGCACCGGCACGAGCAGGTCGCGGACCGCGTCGTCGCCGGTGAACACCGCCGGCAGCACTGGGCTGGCCGCGGCGATGCCGAGACCGGTGACGACCCCGGCGACCCAGCCCCAACCGATCATCCGCCGGGTCACCGCGCGGGCCTCCGCCGCGTCGCCGGCGCCGAGGTAGCGGCCGGTCAGGGCCTGCGCGGCGATGGCGATCGCGTCGAGCACGAAGGCCAGGAAGCCCCAGATCGTGAAGGCCAGCTGGTGTGCGGCGATGTCAGCCGAGTCGCCGTCGGCGGCCAGCACCACGGCGTACGTCGTGACGAGCAGCGCGGCCCGCAACGTGAGCGTGCGGACGACGAGCGGGACTCCGGCCCTCGCCGCGGCCAGGATCCCCCGGCGGTCGGGGGAGAGCGGAGCGCGGTGGCGCCGGGCTCCGCGCACCACGGCGACCACGAGCGCCGCGGCCATCGCGGTCTGCGCGATCACCGACCCGAGGGCGGACCCGGCGAGACCGAGGCCGGCCGGGTAGACGAGCAGCAGGTTGAGGACGACGTTGAGCACGTTGCCCCCGACCGCGACCACGAGCGGGGTGCGGGTGTCCTGGAGGCCGCGCAGCACCCCGGTGGCGGCCAGCATCAGGAGCAGCGGCGTGATGCCGAGGGACCCGATGCGCAGGTAGATCTCGGCCTGGCGGCTGACCTCGTCGTCGGCGCCGAACGCCCTGACCAGCGGCCCGGCGAGCACGACCCCGAGCACGGTGGCGGCGACGCCGACCGGCACCGCCAGCCACAGCCCGTCGACCCCGAGCGCGAGGGCCCGCCGGAGGTCGCCCGCACCGAGTGACCGGGACACCGCGGCCGTGGTGCCGTAGGCCAGGAACACGCACAGCCCGACCACCGTCTGCAGGACGACCCCGGCCACCCCGAGCCCGGCGAGCTGCGCAGTGCCGAGATGGCCGATGATCGCGGCGTCCGCGAGCAGGAACATCGGCTCGGCGACCAGCGTCAGCAGTGCCGGGAAGGCGAGCCGGACGATCTCCCGGTCGAGCTGCCTGCGGGTGGGCTGCTCGCTCACACCGGGTCGCGCATCGCGGCCGGGCGCAGTGACTGAGGGGCGCCGCCCCAGCGCACCCAGGCGGCCACCGCCACGCAGGCCGCGAACGCGACCGCGGAGGCATATCCGACGACGTTGTGCAGCGACGCGTCCCGCAGGGGCTCGTCCGGGTCCACGGACGCCAGGAGACCGATGAAGCCCGCGGCGAAGCCGAGGATCAGCCAGCAGGCCGCGGCCGCCCGCCGCGCCGGGTCACCGCTCTTGACGTTGCGGGTCTGCACGAAGCCGACCAGGAACCGGCTCGAGGGGTTGCGCCAGCCCACGAGGATAAGGAGAGCGCAGCTGAGGAAGAGCAGCGTGCCGAGCACGACGAGGACGGTGCGCACGGGACCCAGTCTGGACCAGGGTGTGCCTAGGCCAGCGACTCGACCCAGGCCCGGTGCAGGTCGGAGTAGCGGCCGTCGCCGCCGGCGATCAGGTCTGCCGGCGAGCCGTCCTCGACGATCCGCCCGTGCTCCATCACCAGCACCCGGTCGGCGATCTCGACCGTCGAGAGCCGGTGGGCGATGATCACCGCGGTCCGGCCGGCGAGCACGGTGCGCAGGGCCTGCTGGACGAGGCGCTCGGAGGGGACGTCGAGAGACGAGGTCGCCTCGTCGAGGATCAGCACGGCCGGGTCGGCGAGGAACGCCCGGGCGAACGCGACGAGCTGGCGCTGGCCGGCGCTCAGCCGGCCACCCTGGTTGGCCACGTCGGTCTCGTAGCCGTCGGGCATCGCCGCGATGAAGTCGTGGGCACCGAGCGCGGTCGTGGCCCGGACGACCTGCTCCATGGTGGCGTCGGGCCGGCCGAAGCGGATGTTGTCGGCGATGGTGCCGGAGAACAGGTAGTTCTCCTGGGTCACCATCACCACGTTGCGGCGCAGGTCGTCGCTGCTGAGCCGGCGTACGTCGGTCTCGTCGAGGAGCACCCGGCCCTGGAGCGGGTCGTAGAAGCGGGTGGCGAGCTTGGCGAGCGTGGTCTTGCCGGCGCCCGTCGTGCCGACCAGGGCCAGCGTCTGCCCGGCCGGCACCGTCAGGTCGAGGTCGGGCAGGACCGGCCGGTCCTCGACGTAGGCGAACCCGACGTGGTCGAAGCGGAGCTCACCGCGGGCCCGGCCGAGCGGGACCGGATCGGCGGGCTCCGGGACCGACGGCTCCTCCTCGAGGACGCCGGCGAGCTTCTCCAGCGCCGCCGAGGCGGACTGGAAGGTGTTGTAGAACTGCGAGATCTCCATCATCGGCTCGAAGAACTGGCGCAGGTAGAGCAGGAACGCCGCGAGCACGCCGACGGTCACGTCGCCGTGGTAGGCGCGGTAGCCGCCGTAGAGCAGGACGACGGCGATGGTGACGTTGCCGATCAGCCGGATGCCGGGCATGAACCAGGCGACGAGCCGGAAGGCGACCAGGTTGGCGCGCCGGTATTGGTCGTTGACGTCGTCGAAGATCTCCTGGTTGCGGGGCTCGCGGCGGAACGCCTGGACGGCGCGGATGCCGCCCATCGACTCGACGAAGTGGACGATGACCAGCGCGACCTTCTCGCGGGTGACCTTGTAGCTCTCGGCGGAGTTGCGCCGGAACCACGCGGTCAGCCAGGCCAGGAACGGGCCGCAGCACAGCGCGACGAGCCCGAGCTTCACGTCGAGGAACAGCAGCAGGCCGGCCGTCCCCACCAGGGTGAGCGCCGCCGTGACCAGCCCGTCGAAGCCGGTCTCGAGCATCTCGTAGACCGCATCCACGTCGGAGGTCTGCCGGCTGATGACCCGGCCCGAGGTGTAGGAGTCGTGGAACGCCGGGCTCAGCACCTGGAAGTGCCGGAACACCCGCCGCCGGATCTCGAACAGCACGTCCTGCCCGATCGCCCCGGAGCGGACCAGGAACAGCTGTCGCGCGATCGCCTGCACGATCGTGGCCACGAGCACGATCGCCACGATGGTCAGGAGGGGCGAGAGGTCGTCGCGCTCGCGGATCGGCGGGATGCCGGTGTCGATGCCCTCCTTGACGAGGTAGGGGATCGACAGGCGGGCGGCGTTCTCGACCAGGACGATGACCAGGAGGATCTGGATGGCGCGCTTGTAGGGCCGCAGCAGCTGGCGCAGCAGCCGCTTCGACCCGCCGCCGAGGCCGACCGCGGTCATCTGCTCGGCGGCCTCGTCGGCGTCGACCTCGGCGACCCCGCGCCACCGGCTCTGCTCGGTCGTCACGTGGATGCTCCGCTCAGCCGACTCTCGGGGTCGGTGTCCGCCGCCAGCAGCTCGCGGTAGGCGGGCACCGTGTCGAGGAGCTCGCGGTGCGGCCCGACGTGGGTGATCCGGCCGTCCTGCAGCAGCGCGACCCGGTCGGCGAGCATCACCGTGGACGCCCGGTGGGCGACGACCAGACCGGTCGTGGTGGCCAGCACCC
Source organism: Nocardioides dilutus (assembly GCF_054779555.1). Lineage (NCBI taxonomy): Bacteria > Bacillati > Actinomycetota > Actinomycetes > Propionibacteriales > Nocardioidaceae > Nocardioides > Nocardioides dilutus. The sequence goes on along the minus strand of NZ_BAAGYA010000002.1, from coordinate 459,452 downwards.
GGCTCAGGGCCTCCTCGACGAGCTTCTCGGTGTGGACGTCGAGGGCCGACAGGGTGTCGTCGAGGACCAGGATCTTGGGCTTGGCGAGCACCGCGCGGGCCAGCGCGAGGCGCTGCCGCTGGCCGCCGGACAGGGCCAGGCCCTGCTCACCGATCCGGGTGTCCAGGCCCCAGGGCAGCTCGTGGACGAACTCGGCCTGGGCGATCGACAGCGCCTGGTCGATCTCCTCGTCGGTGGCCGGGTCGGTCTCGGGGTCACGGCCGAGGGTGAGGTTCTCCCGGGCGCTCATCGAGAACAGCGTGGGGTCCTCGAACGCGGTGGCCACCAACGAGCGCAGGTGCCGCAGGTCGAGGTCGCGCACGTCGATGCCGTCGATGAGGACCCGCCCTCCCGTCACGTCGAACAGCCGCGGGACCAGGGCGGTCAGGACGGTCTTGCCCGAGCCGGTCGCGCCGACGACCGCCACGGTCTCCCCGGGGGCCAGCTCGAGATCGACGCCCCGCAGCACCTGCTCCTGCGAGCCAGGGAAGGCGAAGTCGACGGACTCGAAGCGCAGCCGGCCCTCCGGGTGCTCGATCACCTGGGTGCCCGTGACGATCTCGGGCTCGGTGTCGAAGATCTCGAGGATGCGCGCGGCCGCCGTCATGGCCTCCTGCGCCATCGCCAGGATCACGCCGAGCGAGGCGACCGGCCACACCAGGGACAGCATCAGCGTGATGAACGCGACCAGCTCGCCAGGGGTGAGCTGCCCCCGGCCGACGCCGATCGCGCCCAGCAGCAGCACCACGCACACCGCGAGGTTGGGGATCACCTCGAGGAACGTCCAGAACCGGGCCGAGAGCCGGACCTTGTCCATGCTCGTCGCGTGCAGCTGGCGGGCCGCCGCGTCGTACTGGGCCGACACGTGCTCGGCGCGGCCGAACGACTTGATCACCCGGATGCCGACCGCCCCTTCCTCGGCACGGGTCGCCAGGTCACCCTGCTCGTCCTGCACCCGGCGCGACACGACGACGTAGGCCTTCTCGAACCGCATCGACAGCCAGATGATCGGGGCCGCGGTCGCGGCGACCACCAGGCCGAGCGGCCAGTACATGTTGAGCAGCACGATGGTCGTCGCAGTGAGCTGGAGGATGTTGAGCACCAGGAACAGCAGGCCGAACCCGCTGAACCGGCGGATGGCCGACAGGTCGGTCGTCACCCTCGACAGCAGCTGGCCGGACCCCCAGTGCGCGTGGAAGCTCATCGGCAGCTGCTGGAGCCGCTCGTAGAGGTCGTGCCGGATCTGGGTCTCGAGGACCAGCACCGCGTCTGACTGGAACCACCGGCGCACCCAGATCAGGAACGCCTCGAGCACCCCGAGCAACAGCGCGAGCAACCCCAGCGGCAGCACACCGCTGAGGTCCCGCTCGGTGATCGGGCCGTCGATCAAGGCCTTGGTGACCAGCGGGATGGCGATGGTCAGCCCGACCGCGCCGATGGCGGCCAGCGACATGATCGTGAGCGCGGTGAGGTGTGGCCGCAGGTAGCCGCGCAGCCGCCAGAGCGAGTGCACACCGGCCGGGGGATCTCCCACCGGGTTGGGGGGCTCCGGCGCGGTCGATGTCATCGTCAACCACCGTACGTCCGCCCACCGACGACGGGCGACCTGATTAGTCGAGCAGGCCCCGCACCACCCGCAGCCCGACCGAGACCCGCGCCAGGTCGGTGTCGTCGTCCGCACAGATCTGGCCCAGGGTCTCGGCGGCCCTGGAGACCAGGACCGAGTCGGACTCCTCCCACTCCGCGATCCGCGCCGGCGCGGGCGCGTCCGGCGAGGTCGTGCGCAGGACCTGGGCGGTGAGCTGGGTGTGCACGCCGTTGAGGTCGTCGCGGAGCGAGGCGCGAGCCATCGTCTGCCACTTGTCGGCGCGCGGCAGCTGCACGATCCGCTGGAGCAGGGCCGGTACGCCGAGCCGCTCGCCGAGGGCGAAGTGGACCCGGGCGACGTCCTCGGGCTCGAGGCCGTCGCGCTGGGCGGTCTCGACGACGCCGAGCAGGGTGTAGGCCGGGGGCAGCACCGCGACCCGTGAGGCGAGGTCCTCGGGAGCCCCCCGGGAGACGAGCTGCTCGCGCCGCTCCTGGTAGGCCGCGAGCTCGCGTCCGGTCATCAGCTCGGGCAGCCGCGCCATCGTGTCCTGCACCGGCCCGGCGAACTGGTCGACCGTGGTCTGGCTGTCGAGCGGTGGGCGTCGGTTGGTGACCAGCCACCGGGAGGCACGCTCGACCAGGGTCCGCATCTCGATGCGCATCGAGGTCTGCAGCCGGGCGTCGAGCTTGTTGTCGTAGCCCTTGAGCTCGTCGCGCAGCGGCAGCGACCCGAAGATCTCGCGGGCCACGAAGTTGGCCCTGGTCAGATCCGCCGCGTCGGCGCCGGTCTCCCCGGCCAGCCGCGGCCAGAAGGTCATGCCGGCACCGTTGACCAGGTCGTTGACGACCTGGGTCACGATGATCTCCCGGCGCAGCGGGTGCGTGTCGATCTGGGCGGAGAAGCCCTCCCGCATCGCGGTCGGGAAGTAGGCCCGCAGGTCCAGCTCGAGGTAGGGGTCGTCCGGAAGGTCGCCGGCCAGGAGCTCCTTGGCGAGCACGATCTTGGTCCAGGCCATCAGCACCGAGAGCTCGGGAGCGCTCAACCCCTCGCCCCGCTCCATCAGCTGGCGCACCTTCCTCGGAGTCGGCAGGCCCTCGACCTCGCGGTTGAGCACGCCGTCCCGCTCCAGCTGCCGCATGAAGTCCTCGTGGACGTGCAGCAGCGACGGCGCGTGCGCGAGGCCGTTGGCCAGGGCCAGGTTCTGCTCGTAGTTGTCGCGGAGCACGAGGTCGGCGACCTCGTCGGTCATCTCCACGAGCAGCGAGTTGCGCTGCTTGCCGGTGAGGTCGCCGTTCTTGACCACCCGGTCGAGCAGGATCTTGATGTTGACCTCGTGGTCGGAGGTGTCGACGCCCGCCGAGTTGTCGATGAAGTCGGTGTTGATCCGGCCGCCACCCTCACCGCCCTCGAGCGCGTACTCGATCCGGCCACCCTGGGTCAGGCCCAGGTTGCCGCCCTCGCCGATGCACACGGCCCGGACCTCGCGGCCGTCGACACGGATGGCGTCGTTCGCCTTGTCGCCGGCGTCGGCGTGGCTCTCACCACTGCCCTTGACGTAGGTCCCGATCCCGCCGTTCCAGAGCAGGTCGACCGGCGCCTGGAGGATCGCCTTCATCAGCTGGGCCGGCGTCGCGGACTCGCCGAGCTCGTCGGACAGCCCGAGCGCGTGGCGCATCTGGGGAGAGATCGGCACCGACTTGAGGGTGCGGGAGAACACGCCACCACCCTCGGAGATCAGGTCCTTGTCGTAGTCCTGCCACGACGAGCGCGGCAGCTCGAACAGGCGGCGACGCTCGGCGTACGACGCCGCCGCGTCCGGAGTGGGATCGATGAAGATGTCGCGGTGGTCGAACGCGGCCACCAGCCGGGTGGTCTCGGAGCAGAGCAGGCCGTTGCCGAACACGTCGCCCGACATGTCACCGATGCCGACACAGGTGAACTCCTCGGTCTGGCAGTCGATGCCGCGCTCCCGGAAGTGCCGTTGGACGGAGACCCAGGCGCCGCGGGCGGTGATGCCCATCGCCTTGTGGTCGTAGCCGACCGAGCCGCCACTCGCGAACGCGTCGCCCAGCCAGAACCCGTAGCCCAGCGCGATCTCGTTGGCGAGGTCGGAGAACGTCGCAGTGCCCTTGTCCGCAGCGACGACCAGGTAAGCGTCGTCGCCGTCGTGTCGGACGACGTCGGGCGGCGGCACCGTCTCGCCGTCGACGAGGTTGTCGGTGATGTCCAGCAGTCCGGAGATGAAGGTCCGGTAGCAGGCCTTCCCCTCGGCGAGCCACGCGTCCCGCTGCGAAGGGTCAGGCAGCTGCTTGCAGAAGAACGCTCCCTTCGCGCCCACCGGCACGATCACGGTGTTCTTGACCATCTGCGCCTTGACCAGGCCCAGCACCTCGGTCCGGAAGTCGTCGCGGCGGTCCGACCAGCGCAGGCCACCGCGCGCCACCGGCCCGAACCGCAGGTGGGCGCCCTCGACCCTCGGCGAGTAGACGAAGATCTCGAACTGGGGCCGCGGCATCGGCAGGTCCGGGATCTCGGACGGTTCGAGCTTGAGCGAGAGGTAGCCGCGCGGCCGGGTCGGGTCCGCGTCGTTGCTCCGGTAGTAGTTGGTGCGCAGCGTCGCCTTGATGTGGGTGAGGTAGGAGCGCAGGATCCGGTCGTGGTCGAGGCTGGCCACGTCGTCGAGCGTGCGGGCGATGGCCGCCTCGATGCGTGCTTCCTCGGTTTGGCCCTCGGTGGAGCCACCGGCGCGCAGTGCCGGGTCGAAGCGGGCCTCGAAGAGACGCACCAACAGCCTGGTGATGTCGACGTTGATGCGCAGCGCGTCCTCGATGTAGTCCTGCGCGAAGGGGCTGTTGCCCTGACGCATGTACTTCGCGTAGGCCCGCAGCATGGTCGCCTGGCGCCAGGTGAGCCCGGCGCCGAGCACCAGCCCGTTGAAGCCGTCGATCTCGTTCTCGCCGTCCCAGATGGCGCGCAGCGCGTCCTGGAAGAGCCCGCGGGCGTCGGCGGGCAGGCTGCCCTCGTAGCGGAGCCCGAACTCGTAGACGATCGACGAGCGCTCCAGCCCCTCGAGGCTGTAGGGCCGCTCGTCGACGACCTCGACGCCCATCGACGACAGGGCCGGCAGCACCTGGGACAGCGAGAGCGGCGGACCGATCCGGTAGACCTTGAGCCGGGCCTCACCGCGACCGGCGGCAAGGGGCTCGTAGAGCGACAGCCCGATCCCTTCGCCCCCGGCTGAGCCCTCCGCGGACCCCTTCCCGGATTCGGTGTCGATGATCGACTCCAGCCGGCCGAGGTCCACGGCGGCGGTGCGGGCGTTGAAGTCCTCCTTGTAGGCCTCGGGGAACGAGTCGACGTAGCGGCGCGCCAGCACCGTGCCGACCTCCTCGCCGTACTCCGCGATCACCGCGGTCACGAAGTCGTCGCGCCAGGACCGAGAAGCCTCCGCGAGCCGTCGCTCCAGGTCCGCGGTGTCGACGTCAGGGATCTCGTCACCTTTGGGAAGGTGGACGACGAAGTGCACGCGGGCCGTCGTTGACTCGTTGATGCGGACCGTGAACTCGATCGACTCGCCGTGCAGCTGCTCCTGCAGGATCCGCGCGAACCGCTCGCGGACCGCCGTGTTGTATCGGTCCCGGGGGAGGTAGACGATCACCGAGACGTAGCGGCCGTAGGTGTCGCGGCGGATGAGCATCCGCACGGCCCGGCGCTCGCCGGCGGCCATGGCGGCCTCGGCCATCGGCGCGAGCTCGTCGACCGGGGTGTGGAAGAGCTCGTCGCGCGGGTAGGTCTCGAGCGTGGCCATCAGCGCCTTGCCGGCGTGGCTGCGCGGGTCGAAGCCACTGCGCTTGAGGACCGCGGCGGCCTTCTCGCCGATCAGCGGGATCCGCATCAGCGACTCGGTGTAGGCCGCACTGGAGAACAGGCCGAGGAAGCGTCGCTCACCGACGACGTCGCCGTTCGCGTCGAAGGACTTCACGCCGACGTAGTCGAGGTAGGCGGGACGGTGCACCGTGGCCCGCGAGTTGGCCTTCGCGAGCACCAGCAGCGTCTTCTCCCGCGCCTTGGCCGCCACCGCGTCCGGGAGCCTCCCGGACGCCTCGGACATGTCGGAGTCGGCGCGCAGGATGCCGAGCCCTGTCCCCGGTACGGCGCGCAGGTGGTCGCCGTCGTCGTGCGTCTCGAGCTGGTACTCCTTGTAGCCGAGGAAGGCGAAGTGGTCGTCGGCAAGCCACTCGAGGAGCTCGCGGGCCCGGCGGACCTCATCGGGGTCCAGCGGCGGCGGGTCCTGCTTGAGCCCGGCGGCGATGTCCACGACCTGGGCGTGCATCTTGCCCCAGTCCTCGACGGCCTCGCGGACGTCGCGGAGCACCCGCTGGATGTCTTCGGCGACCTTGGCGGGGTCGTCACCCTCGGGCAGCCGGTCGATCTCGACGTGCATCCACGACTCGCGCACCGCTTCGCCCTCGGGCTCGAGGAAGCCGTCGGACACCGGCGCGATCGACTGGAGCTCGCCGGTGATGTCCCGGACGACGTCGAAGTTGGGGTGGATGACGACGTGCACGTCGCGCAGCTGACGCGACAGCTCCATGGTCAGCGAGTCGACGAGGAAGGGCATGTCGTCCACCACGACCTCGACGACGGTGCGACCACCGGCCGACCAGTCGCTCTCGTTGAGGGTCGGGGTATGGACCCGCACCTTCGCGGTGCCCTGCGGCCGGCTGCCGGCCAGCTTGTACTGGGATGCGAAGGCCCCGTAGAGGTCGACGTCGCTGCGCTCGGCGAGGTCCTCGATGGCGACGCGGCGGTAGTAGGCCCGCAGCAGCTCCGCCACGCTCTCGTGCGGCGGCCCGCCGGGCCACTTGCTTGCCCGGGCCAGCTCGACAGCCTTCTCCAGTAGTCCGGTCCGGTCAGCATCGTGCGTCGTCGTTGACACCCTCCGAGATTAGTCCTCTTGAGCGGCGACGGCTCAGAGCTCGCTGCGCAGTGCCCAGAGCAAGGGGTAGTACTTCAGGTCGAGACGGGAGCGGAGGTAGGGCGCGCCGCTCGAGCCGCCGGTGCCGGACTTGCCGCCGATCATCCGCTCGACCATGGTGACGTGCCGGGCCCTCCACTGGGCGGCGAGCTCGTCGTGCTGGAGCAGGGCCTCGGCGACCGCCCAGATCGGCGCGAACTGAGACCGGTCGTGGGCGACGGTCCGCAGGGAGGCCAGGACCTCGTCGTCGTCCGCGCAGGGGAGGTCGTGGGCGCGGAGCACGTCCAGGAACCCGTCCCACAGCGATGGCTCGGCCAGCCGCGAGTCGAGGTGCGCCTTCTCTGCGTCGGTGATCCCCCGGAACCGCTCGACGTACGACGGGTCCTTGGCGCCGGACAGGAACTCGAGCTCGCGGAACTGCACCGACTGGAAACCGCTGGCCGGTGCCAGCCGCTGCCGGAACTCCAGGAAATCCTGCGGGGTCATCGTCTCCAGCACGTCGATCTGGTGCACCAGCACCCGTTCGATCACCTGCATCCGCTGCAGCAGGTGCTGGGCCCACCAGAGCTCGCCGCGGGTCATCGCGTCGCGGGCCGAGGTCGCCTCGTGGAGGAGCTGCTGGAACCACAGCTCGTAGACCTGGTGGATGGTGATGAACAGCAGCTCGTCGTGCGCCGGCGGATCCGACTCCAGGTGCTGGGAGTCCAGCAGCTGCGGCAGCCGGAGATAGCTGCCGTAGGTCAGCTGCGCACCCTGCTCGCCGAACGAGACGAAGGTCTCGGACCTGTCGTCCGTCGTTTCATCCATGACCGCCAACCTAGTCGCGAGGGACCTAGGACCCTGTGCCGGCGGGCGGACACGGCGGAGGCTGGCGCCATGGAGAGCCTCGAGCTGCGCCGTCTCGTCCGCGACGTCATCGACGACCCCCGGCTGACCTACCGCCAGCGCATGCACAACCTCGCGATCCTGGCCGAGAACTCGCTCGAGCCACCCGCGGTCTCGGACGCCTGCGCGGAGGCGCTGGAGAAGCGGGTCATCTGCGATCTCTACGAGGGCAACGCGCCGCACCGGCCCCGCTACGTGCTCCCTGACTACGCCACGTTGCTCAGCAAGGGCTCGGAGTTCCTCGAGCTCGAACCGGCCCTTGACCTCGACGAGGCGCTGACCTGGCTCCTCATCGCCTACTCGCAGGTGCCCTCGATCACCGGCTACCCGGTCTGGCTGGGAGACCTCGACGCTCTGCTCGAGCCGTATGTCGGCGAGCGGGGCGTGGACGGGCTGGACGACGCCGAGCTGCACCGGAAGCTGCGCCTCTTCTGGATCTCCCTGGACCGGATGTTCCCCGACGCGTTCACCCACGCCAACCTCGGGCCCGCTGACGGCCGGGTCGCGCGGATGGCCCTGCGGCTGGAACGCGAGCTGCACCAGGTGGTCCCCAACCTCACCCTCAAGGTCGACCCCGACCTGACGCCGGACGACCTCGTCCGTGACGCCGTCGAGACGGTCTTCGAGTGCGGGCAGCCGCACTTCGTCAACCACCCGATGATGGTCGCCGGGCTCGGCCCGTCGTACGGCGTCGCCTCCTGCTACAACTCGCTGCGCGCGGGTGGTGGCTCGCACACCCTGGTGCGTCTCAACCTCGCCGAGGTCGCCAAGCAGCACAGCGGCGACCGGGCCTCCTTCCTCGACGAGCTGCTCCCCCACTACGTCGAGCTGACCGCCGAGCTGATGGAGGCCCGCATCCGGCACCTCGTCGAGGAGGCCAGGTTCTTCGAGCACTCGTGGCTGGCGACCGAGGGCCTGGTCCACCTCGACCGCTTCAGCGCCATGTTCGGCGTCTACGGGCTCGCCGAGGCGGTCTCGCTGGTGCTCGAGCACGAGGGCGGGTCGGGTCGCTACGGCCACGACGCCGCCGCGGCCGAGCTCGCCGAGCAGATCCTCACCCGGGTCAGCGAGCTGGTCGCTGCCCGGCCCCTGCCCTACTGCGAGGGCAACGGTGGCCGAGCGCTGCTGCACGCCCAGTCCGGCATCGACTCCGACATCGGGGTCACGGCCGGCTGCCGGATCCCCGTGGGCGAGGAGCCGGGGCTGGTCGAGCACCTGCGCACCATCACCCCGCACCACTCGCTGTTCCCCGCGGGGATCAGTGACGTGCTGGCGTTCGACGAGACGGCCCGCCGCAACCCCGACGCCGTGGTCGACGTGGTCCGCGGTGCCTTCCGCACCGGGATGCGCGACTTCACCTTCAACCTCGACAGCAACGACTTCATCCGGATCACCGGCTACCTGGTGCGCAAGTCCGACCTGGCGAAGCTCGACGACCCCCACCATGGAGGCGCCCGGCACGGCAGCACCTTCCTCGGCGCGGGCTCGGTTCGTGAGTCGCACGTGGACCAGCGGGTCCCCAAGCGGGTGGTGGCGCATGAGATCGACGCCGGTCCGGCTCGCTGACGTCGTCCCGTTCTCCTGGGTGGACGGGCCGGGCAACCGGTTCGTCGTCTTCGCCCAGGGCTGCCCCTTCGACTGCATCGCCTGCCACAACCCCGAGACGATCGCGCCCTGCGGTCCCGACACCCGCCTCACCGACGTCGGACACGTGCTCGAGGAGATCCGCGAGGTGGAGCCCTACCTGTCGGGCGTCACTGTCTCCGGCGGAGAGGCGACCGCGCAGTGGCGGTTCGTGCGGGACCTGTTCACCGAGCTCCGCGCGGATCCCCAGCTGGGCCGGCTCACGACGTACGTCGACACCAACGGGCACGCGCTCCCCCGGGTCTGGGACGAGCTGCTGCCGGTCACCGACGGGTTCATGGTCGACCTCAAGGCGCTCGACCCCGAGGTCCACCACCGCCTGACCGGCCGCGGCAACGAGCTGGTGCTCGACTCGATCCGCTACCTCCACGCGCACGGCAAGCTGGCCGAGGTGAGGCTGCTGCTCGTGCCCGGGTTCAACGACTCCGACGAGCAGCTCGCCCGGACCGCCGCCTGGCTGGCCGACCTGGACCCGCGCGTGCGCGTCGTCGTGATCGGCTTCCGGGCGCACGGGGTCAGGGACGCGTACGCCGACCTGCCCGAGGCAGGTCCGGAGGTGCTCGACCGGGCGCGCAGCGCCCTCCGGGACGCCGGACTGCACCAGGTTGTCACCGTCTGACCGGTTCTCTGACCGGGTCCGTCACCATGTCCGGCATGGGTGGCACGGAGTGGACGGCCGACCTGGTGTTGGCGGAGCTGGCACCGGGGATGCGGATGAAGCTGCTGTTCGACGCCGCCAAGGCGGCCACCGCGATCGCACCGGACGAGCTCGACAAGCTGTTCGAGGAGGAGTCGTACGAGGCCCGGATGACGGCGTTCTGCATCCTCGACTTCAAGGCGAGGAAGCAGACCGGTGACCTCGGGCTGCGCGACACCTACCTGCGCCACCACGACCGCATCGATGCCTGGGACATGGTCGACCGGGCCGCGCCGCGCGTGGTGGGCGCGACCCTGGTCGGTGGGCCGTACGACCTGCTGCACGAGCTCGCCGCGTCGCCCGACCCACTGCGCCGCCGGACCGCGATGACCGCGCCACTCTGGTTCGTGAAGTACGCCGACGATCCGGACGTCGAGGCCGGCTATGTGATCGCCGAGCTGTTGCACGCCGACCCGGACCCACTCGTCCACAAGCCGGTCGGCATCTACCTGGCCTACGCCGGTGAGCGACTCCCTGATCGGCTCGACGCCTTCCTGGAGTCGTATGGGGACGCGATGGCACGCCCGGCCTATCGGATCGCGGTGCGCAAGCGGGCATGATGCGCCCATGAAGTTCCGACACGAGCTCCGCTACGCCGCCCCGCCGGCGCAGGTCTTCGAGATGCTGGCCGACCCGGCGTTCCGCGAGGCGGCCTGCGAGGCGCAGGACGTCATCTCCGCCGACGTCCAGCTGGACCGCGACGGCGAGGGCTTCACCCTCGTCATCGACATGCTGCAGCGGACCGACGACCTGCCGGGGTTCGCGAGGACCTTCGCAGGTGAGTCCACGCAGGCGGTCCAGCGCGAGACCTGGACCAGCGCCAGTGGCGGCGACCTGCGGATCGAGGCCCCCGGCAAGCCCACGAGCATGCATGGCACGATCCGGCTCGAGCCCGACGGCGCCGGTACCAAGGAGGTCGTCGAGCTCGAGATCAAGGTCAAGGTCCCGCTGATCGGCGGCAAGCTCGAGAAGCTGATGGCCGACAAGGTCACCGCCGGCATGGACGCCGAGCACCAGGCAGGCACCGCCTACCTGGCCGGGAAGTAGGAGGAACCACCAGATGAGCACCCGCTTCTCGCACGACCTCACCTACGACGCCCCGATGGCCGACGTCGACGCGATGCTGATGGACCCGGACTTCCGCACGCGCGCGTGCCAGGCCCAGGGCGCCATCCGCCAGACGGTCTCCATCGGCGAGGACTCCGACGGGGTCACCGTCGTGGTCGACCAGGTGCAGAACGCCGACGGCATCCCGGGCTTCGCCAGGAAGTTCGTCGGTGACGAGATCAACCTGGTGCAGACGGAGACGTGGCACGACGCCGAGAACGCCCGGGTCGAGGTCGTCATCCCCGGCAAGCCCGGTGAGATGACCGGCACCATCAACCTGTCGGAGTCGGGTGGGGTGACGACCGAGCGCGTCGAGATGGAGATCAAGGTCAACATCCCGCTCGTCGGCGGCAAGATCGAGAACCTGATCGCCGATCTGCTGCGCAAGGCGCTCAAGTCGGAGAACGCCGAGGGCCGGGACTACCTGTCCAGCTGATCCTCGTTCCGGCGTCGCCACCAGATCACCGCCCCCAGCACCGCGAACGGCCCGAACGCGAGCACCAGCGTGAGCAGCTGCTCGACCGGGTGCAGCGCGCCCATGTGCAGAGCGTTCACCCGGCCGATCCTGCCACCAGCCCCCTCGAGCCCGTGAACAGCCAGTCAGTCCATGAACGGGTAGCGGTAGTCCGTCGGCGGGACCATCGTCTCCTTGATCGACCTCGGCGAGGTCCAGCGCAGCAGGTTGAGCGCGGCGCCGGCCTTGTCGTTGGTGCCGCTGGCCCGGGCCCCACCGAACGGCTGCTGGCCCACGACCGCGCCGGTCGGCTTGTCGTTGATGTAGAAGTTGCCTGCCGCGAAGCGCAGCTCCTCGCTGGCCCAGGCGATCGCGTAGCGGTCCCGGGCGATCACGGCTCCGGTGAGCGCGTAGGGCGCGATGCCCTCGAGCTGGCGGGTGACCTTCTCGAACTGGTCGTCGGGATAGACGTGCACGACCAGGATCGGGCCGAAGTACTCGGTCGAGAACATCGCGTCGGTGGGGTCCGTGGCGACCACGACGGTCGGGCGGACGAACCAGCCGACCTTGTCGTCGGTCTGGCCACCGACGGCCACGTCGAGCTTGGGCTGGCGCTTGGCCCGCGCGATCGCGGCCTTGTGCTTGACGAACGCGCGCTCGTCGATGACCGCCCCGATGAAGTTGGAGAAGTCGGTGACGTCACCCATCGGCAGCGACTCGACCTCCGCGAGGAACGAGTCCTTCATCCGGTCCCACACCGACTTGGCGATGTAGGCCCGGGAGGCGGCCGAGCACTTCTGGCCCTGGTATTCGAAGGCACCGCGGACGAGGGCGGTGCGCACCACGTCGGGATCGGCCGAGGGATGTGCGAGCACGAAGTCCTTGCCCCCGGTCTCGCCGACGATCCGCGGGTAGGAGCGGTATCCGGCGATGTTCTCGCCCACGGTCCGCCACAGGCTCTGGAAGACCGGCGTGGACCCGGTGAAGTGGATCCCCGCGAGATCGGGGTGGGCGAGCGCGACCTTCGAGATCTCGAGGCCGTGGCCGGGCAGCATGTTGATCACGCCCGGTGGCATCCCCGCCTCCTCGAGCAGCTCCATGGTCAGCGACGCCGCCAGCTGCTGGCTGGGTGCGGGCTTCCAGATGACGGTGTTGCCCATCAGCGCCGGGGCGGTGGGCAGGTTGCCCGCGATCGCGGTGAAGTTGAACGGCGTGATCGCATAGACGAAGCCCTCGAGCGGGCGGTGGTCGGTGCGGTTCCAGATGCCGGGGCTGTTGGCGATCGGCTGGTCGGCGAGGATCTGCTTGGCGTAGTGGACGTTGAAGCGCCAGAAGTCGATCAGCTCGCACGCGCTGTCGATCTCCGCCTGGTAGGCGGTCTTGGACTGGCCGAGCATGGTGGCGGCGTTGATCCGCTGGCGCCACGGGCCGGCGAGCAGGTCGGCGGCCTTGAGCATGATCGCGCAACGCTCGTCCATCGACAGCCGGCGCCAGTCGGGTGCCGCGTTGCCCGCCGCCTTGATCGCGGCCTGCGCGTCCGCCTGGGTCGCTGCCTTGAGGACACCGAGGACGTGCTGGTGGTCGTGCGGCTGCACGACGGAGATCTCGGGGCCGCCACCGGACTTCCGGCGTCCGCCGATGTGCGCCTTCAGGTCCTTCGGCCGGCGCTCGAGCTTCTCGAGCTCGACGCGCAGGGCCTCCCGCTCGGGAGTGCCGGGCGCGTAGGTCAGGTTCGGCTCGTTGGTGGGAGCCGGGGGGAAGGTGATGGCGTCCATGAGCAGCCACCCTAGTCCGGGTCCGGCCTAGGACCTGGTGGCCTTCTTCTTCGCGGCGGTCGGGCTCTTCCGGCGTCCGCGCGGGGCGCGCGGCCGGGCACCGGAGACGGTGTCCAGCAGCTCGACGAGGGCCTCGCTGATGCACTGGCCGAGCACGTCGGCGTCCGGGACCAGGTCACGGTCGGCGGTGATGCCGTAGAAGACCTTGCCGTCGTAGGACGTGATGCCGATGGCCAGCGCGTGGCCGGGCAGCAGCGGAGGCACGGGGTAGGTGCCGATCATCCGGGCACCGGCGGCGTAGAGCGGCGACTGCGGGCCCGGGACGTTGGTGATCGCGATCTGGAAGCCGCGGCGGAGCTCGGAGGCCGCGACCCGAGAGCCGATGGCGTGGAACGTCGCGGGCGCGAAGCCGGCGATGCCCGCGAGCCGGTTGGCGGCGACCGCGCGGCCGGTCTCCTTGTGCGACTGGAACGAGTAGGACACCTGGTGCAGCCGGACGACCGGGCTGGCCTCGCCGACCGGGAGGTCGACGAAGTGGGGCGCGACCTGGGTGCCGAGCGAGGTGGCCTCCAGCTCCCGGTCGATGACCGACATCGGGACGACCGCGTGCACCTTGCGCAGCCCGGCCATCGACTCGGCACGGGTCATCAGCCAGGTCCGCAGACCGCCGGTGACGGTGGCGAGCACCACGTCGTTGACTGTGCCGCCGTGGTCGTCGCGGATCCTGCGGTAGTCGGCGAGGTCGGTCGTGACGGTGACGACCCGGCGCTGCTGGGAGAGCCGGCCGGACAGCGGCGTGTCCCGCTCGGGGCGGCGGCCGGTCAGCGCGTTGGCCACCCGCGCCACCCGAGACGCGACGGCCTCGGCATTGCGCAGGGTCGAGTCCAGAGTGCCGCGCAGCGTGTCCGCCGCCGTGTGGGGCTCGGTCACGGTGTCCTTGAGCGCGGACATGAGGAGACCTGCGGACGACGGCCTGCGCCGGGCGAACCAGTCGTCGGGCCAGTCCGCGGCGCCGGTCACCTTGGGTTCGTCGTCGCGGTCCAGCAGCACCTGTCCGAGGTCGACCGTCTCCACACCGTCGACGAGCGCCTGGTGGGTCTTGTAGAGCAGCGCCACCTGCCCGTCCGCCAGCCCCTCGACGAAGTAGACCTCCCAGAGCGGGCGGCCGCGGTCGAGCGGGCGGGAGACGATGCGGCCCACGAGCTCGCGGAGCTGGTCGGCAGAACCCGGGCGGGGCAGGGCCGAGCGGCGCACGTGGTAGCCGAGGTCGAAGGCCTCGTCGTCGACCCACACGGGGTTGGCGACCCGCCCCGGCACCTGCTGGAGGCGCTGGCGGTATCGCGGCACGAACGCGATCCGGTCGGAGATCAAGGCGACCAGACGGTCGTAGTCGAAGCCCGAGTCCTCGGGGTCGAAGACCTCGACGGTGGCGTTGTGGCGCGGGGTGGTCGGCGTCTCCTCCACGAGGAAGGAGAGGTCACGTTGTCGAAGACGCTCCGTCATCGCTGCCACCCCCTGCCTGCTTGGTCCGACGAGCGATTCTGACAGAGTTGTCCCGAGCGTCCGGCATTGGTGCACTCCGACCCCGAGCAGCAGCGAGTTGAACATCAACCTGTGAACGAGATCCGGTGAACGACATCCTTGCCCACGGGGTCGGCGGTTCGAAGGACCTCCCGATCCCGACCGAGCTCGCGGTCGCGGGCGCCGTCGCCGCACTCACCATCAGCTTCACCGTCCTCGCGGTCGCCTGGCGGTCACCCCGCTACGACGTGGCGACGAGCGGGCGGCCGGCGCCGGGGTGGCTGGCCCGGGTGGTCGACTCGCCGGCGTTCCTCGTCGTGACCCGCACCATCGGCTTCGCGGTCTTCGCCTTCGCGGCGATGGCCGCGATCCTGGGCCAGGACCGGCTCACCAACCCGATCTTCGGGATCTTCTACGTCTGGTGGTGGGTCGGTCTCGTCCCGCTGTCCCTGCTGTTCGGCCCCGCCTACAAGGCGCTCAGCCCGGTGCGCACGATCAACGCGGCGTTCGCCAGGATCTCCGGCACCGACCCCGACAAGGGCGTCTTCACCTACCCCGAGCGACTGGGCTACTGGCCGGCCGCCGTCGGCCTGTTCGCGTTCGTGTGGCTCGAGCTCATCTATCCCTACTCCACCGAGCTGGGTCCGGTCCGGCTCTGGTGCGCCGCCTACGTCGCGGTCATGCTCCTGGGCGGCGCGTTGTTCGGCAGCGGGTTCTACGAGCGTGGCGACCCGTTCGAGGTCTACTCGACCCTGGTGGGCAAGCTCTCGATCTGGGGGCGCCGGCCCGACGATGAGGCCGCTGACGGGTCCGGCCTGCTGGTCGTGCGCAGCCCGCTGGCCAACCTCGACACTGTCGAGGTCCGGCCGGGGCTCGTCGCCGTCGCGGCGGTGCTGTTCGGCAGCACGGCGTTCGACTCGTTCAAGGACTCGTCCATCTGGATCAGGTTCATCCAGAACAACGAGTCCCTCTCGACCAGCGCCACCCTCGTCGATGTCGCCAACAACCTGGCGCTGCTGTCGTTCTGCGTCGGCGTGGGCCTCATCTTCGCGGTGGGCACGATGCTCACGCCCGTCGCGCCTGAGATCAGGCGCCGCGACCTGCCCAACCAGTTCGGTCACTCGATCGTGCCGATCATCGTCGGCTACATCGTGGCCCACTACCTGACCTACCTCGTCGAATACGGGCAGCAGACCCTGATCCAGGTGAGCGACCCGTTCAGCAACGGGAGCGACTGGTTCGGCACTGCCGACCTCGAGGTCAGCTACTGGTTCACCTACCACCCGACACTGCTGGCCAGCATCAAGGTCCTAGCCGTCATCGTCGGGCACGTCATCGGTGTCATTGCCGCTCACGAGCGAGCGGTCCGGCTGCTGCCGAGGCGACACCAGCTGACCGGTCAGCTGCCCCTGCTCGTCGCCATGATCGCGTTCACCGTGGGCGGGCTGCTGCTGCTCTTCGCCGCCTGAGTCTCCCCTGCCTGAGCCGGCCGCGTCGGTCGGACGTCCCACCAGGCCCCGGCACGATGGCCTCGGCCACCTCGCCCAACGTCCTCACCAGTGCCGAGTCCGGCGCCGACTCGGTGAGCGTCCGCCCGGTGACCAGGGCCCGGTCGACGGAGTCCCGGTCGTCCGGCAGGAAATGCAGCCCCACCGGGCGGGCGAAGCCGGAGACCATCGACGCCACGTCGTGCTCGGCCCAGCCGAGGGAGGACCGCATCCGGTTGACCACCACCCGGATCGGCACCGGCCCGAGGGTCTCGCGCAGCTCGCTCAGCCCCCTGACCAACCGGGAGAGGCCGACCGGGTCGGCGGTCCCCACGGCCACGACCTCGTCCGCGGCGGTGAGCGCGTCGACGGTGAGCTGGTTGCGGCCCGGCCGTGACCCGTAGTCGGTGGCAGGGTCCTCCTCGAGGCTGAACCCCGTGTCCACCACCACGTGCCCCCGGTCCCTGGCGACGTCCAGCAGCGCCTCGAGGGTGCCCTGCCTCACCTCGGTCCACCGGTCTGGTCGCGGTAGGCCGGTCACGACGCTCAGTCGCTCGTCCAGGCAGCGGGGCACGCTGCCGAAGCCTTCGGCCAGCGTCCCGGCAGTCACCAGCCGGGCTGCGGCCAGCAGGCCCGACACCTCGTCGAGTACGCCGAGCACCTGCGCCACGCTGCCGCCGTAAGGATCGGCGTCCACGAGCACGGTGGGCGCGCGGGTGGCCAGCACCGCGGCGAGGCCGGTCGCCACGGTGGTGCGGCCCGGAGCACCGGCCGGCCCCCAGACCGCCACGACCCGGCCTCCGGTGCCGTCCGGTGCCGCCACCTGCTCGGCCGGAGCCGCAGCCCTGGGTGGCGGCGGCTCCTCGGGGCGGCGAACGGCCTCGACGAGCCCGTCGAGGTCGTCGTCGGCCACCACGGTGGGCGCCCCGATCCGCGCTCCGCGGACCCGGCCGGCCTCGAGGGCCGCACCGCCCGGGCTCACGGCGACGGGCCGTACGCCGTGTCGCTGGAGGTGGTCGACGGCCGGCACGTCGAAGCCCGGGGCGTCCAGCCCGACCACTGCGACGTCGGCCTGACCTGCTGCGGCGGTGGCGAGCAGGTCGTCCACGTCGACACAGCGCTTGAGGACCACCACGTCCGAGCGGGCGCCGAGGGCAGCGAGTGCGAGGGATTCCCACGGCGCCCCGGCGGCGACGATCAGGACGACGACCACGACTGGTTGCTCAGCCGCGACGGACGACGGTCAGGACGGCGGCGTCATGGGTGCCGAGCAGGGCGAAGAAGGGCGCCGCCGCGGCCTCGGGCACCGCGAGCACGAGCTGTCGGCGACCGGAGGTGCCGAACGACTCCGCGAGCGGCGGTGCGTCGACGACGGTCACGCCGGCCAGCGCCGGCCCGTCGCCGGGAGCCGGCGCCGTGCTCCCGGGCTCCCCCTCGGGCGCGGGCGCGGCCACGACGAAGACGTCCACGACGGCCCCGGCCGTCACCGACGGCGGCACCTGCTCGGGCTCGACTGCGATCGGCAGCTCGACCAGTCCGCTGTCGCCCGCGCTGCCCACCGCCCCACGCGGGACCAGCTCCCCGGTGCCCACTCCCTGCACCAGCTCGAGGTCGGCGGGCAGCTCGTCGTCGACGGTGAAGTAGCCGGACAGGGTGTCCTCGTCGGCGAACCGCACCCGAGCCGCGACCAGGTCGTCCTCGGTCAGCCGGGAACCGGCGCCCAGGTCGGAGGCGGCACTCCACACCTGGACGGTGTCGTCGGCGGCGGCGAGGAGCCGCGCCCCCGCAGCCATCGAGCCAGCGACGAGCACGACACCGACCCAGAGACGTGGGTCGCGCCAGCCCGGACGGCGCACCCGCTGCGCAGGTGTCGTGACATCCGTGGCGTCCCCGAGAGTGGTGGCCACGGCGTCATCCTGCCGCGCGGCGGCGTCCTCGTCACGTGGTCCTCCACAAGTCCTCCACAAGGCCTGGGGTGCCCGCCTGCGGCGAGGTGCGCCGGATGCGACGATGGCGCGCATGGCCGACCAGCCGCGGTTCCTGCTCCTCGCCGACGTCGCCGAGATCCTCAACACCTCGGTCGCGCAGGTCTACGCGCTGGTCCGGCGCAGGGAGCTCAAGGCCATGAAGATCGGCGGCCGGGGCCAGTGGCGGGTGCAGGCGTCCGACCTCGAGGACTACATCCAGCGGATGTACGCCGAGGCCGACCGGTTCATCGACGACCACCCGTTCAGCGGCCGGGAGACAGACGCCGAGGTCTAGCCGACCTCGGAGTCGAGGGTCACGTCGAAGACCTTCTCGTCCCCGTCGCGATCGACCGTGAAGGCCAGCGTCTCCCCGGGCTGGTGCGCCCGGATGGCCACGATGAGGGCGATGCCGTCGGTCACCCTCTCCCCCTCGAGCGCCACCACCACGTCACCCTTGGCGAGGCCGGCCTCGTCGGCGGGCTGTCCCTCGACCACCGAGTCGATGAGCGCGCCCTCGCCGTCCGCACCGCCCGTCTGCACCTTGGCGCCGATCACCGGGTAGCGGGCCTCGCCGGTCTCGAGGATCTGGTCGGCAGTCACCCGCACCTGCTCGATCGGGATCGCGAAGCCCACCCCGATGTTGCCCGCGTCGCCCCCGATGACGCCGCCGGCCGTGGCGATGGCGGAGTTGACCCCGACGACCTGCCCGAGGAGGTTGACCAGCGGCCCACCCGAGTTGCCCGGGTTGATGGCGGCGTCGGTCTGGACGGCGT
Organism: Nocardioides dilutus; assembly: GCF_054779555.1. Classification (NCBI taxonomy): domain Bacteria; kingdom Bacillati; phylum Actinomycetota; class Actinomycetes; order Propionibacteriales; family Nocardioidaceae; genus Nocardioides; species Nocardioides dilutus. The sequence goes on along the minus strand of NZ_BAAGYA010000002.1, from coordinate 440,537 downwards.
TGATGTAGGACGAGGCGTCCCCGTCGCCGGTGGTGACCGGCCGGTTGACCGCGCTGACGATGCCCGCGGTCACCGTGGAGCTGAGGCCGAGCGGGGAGCCGATGGCGACGACGCCCTCACCGATCCGCAGAGCTTTCGAAGCACCTAGCGAGGCCGGCCGGAGCTGCTTGGCGTCCTCGGAGAAGAGGACCGCGAGGTCGTAGACGGGGCTGCGTCCGACGACGGTGGCGTCATAGCGGTTGCCGTCCTGGTCGACGATCTCGATCGGACCGTCGTCCTCGGCGGCCTGCTCAACGACGTGGTTGTTGGTGATGATGTGCCCCTGCTGGTCGATCACGAAGCCCGACCCGGTGGCCCCATCGTCCTCGCCGTCGTAAGCGGCGGAAATCTGCACCGTGCTGGGCAGCAGCTCGGCCGCGACGTTGGCGATGGTGGCGTCGCCGGCCTCGAGCGGCGGCACCGACACCGTGTCGACCTGGTCGAGACCCCCCGGGACACGGCCCGAGGACTCGGGTGAGGAGTCGTCGTCGAGCCGGTCGTAGATCGCACTGCCGGCGACCCCGCCCAGGACCCCGAGGACCAGCGCCAGCGAGGCGACCACCGGCCACACCCAGCCGCTCGGCCGGCTCCGGGGCGCCGGCGCGACCGGGGTGAGCGCGGTGGGCAACGGCTCGGTGTTCGGCGGTGGCGTCCAGCTGGGCCGCGGGCCGCGCGCGGCCGACGCACCCAGGGGAAGCGTCGGCTCGGTCGGTTCGGCGTGCTCGTCGGTCACCTGGTCGGTCACTCAGCCATTGTGACCGGTGGGGTGAAGCGCGCCCACGACCGGGAGGGTCAGGGAGTGGTGGAGCGGCGGCTCGGGCCGACGGTGGCCGGGGCCCCGGGCGAGTTGACGGTGGTGGAGGGCGTCCGGCGCTCGGGGTTGGGGATGTCGGCAGGGGCGTTGCCGAGCACGAGCACCCCGACGATGGCCGCCCCTGCCGCGCCACTGCCGAGGGCGACGAGCCCGGTGCGGCGTACTCGCTGGTCGCCACCGGCTCCGGCCAGGTAGGCCTCGCCAGGAGTGAGGTCGGGTGCGCCCATCAGCGAGCCACGCAGATGGCCGGGCACCTCGGCCGGTGAGCCCCAGGTCAGACCGGCCAGCCGGGTCTTGACCCAACCCTCACGCTCGACGAGGTCGCGGCAGAGGTGACACAGGTGCACGTGGTCCCACGCGCGCTCCTCCTCCTCGGCGGACAGCTGCCCGTCGAGGAGGGCGCTCACCCGGGTGCCCAGGTGTCCCCCGAGCGGGTTCATCGCCGACCCTGTACGGACGACGGCCCGGCGGTGGGGCCGGAGTAGCGCGAGCGCCCCTCGGCGGGGGCCCGGTGCGCGAGGGCCGCACGCAGCTGGGCGCGGCCGCGGTGGATCCGGGAGCGGACGGTGCCGAGCTTGGCGCCGAGGATCTCGGCGATCTCCTCGTAGGTCAGCCCCTCCACGTCGCAGAGCACGACCGCCGCGCGGAAGTCGGGCGGCAGCGTCGCCAGCGCCCGCTCGACATCGTCCTCGAAGTGCATGTCCGCGTAGGCCATGTCCGGGCTGGGCGAGCTGCTCCGCAACCGGGCGGCCCGTTCGTCGGACAGGGCGTCGAAGCGGATCCGCTGCTTGCGGCGCGCGCCGTCGAGGAAGAGATTGGTCGTCACCCGGTGCAGCCAGCCCTCGAAGGTGCCGGGCGTGTAGGTGTCGAGCGAGCGGAAGACCCGGACGAAGACCTCCTGGGTGAGGTCCTCCGCGTCGTGGGCGTTGCCGGTCAGCCGGTAGGCGAGCCGGTAGACCCGGGCGGTGTGCTGGTCGACGATCTCGTCCCACGTGGGCACGCCCGGAGTCGCGTCCGGAGTCGCGTCAGGAGTCTGGTGCGGTGTCGCACCGGTCTGCCGCTCCGTGGTCACGTCGGCTCCGTCATCGTCGTGGGGGCCCCGGCTGGGGGTCACGACACTACGTCTGACGCCTGAGCGTTCCCTGAGCCTCACGCAGGTACCCAACGACCGGTCTCGAGCCGGTGTTCCCGCACAGTCGTTCTCAGCGGTTCCGGACGGTTTCGCTACAGGTCCGGACGGTTCGAGCGCGATACCTTGCCCCTATGACCGAGCCGATCAACGCCGCGAGCTGGTCCTACGCCGAGACCTACGTCGCGGAGGACGACATCCTGGCTGCGGCCCGCGCCCGCGCCGACGAGGTCGGCGTCGTCGCCATCGGGTCCGGCGGCGGTGCCGCGCTGCGGTTCCTGGCCTCGGTGCTCGAGGCCCGTGCGGTGGTGGAGGTCGGAACCGGGACCGGCGTCTCCGGCCTGTGGCTCCTGCGCGGGATGCGCGGCGACGGCGTGCTGACGACCGTCGACATCGAGACCGAGCACCAGCGACTGGCCCGCGAGACCTTCACCGACGCGGGCATCCCGACCCAGCGGGCGCGCACCATCGCCGGCTCCGCCCTCGACGTCCTTCCGCGGCTGACCGACGGTCACTACGACCTGGTGTTCCTCGACGGCGACAAGACCGAATACTCGGCCTACCTCCGGGAGGCCGTGCGGTTGCTGCGTCCCGGTGGCGTCGTGGCCTTCGACAACGCGCTGTGGCACGACCGGGTCGCCGATCCCGCCCAGCGCGACGCCGAGACGACGGCGATCCGCGAGGTGATCCGCGAGGTGGAGGACGACGACCGGCTGATCCCGGCGCTGCTGCCGGTGGGAGACGGGCTCCTCGTCGCCAAGAAGGAATGGTTGCCGGAGGGCGACTGACCCTCGACTCAGGCCCGCGCCATCGACGCGAACCCGCCGGCGCCCTCGGCGACCGCGACGATGTCGCAGGGCTCGATGAGGATCGGCGGGGCCCCGATGATCCGCGATCCCGGCGACTCCGCCGCGGACTCGGTGAAGGTCTCCTGGAACGCCGCGCGCGCCGCGTCGTCCTGGAAGACGTAGCAGCCCTCGAACCACTCCCCGGCACGCATCCGCCAGGTCTTGTAGCGGAGCCCGGTCATGTCGGTGAAGCGGGCGTGCGACATCGTCTCGACGTAGGTCGCGAGCTCGTCCTCGACCCCGGGGGTGGCGCCCTCCAGCGACCAGCGCACGGTCAGACCGTTCATCGCTTCGATCCCTTTCCGATCCCGGCCAGCGGATCCGGCCCGCCGAGCCACTCGAGGAGCAGCCGGGCCCCGAAACCCGTGGGGCCCTTGCTCCACTCGAACCGATCCTCGGGGGAATCCCCGGTCGAGGCGATGTCGAGGTGTGCCCAGGGCACGTCGCCGACGAAGTGCTGGAGGAACAGGCCCGCGATGATCGCGCCGGGGCCGCCGCCGGCGTTGTCGGAGTCGGCGATGCGCGAGCTGATCTTGTCCTCGTAGGCGCCGGCCAGGGGCATCCGCCATACGGGCTCGCCCGAGGCCGTGCCTGCGGCGGCCAGCGCGTCCGCCAAGGCGTCGTCGTTGGCGAACAGCCCGCCCACCTGCTGGCCCAGGGCCACCCTGATCGCACCGGTCAGCGTGGCGATGTCCACCACCACCGCCGGGTCGAGCTCGGCCACGGCGTAGGCCAGGGCGTCGGCCATGACCAGGCGCCCTTCGGCGTCGGTGTTGGAGACCTCGGTGGTCCGGCCGCCCCGGTGTCGGATCACGTCGCCGGGTCGCAGGGAGTTGCCGGAGACCGAGTTCTCGGCGGCCGCGACCAGGCCGATGACCGGCACCGGGCAGCCGACGGCGTCCAGCGCGGCCATGGTGGCGATGACGGCGCCGCCGCCGGTCATGTCGCGCTTCATGTTGGTCATCGACTCGCCCGGCTTGATGGAGATCCCGCCGGTGTCGAAGGTGATGCCCTTGCCGACCAGCACGACCGGGGGCCGGCGGCGCTCCGCCCTGGTGGCCCCCCGCGGCACGTAGTCGAGCCGGATCAGGCGGGGCGGGTTGGGTGAGGCCTGGCCGACGGCCACGAGCGCGCCGAACCCCTCCGCGGCGAGCCGCGCCTCGTCCCAGACCGACACCTCGAGGCCGCTCTCGTGGGCCATGGTCACTGCCTGTTGGGCCAGCCAGTCCGGGGTCTTGAGATTGGCGGGCATCCACGCGAGCGTCCGCGAGCGCCAGGCGGCTCCACCCGACGCGCTCGCACGCTGGACGGCTGGGGCATCGGCCTCGGCGAGCTCGGCCAGGACCACCCGGCCGACGGGCAGGTGCTCGGGTGGCGTCGAGCGCCAGCTGAAGCCGAAGGAGCCGAGGATCGCGCCGACGACGAACGCCTCGAGACCCAGCTCCGGGTCGACTGCGGGGACGGTGGTGGCCAGGGTCGCGCGATCCATCGCCGCCCGGGCGGTCGCGGCACCGGCACGGCGGAAGTCGTCACGGGTGCCGGAGCCGAGCCCGACCAGCAGCACGCAACGCAGGTCGGGAGCATCCGGGACACCGGCCGGGACCGGCAGCGAGGTCACCTCGCCGGCAGCAGCCGTGGCCCGCGCGGACTCCAGGACGCCCACGAGATCGAGCCCGAGCAGCTCACCCAGCTGTTGCGCACCGGGGCCGAGCAAGGGCGCGCCATCGGGCTCGCCCGCGGGCAGCACCGGAAGTGCTACGACGTCGGCCCCCGGGACCGCGTGCGGCAGCCTGGCGTCGACCGAGACAGCAGGAGGTGAAACCTGCGACGGGGACGAGGTCAGACGGGCCTCAGCCAACAACGTCCTTGAGGGCGTCCCCGAGTGCACCGGCCTCATCGGCGTTGAGCTCGACCACTAGGCGACCACCGCCCTCGAGGGGAACGCGCATCACGATGCCGCGCCCTTCCTTGGTGACCTCCAGCGGACCGTCGCCCGTCCGCGGCTTCATCGCCGCCATGCGGCACCTCGCCTTTCTCCGGCCTTGCATCCGACTGATCTGCCCTCGGCAACAAACATGCGCCCTTCGGCGCCAAGTCATTATCCCTCATCCCCGGTGAGCGGTGTCACGCGGCACGCGGCAGACTGCGTTCATGCCAGAGTCCATGCCCGGGTCCATGACAGACACCAGCGCCGAGTCCTCGGTCCTCTACACAGTCGTCGACGGGGTCGGCACCATCACGCTCAACCGCCCCGAGGCCATGAACAGCCTCGACATCGCCACCAAGGTGCTGCTGCGCGAGACGGTGCTGCAGGCCGCCGAGGACCCCGCCGTCCGGTGCGTCGTGCTGACGGGGACCGGCCGCGCCTTCTGCACCGGGCAGGACCTCAAGGAGCACATCGCGATCCTGGAGAGCGACTCCAGCGAGGTGCTGTTCAACACCGTCGAGGAGCACTACAACCCCATCGTCCGCGCGATCGACGAGATGGAGAAGCCGGTCATCGCCGCCGTCAACGGCGTGGCCGCGGGTGCCGGCGCCAGCCTCGCCTTCGCCTGCGACCTGCGGGTGGTGGCCGACACGGCCGGCTTCAACCTGGCGTTCGCCAACGTGGCGCTCTCCTGTGACACGGGTTCGAGCTACACGCTGCAACGCCTGGTCGGCCGGGCCCGCGCCCTGGAGCTCCTCTACTTCCCGCGCACGGTCCGGGCCGAGGAGGCACTTGAGCTGGGCCTCGCCAGCCGGGTGGTCCCGGCCGACGAGCTGTCGGCCACCGTCGACGAGCTCGCGACCCGGCTCGCCAGTGGGCCGACCGTCGCGCTCGGGGCGATGCGCCAGTCGGTGGCCTACGCCGCCGCGCACACGTTCGCCGAGGCCCTGGAGCTCGAGAACCGGATGATGCAGCGCACCGGCGCGACCGAGGACCACCGGGCCGCGGTCGAGGCCTTCGTGGCGAAGGAGAAGCCCACCTTCCAGGCCAGGTGACGGTACCCCGCGAGGTTCTCGGCCCGGCGCTGCGAGCGAGCGTAGCGAGGCGAGCGTTGCGCGCGGAGCGCGCGCGCCCCGCGATCGGCCACGGCGGCCACGATGACGGCGAAGCGGGCGAGCGCAGCGAGCGTCGTCGTGGGCCCGGGGCCGAAGCTCGCGGGGGTATTAGCCAGGCGGGATGAGCTGCTGGTCGGGCGGGGTCGCGGACCGGAACGCGTCGAAGATCGCGAGCACCTGGGGTGGTGCGACCACGCGCATCCGCTTGCGGCCCGGCTTGGCGCCGTACTCGACGGTGAGGGCGAACCCCGGGAAGCGGTCGTTGAACCAGCCCGTCATCGTCCCGTGGCAGACGCCGCCGCAGTCGAGGTTGGTCGTCGGCAGCCGCAGGTGCTTGGCGACCTTGCGGGCGAACTTCGGCCGCTTCACGTTGATGTCGACGCCGTGAAGGGGTTGGTGGAAGCTCAGGACGTAGTCGGGACGGACCCGGGTCAGGAACTTCATCATCGCCTTGGTCTCCGGCTCCGAGCCCGGCTTCGGGCCGGACTCGTAGTTGCCGTCGAGGTCGGCCCAGTTGTAGGGGTAGTTGCGGTTGAGGTCGACGCCGCGGGCGTTCTTGCGGGTGCGACGCGCCAAGCCGTCGGGGTTGTAGACCGGGACCACCCACAGGTCGACCTCGTAGACCGGCGCGCCGTCGCGCAGTGAAGCCAGGATCTGCTGGGTCGCTCGCTCGTTGCCGTGCATGGTCGAGATCAGCACCACTGTGGGGATGTCCTCGCCGAACTCCTCCTGCCGCTGCCCGAGGTGCCAGGCCCGGATGCGGCGGCCGGCCACGCTCTTGCCGATCACCTCGACCTCCAGCACGGCGGGCCGGGTCTCGGACGTCGCCGGCAGGGCCGACGCGGGCGCGGGCACGTGGCCCAGGCTCACCGCGAGCGCCGTGGCCACCAGGGGCCGCCAGAGGGCCCGCACGTCAGACGGCGCTGGTCAGGTAGGCGAACGTGAAGATGCACACGCCCACCAGCATGCCGACGTGCGCCAGGATGGACAGCCCCGGCCCCTCCGACCAGCTGTCCTGGAAGCCCTCGGAGGCGTGCCGACCCCGGCTGGGCAACCAGCGCATGAGCATGAGCAGTCCGCAGATCGTGACGATCCACCAGAAGCCGAGCGCGATGATGCCGACCAGCGGGGAGCCGAGCGTGCTGTCCTCGGACGAGACCAGGAAGACCACCCAGGAGGCGACCGCCAGCAGCCCGGTGACGGTGTGGACGTTGAGCAGCAGGGTGCCGACGAAGGCGCGTCCCGCGCCCTGACCCTTGCCCATCCGCAGTCGCGTGAGCACCACGACGACCAGCGCCAGACCGGTCAGCACGTAGACGATCACGTCTGTCGACACGGCCGAAGTGTGCCCTAGACGGTGTCGTCCTCGCCATGGACGCGCTGGGGCGGCTGGAGGTCGGTCTGCGCGGGTGGCTCGTCCAGCTGGCGGGCGAGCCGGTCGAGCAGGGCGTCGACCTCGGACATCCGGTAGCCCCGCAGAGCGAGCGAGAAGCGGGCCCGGCGGAGGTCGTCGCCCCGGATCTCGCCCACCGGGAGCACCGGGTCGGGACGGTCGTCGTAGGCCTGCGACATCGGCTGTCCGCGGCCGGCGGCGACCACCGCGACGCCGCCCATCAGCAGCACCAGCAAGATGGCGAAGAACCACATCATCGGACGCGCACCCCTCTAACCGCCGTCACGAGCAGCGACCATGAGCGCCACCGCCTCGTCGATGTCGTCGGTGACGACGAACATGTCGAAGTCCTTCTCGCTGAGCTTGCCGTCGGCCAGGACGGTCTCCCGCAGCCACCCGATCAGCCCGCTCCAGTAGTCGACGCCCACCAGGGCCACCGGGAAGCGGGTGATCCTGCCCGTCTGGACGAGGGTGAGTGCCTCGAAGAGCTCGTCGAGGGTGCCGAGGCCACCCGGCAGGACGACGTAACCCTGCGAGTACTTCACGAACATCGTCTTGCGGGCGAAGAAGTAGCGGAAGTTGATGCCCACGTCCGCCCACTCGTTGAGGCCGGACTCGAAGGGCAGCTCGATGCCCAGGCCCACGCTGACCCCGCCGGACTCGCTGGCGCCCTTGTTGGCAGCCTCCATCGCCCCAGGCCCGCCGCCCGTGATGACCGCGAAGCCCGCCTGCACGAGTCGGCGTCCCAGCGTCTCGGCAAGGGCGTACGACGGGTGCTCGGCCGGAGTGCGCGCGGAGCCGAAGACGGCGATCGCCGGGCCGAGCTCGGCCAGCGCGCCGAAGCCCTCGACGAACTCGGCCTGGATGCGCATCACCCGCCACGGGTCGGTGTGCACCCAGTCGCTCGCGCCGCGCGAGTCGAGCAGCCGCTGGTCGGTGGTGCCCGGGTCGACCTGGTCGCGGCGCTGGATGATCGGGCCCTTGTGCTTGGACCTCATGCTGCGTGCTCGTTCATCGAGTCGCAGCCTAGGCGGTGCCTAGTTCAGGCACCCCTTGCCGGCGACGATCTCGGCGATGCAGACGTCGTCGCCACCGGGGCCGCCGTGGGCCTTGTCCCGCCCCGGACCACCGACCAGCACGTCAGTGCTGCGCCCACCTTGGAGGAAGTCTTCACCGGCGTTGCCGTAGGACTTCCGGACCTCCCCCTCCTTGCAGTCGAACGGCTGGGTGTCGTAGATCCCGATCGTCTTCGTCGTGATCCGATCAGCCCCGGCCCCGCCCCGGAACACGACGTTGCAGCCGAACGAGAAGAACCGGTTCGGCCCGTCGTCGCCGCGAACCCTGATCCGTCGCGCGGTTCCGCTGATGTTCTCGACGCCGAGCAATGCGGACCTGACGCCATGCCACTCGGCGACGTCCCGCTCGAGGTTGACGATGAGAGAGGTCTCGCCTGCGGCGCCGAACTCCTCCCACTCGTCCTCGAAGGACGCAGAGTCCCTGCCGGCGCCCAGGTCGATGTGGTGAGGCGCTCCCCCTTCAGCGTTCCGGATTCGGACGCCGTCGGCGCCACCTCCGAGGTCGGCCTCGACGACTGCTCCTACTTCGATCAACAGGATGTCCTCACCTGCGCCGGTCGTCACGGAGAAGGGACCCGGGTCGCCCGGCTTGCCCAGCAACGCCCCTGGGGTGCCGACCTGGACGTAGTCGTCGAACGCGCTCCCGGTCAACGAGTCCTCACCAGGGCCGAGCCCGATACTCGTCCTTGCTCCGGCTGCCGAGGCGTCCACGCGGTCGTTGCCCGCCCCGGTGTCCACGTAGACCTGCCTGCGGCCGGACAGCTTGGTGGTGCCCACCAGGCAGACCAGGTCGTCACCGGCCCCGGCGTCCACTCGCCGCACGGTCCCGGACCCGACGATGACGTCGTTGCCGGGGGTGCCCTCGACGTTGCCGGACGATGCCTCGATCGTGGCCGGCTGGCCGAGACAGGTGGTGGCGGCGTGCGCGAGCGGGCCCGGCAGCAGGGTCAACACGGACATCACGGATGCGCCCAGTCCCAGGGCGACGGCGGTTGGCAGGTTCGTCATGTCAGGTGTGATGCGGCGCGAGCCCGATCAGTTCGCAGCCAGCCAGGCCTTCAGCTGGCGCTCGCAGCGGACGAGGTGCTCGACCGGCACGAACTCCTCCTGCTTGTGGGCCAGCATCGGGTCACCGGGCCCGAAGTTGACCGCCGGGATGCCCAGCGCGGTGAAGCGGGCGACGTCGGTCCACCCGAACTTCGGGTTCACCTCGCGTCCCACGGCCTCCACGAACGCCTTCGCCGCCGGCAGGTCGAGGCCCGGCATCGCGCCCGGCGCGGAGTCGGTGATGCGGACGTCGTACCCCGCGAAGATCCCGCGCACGAACGCCTCGGCCTCCGCCTCGCTCCGGTCGGGGGCGAACCGGAAGTTGACCTCGACCACGCACTCGTCGGGGATGACGTTGCCGGCGACGCCCCCGGAGATGGCGACCGCGTTGAGGCCCTCGTGGTATTCCAGCCCGTCGATCAGCGGCTTGCGGGGCACGTAGGCGTTGAGCCTGCCGAGGACCTCCGCGGCACCGTGGATGGCGTTGACGCCGCGCCAGCTGCGCGCCGAGTGGGCGCGCTCGCCCGTGACGCGGACCTCGACGCGCAGGGTGCCCTGGCAGCCCGCCTCGACTTCGGCGTTGGACGGCTCCATCAGGATCGCGAAGTCCGCGGCCATCAGCTCCGGGTGGCTCCGGCTCAGCAGGTTGAGGCCGTTGAACTCGGACTCGATCTCCTCGGCCTCGTAGAGGATGTAGGTGACGTCGCGCACCGGCTCCGGCACCCCGGACGCGAGCTTGAGGATGACCGCGTCCCCGCCCTTCATGTCGCAGGTGCCGAGCCCGTGGAGCAGGTCGCCGTCGGGCCGCCGCTCGTAGCGGCTCGGCAGGTTGCGGTTGACCGGCACCGTGTCGAGGTGTCCGGCGATGACCACCCGCTCGCCGCGGCCCAGCTCGGTGCGGGCCACGACGGTGTTGCCGTGGCGGGTCACCGAGAGGTGGTCGTACGCCGCGAGCGCGGCCTCGACCGCGTCCGCGATCGCCTGCTCGTCGAGGCTGACGGACTCGATGTCGACCAGCTGGGCGGTCAGCGTCACCACGTCGGCGGACAGGTCGAGCGAGGTCACGGGGTCAGTCAACCAGCCGCACTCGCGCGAGCCGGGACTAGAACACGTTCTAGTCCTTCCCCTAGGCTCCGCGCATGCGCAACGGCGTCGTCCTCTTCTCCTCCGACCGCGGGATCACCCCAGCCGCCCTGGCGAAGGCGGCGGAGGAGCGCGGGTTCGACACGCTCTACGTCCCCGAGCACACCCACATCCCGGTCAAGCGCACCGCGGCGCACCCCGGCACCGGCGACGAGTCACTGCCCGACGACCGCTACCTGCGGACCCTGGACCCCTGGGTGTCGCTGGCCACCGCCGCGGCGGTGACCACGAGGATCGGGCTGTCCACCGCGGTCGCGCTGCCGGTCGAGTCGGACCCGATCACCCTCGCCAAGGCGATCGCCACCCTGGATTACCTCTCCGGCGGCCGGGTGACGATCGGTGCCGGCTTCGGGTGGAACACCGACGAGCTCGAGGACCACCACGTCCCGCCCGGCAAGCGGCGCACGGTGCTCCGGGAGTACGTCGAGGCGATGCGCGCGCTGTGGACCCAGGAGGAGGCGGCGTACGACGGCGAGTTCGTGAGCTTCGGGCCGTCGTGGGCCTACCCCAAGCCGGTGCAGGACCACATCCCGCTCATCATCGGAGCCGGCGGCGGTCCCAAGACCTTCGCCTGGATCGCGGCGAACGCCGACGGCTGGATGACCACGCCGCAGCAGACCGACATCAGCGGCCAGATCGAGGCGCTCAAGACCGCGTGGGCCGACGCGGGCCGCGACGGGATCCCGGACATCCGCGTCCTCATCGCGTTCCGTCCCGACCCGGACGACCTGATGCGCTGGGCCGAGCAGGGCGTCTCCGAGCTGATCTGGGGTGTCCCGGACAAGCCCGAGGCCGAGGTCGTCGCGCACCTCGACAAGATGGCTGGGCGGCTGGGGCTCAGCGCGAGCTGACGTAGGCCTCGATGCCGTCGAGGATGCGTTCCAGCCCGAACGACAGCTCCCGCGCGGGGTCGGTCCCGGCCTGGTAGGCCTCCCCAGCCGCCTGGCCGACCCGCCCGGCCAGCGGGTAGTCGCGGTGCGCCGTGAACTCGCCGAGCGGTCCGGCGTTCGCCTCCCACCACTCCAGGTCGCTGAGACCCGACTCCTTCTCCGCGGCCCGCACGGCATGCTCTGAGCGCGCCACGTTGGCGGCGAAGCCCACGACCAGCGTCACGGTCTGGTCCATCTCGACGTCGTCGAGGCCGACTCCCTCGACCGCCGAGAGCTGCCACTCGTAGCGGTCGCCGACGTTGGGCCCGAGCCAGGGCCGCACGCCGGCCACGTCCAGGAGCCAGGGGTGCTCGCGGCAGTCCGCGAGCTGCACCTCGGCGACCAGTCGCAGTCGCTCGCGCAGCGTGCCGGTCATGGGCGGCAACGCGCGGCGGCCGAAGGCCTGGTCGACCATCAGCACCACGAGGTCGTTGCGGTTGTCGACGTAGGTGTAGAGCGTCATGGCGCCGATGCCCAGCCGGCGCGCGAGCATCCGCATGGAGACCGCCGCCAGCCCCTCCTCGTCGGCCAGGGCGATGGCGTCGTCGACGATCTGGTCGAGGGTCAGCCGCTGGCGCGGGCCCCGCTTGGGTGCCTCCGCGTCTTGCTGGACGACGTGCCGCCACAGCAGCGGAAGCACGGGGTCCGGTTCGGCTGGCACGATCTTGACCCTAACAACACCGTACGCCGTACGGAACAAATGCTACAGTCCGGTCGTTCAACTCCGTACGCCGTACGAGATTGGAGTCAGATGACACCCGCACCACCCACTCTGCTCGCTCAGGACCTGCACAAGAGCTACGGCCACGTGCACGCCCTCGACGGGTTCGACCTGGAGGTCGCGCCCGGCACCATTCACGCCCTGCTCGGCCCCAACGGCGCCGGCAAGACCACCGCGGTCCACACCTTCGCGACCCTCACCCGCTGCGACCGGGGCGAGGTAACCGTCGCCGGGCACGACGTACGGCGTGAGGCCACCGCCGTCCGGCGGGCGATCGGCCTGGTCGGCCAGGCCACGGCGCTCGACGAGGTGCTCTTCGGCCGCGAGAACCTGGTGATGCTCGGGCGGTTGCTCGGACTCTCCAAGGCCGATGCGATCCGCCGCGCCGACGAGCTGGTCGAAGCCTTCGGCCTGATCGAGGCCCGCGACCGCAAGGTGTCGACGTACTCCGGTGGGATGAGGCGCCGGCTCGACATCGCCGCCAGCCTCATCCTGCGGCCTCGATTGCTGTTCCTCGACGAGCCGACGACCGGCCTCGACCCGCGCGGGCGCGCCGACGTGTGGCAGAGCATCCGCCAGGTCGTCGCGCTCGGCACCACCGTGCTGCTCACCACCCAGTACCTCGACGAGGCCGACCAGCTCGCCGACCGGATCACGGTCATGGGCGCCGGGCGGGTGATCGCCGAGGGCACCTCCGCCGAGCTCAAGAGCCGGCTCGGCGGCGACCGGGTGATCGTCACGCCTCGGGCCGACGTCGACCCGGCCGCTCTGGCCGACCTGCTCGGCGGGACCGCCGACGAGGACGCCCGGGAGGTCACGGTCGAAGCCGGTCCGGCGGGCGGCACCGCTGCGCTGCTCGGCGTCGTCAGGGCGATCGACGGCGCGGGGGTAGAGGTCGAGGACGTCCTCCTGCGTCGCCCCACGCTCGACGAGGTGTTCCTGCACCTCACCTCCGCGACTGCCACCGGAGGTGCCCGATGACCGCCGCGCTGCACCAGGGCTGGGTCGTGACGCTGCGCGACCTGAAGCACTGGGTCCGTGAGCCGTGGACGCCGGTCTTCGGCATCGCGTTCTCGGTGATGCTGCTGCTCGTCTTCGGCTACCTCTTCGGCGGCGCCATCGACCTGCCCGGTGGCGGCGACTACCTGCCCTACCTGCTGCCCGGGATGTTCGCCCTCACCATGATGTTCGGGGTCGAGAGCACGATGCTGGCCGTCGCCCAGGACGCCAAGCGGGGCATCACCGACCGCTTCCGGTCGATGCCGATCAGCAGCGTGGCCGTCCCGCTGGGCCGGGCCGGCGCCGACCTGGTCAACTCGGCGGTGCAGCTCGCCGTGCTGATGGTGGGCGGGCTGCTGGTCGGCTGGCGGATCGACGCCGGCGCCGGCCGCGCGCTGCTCGCGGTCGCGCTGCTGCTGTGGCTGCGGTTCGCCGTGCTGTGGATCGGCATCTACCTGGGGGTCGCGATCCGCGGGGAAGGCGGGCACATGGCCGTCCAGGTACTCGTCTGGCCGCTGGGCTTCCTGTCCAACCTGTTCGTCGCGCCCGAGACCATGCCGGACTGGCTGGGCTTCCTCGCTCAGTGGAACCCGGTCTCGGCCACCGCCGCCGCGGCCCGCGAGCTGTTCGGCAACCCCACCGGGATCACCGACGGCGTCCTCGCCGAGCACGCCGTCCTCGTCGCCGCCCTGTGGCCGCTCCTGCTGACCGCGGTCTTCCTGCCGCTGTCGGCCCGGGCCTACCGCAACCTGTCGCGCTAGACCCTGGTGACGGTGACCTGAGGCTCGCCGGCGGGGCCCGGCCGCACGTCGTACGACGTCGCCAGGGTCTCGCCGGTGATCAGGCTCTCGTGGGCGCGGGCCGCCGCCTGGACGGCGTCCGACCCCGCGATGGTCAGCGCGATCCGGTCGGAGACGTCCAGTCCGGCGTCACGGCGGGCCTGCTGGACGGCCCGGACCAGGTCGCGGGCCAGGCCCTCCTCGGCCAGCTCGGGCGTGACGTCGGTGTCGAGGACGACGAAGCCGCCGCCGGGCAGCATCCCGGTCGCGGTGCCCTGGTCCTCGGAGCCCACGACCGTCTCGAGGGTGTATTCGCCCTCGACAAGGGCGATGCCCCCCGCGGTGACGGTGCCGTCGTCGGCCACCGACCAGTCATCGGACTTGGACCCCTTGATGGCGTGCTGGACGTCCTTGCCCAGCCGCGGGCCGGCCGCGCGGGCGTTGACGTTGAGCCGCTGCGAGACGCCGTACGCCGCCGCCTCGGGCGAGCCGGCCGCGAGCAGGCGCACCTGCTTGACGTTGACCTCGTCCGCGACGATCCCGGTGAAGTCGGTGAGCGAGCCGGGGTCCTCCACGACGACCGTGAGCGAGGAGAGCGGCAGCCGGTTGCGCAGGCCGCCGGCCTTGCGGAGCGCGGAGGTCGCCGAGCACACCTCCTGGACCTGGTCCATCGCCGCCACCAGGGCGTCGTCAGCGGGCAGGTCCTCGACCAGCGGCCAGTCCTCGAGGTGCACCGAACGGCCGCCGGTCAGGCCGCGCCACACCTCCTCGGCCGTCAGGGGCAGCAACGGCGCGACGACCCGGCACACGGTCTCGAGCACGGTGTAGAGCGTGTCGAAGGCCTGGGGGTCGCCCTCCCAGAACCGGTCCCGCGAACGGCGGATGTACCAGTTGGTCAGCACGTCGATGAAGGCCCGGGTCGAGTCGCACGCGTCGGCGATCGCGTAGGCGTCCATCTGCGCGGTCATCTGCTCGACGTACTGCCGGCACTTGGCCAGCAGGTAGGAGTCCAGTGGGTCGGTCGAGGCCGTCGACGCCTTCGCCTCGTAGCCCGACGCGTCCGGCCCTGCTGCATTCGCGTAGAGCTGGAAGAAGTACCAGCTGTTCCACAGCGGGATCATCACGGCGCGCACGGCGTCGCGGATGCCCGGCTCGGTGACGATGAGGGTGCCGCCGCGCAGGATCGGCGACGACATCAGGAACCAGCGCATCGCGTCAGCGCCGTCGCGGTCGAAGACCTCGCGGACATCGGGGTAGTTGCGCAGCGACTTCGACATCTTGTTGCCGTCGGAGCCCAGCACGTAGCCGTGGCTGATGCAGTTCTGGAAGGCCGGCCGGTCGAAGACCCCGGTCGCCAGGATGTGCAGGGTGTAGAACCAGCCGCGGGTCTGCCCGGCGTACTCGACGATGAAGTCGGCGGGGAAGTGGTGCTCGAACCACTCGTCGTTCTCAAACGGCACGTGCACCTGTGCGAAGGACATCGACCCGGAGTCGAACCAAACATCGAGCACGTCGGTGACCCGGCGCATCGTCGACCTCTCCCCCTCAGGACGCGGGTCGTCGGGGTTGGGCCGGGTCAGCTCGTCGACGTAGGGCCGGTGCAGGTCGGGCTCACCGTTGGCGTTGCGCGGCAGCCTGCCGAAGTCACGCTCGATCTCCTCGAACGAGCCGTAGACGTCGACCCGCGGGTAGGCCTCGTCGTCGCTCTTCCACACCGGCACGGGCGAGCCCCAGAAGCGGTTGCGGGTGATCGACCAGTCGCGAGCGTTCTCCAGCCACTTGCCGAAGGACCCGTCCCGGGTGTGCTCGGGCACCCAGTTGATCTGCTTGTTGAGCTCGAGCATCCGCTCCTTGAAGGCGGTGACCTGGACGAACCAGGACGAGACGCCCTTGTAGATCAGCGGCTCCCGGCAGCGCCAGCAGTGCGGGTAGGCGTGGTCGTAGGTCTCCCGGCGCAGCAGTAGTGTCCCGGGGCTCACGGATCCCGTGCCGGCCTTGAGGTCGTCGATGATGTGCAGGTTGGCGTCGAAGACCTGCATGCCTTCGTAGTCGGTCACCGGCTCGGTGAACCGCCCGTCCTTGCTGACCGGCATCACCGCCTCGATGCCCTCCCGGTCGGTGACCTCCTTGTCGACCTCACCGAAGGCGCCGGCGCTGTGCACGAGCCCGGTGCCGTCGGTGGTGGTGACAGCGTCGTCAGCGGGGACGACGCGGAACGCGTTCTCGTGGCCGGCGTAGTAGGTGAACGGCGGCGCGTAGGTGAGGCCCAGGAGGTCGGCGCCGGTGCCTCGCCACACGACTTCGGGCTCGTCGCCGAGCTCCCGGGCGTACGCCGGCAGACGCGCCTCGGCGAGCACCAGCCGCCGGCTCCCCGAATCCGAGTCGTGCGCGACCGCGACGTAGTCGATGGTCGTGCCGACCATGACCGCGAGGTTGCTGGGCAGCGTCCACGGGGTCGTCGTCCAGGTCAGCAGCAGCGCGTCGCGCAGCGGGCCATCGGAGGTGATCTTGAAACCGACGGTCACCGCCGGGTCCTGGCGGTTCTGGTAGACGTCCTCGTCCATCCGCAGCTCGTGGTTGGACAGCGGCGTCTCGTCGTTCCAGCAGTAGGGCAGGACCCGGAAGCCCTCGTAGACCCAGCCCTTGTCGTAGAGCTGCTTGAACGCCCACATCACCGACTCCATGTAGTCGGGCTCGTAGGTGCGGTAGTCGTTGTCGAAGTCGACCCAGCGGGCCTGGCGGGTGACGTACTCGCGCCACTCGCCGGTGTACTTCATGACCGACGCCCGGCAGGCCTCGTTGAACTTCTCGATGCCCAGCTCGAGGATCTCGTCGGTGGTCTTGATGCCGTTGAGCCGCATCGCCTCCAGCTCGGCCGGGAGCCCGTGGGTGTCCCAGCCGAACCGGCGCTCGACCCGGCGGCCACGCATGGTCTGGTAGCGCGGCACGACGTCCTTGACGTAGCCGGTCAGCAGGTGGCCGTAGTGCGGCAGCCCGTTGGCGAACGGCGGCCCGTCGTAGAAGACGAACTCGTTGGCGCCGTTCTCCCCCGCGTCCCGCTGGTCGACACTCGCCTGGAACGTGCCGTCCTGCTCCCAGTAGTCGAGCACCTGCTCCTCGAGCTCGGGGAAGCGAGGGCTCGACGGAACAGCACTGTCGCCGGTCTTCGGGTAGGTCATCGGTGTCTCTCTGTGATCGGTCTGCCAACCACAGGGACGACCCTCGCGGACCGCGGTACCACCCTGCTTGCTCCCCCTCGGGTGCAGGGAGCCGCTTCGTTCACGGCTGTGACGGGCCTACCCGTCCGGTTCTAGTGACCCCGGTGCTGCTGGGGCGTTCTTCCGGAGGCTCGCCGCTGATGACGGCTCGGACGCCTGTTGGGACAGGGTACGGCGCGGGGACCCGTTGACCGTAATCGGATTCGTCACGTGCGCAGGATCTGCCGAAGATCGACCGACCTCGACGTGCTTAGGTCGGACACATGAGCGACATGTGGACCGAGGACGGCCAGGACCCGCGCACCTACGACAACCCGCAGGGCGAGAAGGCGACGTACGTCGAGTACCTGCGCAACTACCGGCTGACGCTGGGCATGAAGTGCGAAGGGCTGACTCCGGAGCAGCTGGCGACCCGCAGCGTGCCGCCGAGCACGATGAGCCTGCTCGGGCTGGTGCGGCACATGGCCGCGGTGGAGCACAGCTGGTTCCAGCGGGTCGCGCAGGCGACCGGGGAGGACCGGCTCTACCGCACCGAGGAGGACCGCGACCTCGACTTCAACGGCGCAGTCGGAACCCAGGAGTGCGTGGACGATGCCTTTGCGAGCTGGCGGGGTGAGGTGGCCAAGGCCGAGGAGTGGTTCGAGTCAGTGCCGGAGCCGGAGCTTGGCCGGGAGATACCGATCCCCGGCCGCGAGCCCGAGACCGTCTCGATCCGAGACATGGTCGTGCACATGGTCGAGGAGTACGCCCGGCACTGCGGCCACGCCGACCTGCTCCGCGAGTGCATCGACGGCCGCACCGGCCAGTAGGCCCAGCTGGATCCAGGCTCAGCCCATCGAGTCGAGCGGCATCGGCTCGGGGGCGTCCACCTTGTCACTGCCGCCCTGGTGGCCGCACTGCGGACACCACGGCTGCAGGCGGCGGTGGGTCTGGCCGCTCCGGACGATGTAGACCAGGCTGGCCAGGGACGCGAGCCACACGACCAGCGCCGCTGTCCGCAGCGGCGGTGGCGCGAGCACCGGCAGGAGGCAGGCGACCAGGATGGCCGCCAGATACCACGCTGCGACCCGGCGATCGGCGAGCAGGTGCACTGTCTCGAGCCGGCGACGGTAGGTCTCGGCGGCCTGCGACGGGTTGAGCGGGAAGTCGGCGACGCACCGCTCGCAGAGGCCCCTGTCGTGCTTCCTCATCTCCACCAACGTGACCAGCATCAGCGCGATGAAGGTCAGCGAGACCAGGGGCCTGCCACCCGGCGGGTAGGACACCGGCAGCACGGCGAGCAGCGCCATCGACGCGATGATCACGACGAACACCGTCGGACCCGCGTGACCCCAACGGCTGACCCGAGCGGGCTCCCGCGCCCACTCGTTGCCGAACATCTGTGCCATGTGACCTCGCCCCCCAGCGCGCCCCGTGTGGCCCCACCCAACCACAGGACCGCTGGACCACCCAAGGAAAAATTTCGAAAACTGGGGTACACCCGCCCGATCTGTGCTACACGCCCACTCCCGGGGCCCTGAGGCGACCCCCCGTAGAGTCACGCCCCGTGACCGACGCACCTACGGCAGCCTGGGGACACGGCGTGGCGACGCTGGACGACGCGAGCGGCGCGGTGCTCGACCTGTGGTTCCCCGCACCCGCGCTCGGCGAGTGGGACGGGTCGGCCCCTCCCGGCGAGCTGACGGCGCTGGCCGGCACCGACGACGTACGCCGGGTGACCCGCGAGGTCCGCACCGTCGAGATCGCCGACCTGCAGCAGGCGCCGGCCACGACCGACGACGCCTGGCTGCGGCTGCACCTCCTCAGCCACCGGTTGGTGGCACCGCGGACCATCGCGATGGACGGCCTGTTCGGGCTGCTCACCAACGTGGTGTGGACCACCGCCGGGCCGTGCGCGGTCGAGGGCTTCGAGTCGACCCGCGCACGCCTGCAGGCCGCCGGCCGGCAGGTCACCGTCCACGGTGTCGACAAGTTCCCGCGGATGGTCGACTACGTCCTCCCCGCCGGCGTGCGGATCGCCGACGCCGACCGGGTCCGGCTCGGCGCGCACCTCGCCGAGGGCACCACCGTGATGCACGAGGGCTTCGTCAACTTCAACGCCGGGACGCTCGGCACCTCGATGGTCGAGGGCCGCGTCTCGGCCGGTGTGGTGGTCGGCGACGGCTCCGACGTCGGCGGCGGCGCGTCGATCATGGGCACCCTCTCCGGCGGTGGCAGCCAGGTGGTCTCGGTCGGCCGGCGGTGCCTCATCGGCGCCAACGCCGGCATCGGCATCTCGCTCGGCGACGACTGCGTGGTGGAGGCCGGCTGCTACGTCACCGCCGGCACCAAGGTCACCGTCACCGCCGCCGACGGCACGCCCACCGTCGTGAAGGCCCTCACCCTGTCCGGCATGGACAACGTGCTCTTCCGGCGCAACTCGGTGACCGGCGCTGTCGAGGCCGTGCCGTGGCACAGCGACGGTGTCGCGCTCAACGAGGCGCTGCACCAGAACTAGCAAGGCGGGCGCAGCGAGATGTGGTGAGCCGGGGCTGGGACTGGCCCCGCACACTTGCCGCGTGAACAGGCGAGTGCGGGTGGGCGTTGCTGCGCTCGTCGCGGCCCTCCTCGTCGGCGGTGCCGTGGCGGTCCTGTGGGACCAGGACCTGGTCCCGTTCGTCTCCCCCGACCTCTGCACCGCCACCGTCGACGGCCACACCGTCTCCCTCGACCCCGAGCAGGCTGAGCACGCTGGCCTGATCACCGCGATCGCGGTCAGCCGTGGGCTGCCCGCCAGGGCGGCGTCGATCGCCCTGGCCACGGCCTACCAGGAGTCGGACCTGCACAACCTGGAGGGCGGCGACCGCGACTCTCTGGGGCTGTTCCAGCAGCGCCCCTCGCAGGGTTGGGGCGAGCCCGAGCAGATCCTCGACCCGGTCTACGCCACCAACGCGTTCTACGACGCGCTGGTGAAGGTCGACGGCTACCAGTCGATGGAGATCACCGTTGCGGCTCAGGCGGTGCAGCGCTCGGCGTTCCCGGGCGCGTACGCCGACCACGAGGAGGACGCCCGCGCGCTCGCGTCGGCGCTGACGGGCAACTCCCCGCGGGCGTTCACCTGCCGGATCGGGGGCGAGCCCGAGGAGGCGAGCAGCGACCTGGCGGACTCGGGGCTCACCGGCCGGGCGGACGAGGTCCGGATCGCCGTCTCGGACCTGTTCGGCGACCAGCCGCTCGGCGGGTTCGCTCCGGACGGTGTCAGCTCCGGCCACATGGAGGGATCGGCGCACTATGAGGGCCGGGCGGTCGATGTCTTCGTCCGTCCGGTCAACCAGCCCAACCGGGTACGGGGCTGGGCGGTGGCGCACTACCTGGTGAGCCAGGCCGACCGGCTCGGGATCCGAACGGTCATCTTCGACGACCGGATCTGGACGGCGGGCCGTCGCTCGGCCGACGGCTGGCGCGACTACGACCCGCCCGAGCGGTCCGGGGACCAGGCGGTCCTCGAGCACCGCGACCACGTGCATGTGGACGTCTATCCCTGAGCCACCTGGACTAGCCCGATCGGACTATTTTCGCGTTCGGGACAACAAAATCGGCCGGGGATGGTGATTTCCGCCACAAAGTGGAGTCCAATCGTTCCGAGACCACAACCGCTCGACCCCTGGGGAGGGAACCCACCATGTGCAGCCACCACCCGTCCTGTCCTGACGCTCAGGACAACGACTGCTACCGCGCCCACGTCGTGGCCGACCACACGGAGCAGGGCTGGTGCCGGCTGTGCAACGGGATCATCTTGTTCACCGATGGGCACTACCTCACCCCGGACGGGCACGACGCGACCGTCTCGCTGTCGGCCTGACCCCTCCAGCCCGCCCTAGCTCGCGAGCCGCTCGGCGGCCGCCGCGATCCGTTCGTCGGAGGCGGTGAGCGCCACCCGCACGTGCTGCGACCCCGTGGCGCCGTAGAACTCGCCCGGCGCCACCAGGATCCCGCGCTCGGCCAGCCAGGACACCGTCTCCCAGCAGCCCTCCCCGCCCGTGTCGGTCTGACGCTGGGCCCACAGGTAGAGCGACGCCTCCGAGTGGTCGATGCGGAAGCCGGCACCGGTGAGGGCCGCGTGAAGCACCCCGCGCCGCGCGAGGTAGGTCGCGTGCTGGGCCCGCGCGTGCTCGGTGTCCCGCAGCGCCGCGGCCATCGCGACCTGCTGGGGCGCCGGCATCATCAGGCCGAGGTTCTTGCGCACCGCGAGGAGCTCGCCCACGAGGGCCGGGTCACCGGCCACGAAGCCGCAGCGGTAGCCGGCCAGGTTGGAGCGCTTGGACAGCGAGTGGATGGCGAGGATCCCCTCGGTCGAGCCGCCGCAGACGTCGGGGTGCAGCACGGAGACGGGCCGCTTCGACGGGTCGGTCTCCCAGGCGCACTCGAGGTAGCACTCGTCGGAGGCCAGGACCACGCCGCGCTCCCGGCACCAGTCGACGACCTTGCGCAGGTGCTCGACCGGGAGCACCCGGCCGGTCGGGTTGGAAGGCGAGTTGAGCCACACCAGCGCCGGGGTCTGGGGGCCGAGCCGGGTGAGCCCGTCGGAGGCGACGGCCCGTGCGCCGGCGAGCGCCGCGCCGACGGCGTACGTCGGGTAGGCGAGCTCGGGGAAGACCACGGTGTCACCGGGACCCACGCCCAGGTGCAGCGCCAGCGAGCCGACGAGCTCCTTGGTGCCGATCACCGGCAGCACCTGGTCGAGACCGAGGCCGGTGACCGCGTGCCCGGCCAGCCAGTCCAGGCACGCCTGGCGGGTGTCCTCGCGGCCGACGGTCAGCGGGTATCCAGGGGCGTCGGCAGCGCTGCGCAGCGCCTGCTGCACGACCTCCGGCGTCGGGTCGACGGGCGTGCCGACGGAGAGGTCGACGATCCCGTCGGGGTGCTCCCGGGCGCGCTCGGCATGGCTGGTCAGCCGGTCCCAGGGGAAGTCGCCGAGGCGACTGGAGACGGTGGGGCGCGGCGAGCGGTTCAGCGGCTCACTCGTCGTGCTCTTGCGGCGGCAAGGCGGCTACGAGCGGGTGGTCCTTGTCGATCTCGCCCATCTTCGCGGCACCGCCCGGGGAGCCGAGGTCGTCGAAGAAGTGGACGTTGGCGTCGTAGTAGTCCTTCCACTGCTCCGGGGTGTCGTCCTCGTAGAAGATCGCCTCCACCGGGCAGACCGGCTCGCACGCACCGCAGTCGACGCACTCGTCGGGGTGGATGTAGAGCATCCGCTTGCCCTCGTAGATGCAGTCGACCGGACATTCGTCGACGCAGGCGCGGTCCTTGAGGTCGACGCACGGCTGGGCGATGACGTAAGTCATCTGGTCCTCCTGGAGAGACGAAGATGTCGAGCGCGGAGCGGGCCCCGAGAGCGGACCCAGCCTAGTATCCCGGCGTGCCCGCTGACCCAGTAGCCCAGGGGTTGGGCCCACATGTCGTCGGGGTGCGGGTCGTGGTGCGCCGCGTCCTGCCCGGTGAGCGTGGACCGTCAGGGGGTCCGGCGATGACCGACGTGCTCGGCACGTGCGTCTCCTGGGGTGACGGGGTCTGTGTCGTGCAGCCTGACGCCAGTCCGGACCTGGAGCCGGTGCACATCCCGATCGCGGACATCGTCTCCGGCAAACCGGTCCCGCCGCGACCCTCGCCGAGGTTGCGGGTGGAACCCCAGGACGCGCAAGTGCGGGCCCTCGCCCTGTGGCCCGACCTGGAGACCCGGGCGCTGGGTGCCTGGCTGCTGCGCCGGTCCACGGAGTCGACCGCGCGCCGGGCCAACTCGGTGCTGGCCATGCGGCCTTCCGGGGTCGCCGGCGACTACGAGGCGGTGGTCGCGTTCTACGAGGGCGTGGGGCAGCGGCCGATCGCGGCGGTGCTGCCGGACTCGGCAGAGGACGCGATGTTCCGCTCGCACGGCTGGGTCCTGGAGAGCCACGACGCCGACACGGTCTTCGAAATGACCGGGGTCGCCCAGGCCAGGCGAACCCTCCCCCGGGCGCTACCGGGTGGGGTCGAGGTGTCCCTGGAGGGTGACGAGCACCTGGTGACGGCCCGGGCACGCACCGAGGACGGCCGGGTCGTCGCCTCCGGCGTCGCGGCGCTGAGCTCTCGACATGGCAGCGATGACTGGGTCGGTTTCCGGGGCATCGAGGTCGACCCCGCCGAGCGCGGCCGCGGGCTCGGGCTGCTGGTCATGGCTGAGCTGCTCGAGTGGGGCGCTGAGCGCGGCGCGACGACGGCGTACCTCCAGGTGCTGGGCGACAACACCCGCGCCCACGCGCTCTACGACGGCCTAGGCTTCGTGCCCCACCACCGCTACCGCTACCTGGCCGCGCCGTAGGCCTGGGGATACCAGCGCACGCACAAGGCGTCGAAGGTCAGCGGTGCCGTCGTCGCCCCCGCTGCCGGATGACCTCCAGCATTCGTCCGTCGGGCTCCACGACATAGAGCTCGAGCCCGCGCTCGACGAGACGATCGGTGAGCTTGCCCGTGCCCGCCCCGACCTCGGCAACCTGTTCTGCGCCCGGAGGGACGAGCCAGTCGACGGCGGCGTCGGGGTAGGTCGGACGCCACTCGTCGTACTCGTTGGCCCAGGCTCCGAAGGAGGTAGCGCGTGAGGCGTGCATGTCGGCGATCGTGCCAAACGACCGGCTGACTCAGCCCACCTGAGACCACGCGGCAACCGGCAAGGAGAGATAAACCCCGACAGTGAGCGGACGGATCAGGTCGGCGAGCTCATCTCGGAGCTGGTCACAACGCTCCTGCCGGTTGGACTCGCGGCTCGTGAACCACTTCGACCGGACCTCGACCAGCAGGTCGAGTCCACTCACGTCGTATGACCCTCTTGGCCGGAAACAGATCTCGACGTCGCCGGGGCCCAGCACCCGGTCGTAGGGCTCCTCCGGGCACTCGACGGCCCGTGACGCCGCGTCCGGCAGCCGCTCTGCCAGCAGCTCGAGGTACTCGACCGGGAGGTCGTGACGGTGGGTCACATCGACGATGGGCATGTCGGGACGCTAGTGCGAGGTCCGCGAGCCGGAGGCCGCCAGGCCCAGCCCCGGCTCACCACATCTCGTGACGGTCGCTGCGCGACCTCCTCGATGACCGCCCGCTCTCTCGCTCGCTGGCGCTCGCCTCGTTCGCTACTTGCAGATGACCGTGTCCGACGGGATGTAGGTCGTGTGGTAGTTCTCGGTCTCCAGCAACGTGGGGTCGCCCACCCGGTGGAGGTAGCGCTTCACGTCGATGTCGAAGCCGCCGTAGCCCTGGTTGGGCACGCAGTCCGGGCCGGACATGGTCTGCGTCCCGGGGGAGGTGAAGTTGTAGCGCTCGCCGGTCGAGGTCGTGACGTCCCAGTACTTCGTGGAGTACATCGTCACCGTCACCGTGCCCTGCGATCGGCCGGCGCTGGGGATGACGTGGGCGTCGATGAGCACGCCGTACGGCGTGTTGTTGGCGAACCTCAGGTCGACGGCGCCCCAGGCGACGGTCGCCTCGCGGCCGACGGGGTAGCGGTCGATGTAGACCGAGTGCGGCTTGTGCTCGACGTCCTCGAGCCCGGCGAAGAACGCCGCGTTGTAGGTGGTGGTGGCCATCTGGGAGACGCCGCCGCCGAGGTCCTCCTTGAAGATCCCGTTCTGGATCACGAACCCGACGGTGAACCCGTTCTCCTCCGTCCGCTCCCCGACCGTGTCGTTGAGCGAGAAGGTCTCACCGGGCTTGAGTACGGTCCCGTTGATCAGCTCGGCGGCCCGGCCGATGTTGATGTCT
The DNA here is from genome assembly GCF_054779555.1 of Nocardioides dilutus. NCBI lineage: Bacteria > Bacillati > Actinomycetota > Actinomycetes > Propionibacteriales > Nocardioidaceae > Nocardioides > Nocardioides dilutus. Next base: position 415,593 of record NZ_BAAGYA010000002.1, on the reverse strand, counting down.
CGGTATTCCGCCGGCGGGTAGTAGGTCGTGAAGGTGGACACCTGCTCCTTGATCTTCAGCGCCTTGGCGTCCTTGGTGGTGAACTCCGGCTCGGCGACCGTCGCCTCCACCTCGATCGAGCGGGCCCCCTCGGGTTGCTGCACCAGCTCGAGGAATGCGTCGGTGACGACGTCCGGCTCATAGCTGACACCGGGCTTGGCTGGGATGACCTTGGGCTTGCCGTTGACCAGGGCCACCGTGGCGTCGACCGGAGCCTCGGTGGTGATCCCCGCGTCGACGAGCGCGATGACCCGCTTCTTCTTCAGCCCCGGCACCAGCTCGCCGTCGACCGGCTCGAGCCGCAGCGCGGGTGCGTAGTCCTGAGGGGACAGCTGGACCGGTGAGCCGCCGAAGACGAGCGTCACCGGGCCGGACAGCGCCGGGTTGGCGAAGGTCGTCATCGCCTCCTGCACGTCCGTGGAGTCGATGTCGGGGGCGATGGTGGTGAGCTCGAGGGCCACCGACGCCGGCTCTCCGGACTCCTCCGCGCTCTGCGCGAGCCACGCCCCGAGGATGGCGTCGGCGGCGCGGTCACGGTCGAGCTCCGCGCCCACCTGGGGCTCGGTGACGATGGCGCGGCCGGTCTTGAAGGAGATGGCGCCGTTCTTGGGCTCGCTGCCGAACTCCTTGTCGAGACCGTCGAGCGCGTCGGCCAGCCGGCTCTCGTCGATCGAGACGACCGGGTCGAGCTCCTCGCCACCGGTGAAGTAGTCCCAGAGCCGCTGCGGGTCCCAGCTGCGTCCGCCACCGGCGGCGCTGACCGAGGCCTGGTAGTCGACCGTGAGGCCCAGGTCCTCGGGCGCCACCTCGCGGCTGTCGCCGCCGACGGCCACGACGACCGGGGCGGTGACCCGCTCGGCGAGCCCGGCCTCGAGGGCCTCGGCCGCCGCTGCCGGGGTGAGCCCGCCGATCTCGACGCCGGCCACGGTGGTGCCGCGCGGGACCTTGTCGCCGGCGGCGGCGTACGCCGCGACATAGCCGCCGGCCAGCAGGAGCCCGAGCAGCAGCATCACGACCAGCACCAGCCGGCCGCCTTCGCGCTCCTTCTTCGGCTGCCCCGGCCCGGTGGGCGCGCCGAGGACGGGCGAGAGCTCGCCCGTGGAGTCTCCCGCCACTCCGGTCACCTGCACATCCTAGGTAGGTGGTGGTCCTGGGCGGGGCAGCGTCGCGACCGCGATGAGGAACGTCGCGACGCCGACACCCAGCAGGACGTAGCCGCGCGCGTTGCCCGGCACCAGGTAGTCGCCCTCACCGCGAGGGGTCATGGCCAGCCCGAGCACCGCCACGAAGCCCAGGGCGAACGGCAGCCGGGTCCGCCAGCCGCGGGGCAGCGCCAGCACGGTCGCGCCGACCGCCGCCACGGCGAGCGCGAGACTCCACCAGCGCTGGTGCACCGCGACGGCCGCGACGCTGGTGACCGCCCCCACCGCCAGCATCAGGACCGGCAGGAGGACCAGGTTGACGACACGCACGGACGACCGGCGCTCAGGCCGGGATGCCGGCGAAGAGGTCCGTCTCGAGCCCGTCCTCGCCGACCTCTCCCTGTCGCCCCTTGGCGATCCGGAAGAACTCGATCCCCCAGGCGGCGCTGCCCACGTTGTTGGACAGCGCGAAGAACGGGCCGTCGGTCTGGATCTGGGTGGGGTAGGCGCGCATCGCGTCCATCTTCTGCTCGACGTAGTCCTGCGCGTCGACGGCACAGGCGAGGTTGTCGTCGGAGGTGACGAACGGCGGCAGCGGGCCGTCGGGGTCCATGCCCTCGAACGAGGTCGTGTCCCCGGCCTCGCGCAGGAGCCGCAGGCCCTCGCGCATCCGGCTCTCCGACATCGCGCCCCAATAGATCTTGGCGATGTCCCAGGGGTCCCCGAGGTCGCGGCGGTAGGACGGGACGGCGGCCAGGTGGGCGGCGTACGTCGCGACCCGGTGTGCCTGGATGTGGTCGGGGTGGCCGTAGCCGCCGAACTCGTCGTAGGTGACCATCACCTGCGGCCGGACCTCGCGGATGATCGGCACCAGGTGGTCGGCGGCCTCGGTGAGGTCGGCGTGCCAGAACGCGTTGTCGTGCACCTCGTCGGCAGCGACGGCGTGACCGTCCTCGTGCCACTTCATGCCGGAGTCGCGGTAGCACTGGAAGCCCCCGAGCCAGCGGTGGTCGGTCACCCCCAGGGCCTTGAGGGCATCGGCGATCTCGCCGCGGCGGTGCTCCCCCAGCCCGTCCTCCTGGTCGGCAGCGAGGTGGGCGAGCTCCGGGACGAGGATCTCGCCCATCTCACCGGCGGTGCAGGTCACCAGGGTCACGCCGCGGCCCTCGGCGACGTACTTGGCCATCGTGGCGCCCTGGCCGATCGACTCGTCGTCGGGGTGGGCGTGCACCAGCAGCAGCCGCTGGGAGGGGGTCTCGGTCACCCCTCGATCGTAGGGTGGTCGGCATGTCGGAGACGGTGGGGTTCCACCTGACCCGCACCGACGAGAACGTCGACGAGATCGACGCGTTGGCCGCTGTGACGGGCGGACGCACCGGTCTGGCCCCGCTGCTCGACGACCTGAACCGCCAGGCACGCCGTGCCTTCCTCGGCGGCCGGCTGCTCGGCCGAGCCGTCCACCGGGCCTACACCTGGGACGCGGACGACCGCCGCGACCCGGACTGGTGGCCCCAGGGCGTGACGACCTCGGCGGACTCCTCCGACACCGAGGACGTCCACGGTCGGAGGGTGGTGGTGGTGTCCTGGTATGCCAAGCATGGCCAGGGCGCCCGGGTCACCTTCCTCGACCTCGACACCCGCCGCTACCGGCACGTCCTCCTGGTCGTCCCCACCGTCGTCGCCGGTGTCGTGGTGCTCGAGCCGCTGCGGGTGCACGCCGGGGGGATCGTGTGGCTGGGGCCCTACCTCCACGTCGCCGCCACCGCGCGCGGCGTGATGACCTGCCGCCTCGACGACCTGGTGCGGGTCCCGGACGGGGTGAGCCTGCCGACGCACGGCTACCGCTACGTGCTCCCGGTGCGGTTCTCCTACCGGGCCGTGACCGGCGACGGCCTGGAACGCCTGCGCTACTCGTTCCTGTCCCTGGACCGGGCCTCGGAGCCCATGCAGCTGGTCGTCGGCGAGTACGGCAACCATCGCCAGTCCCGGCGACTCGCGCGCTACTCCCTCGACCCGGAGTCCTTGGTGCTGGCAGCCGGCGACGACGGCGCGGCCCGGCCGCTGACCCTCGACGAGGAGGGCGCGGTCAGGATGCAGGGCGCCGCGATCGCGCAGGACACGTGGTACGTCACCGCCTCGACCGGTCCCTGGGTGCCGGGGTCGGTCTACGTCGGCAGGCCGGGCGCGTGGCGACGCCACCGTTGGGCCACGCCGATGGGTCCGGAGGACATCACCTGGTGGCCCTCGACCGACCAGCTCTGGTCGGTCACGGAGCATCCGCGCCGGCGCTGGGTGTTCTCCATGAGGCGGTCCTGGTTCGACCGACCAGCGGCGCGGTGAGCCACGGGCTCACGCGTGACGGATCGACTGCCGCTTTCCCTTGTCCGCGAGCCGCGCGAGCGTGTGGCTCAGCACCGAACCGAGTGCGGCGACCGCGCCGTCCAGGGCAGCCCTGGCGTCGGAGGCCTCGTGAGTCACGGCGACCGGTGACAGTCCCGACGGGCGCGCCTCGGCCCGGCAGCGTACGTGCGCGCCGGACTGCCGGACCGCGCTCTGACGGGTCAGGTGCAGGTCGACGCGGTTGAGCCTGGACGCGAACCTCGCCAGCTCCTCCGCGGCGTTCGACTCGATGCGCGCCTGGAGCTCGGCATCGACGACGATGTTCTGGTCGGTGTGGAGATGGACCTTCATTCCCGTACCTCTTCTCCGAGGGGTGCGCTTCGATGGCGCATCTCCACCTCATCACCCCTCACGGGCGGCGCCCACTGGCCTTGGTCCCGGTTTCAGGGCCCAAAGACCACTAGCGTGCGAACGTGCCCTCCCGAACCCGCGCGGCGACGTACGCGCGTCGCCGCAAGCGCCGGATGGCCGCGGTCGACCACGACCTCACCGAGGAGCAGTGGCTCGGGCTGATTGAGGCATGGGGCGGCTGCGCCTACTGCGGTGGCGACGGAGCCGCGCTCCAGAAGGACTGCATGCTGCCGATCTCACGCGGCGGTCGCTACACCCTGACCAATGTGGTGCCGGCCTGCGGCCCGTGCAACGCGAGCAAGTGCAACACCGAGGTCACGACCTGGCTGCGCCGCAAGAGGCGGGACGACGGGGCGTTCCTGCTGCGTCAGGTCGAGGTCGTCCAGACCCTGGAGCGGGACCTCAGCCGTCGTCCGTGACCCACGAACGACTCGGCCGGCGTTGACACGACGACGCACCCGCCTCGGGGACCCGACGCCCGTTCTGGGGCGTCGAGACCCGTCAGCGAGTGTGTCGTCGTGCTGCTGTGCTCACCTGACCAGTGCGTGGCGGTGTGTCTGGCGGGCCGTCGAGCCCGAGTCCCCAGGCGGGGCCTGCCGTGCTTCCTTGGCCAGCATGACGTGGTGAGTCGTGGAGATCAGCCACAGCGCAGCCAGGGCAGCCATCAGGAGCCCCAGCGCCGTGTCACTCGCCGACCACAGGGTCACCACACCGGCGACCAGGGCCACCAGCCCGAGCACCGAGGTGCCGGCCAGGTAGCCCTTGTTGCCGTGGAGGAGCTGGTCGAAGCTCGGCACCACTGCGACGGCCGAGGCCACGAAGCCGAGCACGAGGATCACCAGCGCGGTGACCCGCAGAGTGCTCATGCCGGGCAGGGTCACGTCAGCGACCCACATCAGGTAGAGCGCGACCGCTGCACCGACCGCGCACGAGGCGATGAGGTCCTTGGGAGGAATGCGCATCATTTCCTGCTCCCCTCCGCCGACGGCGGCGCGACGGCACTGCCGCCGACGAACTTGGAGTTCGACCGATGTCGAGGGCGCGTCACCGCGTCTTGTTGATCTCGCGCTGGATGTCGTCCTCAGTCACGTCGTGCCTGAGGTAGGCGTCCCACACGTCCAGCGCAAGCAGCACGCCCCATCCTGCGAGGACCCAGCCCGGCCAGAAGTAGCCGAAACCGGCCACGGCCCAGATCCCGACGAGGAACGCGTTGATCAACACGTACGCCATCAGGTCGCCGCGGACCTTGCGCTTCCTCAGCAGTCGTGCTCGAGCCTCTTCGTAGGTGGAGGTCATCAGTGCCGTCATCGTCGCCACCTCCTTTCGCAGCCGGCACTCCAGTTTCATTGTCCGGAGGCCGGGAGGTGGCAACCAGAGGCACGGGTAACCGGGCCGCGTGACCTCCGTCCCGATCATGAGCCCGACCTCGTCGACGCCCAGGGGTGCACGCGGTCACTCAGACGTTGAAGCGGAACGTCGCCGCCGTGAACGTGCTGCCGCTGAGCATCGTTGGTCGTTCTCTGAGTGACGTCTGACCTGCGCAAACGCGTTCGCCGACCCTGTGAGCGTCGTTGATGGCGGCCGATCTCGGCTGGGCTTCTGGCGGACTGTTTGCGGACTGCGAAGCATGGCCTCGCTTGTCGACGGTTTGCACGGGGATCGAGATCCGTCAGCAGCCACTGGTTCCGAGACCGACGAGCGCCGTCCCCGTGCACACCTCGATGACGGGACCGTCGACGACCACGTGCACCGGGCCCGGAACGTCGGTGACGACCGTCTGAGTCCCGTTCGACGTGACGCTCACGGTTCCCCGCTCGTACCGGACATCGACGGACCCAGACGTGTGGTGGGTCGCAGGCAGGTGGACAGTGCCGCCCTCGTCGAGCAGCAGGTGCTGCACGCCGGTCTCCCGGTCGTACGCGCCCGGTGCGGGCACGACCGGGTGCGGTGTCAGTCGCACGACTCCGGCCATGGCGGCATCGAGACTCAGCCGGTAGGGAAGGCTCAGTGCGCCGGTCCAGCTGCCGTCGACGTCGGCGACCTCACGGATCCAGAAGAGCAGGCACGGCTCGCCGTCAGCATCGGCGAACCCCGTCGCGGCATAGTGCCCGGTCCCGTGCGTCAGTCGCTGCCATCGGTCGACCTGCATTCGACCATCCTCGAAGGTGCCCACTCCCGCGAGTACGTCGTGTGTCGAGCCGTCGTGCCAGGTCGAGACGACGACGACGTGGCGGTCGCCCACCCGCAGCAGCTGTGGACACTCCCATGCCTCGCCCGACGGCAGCGGGCCGGTCGGCGACGTCCGGGTGCTAGCCAGCACGCCGTCGTAGTCCCAGTTCTCCAGGTCGGCGGACACGAAGGTGAGCACGGCTGGAGTCCCGTCCCGGTAGCCGGCCCCCACGAGCATGCGCCATCGATCGCCGTCCCGCAGCACGACCGGGTCTCGGAACACGCGCAGGTCCTCGCCCGGCGGCGGGCTGACAACGACGTCGCCCTTGTCCCACTGCTGCCAGGCATCATCCGCGGGGCGCGCGATCCGGACGGCGCCGAGGTCGATGTCGGGCTCGTCGACGGAGGTGTAGAAGATGACGGCCGATCGGGCCAAAGCCGGCTCGGGGACGACGAGCCCGCCGGACCAGCAGCCGAGCTCGTCATCGCCGGGTTCGAGGGCGTTCGGGTGATGGGTCCAGGTCAGCAGGTCCGGGCTCGTCGCGTGTCCCCATCGGCAGCGTGGGTTCCATGCGGCTGCGCCGGGGAGCGCCTGGTAGAAGAGCTCGTACCGGTCGTCCCGCCAAGTGACCCCGAGCGGGTCGTTGATCCATCCGTCGGCTGCCGTGAAGTGGACCGCTGGCCGGAACGAGCTACTGACACGGGCAGGTGTGCTCACCCCTTGACCCCGCTCGACGCGATGCTCCCGATGAACGCACGCTGGAAGGAGAGGAAGAGCACGAGAACGGGGATCGTGATCAAGGTCGCGTAGGCCATCATCGCGCCCCACGCGACATTGAGCTGGAAGAAGTACTGGACTCCGACCATCACTGGACGCAGGTCCTCCGACTGCACCGCCATGAGCGGCCAGAGGAACTGGTTCCATGCCGGGAGGAAGGTGAGGATGGCGACCGTCGCCGTGGCCGGCCCGGACAGCGGCATGATGATGCTCCGATAGATGCGGAACCAGCCTGCCCCGTCGACGCGGGCGGCCTCGTCCAGCTCTCTGGGGATCGTCGAGAAGTACGAGTAGTAGAGGTAGATCGAGAACGCGTTCGCGATGAACGGGATGATCTGCACCTGGTAGCTGTCGAGCCAGCCGAACGACCACAGGAGCCGGCCGTCCTGCACCACCAGCCATGGCAGCTTGTTCACCCACCACAGGAGGGGTAGCGCGAACGTCTCGAACGGGACCACGAGCGTGGCGATGATGGCGGCGAGGACGAGGTTCCGCCCCCGCCACTGCATCCGGGACAAGCCGAAGGCGGCCAGGCTGTTGACCAGGATCCCTAGCACGACTGTGACCAGCGAGACGACGATGGAGTTCGCGAGGAACCGCCAAGCCGGAACGGTGTCGAAGACCTCCCCGTAGTTGTGCAGCGAGATGTCGCCCACGGGCAGGAAGGCCCGGGGCGAGCTCAGATCGGAGAAGATCTGGTCGTCGGGCTTCAGGGACGAGACGAACATGAACACGATCGGGAACAGGAAGAACACCGCGAGCACGGCACGGCCGATGTGGCCGGCGACGGTGCCCGATGTCCAGTCACGTCGCCTGCGGGATCGCCCGCCGGCCGCGCGGCGCACGCCTGCCCGACTGGTCGTAATGGTGGCCAATGGATCAGTCCCTCTCGCGAGTGAGGAAGCGCTGTAGGAGCGAGATCGTCAGCACGAGGACGAAGAAGACGAGCGAGATCGCGGACGCGTAGGCGGTCTGCTGCTGCCCGTAGCCGGCGCGGACGGCCTGGAACACCACCGTCGAGGTCGAGTCCAGGGGCCCGCCGTTGGTCATGATCTTGATCTGGGCGAAAAGGCTCAGCGCCGCAATGGTGATCGTCACGAGGATGAAGGTGCGAGTGGCGCGCAGTCCTGGCCAGGTGACATAGCGGAACCGCTGCCAGGAGCCGGCGCCGTCGAGCTCTGCTGCTTCGTAGAGCTCGCCGGGGACCGTCTGCAGCCCGGCCAGCCAGATGACCATGTGGAAGCCGACCGCCTGCCAGATCGACATCACGATGATGGCGGGCATCGCCGTCGAGGGGTTGTTCAGCCAGTCCGTGCCCTGGATGAGGTTGAACGACACGGTTTGGAGGAGGTGGTTGACCAGGCCATCCCGCTGGTACATGAACGTCCACAGGATCGAGACCACGACGATCGAGGTCACGACCGGGATGAAGAAGACGGTTCGGTAGGCGTTGGTGCCACGGATGCGGGCGTTGATGAGCAGCGCGAGCACCAAGGCGAACCCGGACTGGAGCGGCACCACGACGACGCCGAAGTAGAGGGTGTTCCGCAGCGACTTCCAGAACACCGGGTCCGAGAAGAGCCGGGTGAAGTTGTCCAGCCCGACGAACTGCGGACCCTGCGGCGAGATCAGCCGCGCATTCGTGAACGAGAGCACGAAGCACAGCACGACCGGCACGAAGAAGAACACGACGAGCAACGCGACCGCCGGGGTGACGAACACACCGGCGGCACGCGCCTCCGCCCGGTGGGTGAGGGGGCGGCCGCCACGGCTCGCGCTCGGATCGATGTGTGCTGAGGCTGGGACTGCTGCCTGCTGGGTCACGGCGGTGGATCTCCTTGGCTGCGCGGGGGGACGACGCCGGAAGGCTCATCGAGCGGGGCGCGGGCCCATGGGAGCGGGCCCGCGCCCCGTGACGCCACGGCTGTGGCGCGGAGGCTGCGCCTAGTAGCCGTAGTAGTTGTTCGCCTTGAGATCGGCGTCGATGTCCGCGACAGCCTGGTCGAGGATCTGCTTCGGGTCACCGCCCGCAATGATGTCCTGAGCGGCCTTGGCGAACGTCGTCGTGAGGAACGGGTAGCCGGGCGTCGGCGGCCGGATCATGGCGTACTTGGCGGACTCGTCGAGGAAGAACCTCTTGGCTCCGCCGGGCTCCCAGCCGTCGACCATCGCCGCGGCTTCCTCGGTGGCCGGCACGTTGTTCTGCTTCTCGACGATCTCAGCGAGGTACTTCTTGTCCAGGGAGAACTCGAGGTAGTCCATCGCCGCCTCCTTCTCGCCACACGTCGAGCTCACGGCCCACTGCCAGGAGCCACCGCCGATCTTCGGGCCGTTGCCGAAGTCCGGCGGGGGCATCACGATGCCGTCGTCCCCGAGCTTGGACAGGTTGCCGGAGTTCCAGATGCCCGACCACACCATGGCCGACTTGCCGTTGACGAAGTCGGCGAAGGCGTCGGATCCCGACTTGGCCGGTGCGTACCCGTCCTTGACGAGGCTCTGGAACCAGTTCGCCCACGCCAGCGCCGCGTCGCCGTTGAGCACGCCATCCGCGGTCTTGAACGTGTCGCGATCGATGAGGTCGCCGCCGAAGCTCTGCAGGAAGGGCGAGTAGCCGTAGGTCCACCACTCGGTACCGGGGTCACCGGTGCCGAGGTCGAAGGCGTACTCGTACTTGCCTCCGGCCTTGACCTTCGCCAGTGCGTCAGCGAACTCCTCCGCCGTCCACGGGTCGTCGACCGTGGCGATCCGGACGCCTGCCTCCTCCAGAGCCGACTTGTGCGCGAAGAGTCCGAGCGCGGCGTCGTAGAGGCCGACCGAGTACAGCTCGCCCTGGTACTCCCCCAGCGTGCTCTCGAGCTGCTTGGCGACCAGGTCCTGCGGCAGCTCGAGCGGCGCGAGGTAGCCCGCATAGGCCCAGTTCGGCACCGTCGGCGCGTCCGTGTCGAGGATGCAGGGCAGCTTCTTGGCGGTGGCCGCGGCGACGACGGCATCGTTGTAGGACTCCTGAGGGAACGCCTCGATCTTGACCTCGTAGTCGCTCTGGCTCGCGTTGTAGTCCGCGACGATGTGCTCGATCACCTCGAGCTCTGCCGGGTTCCCGGCGTTGTGCGTCCACAGCGTCAGCTCGCCCGCGCTGCCACCGCTCTCGGACGACGCGGTGCCACACGCGGACAGCGCGACCCCCGCGGTCACGACACCTGCAAGCACGGCCGCCCCGCGCCGCCCGATCCCGAACCGTTTCATGTCGACTCCTTCTTGCCTTCCGGCCTCACGCCCAGCCACTTGCCTCCGTCGGCAACCGTGCAGCTGATGAAGAAACGTTTCCGCAGACTATGAAGTATCGTTACATCTAGGTCAAGAGCTGTTTTCGATTCGTGCCCGAGCTCGCGCCGCCGCGATGATGAACCATCCAGCCGGCCTCGACCCGGGCGACGTGGTTTCCGGGAGGTGAAGGGCTTGGCGACGACCCGTCGGCCGACGCTCAAGGACGTTGCCCACACCGCGGGGGTCTCCGTCACCACCGTGTCGGTCGTCCTGAACGGCCGCCGGGACGGCGTCCGCGTCCCCGACGCCACTAGGCGTCGCGTCCAGCAGGTGGCCGAGGACCTGGGCTACCGCCCCAACATCCTCGCCCGCAGCCTGCGGACCCAGCAGACGCGCACGATCGGCTTCATCTCCGACGAGGTGACGACGACGCCGTTCGCCGTGGCGATGCTCGCCGCCGCGCAGGATGAGGCGGCCCGGCACGGCTACCTGCTCTTCGTCGTCAACCTGGGTCCGAACGCGCCGCTGGCGATCCAGGAGCAGGCGATCGATCTGCTCGCCCAGCAGCAGGTGGGGCACATCGTCTACGGCTGCATGTACCACCGCGTCGTGGACCCGCCTGTCGGCCTGCCCGCCAGCGCGATCTTCCTCAACTGCGAGGCGAGCGGCGGCCGGCACCGCTCCATCGTCCCGGATGACCGACAGGGGGCCTACGAGGTCGTCAACGAGCTCATCACCGCCGGTCATCGACGGATCGCCTTCCTGGACGACCACCAGCACCCGCCGGCGTCCCAGCTGCGGCTCGACGGCTTCCGGGCGGCGCTTGCCGAGCACGGACTGGACTACGAGCCGAAGCTGCACCTGGAGACGACGCCGTTCGTCCGCGGCGGGCTGGTCCTCTCCGACCTGATCGACCTGCCCGCCCGCCAGCGCCCGACAGCGGTCTTCTGCTACAACGACCGCATCGCCATGGGTGCCTACCGCGCGGCGCGCACCCGCGGCCTCCGCGTCCCGGACGATCTGTCCATCGTCGGGTTCGACGACCAGGAGTACATCGCCTCCGAGCTCGATCCGCCGCTGACCACCGTGCGGCTTCCGCATCGGGAGATGGGACAGCTCGCCATCCAGCTCCTGCTCGACGAGCGGGATGTGCTGGAGGCCCTGCCGTCCACAGGCGGGGCCGTCACACGGATCGCCGGTGAGCTGATCCGACGGGACTCGGTCGCCGAGCCGCGGCGCGCCTGATCGTCCGCACCGGCACGGGTCCCGCCGCCCACGCCAGTGCCGGCTCCTCGAGCGTGGCCGACTCGTACTCTTGCGGCGTGCCAGCGCGCGAAGGTCACCGAACGCCGGGGAGCAGACCACGCCGGGTCGACGTGGCACGCCTTGCGGGCGTCTCGCCGGCAACCGTCTCCTTCGTGCTGAACCAGACCGCCGGGCAGACGATCAGCGCCGAGACCCGGCAACGGGTCCTGCATGCGGTTGCCGAGCTCGACTACCGCCCCAACCGTGCGGCACAAGGGCTGAGCCGGGGGCGCACGGAGACCATCGGCTTCGTCAGTCACGACGTCGACTTCGGCGAGTTTGCGGCCTCGGCCATCAAGGGGGCGCACGAAGCATGTGTCCGCCAGGGCAACCTGCTGCTCCTGGTCAGCACCGGTGGCTCGAACCAGCTGGCGGCACAGCTGATCGGCGACCTGCTCGACCGTCAGGCCGACGCCCTGATCTTCGCCGCGGTCGGCACCCGGTCCGTGCTGCTCCCCGAAGCCGCCCGCCGTGTCCCGGTCGTCCTGCTGAACTGTTTCGCCGCCCACGACCCCGCACCCGCGATCCTGCCTGACGAGGTGCGCGGCGGGCGGGAGGCCACCCAGGCACTGCTCGATCTCGGGCACCGGGACATCGCCTACCTGACCGGGAAGCCCAGTCAGTGGGCCACGAAGGCCAGGCTCCGCGGTTTTCGCGATGCCCTGCGCGGGGCGGGGTTGAACCCCTCCGAGCACGTCGTGCTCCCTGGCAACTACCACGCGGACTCCGGCTACGAGCTCGTGCGGACACTCCTGAAGCGCGACCATCTGCCCACCGCGATCATGTGCGGCAACGACCGGATGGCCGTGGGCGCCCTTCTCGCCCTGTTCGAGGCGGGCATCCGGGTTCCTGACGACGTCTCGGTGATGGGCTACGACGACCAGTTCCAGCTCGCCGCCGAGATCCGCCCAGCCCTGAGCACCATGCGGCTGCCGTACGACGTAATGGGACGCCTGGCGGCAGAGCAGCTTGCCGCCGGCGGACCAGCGACTCGGAACGGCCGCACGCTCGTGCACTGCCCCCTCGTCATCCGAGACTCCACGGCTGCTCCGGCCCGGAGACGCGCCCCATCCTGAGCCGGAGCACGCGCGCCGTCGCACCGGACGACCCCTTGACCGCAAGCACGAAGTGTGGCTAGCGTCACTAACTAACCCGCATTAGTGAATGTTGCTGCCTCTGTGCCGCACGACCTGCGACCGGCAGCCAGGCGCTCGCTCAGGTGGGCCATGGCGCGCTGCCGCGGCCGAGGAGGGCCGCGGGTCGACAGCGGCCTTCGTCGCGCTGCGCCCCGACAGCGGTGCTCCCCGGCGACATCCCTTTCACACGAGCTCCTTCGGAGGAACGCATGCGCAAGTTGAGAAGCCTGACGATGCTGGTCACGAGTGTCAGCGTTGCTGTGCTGCCGGGTCTGCAGACCATGGCGCAGGCAGCGCCACCGCCGACGCATGGCACCGCCGTGCAGGTGTGGCTGAGCGACGTGTCCACCGACACGTGGGTCGAGCGCCAGAACGACGTGTCGTTCCAGACCAAGCAGGCGACCAACCCGCTGACGATCAAGGTCGACGACAGTGTCAGGTACCAGGAGATCACGGGCTTCGGGGCCGCGCTGACCGACTCGTCGGCCTGGGTGATGAACGAGCTGCCGGCCGAGTCGCGCGACGAGCTGATGAAGAACCTGTTCGATCCCGTCGACGGGGCGGGCCTCAACATGATCCGGGTGCCGATGGGCGCGACCGACTTCACGGCGTCGGAGTTCTACTCCTACGACGACCTGCCGAAGGGGGAGACCGACCCGACCCTCTCGAACTTCTCGGTCGCACACGACGAGGCCTACATCATCCCGCAGCTGCAGCAGGCGCTCGCCCTCAATCCGGGGATCAAGGTCACCGCCACCCCGTGGAGCCCGCCGGGCTGGATGAAGACCTCCGACGACCTGGTCGGCGGAAGCCTCAAGACCGAGTACGAGCCGGTGCTCGCCCAGTACTTCGTGAAGTTCATCCAGGCCTACGGCGAGGCCGGTCTGCCCATTCACTACGTCACTCCGCAGAACGAGCCGCAGGCTGCTCCCAGCTGGCCCGGCATGGAGATGACGCCTTCGCAGCAGGCCCGCGTGATCAAGGAGATGGGTGACGCCTTCGCCGCCAACGACATCTCCACCGAGATCCTCTCGTGGGACCACAACTGGGACGTGCCGTCGTATCCGGAGGCCGTCTACAACGATCCCGCCAGCGCCGACTACGCCGTCGGGGCGGCCTGGCACATCTACAGCGGCAGCCCGATCTACCAGACGTTCGCGCACAACGACTACCCGGCCAAGAGGAACTACCTCACCGAAGCCACCGGAGGGACCTACCAGGCCAACACGGAGGTGGCGTTCCACGACGCCTTCAACACCTGGGTGATCGACAACATGCGCAACTGGGGCAACGGCGTCATGCTGTGGAACATCGCCCTCGACCCCGAGGGTGGGCCGCTCAGCGGCATCCCGCTCAATCGCGGACTCGTGGCCGCCGACCCCGAGACCGGCTCGGTCTCCTACAACAGCGAGTACTACGCGCTGGCGCACGCGAGCAAGTTCGTCGAGCCCGGCGCTCACCGCATCTACTCGAACAGCTTCGGCGCCGGCAGCGTCGAGAACGTCGCGTTCCAGAACCCCGACGGGTCGAAGGTCATGCTGGCCTACAACGACTCCGACGAGTCGCAGGCGATCAGCGTCGCCGATGGGACGCAGTCCTTCGACTACACCCTCGAGGCCGGGAACGCAGTCACGTTCACCTACTCCGGCCCTACGCAGAAGGGCAGGAAGTCCGCTGCGCCGAACGTGGTCGACTCCAACCACGACTTCGTCTTCGACGCGGCCACGGCGAAGGGCCGCGGCACCAAGTCGAAGGACGAGGTGACGATCACCTACGACCCCGACCTGCTGCCCATCCAGAACACCGTCGTGAACGGTGACGGCCTGCTCACGTACTCCCTGCCGGTCGGCGCGTCGATCACGCCCCCGGGAGCCGAGCTCGACCGATCCGGATGGACGATCGAGGCATCCGCCAGCTCGGAGGGAGACGAGGCGGCGAACGCGATCGACGGCGACGTCCACACGAAGTGGCGCACCGGGATCCGCGCGAAGAACGGCGACCACTTCCAGGTCGACCTCGGCGCTTCGACGACGGTCACCAAGATCGTCCTCGACAACTCCGAGGAGGACGCCTTCGAGGCGATCGCCGACTACCAGGTCTACGTCTCGGAGGACGGCGAGGACTGGGGCACGGCCGTGGCTCGCGGCAGAGGCCCGTTCGGCAGCGTGTCGATCGCGCTCGAGCCCCAGACGGCGCGGTACATCCGCATCGTCAGCACCGACGACTCGTTCCACTTCCACTGGTCCGTCGGCGAGGTGAAGGTCTACGGGGTCGACTCTGCGAGCAGCTCGTTCGCGTCTCCGACCAAGGTGTCCAAACCGCTGCAGCTGAAGGGCTGGACCAGCCCCGACGGCGCGAAGGTGAGCGTCGTCTACAACGGCAGCCGCAGCGAGCAGAGCTTCCGCGTCTCTGCGGACGGCTCGTACAGCTACTCCCTTCCTCCCGGGACCTCGGCAATGTTCACGACGCACGAGCGTCCGGAGTCTGCGGTGCCGGCCTTCGGCACCCTGGCGCCGAGTCGCGGCCTGCCTGGCTACCGGCTCACGATCACCGGTGCTCACTTCGGCGAGACCCAGGACTGGGGCACCGTCTTCTTCGGTGCGGTCCCCGCCCGGATCGAGAGCTGGTCGGACACGAGGATCATCGCCATCGTCCCGAGAGGGCTCCCCTCCGGGAAGTACCAGGTGTCCGTGAACGGTTCCGGCGGAGAACCCGCAGGTGGGGCTCCCTTCACCCTCAGGGGTCTGGGGACGCCGCTCGATCGGGATGGCTGGACCGCGACTGCCTCGGACGTGAGCCCATGGCCCGCCGACGTGGTGGAGCACGTGCTGGACGGCGACATCGACACCAGGTACGCCTCGGGCACGGGCCAGTACGACGGGATGTCGCTCCAGGTCGACATGGGCCAGCCGCAGACCTTCAACCGCGTCGTCCTGGACGCCGGCAGCAGCTTCGGCGACACTGCCCGGAGCGCCGACATCTATGTGTCGTCCGACGGTCAGGCGTGGACCAAGGTCACCTCTGTGCTGGCGAGCGGTCAACCGGTCCAGCTGGCATCGTTCCCAGAGCAGACCGCGCGCTACATCAAGGTGGTCAACACGCGCAACGCCGGCAACTGGTGGTCGATCGCAGAGTTCGGCGTCTACAACAACACCGAGCCGGATCCTGAACCGGACCCGGAGGCTCCGCTGGCCCGGGACGGCTGGTCGGCTACGGCGTCGGACGAGAGTCCGTGGCCCAACGACGCCCTTGTGCACATGCTCGACGGCGACACCAGCTCGCGGTACACCTCCGGCACCGGCCAGTACGACGGGATGTGGGTCCAGGTGGACATGGGCGCGGAGAAGACCTTCAACAAGGTCGAGCTGGATCCCGGCAGCAGCACCGATGACTACGCGCGCAGCGCCGACATCTACGTTTCCTCGGACGGGACCGCGTGGACCCAGGTCGCTTCGATCGCCGGGCCCGGCCAACCGACCCAGGTGGCCACCTTCGCCACCCAGACGGCCCGCTACATCAAGGTCGTCAACACCGGCAGCGCCGGCAACTGGTGGTCCATCACGGAGTTCAACGTCTACTACGACCCGGATCAGGAGGATCCGCTGACCCGGGACGGCTGGTCGGCCACGGCGTCGGACGAGAGTCCGTGGCCCGACGACGCGCTCGTGCACATGCTGGATGGCGATGCCATCTCGCGGTACAGCTCCGGGACGAGCCAGTACGCCGGTATGTGGTTCCAGATCGACATGGGTGCGGCGCAGACGTTCAGCAGGGTCGAACTCGACTCCGGCCCGAACGCGGACGACTACGCGCGCAGCGCGGACGTCTACGTGTCCGAGAACGGAGTCGACTGGACGAAGGTCGCGTCGATCGAGGCGGATGGTCAGCCGGTCCAGACGGCGTCATTCCCCACGCAGACCTCCCGCTACGTCAAGGTGGTCAATACCGGTAGCGCCGGCAACTGGTGGTCCGTCACGGAGTTCAACGTCTACGAGTAGTGACGCGCTGTCAGCACGACGCCCGGGTCAGCACCGCTGACCCTGGCCTCGTGCTGTGCTCGTGGGGTTGCCCGAGCCCATCTCGGTGAAGTTCTTGCGGACTGGGCGGATCACACGTTGAAGCGGAACTCCACCACATCGCCGTCGGCCATCACGTAGTCCTTGCCCTCCATGCGGACCCTGCCGGCCTCCTTGGCCTTCTGCATGGACCCGAGCGCCATCAGGTCGTCGAAGGAGACGACCTCGGCCTTGATGAAGCCGCGCTGGAAGTCGGTGTGGATGACGCCGGCGGCTTCGGGGGCGGTGGCGCCCTTCCTGATCGTCCAGGCCCGCGTCTCCTTGGGGCCGGCGGTCAGGTAGGTCTGCAGGCCGAGGGTGTCGAAGCCGACCCGGGCGAGCACGTCGAGGCCGGGCTCGTCGACGCCCATCTCGGCGAGCATCGCGCGGGCCTCGTCGTCGTCGCCGAGCTCGACGAGCTCGGACTCGAACTTCGCGTCGAGGAAGATCGCCTCGGCGGGGGCCACGAGCGCCTGCATCCGCGCCTTGAGCTCCTCGTCGGCGAGCTCGTCGGCGTCGCAGTTGAAGACGTAGATGAACGGCTTGGCGGTGAGCAGGGACAGCTCCCGGATCAGCGAGCGGTCGATGTCGGTGGCGATGACCGGCGTACCGCCGTCGAGCGCCGCCTGCGCTGCCTTGGCCGCCTCGACCGCCGGCACCAGGGACTTGTTGCCCTTGGCCTCCTTCTCCAGCCGCGGGATCGCCTTCTCCAGTGTCTGCAGGTCGGCCAGGATCAGCTCGGTCTGAATGGTCTCGATGTCGTTGGCGGGGTTGACCTCCCCGTCGACGTGGGTGACGTCCGCGTCGCGGAAGACCCGGGTGACCTGGCAGATCGCGGCCGACTCCCGGATGTGGGAGAGGAACTTGTTGCCCAGGCCCTCCCCCTCCGACGCGCCCTTGACGATCCCGGCGATGTCGACGAACTCGACCGTCGCGGGCAGCACTTTCGCCGACCCGAAGACCTCGGCCAGCCGTGGCAGCCGGTCGTCGGGGACGCCGACCACGCCGACGTTCGGCTCGATCGTGGCGAACGGGTAGTTGGCCGCGAGCACGTCGTTCTTGGTGAGGGCGTTGAAGAGCGTCGACTTCCCCGCGTTGGGAAGTCCGACGATGCCGATCGTGAGAGCCACGAGGGGAGAGCCTAGGTGCAACCCCTAGGGTCGGCCGCATGCCCGACCACCCCAGCTACGAGCAGCTCGTCGCCCAACCGGCGTACGCCGTCCAGCCCGTCCCCGTCGCCTTCGAGGACCACACCGGACAGCTCAACGTCCGCCACTACCTCGGCATCGGCAGCGAAGGCCTGGACGAGTCGCTGATCAGCGTGGGCATCCCGCACAACTGGCCGGCCAAGGCAGGACTGGCGTGCCTGTCCGCCGAGCACCACCTGACCTACCTCCACGAGCTGCGCACCGGCGACCGGATGTCGGTCCGGGTGCGGCTCCTCGGCCGCTCCGAGCGGGCCGCGCACGCCCTCGTCTTCGTCCTCGACGACACCAACCAGAGGCTGGCCACCGTGTTCGAGGAGATCATCCTGTGCGTCCGGCTCGACCCGCGCGGGTCCGAGCCCTGGCCGGCCGACGTCGCCGCCGGCCTCGACGCCCGGATCGCCGAGGACGCCGCGCTCGAGTGGGCGCCGGTCACGTCGGGCTGTCTGGCTCTGCGCTGAGCGTGGAGCTGGGACGGCCCCGCGACTGACCAGGTCGCGGGGCGTCCCTTCCCCAGGTAGCGGGTCTGTGTCTCCGCCCTCAGTCGAGGACGGCGGTCACCGCGCCCGCGGCGACGGTGCGGTTGCCCTCGCGGACGGCGAAGCCCAGGCCGGGCTCCATCGCCACCGCCTTGCCCAGCTCGACCGTCACCTCCACCGAGTCGCCCGGGAAGACGAGCTCGACCTCACCGAGGTCGAGCGCCCCCGACACGTCGGTGGTGCGGAAGTAGAACTGCGGCTGGTAGTCCGAGGCGAACGGCGTGTGCCGTCCACCCTCGGCCGCGGTGAGCGCGTGCAGGTTCGCGGTGAACCTGGCGTGCGGGGTGACCGAGCCAGGCACGACCAGCACCTGGCCGCGACGGACGTCCTCACGGCGTACGCCGCGCAGCAGGACCGCCGCGTTGTCGCCGGCCTGGACGGCGTCCAGCGTCTTGCCGAACGACTCCATGCCGATGGCGACCGAGGCGACCGTCTCTCCGAGCCCGACCACCTCGACCGACTCACCCACCGCGAGCACCCCGCGCTCGACTGCACCGGTCACGACGGTGCCGCGACCGCTGATGGTGAGCACGTTCTCGATGGGCATCAGGAACGGGTCGCCGAAGGCGCGCTCGGGCAGCGGCACGTAGTCGTCGACCGCGGCGAGCAGGTCCAGCACCGACTGCGTCCACCGCGGGTCGCCGGAGAGGGCGCCTAGCGCGGAGACGCGGACGACCGGCACCTCGTCGCCCGGGAAGCCGTACTCGGAGAGCAGCTCCCGGACCTCGAGCTCGACCAGGTCGAGCAGCTCGTCGTCCTCGACGGTGTCCGCCTTGTTCATGGCGACCACGAGGTAGGGCACGCCGACCCGGCGGGCGAGCAGCACGTGCTCCCGCGTCTGCGGCATCGCGCCGTCCTGCGCGGAGACCACGAGGATCGCGGCGTCGACCTGGGCCGCGCCGGTGATCATGTTCTTCACGTAGTCGGCGTGGCCGGGCATGTCGACGTGGGCGTAGTGACGGGTGGCCGTCTCGTACTCCACGTGCGCGATGTTGATCGTGATCCCGCGCTGGACCTCCTCGGGTGCGCGGTCGATGCCGTCGAACGCCACGAACTCGTTGGCGGTGGGGTCGGCGTCGGCGAGCACCTTGGTGATCGCGGCGGTCAGGGTCGTCTTCCCGTGGTCGACGTGACCCATGGTCCCGATGTTGAGGTGGGGCTTGGTGCGGACGAACTGGCGCTTGGCCATGGCTGTGCTTCTGCTTCCTGTGTGTGAGCTGGTGCGGACCGCATCGGGTCTGACGACCCTTCCCCGGTGCGGTCCGGGGACTCACGAGGAAGGGTCAGGTTCGCGCGTCGAGAACCCGCGCGACAGCGGCTGACGGGCCCAGAGAAAGGCAGAGCCCGGTCAGCAGCGACGAGGCCGCGAGGGGAGCAGCGAACATGCAGATCATGGTGACGGCCCAACGCCTGCGGCCGCCACTGGATTCCCGTCCACATTGTCGAGCAAGGTCCTATTTTCGATCATATGTTCGTATAGTTACTCACCCACGATGACACTCCTGGCCGACTCCCTCCCCGACTCCGCTCCGCGGAGTCGGGACCTCTTGGCGGAAGTCCGCGAGGAGCGTCGGGCCGCCGATGCGGCGGAGCGGCGCATCCTTGAGCTCGCGGTCGAGTTCGCGCGCGCCAACCCGGCCTTGCCGGGGCGCCACGATTGACGGCGACGACATGGACCACCATGCCGATCAGGACTGCGACCACCCCGGCGATCATCAACAGCAACGAGAAGACGTCCCAGGGGTCCCAGGTCGCGGGGCTGTCCCTGACATCGACCAGCATCATCCCGACGGCGATGGTGAACAGGCCGACCGTGATGAAACCCATCCCCGTATCCTCGCGTGCGTCGTTGGAGCGGCCTTCAGCCTCGAGGCTGACCCGGCGCGCAGGACCCCCAATTCTCGGGATGAGCAGACATCCGGCTCGCCGCGAGTCGTGCGGTCATGCCGAGTTGAGGTCGCCGCAGTTTCATCAAGGGATGTCGCTCAACCCGCACTCCCTGAGGTGAACTCGGCATGGGAACTGCAGGTTCGTCTGGATCCCTTGATGAACCGACGGGGAGCCGGATCCATCCGGTCATGCCGCTGCGCGGGCGCCAGTACGGCGCAGCGTCAGCCACAGGCTGATCGCCACGTAGTAGGCCAGGTAGCCGAGCGACAGTCCGGTGAGCACGATCGGCACGTCCGGCAACTGCGAGGTGATGGCGCCGAACAGCACCAGGAACGCCGTCGCCAGCGCCATGTTGGTGTACCAGAGCGTCTCGGTGCGCGAGGGGTAGACGTACTTGACCGGCACGAAGATGAGCACCGTCAGGGCGAGCAGCACCGACGTGGTCGCGACCGTGCCGAGCTCGAAGACGATGACGTAGAACGCGACCACGTTCCAGTACGACGGGAAGCCCAGGAAGAAGTGGTCCTCGGTCTTCGCGTCGGTGCGGGTGAACTGGTAGCAGGAGGCCACCAGCGGGATGGCCGCGACGACGCCGCCCCAGGCGCCGTCGGGCAGGTAGCCGGCCTCCCAGAGCAGCACCATGGGCGCGAACGCGTAGGTCAGGTAGTCGACGATGTTGTCCAGTAGGGCGCCGTCGAGCTGCGGCACGACCTCCTTGACCCGGAACCGCCGCGCGAGCATCCCGTCAGTGCCGTCCACCACCATCGCGGCCAGGAACAGCCACAGGACCGTGCGCACCTCGCCCTGGTAGGCGAAGTGCACCATCAGCAACGCGAGCACCGAGCCGGTCGCGGTGAAGGCGTGCACCGACCATGCCGCGAGCCGCTCCATGCAGTGAGGCTAGGGGTAGGTGGTCAGTTGAGGTCGACGATCACCGGCGCGTGGTCCGACGGCGAGCCCGTGCCCTGCGCCGGGTCCCGCTCGTCGCGGTCGATGAACGCACCGGTCACCCGGGCGGCGAACGACGGCGAGCCGAGCACGAAGTCGATGCGCAGGCCCCGGTTGCGCTCGAACCGCTGCCGGTAGTAGTCCCAGTAGGTGTAGACGTCCGGCCCCGGGCAGTGCGGCCGGACGACGTCGGCGTAGCCGTCGTCGAGGAAGGCCTGGAACGCCGCCCGCTCGGGCGGCGTGACGTGGGTGGAGTTGCGGAACTGCTGCGGGTCGAAGACGTCCTCGTCGGTGGGGCAGACGTTCCAGTCGCCGACCAGCGCCGTCTCCGAGCCCAGCCACGACCCGGCGGCCTCGCGGAGCCGGGCCAGCCAGTCGAGCTTGTAGACGTAGTGGGGGTCGTCGGGCTTGCGGCCGTTGGGGACGTAGAGCGACCAGATCCGGACGCCGGCGCAGGTCGCCGCGATGGCCCGCGACTCGGGCTCCGCGGGTTCGCCCCACCCGGGCTGCCCCGGGAACGTGACCTCGACGTCCTCGAGGCCGACCCGGCTGACGATCGCGACGCCGTTCCACTGGTTGGTGCCCGCCGAGACGATGTCGTAGCCCAGCGACTGCAGGCCCATCAGCGGCAGCTGGTCCTCGCGAGCCTTCGTCTCCTGCAGGGCGAGGACGTCCACGTCGTGACGCTCGAGGAAGCGCTCGACCCGGTCGATCCGGGACCGCAGGGAGTTGACGTTCCAGGTAGCGATCCGCACCACCTCAACCTACGGCGCGGCTCCGACGAGCCACCCGCGGCCCGACCTACGGTGAGGAACGTGAGCCAGGCTCGCACTCTTTGGACCGACGGCCGCGAACCCGGATATCAGGTCGTGGCCCTGGGGCTCGCCGTCGCGCTCACGGTCGTGGCGCTCGACCTCGCCCGCGCGGACCGCGTGACGAGCCTGTTCGACGTGGCCTTCGTGCTCGTCTGCGTCGCGCTGGCCCTGCTCGTCCGCCCCCAGGACTTCTTCACCGTGGGCGTACTGCCGCCGCTCATCATGGCGGCGGTGTTCGTCCTGGTCGGCCTCACCAACCCGGCCGCCATCGCCCACCCCGACGACGGGCTCGTGCAGGCGGTGGTGTCCGGGCTGTCCACGCACGCCGTCGCCCTGGGCGTCGGCTACGGGCTCTGCCTGGGCTGCCTCGCCGTACGCCGCCGCTTCGTCTAGTTGACGAACCGGGAGGGGTCCCCCGCGCCGACGCGCGTGACCTCGGGGGCACCCTCCGACCAGTCCACGACCGTCGTCGGCTCGGCCGGGGTCTCGCCCGCCTCGACCACGATGTCGACCACGTGGTCGAGCTCCTCCTTGATCTCCCAGCCCAGGGTCCGGGGCTCGGTCTCGCCCGGCAGGATCAGCGTGCTGCTCAACAGTGGCTCGCCGAGCAGGTCGAGCAGCGCCTGCACCAGCGGGTGGTCCGGGATCCGCACCCCGACGGTGCGCTTGCGCGGGTGCAGCAGCCGCTTCGGCACCTGCGGCAAGGCGGGGAGGATGAACGTGTAGGGCCCTGGCGTGGCCGCGCGGATCGCCCGGAACGCCGCGTTGTCGACGTGGACGAGCTGGCCCAGCTGGGAGAAGTCCTTGCACACGAGCGTGAAGTGGTGGCGCTCGTCGAGGCCCCGGATCCGGAGGATCCGGTCACGCCCGTCGCGGTTGCCGATCCGGGACCCGAGGGCGTAGCCGGAGTCGGTCGGGTAGGCGATCAGGGCGTCGTCCCGCAGCGCGTCGACGACCTGCTGGAGCAGCCGCTCCTGCGGGTTGTCGGGATGGATGTCCAGGTAGCGCGCCACGACTCCTGAGACTACGTGCCGAACTTAGGTCACACTGTTCCCTGCACATACGCCACACCCGTCACGTCAGGAGCCAACGGTGCGACCCCTCCGCTCGGCTGCGACCGCCCTTGCCCTCGCGGCGGGCTGCGTCGTGCTCGGACCGGTCTCGGCCTCCGCTGAGGAGGCTCCCGTCCCCGGCACCATGTCGACGGCAGCGGTCAACACCACCCGCTTCGACATCCCCGTGCCCCGCGGCGTGGTTCCGAGTGCCATCACCGGCGTGCTGACGATGCCCGAGGTGGTCAACAACGGCGCGGTCACGTTCCGGGTCAACGGACGTATCGCGCGCACCGTGCCCTCGACGCTCTACGCGAAGGTGCGCATCCCGGTCACCGCTGCGGACGTGATCGCCGACGGCACCATCGGGCTCACCATGGCCTCCCAGGGTCCCGCGGTCGGCGGTGTGTGCCGACCGGCGGCGGGCGAGGCCTCCCTGCGCAAGATCGCCCTGACCTATCGAGGCAAGGAACGGCTGCCGACTTCCCTGGCCAACTTCTTCCCGCCGTCCAGCAACCGGATCGACGTCCTCATCGCCGCCGACGCCGACGACGACCTGCTCGAGGCGGGAGTGGCCGCGGTGGCCGCGCTGAGCAGCCGCTATCCCGACGGGACGGAGATCGCACTCGGTGCCCTCGCGGACGCGCCCACCACCGCCGTGGCCTCCCAGCGCGTCGTCGTGCTGAGCGCGGGGAGGCCCGGCGAGGTGACGACCGACATCGCCGCGGCACCGCGCTCCGGCGTACCGGTCCTCACGATCACTGCCAACGGCGACGACCTCCCGGCAGCAGCGAAAGCCCTCGCGGTGACCGAGGGCGGCGACACCCTCCAGCTGGCCAACGACCCGGCCGCGGAGGGCATCAGCGGCGAGCTGGGCAAGCGCGAGCCTGACCTCGAACGGTCCCTGGCCGACGTGGGTGCCGGCGAGGTGAGGCTCTCCGGCTACGGCGTCACCGCCCAGGCCGTGAAGATCCCGCAGGACGCGTTCTCCTCGCCGGTCTCCGGCCTCGAGGTGCACCTGCAGGGCGCGCACACGGCCGTGGCCGACGCCGACCGGGCCCGCCTGGACGTCCGGATGAACGGCGAGCTGGTGGGCTCCAAGACCCTGGACGACACCGGCGCCCTGGAGATGGACTTCTCCGTCCCGGCCGGCAAGCTGCGCTCGGTCAACGAGCTCCAGCTCGTGCTCAGTGCGGTCACCGTGGACGGCCTGCCCTGCGCGGCCCCGGGCTCACCGCCGATCGAGGTCGACCTCGACACCCAGGGCTCCACCCTCACCGCGACCGCCGGCACCGCAGACACCGGCGCGTTCCAGCTCTGGCCACAGGTCCTCCAGGGCAGCCTGCCCGTCGCGGTCCGCAACGAGGGGGCGCAGCGGTTCGGCGCCGTCCAGGAGCTGGCCCGGGTGGTCGGCACCCTGCAGCGCGCCGCCTCGTTCCCTCTCGACGTGCAGCTCGTCCCCGCCAACGCGTTCATCGCCGACGACCGCTCGGGCATCATCATCGGCGCCAGCGCGGCCGACGCCACCAGCCTCGAGGCGCCGCTGAAGCTCTCCTCGATCCGGCTGCTCGACCAGGCGGACTCGTCCTTCGAGGTCACCTCGCAGGAGCCGTACGCCGTCCTGGAGGCGATCGGGCCCAGTGACGGCGCCGACCGCCAGGTGCTGATGCTCGGTGGCTGGGCGCCCGGCAACCAGCCGGCACCGCGGGCGCTGACGACCAAGCTGGTCTCGTTCCTGGTGAGCAGCGGCTGGCCCGCGCTCGATGGGGACCTGCTGCTCACCGATGACTCGGCGCCTCCGTTCACCGTCGACAGCACCACGCTGGCCCAGGAACAGCCGGCTGCGGCCGAGGCGGAGGAACGGTCCTACGCCAAGTGGTTCGTCGCGGGCGTCGCTCTGCTGCTGATGCTCCTGGCGTTCCAGGTGCTCATCTCGATCCGCAGGGACCGCAGGGTGGCGCAGGCCGAGACCGAGGACCTGGAGGCCAGTCAGCCGGCCTACCTGGAGGACCTGGAGTTCCGCGAGCAGAACCTGACGCCGAGCCGACCGGCGGACGAAGCGCCGGCCCCCCCGACCACGAGTCCTTCCGCGCCGCCACCCCAGTCGGAGCCACCCCTGCCGAAGCCACCCCTGCCGAAGCCGTCTCCGCCGCAGCCGACGCAGCCCCAGCGGACGTCGGACCGGCCGCAGTGGAGGCGACGCCAGAGCGACAAGCAGCAGCCCCGCAACAGCTAGCGGGCGCCGGCGGCCTTGAGGTCGCGGCGCAGCTCCTTGGGGAGCGCGAAGATCAGCGACTCCTCGGCGCTGTGCACGGCCTTGGCGTCCGGGTAGCCGCGCTCGGCCAGGTAGGCGAGCACCTCGTCGACCAGCGACTCCGGCACGCTCGCACCCGAGGTGACCGAGACGGTCCGCACCCCCTCGAGCCAGGCCTCGTCGATCTCGGAGGCGTCGTCGACGCGGTGGGCCGCCTTGGCACCGGCCTCGAGCGCGACCTCGACCAGCCGGACCGAGTTGGAGGAGTTGCCCGACCCGACCACGATGACGAGGTCGGCCTCGCGGGAGATCTCCTTGACCGCGAGCTGGCGGTTCTGGGTGGCGTAGCAGATGTCGTCGCTCGGCGGGTCCAGCAGCAGCGGGAACCGCTCGCGGATCGCGGCCACCGTCTCCAGGGTCTCGTCGACCGACAGGGTGGTCTGCGAGAGCCAGGCCACCCGGGAGGGGTCCCGCACCACGATGCCGGGCACGTCAGCCGGGCTCTCGACGAGCTGGATGTGCTCGGGGGCCTCGCCCGCCGTGCCCTCGACCTCCTCGTGCCCGGCGTGACCGATCAACAGGATGTCGTAGTCGTCGGAGGCGAACCTCTTGGCCTCGTGGTGGACCTTGGTCACCAGCGGGCAGGTCGCGTCGATGGTCTTGAGCCCGCGCTCCTCGGCCTGTTGGTGCACGGCCGGTGAGACGCCGTGGGCGGAGAACACCACCGTCTCGCCGGCGGGCACCTCGTCGAGCTCCTCCACGAAGACCGCCCCGCGCGACTCGAGGTCGGCGACGACGTGCTTGTTGTGGACGATCTGCTTGCGGACGTAGACGGGGGCGCCGTAGAGGTCCAGCGCCTTCTCCACCGTGACCACAGCCCGGTCGACGCCGGCGCAGTAGCCGCGCGGCGCCGCCAGCAGCACGGCACGCTCGGCCTCGTCCGGGGCGAGGACGCGGGGCGTGCCGAGATCAGTGCTCATGCCGCCCAGCGTACGGGCGTCCGTGCCGCCCCCTAAAGTCAGCGACCATGGCACTCGAGACCTCGGCGACGTCACCGGCACCGGTGCGCCAGATCGCCAACCTGGTCTCGCAGTACGTCGACCGGCTGGGCGCCGTCTGGGTCGAGGGCCAGATCGCCCAGATCAACCGCCGACCCGGGATCCAGACGGTCTTCATGACTCTCCGGGACTCGGTGGCGGACATCTCGGTGCCCCTCACGGTCCCTCGTGACCGGGTCGACAGCCTCGCCACGCCGCTGGTGGAGGGCGCCAGCGTGGTCGTCCTGGCCAAGCCGTCCTACTACGCCAACCGCGGCTCGTTCTCGCTCGCCGTCCGCGAGATCCGGATGATCGGCCTCGGCGAGCTGCTGGCCCGGCTCGAGCAGCGCCGCCAGCTGCTGGCCGCCGAGGGCCTGTTCGCCCGCGAGCTGAAGCGCTCACTGCCGTTCCTGCCTCACCGGGTCGGGCTGGTGACCGCGCCGGGGTCCGCCGCCGAGCGCGACGTCGTCGACAACGCCCGCCGCCGGTGGCCGGGCGTCGCTTTCGAGGTCGCCTACGCCACCATGCAGGGCCAGCGTGCGGCCGCCGAGGTCATGGAGGCGCTCGGACGGCTCGACCGCCACCCCGATGTCGACGTCATCGTGGTCGCCCGTGGCGGCGGCTCGGTGGAGGACCTGCTGCCGTTCTCCGACGAGGGCCTGGTCCGGGCGGTCCACCTGCTCCGGACCCCGGTCGTCTCCGCGATCGGCCACGAGCAGGACCAGCCGCTGCTCGACCTCGTGGCCGACGTCCGCGCCTCCACCCCGACCGACGCGGCCAAGCTGGTCGTGCCCGACGTGGCCGAGGAGCTGCGCCTCGTCGACACCGCCCGACACCGGCTGCGGCAGACGCTGGCCGGCTGGCTGTCGCGCGAGCAGGCCGGCCTCGACGCGCTGCGCTCGCGGCCGGTGCTGGGCGACCCACGGGTGCTGCTCGACGAGCGCGCCGACCAGCTGCGCGAGCTGGTCGGCCGGGCCCGGCGCACGCTGGGCCACCGGCTCGACCGGGCCCACGACGACATCGCCCACCAGCGCGCCCGGGCCCGGGCGCTGTCCCCGCTGGCCACCCTGGAGCGGGGCTATGCGGTGCTCCAGGACGCCGACGGTCATGTCGTCACCTCGGTGTCGGGCGTCGCCGCCGACACACCGATCAGCGTGCGCGTCGCCGACGGGCGCGTGCACGCCGTGACCACCCGCACCGAGCTCTTCGAGGAGAACGATGGCTGACAACCTGGCCGGCACCGAGGGCGAAGAGCTCTCCTACGAGGAGGCGCGGGAGGAGCTCGTCGAGACCGTGCGGCGGCTCGAGGCCGGAGGCATCACGCTCGAGGAGTCCCTGGCGCTGTGGGAGCGCGGTGAACACCTCGCCGGCGTGTGCCAGCAGTGGCTCGACGGGGTCCGCCAACGACTCGACGCCGCCGACCAGCAAGAGGGCACGGACTAACCGACGGCGTCCATCGTCAGCAGCGAGATCAGCAGCTCCTGGTCGTCGCGGCTGGCCGAGCCGTAGACCAGCAGGGTTTCCCCGAGCGTGGTCGCGACCCCCTCGTCGACGGTCGTGGAGTAGGCGAGATCACCGTCCGCGTCCGCCCAGGTCTGCCAGGGTCCGGTGGCGACACCGCTCTCGATGGTGTTCTGGTCGCCGGGCTCGGCGTTGTCGTCGACGTACGCCGCGAGCAGGTCGTCCACGCCCGCGTCCTCCTGGCGCAGGCCGACGTAGCGACCGTCGTCGGTCAGCATGCCGACCCCCCAGGCGGGGCGCTCCCCGCGCACGAAGTCGATGTGGGTCACGTCCCACCCCTCGGG
Source organism: Nocardioides dilutus (assembly GCF_054779555.1). Classification (NCBI taxonomy): domain Bacteria; kingdom Bacillati; phylum Actinomycetota; class Actinomycetes; order Propionibacteriales; family Nocardioidaceae; genus Nocardioides; species Nocardioides dilutus. The sequence goes on along the minus strand of NZ_BAAGYA010000002.1, from coordinate 387,409 downwards.
GATGGACGACGGGTAGATGAGCTCGATGCCACCGTCCTGGGCGTCCTCGACGGTGCCGAGGTAGTCGACGGCTCCGCGCGGGATCTCAGGCTGGTCGCGGAACATCTCCCGGAACAGCACGAAGCCACCCACGGCCAGGACCGTGACCAGGAGGGAGGCGAGCAACCCGTTGGTCGTCCGGTTGTAGCGCGACGGCTCCTCGCGCGGACTCTCCTGGTGGTCACTCACACGCCCCATCCTCTCAGCCCCTCGGTCTGCGACGCGGCAGGTGGCTAGGGTTGGGCCATGACCGAGAGCGGATCCCACCAGCCGCCCCTCTCGACGCCGCCCGCGTCTCCGGACCGCAACCTCGCCCTCGAGCTGGTGCGGGTGACCGAGGCGGCGGCCATGGCCGCTGCACGCTGGGTCGGCCGGGGTGACAAGAACGGCGCGGACGCCGTGGCGGTCAACGCGATGCGGGTGATGATCTCGACGATCGGCATGAACGGCACGGTCGTCATCGGCGAGGGCGAGAAGGACAACGCGCCGATGCTCTACAACGGCGAACGGGTCGGCGACGGCACCGGGCCGGAGTGCGACGTCGCGGTCGACCCGATCGACGGCACCACGCTGACCGCCAAGGGGATGAGCAACGCCGTGGCCGTCCTCGCGGTGTCGCCGCGTGGTTCCATGTACGACCCGTCCGCGGTGTTCTACATGCGCAAGCTGGTCACCGGGCCCGAGGCCGCCGACGCCGTGGACATCCGCTACCCCGTGGCGGAGAACATCCACCAGGTCGCCAAGGCCAAGGGGACCAAGCCGTCCGACGTGACCGTCGTGGTGCTGGACCGCCCCCGGCACCACAAGCTCGTCGACAAGATCCGCGCGACCGGTGCCCGCATCAAGTTCATCGTCGACGGCGATGTCGCAGGCGCGATCTCGGCCGCGCGGCCCGGCAGCGGCGTCGACCTGCTGCTGGGCACCGGAGGGACCCCCGAGGGCATCATCGCCGCCTGCGCGATGAAGTGCATGGACGGTGTGATCCAGGGCCAGCTGTGGCCGTCCGACGACAACGAGCGCCAGCGGGCGCTGGACGCGGGTCACGACCTCAGCCCCGATGCCGTGCTGACGACCGACCAGCTCGTGACCGGTGACGACTGCTTCTTCGTCGCGACCGGGATCACCGACGGCGACCTGATGCGCGGGGTTCGCTACCAGCCCGGCGGCTGCGTCACCGACTCGCTGGTCATGCGCTCGCGCAGCGGCACCATCCGGTCGATCCGCTCCGAGCACCAGCTGTCGAAGCTACGCGCTTTCGCCTCGATCGACTTCGAGAACTGAGCGACCCGGCGCGAACGCGTGCCGGCGTCCGTGCTGCAGCGCCAGCGCAGCGGTGACCTCGCTGAGGACCCGCGGGTCCAAGGCCATCCCGACGTGTGAGGCAGACACCTCGACGGCCCGTGCCTCGGGGTCGACGCAGGCCCGCCAGTCGACGATCCCGTCGCGCTTGGAGTAGACGGCCGTGAAGCCGACACCGGCCGGCATCGGCTGCCTGCTCTCCTCGAAGCTCTGCCGGGCGCAGGAGCCGGCCACGCACTCCTCCGACATCAGCCGCGGCAGGCCCGCACGGCTGAGCCGGACCAGCGCCTCGACCCCGGCGGTGAGGCCGACATGGTGGGCACCGGGCGCCAGCATCGGGCTCCCCATCGTGACGATGCCCGCGACCAGGTCGGGCCGCCGCACGGCCAGGCCGCGGGCAAGCATGCCGCCGAGGCTGTGCCCCACGATGCTGACCCGGGTGCCGCGCCGGATGGCGATGGACTCGATGCGCGCCTCGAGCGCCGCCGCGGCCTCGAGGGTGCAGCCCACGTTGGCGGTGATCTGGGAGCGGTAGGTGCGGTAGCCCCGCCTGCGCAGCGCCCGCGCCATCCCGGCGAGCGAGTAGTCGCCGGCCATGAACCCGGGCACCAGCAACACCGGGTCGCCGCCGCCGCGAGCCATCGAGCGTTCGAGGTAGGACGCGTCGCGTCCAACCCGGCGCTCGGCCCGCGAGGCCAGCGCGTAGCGCCCGGCCTCCGCCAGGAAGCTGCCCTCGCGCAGTACCGCGCGGACCGCGGGGCGCCGGAAGCCGGTGGGCAGGAGGAAGGAACCGAGTGTCGAGCCATCTAGATGACCGTCCATGCGTCCTCTTTCCTCTCCAGCAGGTTAGGGGCAGGTAACCCGCAAGCGTGGGACATCCACCCCTGCGGTTGACTAGGCGTATGGACCAGTCGATCCATCCCGCGGCCTCGGGCACCGTGGCGGTCTCCGATGAGCTGTTCGCCCCCGTGGGCGAGGACATCGAGCTGTGCTACCAGACCTTCGGCGACCCTGGCGACGACCCGCTGCTCCTGGTCATGGGCCTGGGTGGCCCCATGAACTGGTGGGACGCCGAGCTGTGCGTGATGCTCGCCGAGCGAGGGTTCTACGTGGTCCGCTACGACAACCGGGACACCGGTCGGTCCAGCCGCGGGAAGGGCCGCGTGACGCGAGCCACGCTGGTGAGCGCGTTCGCCGGGCGCCGGGTCAAGGTGCCCTACGCGCTGAGCGACATGGCCGACGACGCGTTCGGCCTGCTCGACCATCTCGGTCTCGACTCCGCGCACGTGGTCGGGGTCTCGATGGGCGGGATGATCGCGCAGACGATGGCGATCGGACAGCCGGCCCGGGTGCGGTCGCTGACCAGCATCATGTCGACGACCGGTCGTCGCACGGTGGGGTGGCAGCACCCCAGCCTCCTTCCCAACCTGCTGGCCAAGCGCGGCGGCCGCGAGGTCTACATCGAGTCGACCGTCGTGGTGTGGAACCGGATCGGTTCGCCCGGCTATCCCCAGCCCGAGGACCGGGTGCGGGCCCGCGCGGCTGAGACCTGGGACCGGGGCATCAGCGGCGCGGGCGTCCTCCGTCAGATGCTGGCGGTGATCACCCAGCCCAACCGCGGACCGCGCCTTCGCGCCCTGCGGATGCCTGCCCTGGTCGTGCACGGTCTCGCCGACAAGATGGTCCACGTCTCCGGCGGGCGCGCCACCGCCGCCGCCATCCCGGGCGCCGAGCTCCTGCTCGTCGACGGCATGGGCCACGACCTTCCACCCGCGCTCTTCGACACGTTCGCGAGCGCGATCCGGCGTACGGCGGACCGCGCTCGCTGAACGTCAGCTGCTCAGCTCAGTCGCTGAGCCGCTCGCCCGTGTCGGTGTCGAACACGTGCACTTCCTGCGGGTCCGTGGTCACGTAGATGGTGTCGCCCTTCGCCACGGCGTCCCGGCCGCTGACCCGGACGATCACGCTGGACGGCGCGCCCGCCACGTCGCAGTTGCCGTAGACGTAGCCGTCGGCGCCGAGCTCCTCGACCACGGTCACGTCGATGGGCAGTCCGCCCTCGTTGGCGGAGACCAGGCGCCAGGCCTCCGGGCGCACACCCACCGTGATGTTGTTGTGCTGCGCACCCAGCTTGGTGGACGCCGCCGGGTCGACCGGCACGAGGTAGTTGCCGATCTGTGCCTTGCCGTCCTTGGCCGTCGCCTGGAGCAGGTTCATCTGCGGTGAGCCGATGAAGCCGGCGACGAACAGGTTGACCGGCTTGTCGTAGAGCTTGAGCGGAGTGTCAACCTGCTGGAGCTCGCCGAAGTTCATGACCGCCACGCGGTCACCCATGGTCATCGCCTCGATCTGGTCGTGGGTCACGTAGACCGTGGTGACCCCCAGGTCGGCCTGGAGCTTGGCGATGTCGGTGCGCGTCTGCACGCGCATCTTGGCGTCGAGGTTGGACAGCGGCTCGTCCATGCAGAACACCTGCGGCGACCGGACGATCGCGCGACCCATGGCGACGCGCTGACGCTGGCCACCGGACAGCGCCTTGGGCTTGCGGTCGAGGTATTCGGTGAGCCCGAGGATCGCCGCCGCGTCGGCGACCCGCTTCTTGCGCTCGGCCTCGGGAACCTTGGCCATCTTGAGCGCGAACGCCATGTTGTCGGCCACCGACATGTGCGGATAGAGCGCGTAGTTCTGGAACACCATCGCGATGTCCCGGTCCTTCGGCGGGAGGTTGGTGATCTCCCGGTCGCCGATGAAGATCTTGCCGGAGTTGACCTCCTCCAGCCCCGCGAGCATCCGCAGGGTCGTGGACTTGCCACATCCCGAAGGTCCGACGAGAACCATGAACTCGCCGTCGCCGATCTCGAGGTCGATGCCGGGAACGGTGGGCTTGTCTGCCCCCGGGAACCAGCGCTGAGCCTTGTCGAACGTCACTGTTGCCATGTTGTGTTGCTCCCTTCACCGGCAGGTACGTGCCGGACGATCCGTAGTGAAGTGACCCGCGTCACCCTAGCGAGAGGGCGAGTGCCCGGGAAGGTGCCGTCTCAGGGCCGCCATCGAGACGGGGTGTCCGCCCCCGGCGCCAGCTCCAACCCGGCACCGTCGGCGCGCCAGGTGACCGGCACGGGGTCGATGACGCCTCCGGCGAAGTGGCCGTCCTCCCCGCGGATCTCGAACGCCAGGAACCGCGGACCCTCGTCAGTCTCGGCCACCCGTCCGACGTAGAGGTCCTCGCTCGTCAGGCGTACCGCGCGGTCGAGGTCGACCGGCGCACCCGGCCCGTCCACGGCGACCGACCACACGCCACCGCAGCCCGGCTCGGCGCCGACGACCTCACCAGACAGGCAGGAGAACAGCAGGGCCCAGCGACCTTCGACCTGCGCCAGCGAGATGACCTCGAGCTGGTCGAAGCGCCCGGTCGGGCCGCCGAGCGGAGGCCGCACCGTCCAGACCGAGAGATCGGGGGACGTGAGGTGGGCGACCACGCCGTTGCCGTGGGCCCCGGGCCAGCTCGCCGGCGAAGCCTTGGCAGTGAGGTAGAGATGCCAGCCGTCGTCGCCCGCGATGACGAACGGGTCGCGCCAGTGCGCCTCCCCTCGATAGTCCTCGGTGGCATACCAGCGCGGGTCGACCTCACTGACCAGGTCCGTGCGCCGCCACGACACCAGGTCGCTCGAGGTGGCCGCCCCGAACCGTTGGACCCGACCGTCGCCGCGGCTCGACAGACCGCTCGTGAACAGCCACCAGTCGCCGTCGGGGCCGCGCACGCAGCTGCCCGTCCAGGTGGCGATGTCGTCGAACGCCGGCGCCGGCTGCGGGGCCAGCGCGTCCGGGAGGTGGGTCCAGGACCTCAGGTCGGTCGACACCGCATGCCCCACGCGGGCGTTGACGTGGCGCAGGTCAGGGTCGCCCAGGGCGCGCGGAGCGTGGAGGAAGAACAAATGATGGTCCGCGCCGTCCCGAATCGTCCAGAAGTCCCACACCCAGTCCTCGTCGAGGTCGAACAAGGGCTAGCTCCTCGGCTCGGTGGTCAGCTTCCGCACCGACCGGCCGGCGGCGACCGGCATCGGCACCCGGGTCACGCCGGTGTCCCGGTCGTCACCGAGCAGCAGGTCGATGGCTCGGGCCCCCAGTTCGGCATAGGGCAGCACTATGGAGGTGAGCCGTGGCCGCAGCCACTGCGCGAGGTCGGACCCGTCAAACGAGACGACCGAGACGTCGGCCGGAACTCGCAGGCCTCGGTCGGCCAGGGCCTGGTAGGTGCCCATGGCCACCCGGTCGTTCATGGTGATGAGGGCCTGCGGCACCGTGCCCGCGTCGAGGAACGCGGTCACTGCCTTGAACCCCTCAGGCACCGACCACCCGCACGGGATCTCGGAGGCGACATCGGACCCGGCGGCGCGGAGCGCCGCGCGGATGCCGTCGAAGCGCAACGGGCCCGCGATGGCTCCGCCGAGGGGGCGCTCCCCGACGACGTGGATCCCGCCCCGGATCCCGCCCTCGAGCAGTGCGGCGGCCGCGGACCGCCCGCCCTCGAACTCGTCGGGCAGGACCGCGGGCAGGACCGCGGACCGGTCGACGCAGTTGAGCAGCACCGCGCGGTGGGTGCGCAGCACCTCGGGGACGTCGATCTCGGTGGTGACCACCTTGGCGTAGACGATCCCGTCCACCCGCCGGTCGAGCATCTCGGTGATGAGCAGCCCCTCGAGCTCGACGTCGCCCTGGGACTCACCGATCAGGATCACGTGGTCCTGGGAGCGCGCGGAGACACTTGCGCCGGTGATCATCTGGCTGGCGAACGGGCCACCGGCGACCAGGTCCGTGATCATCCCGACCGTCTGGGTTCGGGCCGTGCGCAGGTTGCGTGCGCTCGGGTTGGGGCGGTAGTTGAGATCGACCGCCGCGCGGCGCACCCGCTCCTGGGTCGCCACCGCGATCCGCATCTCGTCGGATCGGCCGTTGAGGATGTAGGACGCGGTCGTCGCGGACACCCCGGCCAGCTCGGCGACGTCAGAAAGAGTCACCCGGCGGCTGTCAGGCACTGGTCTCGTCCTCCCCTTGTCGCATACGTTGCATGTCTAGGCCGGCCCCGTCCCACGTAATCAAACCGAGCCTTGACAGTGATGAGCACAGAGACGAGGATCACGCTGATTCGATTCAGCATGTGGTGGGCGTCACATTACGCCACACCAGTTCGGCGTCAAGGCGCTGACCCAACCGGAGGAGACGCATGAGAATCAACCCGAGGAGCCGCGCCAAGCTGCTTGCGTCGGTGACCGCGGTCGCACTGGCCGGCGGCCTGGCCGCCTGCGGCGGCGACGACGGCGGCGGCGGAGATGACGACGACGAGGTGACCATCTGGATGAGCCTCGACCAGCCGGTCGTGGACGCCATCCAGGAGCAGGTCACCAAGGCCGCGAAGGAGGAGGGGATCACGGTCAAGGTCGAGCGCGTCGACGCGATCGACAAGCTGATCAAGACCTCCATCGCCTCCGGCGACACCCCTGACATCGCCCTGCTGCCCCAGCCGGGCGTCGTGGCCTCCGTGGTCGAGCTCGGCGCGGCGTTCCCGCTCGACGACGTCCTGGACACCGACCAGCTCGAGTCCGACATGGTCGCCGGCGCGCTCGACGCCGGCGTGGTCGACGACAAGCTCTACGCGCTGCTGACGTCGATGAACGTCAAGTCGCTGCTGTTCTACCCCAAGAAGGCATTCGAGGCCGCCGGCTACGAGGAGCCGGAGAGCCTTGACGATCTGACCGCGCTCGCCGACCAGATCAAGGCCGACGGCGGCACCCCCTGGTGCCTCACCATGGAGTCCGGCGACGCCACCGGATGGGTCGCCACCGACTGGTTCGAGGACCTGGTCATGCGCTTCGGCGGCGCCGACTACTACAACGACTGGGTCTCCCACGAGGTCCCGTTCAACGACGACACCGTCAAGGAGGCCGGCGAGTACTTCGAGGGCGTCTTTGCGACCGACGGCAACGTCTACGGTGGCCGCAACTCGATCACCGCGACCGCGTTCGGCGACGCGGCCCTGCCGATGTTCGACGCGGCCGGCCCGTCGTGCTGGCTGCTCAAGCAAGGCTCGTTCTTCGTGGGCCAGGACTTCCTGCCCGAGGAGATCTACGCCGCGGTGGACGAGGAGCTCGGTGTCGCCGCGTTCCCGCCTGCCGAGGCAGGTGGCGAGAACCCGGTCCTGGGCGGCGGCGACCTCGCCGTGCTGCTCAGCGACGACGAGGCCAGCAAGAAGGCCATCAACCTGCTGGCCAGCGCCGACGTCGGGCTGACAGCCGCGCCGGTGTCGTCGTTCATCTCCCCGTTCAAGACCTTCGACACGTCGGTCTACCCGAGCGAGACGACCAGGGAGATCGCCCAGGTGGCCTATGACTCGACGGCGTTCCTGTTCGACGGGTCCGACGCCATGCCGGCCGCGGTCGGCGCGGGCACGTTCTGGCGGGAGATGACCAACTGGATCAACGGGGACACCGACCTCGACACCGCGCTCCAGAACATCGAGGAGAGCTGGCCGGCGAGCTGACCCTGCGACAAGCCATGGGAACGGGGGGCGCCGAGCTCGTTCGGCGCCCCCCGGGCCCGTGACTCAGTCCCGCATCCAGGCAACAAACCTCCACCAAGAGGAAGGTCCAAGGAATGGGCGCCAAGGTAGTGACCACCTTGTTGACGATCCTGATCGGGATAGGCGCGGCCCTCGCCCTGTTCTGGGTCCTCAACAAGCTCTCCGAGCTGCTTCCGGGACGCTTGGAGGAGCGGCTCAAGCCGCTGTTCTACATCCTCCCGGCGTATGCCGCGATCGTCATCTTCGTCATCTACCCGGCGGTCCTGACGATCATCTACAGCTTCCAGACCAAGGTCGGGTTCCCCGCGCAGGAGTGGGTCGGCCTGCAGAACTACAAGGACCTGCTGGGCAACGAGGGCTTCCGCGACACCCTGTTCAACACCCTGCTCTGGATCGCAGTCGTCCCAGTCATGGTGGTCATCCTCGGCCTCATGGTCGCGGTGCTGGCCGACCGGCTGCAGACCCGCGGTGAGAACACCGTCAAGACGCTGATCTTCATGCCGATGGCGATCAGCATGGTCGGCGCCTCGGTGGTGTGGGGCCTGATCTACGACTTCCGGCCCGCGGGGCGTCCCCAGATCGGCATCCAGAACGCGATCGTCACCGGGTTGGGCGGAGATCCGGTCGCGTGGATCCAGGAGAACACCCTCCACTTCAACAGCTTCCTGCTGATGGTGATGCTGATCTGGATGAACGTGGGCTTCGCGATGGTCCTGCTGTCCGCCGCAGTCAAGGGGGTGCCCGGTGAGACCCTTGAAGCGGCGCGGATCGACGGAGCCAACGAGCGCCAGATCTTCTTCCGTGTGGTGGTTCCTCAGATCAAGGTCACCATCATCACGGTCTTCGTCACGGTCCTCATCGGCGTGATGAAGGTCTTCGACATCGTCTACGTGATGACCCGGGGCAACTTCAACACCAACGTGCTCGCCAACGAGTTCTACCTGCAGTTCTTCAACAACAACGACCAGGGCAAGGCGGCGGCCATCGTCGTCATGCTGCTCATCGCGATCATCCCGATCATGATCTACCAGGTGCGCAACTTCCGCGCCGAGGAGGCCGGCCGATGACCACGCCCGCAGTCATTGTCGAGGAGGACCTCGAGAAGCAGAAGACGACGAGGAAGAAGCAGAAGGAGAGCCACGACGCATCCCCGGGCAACGCCGGGGTGTTCACCTACGTCGCGCTGACGATCATCGTCTTCCTCTGGGTCGTTCCGACGATCGGGATCCTGCTGACCTCCTTCCGCACCGGCGACGACCAGGACAAGGGCGGCTGGTGGAACCTCTTCATCCACCCGTCGACCATCGGCAACCTGACGATCGAGAACTACAAGGACGCCATCCAGGGCACCAACCTGGGCGAGGGCTTCATCAACAGCCTCGCCATCGCCCTGCCCGCGACGTTCATCCCGATCCTGATCGCCGCCTTCGCGGCCTACGCCTTCACCTTCATGAGGTTCTGGGGCCGGGACATCCTGTTCATCATCGTCGTGAGCATGCTGGTGGTGCCCAACTTCGTGTCGTTCGTTCCGATGCTGCGTCTCTACCGTGACTACACGCCGTTCGGCGGGGAGTTCCCGGCGGTGTGGCTCTTCCACGTCGGCTTCGGCATGTCGCTGGCGATCTACATGCTGCGCAACTACATGTCGACGCTCCCTGGGACGATCATCGAGTCGGCGAAGATCGACGGCGCGAGCCACTTCCAGACGTTCTGGCGGCTGGTGCTCCCGATGTCGGTTCCCGCTCTCGCGTCGTTCGCGATCTTCCAGTTCCTCTGGGTGTGGAACGACCTCCTCGTCGCGCTCGTGTTCCTGGGCCCGGGCGAGAAGGCGCCGATGACGGTGTCGGTCTCGCAGCTGCTGGGCCAGCAGGGGCAGAACCAGGAGCTCGTGACCGCAGCCGGCATGTTCTCGATGCTGCTGCCGATCGTGGTGTTCCTGTCGCTCCAGCGGTTCTTCGTCCGGGGCCTGACTGCCGGAGCCGTCAAGGGCTGAGTGCGAGCGTTGCTCTTCCCACAGGGCGACGCCCCCTCCGCCGGGGGGCGTCGCACCGGCATCCGGCTGACCCAGGCCTCGGACGGGCTGCCCTTCGTCGACTGGACCGGCGTCCTGGACGGCCGCGAGGGGGACGGGGATCTCGAGCCCGACCCGGCGGTCACCATGCGCCTGCTGGGCGAACACGCCCACAACCGCTTCACCAGACCGCACCTGCGCGGCCACCGCGGCGGGCGGGACTGGTCGACGTGCTTCCGCGCCGAGAGTCTCTCCGTCCAGGACGGCACGCTGCATCTCTCCGCCCGCGACAAGGACGCCGGGCTCGGGCTGACCTTCGAGCTGCAGAGCCTGCCGGGCGGCGGGCTGCGCGGCCGCTACTCCGTCGTCAACGAGGCGCCCGGCAGCTACTGGCTCGACGGCCTCGAGGTCGTCGTACCGGTCCCCGACCACCTCACCGAGGTGCTGGACTTCACCGGACGCCACGAGCGCGAGCGCACCCCGCAGCGCCACGGCCTCACCGACGGCCTCTGGCTGCGCGAGGCCCGCGGCGGCCGGCCCGGCCTCGATGCCGCGACCATGTGCGTCATCGGCACCCCGGGCTTCTCCCCCACCGACGGTGAGGTGCTCGGCGTGCACGTCGGGTGGAGCGGCAACTCGGTGCTGCGCGTCGAGCGGGACGCGGCCACCGGCGCCACGATCGGCGGGGGCGAGCTCCTCCAGCCGGGGGAGGTCGTGCTGGACGAGGGATCGACCTACACGACCCCGTGGGTCTACGTCGCGGCCGCCGACGACGGGCTGGACGGGCTGGCCGCGTCCTGGCACACCTGGCAGCGGTCCCTGCCGACCCATCCGGGCACCCAGCCGGTCGTCCTCAACGTCTGGGAGGCAGTGTTCTTCGACCACGACCTGTCCCGGCTGCGGGCGATCGCCGACCGCGCCGCCCGGGTGGGTGTCGAGCGGTTCGTCCTCGACGACGGGTGGTTCCGGCACCGCCGCGACGACACCGCCGGGCTCGGCGACTGGTGGGTCGACGAGTCGGTCTGGTCCGAGGGCCTCGACCCGCTCGTCGAGCACGTCCGCGGCCTGGGCATGGAGTTCGGCCTGTGGTTCGAGCCCGAGATGGTCAACCCCGACTCCGACCTCTTCCGCGCACATCCGGACTGGGTGCTGAGCACGGGCAACAGGCAGCCGATCCTGGAGCGTCACCAGCTCGTCCTCGACCTGACCAGGTCGGAGGTCCGCGACCACCTGTTCGAACGCGTGAGCGCCGTGCTGGCCGCGCACCCGATCGACTTCGTGAAGTGGGACCACAACCGTGACCTGCTCGAGGCCGGGTCGGGTCGACGCGACGGCGCGGCGGCGGTGCACGAGCAGACGCTCGCGTTCTACGACCTGCTGGACTCGCTGCGCGCCGAGCACCCCGGGGTGGCCTGGGAGTCGTGCGCCTCAGGGGGTGGGCGCATCGACTTCGGCGTGCTGGAGAAGGTGCAGCGCTTCTGGGGCTCGGACATGACCGACGCCCTGTCTCGCCAGCAGATCCAGCGCTGGACGACCCAGCTGATCGCCCCGGAACTGGTCGGCGCGCACGTCTCCTCCCCCCGGTCGCACACCACGGGGCGGCACCTCGACCTCGACTTCCGGGCCGCGACCGCCCTGTTCTGCTCCTTCGGCATCGAGTGGGACCTGCGCGAGGCCACGGACGACGACCTCGACCGGCTGGCCGCGTGGGTGGAGCGCTACCGGCGCTTCCGGCCGCTCCTGCACTCGGGCCGGATGGTGCGCCCGGCCTCCTCGGACCCGGCGGTCCTGCTCCACGGGGTGGTGTCCGCCTCGTGCGACGAGGCCCTGGTCGCGCACGTGCAGCTGGATGAGTCCGCGCACAGCCGCGGAGTGACGGTCCGGGTCCCCGGGCTCGATCCCGCGGCGACCTACGACCTGCACTGGGAGGGACCGGTCAACCCGGCCGCAGTCAGCCGCTCGGCAGCGCTGCTCGAGACTGGCCCGCTGGGTGGCGCGACCGCCTCCGGCGCGAGCCTGGCCACCCGGGGTTTCCTCGTCCCTCGCCGCCGGCCGGAGACGGTCACGTTGGTCCACCTCACTCGTTCGCCCTGAGCGCCATCCCCAGGGTCGGTCCTACTTGCTGTGCTTGCGCTCCACGTTGACGCCACCCATGATCGCGACGCCGCGGATCCGGACGGTGGGTGAGTCGGCTGCGAGCTGGGCGTCGACCAGGCCCGAGGGCCCGGAGTAGCCGCCCATGATCCCGGTGCCCTCCATCCGCACGTTGACGTGCGGGGGGACGATGACCGACGCGCCACCCATGACGGCGTGGATGGTGATCACCACCTCCTGGGCGGCGAACTTCGCCTGCCGCAGGTCGAGCTCGGCGCCACCCCAGAACGCGACGATCGTCATGTGCTCCGGCACGACCCACACACCCCGGCGGTCGAAACCGCTCATGACCGCGAGGTGCGTCTCCCTGTCCGGCCCGGGGACGACCAGCGCGGAGGCGGACGGCCGGCTCACCGGGACCGGGTGTGGGTGGGCCGGGAGGTCGAGGGTGATCGGCACCAGGTCGGCGTAGGTGCGGGCGGCGTACGTCGCCTCCAGGCGCGCGTCGAGCTCGTCGAGGTCGAGACGCCCCTCGCCGGCGGCCTCGCGCAGGATCTCGGCGACCTGGTGCCGTTCGGCGTCCGAGATGCGCAGCCGGGTGGGGTCGTGTGCCCCTCCCGGGTGCTGAAGCTCGCCCGCCATGCGCACAGCGTATGCCGCTGCGCGATACTCAACACTCGTGGCTGACCAAGCATCGACACCGCCCGAGTTCCTCTACTCCGACCTGCTCCCGACCGGACCGGACGAGACGCCCTACCGGCTGGTGACCGCCGAGGGCGTGTCGACGTTCGAGGCCGTCGTCGACGGGCAGAGCCGGACGTTCCTCCAGGTCGAGCCCGAGGCGATCCGGCGGCTCACCGCCGAGGCGATGCACGACATCTCCCACTATCTGCGGCCCGCCCACCTCGCCCAGCTGCGGCGGATCATCGACGACCCGGAGGCGTCCGGCAACGACCGCTTCGTCGCCCTCGACCTGCTCAAGAACGTGAACATCTCCGCCGGCGGCGTGCTGCCGATGTGTCAGGACACCGGCACCGCGATCGTCATGGGCAAGAAGTCCGAGGGCGTGCTCACCGGCGCGGACGACGCCGAGGCGATCTCGCGCGGTGTGCACGACGCCTACACCAAGCTCAACCTGCGCTACTCCCAGCTCGCGCCGCTGACCATGTGGGACGAGAAGAACACCGGCACGAACCTGCCGGCCCAGATCGAGATCTACTCGACGCCGCAGTCCTCCGGGCCGGATGGGACTTCTCGGCCGGAGTACAAGTTCCTCTTCATGGCAAAGGGCGGGGGTTCGGCCAACAAGTCGTTCCTCTACCAGGAGACCAAGGCGGTGCTGAACCCCACGCGGATGCTGGAGTTCCTCGACGAGAAGATCCGCTCACTGGGCACGGCCGCCTGTCCGCCCTACCACCTGGCGGTGGTCATCGGCGGCACGTCGGCGGAGTTCGCGCTCAAGACCGCTAAGTACGCCTCGGCGCACTACCTCGACAACCTCCCGACGTCGGGCTCGATGTCGGCGCACGGTTTCCGCGACCTCGAGCTGGAGGAGGAGGTCTGGAAGCTCACCCAGTCGTTCGGCATCGGCGCGCAGTTCGGCGGCAAGTACTTCTGCCACGACGTCCGGGTCGTCCGGCTGCCCCGGCACGGCGCCTCGTGCCCGGTGGCGATCGCCGTCTCGTGCTCCGCCGACCGCCAGGCACTCGGCAAGATCACCGCCGAGGGCGTCTTCCTCGAGCAGCTGGAGACCGACCCGGCGCACTACATGCCCGACGCCGGCATCGCCGACGACATCTCCAGCGGCGCGGTCGTGCAGATCGACCTCAACCGCCCGATGAGCGAGATCCTCGCCGAGCTGTCGAAGCACCCGGTCAAGACCCGGCTCTCGCTCACCGGGCCGCTCGTCGTCGCCCGCGACATCGCGCACGCCAAGATCAAGGAACGGCTGGACGCGGGCGAGGGGATGCCTGACTACCTGAAGGACCACCCGGTCTACTACGCCGGGCCGGCCAAGACGCCGGAGGGCATGGCCTCGGGCTCTTTCGGCCCGACGACCGCCGGCCGGATGGACTCCTACGTCGAGCAGTTCCAGGCCGCCGGCGGGTCGATGGTCATGCTGGCGAAGGGCAACCGCTCCAAGGCCGTCACCGAGGCCTGCCACCGCCATGGTGGCTTCTACCTCGGCTCGATCGGCGGCCCCGCCGCCCGGCTGGCGCAGGACTGCATCAAGTCGGTGTCCGTCCTCGAGTACGAGGAGCTGGGCATGGAGGCGGTGTGGCGGATCGAGGTCGAGGACTTCCCGGCATTCATCGTCGTCGACGACAAGGGCAACGACTTCTTCACCGACCCCTCGGGTGCGGTCACCGTGCCCGTCACCGGGCTCCGCGTACGTTCGGCCCAGTAGTCCGCGTGGACTACGTCGAGATCGCCCGCGCCGAGTCCGAGCGCGGTGAGCTCGTGCTGCGCGAACGACGGCCGGAGGACGGGCCGAGCTCGCTGGAGCTGCGCGTCAACGGGGTGTTCGTCATGGACGACCTCGAGGTCAGCACCGAGCGCGCCCTGGCCCACGAGGCGCTGGCCCTCGTGGACGACCCGCGGGCCGTCGTCGTGGGCGGTCTGGGACTCGGGTTCACCATGCACGAGGTGCTGGCGGACTCCCGGGTGGAGCTCTGCTCGGTCGTGGAGATCGAGCAGGCGCTGGTCGACTGGATGCGCGACGGCACCGTCCCCGGCGGACCGGCGCTGCTCGCCGACGAGCGGGTCAACCTGGTCGTCGCGGACGTGGCGGCCGCCCTCGCCGAGGCCCGCCCGGCGACGTACGACCTGGTCCTCCTGGACGTGGACAACGGCCCCGACAACCTCGTCCACGCCGGCAACGCGTCCCTCTACGAGCGGCCGGCCCTGGAGTCGGCGCGGGCGGCACTCCGGCCGGGCGGGGCGCTGGTGGTGTGGTCGGCCAACCAGGCGCCGGATCTCGAGGGCACGATGCGCGAGGTCTTCGACGAGGTCGAGGCGCGGCCGCACGAGGTGCGGCTCCAGGATCGGGACGAGCACTACTGGCTGTACGTCGCGAGGGTTACCGTCGCAACGTGACTGGAGCTGAGGGTGACTTCCGCGTCGAGCACGACAGCATGGGCGAGGTCCAGGTGCCTCGTGACGCCCTCTGGCGGGCGCAGACCCAGAGGGCGGTGGAGAACTTCCCGATCAGCGGCACCCCAATCGAGCCCCGGCTCATCCACGCCATCGGGCACGTGAAGGCCGCCGCGGCCGTCACCAACGGCGAGCTGGGCGTGCTGTCGGCGGAGCAGGCCGACGCCATCGCGGCGGCCGCCCGGGAGGTCGCGGCCGGCTCGCAGGACGCGGCGTTCCCGATCGACGTCTTCCAGACCGGGTCCGGCACGAGCTCCAACATGAACGCCAACGAGGTCATCGCCACGCTCGCGACCCACGCCGGCACCGAGGTGCACCCCAACGACCACGTCAACGCCAGCCAGTCGAGCAACGACACGTTCCCGACCGCGATCCACGTGGCCGCGACGCTCGCCGTGGTCGAGGACCTGCTCCCGGCCCTCGACGTCCTCGCCTCGTCGCTCGGGGCGAAGGCCACCGAGTACGCCGGGTTGGTGAAGTCCGGCCGGACGCATCTCATGGACGCGACCCCGGTGACGCTCGGGCAGGAGTTCGGCGGCTACGCCGCGACGGTCCGCTACGCCGGCGAGCGCCTCGACTCCGTCCTGCCCCGGGTCCGCGAGCTGCCGCTCGGCGGAACGGCGGTCGGCACCGGCATCAACACCCCCGCCGGGTTCCCGCAGCGGGTGATCGAGGTGCTATCGGAGGCGACCGGCCAGGACTTCACCGAGGCCCGCGACCACTTCGAGGCGCAGGGCACCCGCGACTCCCTCGTCGAGCTGTCCGGTGTGCTGCGCACCATCGCAGTCGGGCTGACCAAGATCTGCAACGACCTGCGCTGGATGTCCTCCGGCCCGACGACGGGCCTGGCCGAGATCCACCTCCCTGACCTGCAACCCGGGTCGAGCATCATGCCGGGCAAGGTCAACCCGGTGCTGCCCGAGGCCACGCTCATGGTCTGCTTCCAGGTCATGGGCAACGACGCTGCCGTGGCCGCGGCCGGCGCGAGCGGCAGCTTCGAGCTCAACGTCGCGATGCCGGTGATGGCGCGTAACGTCCTCGAGTCGGTGCGGCTGCTCGCCAACGCCTCTCGACTGCTGGCCACCCGCTGCGTCGACGGCATCACCGCTGACGCCGAGCGGATGCGCCGCTACGCCGAGTCGTCACCCTCGGTCGTGACACCGCTCAACAAGTACATCGGCTACGAGGCCGCCGCCAAGGTCGCGAAGCAGGCGCTCGCCGACGGCGCCACGATCCGCGAGACGGTGATCGCCCTGGGCTTCGTCGAGCGCGGCGAGCTCACCGAGGCGCAGCTGGACGAGGCGCTCGACGTGGAGTCGATGACCGGTCCGTGACCGCGGGGCGCTAGTACCAGCCGACGCGCTGGCTGTGAGACCAGGCACCGCATGGCGAGCCGTAGCGGTCCTCGATGTAGCCGAGACCCCAGCGGATCTGGGTGACCGGGTTGGTCCGCCAGTCGGCACCGGCGGAGGCCATCTTGGAGCCGGGCAGGGCCTGCGGGATGCCGTAGGCCGAGGAGTTGGGGTTGTCGGCGTAGACGTTCCACTTCGACTCGCGCTCCCACAGGGAGTCGAGGCACCCGAACTGGCTCTCGCTGAAGCCGAACTCGGCCAGCAGCGCCCGGGCGATCGTGCGCGGGTCCTCGTCGGAGAGGTCCTCGGTGCGGGTGAGCGCGTTGGTGCTGGTCGCGCCGCCGATGTCGAGCAAATCCGCCTTGGCCTGGTCCGTCGCGGCGCGGCGGTCCGAGCGGGTCACCAGGACGTCGCGCGGGGACGCATCCGCGGCGGCGGTGACGTCAGCGCCGTCCGCGCTGTCCGTCGTCGTGTCCTCGACGAGGTCGGCGGCCGCCGGCGCGATGTCGCCGACGTCGGAAGGCCCGCCCAGGCCGACGAGCGATCCCCCACTGACGGCCAGCCCGGTGCCCACGACCGCCATCGCCGACAGCGTCAGCGAGGTGCGCAGCGCCGCCCTGGGGGCGCGCCGGGACGCGGGAGCGCGGTGCTTCGGCTCGTGCTTCAGCACCTTGTCAGTGCGGGTCGACACAGGCAGGACAACTCACTGTCGGGGACTCGGCCTCGCCCACCATGCCCGAGGGCGAGGGGGCCCGCAAACCGAACGCGACAATCAGCCACGACTCGTCGCCCCTGTAGTCACAGAGGTCACATGCGCCACTGCCGGGACGCACGGATAGCTCAGAGCGTGACGTTCTCGAGCATCTCGGTCACCAGTGCCGCGACCGGCGACCGCTCCGACCTGGTCAGCGTGACGTGGGCGAACAAGGGGTGACCCTTGAGCTTCTCCACCACCGCCACGACGCCGTCGTGGCGGCCGACCCGGAGGTTGTCGCGCTGCGCGACGTCGTGGGTCAGGACCACCTTGGAGTTGGCCCCGATCCGCGACAGCACGGTGAGCAGCACGTTGCGCTCCAGCGACTGCGCCTCGTCGACGATGACGTAGGCGTCGTGGAGCGACCGGCCGCGGATGTGGGTGAGCGGCAGGACCTCGAGCATCCCGCGGTCGAGCACGTGCTCGATGACCTCGCGCGAGGTGATGGCCCCGAGGGTGTCGAAGACGGCTTGGGCCCAGGGCGCCATCTTCTCGCCCTCGGAGCCCGGCAGGTAGCCGAGCTCCTGGCCGCCGACGGCGAACAGTGGGCGGAAGACGACCACCTTCTTGTGCTGGCCGCGCTCCATCACCGCCTCGAGGCCCGCACAGAGGGCAAGCGCGGACTTGCCGGTGCCGGCGCGGCCACCGAGCGACACGATGCCGACCTCCGGGTCGAGCAGCATCTCCAGCGCGATCCGCTGCTCGGCCGAGCGGCCGTGGATGCCGAACGCCTCACGATCGCCGCGCACCAGGTGGACCTGCTTGTCCGGCCCGACCCGGCCCAGCGCCGTGCCGCGCTCGGAGAGCAGCACCAGCCCCTGGTGACACGGGAGCTCGCGCGCGGCCGGCAGGTCGATCGTGCCGTCGTCGTAGAGCTCGTCGAGGTCCGCGCTCTCGACCTCGAGCTCGGCCATGCCGGAGTAGCCGGTGTCGGAGTCACTGATCGTCTCGCCGCGGTATTCCTGCGCGTCGAGGCCGACGGCGGAGGCCTTGATCCGCAGCGGGAGGTCCTTGCTGACCAGGGTGACGTCAGCGCCCTCGTTGGCGAGGTTGCGGGCAACGGCCAGGATCCGGGTGTCGTTGTCGCCGAGCCGGAAGCCCGAGGGCAGCGAGTCGTGGTCGGTGTGGTTGAGCTCCACGCGGACGGTGCCACCGTCCTCGCCGACCGGGACCGGCTCGTCGAGTCGGCCATGGGTCACCCGCATCTCGTCGAGCATCCGCAACGAGGCGCGTGCGAAGTAGCCCAGCTCAGGATGGTGCCGCTTGCCCTCGAGCTCGGTGATCACGACGACCGGGAGCACGACCTCGTGCTCCGCGAAGCGGCGCAGGGCGCCCGGGTCGGCGAGCAGCACGCTGGTGTCGAGGACGTAGGTGCGGACTGGCTTCGGCACGATGCCACCTCGCAGCCGGCGCGCGCACTCCTCGCCCCGGCCCTCGTTCAGCTGCGTGGACCGGGAAGGAGCCGGGAGGCCGGAGTGCCGGCCCCCTCGTACGGCCGGCAGGTCCTGCTGGACCAACTGGTCGTACTGCAGTCGTGATGGGTCACGCCCGGGCCTCCCGATACGGCGAGCTTCCCCACTCGCCGATACCGGGAAACGTACGCCGACGGGCGCGCTGACCTGGGGAGACACGCCCGACCTCGGGGTGAACCGTTGGCGACCGGTCAGGAACCGAACCGGCGCTCGCGCTCGGCGTAGGCCCGGATCGCGCGCAGGAAGTCGACGCGTCGGAAGTCCGGCCAGTAGGCCTCGCAGAAGTAGAACTCCGACTTGGCGCTCTGCCACAGCAGGAAGCCGCCCAGCCGCTGCTCGCCCGAGGTGCGGATCACCAGGTCCGGGTCGGGCTGGCCCTTGGTGTAGAGGTGGTCGGCGATGTGCTCGACGTCGATGATCTGCGCGAGCTCCTCCAGGGAGGTCCCGCGGCCGGCGTGCTCCTGGAGCAGGGACCGCACGGCGTCCGCGATCTCCCGGCGGCCGCCGTAGCCGACCGCGATGTTGACGAGCATCCCGTCGACGTCGCGGGTCGCCTCCTCCGCCGCCTTGAGCTTCTGGGCGGTCGAGGACGGGAGCAGGTCCAGGGCGCCCACCGGGTGCAGCCGCCAGCGCCGCTGCTCGGCCAGTGACTCGACGGCGGTCTCGATGATCTCCAGCA
Organism: Nocardioides dilutus; assembly: GCF_054779555.1. Lineage (NCBI taxonomy): Bacteria > Bacillati > Actinomycetota > Actinomycetes > Propionibacteriales > Nocardioidaceae > Nocardioides > Nocardioides dilutus. The sequence goes on along the minus strand of NZ_BAAGYA010000002.1, from coordinate 367,979 downwards.
GCGGGTTGAGCTCGGCGGCCGGGCGGTTGAGGTTGTCGGTCGACAGCAACCAGAGCGTGACGACCTGGATGCCGACCTCGTCGCACCAGCCGAGCAGCGGCTGGATGTTGTCGGCCCCGGCCTGGTGGCCGTGCGCGGTGTCGGCGCCGACCGACTTCGCCCAGCGCCGGTTGCCGTCGAGCATGACGCCGACGTGCTGCGGGATGTTGTCCGGCATCCGGCGGAGCATCCGGGCCTCGTAGGCCGGGTAGAGCACCCGCCGCAGCCCGCGCTTCCAGTCCGCCACGGCTCGATGGTACTGACGGGCACCGCGCGGATCGGGTGATTGTCGTCGCTTTGTCGCCGCTGGTTCAGGACCGGCGAGTAGGTTCGACCTATGAACAACCCGGTGCCTGACTCTCTGCGCGCCGGCATCGACCACCTCCACGACTCGCTGGCCGAGACGCTGGCGGACATCAAGCCCAAGCTGCGGGGCTGGCTGCACCTCGGCACCGTGCCCTTGGCGCTGGCAGGTGGGATCGTGCTGATCGCGCTGTCCCCCACCACCACGACACGGATCGGGTCGGTGGTCTTCACGATCTCGGCGCTGCTCCTGTTCACCGTCTCCGCGATCTATCACACCGGCAACTGGTCGCCCCGGACCTGGGCCTTCCTGCGCCGCTTCGACCACTCCAACGTGTTCGTGCTGATCGCCGGCTCCTACACCCCGTTCGCGCTGCTGCTCCTCGACGGCACCCAACGGGTGGTGCTGCTCTCGGTCGTGTGGGGCGGCGCCGTCCTCGGCGTCCTGTTCCGGGTGTTCTGGACCGACGCGCCGCGCTGGCTCTACACCCCGATCTACATCGCCCTCGGCTGGGCGGCGGTGTTCTTCATCCCCGGGTTCTTCGAGGGCGCCAAGTCGCTCGGCGGTGGCCTGGGCATGGCTGCGTTCGTGATGATCGTGGTGGGCGGCGGCCTCTACACGCTCGGCGGCGCGGTCTACGGCTTCAAGTTCCCGGACCCGTCACCGAAGTACTTCGGCTTCCACGAGGTCTTCCACTCGTTCACCGTGCTGGCCTTCGCCGCGCACTACGTCGGCGTCTCGCTGGCGACCTACAGCCTGCGGTGAGGCCTACGGCTTCGGGATCGTCGTCCCGCGCCCGTGCAGCATCGTGATCAGCTGGGCCAGCTGTGAGTCGGCCTTCTCGGTGCGGGAGAACGACGTCAGGGCCAGCAGCGGCTTGAACCGCTGGCGCGCGATCGCCTTGGCGTAGGTGAACTCCTTGAGACCGTCGGGGCCGTGGATGCGGCCGAACCCGGAGTCGCCGACGCCGCCGAACGGCAGCGAGGGGACGCCGGCGAAGGTGATGACGCCGTTGACGGCCGTCATGCCGGACCGGATCCGCGACGCGAGCTCCATGCCGCGCTCCTTGGAGAACACCGACGACGCCAGGCCGTAGCGGGTCGCGTTGGTCCTCTCGACCGCCTCGTCCATGTCGCGCACCTTGGCGACCGTGAGGGTCGGGCCGAACGTCTCCTCCTGCACCGCGAGCGAGTCCTCCGGTACGTCGACCAGGATCGTGGGCTGGACGAACCGCTCACCCACCGCGTCGACGCCACCCAGCACGGCCCGGCCCCCGCGGTCCAGCGCGTCCTGGATGTGGCTGCGGATCACGTCGAGCTGGCTGGGCATCGTGATCGGGCCGATGGGCGAGTCCGGGCCGTCGTGGGCGCGCAGGTCCTTGGCCTTGTCGACGAGCTCGGCCAGGAAGTCGTCGTAGACCCGCTCGTGGACGTAGACGCGCTCCACGCCCGTGCACGTCTGGCCCGCGTTGGCGCAGGCACCCCAGAGGGCGGCGTCCGCCGCGGCCTCGATGTCGGCGTCGTGGTCCACGAGCAGGGCGTCCTTCCCGCCGGCCTCGATCACCACGGGGGTGAGCGTCTCGGCGCAGGTGGCCATCACCTTCTTGCCGGTGGCCGTGGAGCCGGTGAACGCGACCTTGTCGACGCCGGCCGAGCACAGCGCGGCTCCGGTCTCGCCGAAGCCGGTCACGACCTGGAGGACGGGACGGCCGACCGACTCGAGGAACGTGCGGGCCAGCCACTCGCCCACCCCGGGGGTGTACTCACTGGGCTTGAAGACGACCGCGTTGCCGGCGGCGAGCGCGTAGGCGATCGAGCCCATGGGGGTGAACACCGGGTAGTTCCAGGGCCCGATCACGCCGACCACGCCGAGCGGCCGGTACTCGACGTAGGCCGCCTGGTTGGCCATGAGCAGCCCGCTCGGGACCTTGCGCCGCTTGAGGACCTTCTCCGCATGGGACGCCGCCCAGGCCAGGTGGTCGATGCCCAGCGCGGACTCCATCATGGCGTCGCCGTGCGGCTTGCCGGTCTCGGCGTGCATCAAGGCGGCGAGCTGCGCGAGCCGCCGCGTCATCACGCCCTTCCAGGTCTGCAGGTGGGTCTCGCGCTCGTCGAAGGAGAGCCCACCCCACCAGGCGGCCTGCTCGCGGGCGCGCTCGACGGCGGCGCGGACCTCGTCGGCGCTGTGTACCGGATGGGTCGCGACGACGTCGCCGGTGCGTGGGTCGAGCGACTCGAAAGTGGTGGCCCCGGCAGTGATCCGGGTCTCGGTTGCGGTCATCAGAGGTCCTCCCTGAGGAGATCGGCGGCCTTCTCGCCGATCATGATCGTGGGTGCGTTGGTGTTGCCGCGGACGACGGCGGGCATGACCGAGGCGTCGGCGACGCGCAGGCCGCTGACGCCGCGGACCCGCAGCTCCGGGTCGACGACGGCGTCCTCGCCGGTGCCCATCGCGCAGGTCGAGGTCGGGTGGTAGAGCGTCTGCCCCCAACGCCGGGCGTGCTCGACGAGGTCCTCGTCACTTGGGGCGTCGGGGAGGTTCCAGGGCCTGGTCACGAACCCGCCCAGGGCGCCCTGGGTGCAGATCTCCCAGGTGCGACGCAGGCCGACCAGCATCGCGTCGAGGTCGACCTGGTCCTCGAAGTAGGCCGCCTCGATCTCCGGGTGCCAGGCGGGGTCGGCCGACCGGAGCCGGATGTGCCCCCGGCTCTGCACCGAGACCAGCGTCGCGGCCGCGGTCACCATCCGCCGGTCGGGCTCGTGCAGGCCGTTGTCGTAGAACCCCGACGGCGCCACGTGGATCTGGATGTCTGGGGCGGCCAGGCCGTCGCGGCTGGTGAAGAACGCGCCCGCCTCGCCGATGTTGGACGCCAGCGGCCCGGTGCCGCGCGCCTTCCAGCGCGCGAAGTTGGCGATGTTGTTGAGCTGGGCGAGGTCGGTGGTGCCGTGCGTGTCCCACAGCAACGGCACGACGGGGTGGTCCTGGAGGTTGGCGCCGACGCCCGTCAGGTCGACCTTGACGTCGACGCCGACCTCGCGCAGGTGCGACGCCGGGCCGATGCCGGACAGCAGCAGCAGCTGCGGGCTGTTGATCGCGCCGCCGCAGAGGACCACCTCGCGGTTCGCGGTGACGGTCTGCTCGCGACCGCTCCGGCGGAACGTGACGCCCGTGGCCCGCTCGCCGTCGAGGTCCACCCGGGCGGCCAGGGCACCCGTCGCCACGGTGAGGTTGGTCCGGCTGCGGGCCGGCTTGAGGAACGCGTCATAGGTCGACCAGCGCCGTCCCTTCCGGCAGGTCACCTGGTAGAGCCCGGCCCCCTCCTGCTCGGCGCCGTTGAAGTCGTCGGTCCGTTTGAGGCCGGCGCTGGCAGCGCTGTCGACGAAGGCGTGGCTCAGCTCGTGGGTGTAGACGCGGTCCTCCACGTGCAGCGGCCCGGACCGCCCGTGCAGCGGGGCGCCGAGCCGGGTGTTGCCCTCGGACCTGACGAAGTAGGGCAGCACGTCGTCGAAGCCCCAGCCCGCGGCGCCGTACTGGTCGCGCCAGGAGTCGTAGTCGGCGCGATTGCCGCGGATGTAGATCATCGCGTTCATCGACGAGCAGCCGCCGAGCGCCTTCATCCGCGGCCAGTAGGCGCGGCGGCCGTGCAGCTGCTTCTGCTCGGTCGTCGTGTAGTTCCAGTCCCAGCGGGTCTTGAACAGCGACGAGAACGCCGCGGGGACGCTGATCTCGTCGGCACCCTCGGTCTCCCCGCCGGCCTCGAGGAGCAGGACGCTGACCTTCGGGTCCTCCGAGAGCCGGGCCGCGACCACGGCGCCCGCGCTGCCCGCGCCGACGATGACGTAGTCGTAGGTGTCGCCCGGCATGGGCCGAACCTACTCCGCGGTAAGCGCTGCCAGAAGGGCGTCGACCTCGGTCACCGGCCGCTCGCACACGAACCCCCGACACACGTACGCCGCCGGGCGGCCGTCGACGGGCGCGCGGCCGGACAGGAGCGGGATGTCGTCGCGCGGCCCGTCCGCGACCACGACGACCGCTCCGAGGTGCTGCCGCGCGGCGAGCGCCAAGGCGTCCCGGTCGGCACCGGCCGGGCCGACCACGGCCACCTCGAGCGGGCCGTCCTGCATCGCCTGGGCGGCGGCCAGCGACCAGCCCGCGAACCGCGGCGCCCGCTCGGCCAGGGTGGAGACGGTCGCGAGCGCCGCCTCCGCCGCGTCCCGGTAGCGCCCTTCACCTGTCAGCGCGTGCGCGGTGACCAGCGCGTGCACCATCGCGGACAGCCCGGACGGGGACGCGTTGTCTCCCGGGTCACGCGGCCGCGCGACCAGCGCCTCGGCGTCGTCGGCAGTGTCGTAGAACCCGCCGTCCTCGGCGGCGAAGTGCTCCAGCGCGCTGTCCAGGATCGTGCGGGCCCGCTCGAGCCACACCGCCTCGCCGGTCGCCTGCACGAGGTCGAGGAAGCCGCCCGCCACGCAGCCGTGGTCCTCCAGAACGCCGGACGGCGCCCCGACGGCGCCATCCCTCGAGACCCGGCGGAGGCGGCCGTCGACGAGGTGGACCCGCCACAGCAGCTCACCGGCGGCGACCGCCGCCTCGACGTACGCCGGCAGCCCGAGCAGCGTCCCGGCCCGGCACAGCCCGCTGATGGCCAGGCCGTTCCACGCCGCCACCACCTTGTCGTCACGGGCCGGGCGCTCGCGCCGGTCGCGGGCCTCGCGGAGCCGGCGCTGGATCCCGAACCAGCGCTCCAGGCCGGCAGCGTCCTCGGGGTCATCGCGCAGCTGGAGCGTCGAGGCGCCGTGCTCGAAGGTGCCGGCGTCGGTCACCGACAGCAGGTCGGCCGCCCACCGGCCGTCGTCCTCGCCGAGGGCGTCGACGAGCTGTTGCGGCGTCCAGACGTAGTAGGTGCCCTCCTCGCCCTCGGAGTCCGCGTCGAGCGCCGAGGCGAAGCCGCCCTCGGCCGTGCGCAGCTCGCCGAGCAGGAAGTCGGCGATGCCCTCGGCGGCCCAGACGCCTTCCGGCGAGCCCCAGTCGGCAGCGCCCCACTCGGCATACACCCGCAGCAGCAGCGCGTTGTCGTAGAGCATCTTCTCGAAGTGGGGCACCACCCAGTCCGCGTCGACGCTGTAGCGCGCGAAGCCCCCGCCCAGCTGGTCGTGGATGCCCCCGCGGGCCATCGCCCGCAGCGTCGTCGCCGCCATGCCCCGGGCCTGCTCCGAGCCCTGCCGCAGCAGGAACTCAAGCACCATCGACGGTGGGAACTTGGGCGCAGCCCCGAACCCGCCGCGCTCCGCGTCGAAGTCCGCGGCCAGCGTGGCCACCGCGCGGCCGAGGTCGTCGGCGTCGATCGGGGCGGACCCCGTTGGCAGCGTCTGGTTCAAGTGCTCGCGCAGGTTGCCGGCCACCCGGCGTACGTCGTCCGGCTTGTCCCGCCACGCTTCGCTGAGCGCCTGCAGCACCTGGGTGAACGACGGCTGCCCGTGCCTGGGCTGATCCGGGAAGTAGGTCCCCGCAAACCACGGGTTGCCGTCGTGGTCCAGCACGCAGGTCATCGGCCAGCCGCCGTGCCCGGTCATGGCGGTGGTCGCGTTCATGTAGACCGCGTCGACGTCGGGCCGCTCCTCGCGGTCGACCTTGATGCTGACGTAGTGCTCGTTGAGGTAGTCCGCGGTCGCCTCGTCCTCGAACGACTCGTGCGCCATCACGTGGCACCAGTGGCACGCGGCGTAGCCGACGCTCAGCAGGATCGGTACGTCGCGGCGCCGCGCCTCCTCGAACGCCTCCGGCCCCCACTCCCACCAGTCGACCGGGTTGTCCGCGTGCTGCAGCAGGTAGGGGCTCGTCGCCCCGGCCAGACGGTTGGTCACGCCATCACTCCTTCGTCGAGACTCACAGCAGCGCGGCGGCTGCCGCGAACCCGCCTGCACAGGCGCCCAACCCGATGGTGAGGCTCGCGGCGCAGTTGGCCACTGCGGTGAAGACCGATCCTTCCTCGAGCAGCCGGATGGTCTCGAGGCCGAACGTGGAGAACGTCGTGAGCGCACCGCACAAGCCGGTGCCGACGAGGGCGAGCAGCCAGGCAGGCAGGCCGACGTCGCTGGCCACCGCCGCGGTGACTCCCAGGACCAGCGACCCGGCCACGTTGACCGTGAAGGTCCCCCACGGGAAGACGCTGTCGTGCCTGGACTGCACCACCAGGTCGACCAGGTAGCGCAGGGGCGCCCCGATGGCGCCCCCGAGCAGCACCATAGCCACCGTCACGGGCGACCCTCGTCGGTGCTGGACGGGCTGCGGCCGGCGTAGCGGACGACCTCGACCGGCTCCAGGATCACCAGGCCCTCGACCTCCAGCTCCTCCAGCTCGGGGAGGAAGGCCCGGATCCGCTCGTCGGTGTCGACGATGACGACCGCGACCGGGAGGTCCTCGCTCAGGGAGAGCAGCCGGGTCGTGTGGATGTGGTGGGACTTGCCGAAGCCCTCGATGCCCCGGAAGACGCTGGCGCCGGCGAGACCGGCCCGGTGCGCACGGTGCACGATCTCGGTGTAGACGGGGTGGTGGTGCGCCTGGTCGGACTCCCCCACCATGATCGTCAGCCTGGTGGCGGGACCTCGTAGGGTCATCGGTTGCTCCTTCGGTCGGGCCGTCGCTGCGTCGTCTGCTCTGTGCGATCTGCCGGGTGCCGCCGTCCACGCTTCGCCAGCCCCGCCCCGGCGCGGGCGGACGCGATCCCGAGCCAGACCGCGGTCAGCCCGGCGACGAGTGATCCGCCCAGGTAGGCGAACGCGGTGGCGGCCTCACCCCCGGCGAGGAGGTCGCGCGACTCGAGCATGTAGGCCGAGAAGGTGGTGTAGCCGCCGAGCAGCCCGACGCCCAGGAAGGGGCGGAGGTAGCGGTGCGGCGGCCACACGTCGAGGAGGAACACGATCAGCACCCCGAGGGCAAGGCCTCCGGAGATGTTCTCGATGAACGTTGCCCAGGGGAACCCGTCCCCGGACCACGGCACGACCTCGCCCACCCCCCAGCGGCCCAGGCTCCCGAGCGCACCTCCCGCAGCGACGACGAGCAGCACGTCCCACCGCGACCGCAGCACGACGGCCAGGTCCTCAGACACACGACCTCCTCGTGCGGTCATGCTAGCGACGCGCCCACCCGCTGACCGGGGCCGTTTGTGCGGGGGCCTCGTCGGGCACCGGGGTTCGGAGAAACCGACGAACCACCAGGAGAACCCATGAACACCCGCACCATCGCCATCCTCGCCCTCGTGATCGCTGTCGTGCTGGTGCTGTTCCTGGTCCTCTGACCTAGCTCTGACGAGGCTCCTGGTCCTCGGTGTCCTTCACAGCCGCGTCCGAGCCGTAGAGGCCCGCCTCCTCCGCAGCCTGAGCCCGGCGCAGGTGCTTGACCAGGCTGAAGCCGAGCAGCACCACGGCGCCGATGAGGAGCAGGAACACCACGAACGCCGTCCATCCCGCCTTGACGTCCTCGGCCTCGGGCGCCTCGTCGGAGGCCAGGACGAGGTCCAGGCCGAGATCCAGCGCGTGCTGGGCGAGCAGCAGGAGGGTCATGGCGCCATTGTCCCAGGCAGCTGGATGCCCGCGAACAGGTGCTCGTCCACCACTCAGGCCGGGCGCATCACGACGCAGTAGTTCTTCGGCATCCCGCGGTCGGTGACCTTGCGTCGTACGTCCAGCTTCGCGAAGAAGTACGCCGCGAGCAGAGCCACCGCCCGGACCGGCAGCCACGGTCGCGACATGCATCGGGCGAACATCTGGAGCTGATAGCTGACCGTGCCGTAGTAGCCCTCCAGCCAGTCGATCGAGACGATGTCGAACCCCGCCTCACCAGCCAGGCGGCGCCACTCGAACTGGGTGTAGCGGCGGAAGTCGAACGGCTGCTCGTGCTCCTCGTAGAACAGGGGTGCGGAGATCCACACCTGTCCCGTCGGCTTGAGCACCCGATGGATCTCGGCAAGTGCCGCCCGAGGATCCGTCACGTGCTCGAGCACCTGGGAGCAGAACACCAAGTCGTAGGTGTCGTCAGCCATCGGCATGTCGTCGACGCTGCACACGTAGTCGGGCGGGGCGTCACCCCGGTCGATCACGACGAGGTCCGACGTCTCGTACTTCGCGTGCGCGAAGTGGTCCCGGTAGCGGGCATTGCCGGCGCCCGCATCGAGCACCCGGTCACCGGGAGCTGCGGCTCTACCGGCCGATGCTGCCCATTGGTCGAGGTGCCACCGCGATGAGTTGAAGGTGAACGGTGCGACCAACCTCGCCAGGGTCCCATTGGGCATGAGCAGCACCCTATGTCGACGGAGAACCCGCCGAGTGACTTCAGAGCGGGCCGCTCCCGCGCTGCTCCTCTTCAGCCCCGGGAACCTGGATGCCCGCGAAGAGATCGTCCTCGGGGACGGGGCTGTCGACGAACGACTTGACGAGCTCGTAGTCCTCGGTGGGGGCGACGTCCTCCTGGATCTCCCGTGGGATCGCGAACCAGAAGCCGTCGGGGTCGATCTGGGTGGCGTGCGCGAGCAGCGCCTGGTCCCGGACCCCGAAGTAGTCGCTGCACGGCACCTTGGTGGTGATCCGGGCGTCCCACTCCGGCTCGGGCTCCCACTCCTTGAGCCGCTCCTCCCACGGTGACTCCAGACCGTGGGCGAGCATCGCCTCGTGCAACGCCAGCATCCGCGGGCGGTTGAACGAGTGGTGGTAGTAGAGCTTGAGGACCTGCCACGGCTCGCCCAGCTCGGGATAGCGCTCCGGGTCGGCGGCCGCCTCGAACGCCTCCACGGAAACCTCGTGGCACTTGATGTGGTCGGGATGTGGATAGCCGCCACGCTCGTCGTAGGTCGTCAGCACGTGCGGCTTGAACTCGCGGATCACCTTCACCAGGGGTGCGGCGGCCTCCTCGAGCGGCACCAGTGCGAAACAGCCGTCCGGGAGCGGAGGCTTGGGGTCACCCTCGGGCCAGCCCGAGTCGACGAAGCCGAGCCAGTCCTGCCGGATGCCGAGGATGTCGCGCGCGCGCTCCATCTCCTGCCTGCGGATCTCGGAGATGTTGGCCAGCACGTCGGGCCGGTCCATCTTCGGGTTGAGGATCGAACCGCGCTCCCCGCCGGTGCAGGTGGCGACGTGCACGTCGACACCCTGCGCGACGTACATCGCGGTCGAGGCCGCGCCCTTGCTGGACTCGTCGTCGGGGTGCGCGTGCACGTGCATCAGCCGGAGCCCCGCGCGAGGCTTTCCATCGGTCGGCCCAGGGGGATTCGGCATGTGTTCAGCCTAGGTGTGAGAGTGGACGGGTGAGCACGCAGGACAGCCTCGCCGACCGGTACGGCGCGCCGTCGGCGGGCCGTCGGCGCCTGCTGGTCGGTGCAACGGTCGTCGTCGCCGTGGTGTTCCTCGGCTGGCTCGTCTGGACCATGGCCGGCAGCACGCAGGCCCAGGTCACCTCAGAGCTCGAGAGCTTCTCGGTCGTCGACGACTCCACCGTCTCGGTGGTGCTGGTCGTCAGTCTGGCCGACGACGAGGTCGAGGCGAGCTGCCGGCTCCGTGCCTACGCCGAGGACCACAACGTGGTCGGCGAGCTCGCCTTCACCCCTGACCCTGCCGTCGGACAGCGCCAGGTCGTGGAGGTGCGGACCGAGCGCCGGGCCACCGCCGTCGAGTCGCTCGGCTGCACGGCCGAGGGTCAGAAAAGACCCCGATGACGGTTGCCTTGTTAGACTGAACCTTCTGACGCTGCCGGCAGTCATCTGACCGGCCCAGCGCCGACCGGCGTCGATCACGAACCACCACGACCGATCACGACCGATCACCACCGATCACGACGCCAGTCGACCATCATCGAGCGACATCTCAGGAGTACCCCCATGACTCAGTCCACCGAGCAGGCCACCATCTGGCTCACGCAGGAGGCGCACGACAAGCTGACCGCTGAGCTGGAGGACCTCAAGGGACCGAAGCGCCAGGAAATCATCGAGCGCATCAGCTCGGCGCGTGACGAGGGCGACCTCAAGGAGAACGGCGGCTACCACGCGGCCAAGGACGAGCAGGGCAAGCAGGAGGCCCGGATCCGTCAGCTCGAGGACATGCTCCGCCGGGCCGAGGTGGGCGAGACGCCTCCCGACGACGGCATCGTCGAGCAGGGCATGAAGGTCACCATCCGCTTCGTGGACTTCGACGACGAGGAGACCTTCCTCTTCGGTGCCCGGGAGATGGAGGAGGAGGGCCTCACGGTCTACTCCCCCCAGTCCGCCCTCGGTGCGGCGATCAACGGCCGCAAGCGCGGCGAGAAGGTCAGCTACACGGCCCCCAACGGCAAGGACGTCAGCGTCGAGATCGTCGACGCGGTGCCCTTCACGGGCTGATCACCCACACCGACAGCGCGCTCGGCTACTCGTAGATCCGGTAGCCGCGCTCGCGGAGCCGGTCCATCACCTGCTCGGAGTGCTCGGCGCCGCGGGTCTCGAGCTGCAGGTGCACCTCGACCTCGTCAAGGTGCAGCCGCGGTGAGATCCGCTCGTGCGCGACCTCCAGCACGTTGGCGCCCACGGCACTGACCTCGGTCAGCAGGGTCGCCAGCCCGCCTGGGGTGTCCGGGATGTTGACGTGCAGGTTGAGGTAGCGCCCGGCGGCCGCCATGCCGTGCCTGATCACCTTGCCGAGCAGCAGCGGGTCGATGTTGCCGCCCGAGAGCACCGCGACCACCGGGGTCTCGAAGCGCTGCGGCTGGTCGAGGATCGCCGCCACGGCGGCGGCGCCGGCGGGCTCGACGACCATCTTGGCCCGTTCGACCAGGGCCAGCAGGGCCCGGGCCAGGGAGTCCTCTGAGACGGTGAGCATCTCGTCGACGTGGTCGCGGACCGCGGCGAACGTCAGGTCCCCCGGCAGGCCCACCGCGATGCCGTCGGCCATGGTGTTCATCGACGCCAGCGGCTCGGGGTGACCCGCCTCCAGCGAGGGCGGGTACGCCGCTGCGCCGGCCGCCTGCACACCGACGACCCGGACGTCCGGGCGCAGCGCCTTGACCGCGATCGCGACTCCGGCCAGGAGCCCACCTCCGCCGGTCGGGACGATGACCGTGCGCACGTCGGGCGCCTGTTCCAGCACCTCGAGCCCGAGCGTCCCCTGCCCGCTGATGATGTCGACGTGGTCGAACGGGTGGATCAGCACGGCACCGGTCTCCTCGGCGAAGCGCCGCGCCGCGACCAGCGACTCCTCCAGCGTCCTGCCCTCGAAGACGACGTCCGCGCCGTAGCCGCGAGTGGCCCGCTCCTTGGGGATCGGCGCTCCCTCGGGCATGAAGACGGTCGAGGTGATGCCGAGCAGCTGGGCGGCGAGCGCGACCCCCTGGGCGTGGTTGCCGGCCGAGGCCGCGACGACGCCGCGGGCCCGCTCCTCAGGCGAGAGACGCGAGATCCGGGTGAAGGCGCCGCGGGCCTTGAACGAGCCGGTGCGCTGCAGGTTCTCCGCCTTGAGCGACACCGGGCCGCCCACCAGCGCCGACAGCCAGCGGGACTGCTCCATCGGCGTCTCGATGGCCACGCCCCGGATCAGCTCGCGGGCCGCCTCGACGTCCGCCAGCGTCACCGGGCACTCGTCGAGCGGGGCGTCAGCCACCGACCGCTCCGTCGTCCGGGCCGCCGGAGTCCGCAGGCGCGTCGTGCGCCCCCTCCACGACAGCGGTCTCGCCGGTCTCGACGTAGTCCTCCGCGAGCTCCTCGACCGGGTCGTCACCGGGCTCGGTGTAGCCGGCGAGGTGCTGCACGACGGCGTTGGCGGCGGCCGCGAGCGGCACCGCGACGAGCGCGCCGGCGACGCCAGCGGTGAGCACGCCGGCACCGATCGCGAGGATCACCGCGAGTGGGTGCACTGACACCCAGCGGCCCATGAGGAAGGGCTGGAGGACGTGGCCCTCGAGCTGCTGCACCCCGATCACGATGGCCAGCATGATCAACGCCGTGACCGGCCCCTGGTCGACGAGCGCGACGAGGATGGCGACCGTGCCGGCGATGGTCGCACCGATGATGGGCACGAAGGCGCCGAGGAAGACCAGCACACCGATGGCGAGCGAGAACGGGACGCCGATGATGGCCGCCCCGGCCCCGATGAGGAGGCCGTCGACGGCGGCCACGATCACGGTGGCCCGCACGAACTGGGTCAGCGAGATCCAGGCGACCCGGCCCGAGCTGTCGACCCGCTCACGGGCCGCGCGCGGCGAGAGCCGGACCACCCAGGCCCAGATCCGGTCACCGTCGGAGAGGAAGAAGTAGGTCGAGAACAGCACGATGAAGAAGCCGGCAAGCACGTGGCCGACCGTGGTGCCCACCTCGGTGACCCGGGAGACGACGCCGCCCTCCCCCGACTGCTCGCTGATCGCCTTCTGCATGCCGTCGATGACGTCGTTGATCTGCGAGTCGCTGGCGTTGAGCGGGCCGTCCTTGAGCCAGTCGCGGATCTTCTGGAGCCCGGCCACCGTCTGGTCGGCCAGGTCGTTCGCGCCCTGCGCGACCTGCTGGCCGGCGAACGTGAGCAGCGCGGCGACCGCCCCGATGGTGGCCAGCACGACCAGGATCGACGCCACGCTCCGGCGTACGCCGATGCGGGTCAGCCGCTCGACGACGGGCACGACCAGGGCGGTGACCAGCAGCGCCACCACCACGGGGATGACGATGACCGCGAGGAAGGCGACCAGCCAGCCGAGCAGCGCCACCGCCGCGGCGATGACCAGGAACCGCCACGACCAGGACGCCGCCAGCTCGACGCCGTGCGGGACGTGGGCCATCCGGTGCGGAGGCGGGGCGGGGGGCGGCGGCGGGTGGCGCTCCGCGCTGCGGATCGCGTTCCACTGGTGGGCGAGCCGCGAGGCGACGCCTGCGTGCGGGGCGTCGGCGTCGTCGGCGTGCGGAGCGTCGTCGGCGTCGGCGTGACCCACCTCGTGCCCCTGCTCCGGCCTCACCACCCGGGCAATCTATCCATCAGCGGCCCTCCATCAGGGACATGACCAGCCGGTACCCCGCGTCGGGGTGGTCAGCGGCCAGCAGCCCGGCGGCCGCCAGCACGTAGTCGTGGTCGACCACGAGCCGGGCTCGCTCGGGCAGCTGCCAGCCCTCGGAGACGTCGGTGCGGCCCGGCCCGACGCTGGGGCCGAGCACCCGGTCGGCGACGCCCGGGCGGCCGTGGCGGAGCACGCCACCAGAGCCGACGACCAGGCCCACCCGGCGCAGGTCGGTCCCGGTGCGCTCGACCACCCGGCCCTCGGGGCTGACCACCACACGCGACCGGCCGGCGTGGCGGCGCAGCGCCAGGCCGACGGCGGCCCGGGCGATCGCCTCGTCCTCGTCGCGCTCGGCCTTGGTGCCGGGCAGGAAGCCGGGGGCGGCACGACGGGCCTGGGCGGCCACGGCCAGGCCTTCGAGACCGGCGGCCTCGGCCGTCGAGACTGCGGACCAGCGCATCCCGAGGTCACCCTCCACAGTGCGGGTGACCGGGCTACCGGCGACGACCTCGCGAGCCAGACCCTCGGCGTCGACCGACCCGTCCTCGGGGTCGATCTCCACGACCGAGTGCACGTCGGTCGTCGCGCCACCGACGTCCACCACCACCACGTCGCCGACGCCGGGCCGCGCGTCGTCGAGCCCCCGGGCCAGCAGCTCGACGCCGGTAAGCACGATGTCGGGCGTCGCACCCCGCACCATCGCGGTGAAGTCACCCCGTGAGCTGAGGTGCTTGCCCCCGATGACGTGGGACAGGAACACCTCACGCACCGCGGCCCGGGCGGACTCCGGCGCCAGCACCCCGATCCGCGGCACGACGTTGCCGGCGAGCACGTGCGGGATCCCACCCAGCGCACGGCTCACGTCGTCCCGGGCGTCCACGTTGCCGGCCACGACGACCGGCCCGCGCCACCCGCTCGCCGCCAGGCCGCGAGCTGCCTCGACGATCACCTCGGCGTTGCCACCGTCGGTGCCGCCCGTCAGCAGCACCACGTCCGCGTCCAGCCCCGACCCGTCCGTGCTGGTCAGGCCGCTCGACGCGAACGGCACCACCGACACGACCTTGCCCCCGCTGGACAGCGCGACCCGGCGACCCGCCTCGGCGGTCACGAGCTCCTCGGCGCCGACCACGGCGATGCGCAGGCCGCCGCCGGCGCTGGAGCACGCCAGCACCTCGGCCTCGCCCGCGCGCGCGTCCTGCTCGGTGAGTGCGGTCAAGCAGGCGTCGTAGCCGTCGAGGACGTCGGTGTCGATCGTGGTGCGGTGCTCGGCGGCCGCGACGATCCGGCCCGAACCGAGGTCGACCAGCGACGCCTTGGTGAACGTCGAACCGAAGTCGACACAGACGACTGCGCTCAAACCAGCACCGCGACCAGGGACACCACCGCGGCCAGGAGGCAGACGAAGACGGAGGCGGCGAGCAGGTGCGCGGGCCCATTCCCGGGCAGCTCTCGCTCACCCCGGATCGCGGCGTCCACACCGCGGAACCGCAGGTAGCCGCCCACCGCGGCAACGCCGCCGGCGACCACGAGGAGCACGCCGAGCAGGCGCGAGGTCCACTCGGGGTCGAGCAGGTGGACCACCGCGAGCCCGGCGCCGACCAGCCCCACCGACGTCCGCTGGTAGGCCAGGAAGGTCCGCTCGTTGGCAAGCGTGAAGCGCGTGTCCGGCTCGCTCACCGGCTCATCCGAGGGCACGGTCCAGGTCCAGGATCAGGTCCTCCACGGTCTCGATGCCCACGCTGAGCCGCACCAGGTCGGCGGGCACCTCCAGGGCGGTGCCCGCGACGCTCGCGTGGGTCATCCGGCCCGGGTGCTCGATCAGCGACTCGACGCCGCCGAGCGACTCCCCGAGCGTGAACACCTCCGCGCGCTCGCACACCCCCAGCGCCTGGGACTCACCGCCCGCGACCCGGAACGACACCATCCCGCCGAACCGCCTCATCTGCCGCGCCGCCACCTCGTGACCCGGGTGGTCGGCCAGGCCGGGGTAGTAGATCTGGGTGATCGCCGGGTGGCTGCCCAGGAACTCGACCACCGTCTCGGCGTTGTCGCAGTGACGCTCCATCCGGACCGCCAGCGTCTTGAGCCCGCGGAGCACCAGCCACGCGTCGAACGGCCCGGCCACGGCACCCATCGCGTTCTGGTGGTAGCCGATCTTCTCGGCCAGCTCGAGGTCGCGCACGACGACGGCGCCGCCGACGACGTCGGAGTGCCCGCCGGCGTACTTGGTGGTCGAGTGCACGACGACGTCCGCACCGAGGGTGAGTGGACGCTGGAGGTAGGGCGAGGCGAACGTGTTGTCCACGACCAGCAGCGCGCCCGCGTCGTGGGCCAGGCCGGCGAGGGCCTCGATGTCGGCGATGCCGAGCAGCGGGTTGGTGGGGGTCTCGACCCAGACCATCTTGGTCTGTCCGGGCCGGATCGCGGAGGCCACCGCGTCGACGTCGGAGAGCTCGGCCGGGCTGTGCTCGACCCCCCACCGCTGCTCGACCCGGTCGAAGAGCCGGAAGGTGCCGCCGTAGGCGTCGCCGGGCAGGACCACGTGGTCGCCGGGGTCGAGCAGCCCCCGCACCAGGGTGTCCTCGGCGGCGAGTCCGGACGCGAACGCGAAGCCGGCCTCCCCCTCCTCCAGGGCCGCGAGGTTGCCCTCCAGCGCGGTGCGGGTCGGGTTGCCCGAGCGGCTGTACTCATAGCCGCCGCGCAGCCCGCCGACGCCGTCCTGCTTGTAGGTGGAGGTGGCGTAGATGGGCGGGATGACCGACCCGGTCATGAGGTCCGGCTCGTAGCCCGCATGGATGGCGCGGGTCTCGAAACCGGACTTGGTGCGATGCTCCTGGGTCACCTGGTGAGGGTATCCAGGCCTGCCTCGCGTCCACTGACGGGAGCGTGCTGGTGCTCCGCGGGAGACGAGCGCAGATGCCGCCAGGCGGCGACCAGGCTGACGAGCACCACGAGGGAGACTCCGACCAGCGGTGGGATCGTGCCGCTTTCGCCGTCCGCCGCCATCAGAAGCACGGCGGCCACGATGCTGGTGCCCATCAGCACCGAGAAGACCAGCCAGGGACCGGCGAGGAACCGACCCATCGGCCGGCCGTGGAGCAGCGAGAACCCGGTGAGCACGAACCCGGGCAGCACGACCGACAGGTCGATAACGTGGATGGGGTTCACCGGCAGCCCGGTGTCGGCCAGGCTCGAGGGCGGGTCCCCGGTCACGACGGCCGGAATGATCTCGCTCAGCCACAGCAGCGCGAACAACGTCCCGGTGCCGATCAGGGTGTACGCCGCCAGCCGGGTCCCCTCCCGCGCCGTTGTGGTCGCCCGGAGCTCCCCGGCGTTGCGGAGCACGGCGTAGATGCTGAGCCCGAGAACGGCGACGTAGACGGGGAACAGTCGGTTGAAGTGCACCGCGAGTGCGTAGACCACGAACGCGTAGATGGCATAGAACAGCGTCCCGAGCCACACCGCGCCGGCGGCGGGGGCGCCTCGCCGGTGAGCCCAGCAGGCGGCGACGAGGGTGAGCGCGGCGAGGAGGTTGCCGAGATCCTGACCGCGCGCCTGGAGCGTCCAGTTGTCGGTCTCGGCGGCGTAGACGTCGGGGTCGACCAGTCCCAGCAGACTCGAGGTGGTCATCAGGGCGGCGATGACCGAGGTCCAGGCGACGATGTGGGCAGGTCCTCGCGGCGCGATCATGGTGTCCTCCGGGGTGCGCGGGCGGTTCTCTCCGATTTCACGCTGCCGCACCGCGCGGCCCCTGGACATGAGGCGATAGGCCGCCACGAGCAGGGCCGAAGGTCCGGACGATTGCCGACCCCGGCTGGCTGGGCCAGGCTGAGGGGGTGACCGCACGGCGCCGCTTGCTGAACGGCGCCTATACGGCGCTGTCCGTCGCCGACACCGTGCTCGTCGGGCTCGGTCCGCGAGGGC
Organism: Nocardioides dilutus; assembly: GCF_054779555.1. Lineage (NCBI taxonomy): Bacteria > Bacillati > Actinomycetota > Actinomycetes > Propionibacteriales > Nocardioidaceae > Nocardioides > Nocardioides dilutus. The sequence goes on along the minus strand of NZ_BAAGYA010000002.1, from coordinate 350,716 downwards.
GCCGGCTGCACCACGTCGTCAAGCCGCTGCTCATGCCGGCGCTGGCCGCGACCCTCGTGGACGACGCCCGCTGCGGTCCCGCGGTCCGGCCGACGCTGGCCGCCCAGGGTCTGTCGTGGGGCGGGGACGTGGCCCTGATGGGCACCAGCGGTGGCCGGTTCCTGGCCGGCGTCGGCTCGTTCCTCGGCGCGCACCTGGCGTACGTCGCCGCGTTCCGTGCCCTGGGGGCCAGCCCACCGAGCACTTCGGCTCCGGGCCGCGCCGTCCTGGCCCTCTCGGCGGCGCTGGTGCCGGCCAACGCGCTCGCCGCAGGACGGCGGGACGCTCGGCTGGGCGTGCCCATCGGGGTCTACGGGATGGTGCTCGCCGCCATGGCCGCCAGTGCCGCGGCGCTCCCGGGGAGCGCCGGACGTCGGCGGATCCAGTCCGGCGCCGCCCTGTTCCTGCTGTCCGACTCGCTGCTGGGCGCCCAGCTGTTCCTGCGCCACGAGCCGCACCCCGCGCTGGAGTCGGCGGTGATGGCGACCTACACCGCCGGGCAGTGGCTGATCAGCGACGGGGTCCGCCGATCCGCCTGATCCTGTGGATCTGCTGAGGACGGGAACGCCCAGCAGGTGCCTGCTGTTGCAGACTGTGCCCAGTACGACATCTAGGAGCCGCAGTGAGCATGTTCACCCGCCGCAACGCCGCCCTCGTCGAGCCCGAGCAGACCCTGCCCGGCCGCACCGAGCGCCCCTTCCACGTCGCCGACAAGCACAAGGTCCTCGACGCCCCGGTCATCACCGACGAGGCCCCGGCCGGCCTCGAGGTCGCGATCTTCGGCCTCGGCTGCTTCTGGGGGGCCGAGGAGGTCTACTGGCAGGTCCCGGGCGTCTGGTCCACCTCGGTCGGCTACGCCGGCGGCACGACCCCGAACCCGACGTACGACGAGGTCTGCAGCGGCCGCACCAACCACACCGAGGCCGTGCGGGTCGTGTTCGACCCGACTGTCGTGTCCTACGCCGACCTGGTGAAGACGTTCTTCGAGGTGCACGACCCGACCCAGGGCTTCCGCCAGGGCAACGACGTCGGCACGCAGTACCGCTCGGCGATCTACTACACGTCGCCCGAGCAGGAGCAGACGGCTCGTGAGCTGACCGCGGTCTACGGCGCCGAGCTCGAGCGCCGCCGACTCGGGTCGATCACGACCGAGATCCGGCCCGCCGACGAGGTGCCCTACTACTACGCCGAGGACCACCACCAGCAGTACCTCGCCAAGAACCCCTTCGGCTACCGCTGCCACGCCAACACCGGCGTGAAGTTCCCGGCGACCGCTTAGTCCACCGACCGGCGGGTGTCGTATCCGGCAGCCGCCGTTCGTGGAGACGGTGAAGGGTGGCAGTCGGTGCTGCCCCGACACAGGAGGACACATGCCCGAGTACCTCATCTTCTTCAACCAGCAGTGGGTGCCCGACTACCCGGAGCAGGACTGGCCCGAGATCGCCAGGACGTCCAAGGCCGTGGTCGCGGAGATCCAGGAGGCAGGTGAGCTGGTCTTCGCCGGCGGCCTCGAGGAGACCGCGGCGCTGGCCCACGCCGACTACGCGAGCGGGGAGTCGATCGTCACCGACGGCCCTTACGTCGAGACCAAGGAGTGGCTGGGCGGTCTCACCATCGTCGACGTGCCCGACGACGACCGGGCGCGCTACTGGGCGGGCCGGATCGCGGTGGGCTGCCGCTGGCCCCAGGAGGTCCGCAGGGTCCAACCGGGCAGCGCCCGCGGCTGACCAGTCCCGCGACCTACGGCGTCAGCAGGACGCGCATCCGCAGCGGGAGCGCCTCCTGGTCCCACAGGACCGGCACGTCGCCGTTGGGGGCGACGACGGCCGACGCCCACTCGAGCACGTCCACGCCGGAGTCCCGCCGGGCGGTGTAGCGCCGGGTCCAGGCTCCGTCGTGGGGCCGGTAGCGCCCGTAGACGCCGTAGGAGCCCCAGCCGACGTAGGTGTCACCCGCGTCGTTGACCGCGACCATGACGTCGCTGGCCACGGTGCCGCCGTCCGCCAGTCGCACCGGGTCGGACCAGCCGCCCCGCGCGCCGCGCTCGACCACCTCGACCCGACCCTCGCCGCGGGCGATGCCCACGACGAAGCGTCCGCCGCGACCGACTGTGACGTCGACGTCGTTGAGCTCACCGCCCGTGACCAGCTTGCGCGACGCCTGCCACTTGCCGCCGGCCGGCCGGGTCGCCGCCCGCACGCCGGAGAAGTCCGGGGTGAAGACCACCACGGCACGCCCGTCGGGCGCGACGGCCAGGTCGAAGCTGTAGCCCTCCGCGGTCACGGGGCTGGAGGAGCTCCAGCGGCCGCCGATCCCACGGACCCGGGAGGCCAGGGCCTGCGGCTCCCCGAAAGGTTGGACGCCGTAGACCACCATCGCCGTGCCGTCGGCGGCGATGCCCACCTCGGGCATCCGCGCGTCGTTGGCAGGCGTGACGTCGACCGCCTTGCGCCACCGGCCAACCTCGGGCCGGTAGGCCGACTGGATGCGCGAGTCCACGCCTTCGTCCTCGAAGGTCCAGGCCACGACCAGGGCGCCACCACGGTTGACCGCCACGTCCGGGTCCGTGGCACCGCGCACGTCCGCCCCGGGGACGTAACCGGGGAGGACGAGGTCGCGCGACAACGGCGTCGGCGCCGACCAGTCAGTGGACCGGGTACGCCGTGCAGCGACCACGCCGTCGCTGAACCCCTCGCGCTGGGTGATCCAGACAACGGTCGTGACGCCCCGCTTGTCTGCGACGACCTGCGGGTCGTAGCCGTTGCCGAGCACGGCCTTCTTGCCCCAGGTGCCGTTGGCGAACCGCTGCTGGGCCACGACCCGGGCCGGGAAGTCCGAGGTCGACCAGGCGACCGTGGTCGTCCCGCGCCCGTCGACCGCGATCGAGGCGCTCCGCGGGTTGGGGGCCAGGGTGCGGACCGGTCCCCACCTGGGGGCGCTTCGTTCGGCCCGGTCCGGCGGCCCCGCGGTGGCCGGGTTGGCCACCAGCACCCCGGAGCAGGCGAGGGCCAGTGCGGTGAGGCCGGTCAGGAGCGGGCGAGTGGACATGGCGAGAACCTCCTAGGTGTCCCCGCCAGCGTCCGCCGACTCGACCCCACGTCCTAGGTGCGGACGACCCTTTTCCGGCGGCCCTTTGGTCCCGGCCCTACGACAGCACCGACGGTCCCAGCTCGATGCCGGGCACCAGCTCGGTGAGCATGGCCCGGACCCGGGCGTCGATGTCGGCGACGATCGCCCGCACGGTGGCCTCGTCCTGCCCGCCGGGGTCGGCGACCGGCCAGTCGACGTACCTCACCCCCGGGACGTAGGGGCACTCCTCGCCGCAGCCGAGGGTGACCGCGAGGTCGCTGGCGGCGACGGTCTCGCGGGTGAGCACCTTGGGGTGCTCCTGGGAGGTGTCGAGCCCGAGCTTCTCCAGCGCCTGCGCCACCTCCGGGTGGATGTGCTCACCGGGCTGGGTGCCGGCGGACACCGCGCGGACGCGCCCCTGGGCGTAGTGCTCGGTGAGCACTCGCCCGATCACCGACCGCCCGCCGTTGCGCACGCAGGCGAAGACCACCTGCGGGATCTCGTCAGCCATGGTCACGCTCCTGTCTCGGTGAAGTAGCGGCGGGCCCACAGGCTCACGTAGACCAGCGCGACCAGGACCGGCACCTCGATGAGCGGGCCGACGACTCCGGCCAGCGCCTGCCCGGAGGCGACCCCGAACACCCCGATCGCGACGGCGATGGCGAGCTCGAAGTTGTTGCCGGCCGCGGTGAACGAGACGGCCGTGGCCCGCTGGTAGTCGAACCCGAGCGACCTGGTGAGCAGCATCGAGCCGCCCCACATGAGGAAGAAGTAGGCCAGCAGCGGCAGCGCGATCCTGGCGACGTCGAGCGGCTGGTTGGTGATCGTGTCGCCCTGGAGGGCGAAGAGCAGGACGATCGTGAACAGCAGGCCGTAGAGCGCCGCCGGGCCGATCCGCGGGAGGAACGTGGACTCGTACCACTCCCGGCCCCTGGCCCTCTCCCCCAGCGTGCGGGTGAGGTAGCCGGCCAGCAGCGGGATGCCGAGGAAGATCAGGACCGACCTGGCGATGTCCCACATGGAGACGTCGAGGGACGACTGGTCGAGACCCAGCCAGCCGGGCAGGACCTCCAGGTAGAAGTAGCCCAGCACGGCGAAGGCGAGGATCTGGAAGATCGCGTTGAGCGCGACCAGGATCGCCGCGACCTCACGGTCGCCGCAGGCGAGGTCGTTCCAGATCAGGACCATCGCGATGCACCGCGCCAGGCCCACGATGATCAGGCCGGTGCGGTATTCCGGCAGGTCGGGCAGCAGCAGCCACGCCAGTGCGAACATCAGCGCCGGCCCCACCAGCCAGTTGAGGACGATGGACGTGGCGAGCAACCGCTTGTCGCCGGTGACGCTCCCCAGCTCGTCGTAGCGGACCTTGGCCAGCACCGGATACATCATCACCAGCAGTCCGACGGCGATCGGCAGGGACACCGACCCCACCTCGACCGCGGCGAGCGCGTCGTCCAGGCCCGAGACGAGCCGGCCGAGCAGCAGCCCGCCGAGCATCGCCACCCCGATCCACAGCGGCAGGAACCGGTCGAGGGTCGAGAGGCGGCGCAGGACGGGGCTCTCCGGGCCGGCCGACGGGCCCTCGCGGACGGTGTCACTCATGGTCGCTCACTCGAAAAGCCCTGCTCGAACAGGCCGGCGAGTGCGTCCATCGCCTCCGGGCGGGCCTTGTAGAACACCCAGGTACCGCGCCGCTCCCGGTCGAGCAGCCCGCTCTCGTGCAGGACCTTGAGGTGGTGGCTGATGGTCGGCTGGGACAGGTCGAACGACGGGGTGAGGTCGCAGACGCACGCCTCCCCGCCCTCGTGGGAGAGCACCAGCGACAGCAGCCGCAGCCGCGCGGGGTCGGCGACCGCCTTGAGCATCGGGACCACTGCCGCGGCCTGCTCGACGCTGATCGGGTCGCGGGCCAGCGGCACGCACGAGGCGAGCGGGTCGTCGACGAGGGGGAGCTCCCGGGTGCGGAAGGAGTTCGACACCCCTCTATGTTGATGGCTGTCTATGAATGTCGCAAGTGCGGACTCCTTCCCCCGGTCAGGGACACTGGGCCCATGACCGACCTGCCCCGCAAGGCCGCAGCGCGCACGGCGAGGCTCGCCGCGCTGCCGCTGGGGTACGCCGGTCGCACGGCCGTCGGCTTCGGCAAGCGGATGGGCGGCGCTCCTGCCGAGACGGTGCTGACCGAGATCCAGCAGCGGACCGCCGAGCAGCTGTTCCGCACGCTCGGCGAGCTCAAGGGCGGGGCGATGAAGTTCGGCCAGGTGCTCTCGGTCCTGGAGTCCGCGCTCCCGGAGGAGGTCGCGGCGCCCTACCGCGAGCAGCTGACCCGCCTGCAGGACGACGCGCCGCCGATGCCGACCCAGACCGTGCGCGACCAGCTCACCAAGGACCTCGGCGCGGACTGGGCCGACCGGCTGGTGTGGCTCGACGGCGGACCGACCGCGGCCGCGTCGATCGGGCAGGTCCACAAGGGCCGCTGGGTCGACGGCCGAGAGGTGGCCGTCAAGGTGCAGTACCCCGGCGCCGGGGAGGCGCTGCTCTCCGACCTGCGCCAGCTCGCCCGGCTGGCCCGGACGATCGGTCCGCTGGTGCCCGGCGTCGACATCAAGCCGCTGGTCGCCGAGGTCCAGGCCCGGGCCCGTGACGAGCTGGACTACACCCTCGAGGCCGAGGCGCAGCGCGCCTTCGCGGAGGCCTTCCGCGACGACCCCGACATCGTGGTGCCCGATGTCGTCGCGGTCGGTGAGTCGACGCTGGTCACCGAGTGGCTGGAGAGCCCGCACTCCATGGCGACCGTGATCCGCGAGGGCACCCAGGAGGAGCGCGACCACTACGGCCAGCTGTTCGTGCGGTTCCTCTTCGCCGGTCCGGCGCGCACCGGGATGCTGCACGCCGACCCTCATCCCGGCAACTACCGCATCCTGCCGACCGAGGACGGACGCCCTGGACGCCTCGGCGTCCTCGACTTCGGCGCGGTGGCCCGCCTGGAGGGCGGCGGCCTCCCCGAGGCGATGGGCCGGCTGATCCGGGTCGCCGCGAACGCCGACCACGAGCAGCTCGAGCAGGGCCTGCGCGAGGAGGGGTTCATCAAGGACCGCGTGCGCATCGACCCGGACCTGCTGCTCGACTACCTGGCGCCCTTCGTGGAGCCGACGAAGGTCGAGAGCTTCCGGTTCACCCGGGAGTGGATGCGCGAGCAGTTCCAGCGGATCAACAACCCCCGGGAGCCGACGTACACGGTGGCGCTCAAGCTCAACCTGCCGCCCAACTACCTGCTGATCCACCGCACCTGGCTCGGCGGGATCGGGGTCCTCAGCCAGCTCGAGGCCGAGGCGCCGTTCCGTGAGATCCTCACCGAGTTCCTGCCCGGTTTCGCCGAGCCGGCATGAGCATCGCGCGCACCGGACGACGCGTCGCGACCGAGGTCGGGCGCGCTGGCGTCGACCGGGTACGCCGCCGCGGCGGCCTGCCCCGGCACGCGGCGGCCCTCGGACCTGCCGACCTGACCCGGCTGCTCGGCCGCACGGTCACCGGCGTACGCCCGCTCGACGGCACGACGGGCACCACCGACCGGGCCCGGCTCGCGGTCGAGGGCCCGGACCTGCCGGCGTCGGTGTTCGTCAAGACCGCGGCGGTCGACGCCGGCACCCGCATCTTCGGCGGCCTCGCCCGGCTCGGTGAGGTCGAGGTCGGCTTCTACCGCGACGTCCGCCCCGGGCTCGACCTGCGAGCGCCCTCGCTGATCGGGGCGAGCTTCGACCGGGGCACCGGGCGGTTCGTCATCGTGCTCGAGGACCTCGCCGCTCAGGGGGCCGTCTTCTGCGACACCCTCACCCGGCTGACCACCGACCAGACCGCCGCCGTGCTCTCCACCCTGGCCCGGCTGCACGGCGCCACCCACACCCGCTTGCCCCGCGTCGGCTGGCTGGGCACCAACTCCGGCGACGCCCTGCTCCCCCTGGTCAGCGCGTCACTGCCCCGGCTCGCCGCGAAGGTGGCCGAGCGGGCCCCGGAGCTGCTGTCCACCGAGGCGGCCCCGCTCCTGCGCGGCTACCGACGCTGGGCGAGGAGCCTGGACGAGGGACCCCACTCGGTGCTGCACGGCGACCCGCACCCGGGCAACGTCTACCTGCATGGCGAGCAGGGCGCCGGCCTCCTCGACTGGCAGGCCGTGCGCCGCGGCAACCCCCTGCGCGACGTCACCTACCACCTGGTGCTCGGCATGACCGTCCCCGACCGACGCGCCCACGAGCGCGACCTGCTCGCCCACTACGCCGCCGAGCTCGCCGCCCACGGCGGTCCGGAGCTGAACGCCGACGAGTGCTGGCGGCAGCACCGCCGGATGGCGGCGTACGCCTATGTCGCGGCGGTCTTCACCTCCGGTCTCGGCGGCCTGCAGAACGCCGACATCGCCGACGCCGGGCTCAAGCGCGCCGCGGCGGCCGTCGCAGACCTGGAGACGCACCAGCAGCTCGGGTGACTACTGCCCGACGGACCCGTCGATCGACTCCCGGATCAGGTCGGCGTGGCCGAGGTGCCGGGCGTACTCCTCGATCATGTGCACGACGATCCACCGCATGCTCAGCGGCGCACCGGGCTTGCGCTTGCGATGGCCCACGGCGATCGCGTCGAGGTCGCCGACCTCGGCGAGAATGCTGCGGGACCGCCCGACCTCGGTGTCCCACAGCGCCCAGAGCTCGTCCGGGCTGAGCTGTGCGGCGATCGACCACTCCGCGTCGTTGTCGGCCTTCCAGTCCCGCGAGGACCACGGCTCGGCCGGCCGCTCGCCCCGGAAGATCTCGGTGAACCACCAGCTCTCCACCCAGGCCATGTGGGTCACCAGCCCGCCGAGCGTCATCGTCGAAGGCTCCAGCCGTTGAGCCAGCTGGTCGGCATCGAGGTCGCCGGCCTTCATCCGCAGGGTCGCGCGCATCCACTCGAGGAAGGCGGTCAGCATCGTCAGCTCGTCGGCCACCTGCGGGATGTCGGGACGCTTGTGGGGCACGGTCAGTCCTCCTGGGGCGGGCGCTCGGTGATGCAGTAGGTGAACCCGTCCGGCCCGGTCATGACGGTCCAGCCGCGGTCGAACCGCTCGACGAACGTCGCTCCGGCGGCGACGTGGCGCTCGACCTCGGCGTCGCGGTCGGTGGCGCACCAGTCGAGGTGGGCGCGGACGGCCGGCTCGTCCCGGTCGAGGCGCTGCAGGAGGAGCCGGAGCGGCTGCCCCGGTGGCGGGGTCAGCCTGGCGAACTCGACGTCGGGCCGGGGCGGGCGCGGCTCCCATGAGGTGAGGTCCTCCCAGAACGCGAACTCCGCGTCGTACGACGACGGCGGGATGTCGAGGCAGACCTGGTCGACGCGGGAGCGATTGCCGTCCGGCCAGACCGTCGCCCGGGGAACCTCCCCGACCCGGTGCGGGACGAAGCAGAAGGTGAAGCCGCCGGGAGACGTCAGGGTCAGGTAGCCGCCCTCGTCGGCCACCATCGCCGCGCCCAGGCCGAGCGCCTCCAGCGCGGCGGTCCGCGGCTCCGCGACGTGCAGGTCGAGGTGCACGCGGCTGGGACCGGACCCGAGCCGCTGGACGCGCAGGAACCCGTCGCCGTCGGGTGGCACCAGCGTCACGAACTCGCCGTCCTCGCCGCGGGTGGCGGACCGCTGGTAGCCGGTCAGCCGCTCCCAGAGCTCCAGTCCCTGGGCGTGCTCGTCGGGCGCCAGGTCGAGGAACGCGCTCAGCCCGAGGACCTCGTTCATGCCACCGGGTGGCAGTCGTGGCCGCAGCCGTCGGGCGCGGGCGGCCCGTCGGCGTGGGCCGCCGGACGGTGCAGCACCGCTGCCGAGGGCGTGATGCGTACGTCGTCGCCGTCGGCCTCGGCGGTGCCGTCGACGAGCAGCGTGAAGCCCCGCTGCTCCAGCGGTGGGAGGACCAGGGTGACGGCCGGGTTGCCCGCGAGGTTGGCCAGCGTCCCGCGTCCCGGCGCCGTCACCCGCACCGCCCCGTCGGTGACCGTCGGCTCGACGGTCACCACCTTGGCCGAGCCCGCGGCCGAGACCGTGACGAGGTAGCCGGCGCCGAAGCCCTCGAGTGCCTTGCCCAGGTCGCCGACGTCTACCGGGATGCTCATGGACCGAGGCTAGTCACCACACGCCCAGGACGTCGCCGCCGATCCTCACGATGAACGCCGACACCACGACCACGAAGAACACCCGCACGAACCGGGCGCCCCTGGAGACCGCCACCCGGGCGCCGACGTATCCGCCGAGCAGGTTGCCGACGCCCATCAGCAGCCCGACCTTCCAGAGCACGGCGCCCTGTGGGACGAAGATCACCAGTGCGCCGAGGTTGGTGGCCCAGTTGGCCATCCGCGCCTTGGCCGAGGCGTCGAGGAACGAGTAGCCGAGCAGCGCGACCAGCGACAGGACCAGGAAGCTGCCGGTGCCCGGCCCCATCGCGCCGTCGTAGAACCCGATCGCGAAGCCGACCAGCATCGCGGTGGTCAGGTGGCGCCCACCGGAATGGCGCAGCACGGTCTCGGAGCCGAGGTCGGGCTTGAGCAGGACGTAGCCACCGACTGCGACCAGGACGACCAGGACGATCGGCTCGAACGCCTCGCGCGGGATCTGCGAGGCCACGAGCGCACCCAGGACGGCACCGGCGAACGCCAGCAGCATCAGCGGCAGGAAGGTGCGCGGGTCGGGCCGGACCCGGCGGTAGTAGGTCACCGAGCTGACCGAGGTCCCGCAGATCGAGGCGAGCTTGTTGGTGGCCAGGATCTGCACGGGGGCGGCGTTCGGCAGCCCGAGCAGCAGCGCCGGCAGCTGGATCAGCCCGCCGCCGCCGACCACCGCGTCCACGAACCCGGCTGTAACAGCTGCCAGCACGAGGAGTGCGAGGACGGTCAGGGTCGGGTCGTCCACCCGGCCACCCTAAGGAGCCGCGAACCAAAGTCGTCGAGGGAGCATCCTAGAGAGCATGAGACTCCTCGCCGTGCTGTCCGTCGTCGCACCGGTCGCCCTCCTGGGTGGCCAGCCGGCGCCGTCGTACGCCGCCGCCCCGCTGTGCCAAGGACAGGCGCCGTCCATCGTCGGCGCCCCCGGCAACCCGGTCGTGGGCACCGCAGGAGACGACGTGATCGTCAGCGAAGGCGCCACCGATGTCGACGCTCTGGCCGGCAACGACCTGATCTGCGTGACACTCGACGCCTACTCGGTCGCCGTCGATGCAGGCCCTGGCGACGACACGGTCGACTCGACAGGCGCCCTCTCGATCGTGAACGCCATCCTCGGCGAAGGAGCGGACAGTCTCATCGGAGGCAGCGGGCGCGACAACGTCTACGCCGCGGGCGCCGAGGCGGCGGTCGACACGATCGCGACCGGAGGAGGCTCCGACTTCGCCCTCATCGGCCGAAGCGGCCTCCCCATGTCCGACGTCGTGGACATGGGGCCGGGGATCGACACCCTCCACCTCAATGGGTTGCCGGGAACGGGAACCATGAACATGGGCGGCGGCCACGACAGCGTCCATCTCTCAGACCTGTCAGGGGCTGAGTGGACCATCGACAACCAGCGACAAGAGATCGTGGCGGACGGTCAAGCCACGACGCTGACCGGCGCACGCGACTTCTTCGTCGGGGAAGCCCGCTGGGCAAGACTCACGTTCGTCGGTGGGGCCCGCCGCGAGCAGCTCTCCACGGTGGACTACAACAGCCGACGGCACCCGAGCGCCAACCAGGGCTCCAGTGTCGTCGCCGAGATGGGTGGCGGCGACGACGTCATCTTCGTCAGGTCGGACCAGGTCGACGTCCTGCACGGCGGGAAGGACGACGACACGGTCAATGTCGGAGTCCTGCCGGGCGACGGGGTCGTGGAGGGTGTCGTCCGGGCTGACCTCAGAGTCGGCTCGGTCCGCTTCGACGATGGCCGAAAGGCGAAAGTCACGTCGTTCTCACACGTGGGCCTCACCGGCTTCGACCGCTTTCGGGTCACACTCGGCGATGGTGCTGACGTTTTGACCTTGGTCGGCTGCCGGGCCGTGGTCCACGCCGGAGGCGGCGGCGACCGCGTTCGCCTCTATCCCAGCCGCTACCTGAGCTCGGATGCCACCTGCAGTGGAAAGGTCAGCACCCACTCCCTCCGTGCCTACGGCGAGGGCGGCGACGACAAGCTGCGTGGCGCCGCGGGCGACGACGTGCTCATCGGCGGTCCCGGAGACGACAAGGCCTACGGTTCCTTGGGCGTCGACGTCTGCAGCGCGGAGACCCGCGGGGGGTGCGAGCGCTAGTCGCCGACCCAGAACCCGCGGCCGCCGAACCAGTCGCCGTAGCCGCCGAACCCGGAGCGGTACGCCGTGCGCGAGCCGAGGTAGGAGCCCACGACCGCGGCGCCCAGGTCGTCGAGCTCGGGTGCGACGACCCGCCCCTCGACCCGGGCCGCCATCGAGTCGATGAAGCGTGCCAGTCCCGGGTCCTCGCCCAGCCGGAAGAACGTCGTCTGGGCGCCGAGGCGGCGGGCGTTGTCGAGCTCACGCACGGCGTAGGCCACCGTCAGCGCGGAGGGCGGGTAGGCGAAGTAGACCTCGCCGTCCGGCTCGAGGTGTGAGGTCGGCTCGCCGTCGGTGACGATCAGCAGCACGGGCTGGGCGCTGGGATGCTTGCGGAAGTGGCGGTTGGCGAGCAGCAGCGCGTGGTGGAGGTTGGTGCCCTTGTCCCACTTGGAGTCGAGCGCGGTCAGCTGCTCGATCTCCATGGTCTCGGCGTAGCGGCCGAACCCGATGAGCTGGAGCGCGTCGCCGCGGAAGCGCGACCGGATCAGCGTGTGCAGCGCGAGCGCGGTGCGCTTCATCGGCACCCAGCGGCCGTCCATCGCCATCGAGAACGACGTGTCGACGAGCAGGGCCACGCACGCCTGGGTGCGGGCCTCGGTCTCCTGGACCTCGACGTCCTCGATGCTGAGCTGGGCTCCTGACGGGTCGCCGGCCCGGCGTACGACGCCGTTGAGGATCGTGCGCGGGACGTGCCACGGCTCGGTGTCGCCGAACTCCCACGTGCGGGTGGCGCCCGACAGCTCACCCGCGGCGCCCGCCCGACGGAGCTCCCGCTGGCCCTGCCGACCGGACATCTTGTCGGCGACGTCGCGCAGCAGGGCCTTGCCGAGCTGGCGCATCGCCTTGGGGGTGAGCCGCAGGTTGCCGTCCGTGCCGCGCTCGAGGGTGCCGCTGTCGCGCAGCGCCTTCTCGAGCTGCTGAAGAGTGCGCGCGTCGACCGCGGACTGCTCGCCGAGCTGGCGGGCGAGCTTGTCGAGGTCGAGGTCGTCCATCCGGGCCCCGCCGTAGGACTGGCTGAGCTGTTCGGCAAGGTCGTCGAGGTCGGCGAGGTCTTGGAACACACCGGTCCCGTCACCGAGGCCGAGCCCGTCCTCGCCGTCCATCCGCTCCGAGCCGCCCCAGTCCTCGCCGGGCCGGAGGGACTGGAGGTTGGCGTCGAGCCGTGAGAGCGAGTCCATCAGCGCCGGTGAGCCGAACGCCTGCTGCGACAACGCCATCAGCTCGGCGCGCTGCTCGGCGCTCATCGAGTTGAGCATCCGCTGGGCCGCGGCCGCACGCTGGGCCATCGCGTCGAGGAGCTCGTCGATGTTCTGCGGGTTCTCCGGGAAGAAGTCCCCGTGCTTGTCCATGAACTGCTCGAAGTCGTCCTGGGTGTCCTCGCCGCGCTGGTGCTTCTCGAGCAGCTCGTTGAGGTCCTCGAGCATCGCGTTGATGGCGGCCCGGTCCTCGTCGGTGGCGTTCTCCAGCGCCTGCTTCATGCCGGCGAAGCGCTGATCCAGGAGCTCGCGGCCCAGCAGGTCCTTGATCTGCTCGTAGGCCTCGCGCGCCTCACGGCTCTGCCAGTCGTACGCCGACAGCTCGCTCACCGCCGCGGCGACGTTGGGCGGCAGGCCCTCCAGCTGCATCTCCCGCAGCGCGCGGTCGCCGTCGTCCATCTCGACGTCGCGGGCCAGCTGCTTGCGCTCCTCGAGCACGGCCTTGTCGAGCAGCTCGCGGATCTCCTGGAGGGTGCCGTCGAGGTTGTGCCGCTGGGTGAGCTCGCGGCGCCGCTCGGCGACCCGGCGGGCGAGGTCGTCGAGCCCGGCCTGGTCGCGGCCGCCGCGGCGCAGGAACTCCCGCATCGCCCGCTCCGGCGAGTAGCCCGCCATCACGTCCTCGCCGATCGCCTCCACGGCCTCGCGCAGGTCGACCGGGGGCGCCAGCGGGTCGCCGCCCGCGTAGCGGCCGTAACGGGACCCCCTGCGAGAGGTGTGGAGATTAGCCATAGACCGTTTCTCCGCCGCCGGACTCCTTGCTGATCCTGCGCGCCAGGTAGAGGCCCTCGAGGGCCAGCTCGATGGCGCCGGCCCGCTGGCCGTCGTTGGTCGCGCCCAGGCGGTCGCAGACCTCGTCGTAGAGCTCGGACTCCCCCAGCACGGGGAGGCCCGCGAGGAAGTCGCGGGCGGTGACCTGCTCGCCCGTGGTCACCATCAAGCCGCTCTCGATGGCGTCGACCAGGAGGGAGAAGTCGAGGCCCCGGAAGTGCTGGCGCACGGTCTCGGCGGTCGCGGTGCGGAGCAGGTGGGTGAGCACCTCGGCCTCGCGGCCCTCCTCACCGGTCTCGAACTCGATCTTGCCGCCGAGGACGTCGACCGCCGTCTCGAGGTCGACGACCCGGGCCACGGCCTCGGCCTCACCCTGGGAGGTGGCCCGGTGGAGGGCCGCGGCGGCCACGGTCTCGGCGCCGGCGATCGCGAACCGCGCGCTGACGCCCGAGCGCTGGTCGACGGCGGTCGACTCGCGCAGGTGGCGGGTGAACCTCGCCAGGATCTCGACCAGGTGGTCCGGGACCTCGGCGACCAGGTGGGCCTCCTGACGGATCACCGAGACCTCGTCGGGGAGCTCGGTCGGGTAGTGCGTGCGGATCTCCGCGCCGAACCGGTCCTTGAGCGGCGTGATGATCCGACCGCGGTTGGTGTAGTCCTCGGGGTTGGCGCTGGCGACGACGAGCACGTCGAGGGGCAACCGCAGCACGTAGCCGCGGATCTGGATGTCCCGCTCCTCCATCACGTTGAGCATCGCGACCTGGATGCGCTCGGCCAGGTCGGGCAGCTCGTTGATGGCGACGATGCCGCGGTGGGAGCGCGGGATCAGCCCGAAGTGGATCGTCTCGGGGTCGCCCAGCGAGCGCCCCTCGGCCACCTTCATCGGGTCGACGTCGCCGATCAGGTCGGCGACGCTGGTGTCGGGGGTCGCGAGCTTCTCGGCGTAGCGCTCGTCGCGGTGGCGCCACTCGACGGGCAGCTCGTCACCAAGCTCGGCGGCGCGCCGCTGCGAGACGTGGGTGATCGGCTCGAAGGGGTGCTCCCCCAGCTCGGCCCCGGCGATCACCGGCGTCCACTCGTCGAGCAGCCCGACCAGCGTGCGCAGCAGCCGGGTCTTGCCCTGGCCCCGCTCGCCGAGCAGGACGACGTCGTGGCCCGCGATCAGGGCGCGCTCGAGCTGCGGGATGACCGTGTCCTCGAAGCCGTGCAGGCCCGGCCAGGGGTCACGCCCCTCGCGCAGGGCGGCGAGCAGGTTGTCGCGGATCTCGGTGCGCAGCGTCTTGGCGACGTGTCCCGCGGCACGGAGCTCGCCGACGGTCGAGGCAGTGGGGGCGGCTGAGGTCACCTCTCCACGCTACTCAGCGCGGCAACAACGAGCCCTCGGCGATGTGGTGCTGGGCTAGCCCGGGGCGCCGGCGATGTTGACCAGCCAGTTGACGCCGAACTTGTCCTTGACCTGTCCGAACTCGTCGCCCCAGGGCGCCTTCTCCAGCGGCACGTCGATGTGGCCGCCCTCGGCGAGCTTGGCGAAGTAGCCGCGGAGGACGTCGCCGTCATCGCCCTCGCCGCTCAGGCTGATGTGACCGTTGGGCGTGGTCTCCGAGTCTCCCGGAGGCGGGTCGGAGGCCATCAGGGTGAATCCCTGGTCGGTGGTCAGCTGCGCGTGCATGACGCCGTCCGGAGGGATCGGGTTGCCCTCGTGCTCGCCGGCACCCATATCGCCGAAGGTCGTCAGTGTGAGCTCACCGCCGAAGACGTCCTTGTAGAACTCGATCGCCTCCCGGGCATTGCCCTGGAACGTCAGGTAGGGGTTGAGGATGGCCATGTCGTCTCCTTCGTCGGTGGAGTCTCGGACGCTAGTCAGACCCGCCGACACCGGGAAGGTCATCGGTCGTCGGTGAACCTCGGCTCGCGCCCCTCCCGGCGGGCGAGAGTGGCCTCCTCGAAGTTGCTGGTGAGCAGCCGAAGATAGAGCTGTCCGATACCCTCGCTGGGCAGGTAGGTCTCCAGCGAGCTCGCGGCGATGCCGGCCTGGAGCGACTTCTTGGTCAGCTCGATGCCCGGCTGCGAGAACGCCGCGATGCGCCGTCCCATCTCGACCCCGGCTGCGACCACGTCGTCGTGGACCGACGACACCAGCCCCACCCGCTCGGCCTCCTCGGCGCCCATGTCGCGACCGGTGAGCATCAGGTCGGCGGCCCGGGTCGAGCCGATCGCCCGTGGCAGCAGGTAGCTCAGGCCGAGCTCGCTGGCGGTGAGCCCGTTGTTGATGCCGGCCGCGCGGAAGTACGCCGCCGGCGCGGCGATCCGCAGGTCGCAGGCGAGCGCCAGGCACAGCCCGCCACCGATCGCGGCGCCGTTGACGGCCGCGACCACCGGCTGGTGCAGGCGGCGCAGCGTCAGGACGACGTCCTCGAGCATCTCCATCGCCCGCAGGGCGTAGGTCGGGCGGGTCACCCCGGTGGCGCCCGGCGGGACGCCTGCGGACTCCTGGTCGGCGCCGGAGCAGAAGCCCGCGCCGGCGCCGGTCAGCACGACCGCACGGATCTCGTTGTCCTGGCCGATCTCGGCGAGTGCGTCGCGCAGCGGGACCATCACGTCGAAGGCCATCGCGTTCATCCGCTCGGGACGGTTGAGCGTGACGACGGCGACCTGCGGGTCAGGCCGGTCGACCAGGACGAAGGACATGCTCAGACGCTCAGGATGACCGACGAGCCGTGGCCGAACAGGCCCTGGTTGGCGGTGATGCCGACCCTGGCGTCCTCCACCTGCCGGCCCTCGGCCTGGCCGCGCAGCTGCCAGGTCACCTCGCACACCTGGGCCAGCGCCTGGGCCGGGACGGCCTCGCCGAAGCAGGCCAGACCACCCGAAGGGTTGACCGGGATCCGGCCACCCAGCGTGGTGTCGCCGGCGCGGAGCAGGGCCTCGGCCTCGCCGCTTTTGCACAGCGCGAGGTCCTCCATCCAGTCGAGCTCGAGGGCGGTGGACAGGTCGTAGACCTCGGCCAGGCTCACGTCCTCCGGACCGATACCGGCCTCCTCGTACGCCGCGTGCGCGATCGACTGCTTGAACGTCCGCTCGGGCTGCACCCCTCCCCCTGAATCAGGCATGCGGGCGTCGGTCGAGAGGTTGGGCATGTCCATGACCGTGTTGGGGAACGTCGGCGTCACCGTGGAGATGGCGTTGATCCGCACCGGGCTGTCGAGACCGCGCCGCTTGGCGTAGTCGGCACTGGCGATGACCACCGCGGCCGCGCCGTCGGAGGTCGCGCAGATGTCGAGCAGGTGCAGCGGGTCGGCGACGACGGCGCTGCCGAGCACGTCCTCGACGCCGACCTCCTTGCGGTAGCGCGCGTTGGGGTTGGCCAGCCCGTGCCTGGCGTTCTTGACCTTGACCCGGGCGAAGTCCTCCTGGGTCGCGCCGTAGAGGTCCATCCGGCGCCGCGCGTAGAGCGCGAAGTAGCCCGGGTTGGTCATGCCGAGCAGCCGGAAGCGCAGCCAGTCGGGGTCGTCCCACCGCTCGCCGGCGTTGGGCGCGAGGAAGCCCTTGGGCGTGGTGTCGGCGCCCACCACCAGCGCGACCTCGCTCAACCCGGCGAGGATCCGCGCCCGGGCGGTGTCGAGGGCCTGGGCGCCGGTCGCGCACGCGGCGTAGGACGTCGCGACCCGGGCGCCGTTCCACCCGAGCGCCTGGGCGAACGTCGCGCCGGCGACGTAGCCGCCGTAGCCGTTGCGCACGGTCTCGCCGCCGACGACCAGGTCGACGTCGGTCCAGGCAACGGCGGCGTCGGCCAGCGCGGCCCGGGCGGCGACCACGCCGTAGTCGGTGAACGGCCGGCCCCACTTGCCCCAGGGGTGCATGCCCACGCCGAGCACGGCGACGTCGTTGGATCCCGGGCTGCTCACTGGTCGGCCTCCTCGCCCAGCTCGGTCACGGGCTTCCAGCGCCAGATCAGCAGGTCGTCGCCGTCGTCGTCCCGGTTGAGCGTCTCGACCACCAGCTCGACCTCGGCGCCCACCCGCAGGTCGCGGACCCCGTAGCCGTCGGCGACCTGGCCCAGCACGGTGATCCCCTCGGCGAGCTCGACCGCGGCCAGCGCGAACGGCTTGTAGGGGTCGGTCCGCGCGACGTAGGGCGCCGGCGGCTGGTACTGCGCGTCGGTGTAGCTCCACACCGAGCCGCGCCGGGACAGCTCGACGGTGTCGAAGTCCTCGCCCGCACACGCCGGGTTGCGGCAGAAGCCGGCCCGGTCGGCCGGCAGCGGCGGGAAGTACGTCGTAGTGCACGTCGTGCACCGCGACCCCAGCAGCGCCGGTGCGTCGCCGGTGGTGAACCAGCCGTCGATCGCCGGTCTGGCGCTCATCTCGTCTCCTGCCGCCCGAAACTAGAACGTGTTCTCACTCTAGCGCCAGGAGCGGGTCAGCCGGCAGTCAGTCGGTGATCAACCAGCGCTCCCCAGTGTGTGCACCAGGCAGCCGTCGGTGCCGTAGTCGATCACCAGGGTCAGCGCCCGGAACGTGCTCCCGTCGCCGTCGACCTGGTCGGAGACCAGCACGGCGTCGTAGGTCTCAGGGAACGAGCCGTCGTCATAGCTCAGCACCAGCGACCGGCCGTCGAACTCCCAGTCGCCGGGCCCGTAGGCGGTGCCGCTCATGTTGTCCGCCTTGCGCGTCCCGTCCCAGCGGCCGTCCTCGCTGAGCTCGAGGGTGCCGCTGGTGTAGGCGAAGGCGTTGTCGCCCTCGTAGAACCAGACGGTGTTGATGTAGCCCCACGACCCGACCAGGTCGTCCTCGGGGAGCTCCTCAGCGATGTCCAGCGCCTCGCAGCCGGAGATCCCGTTGCCGGCGAAGATGCCCGGCAGGCTGGACTCGCTGCTCGGCGCCTCCCCGGCTCGGTCGGGTGCGGAGGTCTTCGGGTCGTCGTCGGCGGCGCAGCCCGTCGTCAGGGCCAGCGTGGCGATCAGCCCCAGTGCGAGATTCCTGACAAGCATCGCGTGCCTCCCGGTGTCCGTCCGAGACTGCCGACTTCGACGTCGGGCCAGGCTAGTTGGCTCCCGGCCCGCCCCACGATGGCCCGATCGGGCCCCTCGCCACCTAGCCCGCGACGGCAAGGAACGCCAGCAGGTCCTGGCGGGTCAGCACGCCGATCGGCTTCCCGTCCTCCTGGACCAGCACCGCGTCGGCGTGCTCGAGCAGGGCGACCGCGTCGCGGGCGTCCTCGGTGGACCCGATGGTCGGCAACGGCGGTGACATGTGGTCCTCGACCCGGTCGGTCAGCTTGGCGGTGCCGGCGTAGAGGGCGTCGAGCAGCGCCCGGTCGGAGACGGAGCCCGCGACCTCGGCCGCCACGATGGGCGGCTCGGCGCGGACGACAGGCATCTGCGAGACGGCGTACTCCTGCAGGATGGCGACTGCCTCGGCGATGGTCTCGTTGGGGTGGGTGTGCACCAGGTCGGGCAGCCGCCCGTCCTTGCCGCGCAGCACCTCGCCGACGGTCTGGGAGGAGTCGCGGGAGGCCTCGGTCGGGAAGCCGTACTGCGCCAGCCACTCGTCGTTGAAGACCTTGGTCAGGTAGCCACGGCCGGAGTCGGGAAGCAGCACGACGATGACGGCGTCGGTGCGCCCGGCGTCGGCGAGCTCATGGGCCAGCTGCTTCGCCGCGAACGCCGCCATCCCGGACGAGCCGCCGACCAGCATCGCCTCCTCCCGAGCCAGCCGGCGGGTGAACGCGAACGAGTCGGCGTCCGACACCTCGATGACCCGGTCGGCGATGCTGCGGTCGTAGGTCTCCGGCCAGAAGTCCTCACCCACGCCCTCGACGAGGTAGGGGCGTCCGGTGCCGCCGGAGTAGACCGAGCCGGCCGGATCGGCACCGATCACCTGGATCTCCGGGTTCTGCTCCTTGAGGTAGCGGCCGACCCCGGTGATCGTGCCGCCGGTGCCCATGCCGGTGACGAAGTGCGTGATCCGACCGTCGGTCTGCTCCCAGATCTCCGGCCCGGTGGTCTCGTAGTGGGAGCGCGGGTTGTTGGGGTTGGAGTATTGGTCCGGCTTCCACGCCCCCGGCTGCGAGGCGAGCTTGTCGGAGACGTTGTAGTAGGAGTCGGGGTGCTCGGGAGCGACGGCGGTGGGGCACACGACGACCTCCGCGCCGTAGGCCTTCAGCACGTTGCGCTTGTCCTCGCTGACCTTGTCGGGGCAGACGAAGACGCACTTGTAGCCGCGCGCCTGGGCGACCATCGCGAGCCCCACCCCGGTGTTGCCCGAGGTCGGCTCGACGATCGTGCCGCCCGGCTGGAGCTCGCCGGAGGCCTCGGCCGCGTCGATCATCCGCGTCGCGATCCGGTCCTTCACCGAGCCGCCCGGGTTGAGGTATTCGACCTTCGCCAGGACCAGGGGCCCGGCACCGTCCAGGTCGAGGCTCCGCGAGAGGCGCACGAGCGGGGTGTTGCCGATCAGGTCCAGCAGGGAGTTGGCGTACTGCACCCACCCAACCTACGGCCTCACCCCTCCGTAGCATGGGGGACGTGGGGAAGGCAGCGGCGGCACGCAGGCTCGCGGCCGCGGCGGCCTACGGCGGCGGCGGTCTGACCGCGCTGGGGGCCAGCATCTACGGCGTGCTCAGGGCTGAGGCCGAGCTCGCGAAGAAGACGATCGGCGTGCGCCTCGAGGAGGATCCCCCGGACGCGACGGGCTGGTACGGCCGAGGCCGGCCCGGCCCGGCGATCAAGGTGGCGCTCCTCGGCGACTCCGGCGCGGCGGGCTACGGCGTCGAGCGGGTCGAGCAGACCCCGGGCGCGCTGCTGGCCAGCGGCCTCGCCGAGCAGGCCGACCGCCGGGTCTACCTCCGCGAGTTCGCCGTGGTCGGTGCCGAGTCCTCCGACCTCGCGGCGCAGGTCGACCGCGCGCTCCCGATCGAGCCGGACGTCGCGGTGATCCTGATCGGCGCCAACGACGTCACCCACCAGGTGCGGCCGGCCACGTCGGTGCGGCACCTCTCCGAGGCCGTACGCCGGCTGCGCGACGCCGGGATCGCGGTGCTGGTCGGGACATGTCCCGACCTCGGCACCCTCAAGCCGATCGCGCCCCCGCTCAAGCAGGTGGCCCGAGCCTGGTCACGCCGGCTCGCGGCCGCCCAGACCATCGCCGTGCTCGAGAACGGCGGTCGCACGGTGTCACTGGGCTCGATCCTGGGCCCCGAGTTCGCCGCCGCGCCCGCCCTGTTGTTCGGCCCCGACCAGTTCCACCCCTCCGCCGCCGGCTACCGCTCGCTGGTCGGCGTGCTGCTGCCCTCGTGCCTGGCTGCTCTCGGCCTCGCCGAGGACGAGGCGGCCGGTCCGGCCCCCGGCGAAGGGGTGCTGCCGATCGCCGATGCCGCGGTCCAGGCCGTCCGGACGCCCGGCACCGAGCTCGACGGCACGGAGGTCGGCGGGCGGCGGCTCGGCGTACGCGGCCTGTGGGTCGAGCTGCGCCACCGCCGGCGTCAGCAGACCGAGGAGGCCCAGGCACCCGAGGCGGCCGAGGGCACACCCGCGGCGGCCGAGCCCGTCCAGGAGTGACGACAGCCCCCGGTCCCGAGGACCGAGGGCTGCCGGAGCTGCAGTGAGCCGAGCCGGCTCAGTTGTCGCTCAGTTGTCGCTGAAGATGGCCAGCAGGCGCAGCAGGTTGGTGTAGATCCAGACCAGAGACACGGTCATCGCGAACGCCGCGCGCCACGACTCCTGCTCGGGGATCTGGTTGCGGACGCCCTGCTCGACGAAGTCGAAGTCGAGGATCAGCATGAAGACGCCGAGCACCAGGCCGGCGATGGCGGTGAGCATGCCGAGACCGCCGAAGCCGAAGAGGCCGAACGAGTCGCCGAACATCCCGAGCACGAGCTCCATCAGGCTCAGCCCGATCATGCCGAAGACGGCACCGATCACGAACATCCGGAACTTCGAGCCGACCTTGATGTCGAAGATCTTGTAGGCCGCGAGCGTGCCTGCGAACGCCGCGAACGTGCCGATGACGGCCTGGACGACCAGGTTGCCGCTCGACGACGTCGAGAACATGCTGTCGATGAGCTTGCTGAAGGCACCGAGCGCGACACCCTCGAAGACGCAGAAGAGCAGCACCAGGGCGGGGCTGACCACGCGCTTGAACGAGTTGACCATCGACAGGGCGAAGGCGCCGAGGCTGCCGATCATCAGCGCCGCGTAGAGCGAGCCGAGCGTGGCCTCGCTGTCGCGAAGGTCAGGGGTGACGATCCAGGTGGCGGCCGCGGTGATGATCACCACGCCCAGGGCGATCGCGGTCTTCTGCACGACCGAGTCGATCGTCATGGGGGCGCCGACGCGGCTGTCCGGCGTGGTCCACGGACCCTGGCCGCCCACCGGGGTCTGGCCGTAGCCCGTGGTGGGCATCCCGCCGCCGGCGTAGGTCTGGTTGCCGTAGGTGTTCGCCGAGTTGAACTCCTCCGAGCGGCGGAACACCGGGTTGTTGCTCTGCATCTGAAACTCCTCCTTGGAGGCGCGGGGCGCACGTCGCGGTGACGGGTCGCCGATGTGGCCGAGTCTACGGGCCACACCTGGTCGAACGCGGCGACCAGCCCCAGCGTTCCTGCCGAACCTGTGAGTTGGCTGAGACTCAGCGGCGCACGGCCCTCACCACCGTGTCGGTGAGGGTGATGCCGTCGCCGTCGGCGTTGGTGATCTCGCGGGTCTGGCCCTCGGCGACGGCGACGTCCCAGGCGTCCGCGGCGAGCCGGGCCACCACCTGCTCCGGGGTGAAGAGGAGGTGTGCCAGGGCCGGGTTGCGCAGGCCGGTCGACGCGTCGGCCGGGTGGTGACCCACCACCAGCAGCGTCCCGCCCTGGCGGACGGCACCGGCCATCGCGTCGAAGGTCTGGGCGAACAGGTTCAGCGGCGGGTGCAGGTAGGACGCCGTGACCAGGTCCATCCCGCCGGGCAGCGGCTGACCGCCCACGACGTCGACCCGGGCCCAGGTGGTGCGGTCCGACACGCCGAGCTCGGCGGCGTGCTCCGCGGCCCTGTCCAGGGCGACCTGCGAGACGTCGACGCCCGCGGCGAGCCAGCCCTGCTGGGCCAGCCACACCACGTCGGCGCCCTCGCCGCACCCGACGTCCAGGGCCCGCCCGGGCGTGAGCCCGGAGACCTGCTCGACGAGCCGCTGGTTGGGCTTCCCCGACCAGACCCGGGTCGCGCCGGCGTACTTCTCGTCCCAGAACTCCTGGGTGAACATCTCCGCCTCGTCGCGGTGGTGGTCGGGGTGCGCTGAGTGGTCGTGGTGGTCGTGGTGGTCGTGGTCGTTCATGACACCGAGTCTGGCGCTTCAGGTCGACCTGAAGGCAAGAGAGGCGTGCCCCCGGTGGGGCTCGAACCCACACTGGGTCGCTTTTAAGGCGACTTCCTCTGCCGGTTGGGATACGGGGGCAGGGTCAAGTGTGGGCCACCGCCGCCGCCCCCGGTCAGCCGGCAGGCGGACGACTCAGCCCCTCGGTCAGCACCTCGCCGGCGATGTCCACGAGGCGACGCCGGCCGGAGCGGGCGCGCGTGCGCATGATCTCGAAGGCCTCGTCGACGGTGACGCCCTGCATCCGCGCGAGGGCGCCCTTGGCCTGCTCGATGACGATGCGGGTGTTGAGCGCGCTCTGGAGCTGCTCCGTCACGGCCTCCGCGCGGGCGATGGCCCGCTCCTGGAGGATGGCGATGGTGGCGATGTCGGCCAGGCCCTGGATCACCCGCTGCTCGTCGTCTCCGAGCGTGCCGCTCTGGGTGCTGAACGCGTTGATGGAGCCGATGACCGAGTCACGCAGCTTCATCGGGAAGGCGTGCACCGCGACGTAGCCGGCCTCGAGCGACGCCGCCGCGAACACCGGCCAGCGGTCGCCGGCGCCGGACAGGTCGGCGTCGACCACAGGCTCGCCGGACACGTAGCAGTCCAGGCACGGGCCTTCGCGGGTCTGCAGCTGCAGCAGCTCGAGCATCTCGACGGACTCGTCGGACGCCGCCATGAACCGCAGCTCACCCTCGTGGTCGGCCAGCATCAGCCCTACCGCGCTGGCGTCGCTGACCACGGCGACGTGCCTGGCGAGGCTCTGGAGGAAGAGCACGAGGTCGAAGTCGTCGACCAACGTGTCGGCGATCTCCACGAACAGGTCGGACAACTGGGCGGTCGAGATCATGTCGGGTCCTCGGTCGTGGGTGATTGTCAGCCTAGTCGCCGGGGACCGGACCGAGGCCGTCCCCGTGCTCGAGCCGGGTCCGTCCCGCGATGATGTCCCGAGCGACCTGGTCGAGGTCGGTGCCGCTCGCGTAGGCGTGGGCACGCATCCGGGCCAGTGCACCGGCCAGGTCGATCCCGAGATCGACCATGACCATGCCCTGGGCCTGGTAGACCTCCGTGCGGAACCGGAGCACTCCGGGGATCTGCGGACGGCGGCCGTCGACCAGAGCCGCGGTGGCCGTGTCGACGAAGCCCACGCACGCGTTGAGGGCGCTCGCGTCGAGGGCACTGGGCGAGGCGGCATAGAACGTGATGACCCCGAGGCGCACTGCCCCGATCTGGAGCGGGAAGGCGTACGCCGAACCGACGCCGGCACGATGGGCGGCCGCGGCATAGGCGGGCCAGCGCGCGAAGGCCGCCTCCATGTCCGAGGTCAGGACGGGGCGTCCCGTCGCGAAGGCGTCGCGACCCGGGCCCTCGCCGAGGTCGAACTGCAGTGCCTCGAGGCTGCGCGTCTCCCCGTCCGAGACTGCGGCCACGGCCTCCGACCCGGCGCCGGACATGAGGCTGATCGCCGTCCCGAGCAGGGACAACTGACGGGCCGCAGCGCGGCACACCCGGTCGAGCTCGACAGCGAGGGCTTCCTCGTCGGACGTTTCGATTGTCGGGGTCCCTCGCTCGCTGGCGTCCCTCGCGGGTGGTCCTGCCACTGGCAGGAGACCACCCACCCTACGCGCCTCGGCGACGCGTCTGACCTGGTCAGAGGTACGTCGACCTGGCGTGGATCGCGTGGGCCCCGGCGACCCGGTCGAGGAAGAGCAAGCCGGCGCAGTGGTCGATCTCGTGCTGGAGCGCGCGCGCCTCGAACGCGTCGGTCGTCAGCTCCACCTCCTCACCGGTCCCGGGCAGCCGGCCGCGGACGACGAGCCGGGTGGCCCGGCGTACGTCGCCGGTGAGGTCGGGGACGCTCATGCAGCCCTCACGGGCCCGCTCGTTGCGCGACGCCGACACGATCTCGGCGTTGCACAGCACGAAGGTGCCGTGGTGGGTGCGGGCCTTGGGGTGAGCCGAGACGTCGACACAGAACACCTGGCTGGACACCCCGACCTGCGGTGCGGCCAGCCCGACGCACCCGGGGCTCACGCGCATCGTCGCGACCAGGTCGGCCGCGAGCCGGACCACGTCAGCAGCGGTGGGGTCGACCGCCGTCGACGGGGCGCTGAGCACCGGGGCCGGGGCGCGGACGACCTCGAGCGTCCGGCCGACCACCCCGAGCTCAGCCTCGCTCCAGCGGGCGACGGCGTGGTCGCTCACAGCTCGTCGACGTCGACCCGGCGCAGCGTCGCCTGCACGCCGAGCCCCGAGGCCACCCGGTCGACCGCCGCCTCGAGCGCGCCCACGTCGACGCCGGCGGGGAGGTCGATCTCGGCCACCAGCAGGTAGAGGTCGCCGACCAGGCGCGTGGTCAGGTCGGTGATGTTGCCCTTGACCGCGGCCACCTCGGCGACGACCGCCGACACGATGCCGGCGCGGTCGCCCCCGTGGACCGTCAGCACCCAGGGCGAGCCTCCGGTCGGCGGGGTCGGCTCAGCCGGCACCTCGGCCACGGTGACCCGCAGCGACCGGTCGATGGTCAGCGACGCGAGGGCACCCTCGATGTCACGCGCCTGCGCCTCACCGGCGCAGATGAGCATCATCGCGAAGTGCCCGCGCAGCAGGGTCATCGTCGAGTCCTCGAGGTTGAGCCCGAGCTCGGCCAGCCGCGCGGTGGTCTCGGCGATGATCCCCGGGCGGTCCCGGCCGACGACCGTCACGGCGTAGACACTCACGTCCGCAGTCTCGCAGCACGCGCCAGCACGTCGTCCAGCATCGCCTCGGTCAGCCGGCCGGTGAACGTGTTCTGCTGGCTGGGGTGGTAGCAGCCGAGGAGACGGACCTCCCGGTCCACCGGCAGGCCCAGCCCCACCTCCGCGCCGTGGCCGAACCTCGGGCGCGGGACGGGAACGGTCGCGCCGACCCGGGCCAGTGCGGTCAGCGCCGCCTGCCAGCCGAACCCGCCAAGGGCCACGACGACGCGGACCCAGGGCAGCACGAGACCGAGCTCCGCGTCGAGCCACGGCGCGCAGGTGTCCCGCTCGGCCGGGCTCGGCCGGTTCTGCGGAGGGGCGCAACGCACCGCGGCCAACACCCGGGTGTCGGTCAGCTCGAGCCCGTCACCTGGGTGCGTGCTCGTCGGCTGGTTGGCCAGGCCCACCCGGTGCAGGCTCGCGAAGAGCCAGTCACCGGACCGGTCGCCGGTGAACACCCGGCCGGTCCGGTTGCCGCCGTGGGCGGCCGGCGCCAGGCCGACCACCAGGACCGCCGGGCGGTCGGCGCCGAACCCCGGGACGGGGCGGCCCCAGTAGGTCTCGTGCGCGTACGCCGCCCGCTTGACCCTGGCGACCTCCTCACGCCAGGCCACCAGGCGCGGACACGCCCGGCAGCGCGTGATCGCTGCGTCGAGCTCCGCGAGGTCGGCCCAGCCGTCAGCTGAGGGGCTGGCCGGCGGGAGTGCTGGGGCGGGCGGAGTCGTCATCGTGATCGCCATGATGACCCACCGTCTCCCGGGCCTTGCCCGCCGCGGCCTGGACCTTGGGGTTGCCCGCGAAACGGCGGGCACCGGCGACGATCTGCTCGTATCGCTGTCGGCCGGCGCGGGCACCGAGCACGTAGCCGGCTCCTGCGGCGACGAGCAGGGACAGCTTCTTGGGCTTGCTCATGGGTTCGCGGTGCCCAAGGCGCCGTGAGATCAAACAAGGCGGTCAGACGAGCGACCAGGCGATCCCGTCCAGGATGTCGGCCTCGGAGACGACCACGGTCGCCACGTGGGTGCGCCGCAGCACCCGGTCGAGGACCAGCACCCCGGCGCCGATGACGTCCGCGCGCCCCGGATGGAGCCAGGGCAGGTCGAGCCGGGCGGCGAGGGGCATCGCGAGCAGCCGCTCGGCGAGACGGTGCACGTCGGCGACGGAGAGCACCGCCTGGTCGACCAGTGCCCGGTCGTAGGCCGCCAGGTCGAGCACTCCGGCCGCGACCGTCGTCACGGTGCCGGCGACCCCGACGACGGTCGCCGCGTCGCCGAGCGGCACCGGCGACCGGTCGAGGTGGCCGTCGATGTCGGCAACGCAGGCCTGCACCTCGCCCGCGGTCGGTGGGTCGGAGTGGAGGTGTCGCTCGTGCTGGCGCACCGACCCGACGTCCAACGAGACCGCGGCCCGCGGGCCGCCGGAGGTCGTGCCCAGCACGAGCTCGGTCGAGCCGCCGCCGATGTCGACCACGAGGACCGGCTCGGCCGGGGTGGCGCGCAGGTTGCGGACCGCGCCGTCGAACGCCAGCGCGGCCTCCTCGTCGCCGGACACCACCTCGGGGTCGACGCCCAGCCTGGCGCGGACGCCGGCCACGAACTCGTCGGCGTTGTCGGCGTCCCGGCTGGCCGAGGTCGCACAGAACCGGAGCCGCTCGACCCCGTGGGCGGCGATCAGGGCGGCGTACTCGTCGATCGCGGCGAAGGTGCGCTCCAGCGCCTCGTCGGCCAGCCGCCCGGTGGCGTCCACGCCCTGCCCCAGGCGCACGATCCGCATCTCGCGCACGGCCACGTCGGGCAGGTCGCCGATGAGCAGCTTGATGGTGTTGGTGCCGCAGTCGATGGCGGCGACCTTCATGGCTCCACCTCGACGCACGGGCCCGCGGCCCACCAGTCACCCAGCAGGTCGAGCACCTCGTCGCCCAGCGGGTTGACTCCGCGACCCTGCGCCAGCGACTGGGCGGCGAGCACGTGCAGGCACTTGACCCGGTCGGGCATGCCGCCGGCCGAGATGCCCTCGATCTCGGGCACGTCCTGCCCCGCCGTGTCACCGAGCTCGGACCGGGCGGCGAGGTAGCGCGCGTGCGCCGCGGCGTACGCCCTGGCCAGCTCGGGGTCGGACGACAGCCGGGCCTCCATCTCCTTCATCAGGCCCGATCCCTCGAGGGTCCCGATCCGCGAGGCGGCGCGCGGGCAGGTGAGGTAGAAGGTCGTCGGGAACGGCGTGCCGGACGGCAGCCGCGGCAGCGTGGTCACCACGTCGGGCAGCCCGCAGGGGCACCGGTGTCCCACCTCGTGGATGGCGCGTGGCTCACGGCCGAGCTGCGCGCCGACCGCGAGCACGTCGGCGGGGTCGGGCGGACCGGTCACCCGGTCGACTCGTTCGACCCGTCGATCTCAGTGGCGGGCGGCTTGGCCGGCTTGGGCGGGTGGCCGGCCAGCTCGACCGACTCCCACGCGTCGGACCACCACGGGGTCGTGGTGGCGGTGAGCACCTCGGCCGGGTCGTCGAGGTCGGACTGGGGCCGCAGCGCGTTGCCGTCCTCGTCCAGGACGAGGTAGGTCTTCTCGCCGGGCATGACGTAGCCGAGCCGCGCGCGGGCCTGCTGCTCGATGTAGGCGGGGTCCGACCAGCGCTGCTTCTCGGCCTCCAGGGCGTCGATGTTGGTCTCGCGCTGGACGATCTGGGCCTTCAGGTCGTTGATGTGGGCGCGCTGCTGCAGGAACGCCTTCATCGACGACGCGTAGGACACCATCAGAACCGCCACGACCAGCACCAGGACCGCGGCCCGGCTGGTGAGCCGCGACCTCGGCTTCTCGGCCTCGGGCGCGAGTGCGGGCGCGAGCGGGCGGGCCGGGCCTGCGGCGCCGCGTCGTCCCGGGCCACTGCGCCGCCGCGGACCCGAGGGTCCGTGGCGGCGTCCGTGGCGGCGGGCGTCGGTCATGTCAGCTCTGATACCTCGGGAAGGCGCCCGCACCGGCGTACCTCGCGGCGTCGCCGAGCTCGTCCTCGATCCGGAGCAGCTGGTTGAACTTGGCGACCCGGTCGGACCGCGCGGGGGCGCCGGTCTTGATCTGGCCGCAGTTGACCGCCACCGCGAGGTCGGCGATCGTCGTGTCCTCGGTCTCGCCCGAGCGGTGGCTCATCATGTTGCGGAACCCGGCGCGGTGGGCGAGCTCGACGGCGTCGAGGGTCTCGGTGAGCGAGCCGATCTGGTTGACCTTGACCAGCATGGCGTTGGCCTGGCCACCGTCGATGCCGCGCTGGAGGCGCTCGACGTTGGTGACGAAGAGGTCGTCGCCGACGATCTGGATCTTGTCGCCGACCTGGTCGGTCATCGCCTTCCAGCCGGTCCAGTCGTCCTCGTCGAGCGGGTCCTCGATCGAGACGATGGGGTAGGCGGCGACGAGCTCGGCGTAGTAGGCGGTCATCTCGGCGCTGGTCTTGGGGGCGCCCTCGAAGACGTAGGAACCGTCCTTGAAGAACTCGCTCGCGGCGACGTCCATGGCCAGCGCGATGTCGGTGCCGAGCTTCTGGCCGGATGCCTCCACCGCCTCGGCGATCAGGTCGAGCGCGGCGCGGTTGGAGTCCAGGTTGGGTGCGAAGCCGCCCTCGTCGCCGAGCCCGGTCGACAGCCCCTTCTTGTTCAGCACCGACTTGAGCGCGTGGTAGACCTCGGCGCCGGAGCGCAGCGCCTCCTTGAACGTGGGTGCACCGATCGGCGCGATCATGAACTCCTGCACGTCGACGTTGGAGTCCGCGTGGGAGCCGCCGTTGAGGATGTTCATCATCGGGACCGGCAGCAGGTGGGCGTTGGGCCCGCCGACGTAGCGGTAGAGCGGGAGACCCGCCGAGTCCGCCGCCGCGCGGGCCACCGCGAGCGAGACGCCGAGGATCGCGTTGGCGCCGAGGTTGGCCTTGTTGGGGGTCCCGTCTGCCTGGAGCATCGTCTGGTCGACGAGCCGCTGGTCGTCGGCGTCGAGGCCCTCGACCGCGGGACCGAGGGTCTGGATCACCGCGTCGACGGCTTTCTGCACGCCCTTGCCGAGGTAGCGGTCGCCGCCGTCGCGCAGCTCCACCGCCTCGAAGGCGCCGGTGGAGGCACCGCTGGGCACCGCCGCCCGGGCGAAGGTGCCGTCGTCGAGGAGGACCTCGCACTCGACGGTGGGGTTGCCTCGGGAGTCGAGGATCTCGCGGGCTCCGACGGCGTCGATCACGGCCACGTGTGGTGTCTCCTGGAGTGGGGAAGTCAGGTCCCGATCAGCCTAGAGGGGTCCCCGGGTGATTGCGCGGACCGGTCCACGGCGCGTGGCCGCTATCGAAGCCGGCGTACGGCGTCGCGGAGTGCCTGTTCTGCGTCGACGCCGTGGTCCACCGCCTCGGCGACCAGGGCCAGCAGCCGGTCGCCGAGCTGTGCGTCCTCGGGGTCCTCGGCTGGTGGAGGCGCGACCGCGCCCCGCTCGAGGGCCTTCGTCGCGTAGAGCAGTGCCGGCAGCGTCGCCGGCAGGCCGTCGGTCGCCGTGTCGCGCTGCTTCTCGGTGGCCTTGATCGCCTCCCACGCCTCGTTGACGCCGGCCGCGTCCCGTGGGTGGTCGGCGTCCGGGTCACCGAAGACGTGGGGGTTGCGGCGGTGCATCTTGGCGGTGATGTCGCGGGCCACGTCGTCGATGGTGAACGCCCCGCGCTCCTCGGCGACCACGGCGTGGAAGTAGACCTGCAGGAGCAGGTCGCCGAGCTCCTCGCGCAGGTGCGACCAGTCACCGGTGGAGTCACCGGTGTCGATCGCCTCGAGGGTCTCGTAGGTCTCCTCGAGCAGGTAGCGCGCCAGTGAGCGGTGCGTCTGCTCGGCCTTCCACGGGCACTCGGCGCGCAGGCGCCGCATCACCTCGAGGAACTCGAGCAGGGGTTCCTCGGGCATCGAGCGGGGCTGCTCAGCCGCAGGTGGCGGACAACGGGAGGGCGGCGACGTAGTTGGGGTCCGGCTCTGCGTCGGACATCCCGCCCTTGGCCAGGTCGCTGACCGCGAACGCGAGGCTGGTGTCGACCGGCTGGGGCTGGCCGTCGACGAGCTCGGTGCCGTAGCGGGGGTCGAAGGTGACCCCTTCCCGCTCCACCCACTCGGTGAGCGCGTCCAGCCCGCGTGCCTGCTGGAAGTCGAGCGTCGGGTCGTCCTCGCCCTCCTGCTCCAGCAGGAGCGCGCCGATCTGGGTCAGGACGTCGGTGACGTAGGGCAGGGTCGCCTGCACCTCGACGTACTCCTCCCGGCCACCCTCCGTCAGGCCCTCGGCCTCGCTCTCGATCTGGGCGAGCTGGGCCTGGTAGTCGGCGCCCGGCTCGACGTCGAAGTCCTCGGCGAGCTGTTCGACGGCGGACTGGAGGGCGAGCTGCCCGACGATCCCGCGCTTGAAGAGCCGCAGCGGGTAGGACTGCCCGCCCTCGGCGATCTGCCCCTCGACCGCCTCGCAGAAACCCGACGTGAGGTCGTCGACGCGGTCCGTGGTGATGGTCCGGTCGCCCACCTCGACAGCAACGCCGGGGTGGAACTGGGTCTCGGCCACCCCACAGCCCGACAACAGGAGCAGGCACGGGATCGCAACGGCCAGCGAGCGCTTCAACACGGGGGACATTCAAGCAGCCGCCAGAAGTTCCTCCCCAAACCCGGCGGAAGGAGTTGTTTTCGAACTGGTGTTCGGTTAATATGCAGGCACGATGACTCTCCTGGCCGACGCCCCCTCGGACTCCGCGCCCCTGGTGCGGGACCTGCTCACGCAGGTGAGCGCGGAACGGCGGGCCGCCGATGCCTCCGAGGTGCGGATCATGGAGCTGGCGGTCGACTTCGCCCACGCCAACCCCGCGTTGCCCGGTCAGGAGCCCTGGCGGCCGGAGCGGTTGCCGTCGTGGCTCGAGCCCGGCTCCGACGACACTGACCCTGAAGACCTGGAGTGGCACGGCCTGCCGACGCTGCGCTGGGACGCCCCGGCCGCGTTCGCGGCGGCCAACGGCATGTCCACCGCGGCCGGCAAGGCGCTGATCCGTGACGGGCTGTTGCTGGTCCACCGGGCACCCGGCGTCTGGGAGTCCGTCAAGGCCGGGCAGCTGCCGGTGTGGCGGGCCCGCAAGGTCGCCCAGGCCCTGCTGGGTCAGCACGACGACGTGTGCCGCTACGTCGACCGCGCACTGGTCCAACGGATCGCCACCGACGGCGCCGTCGGCCCGGTGGTCCTCGAGCGGCTGCTCGACGAGGCGATGCTCCGCCTCCACGCCGAGGAACGCGAGCTCGACCAGATCGAGGCCCTGGACAGACGGCACGTGACGATCGACCCCGCGTCGATCAACCACCACGGCATCGCCGACCTGGACGCCCGTGCCGACTGGGCCGACCTGGCCAAGCTCGACGAGACCCTCTCCGCGGTCGCCGAAGCCCTCAAGCACCTGCCCGAGCACCAACACGACTCACTCGACGTACGCCGCTCGATCGCACTGGGCGTCCTGGCCGACCCCGCGCAGGCCCAGGCCCTGCTCCAAGGCAACCTCGACGCCAAACCCACCCGCGTCCGTGAGCTCGTCGCCGCCCTGCACCTGACCGAGGCCAACCTGCTGCACCTGGACCCGGTCGTCACCGACGCCGACCAGCGCGCCCACCTCGACCAGGTCATCCGCGACTGGGTCGGCCGCCACGACATCGCCCTGGCCGTCCGCACCATCCGCCACTGCGGCGGCCGAGCCGGCGGTTGCACGACCTGCCCCGCAGAGATCGACTGCGACCACCACAGCCGGCACGCCCTCGAGACCTACGTCCCCTCCCAGCTGGACCGGCGGATCCTCGAGCTGGCCGCCAAGACCTGCGTCCACCCGAACTGCCCCCGACCCGCCCGGCGTTGCGACTGCGACCACATCAAGCCCTTCGACGCCGGCGGATCCACCTGCCCCAAATGCAACCTCGCGCCGCTCTGCCGACATCACCACCGACTCAAGACCCTCGCCGGCTGGAACTACTGGAAGCTCGACCCCACCACCTACCTGTGGCGAGACCCCCACGGCCTGCTCTACCTCCGCACCCGCGACGGCACCCGACAGCTCGACTGACTTGATACGTATTCACATGCCGAGTTGAGGCCGCTACTCGTCCAATGCGTCGAAGGCGGCGACTGTCCACTCCTGCCCAGGTCCCGAGCGTTGTGCGAAGTGCCCGGGAGGCATTGCAGCCAACCCGGTGATCGAGCTGTTGCACTCGATGGCGTGCCAGATGTGAGTCGCCACGCAGGCACCCGGAAGGTTGGGGTCGTTTACGCCGTCCCCCACCAACCACGACCCCTCGTGAGTGTGGACAACTTCTCGCGCTGGAAGCTGCCCCGACAGGACTGTTTGTTGAACGACTGCACCCAGGGACGCTGGAAACGCGTCATCGGGGAACGGCCAAGGCAGGTGCTGAACCATCTCGCCCGGCAATGTCTCCGTTGGTCGTTGGCGACGGGATCGTCGAAACCAAGGCACCCGTCATTCTTACCGCGGTCGCAGCGGCCACTGCCGAACGTCCGCCCATGGCGACCAGGACGGTCACGCCGACGAGCGGGGCACTACGGCAACATGGGGCCATGGACCGAGAGGGCCGCCAAGAGTTGCACTACCGCGCACTCGAAGGTGACGTTGACGGCATCCGGAACCGCTTGGCAGAAGGCGACGACGCTACGTTGGCCGATGCTCAGGGATTCACGCCCTTGCACTTTGCCGCTCAGCAGTCGCAGGCCGACGCCGCCCGTGCTCTGTTGGCCGCTGGAGCGGCGGTTGACGCACGTGACCGCCACGGAAACACGCCGCTCTGGCGCGCTGTATTCGACTCACGAGGACGGCTAGAGACGGTCAACGTTCTTCTGGAAGCCGGCGCGGACCCAGACTTGACCAACTCGGCGGGGACGACTGTGCGCGAACTGGCCAGTCGCATGGGTGTCGATCTGGGCTAGAGAGCACGTCCGGTCCTGGCTCCCCTCTGTGTCAAGACGCAGCGGGCAAAGGCGTTCTAGGCTGTGTCCTTGACGGGCTCCGGTGTGGCTTATCCGAAGAGCTGGTGTGGGGTTGTGAGCCGGCCGCGCTGGATTCAGAGTCGTTGCCCCGGTGCCCACCCGAGCCCGTCACCTTTCTCGTGACGGACCTGGCGACGGCGTCGTCGAGCATGGTCCGGTAGACGATGTCGGACAGTCTGCGTTTCAGGCAGCGCATGGCTTCGTTCGAGGACTTTCCGTCGGCCTTCTTGCCGTCGAAGTAGTCGCGACCCAGCCCTGGGTTTCGCAGCTGGACGACGGCCATGATGTGCAGTGTCCGGTTGATCTGACGGTTCCCTGCCCGCGACAGCCGGTGCCGTACGACGTCGCCGGACGATGCGTCGATGGGTGCGGTGCCGTTCCAGGACGCGAAGTGCCCGCGGTCGGGGAACCGGGTGATGTCGCCGACCTCGACCAGCAACCTGGCCGCGCCGGATGGTCCGATGCCGGGCAGGTCCAGCAGCGTCGTGCCGGTCGCGGCGACCAGGTCTCTGAGTTCTTTGTTGGCGGCCTTCTTGCGGGCGTAGATGCGTTCCAGGTCGCTGATGAGCTCGGCGGCGACCCGGCGTCGGGTCTTGCCGGCGATGTCTCGTGGCCGCACCGACGCGAGGAGCTTCTTGGCCTGGGCCGCGGACAGGTCCCGCTTCGCCCCGCCGGGAATGAGCTCGAGCAGCAGGGCGTGCAGCTGGCTGACCTTGCGGGAGTGCTCCTCACCCAGCGACCTGCGCCGGTCGACCAGGACCCGCAGGACCGCGAGCTGCTCGTCGTTCACGACCCGGCGCAGCCCGGCCATCCTGGTGCCAACCAGGGCAACGGAGTGGGCGTCGGTGGCGTCGGTCTTGCGGCCCTGGCCGGTCGCGAACACCCGTGCCCGGGCGCTGAGTTTGGGTGGCACATCGACGACCTGCTCGCCGGCAGCAAGCAACCGGACCGCGACGTGGTGACCGATCCCGTTGCACCCCTCGATGGCCCACACCCGCAACTGCGGGTCCGGCTGGATGCCGTTGACGTAACGCCTCATCTCGGCAAGACCCGCCGCATCGGTCCCGAACCGGCCACCACCAACGATGCTCTCGTTGGCGGTCATCACCTCGATCGTGGCCGACCGCTTGTGCGGATCCATCCCGACCACCACACGTTCTGCTTGCTCCTGCATGCACCGCTCCCGTCACTCGATCCAGCACCGGTCATCGAGTCGGGCGGGCAACGCTACTTCGAGCAGGGCAGACCCCTCTTGAGCCTCTTCCGACTCTGCGGTGCCGGCCCGCGCACGCCATGAGAGAGCCACACGGGACCCTCACCTCGAACGAGTTCAGGTCAGCGTGGGCAGCCGCGTAGGGAGCGACGAACCGGACACCTAGACCGACACTCGCCAGCCTCGGTCCTGAGGTCAATGAAACAAGTAGCCGCGTAGCGGTCGCTCATGCCGATGAGCGACCGATCGTCAGGCTAGTCTCGCTCGATGCGCCTTAGATCAAGCGTGCCGAAACTGGCTTGCTTGGTGAGCCTCCTTGAAGGCGCGTCTCTTGGCTGCTCTACCGCGGATCTCCCTACGACGGCCGAGATCTACGCGACATGCGAGCTAGCAGACAACGAGCACTACTCCATTAGCGAGTACAGCGACGAGGCCCTCGCCGCGGACGACCTACGCCGAGACGACTCGGACCTGGCCTGCGTGATGGCCGAGGCGGGTGCGACCGACCTGCTCGAGGAGGTTCGCAAGGTCGAGGGTGAGCCTTTCATCGAAGTCGTTGACGGCTTCATGGTCATGGCAATCCCGATCCCCGAACGGAACGAGGACCACATCGTCGTGATCGTCGCGCCCGACCGGAACTAGTGTGCGCTGAGCGTCCCCCGGTGCTCGAAACCCGTCCGCTCCTGCCGCGGAGCGGCCGTCCGGTCGCGTCGAGAGTCGCGCGCATCCCGTACGTAGCTGGCCGGTCGTAGCGTCATGGGTTCTGAGGCCTGGAGTCCACATTTGTGATGACGGTACGCAGAGCTGATCTGCCCGGACCTGCCGGGGAGCCGGTCGTGAGCCTTTGTTGGGGGACAAGCTGAGCGGCGTGATGCTGACCCTGCAGCCGCTGCCTGGCGGCGAGTACGCCGCGTGGCGGGAGGGCCTGATCGCCCGCCGCGCTGCTTCGCC
This sequence comes from Nocardioides dilutus, assembly GCF_054779555.1. NCBI lineage: Bacteria > Bacillati > Actinomycetota > Actinomycetes > Propionibacteriales > Nocardioidaceae > Nocardioides > Nocardioides dilutus. The sequence continues at coordinate 315,012 of NZ_BAAGYA010000002.1, read as the reverse complement.
GCGCTCGCGCGGCATCCCCGAAGCGTTGGCTGTCGAGCGAGCGCGGGAGGTCATCGACCGGCAGCTGCCGCCACCCGGGACCCTCGCGGGCACTGAGGTGCTCGCCGTCCAGGCCGACGGCCGGCGTGCGGGCACCTTCTTCGTCATGCCCGTGGGGGACTCCGTCCACCTCGGCGACCTGCTGCTGTCCGACCCGACCCATGCACCGACCGTCCGCGAGCTCCTCGTCGACCGGCTGCACGATCGGGCCGTAGTGACCCTCGGGATCGAGGTGACGACCGGCGACCCCGCGGGTGCGGCGTTCGTCGAGGGTGAGGCGTTCGACCTGGTCGCGACCCAGATGCAGCTCGACCTGGCCACCGCGCCGGCCCCTCGTGACCCCGGACGGGTGACGCTGCGCCCGATGGGTGCGGACGACATCGCGGCCTACTTCTCCGATGCCGTGGAGACGTTCGCGGACGAGACCATGTCTGCCGACCCATCGCTGACCCGCGAGGCGGCGCTGGCGAACTCACGCGAGGTGCACGACCGGATCCTGCCGCAGGGAGTGAGCACTCCGGGCCACGAGTTCCTGGTCGCGCTCGACGCGGCCACCGGCCGGCACGTCGGGATCACGTGGCTCTTCCACGAGGAGCGGGCCGGGTTCGTCTACGACGTCGAGGTGGACGAGGCGGAGCGCGGGAGGGGGTACGGCCGCGCGCTGATGGACGTCGCGGCCGAGCACATGCGTGAGCTGGGGATGGAGATCCTCGGCCTCAACGTCTTCGGACACAACCACGCCGCCTACGCGCTCTACGACGCCCTCGGCTGCGGAGTCATCGACCGGAGCTTCAACCTGGCTCTGAGTCCCCGCTGACTAGCCCGCGACCGGCGGGTCGATCACCGCATCGATCACCTCGTGCGCCCACTGGAGCAGCGCGATCCCGGAGAGCGGGGTGCCGGTCCGGCCCGGTGTGCCGGGGCGCGGCACGAGGACGGTCTTGACCGGTGCCTTGACGATCGACTTGGGATAGAGCCGCTGCAGGCGTACGACGCGCGACTCCGGCAGCTCCACGGGGGCGAACCGCACGTTGCGGCCGGCGATGGTGACCTCGCCGATCCCGGCGCGGCGGGCCCGGCCCCGGAACCTGGCGACGAGCAGCAGCGACTCGACCTCGACCGGCGGAGCGCCGTAGCGGTCGACCATCTCCTCGCGCAGCAGGTCGACGTCCTCGTCGGTGCGCACCTCGGCGAGCCGCTTGTACATCTCGAGCCGCAGCCGCTCGCTCGGGATGTAGTCGTGCGGCAGGTGGGCGTCGACGGGCAGCTCGATGCGCACCTCGTCGAGCTCCGGCTCGCCCTCGCCCTTGAACTCGCTGACCGCCTCGCCGACCAGCCGGACGTAGAGGTCGAACCCGACGTCGGCGATGTGGCCGGACTGCTCGCCGCCGAGCAGGTTGCCGGCGCCGCGGATCTCGAGGTCCTTCATGGCGATCGCCATGCCGCCGCCGAGGTCGGAGTGCTGGGCCAGCGTGGCGAGCCGCTCGTGCGCGGTCTCGGTGAGCGGCTTCTCCGCGGGGTAGAGGAAGTAGGCGTAGGCCCGCTCGCGCGAGCGTCCGACGCGACCGCGCAGCTGGTGGAGCTGACTGAGGCCCAGGGTGTCGGCCCGCTCGATGATCATCGTGTTGGCGTTGGAGACGTCCAGGCCGGACTCGACGATGGTCGTGCAGACCAGCACGTCGAACCGCTTCTCCCAGAAGTCGAGCATCACCTGCTCGAGCTGGTGCTCCCCCATCTGCCCGTGCGCGACCGCCACCCGCGCCTCGGGTACGAGCTCGCGGATCTTGGCCGCCGCCTTCTCGATCGAGCTGACCCGGTTGTGGATGTAGAACACCTGCCCCTCGCGGAGCAGCTCGCGCCGTACGGCGGCCACGATCTGCCGGTCCTCGTAGGCACCGACGTAGGTCAGCACCGGGTGGCGCTCCTCCGGCGGAGTGGTGATCGTCGACATCTCGCGGATGCCGGTGACCGCCATCTCCAGGGTCCGCGGGATCGGCGTCGCCGACATGGAGAGCACGTCGACCGAGGTGCGCAGCCGCTTCATCTGCTCCTTGTGCTCGACGCCGAACCGCTGCTCCTCGTCGACCACGATGAGCCCGAGGTCCTTGACCTTGATGTCCGGGTTGAGCAGCCGGTGCGTGCCGACCACGATGTCGACGGTGCCGTCGGCGAGTCCCTCGACGACGGCCTTGGCCTCCTTGTCGGTCTGGAAGCGGCTGAGCGCCTCGATCCGGACCGGGAAGCCGGTCATCCGCTCCTGGAACGTCGACAGGTGCTGGGTGACCAGCAGAGTGGTCGGCACCAGCACGGCCACCTGCTTGCCGTCCTGGACCGCCTTGAACGCCGCCCGCACGGCGATCTCGGTCTTGCCGTAACCGACGTCACCGCACACCAGCCGGTCCATCGGGACCGTGCGGCGCATGTCGCCCTTGACCTCCTCGACCGTGGTGAGCTGGTCGGGCGTCTCGTGGAAGGGGAACGCGTCCTCGAGCTCGCGCTGCCACGGGGTGTCGGGGCCGAACGCGAAGCCCTGGGTCGCCTGGCGTGCGGCGTAGAGCTTGATCAGCTCAGCGGCGATCTCCTTGACCGCCTTGCGGGCCCGGCCCTTGCGCTTGGCCCAGTCGGAGCCGCCGAGCCGGTCGAGGCTGGGCTGCTCGCCGCCGACGTAGCGGGTGACCTGGTCGAGCGCGTCGGCCGGGACGTAGAGCCGGTCGGGCGGCCCGCCGCGCTTGGATGCGCCGTACTCCAGCACGAGGTATTCGCGGGTCGCGCCCTGCACCTCGCGCTGCTTCATCTCCACGAAGCGGCCGACGCCGTGCTGCTCGTGGACGACGTAGTCGCCGGCGCTCAGCTCGAGCGGGTCGATCTGCTTCTTGCGCCGGGTCGGCATCGACCGCATGTCGCGGGTCGACGCGCGCTGTCCGGAGAGGTCCTCACCGGTGAGTAGGACCAGCCGGTTGCGGTCGTCGAGGAAGCCGTGGCCCAGCGAGCCGCAGGTGACGGTGACGACGTCGTCGACGGGCTGCTCCTCGAGGGAGTCGACGAGCCGGGCGGGGACGTCCCGCTCCCCCAGCGCCTCGACCGTGCGCTGGGCCGGACCGTGCCCGGGGTGGACGACGACGGCGCGGTAGCCGGCCGCCCGCCACTTCTCGAGGTCGGCGAAGGCCCGGTCGACGTCGCCGCGGTAGGCGTCGACGACCTGCATGGGCAGAGCACGGCTGGGCACGCCGTCGTCCTCGGGCTCGGCCTGGTCGGCGATGCCGAACGGGCTGACGCTCCACCAGGCCTTGCCCTGGGCGACGGCGTGCTCGCGGACGTCACCGAGGGAGCGGTAGGACGCCGCGCCGAGGTCGATCGGTGCCGACCCGCCGCCGGCCGCGGCCGCCCAGCTCGCGCCGAGGAACTCCTCGCTGGTGGCGACCAGGTCGTGGGCGCGGCGCCGGGCGCGCTCGGGGTCGAGGACCAGCACGTGAGTGTCGGCGGGGAGCAGGTCGACGAGCAGCTCCATCTCGTCGACCAGCACCGGCGCGAGCGCCTCCATGCCCTCGGTCGCGATGCCGGCGGCGATCTTGTCGGTGAGCTCGACGAGGGTCGGGTGCGTCCGGCCGAGCTCGGCGGCGCGCTCTCGCACCTCCGGAGTCAGCAGCAGCTCACGGCACGGCGGCGCCCACAGCCGGTCCACCGTTTCGTGGGTGCGCTGGTCGGCCACCGAGAAGCTGCGGATCTCCTCGACGTCGTCGCCCCAGAACTCCACGCGCAGCGGGTGCTCCTCGGTCGGCGGGAAGACGTCGACGATGCCGCCTCGGACCGCGAACTCACCGCGCTTCTCGACCAGGTCGACCCGCGCGTACGCCGCATCGGAGAGTCGGCGGACCACGTCCTCCAGCGGCGCGGTGTCCCCGGGCGAGAGGTCGACCGGCTCGAGGTCACCGAGACCCTTGACCTGGGGCTGCAGAACGGACCGCACGGGTGCGACGACGACCTTGAGCGGCCCGGTCGCCGCGTCGGTGCCCGGGTGCGCCAGCCGGCGCAGCACCGCGAGCCGGCGGCCGACCGTGTCGCTGCGCGGGCTCAGCCGCTCGTGGGGCAGCGTCTCCCAGCTCGGGTAGTAGGCGACCGTGCTCGGGTCCACAAGGGACCCGAGCTGCTCGACGAGGTCTTCGGCCTCCCGCGTCGTCGCGGTCACCGCTAGCACCGTCCGGCCGGCGCGCACCAGCCCGGTGACCACGAAGGGCCGCAGGGCCTCGGGCGCGGTGAGGTCGAGCGCGGGCACGGCGCCGCCACGGGCGTCGGCCATCGCCTCGGCGAGCGTCGGGTCCTTGAGGACGGCGTCGGCGAGGCCGGCCAGGGAGGTCACTCACGCCAGTCTAGGAGGGGTCGCCGACACGCCCCACGAACAGGGGCGTGCCGTGCTCGACGTCGTGGATGACGAACAGGAACGGCCGGTCGAGGACGAGCTCGTCGTCCACGATCGGCGCCGATGTCTCATCGACCACCACGGCGGTCGCGGCAGCCGCCTCGGTGCCTTCTTCGTCCACGGCGATGAAGACCTCGTGCAGGACGGCGGCGATGAACAGGTCGAGCTCGGTGCTCATCCCCGTGAGGTCCGCCGCGTCGCTGAATGCCGTCGGCATGCCCATCGCGATCAGCGCGTCACCGAGCGGCGAGGGCGAGCGGAAGGTCCACCGGGGCATCGTGAGGGCCACCGACTGGGACGGAGCAGTGGCGAGCACGTCTGCGATGGCGCCGCCGGACACCACTGCGTCGATGTCCCCGTCCGGCAGCACGACCGTCATGGCCAACATGCCGCCGGCATAGGGGACTCGCGCGGCCCGCCAGCCGTCTCCCGCGGACCCGCCGACGGGATCGGAGGACCGCATCATGGGCACGCTGACCGCGGAGCCGTCGGCGAGGTGGAAGTCGCCGTCCTGGGTCAGGGTCTTCTCGAACGGACGCTCCCAGGGCGCCTTGAGGTAGAGAGCGTTGACGAGCACGAGTCGCGTCAGCGCGGACAGGACGTCCGGCGGGATGAGCTCCGGGATCTTGTCGCGGGTCTGCTCGGCGGTCCAGCCGTTGATCGCCCGGCGTGCCGCCTCGGTCGCCGAGACGAAGTCGACCTGCTGGACGCCCGCACCGTACGACGCCGCGAGGGCGTCGAGGAACGCCGGCTCCCAGGTCACGCCCTGCTGCCCGAACAGCGAGTTGGCGGTGTCCAGGGCGATCTCGGCGTCGTCGTCCTTCGAGCGCTTCAGCGGCCCGGCCAGCGACTCGACGTGCTGGGCGACGGAGTTGTAGCCGGCGTTCGCCGTCTCCACGGAGTCGACGTCGAGGACGGTGAGCATCTCGTCGAGGGTCGTGCCCTTGGCGCCGTTGACGGTCATACCCAGAGCGACGGCGACGGAGAACGGCGAGATCGCCAGGTTGCCGTCCGCTGCCGAGAGCTGGCCCCACAGCCCGGCACCCAGGGCCTGCATCGAGGCCACACCGGCGGCGACGGCAGCCGGGTCCGGCGCGGATCGCTCGACGTCGGAGGACGCGAGCGTGAGGTCCCCGGCGCCGGGCGGCTGGTCCGGTCCCGGGTCGTCACCGCACGCGTCGAGCAGGCCGACGGCGCCGACCGCCAGGACCGAGAGACCGAGACCGCGGAGGACGTCACGCCGGGTGATCACCTGGCTGGGACTCGCCGCCGGCACGAAAGGTTCCCTCAGCTCGTCCGGGCGGCGTACTCGGACGCGGCAGCGTGCACGGAGGCGACGTAGGAGTCGTCGTGGTTGTAGCCGAAGATCGCGTCCGCCCAGCCGGCACCCGACGTCAGGTCGTGCCCGTCGGCGCAGAGGTAGGCGACCGCGGTCGCCGCCGCGTCGTCGATGTCGTTGGGGTCGGCGACGCCGTCGCCGTCACCGTCCTGGCCCCACGTCGACCAGGTCGACGGGATGAACTGCATCGGGCCGACGGCGTGGTCCCAGTCGGGGTCGCCGTGCCAGAGCGTCGTCTCCGGCGTCGCCGCGATCGCGGCGAAGGGCTCACCGTCGAGGGCAGGTCCGAGGATGGGCGTCGAGGGGCGGCCGTCACCGCCGAGGGTCCGGCCATCGACGGTGCCGTGCTGCGACTCCACCCAGCCGATGCCGGCCAGGGTCGTCCAGCCGACCCGGCAGCCCTCGGGTCCGTCGAGCTGCGCGTTGGCGTAGGCGCGCAGGGCGGGCAACGGGATGCCGGCGTTCGTGGCGTTGACCGCCACCCAGGCCTCGTCGACCCGCGGCGGACCGGGAGGCCCCACCCTCAGGGTCTCCACCGGCTCCGTCTGGAGAGCCGGCTCCTGGGGCGTCAGGCTCAGTGACGGTTCGAGCTGGCGGGGTGCGGTCACCGTCTGTGCTGCGGCGAAGCCGAGGCCCGCCACCGCAGAGGCGATCATCGCAACGGGCGCGGCAACCCTCGCCGCCCGCACCGCCCCGCTCCTTGCCACGGAGGGAAGAACGAGCCAGTCGCGGTTCGGCTACCGCGGGTCAGGAATCGGGCTGCGGGTTCGGGTTGGCGGCGATCTCGGCCTCGGAGCGCAGGATGCAGAACTCGTTGCCCTCGGGATCGGCGAGGACCACCCAGCCGGTGCCGGGGCCGTACTGCCCACGATGGTCGGAGACCTGCGTCGCGCCGTGGGCGAGCAGCCGCTCGAGCTCCTCGTCCCGGGTCCCCTCGGCCGGCCGCAGGTCGAAGTGGACCCGGTTCTTCACGGTCTTGGTGTCGGGCACCTCGATGAACAGGATCGAGTGCCCGGTCTCCGGGTGCCGGATCATGCACTCCTCGTGGCCGGGCAGGTTGGGGTCACCGTCGAGGTCGACGTAGCCGAGCACCGGCTTCCACCACTCGGAGAGCTCGTAGGCGTTGGCGCAGTCGACGGTGGTGTGGGAGATGAACGACGTCATCCGGCCATCCTGCAGCGGCATACCCAAAATGGCGCAAAGATTCCTCGTGCGCCCTGCGTGACCGTCCGTGCGAGTTGGCTGGTGCCCGGAGCGGCAACGGCAGGGGTTGGGGGACTCGCTGCCGTTGGCCGCTCCGACCAGTTTCGGGCCGCTTCCCAGCGTCGTGGCGCGCGTTCGGACAAGTCAGGAGCTCATGCGGTGAAGGTTCTCGTCGCGGGAGATCGCGGCTACATCGGCGCCGTCATGGTGCCGCTCCTACAGGCCGCTGGCCACGAGGTGGTCGGCCTTGACGCCGGCTGGTACGACGGGTGCGACTTCGGGACTCCCCCGACCGACTACGAACAGCGGACCGGTGACATCCGCGACGCGGCACCCGAAGACCTCGTCGGGTTCGACGCCGTGGTCAACCTGGCGGCGATCTCGAACGACCCGATCGGCCACCTCAACCCGAGGGCGACCTACTCGGTCAACGCGCAGGGCGCAGTGCACCTGGCCACCGTGGCGAAGGCCGCCGGCGTGCCGCGCTACCTGTTCTCGTCGTCCTGCTCGCTGTACGGCGCCGCCGGCGACACCCCGGTGACCGAGGACGCCGAGTTCAACCCGGTGACGCCGTACGGCGAGAGCAAGGTGATGGCCGAGGCCGGCATCGCCCTGCTGGCGGACGAGACCTTCTCGCCCACCTACCTGCGCAACGCGACGGCGTACGGCTCGAGCCCACGGTTGCGCGCCGACATCGTCGTCAACAACCTGACCGGCAACGCCTTCACGCGCGGCAAGGTCGAGATGCAGAGCGACGGTTCACCATGGCGTCCGCTCGTGCACATCCGCGATATCTCGAACGCGTTCCTCGCGGTGCTCGGCGCTTCGCGCGGCGTCGTGCACGACCGGGCGTTCAACGTGGGGCGGGACGAAGACGTCGTGCAGGTCCGCGACATCGCGACCCAGGTCGCCGCCCGCATGCAGGCCCCGGTGACGTTCGCCGACGGAGCCGGCCCGGACGCCCGCGACTACAAGGTCGACTTCGGCCGGATCAAGACCCTGCTCCCCGACTACCAGCCCGCCTGGACGATCGCCGACGGGATCGACGAGCTGGCCGGTGACATGGAACGGCTCGGTCTCGCCGCCGAGGACTTCGAAGGCCCACGCTTCGTGCGGCTCCAACGGATCCGCGAGCTGATGGCCAGCGGCCGGATGATCGACGACCTGCGGATCGCGGCGGTCACGCACGTGCCCTCACTTGGCTAAGGGAGGAATACACGCAGCTTCGACGTCGGCCGCTGGGCCGGCAGGCGACTGCCTCCGAGATCTCCCCAGCGCCTCTTGCGCAGATGGCCCGAGCGCGCCGCCGAGCCTGACGAGGCCACGCTGCATCCTGTTCCGCTTTCGGCGGGCGTACATGCGAACGAGGTCGGCACGGGCCCGTCGTCTCTGAGCAGGCTCCAGCGACGACTGCGCGATCCAGTACGACAGCTCCCGGCACTGTTGGACCGCTCGGATGTGCCAGTGCCACGCGGGGACACCGAGCATCCGTGGCAGGACCGCAGCAGTGGCCACGGAGCGAGGCCGACGCGCCAAGGCTTGCGGCACATGGCCCCATGGTCCGGCGAGCGCCAGTCTCGCTGCGAAGATCTCGTCCTCACGCAGGGTGTTCTTCCTCGGCACGAGGAGGGAATCGCGCCGGAGCATCCCGTAGAGCGGGTCGAGCACGGCGAGATCGGTGGTGAGCAGCCGCATCATCTCGGCGAAGCGGACTCCCGGGTCCGGAGACGACAAGGGCGACGGGTCGTAGTCCGTGACGAGGGTCTCGGTCCCGTCGGCGCCCACGAACACGATCTGCGTCGTCACCAGGACGCGGCGCTCGTCCTCGCCGAACGTCTCAAGGGTGCGCGCGACGTAGCTCGGCTCGAGCGAGTCGTCGTCGCCCAGCCACCGCAGGTACGTCCCCGTCGCCGTCCTTGCGGCGCTCGTGAAGTTGTTCAGCATGCCGATGTTCGTCGGGTGCCGCTTGTAGACAACGCGCCGGTCGGCGCGGGCGAAGTGCCGGCAGATCTCCTCGGTGCCATCGGTGGAGCCGTTGTCACTGATCACCAGCTCGATGTCCGGATAGGTCTGCGCCAGCGCAGACTCGATCGCGGGCGTCAGGGTGGCGGCGCCGTTGTAGACCGGGAGTGCGATCGAGACCAGTGGGCCATGCGAGTAGCGGCTCATGCGCGGGTCCCCCGACCGAGGTTCAGATGCACCGGGACCTGACCTCCGCACTCGCCACCCTGCTGCGTCCGTCAGCTGGTGTAGATCGCGTACTCGAGCAGCTCGTCCGGAACGCCTACGTCGTACGGCGCGATGACCTCGTCCGGCAGCCGCTCCAGGTCGGAGACGCGCAGGTAGTCGCGCATGGTCGTCCCGGTGCAGTGCGAGTCGACGTTGACGGTGCCGCGGCCGGCCTCGACGTCGGCGCGGTGGACGACGCGGAAGTCGACGCTGATCCGGGTCCTGCCGGAGGTGTTGGGCACCGAGGAGTGCAGCTGTGCCCCGGAGAACACCATCACCCCGCCTACGGGCGGCACGGGCCGGATCTGCGGGTCGAGATCGATCGGCTCCTCCGGCTTGGGCTGGTCCCGGGTGTCGACGCCGATCTGCGAGGCGGCGATCGCACGGCTGTCGCGGTTCCAGGCGTAGTAGTTGTAGCGCTCACTGCCGTTGGCGATGGCCTGGTCGAAGTACTGCGGGTGGAAGGCGACCACGTTGTCCGGCGTCACGTCGTAGATCGGCAACCACCAGTTGAGCTGCATCATCGGCGCGGAGTACCAGGTGTCGCGGTGCGGGTGGAAGGCGTAGGCGATGCCGGTGGTCAGGTAGTTGTCCGAGGTGGACGTCCGCATCCGCGGCACGTCGAAGTACGTCATGTCCGGGTCGCAGCCGTGCTCGGTCAGGATCGCGCGCAGGTGCTTCTTGGACTCGGAGTGGTGGATGAACGCCGGCTTGAGCGCGCCGAGCACGGCGGCGTAGTCGTTGACGTCCATGTCGTGCTGCGCGGTCTCGGGGTCCCGGTCACCGAACGCGTCCTCGACCATCCCCCGGGTGAACGAGACGAACGCCTCGATGGCCGGAGAGTGGGTGTGGACGAAGATGTCGCCGGAGTAGAGCGCGTGGCGGCGCTCGTCGTCGGTGCACCTCGGGTCGACGATCACACTGGTCAAGGGAGCCTCCAAGGACCATGGGAGGAAGTTCGGGTCATCACCTGCGATGACAGCGGACCGGAGAGGGCAGGCAGTCAGGAAGCCCGTCTCATACCGGACATTGGGGACTCGCCCCAGGCAGCCGCGCCGTCCAGCCGGGGGCCCGGACACCCTCCGGCCATACTCGTCGATCGTGGACCTTCATCTCTCCGGCAGGCGGGCCTTCATCACGGGCGCGAGCCGGGGCATCGGGTTCGCGATCGCCCGCGAGCTCGCGCGTGAGGGGGCGGTGGTGTCGATCTGCGCCCGCGACCACGCCGGCCTCTCGGAGGCAGTCGACCGTCTCGGGCGCGAGGGCCTCACCGTCCACCCGTATGTCGTCGACGTGACCGACACGGCGCAGCTCGAGGCTGCAGTGGCCCACGTCGCGACCGAGCGGGGCGGCCTCGACCTGGTCGTGGCCAACGCCGGTGGCTCGCGGGGCGGTGGCCTGCAGACCTCCACCGCCGAGGACTGGACGCACACGTTGAACATCAACGTCGTCCACGCCGCCACGACCATCCGGGCGGCGTTGCCGTGGCTGTCGTCGTCCGGGGACGGCGCCGCACTGGTGATCGGGTCGATCAGCGGCTGGAAGCCTCGGGCGAGCTCGTCGTACGCCGTCGCGAAGGCCGCCGAGATCCACCTCGCCTCCGCACTCGCCGTCGAGCTGGCTCGCGAGGGGATCCGGGTGAACACACTCAGCCCGGGGTCGGTGATCTTCGAGGGTGGCCGGTGGGCCACGACCCGCGCCGCGGACCCCGAGAGCCACGACCGGTTCGTGGCCGAGAACCTCCCCGCCGGCCGGTTCGTGAGCCTCCAGGAGGTGGCCGACGCGGCCTGCTTCCTGCTCAGCCCCAGGGCTGCCGGCATCAACGGCGCCCACATCCCCGTCGACGGAGCCCAGGACAGGCCGACGGATCGCCCGGTCCTGCCGTGACCTGACCGCCGGTCCAGCCAGGTCGCCCGAGACCTCCGGCGCGTCGCCCCCGGCGTACCCCAATCTGAGTAAGAGCCTCCCGGACGCACCGGGGGGCATCGAGATCTCCTTACCGTCGGCCTCGACGCGCATGGCGTCGGCGCCCAGCTTCGTCGGATGGGAACATGAAACTACGCGTGGACGACATCACCTGGCGAGAGATCGACGGAGACCTGGTCATCCTCGACCTCCGCTCGTCCACGTACCTGACGGCCAACGCCAGCGGGACGGTGCTGATGCGCCAGCTCACGGAGCCACAGACGCTGCAGCAGTTGACCGAGGCACTGGTCGACGCCTTCGACATCCCCGAGCAGACCGCCCAGCAGGACGCGCAAGCGTTCATCGACGATCTCGGCGAGCGCGACCTGCTCGAGCGCACTGAGCAGCTCGCCCCCCAAGACCCCGTCGCCGACTCCGGCGGCAGGTAGTCCAGCCCAAAGGAGGTGAACCAGTGCATGAACACTACGAGCCGCCGAAGCTGACGGCGGTCGGATCCGTCAGAGGTCTGACCATGGGTGAAGGCATCTTCGGGAACGACGACACGTTCGTCTTTCATTGGGGCCCGTTCCAGATCCCCATCCCGTACGGCAACGGCTCGTGAGGCTCGGCGAAGACCGGGGGGTGCTCCGGGAGTCCTGGCGTCCCCCCGGTCGTCGTCGTAGGCCGACGACTGCTGCTCCCTTCCTCAGGCCGACCCGGTTGGAGGTCGCGACCGGCTGGGTCTACGGATCCGTTCCGGCGGCGCTGCCGCCCCAGGGCGGCAGGACCCCGCGCGAGGCGCTGGACGATGCCATCCGTCCGGCACTGGTCGACGGCCCCTGCTACGTCACCTTCTCCGGCGGCCGGGACTCCTCGGCCGTGCTCGCCGCGGCGACGGCGCTCGCCCGCCGCGAGGGCCACGCGGTGCCCGTCCCGGTGACGCGCGTCTACCCCGACCTTCCCGACACCGACGAGTCCGCCTGGCAACGTGCGGTCGTCGACCACCTCGGGATCACCGAGTGGATCCGCCTGGAGCTTCGCGACGGCGAGTCCGACCTGCTCGGCCCCGCGGCACGCGACGCGCTCGGCAGCCGCGGGGTGCTGTGGCCCCCGGCCCTGCAGACTCACGGCGTGATGTTCGAGCACCTTGGCGGGGGCTCGCTCCTGACCGGTGAGGGCGGCGACGCCGTGCTCGGTGCGCGGCGCATCACGCCGCTGGCGGTCCTCCTGCGACGCCGGCGTCCCGACAAGGCACTGGTCCGATACTCGGCCGCCGCGGCACTCCCGCGTCGAGTGCGGCAGCGGTATGCGCAGCGGGTCCTGCAGGCGAGCGTCCAGCGCCGGTGGCTGCGGCCGGCCGCCTTCGAAGGACACGTCCGGCTGGCCGCGGCCGACGCGGCCGCGGAGCCGTTCCACTACGGCGCCGCCACCCGCTCGATCACCCGCCGGCGTTCCTTCGCCATCATCTCGCACAACCACGCGGCCGCGGCCGGGGAGTACGGCATCCGGGCATCGGACCCGTTGTTGGACCCGCGCTTCGTCGCTGCGCTGGCCCGCGCCGGGGGCGTCACCGGCTTTCCCGGTCGCACGGCGACCATGCAGGACCTGTTCTCCGACGTCCTGCCCCAGGCCGTCCTGTGCAGGACGACGAAGGCGTCGTTCAACAGCGCCCACGCGGGCGAGGCCACCCGCGAGTTCGCCCGGACCTGGGACGGTCAGGGGGTCGACGAGGACATGGTCGACGTCGAACGGCTGCGGAGCGTGTGGCTCTCGGACGAACCGACGATGGCGACCGGTGTCCTGCTCCACACCGCCTGGCTCGCGAGCGCAGGACTCACGCGGTGACCCGCCGACGGACGAGGATCCCGCGGGTCCGGATGGCCGAGGTCCCGGACCTCTGCGGCGCGCTGGCCTTGGCCGCCGTCGTCGAGGTGGGACTGCGGACGACCAGCCTGCCCCGGCTCGCCCGGGCGCTCGGCACCCCGCTGGCCGTCGACGGCTTCGACGGGTACGCCGAACCGGCCGCCGCCACCCCGCTGCCCCTGTGGGCCGTCCGTCGCATGCACGCCGCCCAGCGCGTCCTGCGGCATTGGCCGTTCGGCGACTCCTGCCTGCGCCAGGCCCTGGTGTCCGGCCGGCTGGTGCGACGCCTCAGCCCCGCGCTTCAGCTCGGCGTCGCCAAGGTGGACGGTGAGGTGCATGCCCACGCGTGGCTCGTCGTCGGCGGCACCGTGGTCGACCCGCGCCGAGCGGTGTCGTCGTACCAGCCCCTGGGGCGTGTCCCCGCGGCAGCGGTCCGGACGGGACCCCGACGATGAGGGAGCTCGCCCGGGTCTACGGGCTGACGGTCCGCTCGGAGGTCCCCCTGCACCTGCACCGACCCGTCGCAGCCGGGACGGAGGTCGACCTCGAGATCGCGCTCGGGGCTCCGGTGGCGCGGACGGAGGCCGCGCCCCCCGGAAGGGTGCTGCTCGACCTGCGCGGGAGCCGGCACTACTACACGGCCACCGCCCATGACGGCTTCCGCCTGCGGTTCTTCGGCTCTTGCGACGTCGTCCTCGACCACGGCCTGTCCAGGGCCACCGTCCACCCCGTGCGCGGCGCCGACCCCGACCTGCTGTCCGTGCTCGTCGGGGGAACCCTGCTGGCGTTCGTACTGACCATGCGCGGTGAGACCGTCCTGCACGCGAGCGCTGTGCAGGTCGGTGACGCGGCCCTGGCGTTCATCGGCGCCTCCGGCATGGGGAAGTCCACGATGGCGACGCTGATGTGCGCGGACGTCGCCCGGCTCATCACCGACGACGTGCTCCGCCTGGACACGACGAGCTCGCCACCGACGTGCGCCCTGGGGGCGACGGAGCTGCGCCTCCGCAAGGGCGCCGAGCACCTGTCCGCGCGCCTCGCCCACCAGCTGGGGAGTGCCCCGGGACTCCGCGTGACCGGCGACGCCCGCCATGCGCTCGCCGCCGAGCCGGCGACCACCGAGGATCTTCCTCTCGCGGCGCTGGTCGTTCCCGTGCCCGACCACTCGCCCGGACGCCGCACGCCGGAGATCGCACTGCTGGCGCCGAAGGACGCGATGGTGCTCCTCGCCCAGTTCCCCCGCCTGCTCGGATGGCAGGACGCCGCGGCCCGCCGCGCGATCTTCCACCAGCTCGCCGACGTCGTGGACCGGGTGCCGGTCCACGCGGCCGTGCTCCCGTGGGGTCCACCGTTCTCGGAGGACATTGCCTCCCAGGTCCTGCGCGCGACCCGCCTGACGGCCGGCGAAGGTGTTGAGGTCGGCTCCGCGGTCTGAGGCCGGGAGCTCATCGCTGCGCGGAGGCGTTGAAGGCGACGGCCTCGACAGCCGAGATCCAGGTCTCGACCTCGTTGCGGTCGGCGGGCGACAGCTCCTCAAGGGCCGGGGCCGGCCGAGCCCGGTTCACCGCCCCGAGGACGGCGTTCCTCAGCGATCTGGTGGCAGTGGCGGTCGCGGTCGGCCGGGCGGCACGGGCCAGGAGTCGCGGCCACGAGGCTTCACTGCGTACGGCGGGGACGGGCCAGGCGAGATCGACTGCGGACATCAGGGATCCGAAGGCACGGGAGAGACCGAGCCGGCGCTCGAGGTCATGCGGCGCCGATGTGCCGAGAACGCGCCGGGCCCGACCGAGCACCAGACCCACCTGCGCGGCGGCGCCCCACGACCGAGCCCTGCCGACGACCAGGTCCCAGTCCTGGATCCCCCGCGCCGCCTGGTCGACGTCGAGCAGGTGGACCAGGCGCACGGCGCCCGAAAACGCGGCGTGGTGGCACAGGTGGACCAGGGTGTCGGTGGGGTCGAGGGTGCGGGTCTCGACCGACCCGATCGTCAGTGGGGTGCTGCGTGCGAGGAGGTCGGCGGTCGGGATGGGAAACCTGCGGCGCATGCTCTCCGAGAGCACGAGCGACCAGTGAAGGTCGACGGGCACGCCGCCGGTGCGGCCGACCTCGATCTCGCCGGTCACCTCTCCGTTGAGGAGATCGTCGCGCGTGGCTAGGACCTGCCATCCCGACCGCAGCAGGCGCTCGCAGGCCTCGCGCAGGTCCCACGGGGACACGAGGACGTCGAGGTCGCCGTACGACCTCAGCCCCACGACCGGGTGCAGCGCCTCGGACAAGACCGGTCCCTTGAAGGTCAACCAGGGCACGTCGGCCAGGATGGTGCCGATCGCTGCGAGAGACGTGGTGACCCGGACGTGGTGCTCGAGCGCGCGGTCCCGGTCGTCACGGAGGAGCGCGGCGAGGTCGGGTCTGGTCTGGCGGAGCGCGACGTGGGCCAGCGGGGCGACGCGGTGGAACCTCACCGCGCGGACGAGCTCGTCCTCGATGCCTGGGAGCTCGGGGACGTCGGGACGCCGACCGCGGCAGACGTCGACCACCACAGCGTCGACGGCCCGCCGAAGGGTCCTTCTCGCCACCGCAGCCCTCACTTCCGCCCCGCCCCCCGCACGAAGCGTCCGCCACGCTAGCCGAACCCGTCCGGTCGGCGGACGCGGACGGTTGAATGGGCCGGAGCACCCCGCAGGTCCCGTCGGACAGGAGCCGCAGCCGTGACGGTCGACGTCGACCCGGTCGATCCCCTGGCCCTGCGCGTCGCAGCGCGCTCCGAGAGCAAGTCGCTGGGCCGGCTCTGGCGGCTGGTGCGCAGCAGCCTGGCACTGGTCTGGGGTTCATGGAGACGGCTCCTGGTCGCACTGGTCGCCGTCCAGGTCGTCACCGCCGTAGCCCTGGCCGCGCAGGTGATCACCGTCCAGCGAGTGCTGAGCGCGATCCTCGACGCCCAGGGCGACAACGTGATGGACGCGGTGCTGGGTCCGGTCGTGGCGCTGGCCCTCCTGTCGGCTGTCACGGCGCTGTCCAGCGCCGTCCAGGGCCACCTGCAGCGGCTCCTCGGCGAGTCGGTCGCGCGGACGATGTGGGGCCAGGTTCTCGGTGTCGCGACCGGGGTGGGACTCCGCTACTTCGAGTCCCCGGAGTTCTACAACCGCCTCAACCGGGTCCAGACCAATGCCGTGCTGCGGCCGTACCAGGTGACCCAGGGCCTGTTGTCCATGGGCGGCGCACTCGCCGCCAGCATCGGCCTGGGCGTCACCCTGTTCGCCATCTCTCCCGCGCTGCTGCCCCTCGTCGTCATCGCGGGCGTCCCCCTCCTGATCACGAGCAGCCGCGAGTCGCGGCTCGAGTTCGACTTCTCCGTCCGGCAGACGCCCGCCGTGCGGCTCCGGGGCTACTTCACCCTGCTCCAGACCGGACGCGACGAGGCCAAGGAGGTGCGGGCCTTCGGCCTCGCGGGCTGGCTCGCCACCCGGTTCGACGCGTTGTACGCCACGTACCTGCAGGATCTCCGAGCCCACGTGCTCCGCCGCGGGCTGCTCAGCCTGGTCGGCCAGCTGGGCTCGGCAGTCGTGCTCGGGGGCACCCTGATCGCACTCGTGGCCCTGATCGACCGCGGCGAGATCGGCGTCGCCGGGGCCGGAGCGGCGATCGTCGCCATCCGCCTGCTGGCGACGCAGGTGCAGGCGCTGTTCCGCGGCGCGCAGTCGATCTTCGAGTCGGGGCTCTTCCTGGACGACCTCCGCCAGTTCATCGCCCTCGGCGAGTCCGCCGTCGACGAGGACGAGGGATCCGAGCCCCCGGAGCGGTTCGACGTGGTGCGGGCCGAGAACGTCAGGTTCCGCTATCCGGGCGCGCCCCACGATGCGCTCAAGGGCGTCGACGTCGAGCTCCGCGCCGGGGAGGTCGTCGCCCTGGTCGGCGAGAACGGCTCCGGGAAGACCACCTTGGCCAAGTTGCTGGCGGGTCTCTACCAACCGGATGAGGGGCACGTGCTGTGGGACGGACAGGACGTGTCGGCGTTCCGACCCTCCAGCCTGCGCCAGCGCATCGCCGTGGTGTTCCAGGACTTCGTCCGCTACGCGCTGCCGGCGACGGACAACATCGCACTCGGTCGGGTGGACCTCCCCGCCGATCCCGCGCGGGTGCGGTCCGCGGCCGCCGCCGCCGGCGCGGAGACGATGCTCGACGCGCTCCCGCACGGCTTCGACACCGTGCTGTCCCGGCTGTTCGCCGGCGGGACCGACCTGTCGGGCGGCCAGTGGCAGCGCGTGGCCCTGGCCCGCTCCTTCTACCGCGACGCACCGCTGGTGATCCTGGACGAGCCGAGCGCCTCGCTCGACCCGCGCGCGGAGCACGAGCTGTTCGCCACCCTCCGCGACGCCGTGCGGGACCGCACCACGCTCTTCATCTCCCACCGCTTCTCCACCGTGCGCGGCGCCGACCGGATCTACGTGCTGCACGAGGGTGAGATCGTCGAGCAGGGCACCCACGACGAGCTGGTGAGCGGCAACGGTCGCTATGCCGAGCTCTTCCGGCTGCAGACCCAGCTGCAGATCAACGGCGATTCGACCACGTCGTAGGACTCTCAGAAGGTGAGAGCGTGCCCGGTGCCCCAGACCCGCCAGGGGCTCTCACCGGTCGCAAAGGCCAGGTCGAGGTCGGCGCGCTCCTTGAACGTGTCGGCGGGCTTCCAGAAACCCTCGTGCCGGTAGACGGAGACCCGGTTGCGCTGGATCAGCCCCTCGATGCCGTCGCCCACGAGGTCGCCCCCAGGTGGGATGTGGTCGAAGACTTCGTGCGTGAGGACGAAGTAGCCACCGTTTATCCACAGGTCGAGGTCGTCCGCCGTCGAGAGGCCGGTGGCGAAACCGCCGTCGTGGGTCACCGCGTGGAAGGAGCCTGACGGGCGGACCAACATCATCGAGGCCGCGCTGCCGACCTCGGCGCGCCGCGCGATCATCTCGGGAAGTGGCGCATCGGTGAGGACGTCGGAGTAGTTGGCGAGGAACACCTCGTCCGACTCCAGCAGGTTCCGCACCCGCCGTAGCCGCTCGCCGATGGCCGACTCCTGGCCGGTGTCGACGAAGTGGACGGTCCAGTCCTCCAGGTCCGAATCGCAGAGCTGGACCTCTCCCTTGCGCAGCACGAAGTCGTGCGAGGCGGTCTCCTGGTAGTGCAGGAAGTAGTCCTTGATGTGTTGGGCGCCGTAGCCCAGGCAGAGGATGAACTCCGTGTGGCCGTAGTGCGCGAAGTAGCGCATGACGTGCCAGATCAGTGGGCGAGGACCGACCATCTGCATCGGCTTGGGCATCCCCTCGCCGTGGTCGTCCCGCATGCGCATTCCGTAGCCGCCGCAGAACAGCACGACCTTCATGGCGTCTCCTCAGCCTCGTTCCCCCAGCCGATGGTTGACGAGGGAAACAGCGCTGATGGCATCGTCGGATGCACATACCTCAATTGGGTGAACGCCTTCCAGGCTCGGCGACTGCCGCGGAGCGCGTACCTAGATTCCGGGCCATGGCGATCACTCAGAGCTCTCGGCAAGTCAATGCCGGCGCCCTCAGCCTGCGCGCCGGTGAGAGGGTGCGACTCCGTCCCTGGAACGAGATCCAGGCGACCCTCGACGCGGACGGCTGCACGGACAAGCTGCCGTTCATGCAAGAGATGATCGCGCTCCAGGGAGGCGTGATGACCGTCGACTCCCGCGCCGACAAGACCTGCGACACCATCAACCTGGTGGGGTGCACCCGCGAGATGGACGACACCGTCCACCTCGCGAACATGCGCTGTGACGGTTCCGCCCACGGTGGCTGCCAGGCCCAGTGCCTGTTCTACTTCCGCGAGCAGTGGCTCGAGCGCGTCCCGGACGGCGAGCTCCTCGCCCCGGTGCCCACCGACGAGGCGCCCGCCGAGCTGGTTGCGACCCTCGACCGCTTCGCCAACCCCTCAGACGGCTACTACCGGTGCCAGGCCACGCAAGGGCTCGAGGCGAGCCGGCCGCTGCGTCGCGGCGTTGGCCACTACTGGACCACCCTGCGGACCCGGAACGTCCCGGTCAGCAGGGTCCTGCTGTGGGTGTTCTGGGCGATCGTGAACCTGTACCAGAAGTTCTCGCGGCACTTCGTGCCGCGACCGCTTCGTTATCAGCACGGCGCCACGCTGCCCTACCTGTGGGGCCCGATCAGGGACGAGAACTGGCCGGAGGAGCCGCCACTCGACCTGCAGCCGGGCGAGCTCGTCGAGGTACGCAGCCGAGAGGAGATCCGGGCCACTCTCGACCGCTACCAGCGCAACCGCGGGCTTTGGTTCGACCAAGAGATGGTCAAGTGGTGCGGCAAGCAAGGTCGGGTCCTCCACCGCGTGGAGAGGCTGATCGACGAGGGCACCGGCAAGATGCTCCGGGTCAAGAAGGACCTTTACATCGTTTCCGGCATGGTGGGATGCGAGGGCGTGTTTCACAAGCTCTGCACCCGGGCGCCGATGGGGATGATGCGGGACATCTGGCTCCGTCGCGTCGAGTGACGATCGGTCCGCCATGACAGCCGACGTCGCCTCCAACGCCCCTCTCGAGGCGCCCGAGGTCACGACCGCCGTCGTCGCCCGCAGCGCCCGCCACAACGCGGTTGGGCAGGTCGTGAACCAGTCGACGCGCCTCCTGACCAGCGTCGTGCTCGCGCGCCTCCTGGACCCCAAGGACTTCGGCGTCGTGGCGCTCGCACTGGTGATGCAGGCCTTCCTGGACGAGATCAAGGACGTCGGGATGGGCGCCACGATCGTCCAGCGCAGGACGGTCGACCAGGTCCTGCTGAACTCCGTCTTCTGTGCGAACGTGGTGATCGGCGCGGCGGTCTCGGCCCTCTTGTATGCCTCCGCGGCTCCGCTGGCGTCCGCTCTGGGCAACATCGACGCGGCACCCGCCGTCCAGGGCTTTGCCGCCATCATGTTCGTGACGTCGCTCGGGCAGATCCACGTGAGCCTGCTGCGCCGCAACCTGCAGTTCGGCGCGATCGCCCGGGTTCTCTCGATGATGGCGGTCATCAACGCCCTCGTGTCGATCGGGTGCGCGCTCGCGGGGATGACCTACTGGGCGCTGGTGCTCGGGAACGCGGCGGCCGCCGTCACGGGCACGACCATGTACTGGGTTTACGACCGCTGGCGCCCCACGGCGCACGCCAGCCTGGCGGCACTGCGCTCGGTGTGGCGGACCAGCTGGCACATCTTCATGGTCGGCTTCCTCACCTTGATCTGGGTGCAAGTCGACAAGATCATCGTCAGCCGCTTCGTCGGTGGGTTCGGGCTCGGCGTGTACACGCTCGGGCAACGGGTGGTCATGACTCCCACCGGAGCTGTCAGCGGCATGCTCTCCGACGTTGCCTACTCCGCGTTCGCGCGTCGCCAGGATGACAACGCGGCCCTGCGCAGCGGGTTCATGCGCTCCTCAGCCGTGATCGCGACGATCACGTTCCCGATGATGTTCGGCGTCGCTGCGGTCGCTGGCCCACTGGTGCCGGTGGTGTTCGGTGACAAGTGGACCGGGCTCGTCCCGGTCATCTGGTGCCTCGCACCGGCCTGCGCGTTCACCTCCGTCACGTTCAACTGCGACCAGATCCTGCGCGCCAAGCAACGCAGCGACTGGTCATGGAGGTGGGGCGTCGTGCATCTGGTGGTCCTCGGCGGCATCGAGCTCTTCATGGTGCGCTGGGGCGTCGTCGGGGTTGCGGCCGGCTATCTCATCGGGACGTTGCTCCTCATGCCGTTCACGATCTTCATGGCGTTCAAGCCGATCCAGGGCAGGCCGATCGCCTATGCGAGGGCGCTGTTCCCTGCTGTGTGGATGTCGACCTTGATGGCCGCAGCGGCGCTGCTCGTCGTGACCGTGCTCGGCCGGGCCGGGGCACATGACGCGGTGCAGGCGGGCGCCGGCATCGTCACCGGGGCGGCGATCTACCTGGGGCTGCTCGCCGCGCTTCGCCCGCCCGCCCTCCGTGACCTTCTCGCGGTTGCACGACCCAGGACCTCGACATGACCCGTATCTCCGTGGGGCTTCCCGTCTACAACGGCGAGAAGTACCTCCGCCAGGCCCTTGACTCCCTCGTGACCCAGACGCACACCGACCTCGAGATCATCATCAGCGACAACGCGTCGACCGACGCGACGGCGGAGATCTGCCAGGAGTACGCCGCGAGCGACCCCCGGATTCGGTACTTCCGGCAGGACGTCAACCGCGGTGGGGCGTACAACCACAACTTCGTGCTGGCGCAGGCGACCGCGCCGTACTTCCGGCTGTTCTCGCACGACGACTGGATCTTGCCCACCTGCCTCGAGAAGTGCGCCAAGGCCCTCGACGAGCACCCGGACGTCGTGCTCGCGTGGACCGAGACGACGATGATCGACGCCTGGGACCAGCCAATGGACTACCGGACCGACCAGCCCTTCGACAACCGGAGTCCCTCGACGCGGCTGGCGAGCCTCTTGGTGCCGGTCGGCGTCGACAGCCTCCTGGCGTGGTGCGCGCCGCATCTCGGCGTGGCCCGCCGCGAGGTCTACTCTGCGGCGTTCCCCATGTCGGCCTACGGCGGGTCCGACCACGAGATCACCGTCAAGCTCGCCTTGCTGGGCTCATGGATCAGGATCGACGAACCGCTCTTCAACCGACGGCAGCACGACGACAACTCCACTGCTGGGGTCACCATCCACGAGATGGCCACCTGGATGGACTCGTCGGCCAGGCCCGGGCGCTCGCTGCCGAACTTCCGGCGCCGGCTCGGCTACCTGGAGGGCGTCCTGCAGACCCCGATGTCGCGTCGTGAGCGGCTGCGGTGCCTGGCCGTGCTGGTCCGAGTTCTCCTCCGTCCGAGCGAGCTGGGCAAGCTCTTCTGGGACACCAGGGTCCTGGCCAAGGAGCTGGTCACCGACCTGCTGAGCGGCGCGTGGCGCCGACCGTCACAGGCCGCCGCAGATACCGGTCGTTGACCGGCAGGCCCGCGGTGAGCAGAACTGCGCCCACAGCGCTGCCGAATATCGGGGAAAAGCCTGGCCACGCCCGACCTGCGGGCACCCACGGCTCCGAGGGTGAACGTATGCCGAGGCAGACCCATGTGCTCATCGTGGTCCAGAACCTCCCCGTGCCGCTCGACCGCCGTGTCTGGCTCGAGTGCCGGGCCCTGAGGTCTGCTGGCTACGAGGTCTCCGTCATCTGCCCGAAGGGCCCGGGTGACCCCGGTCGCGAGGTTATCGACGGCGTCCGGATCTTCAAGTACCGGCCGGCGCCGCAGGCACGAGGGCTGATCACCTATCTCTTCGAGTTCCTCTACAGCTGGCTTCGCACGGCCGTGCTGTCGGTCAAGGTCTGGCGGGACCGCCCTTTCCAGGCGCTGCAGGCATGCAACCCTCCGGACACGTACTGGCTACTCGCGCGGTTCTGGAAGCGCAAGGGCGTCCGCTTCGTCTTCGACCAGCACGACCTGAACCCAGAGCTCTTCCTCTCCCGCTTCGGGGAACCGACCAACGTCCTCTCGAGGGCCCAGCTCGGTGGCCTGAGGTGGCTCGAGCAGATGACCTACCGCACCGCCGACCACGTCATCTCGACCAATCGCTCCTACCGCCGGATCGCGATCGAGCGCGGAGGAATCGACCCCGTGCACACCACCGTGGTGCGCAGCGGTCCCGACACGACGGTCATGCGGCCGGTACATCCCCCGGCTGGCACTCCGCCGCGCTGGAGACACTCGCTCGTCTACCTCGGGATCATGGGCCCGCAGGACGGAGTCGACACGATCCTCGAGGTGATGCGCGAGCTGGTGGTGGTCCGCGGCCGCCAGGACGTCGAGGCGACCCTGCTGGGTTTCGGCGACTGCCTGGAGGACCTCAAGCGGCAGTGCAGCCGGATGGGTCTCGACGACGTCGTCACCTTCACGGGCCGGGCCGACGCCCGGATGATCGCGGTGCACCTCAGTGCCGCCGCGATCGGACTCTGCCCCGACCTCAAGACACCGCTGAACGATGTCTCGACGATGAACAAGACCATGGAGTACATGGCCTACGCGCTGCCTTCGGTCTCCTTCGACCTGCTCGAGACGCGGGTGTCCGGCGAGGATGCGTGCCTCTACGCGCCATCCGGCGATGTCAAGGCGTTCACGGATGCGGTGGAGTTGCTTCTCGACGATGCGGAGTTGCGCTTGTCGATTGCGCGAAAGGCCCGCGCTCGGGTGAGCCGTGTGCTCGACTGGAAGCCTCAGGCTGCAGCGTATGTCAGGGTCTTCGACGGGCTCTTCCCCTCGCTCGAGTCGCTGTCGGACGAGGACGCCACAGCGCCGCTCGAGTACGTCGATCTCGACACCGAGAGCGAGTTCCGCAGGTTCGTGCTGGACCGGGGTCCGGCCCCCGACCGAGCGTTGAGCGCCTGACTCTGCGGGTCAGGGCACGACCGGGGGCCGGGGGCGACCGGCTGGCTTCCGGGTGCTCCTGTCAGCTCTCGTCGGTGTTGCAGCGCTGGCGGCGCACCGGGACCGGCTGGCCGTTGCGAACTGCGGCGATGTCCGAGTCCCAGGCACTCAGCAGGTCGCACCGGACGAGGATCGGGCCGTAGCTGTAGCCGCCGCGCTTGATGTGCAGACCGCTGACGCTGCCAGGCATGCCCAGGCGGAAGGAGTAGCCGCCGCCCACGACGAGGAGCCTATCGATCGACACCGATGTGTTGCCCTGCGAGTCGGGATAGAAGAACGGTGCGGTGCCACCACAACCCTCACGCTCGACGAGCCGCAGGGTCGTGTTGCGCAGGTCCAGGTGGCCGCCGTCGTAACCCTGCAACGCGTCACCGTGCCAGTCGTCGCAGATGGTCGGCGAGACGACCCTCGCGTAGCTGTTGACGATCTTGACCGGCCCGCACTCCTCGGAGCCCCCGACCCGGAAGCCTTCCGGCAGGCCGACGATCGCCACGCGGCGCGCCACGTAGCCCCCGGTGGAAAGGGCTGGGGAGTCTCCGGAGGTCGCCTCACCCGGCGCCCGCTTGATCGTGGTCCGTCTGACGTTGAGTCCGCTGTAACAGGTGCTGCCCGCCCAGTTCTGAATGACCCCGCCCACCACCTCGACCCGGTTCAAGGTCACGTCATGAGCATTGATGTTGACGTCTCCGTAGACCCGCACGTCCTCGATGACGGCGCCGGCCTTGTTCACGTCGTAGTCCCCGTTGATGGTTCGCTTCGGGCTCCATCCGAGGGGCACTCCTGCGGAGCGCTGCGTCGGGAAGCCCCTGAGCCGCTTGCCCGCGGTGTGCTGCGACGGCTCGGACGGGGCGGCGACAGCAGCTGCCGACGAACCCTCGGCGTTCGTGGTTGGCGCGAGTATCGCGACGACGAGGACGGACAGGAGGGACAGGACGGAGAGGACGGACATGGTGATGGCGTGGCGGGGGGAACGCACTGGGGGATCACTTCCAGGGAGTGGGGGCTGAGGTCACATCACGACAGTGACCCGCCTCAGTCAGACATAGCTCGGGCCATGCCGCAAGTTCGCCTCCCCGAATATGGGGGCCGGCGCTCAGGCTCAGCGATTGTCGAGCTCACCGGCCACGAAGGCCGCCAGCGAGCCGACCGTCGCGAAGACCTCTCCCGTGAACGCGTCGTCGGCGATCTCGATTTGGAAGGCGTTCTCGAGCGCGACCGCCAGTTCCACCACCGCGAGCGAGTCCAGCTCGGGTAGCTCGCCCAGGAGTGGAGTGGAGGCGTCGATCTCGTCGGCACGATCCTCGATGGCGAGCACCCTGACGAGCACGTCGCGCACACTGGCGACGGTGTCGACGGTGATGGCGGCCGACTCGTTGGCATCCATGCGGAGGTCCTTTGCTGGAGGGCTGGGCGTTCGGGTGTCCATCAGACGAGCACTTGGGCGGGAGCTGGGTGGCCCAGGAATCCCAGGGGGCTCGCGGAGTAGCCATAGGCACCGGCCTGGAAGACGACCACCAGGTCGCCGACCTCGGCCTCCGGGAGCTCGACCTGGTTCCCCAGGACGTCGAGGGGGGTGCAGAGGCACCCGACCACGGTCACGGTCTCGGCGCCCGGGGCGTCGGCGCGGTTGCCGACGGCGATGGGGTAGTTGCGTCTGATGACCTGGCCGAAGTTGCCCGAAGCCGCGAGCTGGTGGTGCATGCCGCCGTCCACGACCAGGAAGGTCTGGCCACGCGACACCTTGCGGTCGACCACCCGGCTGACGTACACGCCGGCCTCGCCGACCACGTAGCGGCCGAGCTCGACGACCACCCGGGCCTCCGGTTGCACCGGACGGATCACTTCGTCGGCCAGGCGATGCAGATTCTGCCCCACCAGGTCCAGGTCGAGTGGCTCGTCGTTGTCGAAGTAGGGGATGCCGAAGCCGCCGCCGAGGTTGAGGTAGGAGAGAGGTCGGCCGACCTTGTCGGCCAGCCCGAGCAGGAGCTGCACGGTCTTCTCCTGGGCCTCGGCGAGGATCTCGGCCCGGAGGTTCTGCGAGCCGGCGAACAGATGGAATCCGAGCAGGTCCACCTCCATGTCGGCCAGGAGGTCCAGCAGGGCGGGTGCCTGCTCGACGTCGACGCCGAACTGCTGCGGGCCCCCACCCATCCGCATGCCCGAGCCCTTCACCGTGAAGTCAGGGTTGACGCGCAAGGCGACCTGCGGACGCAACCCGAGCCCGTGGCCCGCCGCCGCGATGCGCCTCGCCTCACCTTCCGACTCGAGCTCCACGAGAACGCCGGCAGCGACGGCCTGGCACAGCTCGGCGTCGGTCTTCCCCGGTCCGGCGAAGCTGATCCGCTGGGCGGGAATGCCGGAGTCCAGGGCGATGGCCATCTCACCGGCCGAGGCCACGTCGAGGGAGTCGACCAGCCCGGCGAGGTGCTGAACCACCGCGGGCATGGGATTGGCCTTGACCGCGTAGCCGATCTCGATCACGGGCCCCAGCGCGGAGCGAAGCGCGGACACTCGGGTCGAGATCGACCCCCGGTCGTAGGCGAAGTAGGGCGTGCTCCCTACCCGCACCGTCAGCTGCTGCAGCGGCACACCGCCGACGAGGAGCTCGCCGTTGGCACTGCCCATGCGCGCCACGTGGTCCCGCCCCAGCATCAGGAGACCTCCTTGCGGATCAGCACTCGATCGAACTTGCCGTTGGGTGAGCGCGGCAGAACGTCCATCTCGCGCAGCTCCGACGGCACCATGAAGCGCGGCAGAGTCCGGCGCAGTTCGGCCAGGACGGCACCCTGGTCGAGGGGTCCCGTCCCGTTGCCTGTCACCACCAGCACGATCCTCTGGCCGCGCGCGGTGTCCTCGAGTCCCATCGCGACAGCGTCACCGACCAACCCGGTCGCGTACGCCGCTTCCTCGACCTCTGTGGGGCTCACCCGGTAGCCGGAGGTCTTGATCATCTCGTCGGCGCGGCCGACGAAGTAGAGGTACCCGTCCTCGTCGGCGACGACGTTGTCGCCCGACCAGACCGCCAGCTCCGGCTGCCGCCACGACGGAGCCACGCCCGGCAACGGACGGAAGATCTGCGCCGTACGTTCCGGGTCGTTCCAGTAGCCCAGGGCCACCAGCGGGCCCCGATGGACGAGCTCTCCCTCCTCGCCGGGGGCGGCGAGGCTGCCGTCCGGGCGCACGACCATGATCTCGGCGTTCGGGATCGCCTTGCCGATCGAGTCGGGTCGCCGATCGATCTCGGCCGGGTCGAGATACGTGGACCGGAAGGCCTCGGTGAGGCCGTACATGAGGTACGGCTGCGCCGAGGGGAAGATCTCGCGCAGCCGGTCCACGGTGTGCCGGGGCACCCGGCCGCCGGTGTTCGCGAAGTAGCGCAGGGTCGAGGCCTCGGCGGGCCACTCGAGCGCGGCCAGCTGCAGCCAGAGCGGCGGCACGCAGGTGAGCCCCGTGACCCGGTGCTTCTCGCACAGCTTCACGACGTCGCCCGGCACGAGGTAGTTCATCAGGACCACGTGGGCTCCGACCGAGAACGCCGTGGTCACCTGGCTGAGACCGGCGTCGAAGCTCAGCGGCAGCGCCGCGAGGATGACGTCTTCGGCGTGGTTCCCGAGGTAGCTGCTCACGCTCTCGGCGCCGACGACGAGGTTGCGATGGGAGAGCACGACACCCTTCGGCTTGCCGGTGCTCCCGGACGTGTACAGGATGGCGGCGATGTCCAGGTCGACCGCTGGACCGGCTTCCGGCACTCCGCCTTTGACGGCGAGCTCCTGGTGGGTATGCATGGCGACTCGACCGTGCGCGTCCTGGCCGACCGACGTCTCGTCGACCAGGACCACGTGCCGCAGGGCCGGCATCGCGGCCACCTCACCCTCGATCTGCTGCCAGCGGGCCCGGCTCGTCACCAGCACCCGCACCTCGCAATCGGACAGGATGTGGCCGACCTGGGCGGCCTTCAGCAACGGGTTCACAGGGACGAAGACGAGTCCGGCCGCCGAGGCCGCGAAGATCGTCTCGACCGTCTCCATCCGCTTGTCGAGATAGATCCCCACCCGGTCCCCGCGCTGGGCGAGCCCCTGTAGCCCGGCGGCCAGGCTGCGCACGGCAGCCGACAAGGTCGCGTAGTCGACGGTCACGTCCGCGAACGTGAGCGCGGGACGGTCACGTCGTCGCCTGGCCTGGTCCTCGAGCAGGTGGTGGAGCTGGCACCTCATGGTCGTCACCCTCACCAGGCAACGAGCGTCAGCTCGCTGTAGAGATTGTCGACAGAGGCCGCCTGGACAGGTGCATGACGTGCACTACGGAACATCTTGGGCCGCGGCGACCTCAGCAGCACCGACCCAGCGGGCTGGCTGCCGAGCAGCCGGAGCTCGACCAGGGAGCAGAGCAGGCCGTGCCGGATCAGCAGATGCTGCCCGAGCACGGCCAGGTTGCGCCGCAGGAGCTCCGGCGCACCGATGTGCAGCAGCGAGGCGAAGACCGGCAGGTTCTTGCGTCGGTCGCGGCGCACGACCACGTAGCAGTGGTCCTCGCCCTGGAACAACGCCAGGTGGATCGTGGCGGCTGCTTCTCGGTGGTCCTCGAAGATGCGCAGGTCCTCCCCCGTGAGTACCCTGCCCAGCTCGGCCAGGTCGGCAAGCACGCGCGCGCCACGTCTTCGGATGACCGGGTGGTTTGCGACGAGGGCCGTCGTCGTGTCGAGGGGCTCGAAGCCCAACGTCCGGTTGAGCGCCACGACGTTCCCGCTGGGCGAGAGATCGGTGAAGTGGTACTGCCGCTGGGCGAGTACCGCGCGAAGCAGCCGAAGACCGTGACTGCGGTAGTCGTCGAGGACGCACCATGCACCCAGGTTGCAGAAGTCCTGGTCAGTTCCGTCGATGACGCGTTTGGAGTAGAACGCGAGCTGGGTCCCGACGACTCGGCCACCGGCGGACTCGTCGCGGAGGAGGAAGCCGTGGTTGGGCGAGCTGACCGGCCACGTGGGCACGACCGAGCGCGCCCACTCGCTCGGGCCCAGCCGGGGGTTGAGGTGCGCGTGCAGGAACTCACCCACCTCCGCGAGGTCGTCCACACGGATGGGCGCAAGCTGAACCGGGCCGTGGGCGAGCACACAGGAACGCTAGGTGGCTTCCCGCGTGCTCTCCCTCGCGTGGCGGCGGCGTACCCGATGTTGGGGAGCCGCCCCCATGACCGGTTTCCGGTCAGGTGATCACGTGCACGGCTGGTCGGCGACCTTCACAGGCTGGCCGGCCGAGTCGAGGGTGACGATCTGGGCGGTCCAGGACGTGAGCAGACCGCAGTTGACCTCGATCGGTCCGTAGCCCCACCCCGTGACGATGTTGAGGTTCTTGACCGAGCCGGGCATCGTCATCCGGAAGGGATAGCCTCCGTCGCGCACGATCAGCCCGTCGATAGTCGCGGACGTGTTGCCCTGTCCGGCGGGGTAGAAGAACGGGGCGGTGCCACCGCAGCCGCTCGACTCGTCCAGCCAGAGGACGGTGTTCTTGACGGTGACCGCGGCGCCGTCGTAGCCCTGGATACCGTCGCCGTGCCAGTCACCGCAGCCGATCGGCGACTCGATGTGCGCGTACGAGTTGGTGATGGTGACCGCTCCGCAGCCGTAGGACCGACCCCCGACTCGGAATCCCTCGGTCGAGTCGGTGATCAACACGTTGTCGGCGACGTAGCCACCCACGCCGATGGCCGGGGACCCGCTGTTGCTCAGATCGCGGCCGGTGCGGATGTTTGAGTCCATGACGACCAGGCCGTTCGCACACGTGCTGCCAGGGAGGTTGTCGATGCTTCCGTTGACCACGTCGACGCGACGGACCGTCACGTTGGGGGCCTTGATCACGAGGTCACCGTTGATGCGCAGGTCCTGGACAACAGCTCCTGCTGTGGTGACGGTGTAGTCCCCGTTGACAGTCATGGTGGGAACCCACCCGGCCGGCAGGCCCGCGCTGGTCCCGGTGGGGAAACCGGCGGCCGGGTCGGATGTCGGGGTCGACGTCGGCGTGCTCGTCGGAGTCGGGCTCGGCGAGGTCGTCGGGTTCGAGGTCGGGGTGGCCGTCGGGGTGGAGGTCGGGCTGGCGCTTGGTGTGGCCGTGGGGTCAGAGGACGGAGTCGCCGTGGGCGTCGACGACGGCGAGGGCGTAGGCCACCGGTGGGGGGGGTGCCGCCGGTCGCGCCGCCCCCTCGCGTTCGTTTCCTCGAGCCTCCCTGGCTTCGCGACCTCGGCGGAACCTGCCTCCGCGTGGGCACTGCGCCCCGAGTCGTCGGACCCCGGGAGCGACGAGCTGGAGACGCCCGGAAGGGCGAAGACGACGCCGGCCGTCACGACGACGGACACGACGACGGACACGACGAAGAGCGTGCGGAAGTACTGGGGGGACATGGGGGAGCCTCTCGGGAGATGACAGCGACCGCCCGTCATACCGGCCACGAGACCGCTCGACGCTGTCAGAGGTGTACGTCATCGACCGTAGGGAAATCGGTCGGCGACTTCGAAGCGCCCTCCTCAACATCGGGTATATGCGTTGGATCCCAGGTGCGCAGGGGAGAGCTGCGGTACACGGTTTTCGGCCGGCACCCGCGCCTACGAGTGACCGTCAGCGTGCATCTGCCCGGGGCTCACCGACCGGACGCTGTCCAGACCGGTCTGGGCCAGCTGCGGGGCACGTCCAGGGTCCTCGGCAGGCCGGGACAGCCGCCACACCGCCCCCGCCATGCCCATGAGCAGGAAGGTGAGTCCGGAGTGCATCCGGTAGCTCCACGCGTCGAAGGTCACCATGCTCACGACCGCTCCCGCGATCGATGCCGAGATCGACAGGCCGAGGCTGCGGCCGCTTGAAGTCGGAGCGTGCCGGAATGCCGTCCGGGCGCACAGGAAGGCGGTGAGCATGACGAGGAACACGACACCGGTGCCCACCAGACCGAGCTCGAGCACCATGCTCAGCCACTGGTTGTCGAGGATCCGGTATTCGCGCGGGACAAAGGTGAACAGCCCTCGGCCCAGCCACGGATGGTCTCCCACGAGGTCGAAGACGAGGTGGTAGTCGTCGGTCCTGCCGGAGACGCTCGGATCGTTGCCGAGGTTGGTGAACAGCGAGACGAGGGTCCCGACGAGACCTGGGAACAGGAGACGGACACCGACGACGGCGAGCGGGGTCAGCACGAGGGCTTTCAGACGTAGGCGAGCCGGCCAGCCCGCGAAGAGGACGATGCCGACGACCGCCATGTCCAGCATCGCCGAACGCGAGACAGACAGGAAAGCACCCACGAAGATCAGGCCGGTCGGGAGCAGCGCGAGGCGGTGACCCGGCCGTTGCATGGTCCAGTGCAACGCCAATGGGAAGAGACACGCCATCACGACGCCGAACTCGATGGGGTGGACGGCGGTGGCGGACACCCTGTTGAGGACCGATCTCTCGCCGATCCCGGCGAGGTCGGTGTTCGCCGACAGACCCGGAAGCGTCAGGTACCGCACCACGCTCAGCCCGGTCGTGTACTCGATCACGGCGATCCCCGCCACCACCGCGCCCAGCCAGACCATCCACCCCACGATGTGGTCGACGTCCCGCCAGCTGCGCAGGCCCTCACCCGCGACCAGCATGACGGCCAGCCATCCCGCCGCGACCATCAGGCCGCGGTCTGCGGCATTCACCTCGATCGTTTGCACTTGGCTCAGCGTCTCGCGAACGAGGGTGTAGACGTCGTCGAAGTACTGATGCGTCCCCGGCGGGGTGTACCAACCGGAGGCCATGCCGTTGGCGTACGACGCCAGAATCGTGGCTGCCAGCAGCCCGGCGATGATGCGGATCGGCGTCGTGACGGCTCCGGCGTCCAGCCGTCCGATCGCCGCGCACACCCACCACACCAGGCCGGCGATCGCCCACAGGTTGGCCGGTGTGCCTGCTGCCCCCAACGGGTGGAGGACCAGCTGCGCCGGGATGAGCATGTTCAGCAGGAGATACACGACCAGGAACAGGATCGCCATGTTCCGACGGCCGACGTTCGTTCCGCTCGGTGGTGGACGACGCTGCACCCACTGCACGGCTCAGCCGACCAGCATGCGACGACGGTTTGTGCTTGACTCCGGCTCGAGCCGAGCGTGCTCCGCGTTGACGTCCTCCATGTCGTTCCGTGGGCGCGAGCCTCGTGGCCAGCGCTTCGGTAACGGGTCGCGCACCGCGGTCGGCCGGCGACGAGCCAAGGCACGGTCCAGCGCGAACGTGGCGACGAGGAAGAGCACCAAGGACGAGCCGAACGCGCCCACGAGGGCACGCAGCCGACTCCCTGGCAGGACCTGGGCCGTCGGACTGACATCGGAGGCCTCGGTCGAGATGATCTGGTGGCTCGGGATGCCCCGGCCCTGCTGCAGCTCAGCCATGACGTCGTTCACCTCGTCCATGACCGCATCCCGGGTGGCAAGCGCCATGGCCGGATCCTTCGACTTGGTCGTGATCTGCAGCAGTGGCCCGACCCCCGGAACCAGGCCGACGTCGTACTCGGCCCTGAAGCCCTTGCTGCCGAGCTCGCGCTCGGTGGTGAGGCTCATGACCTCCGTGGCGACGACAGAGGCCATCAACGACAGACCGGACTGGAGGTTCAGGTAGGGGTTGATGGGCGTCTTGGTGCCCGGGGCGTCGGGCGGCAGCAGGACGACCAGCTGACCCGATGCCTGGTAGTCGGAGCTCACGTGCTTGAGCGTCTGGACGCCGACCCCGATAGAGAACACCAGTCCGAAGCCGAGGAACAACCACCTCCGCCCGAACACCCGCAGCGTGTCCGAGGCGTACACCGGTCAGCACCGCCCCGGGAACGCCACGGGCAGGCAGGAACCGGTCAGGGACATGATGAGGACGCTATGAAGAACGTCGGCTGACGATCCCCTCCACCTCCAGGCATACCCAATCGTGGGTAGTTGCAGTCGCCCACTGTCGATGCGCGACGACGACTCATCCGGCGGCAGAGCGCCGCGCTGTACACAAATGTGGTGAACGACGGGGCGAGGCCCTCGGCTGGTCCGATGCAGTCACTAGCGTCACCCACGCTCAGGGAGTTGGGACAGCAGTGTGGAAAGGAAGATCCCATGTCGGTTGACCAGGCGTTCGCGTTCCGTCGCCAGGAGCTCCTGCCTCTGGCCGACCGGTTCCGCGACCAGTTCAAGTCAGCCACGCCGTTCCCGCACGTGGTGATCGACGACTTCCTCCCGCCGGAGCTGCTCGAGCAGGTGCTCGCGGAGTTCCCGCGGCGCGAGCAGATCGACTGGGACCAGTTCGACACCGCACGAGAGGTCAAGCTCGCCCTGGCCGATGTCGAGCAGATGGGGCCGACCACTCGCCATCTGCTCGCCGAGTTCAACTCGGCGGTGTTCACCGACTTCCTCACCGCGCTCACCGGCATCGAGAAGCTCATCCCTGACCCCCAGTACTCGGGGGGTGGACTCCACCAGATCCAGAGGGATGGCTTCCTGAAGGTCCACGCCGACTTCAACAAGCATCCCGCGTTCGACCTGTACCGCAGGCTCAACGGAATCCTCTACCTGAACAAGGACTGGCAGGAGGAGTACGGGGGGCATCTCCAGATCTGGGACCCCGACATGACGACGTGCGAGAAGAAGGTGCTGCCCGTCTTCAACCGGTTCCTGATCTTCGCGACCCTGGACGACGCGTACCACGGCCACCCCGACCCGCTGACGTGCCCGCCGGACCGCGCGCGTCGTTCGATGGCGCTCTACTACTACACCGTGGAGAAGCCGAGTGGGACCCTGACAGACCACACCACGCTGTTCAAGCAGCGCCCTGGTGAGGTGTGGAACAGCACGGCGCGGCAGGCACTCAAGCGATGGGTGCCGCCTGCCATCTCGGAGGCATTCCGGGATCGTCGACGCCGAAGCTGAGCCACAGGCGTGCTTCGGGACCAGCGGTCACGAGCGTGCCAGCGTCTGCAGTCGGCCGACCGTCTCGGCGATCACCTGCTCCACCTTCTCGGCCGCCGTTGCCCAGCTCGCGCCGGCCACACTGGCTGCCGCCTCGGCCGCGGTGGCCTCGCGCTCGACGGGCGGCCCGGAGATCAGGTCGTCAAGGGCAGCCGCGAGGTCGAACGGTGTGGCCCGGGCGTAGCGGACGTGATCGTTGTCCAGCACCAGGCGATTGTGCTCCGCGGCGTTGACGACTGGGATGCATCCGGACGCGAGCATCTCGTGGGGAACGAGCGAGACGTTGGTGGCCGACAGGGTGAGCCCCGCGACGCAGCGGTTGTAGAGCTGGTTCAGCTCAGCGGGCGTGAGCAGCCCGTGCTGCGTCGCTGGGAACGACAGGTTCCCGACCCGCTCGCCGTAGATGTGGATCTCCACGGCGGGGCGCTGCTCGGCGAACAGCTCGAGCGCGGCCATGGCCAGCTCGTGCGCCCGCCGGGGAGTCGCGGGCCGGCAGTAGTAGCAGACGCCCGTGCGTCGCCGGACGGCTTCGGGGCTCGTGTCCAGGCGATAGGTGTCGACGTCACAGCCGAACTCGAAGTGCTCGGCCGTCATGCCGTGCTCCACGGCGAGCTTGTGCGCCAGCCAGCGGCCGGCAGTGACACCGTGCAGACCGAACTGGTACGTCGCCTCCGCTAGGAGGTACTTGCTGCCGGCGGGATAGAACAAGGGTTCGTAGTCCTGCACGAAGTACATCCGGGCTCCCGCAGCGGGCGAGGCGATGACCGGGTAGACCGACTCCCAACAGGTGGCCAGGACGGCGTGGGCGTCCTCGATGCCGTCGACGACATCCCGGATCTCCGCCTGGACCCCGGGCCAGCATCGCGCGACGGTCGCCTGGTGCTGCTCCAGGGCCCAGCCATGCTGGTCGAGGAGGTAGACGATGTTGCGGTGTCCCATCGACTCCAGGGCCTCCACCATGCGATAGATGGTGGTCTGCCCACCGGAGCCCTGACTGGGTGGAACATCGACCCACGCAATCGTCAGAGGCTCGCCTTCTCGCCATGGCATCGGCGCCGGGAACACACCGCCGCTGGCCATCAGCGCGGCCGCCCTCCGCAGGTCGTCACGTGAGACCGACAGCGACTCGACGCCCTGTGGCGCCACAGCCCGGGCAGCCCGTCGACGAACCCGGTCGGAGACGCCCTGCGCACCTTCGGACCGCAGCAGACGACGCGCCTGACGAACTCTGTCGGTGACCGACGCCTGATGCTTGCTCACGGCTGCGCTTCCTCGCTGCTCATCGGAGCCACTCCGGTCCACGAGGGGCACCCAGGCGTCGGGGACTGACGAGCGTCGCAACCGCGGCCCGGGCTGCGGGCCGACCCAGCAGCGCCCGGCTCCCCTCTCTCAGGAGGCATGCTGCCCAGTACCCGGCGGTGGTCAGCCGGCCGTGGCGGCTCCGGTAGAGACGCACCGTGTTGGCGACGACCAACGGCCACAGCCGGACAGATCCCGCGGACCCGCCCTCGAGGTGCACGGCACCCGCGTCGGCGACGTACCGGGTCACGAAGCCGGCGTCCCGCGCACGCAGTCCGAAGTCCGTCTCCTCGGAGTAGAGGAAGTAGGACTCGTCCCACGGACCCACGGAGGTCCAGCACTCGCTGTGGATCAGCTGAGTCGACCCTTCCGCCCAGTCCGTCACGGCATCGCGGTCGTAGGCAGCCTCGTTGGTGACGACTTCTCCCCAGGCTCCGCGCCGGCCAGCCCTCTCCGCGCCGAGGAACGCAGCCGCGACCATCCTCCGTATCGTCGGCTCGCGGCGTTGCGACGCAATGAGCCGTCCCGCACGATCGCGCAGGCGTGGAACTGCGATGCCCGTTCCGGGTTGGCGCAGCGCGCCGAGCAGCCTCATGACGCAACCCGCATCCAGTCGTACGTCGGCGTTGAGTACGAGCACGGCGTTGTGCGGCGCGGCCGCCGCCACGCCAGCGTTGACACCGGCGGCATAGCCCGCGTTGCGCGCCATCTCGACCACGGTGGCCCGCGGAGCGGCGCGGCGCACCAGCTCGACGCTGTCGTCGCTGGAGTCGTTGTCCGCGACCACGAGCTCCCAGGAGACCCCCGCGAGACCCTCGGCCAGGGTCGCGATGAGGCCGGGAAGGTACTGGGCGCTGTTGAAGCTGACCACCACGACGGCGACTCGATCCAGGGCCAGGGTGTCCTCGTTGGCGGGTGTGGCCACTGGTGAGGCGGACGACCCGGTCGTCACCGTCACCCCGCCAACGATCTCGGCCGCGCGTCGTCCGACCCCTCGGGTGCCTCGACCGCAGCGGCGTCGGCCTGTTGACGACGCCTGGCCATGCGGTCGCGGTGCCGGCGAGACTGACTTGTGACGCGCACGGCAGGACCTGGGACCTCGTCCGTACTCGCTCCCGCCTTCTCCGCTGTGCCGGACTCGTGCCGGTCCAGGGGCACGCGCAGCTCGCCTGACCCTGCGTCCGGCTCGTCCAGGTCGTTCTCGGTCGCTTGCTCGTGGATCCGCTCGTCAGCTGCCCCCCCGGTCGGGTCGTTGCTGTGCTGCAGGGACGCGACCACCGGCTCGTCGTCCTCGTCCTCGTCGACCGCCGGCAGCCCGGGACCGCGGCGGATCTGGGATGCCTTGTCGCCCTCGGTCGTTGCCTCGACCAAGTCAGCCCGTGCGTCTCGCCGTGACCGCTGGCGCAGCAACCGCCTGTCGACTGCGAAGCAGAGCAGCATCACCAGGAGGAGTCCCGTGATCGCGGTCACGCCAGCCGCCGTGTAGACGCCGCCGTACAACGCGACGGGGTGCTTGCTGACTGTGGGCCGCGTCGCCGTCATCAACTGGTTCTTCGGCGTGTCGGCCTCCTGCTGCAGGGTGGCCAGCTCGGCATCGACCAGGTCCATGACGGCGTCCCTGGTCCGGTCGGCGACCTGGGGGTCGGGGTGGCTGGCGTCCACCTGGAGGATCGGGCCCGTCTGCGACAGATACGTGACCGTGTACTCCGCCGTCAGTCCGCGGCGCGCAAGCTGGTCCTCGACGTCCTTCGTGGTGACCATGCCGCTGATCAGGTTCGCCGTCGTGCCCATACCGTCCTGCAGGTTGAGGTAGGGGTTGACCGGCGGCCTTGTCGGGTCGGGGTTCGTCGGCGGCAGCAGGAAGAGCATCTGACCCGTGGCCTGGTAGTACGGCTGAGCACTCGCAAGAACGTTCCCGCAGAACGCGATGGTGAGCAGCAGTCCTGCCAGGGCCAATCGCCAGCGGCGCCGCAGCAGCAGGAGAACGCCGACCATCAGCCATCCTTCCTTCGCGAACAACTAACGTCGAGCCCCGGGAACGTCGACCTGGATGTTCGGACAGCGACATTCCACGCGATCCGCGCCTACCGAGGCTGGGACCCCTTGGCCTTACCCCTCAAATTGGGGAGGAACGTGCGGTACCTGCTGCTCCAGCTTCGCTCTGAGACGCCGATCAAGCACGGGAGCTCTCGTCCCTGAGCCACGTGGTGAAGTCGCCAGAGCGGACCGCGCGACGCGACTGCAGCCGCGCGACGGCACCGACCAGCACGAACAGTGCCACCCGCGGCGCGAGTACGGGCCGCCGTACGGCCAGGGTGACCAGGGTGGTCCACGCCGTCGACGACTCCGGTCGTCGTAGGCCGGCCGTGCCTGCCTGGGCGTTGCCGGTCGCGATCCGGACCCGGCGACGGAGGAGGTCGCGGAGGCTTTCCGGGGCGCGCACTTCTGCAAACGCGGTCAACACGACCCGCCGCTCTCTGGGATCAAAGGCCTCGGACACCGCCAGGTCGTCGCTCATCAGGTGGGGCAGAGCGTCCACCCGGCGCTGTCCCTCCTCGGAGAGCGCGAACACGCCCCGTCCGAACAACCCGCTGCGCACCTGTGGCAGCTGCTCCCACACGTCGTAGAACCAGCGGACAGGGCGGCTGGACCGCTCCCGCAGCAGCACTCGCTGCGGCGCCGCCGCCAGGATCCCAGGCTGTCGGAGCGACTGGACCAGGTTGACGACATCGGCGCCCGAGATGGCGACGTCCGCGTCCAGGTGGACCCGCGGGTACACGGTTCCTGCGGCGTTGCCCACCCGGACGGCCTCGGCCTTCGACGGTTTCGGGATCTCCAGCACGCGGGCCCACGGCGCGACCCTCCGGGCCACCTCGGCCGTCCGGTCCATGCACCCGTTGCACACCACCACGACATCGAGGTCGCCCGGAGAGACGCCGACCGCCAGGCGGGCCAGTGTGTGCGCGATCACACGCTCTTCGTTGTGTGCGGGGACAACGACCCCAGCCAAGGCATCCACCGCACCAGCATGGAGACGATCCGGTGTCGAGGTCGCGCGATGCCTGACCCCTCCCCCATTTCGGCGATGGGGTTCCCGATACCCAATCGAGGGGGTACGGACCCTCGTCCGGATCTCCGTTGCCCCGATCCCTTGGAGATTGGCGCGATGGCCGTCAACGTCACGGTTCACGGAGCCGGACCGCTTCCCTCCCGGCCGTTGGACGACGGCGAGGACCAGGTCTGGATCTCGGTCGAGCAGCTCGAGGGGCTCCTCGACGCCGTCGTGGGGCGCCCGGACGTCACGATCACCTTCGACGACGGCAACCTCTCCGACCTGGAGATCGGCCTGCCCCGACTGCTCGAGCGTGGGCTGACGGCCCGGTTCTACGTGTGCGCGGGCCTGATGGGCGAACCGGGCAGGCTCGACCGCTCGGGGGTGCGCGAGCTGCACCGTGCCGGAATGATCATCGGCTCGCACGGGTGGATGCACCGTGACTGGCGGTCGTTGGACTGGAGCTCGCGCGGTGCCACGCAGGTGGAGGACGAGATGGTGCGCGCACGGCAGCACCTCGAGCACCTGACCGGCTCGGAGGTCTCCGAGGTCGCGGTGCCGTTCGGCTCCTACGACCGCCACGTCCTGCGGGCCCTGCGACGGAGCGGCGTCACCAGGGTGTACACCAGCGACGGCGGCTGGGCGCCGACCGGCGCCTGGATGCAGGCACGGACCAGCATCCGCGCCGACGACGGCCCCGACTGGCCGAAACTGGTCATGATCGACCGCCCTGGGCTGCGCCGGCGTGCTCGCAACCGGGCCGTCCGGGTCGCCAAGAGCCTGCGCGGCTGAGGCCAGCGGGGAGGGGCGCTCGCTCCCCCATTCGGGGTACGTCGCCCGGCGACCGGGCCCGGTGGGCCAGGCCGCCTCTAGCGTCGGCCGCGTGATCGTCCCGAAGTGCCGTTTCTGCGGAAGCGAGCTGACACAGACGTTCGTCGACCTCGGCATGTCACCGCCCTGCGAGAGCTATGTCGACCAGGACCGGCTCGACCGGGGCGAGATGTTCTATCCCCTGCACGTGCGGATCTGCTCGTCGTGCCTGCTCGTCCAGCTGCCGGCCTACCTCGCCGGTGAGGCCATCTTCAGCCACTACGCCTACTTCTCGTCCTACAGCGACTCGTGGGTGGCGCACGCGAAGCGCTACGTCGACCAGGCGGTCGCGAGGCTGGGCCTGGGCCAGGACTCGTTCGTGGTCGAGGTGGCCAGCAACGACGGCTACCTGCTCCAGCACGTGCGCGACCTCGGCATCGCGTGCCTCGGCATCGAGCCGGCGGCGAACATCGCGGAGGTGGCTCAGGCGAAGGGCATCGAGACCGTCTGCGACTTCCTCGGACAGGCCACGGGCACGGCCGTGGCCGGCGACCACGGCAAGGCGGACCTCGTGGTCGCCAACAACGTCTTCGCACACGTTCCCCACATCGTCGACTTCGCCCGTGGCCTTCGCGCCCTGGTGAAGGACGACGGCACGGTGACCATCGAGATCCCGCACCTGCTGCGGCTGATCGAGGACCGGCTCTACGACACGATCTACCACGAGCACTACTCGTACCTGTCACTCCTCACGACCCGGCGTGTGCTCGCCGAGGCGGGCCTCGCGGTGGTCGACGTGGAGCAGCTCCCGACCCACGGCGGGTCGCTGCGCACCTGGTCCATGCCCACCGAGCACGCGACCGCCCCCAGCGCGCGGGTGGCCGAGGTGCTGGACGACGAGCGCGCCGCCGGTCTCGACACAGTCGAGGGCCACGCCGGCTTCGCCTCGGCCGTCAGCGCCGCTCGCGACGACCTCGTGGAGTTCCTGATCGGGGCCCGCCGGGACGGGCGGACGGTGGCGGGGTACGGCGCGCCCGGCAAGGGCAACACCCTGCTCAACCACGCAGGGATCCGCGCGGACCTGCTCGCCTACACCGTGGACCGCAACCCCTACAAGCAGGGCATGTTCCTGCCCGGCACCCACATCCCGATCCACGCCCCGGAGAAGCTGGCCGAGACCCGGCCGGACTACATCCTGGTGCTCCCGTGGAACCTGCGCGAGGAGATCTCCGTCCAGTTGGAACACACCCGCGAGTGGGGCGCCCGGCTGGTCGTCCCGCTCCCGAGGCTCGAGGTCATCTGACGTGCGGCACCGCTGACCGATCGTTTCCGGGGGGTCCGGTCGGTCAGCGGTCGCCGTGGACCACCCAGCGACCCGACAGCTCGGGCCACGCCTCGCGGACCTCGCCGAGCAGGTCCGGGAGCATCAGCAGGATCTCGCTGGGATCCGCCGCCAGGAGCGCCGCCGGCTCGACGACCGGGATCCTCGTGCCGGGCATCCTGCGTCCCCGCTTGGCAGGAGAGGCGTCGGCGATCGCGGCGACGGCACCGTCCGGCAACCCCGCCGCGGCAAGCACGGCCACCGCCCGCGAGCCGGCCCCGTAGAGCCAGGCGCCGCCGCGCTGCCGGACCACCCAGCCGCGGAGCCACGCGACATCGCGAGCCGGTGCCTGACCCAACGGCACCATCATCTCCGGGTCCAGGACCCCGGCGGCGACCTCCGCCCGCTCCAGGTCGTCGACCGCCGCGGCCTCGTCGGCCGGACCGGCCTCCGTGCGGGAGGCCAGCAGGAGGACCGACCCGCCGTACAACGAGTACGTGCGCGCGGCCAGGACGGACAACCCGACGTCGGCCAGGAGCCGCCTGGCGGCGGGGATGCTGTGGTAGGCGAAGTGGCCGTGCCGCAGCGCGTTCCACTCCCGGTTGCGCAGGGTGGCGGCGTACGTCGGGAACTGGAGCAGGAGAAGTCCGTCGTCGGTCAGTGCGTCCGCCCTGGCCTGCAGTGCGGCGCCCTGGTCGCGGTCGTGCATCAGGCCGTAGACGTCGATGACCAGGCCCGCCCGGCGCCCCTGCGCGGGCAGGAAGCCGTGCGCGGCGAGGGCCTCCCCCCACGATCCGCCGTGGGGGCTGGCGAACTCCACGAACCCGCCCGGCACCAACAGCTCAAGGGCGACCAGCTCGGCCACGGCGTCGTACGCCTGCCGCACGGCCGCGCGCGGCTCGATCGCCCGCGGCTCCTCGGCCACCGTGGCGTCGTCCATGAGCTGCGCCAGGCCGCACGCGGCGCACCACCACATCGCGAGGGGGTGGCGCGGGTCGGGGCCGGCGTCCGAGACCAGGGGAAAGCGATCGGCGGCGGGCTGGTCACCCAGGTCGAGCACGACCTGGCCGTCGCTGGAGCGGCAGCCACGGCAGCGATGGCCCTCAGACGCGGACATGGCGGTCGGCGAGCTCGCGCCAGGAGCCCGCGGAGCGGTCCCGCGGGCTGAGGGTGTCCACCGGTAGCGGCCAGGCGATGGCGAGGTCCGGGTCGTCGTAGCGCACCGAGACGTCCTCGGCGGGGTCGTGGGGCCGGTCGATGCGGTAGCAGATGTCGGCGACCTCGCTGAGCACCTGGAAGCCGTGCAGGAAGCCTCGGGGCACGTAGAGCACCAGGAGCTGCTCGTCGTCGAGGCGGAAGGCCTGGTGCCTCCCGTACGTCGGTGAGCCGGGTCGGGCGTCGACGATCACGTCGAGGATCGCGCCGTGGGCGCAACGGACCAGCTTGGCCTCGCCCGCCCCGCCGCGACCGTGCAGGCCGCGCAGCGCCCCGCGACACGACCGCGACTGCGAGTCCTGGACGAAGGCCGCAGGGTCGAGCCCGTGCGCCGACGCCACCGCGGCGTCGAACGTGCGGGTGAAGAAGCCGCGGTCGTCATGGGACGGCGACGGGCGGAACACCAGCACGTCGCCCAGCTCGCCGGCCTCGACCCGCATCCTGCTCACACCTCCACGAGCGCCTTGGACACGTGGAACGCCTCGGCGTACGGGCGGCGGCACTCCATGCCCCGCAGCCGCATCAGCCCGAGGAAGACCTCGTCGTCCCACCAGTCGTGCGGATGCTGGCTCGGGAAGTGCCGGTTGAGCAGGTCGACCTTGCGCCGGGCCTGTTCACGGGTGAGCCCCACGTAGTGGGAGGGGGCACCGAGGTCACCGTCCCACTTGGGGATCTCGAAGTGCAGCACGAGGGCGTCCCGCCAGACGGTGGTCACCATGACCCCCAGCGTGCGGTGGTCCTGGTGGGCGTCGTCGACGCGGTGCGTGAGCACCACCTGCGGCCGACAGTGCCGGGCGAGGTCCTCGAGGTGCTCCTTCGCGGCCTCCCAGTGGGTCGGCAGCCGGCCGTCTGGCAGGGCGGCGAAGTGCGTCTTGACCCCGGGCAGGATCTCCTGCAGCGCTCGCGCCGACTCGGCTGCCCTGTCGGGCGTTCCGGTCAGGACCGCGACCGTGAGGCGCAGGTCGGCCCGCTCCGCGAGTCGCAGCAGCGTGCCCCCACACCCGATCTCGACGTCGTCGGGATGAGCCCCCACGCAGAGGACGTCCAGAGGTCCGTCGGGCAGTCGCA
This sequence comes from Nocardioides dilutus, assembly GCF_054779555.1. Taxonomy (NCBI): domain Bacteria; kingdom Bacillati; phylum Actinomycetota; class Actinomycetes; order Propionibacteriales; family Nocardioidaceae; genus Nocardioides; species Nocardioides dilutus. The sequence continues at coordinate 272,873 of NZ_BAAGYA010000002.1, read as the reverse complement.
GGGCGTCCACGCCGTGAGCATGATCGGCGGCGGCCGCCTCGCTCCGTGGACGACGTCGACGTACCTCAATTGGGGGAGTCGTCCAGCACGTCCTCGTAGGCGGCCACGGCGGCCATCTGGGAGTTGACGTCCAGCTTCCTGAGGATCGACTTGACCTGGCTGCGCACGGTGGCCTCGGTGACCTCCGACTCCTCGGCGATGGCGCGGACCGACACCCCCTCGTGCAGCAGCTGGAGCACCTCGTCCTCCCGATCGGTCAGGGTCCTCAGACGGGTCTCCAGCTCGCTGCGCCGCTCCGTGAACGTGCGCCAGGCCTGAACCAGCTCACGGTGCCCCCGTCGCCGCCGGGATGCCAGCCTGCCCGAGGCCAGGTCGTCGAGCAGGCGGCACACCTTGTCGAGCCCGGTGTCGTTCGGGACGACGAGCACCACCCCGCTCTCGTAGAGCGCACCCCACGCCGGACCGCGGGCGACGCCGGCCATCACCAACCACGGCACCGGCAGGCCGGTGACGAGGATCCGTGCTGCCTGCACCTGGTCCATCCTGGTCAGGTCACTCACCACCAGCCCCGCGTCAGGCGGAGGTCCCAAGGAGCGGCGCGACGAGCGGCGCCGGCGCACCGTCGGGGCGGGCTCCACGGCGGTGCGGGGCCACCGGACCACCAGGGCGTCGTAGGAACGGCTGCGGAGTGCTGCCGCAACCGACTCCGCGACGAGGGTCTGGTCGCTGCCCACGACGACCCGCAACGACGTCATGAACAGCCTCCTGGCGACTCGGGATGCGGGTCCCGGCTAGAGCGCAGCGGTCGCCGAGCGGCTCGTGACAGCGCTTGCGGGGGGATCGTCGTGCACCTGCGTGTAGGCCGCCACGGCCGCGATCTGGGACGAGACGTTGAGCTTCCTCAGGATCGCCTTGACCTGGGTGCGGACCGTGGCCTCGGTGACCTCGGAGCCCTCCGCGATGGAGCGCACGCCCACGCCGCCGTGGAGCTCGCGGAGCACCTGGTGCTCTCGGTGGGTCAACGAGCCGAGCCGTTGGTTCAGCTCCTCGCGGTCGCGAATGGCCTGGTGCCAGGCGTCGATCAGCTCGCGTCGACCGCGCGACGCCGACGGACCGCGACCGTGGGCGAGCGCCTGGAGCTCGCGGCACACGTCATCGAGACTGGCGCCGGGCGGAACGACGAGACTGGCTGCGCTCGAGTAGTAGGCCCCCCACATCGGCCCTCGGTCCTCCGGCGCCAGGACCAGCCACGGGATGGTCAGCTGCTCCATGAACGCCAACGCTCGAGATGACTCCTCGTCGAACGTGTGGGTGAGCAGGATGCCGACCTCGGCACCGTCAGCCGGCGGAGGTTCGCCGATGGGCGCGACGACCGAGGCGTGGCCGCGGGCACTGAGCGCCGCCCGCACCGCCTCGCCCACGAGGGTGTGCTCGGCCACGATCATGACGCGCACCTTGCTCCGCACGTCGGACGAGACGCCCGCTCGCGCCATGCACGACCTCCCTTGTGTTGGTCCTGACATCGCATCTGGAAGGCAGTCCCGTGTGACTCAGCGTGTCGAAACCACGCTGGTCGTCTGGGTCCGGCGGGGCGAGTCACCTGATATTGGGGAGGGGAATGGTTATCTGGAACCAGAAAGGAATAGTCATTTCAGGTCATATGCGCCCCCAACTTGTGGTATAGCCTCACTCCCGTCCCCCGTATCACCAGATGAAGTTGCTTCCCCAACTTCGGGACCGCACCCCAGTGCTCTCGGACCCAAGGCGGCGACAACACCACCGGTTGAGCCTCGAGGTTCCGGCTCGGCCAGTCGATGAGCCTGGGGGGGCACATGCTGAAGAAGCACTATCACCGCAGCATCGGACGCGACGTCGTCTGGCTCACCACCGGAGCCTGCGTCCTCGTCGCTTCCTTGACCGCGTGGATGCTGATGGCCGGCCGCGGCCACTCGTTCACGACGACGTCACCGACGGTCGCGTTCGTCACCTACGCGCTCGCCCTCGGTGCGGGGGCGGCCGCCTACGTGCTGTGGCGGCTCGCGGGCGTCGACGGAGAGGACTCCTGGAACCGCCGGCTGTCGGGGTGGCTGGCGTTGGGACTGGTCCTCGGAGCTCTGCCCGCCTTCCTCCTGTCGTTCCTGCAGGAGTCGCAGCAACCTGGAGCGCCGCAGGGGGTGGAGGGCTGGCTGCTCGTCAACCAGCTCGCGGTAGCCGGGGTGCTCGTCATCATCGCCCGGGAGTGCGAGCGGTTCGACGTCCTCGGCGACCCTGCCCTGGTCGGGGCGGTCGGCGGCATGGTCCTGACCGCGGCCACCTGCCTGGGGGTGCTCCTCGCGCCGGGGTTCCGCTTCGGGCCGGGCGGCACCGCGGTGGCCGGGACACTGCTCGTACTCATCGGCCTGGTCCTGGCCTGGAACCTGCTGCAGCGCGAGCACGTGTCGCTCTGGGTCCGCCAGCGGCTCGCCTTCTCCGCCGTCGCGCTGGTGTCCGCGCAGGCGGCGGGTCACCTCGACGGTTCAGCTGTCGCGGGCACCGCGATCGGGGCCAACCTGCTGGGCGGGTTCGTCCTCTGCGCTACCGCCGTGCGGCTGCTGTGGGGGGCGACGCGCGATCACCAGGACCAGGTGGTGCGGCTGCGCTCGGCGCTCGTCGAGACGGAGGTCGCCGTCCACGAGCAGCGGGACCTGCTCCACGAGCTGGGCTCGGCCCTGGCCGGGATCGCGGGTGCCTCCGAGATCATCCAGCAGGACCCGACCCTGCCGGAGCCGCGGCGACGCCGTCTGGAGCTGATGGTCGAGGCGGAGGTCGCGCGGCTCGTCCGGTTGATGGACCACCGTCCGAGCCCGTCCGACGACATCGGGATCGACGTCGACGAGGTGCTGGGCACCCTCGTCCTCAGCCACCGGACCCGTGGTGCGGACGTCAGGTGGCGCCCGAGCGGTCTCAGGGCCTCCGGTCGGGCCGACGACCTGGCCGAGGTCGTCAACATCCTGCTCGACAACGCCGGGCGGCACGCCGCCGGCGGCCCGGTGACCTTGTCGGTCTCGTTATCCGGCGGCGTCGTCGAGATCGCGTGCTCGGACCACGGCCCGGGCGTTCCCGCCGAGCTGCGGTCCCGCATCTTCGAGAGGGGCTCCCGCGGTCACCACTCGCCCGGCCAGGGCCTCGGGCTCGCCATCGCGAGGCGCTTGATGACCGAGCAGGGCGGGACCCTCGACCTCCGGCAGGCGGTGGACGGTGCCACCTTCGTGGTGGGTCTGCCCGAGCGTGTCTCCGACAACGAGATCGCCCGTGAAGTCGCCCACGCCTCGTAGCGACCTGCGGGTCGTGATCCTGGAGGATCACGTCCTGTTCGCCGAGTCCCTGGAGCTCGTGCTCACGATCGAGGGATACGACGTGCGCCGGCTGCCGGTGCCGACCGAGGAGCAGTCCCCGCAGGCCCTCGTCGGGGCGCTGACGCGCCTCCACCCCAGGGTCGTGCTGCTCGACCTCGACCTTGGGCGGTTCGGTGAGGGTGAGCGACTGATCGCTCCGCTGGCCCGCGCCGGGATCAACGTGGTGGTGGTCACGGCCTCGGTCGACCGCGCCCGGTGGGGGGAAGCCGTGCGTCTCGGCGCGCGCAAGGTCCTCTCGAAGTCACGTCCGCTCAACGACATCCTCGCGGCCGTGAGACGCATCAACCAGGGGCTGCGGGTCATGGGCGCCGAGGAGCGGGAGGAGCTCCTCGAGGCCTGGGGGAAGGAGCGGGCTCACCTGGTCGACGCACGTACCAAGCTCGACCAGCTGACCGTCCGGGAGCGCCAGGTGCTCGCCCACCTGATGAAGGGTCACACGGTCCGGGAGATCGCCGCCGAAGGAGTCGTGTCGGAGGCCACCGTGCGCACCCAGGTCAAGTCCATCCTGGCCAAGCTCGAGGTGACGTCCCAGCTGGCGGCCGTGGGCCTGGCCCATCGCGTCGGGTGGCGGCCGCCGCAGCACGTCTGACCTGCAAGTCCTCCGGCCCGAACATGCCCGATATGCGGCATGCTGCGCTCGCTCACGGTCCCTACGTTGGCGGCAGCGCACTTCGAAGGGGACCCGATGACGACGACGCACCAGCCGCTGCCCGGCGCGGCCGTCGTCGCGTCCGTCGAGACGCCCCACAGGCTCACCACCGCAGGGGTACGGCGTGCAGCGCACCGCGTGCCTGTCGCTCTCCTCACGCTCGACCTCGCCGCCGTCGCCGCTCCCGCGCTCGCGCTGCAGCACACGGTCGGCGCCTGGTCCACGGTCGTGTCGTCGGGAGTCGCCGCGGCCTGGTTGGCACTCCTCGCCTCCTGCGGCGGCTACGCCGCCCGTCCCGGTGCCCGGCACCGCGTGCACGCCCGCGCGGTCCTCCGGGCCACCCTCGGGCTGGGCGTGACCCTCTGGACGCTCGTCGCTTTCGCCCCCACGCTCTTCGGCGACCTGGCGACGACGGCGCGCTCGACAGTCGCACTGGTCGCCCTGGTCCCGCTGACCACCATCGGGATGCGCCGGGCGGCCGGAGTCGAGGAACCCCCCAGCCAGGTGGTGCTGGCCGGAGACCCGCGCAGCATCGACGACCTGCTCCACGACCTCCGGCGCGCAGCCAGGTCCGGGACCACAACCTTCGACCCGGTCGCCGTCTGCCTCCCGGCCGATGCCGGAGAGCCCGCCGCCAGCTGCTCGGGGTTGGCGGTGTGGCCAGGGCTGACCCGCGTCGCCGAGGCCGCGGCCGCTCACCGGGCGGACGCCGTCATCGTCGTACCGGGAGGGCACCTCGACCACGACGAGCTCCGGCGCCTGCGCAGACGGCTCCGGGCCGACGGGACCGACCTGCTGATCTCCACGGGCGTCCGGGACGTGAGCGACGGCGCGATCGACTTCCGCACTCACATCGGGACCCGGTTGCTGCACGTGCGGCCGGCCGCGGTCTCGGGCCCCGCCCGCCTGGTCAAGGACGCCGTGGACCGCGGGGCCGCGGTGCTGCTCCTGCTCCTCCTGTCACCGCTGCTGGCGGCCCTGCTCCTCGTGATCCGCCTGGACTCACCTGGCACGCCGCTCTTCCGGCAGACCCGTGTGGGACGTGACGGTCGGCCGTTCACGATGCTCAAGCTCCGCACGATGCACGTCAGCGCGGAGGAGCGCCGGGACGACCTCGCGGGCGTCAACGAGTGCGACCCGGACGGCCTGCTCTTCAAGATCCGGCGCGACCCGCGGATCACCTCGGTCGGCGCCGTGCTCCGCAGGTACTCCCTCGACGAGCTGCCCCAGCTCCTCAACGTCGCTCGTGGCGACATGTCCCTGGTGGGCCCGCGCCCCGCGCTGCCGGCGGAGGCGCACGCCTACAGCCAGGACCTGCGGCAACGGCTGGACGTCAAGCCGGGCATCACCGGACTCTGGCAGGTCTCGGGGCGCTCGGACCTCTCGTGGGAGGAGACCGTCCGCCTCGACCTCGCCTACGTCGACAACTGGTCGTGGACTCTCGACGTCTCGATCATCGCCCGGACCCTGGGTGCGGTGCTGAGTCATCGCGGCGCGTACTGAGCCGCCGGCTCAGGTGACGTCGTGAGCGCGCAGGTAGGCCAGGATCGGCTCGGCCAGCTCGGGGCGGCAGACGACCAGGTCGGGCAGGTAGACGTCGGGCTGGTTGTAGCGCAGTGCCGATCCGTCCACCCGGGACGTGAACAGGCCTGAGGCCCGGGCCACCGCCACGGGGGCCGCCGAGTCCCACTCGTACTGCCCTCCCGAGTGCACGTAGGCGTCGGTCACATCCCGCACCACGGAGATCACCTTGACCCCGGCGGACCCCATCGGCACCAGGTCGGCGTCCAGCTCCCGGGCCAGGCCGTGCACGAAGTCCGGCGGTCGGGTCCTGGAGACGGCGATCCGGGGTCGTGCCGCCGTACGCGGCGGCACGACAGGCGGGGCGCCGGTGGTGAAGGTGAGGCCCAGGGCCGGCTGCGCCACCGCTCCGGCGACGAGGTCGCCCTCCTGCCAGAGCGCGACGTGGACCGCCCAGTCGTCGCGCGGCGGCTCGGAGAACTCCCTGGTGCCGTCGAGGGGGTCGACGATCCAGACCCGGTCGCGCTCGAGCCGGACCCGGTCGTCCTTGCCCTCCTCCGACAGGACCGCGTCACCCGGACGGTGGCGGGCCAGCAGGTCCATCAGCAGCTCGTGGGCCGCGCGGTCGCCCGCGTCCTTCAGCTCCCGGCCCTCGAGACCCTCCCCTCGCACGCCGAGCAGCCGGCGACCCGCCTCCTGCGCCAACCAGGTGGCCAGCTCGTGGTCGCTGTTCGCCGCGGACGGAGGTGGAGCGGCTGCCTCGAAAGTCACGGTGCTCACCCTAGTGAGGCCAACCGGGCATACCTGCAGGCCCATGGCACTCGCCGCGCTCGGTCACTATGCTGCGACGGTCGGTGGGTAGCACGACCACCGGACCGGGCCTCTCGGCTTCCGACAGGAGTACTGTGCGAGATACACGCATCACGGGGAAGTACGTCCAACACCACACATGGGCTGGAGAGTGCCCATGAGCGACCCATTCCGATGTCGCGGACGAGTGGTGGTGGTCGCCGACCACCTGCTGGTCGCGGACGTAGTCGTCATCGCCCTGGCCAACCACGGGTTCGAGGCCACCAGCGTCGACCTCACCGACGAGGACGCGCTCGCGACGGTCCTGCCGAGGATCCTGGCCGACCCGCCCGAGGTCCTGCTCCTCGACGTCGACCTCCGCGCGCACGCCGACGAGGGCCTCTTCCTCGCGCCGGCGGTCCGCGCCGGGGTCGAGGTGGTGGTGATGACCGGCAACCACGACGACACGGTCCTCGCCCTCGAGGCGGGCGCCCGCTGCCTGATCCCGAAGACGTCGCCGCTGGCGGAGCTCATCGAGGCGCTGGAGAGCCTGCTGCCCGGCGACCCGTTGCTGCCGGCTCCCGCCTGAGGCGGCTCCGGTCAGGAGTTGAACACCTGCTGGGTGCGCTCGAGGCCCTGGGTGACCAGCGACTCGACGGCGTCCGCGGCCCGGTCGACCTCCAGCGGCAGCACCTTGCGCTCGGCCGCGGAGTAGTTCGAGAGCACGTAGTCGGCGGGGTCCTGCCGACCCGGCGGCCGGCCGATCCCGACCCGCACCCGGTAGAAGTCCCCGGTGCCGAGCGACGATCGTAGCGAGCGGAGCCCGTTGTGGCCGTTGTCGCCTCCGCCGAGCTTGATGCGCATGCTCTCGAACGGGAGGTCCAGCTCGTCGTGCACCGCCACGATCCGCTCCGGGGGAACGCCGTAGAAGCCCGCGAGCGCCTTGACCGGTCCGCCCAGCTCGTTCATGTACGAACGCGGACGGACCAGCACCACCCGAGGGCCCTCGACCCCGGGCGGGGTGAACCGTCCCTCCAGCACCTCGGCACGTCCGGACTTGTGGGCGCGCAGCGGCGAGCCTTGCCGGCGGACCAGCTCGTCGACGACGAGGTAGCCCACGTTGTGACGGTGACCGGCGTACGCCGGGCCGGGGTTGCCCAGCCCGACGACCAGCCAGGCCTCGGTGCCTTCCATCGACGGCTCCTTCGAGCGCCGGAAGATCACTCCGCCGCGGCGTCGCCCTCGGCCGCAGCCTCGCCGGACCCGCCGCCATCGCCGGCGCCGGAGTCGGCAGCGGCCTCGGCGTCCGCGTCGGACTCCTCGCGCTCGATCCCGGCCTCGGCCTCGGCCTCCTCGAGCTCGGCCTCGAGCGCCTCGGCGCTGACCTGCTCGGTGACGTTGACGATGAGGGTCTCCGGGTCGACCAGCAGCGTCGAGCCCTTGGGGATGCTCAGGTCGGAGGCGAGGATCTGGGTGCCGGCCTGGGCGCCCTCGACGGAGACCTCGATGAACTCGGGGATGTGCGTGGCCTCGGCCTCCACCTGGACGGTGGCGTTCTCGGTGACGACCAGCGTCTCGCGCGCGGCCTCGCCGACGACCTGGATCGGGATGTCGACGGTGACCTTCTCACCGCGGCGCACCGCGACGAAGTCGATGTGCTCGAGGGTGCGGCGGATCGGGTCGACCTGGACCTGCTTGGTCAGGGCGAGCTGGCTCGTGCCGTCGATGTCGAGGTCGAGGAGCGCGTTGGCGCCGCCGTGCTTGAGCGCCATCATCGTGTCGTGGCCCGGCAGGGTGAGGTGCACGGGGTCGTTGCCGTGGCCGTAGAGGACGGCGGGGATCTTGTCGGCGCGCCGGATGCGGCGGGCCGCGCCCTTGCCGAACTCGGTGCGGGTCTCGGCGGTGATCTTCTCGGTGGCCATGGCGGTTCTGCTCCTGCTGGTTGTCGGTCTACGTCGGGGGCTCTCGACGAACGATCGGAGCGCGCGCCCGGACGGGCCGGCCCTGTCGATCACGGAGACTGCTGCTGGTGCAGCGGACTCCCTCGCCGAGGCAACCCAGCGACCTTACCCGCCGCGAGGGCCGACGACCCAATCCACCGCAACGATCCGCCGTAGCCTGCAGGGGTGCCTCGACCGCCGCGCCGCTCCCTGGCCGTGGCCGCGCTGGCGCTGACGCTGGCGGCCTGCACCCAGCCGACCGCCCCGGTCGCCGAACCCTCGCCGAGCCCCGCACCCAGCCGTACACCTGCTCCCACGTCGACTCCCACCCCCGCGACGCCGCCGACCCCGGCACCGGGCACGATGCCGCCGGCCTGGCTCGGCACCCGGGTGCTGCCGCTGCGCCCCGACGGGTTCGGCGAGGTGCAGCCGACCCCACCCGAGCTGCGAGACCGGCGGTTCACACTCCCCGACCAGCTCGAGCCGCTGCCCGGCGAGGGTTTCGCATCCCTGGTCGAGCCGGTGCCGCCAGAGGTCCTCGCCCGCTCGACCTGGCAGCCGGACTGCCCGGTCACCGCCGAAGAGCTGAGCTGGGTGCGACTCACCTTCTGGGGCTTCGACGACACCCGGCACACGGGCGAGCTGCTGGTCAACGCGAGCGTCGCGGACGACGTGGTCTCGGTGTTCCGGCAGCTGTACGACGCGCGCTACCCGATCGAGGAGATGCGGATCACCCGGCTCGACGAGCTCGACGCGCCCCCGACCGGCGACGGCAACAACACCGGCGCCTTCGCCTGCCGGCCGGCCGTGGGAGGGACGACCTACTCCCAGCACGCCTACGGGCTCGCCATCGACCTCAACTCGTTCCAGAACCCCTATCTCAAGGGAGACCTGGTGCTGCCGGAGCTCGCCTCCGCCTACCTCGACCGCCAGGACGTGCGCGCCGGGATGATCGCGCCGGGCGACGTCGTCGTGGCGGCGTTCGCCTCGATCGGGTGGGAGTGGGGCGGCGACTGGCGAACGTTGAAGGACTACCAGCACTTCAGCTTGACCGGCAGGTAGACAGTCAGGCTTCCCCTTCGAACATGGACGTGACCGAGCCGTCCTCGAACACCTCACGGATCGCCCGCGCCACGAGCGGCCCGATGGAGAGCTGGGTCAGCTTGTCGAACTCGCGGTCGGGCAGGAGCGGCAGGGTGTTGGTCACGATGACCTCCTGCGCCGGGCAGTTCTTCAGCCGGTCGACCGCGGGATCGGAGAGGATCGCGTGGGTGGCGGCGACGACCACACCAGCAGCCCCGTCGGCCATCAGCGCCTCCGTGGCGCTGGCGATGGTGCCGCCGGTGTCGATCATGTCGTCGACAAGGACGCACAGGCGGCCGGTGACGTCGCCGACCACCCGGTTGGCCACGGCCTCGTTGGGCCGGTCGGTCCGGCGGGTCTTGTGGATGAAGGCCAGGGGCGCGCCGCCGAGGCGGGCGGACCAGCGCTCGGCCACCTTGATCCGGCCGGCGTCCGGCGAGACCACGGCCAGCGACTGCTCGCGGTATTTCCCCCACACGTAGTCGGCCAGGATCGGGAGTGCCATCAGGTGGTCGACCGGGCCGTCGAAGAACCCCTGGACCTGGTCGGCGTGCAGGTCGACGGTGATCAGCCGGTTGGCGCCGGCGGTCTTGAAGAGGTCGGCCATCAACCGCGCGGTGATCGGCTCGCGGCCGCGGTGCTTCTTGTCCTGGCGGGCGTAGCCGTAGAACGGCATGACCACGGTGATCCGCTTGGCCGACGCCCGCTTGAGCGCGTCGACCATGATCAGGTGCTCCATGATCCACTCGTTGATAGGCGCGGTGTGACTCTGGATGACGAACGCGTCGCAGCCGCGCACCGACTCCTGGTAGCGGATGTAGGTCTCGGAGTTGGCGAACTGGTAGGCCGTCGTGGGCACCAGCGCGGTGCCGAGCAGGTCGGCCACCTCGTTGGAGAGCGCGGGGTGGGCCCGACCACTGAAGACCATGAGGTTCTTCTCGGTGGTCCTCTTCATTCCGGTCACGTAGGTGGCTCTCCTGGCTCGCAGCACGCCTCGACTGGAGGTCAGTCCGATTCTCCCACGTCCTGCTGCGCAGCCTCCGCCGCGTCCGCCTGGGCGGTGCCGGGCCGCCGGCGACGCACCCAGCCCTCGAGGTTGCGCTGGGGTCCGCCGCTGACCGCGAGGGCCCCGGGCGGGACGTCACGGCGTACGACGGTGCCCCCAGCGGTCGCTGCGCCGTCGCCGATCTCGACGGGGGCGACGAAGGTGTTGTTGGAACCGGTACGGGCCAGCCTGCCGACCTTGGTGTGATGCTTCTCGAGGCCGTCGTAGTTGGCGAAGACCGTGCCCGCACCGATGTTGCTACCCTCGCCGATCTCGGCGTCGCCGACGTAGGAGAGGTGCGGCACCTTGGCTCCGGCGGCGATCTGGGCGTTCTTGGTCTCGACGAAGGTGCCGATCTTGCCGCCGGTGCCGAGCTGGGTGCCTGGTCGCAGGTAGGCGAACGGGCCCACGCGGGCGTTGTCGCCGATGACGGCGAGCTCGCCGTGGGCGCGGACGACGCGGGCGCCGGTGCCGACCTCGCAGTCCTTGAGCGTGGTGTCGGGACCGATCACTGCGTCCTCGGCGACGACCGTCGCCCCGAGCAGCTGGACGCCGGGCAGGAGCGTGACGTCCTCGGCCAGCACCACGTCGGCGTCGATCCAGGTGGTCGCCGGGTCCATGACCGTGACCCCGTCACGCATCCAGCGGGTCACGATCCGGCGGTTGAGCTCGGCCCCGAGCGCGGCGAGCTGGGCGCGGTCGTTGACACCCTCGGTCTGCCAGACGTCGTCGATCGCGTGAGCACCGACGTGCAGCCCGGCCTGCCGGGCCAGGTGGACGGTGTCAGTGAGGTAGTACTCGCCCTTGGCGTTGTCGTTGCCGATCCGCGGGAGCGCGTCGAGCAGGAACTCCGCGTCGAAGGCCAGGATCCCCGAGTTGATCTCGCGGATCGCGCGCTGCTCGTCGGTCGCGTCCTTCTCCTCCACGATCGCTTCGACGTCGCCCTCGGCGTTGCGGACGACCCGGCCGTACCCCCTCGGGTCCTGGACCAGCCCCGACAGGATGCTCACCGCGCGCTGGGCGGCCTCGTGCTCCGCCGCGAACCGCATCAGCGACTCCCCCTGCAGCAGCGGGGTGTCGGCGTAGGCGACGAGCACGGTGCCGCGAAGCTGCTGACCGCTGGCCAGCACCGCGTCGATGGCGGTCCGCACCGCGTGCGCCGTGCCGTGCTGCTCGTCCTGGACCGCGAGCATCGCCTCGGGTGCGAGTTCGAGCACGTGGGCTCCGACCTCCTCGCGCTGATGACCCACCACGGTGACGATCCGCAACGGCGAGGTCTCCTGCACCGCCGCGAGGACGTGGCCGATCATCGACCGCCCCGCCACCGGGTGGAGGACCTTCATGGTCTTCGACTTCATCCGGGTGCCGCCACCGGCTGCGAGGACGACGACTGTCAGCTCACCGGGCACCCGGGTCACTCTACGGCTGGATCGTCAGCACGCGAGCAGCAACCGGGGTGGGCCGGAGCCCACCCCGGTTGCTGATCCGTCGGTTCAGACCTCCTGTCAGACCTCGTGGTGCAGACCGTCCAGGGCCGCGGCGAACGGCTGCCCGCAGCTCTCGCAGTAGTGCGCCACCAGCTCGTGCTGTGCTCCGCAGTTCGGGCAGAAGCCGTGTCCGCTCGGAGCTGCCGCCGGTGCCGGTGCCGACGGCGGCAGGGTCACCGCCGGCGCCGGCTGAACTGGTGCCGTGGGGACGGCCGCGACGGTAGGCACGGTCAGCGGGGGTGCCGTCGGAGGTGCCGTGGGAACGGCCCGCGGAGCCGACGCAGTGGCCGGCCCGACCGGGACCGGACCGATCGGCATGGCTGCCGGACCCGTCGTCCGCGGCGGGACGTGGCGACGCCGAAGGACGAGCGTGCCCAGCACGCCGCCCGCACCCAGGACCAGGACGACCCCGCCCAGGATGTAGGCCCAGGTCGGCACTCCGCCGCCGCCGCTCTCGGAATCGGCTTCGGCTTCGGTTTCGGTTTCAGCCTCGGGTGGCGCTACGTCGTTCGCGTAGTTGGCCACGGCGTCCTGCCGGAACTCGCTGATGAACTTCCACCCGGGCTGCAGCGCCCGCGCCTCGTCGAACTTGACTACCGCGTCGTGATAGCGGCTCTGGAAGTAGAGCGACAGTCCTTCGCGGTAGGCCACTTCGGCCTCACCCAAGGTGTTGTCGACGCCGTTGCCCGCCAGCAGCGACTGGATGGACGCCGCGCTGGCCATGAAGTCCGTCGAGCGGTCGGTCTCGCTGGACAGCGCCCAGGAGACGGTGCCGACGACCTCACCCTCCATGTTGAGGACCGGGCCGCCCGACATGCCAGGGCTGGTCCGCGACGAGATCGACGTGAACGGCGTTCCGTTGATCGTCTCGGTGCCGCTGACGCTGCCGGCGTTGAAGGTCGGCGGCGACTCGGAGTCGACGATCTCGGCGACGCCTCCGGAGAAGCCGGCCGCGACCACGCTGACGCCGCTCGCCGGTGCCGTTGGGGCGACCGGGAGCAGGGGACCGACCAGACCGGTGACGCTCAGGAGCGCCACGTCGCCGTCCCGGAACGTCTGAACGTCCAGCACGCTCGCGGGGAACGCCCGCTTGGCCATCGCGGGAGCGGTGACCTTGACCTCACGATCCGGCGGCGAGCCGGCGTCCGGGCCTTCGATGTCGGCGTTGGCCTGGAGGTTCGCTGTCGCCTCGGCCATCTCCGCCGGCGTCGCGCCGGTCGACTGGCCGAGCTCGGCGACGAAGGCGCTCAGGATCGCGCTCTTGCCGCCGTCATAGGTCTCGTCGTCGACGCAGTGCCCAGCGGTGACGACCTCGCCGGACGACGACGCGAAGAAGCCGGAGCACGTCGTGGTGACCGTGTAGGGGCCGTAGTAGCCCTCGTTGAGTGTCCAGTAGTCATCGGGCGTGCCGTACAGGAAGATCTCCCGTGGGGCGGCCACCCAACCGGTCCACTTCACCTTCAGGTGCACGAGGCTTGCGTCGGCCACGGCGTTGACGTACTGGAGGTCGGTGTCCTCCGCCTGCGTCGCCGCCGGTGCCGCGGTGGGGAGCGCCGCCATGCCGGCGACCATCACTCCCGCCGATATCCAACCCAGAATGCGCCGAGACCCAGCCATGCTGCGCGTCCCCAGGTGCCCTGCCTTCTTGGCCATTTCGCGCCTTCTCTCCAGTTGTCGCTGGGGATCACCGGAGTTGGCACGCCGAGGCCGCTGTTGCGAAGTCGGCGCAACCGACTCGCGGAACCCTCACTGCCAGGGTAGGAACCACGCCTGGATATCTGTAGAGCCGAACGTCCCTGGAGGCCGTGACGACCTCACCCCATGGGACGCGCGCTAGCGAGTGCGAGCCAGGCCGAGGCGGCCACGCCAGCTGCGTGCGGTGGCCAGCCGCCGACGGGTGCGGAGCAGCCGGCGACGGCTCCGGCGCAGCCGGCGACGCAGGCTCTGCAGGTCGGACTCCCGCTCGACGGCCGATGCCTCCAGCGTCGCGACCCGGTCCTCCAACGCCGCGCGCTGGACGTTCAGCGACGCGACCCGGTCCTCCAGGCTGGTGACCGCGGCAGTGTGGTGCGACCCGAGGTGGAGCAGCGCATCGGCCGCCGCCTGGGCGATGCTGGTGACCAATGCGGGCGACAGGTCGGGATGCACCGGACCTCCGAGGGACGCCGCCGGCGACGGGCGGCCGTCGTCAACCTCCGACCCGGGAAACCTACGAGCCGCGAACAACGCCGCATTGCGCCGTCCCAGGAACTCCGCAAACGGCCTCGTGGTGGAGCCGAGCTGCCGGTGGTGGATCCGGGAGCCACTGACAGCTGCGACCGACCAGCCCGCGCGCTGCAGCCCGACGCAGAAGTCGACGTCGGCGTACATCACCGGGTGGAACAGCGGACTCATCCCCCCTGCGTCGTCCCAGGCATTCGTCCGCACGAGCATCCCCCGACTGGCGACGTACGACAGGTCCCCGAGGCCGCTCAGGTCCTCGGGGGGAGTGGCCTCTGGTGGGTGCCAACGGCGCAGAACGCCGTCGTCGTCCAGAGTGCCACCGAGACTGCCCGCCGGCACCAGCCCGTCGTCGCCGACGGTGATCGGGGTGACCACCGCGGTCCCGGGTTCAGCCTCGAGGGCCGCACGCAGGACGGCGAGGGCGTCGGGCTCCGCCACCATGTCGTCCTGGACGAGCCACAGGAAAGCGGGTTCGGCGAGCGAACGCCCAAGAGTGAGGGCGCCACCCCAGCCCAGGTTGAGCCCGCACTCGACGACGACGACCTCGCCGGGCAGGTCACGGACACGGCCGCCTTCCGGCGAGTTCACCAGGACGACGACAGCCAGGTCTCCGGACTGGGCGGCCAGAGCCGTGACGCAACGGCGCAGGCGGTCGACGTCGGAGCCCAGCGTAGGGACCAGCGCCACCACCTCGGCCGCGCCAGGGGCCACCAGCACAGGTCAGGCCTGGGGCAGGAGGGCGCGCACGTCGACGGGGATCACGTCGGTGTCCCAGGGCAGCAGCAGCCGGTCCGGCGCAGCGTGGTTGTAGGCCTCGGTCGGGAAGTTGATGAGGAAGGCCTCGTCAGGGCCGAGGTTGATGTTGAGGTGCCACACGTGGGTCGGGATCGTGAGGTTGCGCACCCCTCGGTCACTGAGGACGATGCGCTGGACCACGCCCGAGGTGGGCGAGTCCGGTCGGGCGTCGTAGAGGATGACGAGGACCTCGCCACTGATGAGCGTGTAGCGGTCCCGCTTGTGCTCGTGCAGGCCCCAGCCCTTGATCAGGCCACGCCGGATGGAGAACTGGTAGGCGTAGACGACCGGCTCGTCCCAGTAGTCGCCCTGGCCCTCGAAGATCTCGAACACCGACCCGCGGTGATCCACGTGGTTGGGCGTCGACCGCATCTTCACGCCGTCGATCACGGCCGCGACGGACGTGCCGTCAGGCAGCACTGTCTGCTGGTCCCGCGTGGCCCCCACCGTCATGGCGACATGCTAGTAATCCGCGTCGCGAACACGAAACGTGCGCATCGCACCAGGCGAGAGATCTGGTCGCGGCCGGCTTGCTCCCCGGCCGCGGACCCGATCACGCCAGGGTCGAGACCCCCAGGCCCTCGATCCGCATGGTCGACTTCTTCTTCGAGGTGAGCGTCACGACCTTGAGCTTGCCCGAGACGGGGTTCGCGAAGGACCCCAGGCTGACGATCGTCTGGCTGGCCCGAGGACCCTTCAGGTTGATCGTGGCCAGCGTCTTGCCCTGGAAGACCACCTTGACCTTCCCGGAGTTCGGGCCCTTGCCGACCACCAGCACGAGTTCTCGCGCGTTCGTCACCCGGTAGGTCAGCTTCTGTCCGCGCTTGTTGGTGCGCCAGTACTCACCCAGGTAGGCGAACTTGTTGGGCGTGAGCTTCCACTTGGTGGTCGTGCGCTTCAGCTCGGAGGCCGCCTTGGGCACGGTGGTCCATGTGGTAGCCGGGGTGGCGTCGACGGCCCCTCCGTTGTTGGCCGCCACCGAGAACGTGTGGGTGGTGTGGGCCAGGCCGGTGGCCACGTACGGCGAGGTGCACGGCTCGCTGACGCCGTCCAGGGTGCAGGTGAACGTCGACCCGGGCACGGAGGAGGTGAAGGTGAACCGCGCCCTCTCGGCGAGGTTCCAGCGGCCCGGAACCGAGGTCAGGGTCGTCTCGGGCACTTCCGGATCCACGGTGCCGGCTGTGACGACCAACGCCGTGTCGGCGGCGGTCTCACCGAGGTACCGGCCACCCAGCGAGACCTTGACCTGATAGGTGCCCGGCGCCGCCGCGTAGGTGCAGCTCGCCGAGCCGGCCGAGGTCACCGGCGAGGTGCACAGCGTCGTGCTGGTGACGGTGTCGATGAACGTCGCCGTGGCAGTGCTCAGGTCACCCGGGGAGCCGTCGGTCTGCTCGACGACGGCGGCGGACAAGGTGACCGCGACCGTGCTCTCGCCGGCGGCGGTGGTCTCGGCGGTGTCACCGGTGTAGGTCGGCGTGGCGTTCTCGGGCGCCGAGGCGATGGTGAAGTCGACGACTTCGGAGGTCACTGCGTCGGTGACGGAGATGCTCACCGGATAAGAGCCAAGAATGGCCGACGACGTGCCCTGGACGGTCCAGGTGGACGTGCTGGGCACCACCCCGGGATCCGACGCACTCGTCTTCACCAGGCTCAGCCCCGCGGGGAGGCCGGTGGGCGTGGCCGACAAGGTGCCGGAGTCGCCCTGGCCGGTGGTGGCCGAGAAGGTCACGTCGACACCGTCGCTGTACTGGTTCGGCACCGTGTCCGGCACGGCGTCGGCGACGTCCAGCCCGGCCGGGACGGCCGTGACGGTGACCGGAGCGTCGTTGAGGTCGAAGAACACGTTGTCGACGGCCTCGACCTTGATCCAGCCCTGCGTGGTGGCGATGTTGGGGATGACCACGTCCTGGCTGCCGTCGTTGGGCGTGCTCGCCACGAGGACCTGGTCGAAGGTGTCACCACCGTCGGTCGACATGGTGATCTTCACGTTCGGCGCCAGGCCGGCGGTCCCGTTGACCGCCCAGGTCACCGGCTGCGTCGACCCTCCGTCGTACGTCGTCGGCGTGGCCTGGCTCGTCACGAGGAACGGGCCCGCGGTCGGGTCGACGGTCAGCGTCACGTCGTCGAAGTGGGTCCCGCCGCCCTCGAGGGTGAGGTCACGGGCGGTGAGCCGGAAGTTGAGCCGAGGCGGCGAGGCGTTGGCGCCGCTGCCGACGTAGGCAGCGGTGGGCAGGAACTCCGAGTAACAGTCGAGGACGGGGCCGTTGTTCAGCGCGGACGTGCCTTCCGCGCCCGAGTAGTCGGACGGCGCCGGCGTCGGGCACGAGCCGGTCGCCGCGTTGGTGTTGCCGGCCGTGATCTGGGCGATGTCCGGGAACGTGCGCACCGGGCTGGTGGTCGCGAGGTTCTCGCCGGGCGAGTTGTAGATCAACGTGTCCGTCTCGGATACGTCGGCGAAGGTGCCGAACACGCGGAACAGCGGTCCGGTCGCCTTGGTGTTGTTGGTCAGCTGCACGCCCTCGTCGGCGCCGATGTCGTTCTGCTCCCACAGATAGATCAGCTCGTCGTCGTCCGAGTCGGTCGCCGAACCGCGCAGCGTGAACGGCGTCTGGATCGGGATGGTGACGTCTGCCGGCGCGGTGACGACCGGGGTGTGGTTGGTCGTGGTGACGATCTCGAAGCCGCCGCGGGTGTCGGTGACCGGGTCCGCGGGTTCGCTGTTGACGTAGTCGCTGACCTCCATCTGGGTGCGCTGGCTGAAGTAGGGGTCGGTGTGCGGCTGGAGGTCGTCCGCGGCACAGATGCCGGCGTAGGCCATCACCGAGGAGCCCGACCCGGGCTCGACCGAGCTGCCGCCGGTGCGGTTGCCGCCCGAGCAGTTGCCCTGGGTGCCGTTGAACGTGTGCGGACCCGCGAACTGGTGGCCCATCTCGTGGGCGACGTAGTCGATGGCCATGAAGTCACCCACCGGGTTGGCCAGGCCGGTACACCCGCCGGCCTTCTGGCCCTGCTGACCGACGACGCCGAGGAAGGCGACGCCGCCACCGTCGACGCCGAGGGCGATGTGGCCGATGTCGTAGTTGAGGGGACCGATCAGGGTGTCGACCGCGACCTGGTTCTGCACGATCGCGTTGGGCAGGCAGCCAGTCAGGCCGACGCCGGCCAGGCCGACGGCAGCTTCCCGCGCCGCGTTGTTGAGGTTGAGGAGCAGGTCGGTGTTGTCGACGAAGACCATCTTGATCGCGAGGTCGTCGTTGTAGATCTGGTTGACCCGGTTCATCAGGGTCGTCTTGGCCGCGAGAACCGCGGCGTTCGACGCGGGCAGGTCCAAGGGGTTGGTGTTCAGTCCGGGTGCGAAGAACTCCGCGTAGCTCGCGTCGGTCACCAGCGCGAGCCGGTAGACGCGCTGGATCACCACCTCACCTGGTTCCTCGCCGACCCGCGGAGCCGCGGCTCGGTCCGAGTGAACTTCGTCGACACCGTGGACGATCGACTCGCCGGTCTCCGGGTCGAGCACCTCGTCGGGCAGGCGCGCCGCCTCGGGGAGCGACGCTCCGAAGTAGGACACATACAGGCTCGTGTCGCCCAGATAGGCCGGGTCGACGTACCACGAGGCCTGCCCGTCCCGGACGCTGGCGTGGAAGCCGAACGGGGTCATGTCCAGGCGGATGCTCGCGGCGTACCCCTCGGTGATCGAGGAGCCGGCATAGGTCCTGATGTCGGGGTGAGCCGCCTGGAGCGCGTCCTCCATGATCGGCGACTCGACGATGGCGAACTCGATCAGCTCACCGGTGGGCGCCGGCACGGCGATGGACACCGCGTCCGGCCGACCGGGGTCGCTCAGGTCCTCCAGCGGAGCCAGGGCGAGCCGGCCGGACATCTCTTCGGCGTTCAGGGTGAACCCGCGGTAGTCGGACGGGTTGACCATGCGGCGATGCCCGTCCTTGGCAGGGAGAAGCTTCTGCGCGGTCGGGCTCCAGATCCCCGACGGTTCGACCGCCGTGGGAGCCGCTGCCGTGGACGGCGACCCGCCCAAGACGGCGGAGATCGAGAACAGGAGGGCGAGAAGTCCGGTCCAGGCGCTGGTGCGCAGGCCGCGGCGGGAGAGGGGCACGAGGGTCCTTGGATTCGCTGGTCCGAGTCGGTCGACGGCGCGCCGTTGCGCCGCCCCCGGGACGCCGGCCATGACGAAGGACGACCGACCGGGCCCGGATTGTCTGACAACGCGACAGTCGCCGAGAAGTCACGCGGCGCCTGGGCCGAGCGGAGGGGGTGACCCCGAAGAGTCGGGACGTGCGGCCTTGCTCCCCGGGTAGGAGTCGAACCTACGTCGCTAATCCTGATTCAAAGTCAGGCGGGCCCTACCGGCAGACCAACCGGGGATCGTCCATGCGGACGGAGCAAGGTTAGTTTGCGCTCGCCTAGGCTCCACTCGTGGACCTGCCCGTGATGCCACCTGTCCAGCCGATGCTCGCGAAGTCGGTCAAGGGGATCCCGGACCCGGACAAGTTCGGGGGGCTGATCTTCGAGCCCAAGTGGGACGGGTTCCGGTGCATCGTGTTCCGCGACGGCGACGACGTCGAGCTGACCAGCCGCAACACCAAGCCGCTGACCCGCTACTTCCCCGAGCTCGTCGCAGCGATCAAGGAGCAGCTGCCGGAGCGGTGCGTGCTCGACGGTGAGGTCTTCGTCGCGATCGGCGACCGGCTGGAGTTCGAGGTGCTGCAGGAGCGCATCCACCCCGCCAAGAGCCGCGTGGACATGCTGGCCGAGAAGACCCCGGCCGGGTTCGTCGCCTTCGACCTGCTGGCCCTGGGTGACGAGTCGTACGTCGAACGGCCGCTGTCCGAGCGGCGGGCGGCCCTGGAGACAGCGCTGGGCCACCTGGGGTCCGACGGGCCGTGCTACCTCACCCGGACCACCTCCGACCCAGCCGAGGCGGAGCGGTGGTTCGAGCACTTCGAGGGGGCCGGCCTGGACGGCGTGGTGGCCAAGCCGCTGACTGCGGCCTACACCCAGAACGGCCGCACCATGCTCAAGATCAAGCACGCCCGGACCGCGGACGTCGTCCTGGCCGGCTACCGGGAGCACAAGAACAGCACCCCGGAGCGGCCGCTGCTCGGCAGCCTCCTGCTGGGGCTCTACAAGGACGGCCAGCTCCAGCACGTCGGCGTCAGCGCGTCGTTCACCGAGGCCCGGCGGGCCGAGCTGATCGAAGAGCTCCAGCCGCTGGTGTGCCCGCTCGAGGAGCATCCCTGGGGCCACTGGCAGGAGTTCCTCACCGCCAACCCCGACCGGGTCCCCGGCACCCAGAGCCGGTGGAGCCAGGGCAAGGACCTCTCCTTCACCCCGCTGCGGCCCGAGCGGGTGCTCGAGGTCGGCTACGAGCACATGGAGGGCCACCGGTTCCGCCACACCGCTCACTTCAAGCGCTGGCGCGAGGACCGTGACCCCGAGTCGTGCGGCTGCGAGCAGCTGGACGAGCCGGTCAGCTATGACCTCGGCGAGGTCCTCAGCGGCTAGCATCGCCGCGTGTCCGAGACTGCGCCCGTAACCCAGCCGTACGCCGTCGTCGTGCTGGTCGAGGAGAACCTCACCACCGACGACGCGGCCAGGATCCACTCCCTGCACGAGGGCATCGACGGGCCGGTGGCCTACCACGTCCTGCTCCCCCTCGACGACGCCTCCGCCCGCGTGCAGGCGGCCATGGGCGGCATGGGCGGCCCCGACCTGGTGCCCGGGCCGGCCATCCCCATGCCCGACATCGACCCGGCCGAGGTCATCGCCGAGGTCAAGGAGCAGAGCGAGCAGGCGCTGGCCGACTCGCTCGCGGCGCTGCAGGCGTCGGGGGCGAGCGCGACCGGGACGCTGGTCACCGGCAACCCCATCGACGCGCTCGCCGCCAAGGTCGCCGAGGTCGACGGGCGCGAGGCGATCATCCTCACCGAGGAGCACTTCGTCGCCGAGCTCCTCCGGATGGACTGGACCTCGCAGGCCCGGCGCCGGATCAAGGTGCCCGTCCTGCACCTGATGGAGCAAGAGACCTTCAACGAGCAGGCCGGCGGCGGCGAGGGCGTCTCGGGCCTGTGAGGCTGCGCTCTTGAAGTGGGCATCCCGGCGCCGCGGTGCAGGCCCGGTCGCGGCGTACGCCGGGATCCTCGACGGGCGCCACCTGTGGCTGACCCTCGAGTCCGGCGGTCCTGGCACGCTGCACGACGCGGCCGGCGGGCGCACCTTCGAGCTCAGCGGAGACGTCACCGACCTGCTGAGCCTGTTGCCGGGGGGCGAGGGGACGTACGACGTCGTGCAGGACGGTCGACCGGTGTGGGGACCACCGGCGCCCACCGGCGATCCCACCCGGGTGCCGGTCTCGCCCGACGGCCTGACCCAGCTCTCCCTCGACCGCACCGAAGCCGGGCACCTGCAGGTCGTCCGGCGCCCGGTCGCACCGACCGCCTTGCTCGAGGCGATCGAGCTCCGCGACGGTGACGCGCACCTGACCCTCCTACCCCCGGGCGAGATCGAGGCGGGCACCCACCTGCTGCTCCTCGACGCCGACGACCAGCTCCTCGACCAGCTGCCGGTGACCGCCCACGACGGCCACGTCGAGGCGCTGATCGGCGTCGCCGACCTGCCCGCCGGCCACTTCGGTGTCGTCCGGCTGGCCCTCGGCACCGAGACCTCGTGGGTGCGGATCCGGCGCCGGCGCAGCGACCTGGCCGACCCGCACCGCGCCGTGCTGCTGCCCGAGCTCCACGACACGACCGACCCGGAGGCCGAGGAGGACAAGCCCCGCGCCCGGTTCCGGTGGAACCCCGACTCGCACCTGGTGCTCCGCGTCCTCGACCCGGCCGAGCACAGCGGTCCCGGCGGGGCGGTCATCCCGATGGCGGGCCGCCCATGAGGATCGCCTACCTCGTCCTCTCGGCGTACGCGATGGGCGGCACCGAGCGCTCGGTCATCACCCAGGCCAACGCCTTGGCTCGCCAAGAGAACGCACCGCACGAGGTCACGGTCATCAGCGTGCTGCGCGCGGCGGACGAGCCGCACTACGCGGTGGACGAGCGCGTGACGCTCCAGCCCCTGGTCGACGTCCGGCCCGACACCCAGGGCGACCCCCAGGCCGACACCCAGTCCGACACCCAGCGCGACCCGCTGCTCGACGCGGAGTCCGTGCTGGTCCCGCGGCGCTGGGACCGCCAGTTCTCAGCGCTGACCGACGTCGCCCTGGAGTCGGCCCTGCGCAAGGTCCGCGCCGACGTCGTCGTCACCGTCACGCCGGCACTGCTGGCCAGCGCGGTCCAGCTCCTCCCGGACGACGTGGTGGTCGTCCACCAGGAGCACCGGTCCTCGTCCCAGCGCACCAGCGGCATGGAGCCGCTGCTCGCGTTCGCGCCTCGCGCCGACGTCGTCGCCCTGCTGACGCCGTCGATCGAGACCTGGCTGCGCGACGAGCTGGGCCCGGTCGCGCCTCAGACGGTGGTCATGCCCAACGCGCTGCCGCAGGAAAGCGCACAGGGCCACGCCCCGCGCTCCCTGCTCGACGGCAAGGTCATCGTGACCGCCGGCCGCCTGGTGATGGAGAAGCAGTTCACCAAGCTGGTGGCGGCGTTCGGCGACATCGCCGACCAGCTGCCCGACTGGCGGCTGCGCATCCTGGGCGTCGGCCACCAGCGCCCACACCTGGTCCGCGAGACCCGCAAGCAGGGCCTCTTCGACCGGGTCGAGCTCCCGGGCACGGTCACCGACATGCGCGGCGAGTGGGCCAAGGCCAGCATCTGCGCGCTCAGCTCCCGCGCCGAGGGCTTCCCGCTCGTGCTCCAGGAGGCGATGGCCGCGGGCGTTCCGTGCGTCAGCTTCGACTGCGCCTCCGGACCTCGCGAGATCGTCGAGCACGAGGTCAACGGCCTGCTCGTCACGCCCGAGTCCGTCGCCGGCCTCTCCGCCGCGCTGCTCCGGCTCGCCACCGACGACGACCTCCGGACCCGGCTGGGCACCGGAGCGCTGGCAACCGCCGCCAGGTACGACGCCGACGCGATCGCCGAGCGCTGGGTCGAGATATTCGAGGGCGCTGTCGCCCGCCGAGCCGGCCGCCCCCGGTTCGCGGCGCTGTCGACCGTCCCGCCGCGCCCCGTCACCGCGGCCCCGGCCGTCGGGCACGCCCGCCAGACGCCCGCCCACGTCCGCCACCTGGGCCTGGCCGCCGCGGTCTCCTGCGCCACGGCCACCGGCGACGAGTGGCTGGTCATCCCGCCCCACGAGCGGGAGTCGACGGTCGTGGTCGTCCCCACCGAGGCCCGGCACAGGTTCCTCGACGCCCTGGCCGACGCCGACCTCCCGGAATACTTCTCCCTGCGGGACCCCGCCAACGCGGGCTGGCACGAGCGCCGTGGCGTGGTGTCCGAGCTCGCCCGGGAGCTCCAGCGCGGGCGGACGCCCGTCGTTGCCCTCGAGCCCTGGCCTCTGGGACCCGACGGGATGCCGCGCGTGGTCGGCCAGCGGTGCTCGGTCGAGGTGGAGTTCTGGGAGACCAACACCCACGGGCAGCTGGTCGCCCCGCGGCTCAACCCCTACACGCAGCGGATCCCGCGCGGCTTCGAGACGGTCCAGGCCGAGGTCGAGGGCGTCACCGTCCGCACCCTCCCGCTGATGACCGAGCCGACAGTGGACGAGTGCACGTTCCCTGTCGACGTCGTCTACACCTGGGTCGACGGCAACGACCCGGTCTGGAACCAGGCCCGCGAGGCGCGGCTCGCGGCCCTCGCCGGCAGCGGGGCAGCCGAGACCGCCCAGACCCGCGAGTCGAGCGGCCAGGCCCGGTTCGTCTCCCGTGACGAGCTCCGCTACTCGCTGCGCAGCGTCCACCTCTTCGCGCCGTGGGTACGCCGCATCCACCTGGTCACCGCCGGACAGGTGCCCGACTGGCTCGACGTCGACCACCCGGCGGTCAACCTGGTCGACCACAGCGCGATCCTCCCCGCCGATGCGCTGCCGACGTTCAACTCGCATGCGATCGAGACCTCGCTGCACCTGGTGCCCGACCTGGCCGAGCATTTCGTCTACTTCAACGACGACTTCTTCCTCGGCCGGCCGATCCGGCCGGAGGCCTGGTTCAGCCCCGCCGGACTGCCCGCGACGTTCGTGGCACCGACGACCGTCGGGCTCACCGATCTGCCGGACGCGCCGCCCTACCTCAAGGCGGCGTGGAACAACCGCCGGTTGCTGCAGGAGGCGTTCGGCCGGGTGCTCACCCACAACCTCGCGCACGCGCCCTACCCGCACCGCCGGTCCGTCCTCGCCGAGCTCACCGAACGTTTCCCCGAGGCGATCGCCGCGACCGCGCGCTCGCCGTTCCGCTCCGACACCGACGTCTCGACGCTGAGCTCCCTGGCCCAGCACTACGGGCTGATGACCGGCCAGGCGTTCGTCGGTGAGGCCTCCCGTGCGTACGTCAACCTCTCCAACAGCGACCTCGACTGGCAGCTGAAGAAGACGCTCCAGCGCGACCAGGACTTCATCTGTCTGGCCGACCACCACGACCACGCGCTCAACCCGGTCCGGCTCGACCGGACCCTCCACGCGTTCATGGAGGCCTACTTCCCGCTTCCCGCGCCCTGGGAGAAGCCCGACTCCTAGTCCGCGGATGCCGTTGTCGCAGGTCAGCCCGCGTGTCAGTCACCCCTACCGGTGTTGAAAATCGCCTTGGAACGTGTTCTCATCGACGTTGACGGGTTCAACTGAAACCGTCGGAGTGCCCATGCGGGGGGTCCGGGGGGACATCTCGTGAGTCGGCCCGTCGGGGGACGGGTCCGAACTTGGCGCTTCGTACGGGTTCCCGCCCGAGGCGTCAGTGGGGATGCGCCGGGCGGGCCCCGTCAATTCTCGATGCGGTTGCCGTCGGCGTCCCAGTGGGCCTCGACCTTCTTGCTCGGCTGCACCCGCGGCGGCTCGCCGGGCATCTTCGGGTAGTCCGGCGGGAACGGCATCTCACCGCCCGGAAGCTCGTCGTAGAGCCGGAGCAACGGCTCGATGGAGTACGCCGTGTCGTCGATCGACGCCCAGGGGTCGCCGTGGGCCAGCCGGTCGGGGACCGTGAAGAGGTTGAAGTCGCGCGGGTCCTTCACGTCGGCCAGCTCCGCCCAGGTCATCGGCGTCGAGACCGGGGCGCCCGGCTTGGGTCGCAGCGAGTAGGCCGAGGCGATGGTCCGGTCGCGGTTGTTCTGGTTGAAGTCGACGAAGATCCGCTCCCCGCGCTCCTCCTTCCACCAGTCCATGGTCACGCCCTCGTCGCGGCGGGCGAGCTCCCGGCCGAACCCGATCGCGGCGTGCCGCACGTCGGTGAACTCCCAGCGCGGCTCGATCCGCACGTAGATGTGGATCCCCCGGTTGCCCGAGGTCTTGGCGAAGCCGACCAGGCCCAGCTCCTCGAGCAGCTCCTTGGCCACCGCGGCGACCCGCTGGGCGTCGGCGAACGTCGTGCCCGGCTGCGGGTCGAGGTCGATGCGCAGCTCGTCGGGATGGTCGACGTCACTGCGTCGGACCGGCCACGGGTGGAAGGTCAGCGTGCCCATGTGTGCACACCACACGGGCACCGCGATCTCGGTCGGGCAGATCTCCTCCGCCGTCCGTCCGGAGGGGAAGGTGATCTCGACCGACTCGAGGTAGTCGGGAGCGCCCTTCGGAACCCGCTTCTGGTAGAACGCGTCGGCGTCCCTGTCCGCGCGTCCGGTCGCGAGCTGCATGCCCTCACGTACGCCGGACGGCCAGCGCTCCAGCGCGGTGGGCCGGTCGCGGAGCGCCCGCATCAGCCCGTCCTCGACGCTGGCGAAGTACTCCGCCACCATCAGCTTGGTGACCTCGGGCGTGCGCTCGGTGGCCTCGTAGATCACCCGGTCCGGGCTGGAGACGCGAACCCTGCGGTCGCCCGCCTGGACCTCGACGGCGACTGCTTTGGGCACGTTCCAGACCCTAACGCCGGCCGGCATTTCTTACGGTTCTGTGAGCAGGCCCCGGTGGAGCCGCTTCGGGCGTGCCTCACGAAGCTCGGCCGCCTACGCTGGACGCCGTGACCTACAACGTCGACAAGAGCGATGCGGAGTGGCGCGCGGAGCTCTCCCCCGAGGAATACCAGGTGCTCCGCCAGGCCGGCACCGAGCGGGCGTTCACCGGTGAATACACCGACACCGAGACCAAGGGTGTCTACAAGTGCAAGGCCTGCCAGGCCACGCTCTTCGAGTCCGACACCAAGTTCCACTCCGGCTGCGGCTGGCCGTCGTTCTACCAGCCGGTCTCCGACACGATCGAATACATCGAGGACAACACGATGGGCATGAAGCGCACCGAGGTGCGCTGTGCCAACTGCGGCTCCCACCTCGGGCACGTCTTCCCCGACGGCTACGGCACGCCGACCGGCGACCGCTACTGCATCAACTCGATCAGCCTGACCCTGGAGCCGAAGGACTGACCCGCAGACGAGCCCGCCTCATTTGACGGTGAAGTACCTCGTGTCGTTGGTCGCCACGATGTCGCCGTCGGCGTCGACCGCGTTCACGAAGTAGACGTAGGTGCCCGGAGCCAGCGGGCCCGGGATGGTGTACGACGTGCCGTCCACCTCGAGCAGGTCGAGGATCATGTTGGAGGAGTCGCTCTCCGGCCACGCCTGCAGCGCGTAATGGTCGGCCAGCGGGTGCGCCTCCCACGTCAAGGTGACCCCCGAAGCGGGTACGACGGAGTTGTCGGCCGGCTCCAGCACCTCGATGAGGCAGGACGCCGCCTGGCCCTCAACCTCGAACCCGAAGTGGTCAGGGCTCTCGCCGATCTGCACGCCCGCCTCGTTGTAGGCCTCGACCCACCAGCTGTACTCGCACGAGATCAGGGGGGTCGGTGTGGTGAGCGTGGGCTCGTCCACCGACTCGCTGGGGAGGATCGAGCCGTGCTCCGGCACCATCGCCACCTCATAGGTCGCCGCACCCGGGTAGGCCTCCCAGGTCAGGACCGGCTGCGCCTCCTGCACCACCCCGTCGTCGGCGGGTGCGGTCAGCACGAGGTCGAACCGGACCAGGGGGAAGTCACCGACGGCCAGCCCCTCGTCGGCCTCGATGGTCACGGTCTCGCCGTCCATGCTCAGGGTCCGGGCGAACACGTAGTCTGCGGCGCCGGACTCCTTGACCAGGATCGTGTACTCACCCGGCGTGACGTCGGTGAAGAGGTAGGAGCCGTCCTCGCCGGTCGTCGTGTCGAAGGTCTCCCCCTCGCACCCGGAGAAGGTGCTGACGTCGGTGCAGATCCGGACGGCCGCACCCACCACGGGTTCGTCGTTCCAGATCACTCGCCCGGACAGGGCTCCGAGCCCAGCGGCCGGCTGCGGGCCGGTGTACTCGACCTGCGCCGGGGGTGACGAGCCGGTGCCCGGCTCCTCAGCGTCCGCGGAGGTCGTGGCCTCCGAGGCGGTCGTGCCGTCCTTCTCGTCGGTGGACCCCCCGCAGGCACCGACGAGCGCAAGGAGCGCGACCAACAGGACAGGGACGATGTGGCGACGCATGGCGCACCTCCTGGGGCGCCTTCCACGCTAGGCAACGGGCCGCCCCGTGCTCAGAGGCCAAGGTCATCCGGATTTGGGACGAGAGCGGAGGTCACGATGACGACGTCCGTGCCGTACGCCGCGTCGGCGTAGTCCTGGTAGGTGCCGTCGTCGTAGATGACGTCGACCAGCACGTGGCCGTCGGCGCCATAGGTGCCCTGCACACCCGGCAGCCCGGCGAGCTCCCCGGCGATGCCCTCGAGCTCGGCGTCCGAGAGCTCGATCGAGGGCTCCGGGTAGACCGGCGGCTCCTCGGGCATCGGGTCGTAGAGCGCGGCGGGGATCGCCTCGAGCAGGGTGAACGCGGTGCCGTCCCAGGTGCCGGTGACGGCGAACATGCCCCAGCGCACGTCGCCCTCCTCCTCGAACATGCCGTCGACAGACGTCCAGTCCCAGTTGGTGATCGCCGGGCCCCCGCACTGCGGCGGGTAGGACTCGGCGACGGGCCCGAGACAGAGCTCGACCAGATCGTCCTTGGCGTCCTTGTCCATGACGGTGACCAGGTTGCGGCTGCGTACGTCGCCGGGGGCCGCCGGGACCGCGGTCGGCGCCGCGGGACCGGAGCCGCCGGGATCGGTGGCCACGTCGTCGTCGTCGGAGCCGCAGCCGGCGAGAGAGAGGGACAGTGCGAGCAGGAGTCCGGGCAGGCTGATGCGCACCATTGCTCTGGGACGCCGACGATCGCGCCGGGGTTCCCTACGGCAGCCGGTCGACCAGGTCGCTGACCGGGGTGAGGGCCCCGGTGTAGAACGGGATCTCCTCACGCACGTGCCGCCGGGCCCCGGAGCTGCGCAGGTGCCGCATCAGGTCGACGATCCGGTAGAGCTCGTCGGCCTCGAAGGCGAGGATCCACTCGTAGTCGCCGAGGGCGAAGCTCGCGACCGTGTTGGCGCGGACGTCCTTGTAGTCGCGGCCCATCTGGCCGTGCTCCTTGAGCAGCTCTCGCCGCTCGTCCTCCTCGAGGAGGTACCACTCGTAGGACCGCACGAATGGGTAGACGCAGACGTGCCTCTTGGGCTCCTCGTCGGCGAGGAAGGCCGGCACGTGGCTGCGGTTGAACTCCGCGGGCCGGTGCAGCGCGAGCTGGGACCACACCGGCGCTAGCCGCCGCCCGAACGACGTGCGCCGGAACCGGTGGTACGCCGCCTGGAGCGCCTCGGAGGTGGCGGCGTGCCACCAGACCATCACGTCGGCGTCGGCGCGGAGCCCGCTGACGTCGTAGACGCCGCGCACCACCACGTCGGCCTCGGCCAGCTCGGCGAAGAGCTTCTCGACCTCGGCGCCCTCGGCCGTGCGGTCGGCGTCCTCCCCCAGGACGGTCTCGAGCCGGAAGACCGACCACATGGCGTAGCGGAGGGAGTCGTTGATCTCCCGGATCCGGGCGGCGTTGGACTGCGGCTCGCTCATGGATCCCATTGTGCTGCGTGTCAGTTGCCTCGCGTCTCCCGGACGGGGAGAGATCACACACACATCGATGCAACCGACCTCGGTTGCCGGGCGTATCTCCCCCGACTGCGCCGAACCCGGCCCAGCGACAGACCCGGCCCGAGACCCGGGCCCGAGCACAAGGAACCACCATGACCACGCACCGCACCCTCACCGCAGCCTTCCTCACCGCCACCGCGCTGACGGTCGGCTCGGCCCCAGCCTCGGCCATGCAGGCCGACGACCTGGGCCCCACCACGACCCACCGCGAGCACGGCATCGTGCTCGAGTGCCGGGGTGAGCTGGACGGCACCGCGGTCTACGCCAGCCTGTATGAGAACGACAAGTACGGGAACTGGTTCCAGGTCGTCCTGGGCGACCCGGACGCGGGCAACGGCAAGTCCAAGAACGTCAAGCGCGAGATCCTCGAGGACGGGAAGGTCCGGGCGTCGATCAGCATCGACGGCGCCAAGGCCGTCGTCCGCGGGACCGCGTCCAAGGTGGGCAAGAAGAAGCCCGTGCACGAGGAGCTGGACGACGCCGGCTACCACGTGGTCAACGACGGCACCCACCGTCGGTTGAGGAACGACCTGGCCTTCGAGTACGACGGCATGGCGACCCGCCTCAGCTGCGACCCGGCGTTCGCCTACAACCTCACGGTCACCAAGACGCCGATCGTCTAGCCGCTGCGGGCTCTCCGAGGTCGGCGACGGCGCGCCGGGACGAGGCGATCACCGCCGGGATCCCGACGCCGTCGTACGCCGCGCCGCACACCGCAAGACCGGCCACCTCGGCCACGGCCGCCCGGATCCGGGCGACCCGGTCGAGGTGGCCGACGGCGTACTGGGGCAGTCCCCCGCCCCACCGCTGGACGTGCACGTCGACCGGCCGCGCGGTCAGTCCCACGGCCTCGGCCAGCTCGGCCAGGGACACGGCGACGAGCTCGTCGTCGCTGCGTTGCAGGACGGCCTCCTCGCGGTGCCGCCCCAGCGAGGTGCGCAGGTGCACGAGCCCCGCGGCCGCCCCCGCCCGTCGTGCCCAGCCCCACTTGACGAAGGAGAAGGTCGAGGCCTTGATCGCCCGGCCGTCGACCGGGGGGACGAGGAAGCCCGAGGAGTCGTCGAGCCCGGTGACGTCCTCGGCCCGGAACGCGAACGTGACCACGACCATCGATGCGGACTCGATCCCGGCCAGCTCGGCCGCTGCGACCGGCGAGAGCCGCTCCAGCAGCCGGGCGGTGGGAGCCGCAGGGGTGGCCAGGACGACGGCGTCCGCCTCGACCAGCTCGGGGGCCGAGGTGGGGCCGACCGTGAGCACGAAGCCGATGGGCGTCCGGTCCAGCTCGCGGACGGTCGCCCCGCGGCGCACCACGAGCGTGTCGGCCAGGGCGTCGGTGAACCCGCCCATGCCACCTGGGATCCCGGCGAAGACCGGCAGGTCGTAGGTCGTGGGCACCTGGGCGGACTGCGCCAGCACCGAGCCCCGGGTCGCCAGGTCCACCAGCTGCGGCACCGCGGCCCGCGCCGAGATCTCCCGGGCGTGCCCGGCGTACACACCGCCCAGCAGCGGCTCCACCAGACGGTCGGTGACCTCGGGGCCGAAGCGCTCGTCGACCAGGGCGCCGACCGAGACGTCGTCGGCCACGTCGCTCGCCGGGAGGCCGGGCTCGGCCAGTGCCCTCTGGAGCCCCTCGTCGGACAGGACCCCGGACTCGCGCAGCTGCTCCTCGTCGAGCGGCACGCCCATCAGCGACCGTGGCAGCGGGTGCAGGGAACCGCGGGTCCAGATCCGCGAGGAGGCGACGGCCGGGTGCTCGATGTCGAGTCCGAGCTCACGCGCGAGCTCGACACCCTCCGGGCGGCGGTTGAGCATCGCCTCCGCCCCGACGTCGACCAGGACACCACCGACCTCGGCCCGGCGCAGCTTGCCGCCGGTCTCCGGGCTCGCCTCGAGGACGACGACGTCGTCGCCCCGCTCCTGGAGGAAGCGGGCTGCGGCCAGACCGGCCAGGCCTCCTCCGACCACCACTGAGCTCACCCGCACAGCCAACCAGACGCGACGGAACCGGTGCCGCGCACCGCCCGTCCGAGTCGCCATGACGACCGCGACTCGCCGACCTGCCTTCCGCGCGACCATCGCCACCGCTGCCACCCTCACCGTCCTCGGCCTCGCCGGCGCCTGCGCCGCAGGCGGCGACTCCGACGCAGGCGAGCAGGCGGCCCCCGCCTCCTCGGCGGACCTGGGCGGTGGAGGCGATGCCGCAGACAGCGACGCGGCCCTCTCCTACGAGGCCGAGGCCGCCGACGATCGCGCCGTGGCCGCAGACACCGCGGCCAGGCCCGACGCTCCGGCCCCGGCGGAAGACGGGGAGCAGAAGCTGATCTCCAACGGGACCGTGCGCCTGAAGTCCGACGACGTGGCGAAGGCGCTCTTCGATGTCCGCAACGTGGTCGACACCTACGCCGGGGAGGTCGAGGCCAACGAGACCGAGACCGACGACGAGGGCGACCCGCTGCGCGCCCGGCTCCAGGTGCGGGTCCCGACCGACCGGTTCGACGAGGCCATGCAGGACCTCGAGGCGGTCGCGGTGCTCATCGCGTCCAGCGGCAACACCAAGGACGTGACGACCGAGGTCCTCGACCGCGACATCCGGGTGCAGGTGCAGCGCCGCAGCATCGAGCGCATCTCGCTGCTGCTCGAGCAGGCGACCACGATCCGCGACGTGGTCGCGATCGAGGCGCAGCTGTCGCAGCGCCAGGCCGACCTCGCCGTGCTGGAGAAGGAGCAGCGCTACCTCGCCGACCAGACCGCGATGGCGACCATCAACGTCAGCGTCGAGAGGATCAAGGAGAAGAAGAAGCCGGCAGTCGAGAAGGAGGACGACTCAGGGTTCTTCGCCGGCCTGGCCACCGGCTGGCACGGCCTGAAGACCTTCGGGGTCGGGCTGGCGACCGTGGTCGGCGCGCTGCTGCCCTGGCTGGTCGTCGCCGTGGTCGTCGCGATCCCGGGTGTGCCTCTGCTGCGTCGTTTCCGCCGCAAGGAACCCGCACCCACCCCGGCGGCGTAGCGTTCGACGGGTGCCGACCCCGGAGAACGTCCGCCTCGCCGTCCTGATCGACGCCGACAACACCTCGCCCAAGCACGCCTCGGCGCTGATGGAGGAGGTGGCGAAGTACGGCGTGCCCAACGTCAAGCGCGCCTACGGCGACTGGACGACCTCGCACCTCGGGGGCTGGCGGCCGAAGCTGGCCGAGCATGCGATCCAGCCGATGCTGCAGGTCGCCTACACGACCGGCAAGAACTCCACGGACTCGGCGCTGATCATCGACGCGATGGACCTGCTCTACTCCGGCAACGTCGACGCGTTCGCCATCGTCTCCAGCGACAGCGACTTCACCAGTCTGGCGATGCGGCTGCGGGAGTCGGCCAAGACGGTCTACGGGTTCGGCATGCGCAAGACGCCGAAGGCCCTGGTCAACGCCTGCAACCGGTTCATCTTCCTCGAGGTGCTCGGCAGCAAGGGCGCCGAGGACACCCGGTCCGCGATCCCCCCGACCACCACGTCCGACGGTGCCGACGGTGCCGAGGACGAGTCGGCGCCGCTACCCGACCTCCGCGAGATCCTGGTGGCGGCGATCGACGACGTCTCCGGCGACGACGGGTGGGCCCATCTCGGCCAGGTCGGCCAGGTGCTCGGCACCCGCTACGCGACGTTCGACCCGCGCCTCTACGGCTTCTCCAAGCTGATCTCGCTGGCCCGGGCCCAGGACTACCTCGAGGTCGAGCAGAACGAGGGCGCGCCGCGGGTGCGGCAGCGGCCCACGAAGCCGAAGGTCACCTCGCGGACCCGCACCCGCGCCGCGAAGAAGGTGCCCGCCAAGAAGACGGCGAAGGCTGGTTCCTAGACGGGGTAGCCCTGCACGAACTCGGTCAGCCGAGCCAGCTGGTCCGGGTCGGTGTCGGGCAGGACCCCGTGGCCGAGGTTGAAGACGTGCCCGCGCGCGGCCCGGCCGGCGTCCAGGACCTCCGCCGCGCGGGACAGCATCACCTCGGTCGGCGCGAACACCAAGGTGGGGTCGAGGTTGCCCTGCACGGCTCGGTCGCCGACCACCTCGATGGCCGAGCTCAGCGGCGTACGCCAGTCGACGCCGACCACGTCCGCACCGGCCTCCCCCATCAGCCCGAGCAGGTTTGCCGTGCCGACGCCGAAGTGGATGCGCGGGACGCCGAGCGCACCGGCCCGCTCCAGCACAGCGGCAGAGTGGGGCATGACCAGCTCGGCGTAGTCACGCGGGGCGAGGGCGCCGGCCCAGGAGTCGAAGAGCTGGACGGCGCTGGCGCCGGCGCGCACCTGCACCTCGAGGTAGGCCGCAGCGATCCCGGCGATCTTGCGCATCAGCGCGTCCCACAGCTCCGGCTCGCCGAACATCATCGCCTTGGTCCGGGCGTGGTCCTTGGAGGGGCCGCCCTCGACCAGGTAGGACGCCACGGTGAACGGCGCCCCGGCGAAGCCGATCAGCGGCGTACCGCCCAGCTCGCGCACCAGCCCTTGGACGGCCTCGGTGATGAAGGGGACGTGCTCGGGCGTCAGGTCGGGGATCGCCTCGACGTCGGCCAGCGTGCGCACCGGTCTGGCGACGACGGGACCCACCCCAGCGACGATGTCGAGGTCGACGCCCACCGCCTTGAGGGGCAGCACGATGTCGGAGAAGAAGATGGCCGCGTCCACGCCGTAGCGGCGCACCGGCTGGAGGGTGATCTCCACGACCAGCGCCGGGTCCATGCACGACTCGAGCATCCCCACGCCCTCGCGCACCCGCTTGTACTCCGGCAGAGAGCGCCCGGCCTGGCGCATGAACCATACGGGCGTGTGCGACACCGGCTCGCCGCGGGTCGCACGCATGAAGACACTGTCTGCTGGGGTCGCCACCACGAGGACAGGGTGCCAGCCCGTGCGGCGTGTTCAAGCATCACGGCGTTGACCACAGACCTAGGGTGGCCACATGGCCGTGCGCAGCGAGACACGCCCGGGCCCGGGGGCTGATGCCGAGCCCGCCGCGTTCCGTGATGCTGTCGCGTCGATGCGCGCCGCCAGGCTGCGGCCCGAGGTGCACACCGAGCCGATGCCGGCACCGCAGCGGATCGCGCCCTTCGCGGCCGCCCTGTCTGCCGATGTCGACGTCGACGGCACCGAGATGGGCACCGGCCGGATCATCCTGCTGCACGACCCGGCGGGCAACGACGCGTGGGACGGGGTGTTCCGCTGCGTCGCCTACGCCCGCGCCGAGATCGACGTCGAGCTGATCACCGACCCGCTGCTCGCCGACGTCGGCTGGTCGTGGCTCACCGAGGCGCTGGACGCCCACGGGGCGGCCTACCACGCGGTGTCGGGCACCGTGACGCGGGTTGCCACCGAGAGCTATGGCGGCATGGCGGAGGACGGCGGCGCCGCACAGCTGGAGATCCGGGCGTCCTGGACGCCCACCGGACCGGCGCTGCCTGCCGGTTCGCTCGACGTGGCTCCGCACGTCGAGGCATGGGGGGAGCTGCTCTGCACCGCGGTGGGTCTGCCGCCGGTGCCGGACGGGGTGACGGTCATCCCGACCCGACGCAGCAGAGGCGGATGACGGACCGCTCGCACCACCTCACAGCTGTCGAGCCCGAGGAGCCCAACGAGGACGCCCCCGAGCTGCCGCTGCTCACCCTGCGCGACGGCCTGCCGCCGGTGTCCGACACCGACTCCTCGCTGAGGACGGCCGCCGCAGCGATCGCCAAGGGCACCGGGCCGGTGGCGATCGACGCCGAACGCGCCTCGGGCTACCGCTACTCCAGCCGCGCCTACCTGATCCAGGTGCGCCGCGAGGGCAGCGGCAGCTGGCTCATCGACCCGATCGGGCTCTCCACACTGGCGCCGCTGCAGGAGGCGCTCAACGGCACCGAGTGGATCCTGCACGCGGCGACCCAGGACCTGCCGTGCCTGGCCGAGGTGGGGCTCACCCCGACCACGCTGTTCGACACCGAGCTGGCCGGCCGCCTGCTCGGGCACCCGCGGGTCGGGCTGGCCACTCTCGTGGAGACGGTGCTCGGCTACCGGATGAAGAAGGAGCACTCGGCTGTCGACTGGTCGAGCCGGCCGCTGCCCACCCCCTGGCTGGAGTACGCCGCGCTGGACGTCGAGCTCCTGGTCGAGCTGCGCGACGCGCTGCACGCCGAGCTGGTCGAGGCCGGCAAGCTCGAGTGGGCGCTCCAGGAGTTCGACGCCTTGCGCCACTTCGTGCCGACGGTGCGCGTCGACGCCTGGCGTCGTACGTCGGGGCTCCACCGGGTGCGTGGGCGTCGTGGCCTGGCCGCGGTCAAGGAGCTGTGGGAGACGCGGGACGAGATCGCCGCGAGCCGCGACGTCACCCCCGGCCGGATCATCCCGGACGCCTCGATCGTCGTCGCCGCCCTCGCCGCCCCGAGGGACAAGGCCGAGCTGCTCGCCACCAAGGGGTTCCACGGCCGGGGCGCGGAACGCTACGCGGCGCGCTGGGTGGCCGCGCTCCAGCGGGCGGCAGCCATGGACGAGGCCGACCTGCCGGCGCGCAGTCCGCGCAGCGACGGACCTCCGCTGCCCCGTGCCTGGGCCGAGCGGGACCCCGTGGCGGCCCGCCGGCTGCTGTTGGCCCGCGACGAGATTGCGGCCCTGGCCGCAGCCAACTCGATCCCCGTCGAGAACCTGCTCACTCCCGACTACCTGCGCCGGGTCCTGTGGACCCCGCCCGAGACCCGCGAGCCCGCGGCCCTGGCCGCCGAGGTCGCCACGCTGCTCAGCGGCCTCGGGGCGCGGCCGTGGCAGATCGACCTGACCGGCCCCGTCCTCGTCGCCGCGATCCTCGGTGCTGACGTGCCGGACGTGCCGGACGTGCCGGACGTGCCTGAGGCTCCTGACGAGAGCAGCTAGTCCGCAGGCGACTCCGTCGCTTCTCCGGTTGGCACGTCGCTGGGCTCCTCGGGGGACAGCACGGTCTGCGACGCCAGGTCGATCTGCTCGGTCAGTGCCTCGATGTCGGGGATCTCGACGTTGAGGAGCAGCTCGATCGCGGGCTCGACCGCCTCCTCGAGGGCGGCTTCATCGTCCAGCAGGGGCGGGACGTAGAGGTTGCCGACGCTGTCGTTGAACACGTCAGCGCGCAGCGGCTGCCGGGTCGGCTGGAGGAAGTCGTCGGTGAGGGCGACGGTCTGGTTGGCGGGCACGAGATAGCCCGCGGGCACCACCCGCTGGACCGAGGGGGTGGAGATCACGTCGACGAGCAGGTCGGCGGACTCGGCGAGGTCAGGGGTGTCCGCGGCGATGCAGATCCCGGTGATGCTGCCCACCGTGGCCGCGTCGTCGATGGTAGGGATGGGCAGCACGCCGAACTCGAGGCCCGGGACCCGCCGGAACGCCGCGGTGAGGGACCGGTCGCCGACGATCATGCCGAGCCTGCCCTCCCCGAACCAGGTCGCGGCGGTCTTCTGAGCCAGCTGCTCGGGGGTCAGCGTCAGCTGCGGGTCTCGCAGGATCGGGAGCGCCTGCTCCAGCGCGGAGCGGGAGCCGTCGGACGAGAAGTCGAGAGAGGTGGGGTCGTCGTCGTCGTCGAAGATGTTGCCACCGCCACTGAGGATGAACGGGGAGAGCCCGTCGAGCGTCGGAGGGACGTACAGACCACTGGTTCCCCGGCGCGGCCGGCTCGCGAACTCCGCCGCGACCCGGAACTCCTCGAGGCTCCACCGCAGCCGGACGTCCTCGCTCAGGTTGGGCACCTCGAGCCCGCGCTCGGCCATGACCTCGAAGTCGACGAGCGCGGTGTTGTAGTAGACGACCAGCGGCGAGATGCCGTAGGGCATGCACTGCAGGTCGCGCTCGAACGAGAAGGCCTCCAGGGCCGCGCGTGAGTAGTCGTCGCCGAACTCGACGTCACGCTCGTCGAGGCGCTCGCCGATGGGCTGGGTGACTCCCTCTTCCAGCAGGTAGGCGAGGTCGCCCCGGTCGGCGAGGAAGACGTCCGGCACCTCACCCTGCTTGATGGCCTCGACCAGCTCACGGTGGGTGGCGTAGGTCGTGAGCGAGACGTCGACCTCGTCGGTCTCCTTGTCGTAGACCTCGACGACATCGCGGTAGGCCGCGACCTCCTCGTCGGTGCCCCAGACGCCGAACTCGAGGTCGACGACGACGAGCGGCGGGGTGGAGGGAGTGGGCTCCGGGTCGGGGTTGCCGTTGTCGGTGCACGCCGTGAGGGCCGCGGACACTGCGAGGAGGGCGCCGAGCAACCGCGCTGCCACTGACCCTCCCTCGTCCTGACCGACGGTCAGCCTACTCAGTGGTCACCACTGGTTTCCCAGTGGTCACTCGATGGCATGCCACCTCCGGGCCTCCGCGACGACCCGGTCGAACGTCGCCCGGTCGAGTGCGGCGCCCTCGCGGCGGATGTCGGCGTCGGCGAGCACGATGAGGCGATCCAGCCGCACCTCGCTCGGACGCCCCTCGCGGTCCCAGTCGCCCACGCCGACGTCCATCCAGTGCCTGCCGGCGGCAGCCTCCTGTTCCTCGTCCCGGTCGTGGTCCTGGCTACTCAGCATCAGGCCCGCCCACAAGACCCCATCACCCTCGTCCGGGCCGTCGACGTCCTTGCGGCTGATCAGGAGCACCGGCCGGTCCTTGCCGCGGGCCGGATCGTCCTCGTAGGGAACCCACGCCCACACGACCTCGCCCGGGTCCGGGGCACCGTCGGTCTCCGGCTCGTAGGACGTCACGCCGCGAACCTAGTGGCGAGTCGTGTGCATAACCGGAATGGGGAGGGACCCGACCTCGTTACACTGTCCGGAGCATGCCGGGCCGCGGCAGCCCCGGGTCCCAAAATTAGCCGCTCCGAGCGGCCACGCGCCGTGAGGCGCTCCCGGTCCGGCATGCTTCAGCTCTCAGCTGAGCCCGTGCGCCAGCTCCTCGTGTCCGGCGGCCTCGAGCTGCTCGGCGAGCACCAGCATCCGCTGCACCTCCGGCTCGGAGCGCTCCGGGAGCACCGCGCGCCCGGTCGCGACCACTCGGGAGAACGCCGCAGCGCGGAACAGCACGTCGGCGAACTCGCTGGCGGCGATCCCGCGCAGCACCTCGTCGACCATCGTCTTGAGCTCTTCGGGGCCGGGGGGCTCCGCGACCCCCGCGACCACCTGCGCGACCGGCGCGCGGGCCACGCCGGCGTCGTACTCGCGGGCCACACCCACCGGGTCGGCGTAGACCCAGGACCGCAGCAGGAACAGCCGCCACAGGCACCCAGCCAGCGAGTCGGCGGGCGAGTGCGACCAGACCTCGGCGATGGTCTCGATGCCCTGGGTGTCGGCGAGGTGCAGGATCCGTTCCGCGACGCCCGGGTCGTCTGTCCCGCGCGCGCCGCGGACCAGCAGGTTGGCCGCCCGGTCGGCGGCCTCGCTCACCAGCGCCGGGTCCGCGCCGCCGTCGATCTCGGCGAAGAAGCCCGCACCGGGCCGCATCGGCCGGTGGTAGGCGCGTTCGGACACCGGTCCAGGCTACGTGGCGGCAGCGAGTGCCTTGCGGATGCGCTGGTCGGAGACCGGTCCGGCGGTTCCGACCTGCTGGGCGAACAGCGAGATCCGGTACTCCTCCAGCAGCCAGCGGACACCGCGCAGCTCCGCTCCGGGTGGACGGCCGTCGGGCAGCGCGGCGACCGCGTGCAGGTAGGCGTCCTCGAGACCCGCCACCATCGCCAGCTGCTGGCGGTCCCTGTTGACCACGACGACGCCGTCATCCAGCCGTTCGCGCCGATGCCGGAGCGCAGCCAGGTACGCCGGGTAGCGGCGCAGCCGCGTCGGTCCGGCCTCCGCGACGAAGCCGGGGTGCACGAGCCGGGCCAGCTGGGCCCTCATGTCCGTCAGCGCCGGGAGCAGGGTCATCTCGGCCCGGCCGCTCAGCACGCGGTCGGCCTCGCGCCAGCCCTCGAGGGCCCAAAGCACGTCGGCCAGGAGTCCCCGCACGCGGTCCGGCAGGTCGGCGCCCACGTCGGCCAGCAGGGCGTCGTACGCCACCTCGGTGCGGACCGGTTCGCGGGCGTC
This sequence comes from Nocardioides dilutus, assembly GCF_054779555.1. Taxonomy (NCBI): domain Bacteria; kingdom Bacillati; phylum Actinomycetota; class Actinomycetes; order Propionibacteriales; family Nocardioidaceae; genus Nocardioides; species Nocardioides dilutus. The sequence continues at coordinate 233,852 of NZ_BAAGYA010000002.1, read as the reverse complement.
CACGGCCTCCAGCACGGCGGCGAGACGGCAGTCCTCGACGAGGTCTGCGACCGAGGCGTAGGGCGACCCGGCCAGGCCGAGCTTCTCGGCGTTGGACAGGCCCGCGACCACGCCGTCGGCACGGGCGGAGCCGAGCAGCACGAGCCGGGCGACCCCGAGCCGGTGCCGGGCCTGCGCCTCGTCGGCCGAGCCGAACACGCCCAGGCCGACGGTCGTGCCCTCGTCGACTAGGGCTGGGTGGACCACGACCTCGTGCCCGGCCCGCCGGCGGCTGGTCGACACGGGGACGTCGCCGAAGACCCAGGCGGTCTCGCCGGTGCGGCTCAGCCCGGAGTCCGTGGCGACCTCGGCCAGGGCCTTGGCGAACTGCGGTCGCAGGGGCTCCTTGAGCGCCTCGAGGTCCTTGCCGCGCGCCTGTTCGGTGCCGCCCTCGTCGACGACACGGTAGGTCGGCCGCAGGTGCTCGGGCACCTTGGACCAGTCCCAGGCGTCCCGGGGCACGACCACGCCGGTGGTGGCGCGGGCCCAGCGCTCGAGCGCGTCGAGCAGCGGCTCGTCGCCGGCGGGCACCGAGGCGAGGAAGGCGCGGGCCCGGTCGGGCGCTGGGACGAAGCTCACCCGGAGGTGCTTGGGCAGGCTCCGGATCAGCGCGGTCACGAGCTCCTCCCGGAGGCCGGGCACGTTCCAGCTGAAGTCCTCGTCGCTGACCTGGTTGAGGGTCGCCACCGGCACGTCGATGGTGAGCCCGTCCTCGGCCGCGCCGGGCTCGAAGTGATAGCTGATCGGGAACGTCAGCCCCTGGTCGTCGGCGCCGCTGCGCCAGACCTCGGGATAGTCCTCGGCCCGCACCTCGCCGGCCGTCGCGTGCGTGAGCATCGCCGGGTCGAAGGTGAGCAGGTCGGGTTCGGTGCGGCGGCGCTCCTTCCACCAGCGGTCGAAGTGGGCCCCACTCACGACCTCCTCGCCGATCCGGGCGTCGTAGAAGTCGAACAGCGTGTGCTCGTCGACCACCAGGTCCCGTCGCCGGGCCCGGTGCTCGAGCTCCTCGGCCTCCTCGAGGAGCTGCAGGTTCTTGCGGTAGAAGCGCTGGTTGGTGTGCCACTCGCCATACACCAGCGCGTGCCTGATGAAGAGCTCGCGTGAGAGGGCGGGATCGACTCTGGCGTACGACGTCAGCCGGTCCGCCACCAACGGGACGCCGTAGAGCGTGACCCGCTCGCGGGCCATGACCGCGGCCCGCTTGCGCGACCAGTGCGGTTCGGCGTAGGTCCGCTTCACAAGGTGGGCGCCGAGCCGCTCGGCCCACTCAGGCTGGATCGCCGCGACCTGCCGCCCCCACAGGCGACCGGTCTCGACGAGCTCACCGGCCATCACGAACTGCGGGTTCTTCCGCTTCAGCACGCTGCCCGGGAAGATCGCGAACCTCGCGTTGCGGGCGCCGAGATACTCCCGCGGCCCCCTGGACCGGGGCCGAGTCCTTGCGGTCGCGTTCCTCGAGCAGTCCGATGTGGCTCAGCAGGCCCGACAGCAGCGCCTGGTGGATCCCGTCGGCGTCGATCTCGGTGGTTGAGGTGCGAGCGGCGCGAGCCTCGAAACCACCCGCCTCGATCCGGATCCCCATCTCCTTGCAGACCTGGCGGAGCTGGGACTCGAAGTCCTGCCACTCGCGGACCCGGAGGTAGTTGAGGTGCTCGCGCCGGCACATCCGGCGGAACGCGCTGGACCCCATCTCCTTCTGCTGCTGCTTGAGGTGGCGCCACAGGTTGAGCCACGTGAGGAAGTCGCTGCCCTCCGCGACGAACCGGGCATGCAGCTGGTCGGCTCGCGCCTGCTCGGCCGGCTGGTCGGGGCCGGGCCGCTCACGTGGGTCCTGGAGGGAGAGCGCCGCCGCGATGACGATCACCTCGCGCACACAGCCGAGGCGCTCCGCCTCGAGGATCATCCGGGCCAGCCGCGGGTCGATCGGCAGCCGGGCCAGGCGCCGCCCGATCTTGGTGAGGCCGCGGCCGGAGATGGCACCCAGCTCCTCCAGCAGCTGGATGCCGGCAGTGACGTTGCGCCGGTCCGGCGGCTCGACGAACGGGAAGTCGGCCATGTCCCCGAGCCCGAGACTCGTCATCTGCAGGATGACGCTGGCCAGGTTGGTGCGCAGGATCTCGGGCTCGGTGAACTCGGGCCGCCGCGCGAAGTCCTCCTCGGAGTAGAGCCGGATCGCGATCCCGGCCTCGAGCCGGCCGCAGCGACCGGACCGCTGGTTGGCCGAGGCCTGGCTGATCGCCTCGACCGGGAGCCGCTGGACCTTCGTCCGCACCGAGTAGCGGCTGATCCGGGCGACGCCCGTGTCCACGACGTACCGGATGCCGGGCACGGTGAGCGAGGTCTCGGCGACGTTGGTGGCGAGCACCACCCGCCGTCCTGTGTGGGAGGCGAAGACCTTGTGCTGCTCGGCGGCCGAGAGCCGGGAGTAGAGCGGGACGATCTCGGTCCGGTTGTCGGTGGCCTCGGCGAGTGCATCGGCGGTGTCCCGGATCTCTCGTTCGCCGGGCAGGAAGACCAGGACGTCGCCTGGCCCCTCGGCCTTGAGCTCGGCCACCGCCTCGACGATCGCCTCGGTCTGGTCGCGGACGATCGGCTCGCCCTCCTCGTCGTCCTCCGGCAGCTCCATCAGGGGGCGGTAGCGGACCTCGACGGGGTAGGTGCGCCCGGACACCTCGACGACCGGCGCGTCGAAGTGCGCGGCGAAGCGCTCGACGTCGATGGTCGCGCTGGTGATGACGACCTTGAGGTCGGGGCGGCGGGGCAGCAGCCGCTTGAGGTAGCCCAGCAGGAAGTCGATGTTGAGGCTGCGCTCGTGGGCCTCGTCGATGATGATCGTGTCGTAGCGGCGCAGGTCCCGGTCGCGCTGCAGCTCGGCGAGCAGGATGCCGTCGGTCATCAGCTTGACCCGGCTCCGCTTCGACGTGCGGTCGGTGAAGCGGACCTGGTAGCCCACCAGGTCGCCCAGCTCGGTGCCGAGCTCGCTGGCGATCCGCTCGGCCACCGACCGCGCGGCGATCCGCCGCGGCTGGGTGTGGCCGATGATCCCGCCACGGGGCCCGCCCGCGCCCCGGCCGAGCTCCAGGCAGATCTTGGGGAGCTGCGTGGTCTTGCCGGACCCCGTCTCTCCCGCGACGACCACCACCTGGTGGTCCCGGATGGCCGCGGCGATGTCCTCGCGCCGCTGGCTGACCGGCAGCTCGGGTGGATAGGTGATCTCGAGCAGGCCGGCCATGACCGGGCCATTGTGCCGTTCGCCTTGCCTAGAACACGTTCTAGTTGCGACCATCGCCCGGTGACAGAGCACCAGTACGACGTGGTCGTGGTCGGGTCCGGTGGCGGGGCGCTGACCGGTGCGGCACTCGCAGCCAGGGCTGGACTGCGCACCGTGGTCGTGGAGAAGACGCGCTATCTGGGCGGGACCTCGGCCTACTCCGGCGGGGCGTGCTGGCTGCCCGGCAGCCAGGTCCAGCAGCGGGCCGGAATCCCGGACTCCACGGAGGGTGCCCGCGACTACCTCGCCACGATCCTGGAGACCCCGGACGACGGGCTGGGCGCGGACAAGATCGAGGCGTTCCTGACCCACTCCCCCGAGCTGGTCGCCGAGCTGGAGGGGGAGCTGGGCCTGGACTTCGAGTGGCTGCCGTTCTCGGAGTACTACGACGCACCCGGCCGGGTCCCGTTCGGGCGGTCCATCCAACCCACCAACGTCAAGCGCGGCGACCTGCCGCCCGAGGTCGCGGAGCTGGTGCGCCCACCGGTCGAACGGGACCGCGCGGGCGAGGGCGGGCGCAACACCCTGAGCGGCGGGCAGTCGCTGATCGCCCGGCTCGCGGCGATCGTCGTCCGCGAGGGTGGCGAGATCCGCACCAACCTGCCGGTGACCGGCCTGGTCGTCGACCCCCACGACCCCGCGGGCCGGGTCGTCGGCGTCGCCGCCATGTCCCCGGAGGGCCCGATCGAGATCGGGGCCACGCGCGGAGTGATCCTCGGAGCCGGCGGGTTCGAGGGCAACGCCGCGATGCGCGCCGAGCACGCCGTGCCCGGCGAGGTCGCCTGGACGATGGCCCCCCGCTCGACCAACACCGGCGAGCCGCTGACCGCCGCGATGGCCCTGGGCGCGGCCACCGACTTCCACGCCCTCGGCTGGTTCTGCCCCGGCCTCGAGCAGCCCGACGGCGGGGGCTCGTTCACGCTCGGCTTCCGCAGCGGGCTGATGGTCGACCAGACCGGTCGCCGCTATGCCAACGAGTGCCTGCCCTACGACCGGTTCGGCCGGGAGATGGCGCAGTCGCCGGAGCGGATCCCGTCGTGGTTCGTCTTCGACCACCGCGAGGGCGGCCGGCTCCCGGCGATCGCGATGCCCGAGGGCGACCCCGCCGCGCACCTCGAGGCCGGCACCTGGGTCACCGCCGACACGATCGAGGGGCTCGCGTCCGCGGCCGGCCTGCCCGCCGACGCACTGGTCGACACCGTCGCCCGGTTCAACGGGTTCGCCGAGACCGGCGTCGACGAGGACTTCGGTCGCGGGCAGGACGAGTACGACACGTTCTTCGCCGGCGGGACCGGCCCCAACAAGGCCCTCACGCCGTGCGACCAGCCGCCGTTCTACGCCGCTCGCTTCGTGCTCTCCGACCTCGGCACCAAGGGCGGCCTGGTCACGGACCCGGCCGGCCGGGTGCTCCGAGACGACGGGTCGGAGATCCCCGGCCTCTACGCGTGCGGCAACACCTCGGCGTCGGTGTTCGGGTCGGTCTATCCCGGTCCCGGCGCGCCCCTGGGCTCGGCGATGGTCTTCGCCTCACTGGCGGTCCGGGACATCGCCGGCGACCAGGACCTGTCCTAGGTGTTGTTCCCGCTGGTCGTGTCGCCCGACCCGTCCGGGGTCGCACCGTCCTGCGGCGGGGTCGACGGCTGCGGCGGCATTCCGCCCGGCGGGGTTGGCATCCCCTGCGGTGGCACCGGCATCTGGCCCCGACCCCCGTCCTGACCTGGCATCTGCCCCTGCCCCGGCATCTGCCCGCCCGGTCCACCGAACCCGCCGGGCGGCATCTGCCCTCCCGGGCCGCGCTGGAAGCCCATCCGGCCCGGACGGCCGTCCCGGCCGTCGTGGTCGGTGGCCGCGTGGATCGCCGCGCCCGCGCCGCCGCCGACGAGCAGGCCGGCCACCGCCACGGCCGCGACCCCCTTGATGCCGTAGGCCCGCTCCCGCCACCCGACCCGGCCGGCCGGCGACTCCTCGTCGTGTTCGCTCATACCGGGAGCGTCCTCCCCGAACCTGTGCTGGACCTGTGCGCAGGTGCAGGAAAGGCTGTTCACAGGAAACCCACAGGCAGCCGCCCGAGAGTGAGGCGTATGAGCAGCACCGAGCCTCTCCAGCTGACCCGTCCCGACGGGTCACCCCTGCGCGTCCTGGTCGTCGACGACGAGGTCAACATCGCCGAGCTGATCGGCATGGCCCTGCGCTACGAGGGGTGGCAGGTCAGCACCGCACACACCGGCACGTCAGCCGTCAACACCGCCAAGGACGTGCGCCCGGACGCCGTCGTGCTCGACATGATGCTGCCCGACATCGACGGGATGGAGGTGCTCCGCCGGATGCGTGGCACCCAGCCCGACGTACCCGTTGTCTTCCTCACCGCCAAGGACGCCGTCGAGGACCGGATCGCCGGGCTCACGGCCGGGGGCGACGACTACGTGACCAAGCCGTTCTCCCTCGAGGAGCTGGTGGCCAGGCTGCGGGCGCTGATGCGCAGGGCCGGCGCGCAGCGCGCCCAGTCCAGCTCGGTGCTCGTCGTCGGCGACCTCGAGCTCGACGAGGACAGCCACGAGGTGTCCCGGGCCGGCGACCCGATCGCCCTGACCGCCACCGAATTCGAGCTGCTGCGCTTCCTGATGCGCAACCCGCGCCGGGTCCTGAGCAAGGCGCAGATCCTCGACCGGGTGTGGAACTACGACTTCGGTGGCCAGGCAAACGTCGTCGAGCTCTACATCTCCTACCTGCGCAAGAAGGTGGACGCCGGCCGGGACCCGATGATCCACACGATGCGGGGCGCCGGCTACGTGCTGAAGCCGGTGGGGTGAGTCGGTGTTGAGGCGGCCCGCGTCCCTCACCGCCCGGCTCGTCCTCACCACGGTCGCGCTGGTGGTCACCGTGGCCGTCCTCATCGGGGTCGCCGCCACCGTGGCGCTGCACTCGCAGCTGACCGCCCAGGTCGACGACGAGCTGCGCCAGTCCGCCACCCGCCCGGACCGAGAGCGGGACGACGGGCCCGGCCCGGGCCTACCTCCGGCCACGGGCGGCGGCTTCTTCGACCCCCGCAACCTGCGCCCGGGCACGATCCTCGTCTTCGTCGACGAAGACGGCACGAGCGGCTACCTGCTGGGCACGGGGCCCGGGACGACGGAGCTGCTCGGCGACGACGTGCTGGAGGTGCTCGCCGAGGTTCCTCCCGACGACGACGTTCACGAGGTCGACCTCCCAGGGTTGGACTCCTACCGCGTGTTCGCCGTCGAGACCGAGGACGGGACCCGGATCACCGGGCTGCCCACCGAGGACGTGGAAGAGGCCGTCTCGGCGTTGATCGGCTGGGAAGCCCTGCTCATCGTCCTGGGCGCGGTCCTCGCCGCAGGTGGTGGGCTGCTGCTCGTGCGTCGTCAGCTGCGACCCCTCACCGAGGTGGCCGCCACGGCGCACGCGGTGGCCGCGCTACCGCTGGCGGAGGGCGACATCGACCTCGCCGAGCGGGTGCCCGACCACCTCACCGACGAGCGCACCGAGGTGGGCCAGGTCGGCTCTGCGCTCAACGCCCTGCTCGCCCACGTCGAGACATCACTGGAGGCGCGGCACCGCAGCGAGCAGCAGGTCCGCCAGTTCGTGGCCGACGCCTCGCACGAGCTGCGGACCCCCCTGTCGACGATCGCCGGCTACACCGAGCTGGCCCGGACCCGGCCCGGCGCCGAGACCAGCGCCACCGCCCTGGACAAGGTCGAGGAGGAGGCCGGGCGGATGACGACCCTGGTCGAGGACCTGCTCCTGCTGGCCCGGCTCGACGCGGGCCGGCCGATGCGGCGCGAAGCCGTCGACCTCACCCGGCTGCTCGTCGAGGCGGTCAACGACGCCCGGGTCCTGGCGCCCGAACACCGCTGGCGGATCGTGGTGCCCGACGAGCCGATCGAGGTCACCGGTGACGAGCAGGGCCTTCACCAGGTGGTGACCAACCTGCTGACCAACGCCCGCAAGCACACGCCCGCCGGCACCACCGTCACGGTCACCGGCCGGCGCGACGGGTTCGACGTCCACGACGACGGCCCCGGCTTCCCGCCGGGACTGGTGCAGCATGCCTTCGAGCGCTTCGCGCGCGGCGACGCGAGCCGCAACCGGGCCGGCGGCGCCGGGTTGGGGCTGGCCCTCGTCGACGCGATCGTGCGGTCCCACGACGGCACGGTGCGGTTGACCTCCGACCCCGGCGACACGACAGTGGCGGTGCGACTTGGTTCGGCGAAGATTGTCTGACAATCTGGGTGGTGAACCTGAGGAGGACCGCATGACGACGTACGCCGGCGACCAGACCGCCATCAACACCCCGAGCGAGCTGGCGTTCGAGCGCGCCCAGGCCAGGACCGCGCACAACTACCACCCGCTGCACGTCGTCGTCGCCTACGCCGAAGGGGCGTGGATGACCGATGTCGAGGGGCGCCGCTACCTCGACCTGCTGGCCGGCTACTCGGCCCTCAACTTCGGGCACGGCCACCCCACCCTGCTCGCCGCGGCCCACGCCCAGCTCGACCAGCTCACGCTGACCAGCCGGGCCTTCGTGCACGACCAGTTCGCAGACTTCTGCGCCGCGCTCGGCGACCTGTGCGGCAAGGACCTCGTGCTGCCCATGAACACCGGCGCGGAGGCCGTCGAGACCGCGATCAAGGTGACCCGCAAGTGGGGCTACGAGGTCAAGGGCATCCCCGCCGACCAGGCCGAGATCATCGTCGCCTCGGGCAACTTCCACGGCCGGACGACCACCATCATCGGCTTCTCCGACGACCCCGAGGCCCGTGACCACTTCGGGCCGTTCACCCCCGGGTTCGTCATGGTGCCCTACGGCGACCTCGACGCGCTCGAGGCCGCGATCACGCCCAACACGGCCGCCGTGCTCATCGAGCCCATCCAGGGCGAGGGCGGGGTCGTGATCCCGCCGGACGGCTACCTGCGCGGCGTCCGCGAGCTCTGCACGGCCAACCACGTGCTGTTCGCCGCCGACGAGATCCAGGCCGGCCTCGGCCGCACCGGCAAGACGTTCGCCTGCGACCACGAGGACGTGGTCCCCGACCTCTACATCCTCGGCAAGGCACTCGGCGGCGGCATCGTGCCGGTCTCCGCGGTCGTCGCCGACGAGGACGTCCTTGGCGTGCTCAGGCCCGGCCAGCACGGCAGCACCTTCGGCGGCAACCCGATGGCCTGCGCCGTGGGCCGGACCGTGGTGGACATGCTGGCCACCGGCGAGTTCCAGACCCGCGCCACCGAGCTCGGCGTCGTCCTGCGCGCCCGCCTCGACGCCCTGGTCGGCCACGGTGTGGTCGGCGTACGCACCCGCGGCCTCTGGGCCGGGGTCGACATCGACCCCGCCGTCGGCACCGGCCGCCAGGTGTGCGAGGCGCTCATGGCGCGCGGCGTGCTCGCCAAGGACACCCACGGCTCGACGATCCGGCTCGCCCCGCCGCTGGTCATCTCCGAGGCGGACCTCAGCTGGGGCCTCGACCAGCTCGCGGCAGTCGTCTCCTCAGCCTGAAGCGGCCGACCCGTCCACCAGTGCGGGCAGGGCACTGGTGAGGATCGCGAGCAGGTCCTCACGGGTGATCTCACCCGGGTCGGTCCGCCAGGCGGTGACCAGCTCCTCGCACATCGCGACCCAGCCACGAGCGACCAGTCTGTTGCGCGGGGTGTCGGGGATCAGGTCGCCTTGGGCGTCCTCGGTGAAGATCCGCTCGGAGAGGACCTCGCGCACGTCCTCGTAGATGCCGCGCAGGGTCTCGTTGCCGCCGGCCGCGCCCTTGACCAGGGACACGTAGCCCTCGAAGTTGGCGGTGACGTAGTCGACGTACGCCGCCACGGAGACCAGCAGGCGTTCGAGCGGCTCCCCGCCGGGCGGGGGTGCGGTCTGGGCGATCAGGTCGTCGGCGGCGTGCCGGACGACGGCCTCGTGGAACGCGACCTTGTTGCCGAAGTAGTGGTAGAGCAGCCCGCGCGAGATGCCGGCCTCCTCGGCGAGGAGGTCGATCGAGAGCTCGTCGAGCGACCGGTCCGCGAGGAGACGCACGCCGAGGTCGAGCAGCTGCTCGCGCCGGCGCGCGGGGCTCAGCCGCGTGCGTGTGGTCGTGCTCACGCCAGGCACTTTATTGACACTTGTTCAATAAAGCCAATACCGTCGGGCTCGTGACTGAAACGCCCCTCGACCAGCATCGTGTCGACCACCTGATCGTCGGCGCCGGGTTCGCCGGCCTGTGTGCCGCCATCAAGCTGCAGGAGGACGGCGAGCGCGACTTCGTGGTCATCGAGCGTGGCCCCGACGTGGGCGGCACCTGGCGGGACAACACCTACCCCGGCGCGGCGTGCGACGTGCCCAGCCAGCTCTACTCGTTCTCGTTCGCGCGCAACCCCGACTGGTCGTCGTCCTACTCCCCGCAGCACGAGATCCAGGCCTACATCCAGAAGGTCGCCAACCGCTCCGGGACCCTCGACCGGTTCGTCTTCGACACCACTGTCGAGGGCGCCGCGTGGGACGCGGACGAGCAGCGCTGGACGGTCCGCACTTCCGGCGGCACCTGGTCGGCACGCACCCTCATCGTCGGCGCCGGCGGGCTGTCCGAACCCCGGCTGCCGGAGATCGAGGGCGTCGGCACCTTCCAGGGCGCGCTCTTCCACACGGCGCGGTGGGACCACTCGGTCGACCTGGCCGGCAAGCGGGTCGCCGTCATCGGCACCGGCGCGTCGGCCATCCAGGTCGTGCCCGAGCTCCAGAAGACCCTGGAGGCCACCGGGGGTCACCTCGACGTCTACCAGCGCACCGCCCCGTGGGTGATCCCCCGCAACGACCGCACCTACGGCGACCTCGAGCGGAAGGCGCTGCGCTACGTGCCGGGGCTGCAGCGGCTCTACCGAACGGGCGTCTACCTGGCCAAGGAGGCCACGGTGCCGGCGTTCACGCTGTGGCCCGGGATCTCCGCACCGGCCCAGAAGCAGGCACTGGCCAACATCAGGAAGGGCATCAAGGACCCCGAGCTGCGGGAGAAGGTGACACCCCACTTCGCCTTCGGCTGCAAGCGGGTGCTCATCTCCAACGACTACTACCCCGCGCTCGACGCCGACAACGTCGACCTGGTCACCGACCCGATCGCCAAGGTCACCGGCAGCTCGATCGTCACCGCCGACGGCACCGAGCGTGAGATCGACGTGCTCGTCGTGGCCACCGGCTTCTACACGACCGAGCTGCCGATCACCGAGCGCATCACCGGCCACCACGGCCGGACGCTCGCCGAGCAGTGGCGCGACTCCGGGATGACCGCCTACAAGGGGACGACGGTCCCCCACTTCCCCAACCTGTTCTTCATCGTCGGCCCCAACACAGGCTTGGGCCACTCGAGCATGGTGTTCATGATCGAGTCGCAGGTCGCCTACATCCGCGACGCGCTGCGGACGATGCGCAAGGGCGGCTACGACGTGGTCGAGGTCGACCAGGCCGCGACCGACCGTTACAACGCCGCGCTGCAGGGTCGGATGAAGCGCACCGTGTGGAGCGCCGGCGGCTGCGACAGCTGGTATCTCGACGCGCACGGCAAGAACACGACCCTGTGGCCGCGCTCGACCTGGGACTTCCGGCGCCGGCTGGCGTCGTTCGACCCCGCGGCGTACACGCTGTCGCGGGCCGCTCGGCCCGCCACGGCCCGCGAGGACGTCCCCGCATGAGGACCCTGACCGACAAGGTCGTCGTCGTCACCGGAGCAGGCTCCGGGATCGGGCGCGCGCTCGCAGTCAACCTGGCCCGGCGCGGATCGCTGCTCGCCCTGTCGGACGTCGACGAGGCCGGTCTCGCCGAGACCGTCGCCCTGGTCGAGCGGGCCGGCGCTGCGAAGGTGCGCAGCGACCGCCTCGACGTCGCCGACCGAGACGCGATGGCGCGCTACGCCCTCGACGTCGTCCAGCACTTCGGCCGGGTCAACGTGGTGGTCAACAACGCCGGCGTCTCGCTGACCGGCGACCTCAACGACCTCGAGTACGCCGACATCGACTGGATCGTGGGCGTGAACCTCTGGGGCGTCCTCCACGGCACCAAGGAGTTCCTGCCCCACCTGATCGCCTCGGGCGACGGCCACGTCGTGAACCTCTCGTCGCTGTTCGGCCTCATCTCGATCCCGGGCCAGTCCATCTACAACGCCACGAAGTACGCCGTGCGCGGCATGTCCGAGGCGCTGCGCGAGGAGATGCTCGTCGCCGGCCACCCGGTCGGCGTCACCTCGGTCCACCCCGGCGGGATCAAGACCGCGATCGCCCGCAACTCGCGGGTCTCCGCCAAGGAGGACAAGGCGGCGACCGCCGAGCTCTTCGACAACAAGCTGGCGAAGATGACGCCTGAGAAGGCCGCCGAGATCATCGTCAACGGCGTCCTCAAGAACAAGGCCCGTGTCCTCGTCGGCCTCGACGCCCACGCCCTGCACCACATGGCGAAGCTGCTCGGCTCGCGCTACCAGGACGTCGTGGCCAAGACCTCCAAGAGGGTCGTGCCCCCGAAGGTCACCGTCCACGAGTAGGTGTAGAACTCTCTGGTGCCTCTCGAACCCGGCGACCCGATCCGCGTCGAGCTCACCAAGTGGGGCGACCGCCCCCACTGGGAGTTCGACGGGGTCTATCTCGGCTCGGACGAGCACGGCGACTGGATCGGCTTCGCGGCAGGAACGCTGATGTCGCGCCCAGGCATGGAGGTCCGTCCGCCCAACAACCAGGTCGGCGTGGTCCCGGCACTCGCCGGCGCAGCCGGTGCCTGGCTGGGGACCTTCCACAGTCCTGGCGGGTCGGTGCGGACCTACGTCGACATGACGACTGTGCCTCGCTGGGACGGCCCGGTCGTCCGCGCGGTCGACCTCGACCTGGACGTGATCGAGACGTTGGAGGGCGAGGTGGTCGTCGACGACGAGGACGAGTTCGCCGAGCACCAGGTGCTGTTCGGCTACCCGCCGGAGGTCATCGCGCTGGCGGAGGCCAGCCGGGACGCCGTCTACGCCGCGGTCACGGCCCGCCGCGCGCCGTTCGACGGGTCGGCGGACCGTTGGCTGGCGGTCCTCGAAGGCCTCGTCCGCCAATGAGCGGCTCGGCGGCCGCGGACCCGAGCTGGGCGGCGTACCGCCAGGAGGCCTTCGGCGAGCCCTACATGGTCTGGCACGACGGGCCGGACTTCGCGGAGTTCCGGGCGCGCTTCGCCGCCGACCCCGAGCTGGCGACCAGGATGCTGGCCGCCGGGCTGGCCGAGGGTGACAGCCTGGCCGCGCAGACTCCGCGCGAGCTCTCGCTGACCGAGGAGCAGCGCGCCGGCTTCGTCAGGATGCTGGCCGAGGCGATGCCGGGTGCGGGCGCCGGCGTCCGCGTCGAGGGCGGCGCCACCCTGTTCGCGCTCACCGGGGACCCGGCCTGGTCCGCGCCGGTGGCCGAGGTGCTGGCCTCGGCGGTGTTCTGGAGCTTCCGCATCGACGCAGCGATCCGGCTCGCGGCGTTCCCGCCCACGCCCAGCCTCGTCGACACGGTGGCCGACGGCGTCCGCGACCCGGAGTACCTCGTGCGCTACCACTGCGCCAACACGCTCCTGCGCTGGGCCGGCCGGAGCGAGGACGTCAGTGACGACGAGGACCTGTTCGGGCTGCTGGTCGACGACGCCGGCGGGGAGGGCTGGGCGGTCGTCGCCGAGCGGCTGGCCGCCGCTGTGCCACGCTGATCGGGTGCGGATCGACTTCCATGCCTCGGCCGAGCCCACGCTCGGCGTGGAGTGGGAGCTGGCGCTGGTCGACCGGCGAACCCGCGACCTGCGCAACGACGCCGCCCACCTGTTCGCGCGGGCCAAGGCCCGGCTGCCCAACCCCGAGCGCGTGCACAAGGAGCTGCTGAAGAACACCGTCGAGATCGTCACCGGCGTCTGCCACACCGTCCCCGAGGCGATGGCCGACCTGCGCCGCACACTCGAGGTGGTGATGCCGGCAGGTGACGACCTCGGCATCGACCTCTTCGGCGCGGGCACGCACCCCTTCGCCTCCTGGACCGGGCAGCAGCTCACCGAGGGGCACCGCTACGAGGAGCTCATCAACCGCACCCAGTGGTGGGGCCGGCAGATGCTGATCTGGGGCGTGCACGTGCACGTCGGCATGCCCGACCGCGAGCGGGTGATGCCCGTGCTGTCCGCCCTGCTCCGCTACTACCCGCACCTGCAGGCGCTCTCCGCATCCTCCCCGATCTGGGCGGGCGTCGACACCGGCTACGCGTCCAACCGGGCGCTGATGTTCCAGCAGCTCCCCACGGCCGGCCTGCCCTTCGACTTCGCCACCTGGGCGGACTTCGAGTCCTACGCCCACGACCTGCTGACCACAGGTGTCATCGAGCAGCTCGACGAGATCCGCTGGGACCTGCGGCCGGCGCCGAGGCTCGGCACCCTGGAGAACCGGGTCTGCGACGGCGTCTCGACGTTCGAGGACCTGGCCGCCCTCACCGCCCTCATGCACTGCCTCGTCGTCGACCTCGACGCCCGCGCGGCAGCCGGCGAGACCCTGGCGACCATGCCGCCGTGGCACGTGCAGGAGAACAAGTGGCGCGCCGCCCGCTACGGGCTCGACGCCATCGTCATCCTGGACGCCGCCTCGACCGAGCGGCTCGTCACCGACGACCTCGCCGACGAGGTGGCCCGGCTCGAGCCGGTCGCCGAGCGGCTCGGCTGCGCCACCGAGCTGACCTCGGTGCTCGACATCCCGCGCCGCGGCGCGTCGTACCAGCGCCAGCGCGCGGTCGCCGAGGCCACCGGCGGCGACCTGGTCGCGGTCGTCGACTCCGTCGTGCGCGAGCTGCGTGACAGCGTCGGCCGCACGGCTCAGTAGCCGCCCTCGGGCTCGACCATCTCCAACCGCACGCCGAGCAGCCGGACCGGCCGGTCGCGCTCGACCCGGTCGAGCAGCGACACGGCCGCCTCGGCCAGCCTCTCCGGGTCGTTGGTGGGCTGCGGCAGGGTCAGGCTGCGGGTGATGGTGATGAACGGCCGGTAGCGCAGCTTGAGCCCCACCCGCGCGGCCGGCCGGCCCTCACGGTCGATGTCCTCGACCACCCGCCGGGTCAGCGCCCGGACCTCCTCGGCGATCCGGTCCCAGTCGTCCAGGTCGGTCTGGAACGTGGTCTCCCGGCCATGGGCGCGCGGCACCCACGGCTCCGCGGAGACGACGCTGTCGCTCACGCCCCGACCGAGCCGGTGGTACCACGGCCCCATGGTCGGTCCGAGCTCCGCCGCGAGCATCCGCGCGTCCGACCGGGCGAGCTGTTCGACCGTGTCGATCCCCAGCGCCGACAGCTTCTTGGCGGTCTTGGCGCCGATCCCCCACAGCGCCCGGGTCGGCCGCTGCCCCATCACCTCGAACCAGTTCTCCGCGGTCAGCACATAGCTCCCCCGCGGCTTCCCGAACTCGGTCGCGATCTTGGCCCGCAGCTTGTTGTCGCCGATCCCCACCGAGCAGTGCAACCTGGTCGCCGCCAGCACCCGCTCGCGGATCTCCGCCGCGAACGCGACGGGGTCCGGGTCGTCCGGCTGCGGACCTTCTTCGGGCCCCTCCCCCATCCACGTCCGAGGCCCCTCCCCCGCCTCCTCCGCCACCGGCCCGGCGGCCACGAAGGCCTCGTCCCATCCGAGGACCTCCACGACCACCGGCCGGCCACCCCACTCCAGCGAGCGGAGCGTGTCCATCACCTCGGCCGACGCGGCGCCGTAGGCGGCGTGGTCGGCCGGCAGGAACACCGCGTCCGGGATCTTCTTCGCGGCGGTCCGCAGCGGCGTCCCGGAACCGACACCCAACGCGCGCGCCTCGTAGGACGCAGTCGCGACCACGCCGCGCTTGGTGGGGTCGCCGTCACCGCCGACCACGACCGGCAACCCCGCGAGCTCAGGGCGGCGGAGCACCTCGACCGCGGCGATGAACTGGTCGAGGTCGACGTGCAGCACCCACTGCTCGATGTTCATGGTCTCGATGCTCATCGCGGTGGGGGTGGCAACGCCTCGGTCGACTCGATCTGGGTCATCCCCGTCAGAAGCAGCAGGTCGACCACGACCGACCGCAGCTGGACGAGCACCACCTCCGCGGTCATCTCCTCGGCGCGGCCGACCAACCCAGACGCCTCACCGACCGCCAGCAGCGCGTCCCGCGCCCCCACGGCGAGCCGGTCGGCCTCCAGCTCCTCGGCCACCATGTCGGTCGCGTCTGCGAGGTCCAGCGCGAGCAGGGCGTAGGACTTCGGCACCGGTCGCTGGTGGTAGGCCGCGACCGCCGTCTGCCGCACCAGGACGCGGGTGCTGCGCAGGGCCCGGTCCATCGGCTCGACCAGCTCGGCCAGCCGGCGGATGTCGGAGCGGTGCCGCACCCGGAACGGCGACGACGTCACCACCGCCATGCCCTCGTCGGCCGCGGCCTGCAGCTCGCGGATCAGCCCGTCGGTCGCCCGCGCGTCGGCCAGCAGCAGCAGGGCCCGCTCGGTCTGCCCGTCGTCCATCACCTCGGCGGCCGCCCGCAGCAGCGCCGAGATCTTGCGGACGACCTTGGCCGCCTGCTCGCGCGGCCGTCGCAGGGGTGCCGCCGGGACCACGGTCGCGGCAACCAGCGCAACCGCCCCGCCGATCGCGGCGTCGCTGACCCGGACCAGCGCCTCTCCCGGCGCAGGGGCCAGCGCGCTGATGATGATCGACTGCACCATCGCCTGGATGACCAGCAGCTGGCCGCCGTCGAGCAGCAGGGCAACGCTCATGGCCAGCGCGACCACCACGATCAGCTGCCACCAGCCCGAGCCGATCCAGATGGCCAGCAGGTCGGCCAGGAACACCCCGACCGCCACGCCCAGCGTCACCTCGGCGACCCGGCGCAGCCGCTGACCGTAGGAGGTGCCCAGGCAGACCACCGCCGCCACCGGCGCGAAGAACGGGGTCTCGTGGTCGAGCAGGTCTGCGGCAATCAGCCAGGCGAGACCGGCGGCGACCGCGCACTGCGCGATGTGGAAGCCCTTGGACCGGACCCGGGCGACCCGCTCCCCCATCGAGGTACGGCTGCGCGCGAGAGCCCGGTCGAGCGCGCCGACGTCCATGACGACCGATCGTGCCAGAGCACGACGGCGGGGGCTTGGGTCACGCCGGGCGTCACGCCGGGCCCGCCTGGTGTGCCCAGTCGAGCGCCTGCTGGGTGTCGGCGAGGTCCCGGTACCACGTCCGCACCTCGGTCCGGCACCGCACCCGGGCGACGCGGCCGGAGTATTCATCGCACTCCGCGCGGGCCTCGGAGCTGGTCGGCGGGAAGAGCGAGGTGCCGTCGTAGTGACGGATCTCGAAGCCGTTGGCGGCGTCGCCGGTGATCTCGACGATGGTGTCGCCAGGCGGCGCCATCACGCCCACCGCCGAGCCGGTCGCGGTCGCGAGACCGACGACGGGCACGGCGGCGAGCAGGACGGCGAGCAGCAGCGAGCGGACGTGGGTCATGGCTTCCTCCCGAGATCGAGGGCCGGGCGGTCCGGCGTCCCGACGACGCTAGGTGCGCGGGAGGACGGCCGGGCGACCGCGGACGACGCCTGTGGACGACGGCCCAAGGACCCGGCCTGTGGACCCGAAGGGGACTCCATGGCCGGGCGCCGAGTGCACCTACCGCGCGATCGTGACCGTGATGGTCGTGTTGGTGCAGTCCGCCGCCAGCGCCGTCAGGGCGTCCTTCTCGGCGCTGTCGACCGTCAGCCGCCAGCGGTGCTTCACGGCGACCCACTGCTTGACGTACTTGCACTGCTGCTTGTCCGGCAGCCACTCGTCGGGGTCCTGGTCGCCCTTCGACCGGTTGGCCGAGGCGGTCACGGCCACGAGCGAGCGGTAGTCGCCGAGGTCGTTGGCGAACAGCCGCCGGGTCGCGGTCGTCCATGTGCGCGCGCCCGAGTCCCAGGCCTCGGCGAGCGGCACCATGTGGTCGATGTCGAGGCCGCCAGGACCGTTGACCGAGACGCCGTCGTAGTAGGAGTACCAGCGGCCGCCGGTCAGCTTGCAGTCGTCTCCGACGCTGGGCGGGTCGTCGGCCTCGGCGAGCAGCACCTCGTTGCGGGTGCTGCACCCGTCGCCGTCCGCGTCGATCCAGTGCGGGAACAGCTTGCGCGCATAGCCGGTGCGCACCTCGGCGGCCACCGGGAGGTCCTCGACCGCGGTCCGCAGCGGCTCGGAGTAGGTCTCGGCGGCGGCGGGGGACGGCAGCCCGAGAACGACGGCCACCAACGGCGCCACCAACGCGAGCACACGACGGAAGGAACGGCGGTCGGCCATGACGGACTCCAGGGACGGACGGTGGCGGGGGGCTATGACGAGGGTCACCCGGGAACCGCGCCGGCGCAACGGCACGGCCAGCGGGTTGCCCTTGTGGCTGTCGTCACCACAAGGGAGGATCCGAGCCCACGGGTTGATACACGTAAAGACAGCGAGGTTCCTGGTGGTCACACCGATCGACCCCACGGCGGTGGGGTTCCTGCTCGCGGAGAACCGCAACATGCCGATGCACGTCGGGGGTCTCCAGCTCTTCAAGAAACCCGACGGCGCCGGCCGCGACTACACCCGCGAGATGTTCGAGCAGATGCGCGACGTCGACGAGATCGCGCCGCTGTTCCTCAAGCACCCCTACCGGTCCCTGCGCACCGGCGGCCAGTTGGTGTGGAAGGACGACGAGCAGTTCGACATCGAGCACCACGTCCGCCACAGCGCCCTGCCCAAGCCCGGCCGCGTCCGTGAGCTGCTCGAGCTCTGCTCCCGGCTGCACAGCACCCGGCTGGCGTGGGAGCGCCCGCTCTGGGAGGCCCACGTGATCGAGGGCCTGCGCGACGGCCGGGTCGCGATGTACACCAAGACCCACCACGCCCTCGTCGACGGCGTCTCCGCGATGCGGCTGCTCGCCAGCGTGCTCAGCACCGACCCCGACAAGCGGAACATGCCCGCGCCGTGGGCGGCGACCGGGCCGCGCGCCAGCAAGAAGGAGGCCGACCACAGCCTGTCCGAGGTGCCCATGAGCGCGCTGCGGGCCGCGATGGGCATCACGACCGAGGCGGCCGGCATGCCGAGCGCCCTGGTCAAGACGATCACCAAGGGCCTCAAGAACGAGACCTCGTCGCTGTCGCTCTACGCCCCGCGGACGATCTTCAACCAGCCGATCACCGGGTCGCGGCGCTTCGCCGCCCAGGACTGGCCCATCGAGCGGCTCCGGGCGATCGGCAAGGCCACCGGCACCACCCTCAACGACGTCGTGATCGCGATGTGCTCCGGCGCGCTGCGCACCTATCTGCTCGAGCTCGACGCGCTCCCCGAGGCGCCGCTGGTCTCGATGGTTCCCGTCGGCCTCAACGCCAAGCAGTCACAGATCGCCTCGGCCGAGGGCGGCAACGCGGTCGGCTCGGTCATGGTGCAGATGGCGACCGACAAGCACGACCCGGCCGACCGGCTCGCCAGCATCCACCGCTCGATGAAGGACGGCAAGCAGGCGCTGTCGTCGATGACGCCGGTACAGATCCTCGCGATGAGCGCCATCGGCCAGGCCCCCGCCATCCTCACCCCGATGCTGCGGATGCAGGGCATTGTCCGCCCGCCCTACAACGTCATCATCAGCAACGTCCCCGGCCCGCGCACCACCCACTACTGGAACGGCGCCCAGCTCACCGGCACCTACCCGCTCTCGATCCCCATCAACGGGATGGCCCTCAACATCACCTGCACGTCCTACGACGGCCAGATGGCGTTCGGCCTGACCGGCTGCCGCCGGACGGTGCCGCACCTGCAGCGGCTGCTGACCCACCTCGACGACGAGATCGCCGCCCTGGAGAAGGCCGCGGGCGTCTAGCTCACGGCCGTACGTCGAGCCCGCCACCGTGCCGCTCGGCGACCGCGCTCAGCCGCGCGCGGGTGATGTCGGCGACGGTGAGCAGCCCGGCGTTGCGGGCGTTCGACCCCTCCCGGGTGGGCTCTGCCGAGTTGATGCTCACGCAGCGCCGGGTGCCGCCGTCGGCCTGGTTGGCCAGGGCCACCGCGTGCCCGGTCGTGCCGCTGCCGGCGAAGAAGTCCAGCACCAGCACGTCGTCCGGCATGGTGCCGAGGATCCGCCGCACCAGGCCGGTCGGCTTCGGCGACTCGAAAACGTGTCCGACGATCTCCTTGAGCTCGGCCACCGCGGTGTCGGTCGAGCCGACCTCCTCGGCGAGCCAGATGGTGCGCAGCTTCTTGCGGCGGGTCCCGCGGTGGTCGCGGTCGAGCCAGTCCTTCTGGAACACGTCGACCCGCTCGCCGCCTCGGCCGTTGATCCGCCGACAGACCAGGTCGCCGGGCCGCTCGTCGATCAGCGGCCGGCTCCAGCGCCAGACCGCCGGCGTACCGTCGCCGAACACCGGCGTCACCTCGACCGCGCCCGCGAAGGGGGCGGTCCGGACCGCACCGCTCTCCGGGTCGCCCCAGACCGGGAAGTGCAGGGTCGGCGCGGTGACCGGGTTGAACTTCTTGTTGGTGTTGCGCAGCGGCAGGTGCCGATAGCGCCGCCCGCCCGGGTCGTCGAGGTCCGTCAGCGGGAAGTCGCGTTCGTCGACAGTCTCGGTGCTGCTCGCGTGCAGCGCTGTGGTGCGGGCGTCTCGGGCGTAGACCAGCAGGTATTCATGGCTGGTGGCGAACCCGTTGCCCAGCTGACGGCCTTTGGGGTTGAGGTTGACCACCACCTGGGCGAGGAAGTTGGCCTCTCCGAACACCTCGTCCATCAGCAGCCGCAGGTGGGCCGCCTCGTTGTCGTCGATGCTCACCCAGATCGCCGAGCGGGCGCTCATCGCCGCCCGCGCCGCCACCAGGCGGGGCCGCATCATCGCGACCCAGGCCTCGTGCCGGGTCAGCCCGTCCCGGGCCCGGATGTCGTCGGCGTAGGCGAAATCGTTGCCGGTGTTGTAGGGCGGGTCGATGTAGACCAGGTCGACCTCGCCGAACTCGGCCGCGACCGTGGGCAGCACGTCGAGGTTGTCGCCCTCGACGAAGGTGTTCCACGGTGGCACCCGGCCAACCTAGTCGGGCGGCTGTCCACAGATCTCGTACGCCGGGTGCCTGCCGTCCCCCTCGGGGGAACGCTCCGCCGCGTGACCGAGCCTGCCAAGCCGCGCCTCGACACCCAGGAACTCGACCACCTCCTGACCTGGGTGCAGTCGGGGGTGGTCTCCCGGCGGCAGATCCTCGAGCTGCAGGGGACCGACCGGGACATCGCCCGGATGGTCCGCCGCCGTGAGCTCGTGGCCATCCACCCCGGCGTCTACGTCAACCACACCGGCGAGCCGTCGCGCCTCCAGCGCGAGTGGGCAGCCGTCCTCTACTACTGGCCGGCCGCTCTCACGCGCGAGTTCGCCCTGCCGACACCGAGCACGTCCGGGCCGGTTCACGTGGCCGTGTCCGATCGCCGGTCGGTGACTCGGGTGCCGGGCGTCGTGACGCACCGGACCGCCGGGTTCGACGAGCGGGTGCAGTGGATCAAGAGCCCGCCGCGGCTTGCCTACGAGCATGCCGCGATCGACGTGGCGGCGAACAAGAGCGACCTCGCCGCTGCGTTCCAGGTCTTCGCCGACGCGTGCCAGACCCGGGAGACGACGGCCGCGGCCATCGCCGCGACACTGCGAGGGCGGCGTCGCGTCCGCGGTCGCGCGGTCCTGCTCGAACTGCTCGCCGACCTCGAGACGGGCGCCTGCTCGGTCCTCGAGCGCGGCTACCTCGACCTCGAACGCCGCCATGGTCTGCCCACTGTTGATCGACGACAGGTGCCGACGCGGATCGCCGGCAAGAGGGCTTACCGCGACGTCGACCACAGCGACTGCGGCGTCCTCGTCGAGCTCGACGGCGAAGCCTTCCACGACAACGCCGCCGCGCGGGACCGGGACGCGACCCGCGACCTGGCCGCCACCGTGACCAGCCGGCTGACCACCGTGCGGCTCACCTACGGTCAGGTCTTCCGTGACGGCTGCGCCACTATCGCCCAGATCGCCACCCTGCTCGAGCGCGGAGGCTGGCCCGGTCCGTTCACGCCGTGCCCCGAGTGCCCGCGCCCAACAAGCGCATGATTCGCACGCACCTGGTGCGTGTGAACCATGCGCTTGTCAGTAGCCGACGAGCACCGGTGTCGCCGTGAGCACCTGGAGCCCCACTGGCGGCCCGGGCACGGTCACGCTGCCCGGCACGGCCGCCCACGGACCGCCGTTGACCCGGTAGGTCGCGGTGTAGGTCGTGTCCACCGCTGGCGTGACGTCGCCCTTGCGTTGGTAGGTGTGGGTGATCCGCAGGTCCGGGTAGGGCGCCCCGCCGTCGGCGGTCGTCAGCACCTCGCCGTCCCCGAACCGCCAGCCGAACCCGCTCGGCACGATGTGCAGGTCGACCCGCTGCCCGAGCAGCGTCACCGTCCGGTCGAACGGCGCGGTGTCGGTGAAGAAGTTGGTCTTGAAGTTCACCAGCGTGCGTCCGTTGGCGGGCTGGACCTGAAGGTCGGAGGCCGGCAGCGGGATCGAGCGGAACGCCGTGGCCACGAGGTCCGGCGTGATCAGGTCCTCTGCGGCCTCGGGTGGGATGTCACAGAACTCAAATGGATCCACTCCGTTCTCGATAGCCGTCACCACGCACACGGCGTCCAGTTCTGAGTCACGAGGCGGGTCGAGAACCTGCTCGGCGGATCCTGAGTCTCCCGAGCACGTTTCAACGATCGAGATTTGGATGTTGCCGTTCACTGAGACGGTCTGTTCTACATAGGTGCACGTCACGGCGTGAGCCGCTTGCCCGATCGTGATAGCCAGGCCGATCGCCAAGGTGATGACTACGAGATGAATGCAATGACGCTGAATCGCCATCCCTCGTCCTCTCGGACCAACTCAAACCTCATCAGATGACTACTGGCCTCATAGGCCTGGGGCGCAGCCCCCTCCTCGAGAATCGTGGTACCGGCAGCGATACGGACGGCCCCGCTCAACTTCGCAGAGAGGTCGTCCTGGCGGTCGACGTTGGTGCTAACCAGGCGCCATTCGCCTCCCTGGTAGCTCCCGCCGGCTTGGTAGACGGATTCGATTGGCTCCGAGAAGTTGTCGCACCCGAGGCAGTCTTCGCTCGCGAGTGCCCGCTGCTCTGTTGTGTTGCCTGTTCGCAAGGCCAGATTCTGCGCCTCCACCCACGCCCGCACCGTCTCCTCAGGCGTCAGCGCTTCGGGGGTCGCCGTCGCGGTGGGGCTCGACTCGCTCTCGCTCGGACTGGGAGCCGACGAGGAGGGGGTGGGATCGGCGATGTCGGGAGTGGGCTCGTCCTCGCAGGCGACGACCGCGCACAGGAGCAGAGCCACGACGAGCGCGCGAAGTCGGGTCACCTGCGCGTCCTTCCCCGAGAAAGCCGACGGACCGAACCTAGCGATTCGCGACCCGGCTGAGAACGCCCCCGCTCAGATCTGTGGATGACCGGACAGACCCAGGAGCCTTGCCGATACTCGACGCATGGAGGGGACGCTCGGGGAGACCAGCACCTCCGCGACCCCTCCGCCGCCCCTGGCCCCGCCGCGCCGCACCGAACGTGGAGGAGGACGCCGGGTCGCCGTCGGGGTCCTGCTGGCCGCGGTCCTGGCGTTCGTGCTCATCGTGCTGTGGTCGGTGTTCAACGGCGGCTCGGGCAGCTATGCGTTCCTCCGGACCACGTCCGACGGAGAGCCGATCACCTGGGACCACTGCGCTGCGATCCGCTACCAGGTCAACCCCGCCGGCGCTCCGGACGGCTGGCGCGACCTCGTCGACGGGGCCTTCGACGAGATCGCCGAGAGCAGCGGGTTCGTCTTCCTCGACGCCGGCGAGACCGCCAACCGGACGCTGGCCGGCACCTACAGCCCGGGCAGCACCCGGGGCGAACCGATCCTGATCATCTGGTCGAGCCAGGGCCGGCTGCACAGCCTCCAGGGCGACACGGTGGGCCTCGGCGGCGGCGCGGTCCTCGAGGTCAACGGGCTCCCGCGCCTGGTCACCGGCGCCATCGCCTTGGACGCCGAGTCCCACAGCCGCACCTACGACCCCCTGACCACGCGCGCCCAACAGCTCATCCTCATGCACGAGATCGGGCACGTGCTGGGCCTCGACCACGTCGACGACAGCCGCCAGCTCATGCACGCGTCGTACGTCGGCCAGGACGGCCTCGGCCCGGGCGACGTCGCCGGCCTGAAGGCGCTGCACGACGTACCGTGCGGCTGAGGCTTGGATGAGTTGGCGAGGATCGGTCCATGGATGAGTCCCGGCGCGCGCGCAAGGCGCGGCAACGCTGGGAGCGCGAGATGCTGCGGCGCCTGGAGGAGCTCGACGACCTCGACCGCCGCTACGGGCTCGGCGCTTCACCCACGAGCCACCCGCCGGCCCGGCCGCGCCACCGCGGCATGCCCCGGGTCGAGCGGCACAAGCGCGGGACGACCAACCCGGTCCTCCCGGGGCTCCTGGTCGTGCTCTGCCTGCTCGTGTTCTTGTTCTTCAAGAGCCCGACGACCACGGGGGAGCGGCTGCGGCAGTTCGTCGACGGGCTGAGCGGCGGCGACGAGTCCTACAAGTTCGTGGCGAGGGGACCCGACAACCTCCCGGTGGGCTGGGACCCGTGCGAACCGATCCACTACGTCGTCAACCCCGAGGGCGCCCCTGACGACTGGGTCGAGATCGTCGGCGACGCGGTCTCCGAGATCGAGGACGCGAGCGGGTTCGAGCTCGAGGCGGACGGCATCAGCACGGACACGTCCTCGGACCGGCGGGCGGAAGGCGCCCGCCGGGAACTTCCCGTCCTCATCGACTGGGCCACGCCCGACGAGGTCCCCTCGCTGCGCGGCGACACCGTGGGCATCGGCGGGTCCAGCGCGGTCACCCGTAACGGCGAGACCCGCTTCGTCACCGGCGTCGTGGTCCTCGACGAGGACGAGTACGACCGGATGCAGCGGCTCGGACGGGACCGGGACGCGTCCCTGATCCTGGCCCACGAGCTCGGGCACGTGCTCGGCCTCGACCACGTCGACGACCAGCAGCAGCTGATGAACCCGTCCTACATCGGCCAGCGCGGCTTCGGTGACGGCGACCGGGCCGGGTTCGCGGTCCTGGGCGACATGCCTTGCGCCTGACCGCGACCGGGCAGCCGCGTGACCTGGGCGCCGGTCAGCAGTTAACCCGTCAGTAACCCCAGCCAGTAATCCAGCGTCGCACCGACCCCCGAGGACCCCATGACGTCGCGCATCGCCCTGGCCTCCGTCGGGCTGGCCACCGCCCTGGTGGGCACGCTCGCCGCGCTGCCGTCCGTCCAGGCCAGCACCGCACCGACCGCCATCAGGCTGGCGGCGGCCGACGCGTCGGTCACCGTGTCCAACGCCTGCCTCACCAGCGTGCCCGACCCGGGCACGACCGAGCCGGTCAAGATCTGCTACTCGCTGTTCCGGCCGGCCGGGGCAACCCGCAAGCGCCAGGTGCCGATGATCCTGCACAGCCACGGCTGGGGCGGCTCGCGCACCGAGGACGCCGCGGCGTTCAAGCGCTTCACCGATGCCGGCTACGGCGTACTGTCCTTCGACCAGCGCGGCTTCGGCGACAGCGGCGGCCACGCCTACGTCGAGAACCCGACCGTCGAGGGCCACGACGTCCGCGCCCTGGTCAAGCTGATCAGCAAGCTCAAGTGGGTCAAGAAGGACCGTCCGGGGGACCCGCGCCTGGGCGCCATCGGTGGCAGCTACGGCGGCGGCTACCAGTTCCTCGGCGCCTTCGAGGAGATCCGCACCCAGGGCCGCCAGGTCTTCGACGCGCTGGCCCCGCAGATCACCTGGTACGACCTCTCGCAGAGCCTGGCGCCCGAGGGCGTCGTCCGCACCGAGTGGGCGCTGGCGCTCAGCGCCGCCGGAGTCCCCACCGACGCGTTGCCGCCCAACATCTACAAGGCCCTGGTCGAGGGTGCCGCCACCGGCACCTGGCCGGACGGCTCGATCCCGGGCACCGAGGACCTCAAGGCGTTCTTCAAGAAGAACGGCCCCCGCTACCACGTCCGCCAGGGCCGCCGGATCACCGTGCCGGTGCTGTTCGGCCAGGGCATGACCGACACCCTGTTCGCCTCCGAGCAGGGGCTGAGCAACTGGCGGCTGACGCTGGGCAAGAAGGCCCGCAAACGCAGCATCTACGTCGGCTACAACGGCGGCCACGTGCTCCCCTCGGTCTACCCCCAGGGCGTCAACGTCACCTCCGACCCGTGCAGCAAGAAGCTGGCCGGGGGCAACTTCGAGGAGCTGACGGTCCGGTTCTTCGACGAGCAGCTCAAGGGCAAGAAGACCGGCCTCAAGGGCTATGACCACCTGCACTTCGCCACCCGGGGCAGCGGCTGCGTGAGCGTCCACAACGCCCAGCCGGACAAGGCCTTCGCCCTCGGCACCGTCGTCGCCCAGACCGGGCCGGCCGGCCCGGCCGTGGCCACCGAGGTCGCCAAGGGGCCGATCACGATCGCCGGCTCGTCCTACCTCACCGCCGACGTCACCTCGGTCGGCATCGACAGCCGTGCGTTCCTCGGCCTCGCCGTGGGCACCTCGCCACTGGACGCGACGCTGGTGCAGAACAACGTGCTCCCGGTCCGCGAGGTGACCCCGGTCGTCGGCGTCAAGCGCCGGATCACGATCCCGTCGGTGTCGGTCGAGGTGCCCGCCGGCCAGTCGCTGTTCCTGCTCGTCAGCCCGACCAGCGAGACGTTCCTGACCATGGGCAGCCGGCCGCCCGGACTGATCACCCTCGAAAACGCGATGCTGCATCTCCCGGTGGTCTAGCCCCCCACGACCTACCCTCGTGGGGTGACACAGAGCTCTCGGAGGCGTCGGCTGCGGACGACGCTCGGCCTGGCCGCGATGTCCGGCGCACTCGTCGGGGCGTCGCTGCTGCCGACGGCGGCGGCGGGCGATCCCATCCACCCGCCGGCGCCCGACCGGCAGCGCGCCCCCCAGACCTCCGACGGGGTGCCCGGCGAGATCGCCCCGTGGGTGCCGCGCTCCCAGCGTGGCCCGGAGTCGTGGACCTGGACGACGCTGGCCGGGTGGGAGGTCGTCCCCGGCGTCTCCTTCGAGAAGTTCGACCTGAGCGACGCCCGCGGTCCGGTGCGCGGCCACCTGCTCCGGGTCAGCTACAACTCGCCCGGCATCAGCCTCGACTACGGCGGACGCCCCAAGATCGCCTCCACGGCGCCGCTGCTCGACACCGTGCTCGCCGACCAGGCGATCGCCGGGGTAAACGGCGACTTCTTCGACATCGGCGACACCGGCGCGCCGCTGGGAGTCGGCCGCGACCGACAGCGCAAGATGCTGCACGGCGTGGCCAGCGGCTGGAACTGCGCGTTCTTCATCAAGCGCGACGGGCAGCCCGACATCGACTTCCTCTACGCGACCGCGCGGATCGTCCAGCACCCCGAGATCGAGATCCCGACGGTCAACGCCCCCTCGGTGCGCCAGGGCGGGGTCGGGCTCTACACCGAGAAGTGGGGGATGCTGAAGGGCTACCAAGTCACCGACGGGCAGAAGCAGAAGGTGCGCATGGTCGTCGTCAAGAACGGCGTGGTGACCGAGAAGCGGAAGACCTTCCCCAAGTCGCTCAAGGTGAAGGGCAAGATCCTGATCGGGCGCGACGAGGGCGCCAGGCAGCTGCGGCGACTCAAGAAGGGCACACCGATCACCGTCAAGTCACGGCTCACCCCGCGGCCCAAGATGGCGATCACCGGCAACGTCTTCCTGATCCGCGACGGCGTGCGCAAGGCCCGCGACGACCGCGAGATGCACCCGCGCACCGCCGTCGGCATCGACTACGACACCGGCGTCATCTTCCTGCTGGTCATCGACGGCCGGCAGGACAACAGCCGCGGCTACACGATGGTGGAGCTGGCCAAGCTGATGGAGTATCTCGGCGCGGACGAGGCCCTCAACCTCGACGGCGGCGGCTCCTCGACGATGGTCGCGCTGCGTCCCAACGGCAAGACCAAGGTCCTCAACTCCCCCTCGGACGGCCATCAGCGGTGGGTGCCCAACGGCCTCGAGGTGTTCTACGACCCGACGGCCACGCCACCGCCACCGCCACCGCCGACTCCGCCGCCGACTCCCTAGCCGACGACGGACTCGTCGACGAGCACCACGGCGACGCTGGTCATCGGGGCGAAGCACTCGACGGGGCTCTTGG
The DNA here is from genome assembly GCF_054779555.1 of Nocardioides dilutus. NCBI lineage: Bacteria > Bacillati > Actinomycetota > Actinomycetes > Propionibacteriales > Nocardioidaceae > Nocardioides > Nocardioides dilutus. The sequence goes on along the minus strand of NZ_BAAGYA010000002.1, from coordinate 206,335 downwards.
TCGTCTTGACCGCCTGGATGAGGATGCCGGTGTCAGTGCTGGTGACCGTCACCTCGCTCGGTACCTCGCAGCCGATCGCCACGACCGCGGCGTACGCCGCCTGGTCGTCCGGCACCTCGAGGCTGTCGATGACCTGGACGAGAGCGGTCTCCATCCGGTCGTCGTCGAACTGACCGGCGAACTGGCGCACCGCGCTGACGTCGGCCAGCGGGACCGCGCCGGGCGAGACCATCCCCCCGACGGCGGTCTCGGTGACCATCTCGACCAGCTCGAAGGCGATCGCCCCCCTGGGCTCCTGGTCCGCCTCACCGGCCTCCTCCTCGCCGCACGAGGCCACGACGAGGGTGCCGATGAGGGCGAGGACACCGAGAGCTCTGCGCATGACCCTGGGACGGTAGCCCAACCGGATGGGTTCCGACGCGCCTCGTGGTCTCATTTCCCGCGTGCCCCGCTTCACCCGCGCCGAGCTCGAGTCGTTCCGCGACGCGGAGGTGCCCGACCTGCTGCCGGAGGACGGCTCACCGCTCAGGCTGCTGTTCGTCGGCATCAACCCGGGGCTGTGGACCGCGGCCGTGCAGACCCACTTCGCGCGACCCGGCAACCGGTTCTACCCTGCTCTGCTGCGCGCCGGGATCATCGAGCGGCCGATCGACCCGGCCGCCGGGATGACCGACCAGGACCGCGACTACTTCCGCCGGCGCGGCCTCGGGATCACCAACGTCGTACGCCGCGCCACGGCCCGCGCCGACGAGCTGTCCGACGACGAGCTGCGCGAAGGCGGCCGACGGCTCGTGGTGACCGCCGAGCGCACCCGGCCCAAGGTCGTCGCCGTCGCCGGGATCACGGCCTACCGAGTCGCGTTCGGACATCGGAAGGCCGTGGTCGGGCGGCAGCCCGAGTCGCTGGCCGGATCCGAGCTGTGGGTGGTGCCCAACCCCAGCGGGCTCAACGCGCACGACACAGTGGACTCGCTGGCCGCGGCGTACGGCGAGGCCGCCCGGGCCGCGGGGGTGATCTAAGCGGGGAAGGGCTGGTCCTTGCCCAGGACGGTCAGCCCGTCCTCCACGAGGAACCCGCGCGCCTCGTCCTCCTCCGGGTCGAAGCCGACCCGCGCACCGGGCGGCACCACGACGTTCTTGTCGAGGATCGCGTTGCGCACCTGAGCGCCCTCGCCGACGATCACGCCGTTGAGCAGCACCGAGCCCTCGACGCTGGACCCGCTCTCGACGCGCACCGCCGGCGACAGGACGGAGTGACCGACGGACCCGCCGGTGACGACCACACCGGGTGACAGCACCGCGGCGTCGACCTGCGCGGGGGTCCCGTCGGCGCCCTGGACCAGCTTGGCGGGCGGCTGCGGGCCGTAGGAGGTGTAGATCGGCCAGTCGAAGTTGTAGAGGTTGAACTCCGGCAGCGGCGAGACGACGTCCATGTGCGCCGCGTGGTAGGACGACAGTGTCCCGACGTCGCGCCAGTAGTCGCGGTCGCGGTCCTTGGAGCCGGGGACGTCGTTGTCCTTGTAGTCGTAGACGCCGGCCAGGTCGCGTCTGACGAACCCCGGGACGATGTCGCCGCCCATGTCGTGCTTGGAGCCCTGGGTCTCGGAGTCGCGGGTGACGGCCTCGACCAACGCGTCGGCGGTGAAGACGTAGTTGCCCATGCTGGCCAGCACCTCGCCGGGGCTGTCGGGCAGGCCGACGGGGTCGGTCGGCTTCTCGAGGAACTCCCGGATCCGGGACGGGTCGTCGGGCTGCACGTCGATGACGCCGAACTGGTCGGCGAGCTTGATCGGCTGGCGGATCGCGGCGACCGTGCACGCCGCACCGCTGTCGATGTGCTGATCGACCATCTGGGAGAAGTCCATCCGATAGACGTGGTCGGCGCCGACCACCACGACGATGTCGGGCTCCTCGTCACGCAGCAGGTTGAGCGACTGGTAGATCGCGTCCGCGCTGCCCATGTACCAGTGCTTGCCGACGCGCTGCTGGGCCGGGACCGAGGAGACGTAGTTGCCGAGCATCGAGGACATCCGCCAGGTCTGGCTGACGTGTCGGTCGAGGCTGTGCGACTTGTACTGCGTCAGCACGACGACCTTCAGGTAGCCGCTGTTGACGACGTTGGAGAGGGCGAAGTCGATGAGCCGGTAGATCCCGGCGAACGGGACGGCCGGTTTGGCGCGGTCCGCGGTCAGCGGCATCAGCCGCTTGCCCTCCCCTCCCGCCAGCACGATGGCCAGGACCTTCGGGCGGTGGGTGCTCATGACCGCCAACCTAGCCACCACGGGCGGGTCCCCGGAACCGTCGCCAACTGGCCCTGGACAGCCGTCTCATGCTTTGGTGGAAGGCATGCCTCTTGCTCTACGCCGTCCCGTGGTCCTTCTCGTGACCCTGGCCCTGGCCGTCTCCGCCCTCCTCGCCGCCTCCGCCGGCGGCTCCTCCACCGCCGCACCGTCGAGCGCCGGCGTGCGGCTGGACCACATCCCCGCGCCCAACCAGACGGTGCACTACCCGACCAATGCGGGGACCGTCTACCGCTGGGGCAAGCCGAAGTGGACCGACGAGTTCGAGGTCGGCGGCCTCCGCAAGGACTGGGTGGCCAGCAAGGAGGGCCGGGTCAAGACCCAGAGCGGGATGCTCACCGTGATCGCGACCGGCAAGAACGACCGGGTCACCGCCGCCGCCAACAGCGTGAAGGCGCGCTACGGGCGCTGGGAGGCCCGGGTCCGGATCAGGGAGACCAACCACAACGGCCGCCGCTACCGGGCCTACTGGGAGCTCATCCCCACCTCGGACTACCAGTGCGGCGCGAAGAACATCGTGCTGGCGTCGTACCGCAGCCAGGACCGCCGGGTGACCGGCGCGGTCCGCGTGCCCGAGAAGACGCAATACAGCTACAGCAAGCGGCTGGCCCTGCACCAGGGCTGGTTCCACACCTACGCCATCGAGATCACCAAGAACCACATCTCCTGGTTCGTCGACACCAAGGTGATCCACACCGAGCGGCGCAAGGACGCGCTGACCGGCATCGAGTACCGGCCGCGCTTCCGGCTCCAGGGCGCCACGGGCGAGAAGCACCGGACGACCTGGCTGCAGATGGACTGGGTGCGCCACTACGACCTCTCCCGGCCCGGGGCGAAGTCGATCAAGGCACCGCGGATGAAGAAGGGCGTCTACAAGGACCCCTGCTAACAAACCTCCGGGGGCCTGTCCCTGGATTGGCCGAACTGGTCCGCGACCCGGCGCGCGTGCTTACCGTGAAGGACATGCACGCGTCCGTACGCCGCTCCGCGCTGGCGTTGCTCCTGCTCGCACTGGTGGCGACCTCATCGTCCACCGTCGCGGCACCGGCAGCGGCACCGGCAGGGACTCAGAAGGCCGACGCCTACCCGCCCACGCCGGTCTACACCTACCCGACCAACGCGGCCAAGCTGTTCCGCTGGGGCGTCGAGGCGTGGAAGGACGAGTTCGAGGTCAACCCGCTGCGCGAGGACTGGGCGACCAGCGCCGGCGGCGACGTGGTCACCCGCAACGGGATGCTGACGCTGATGGCCTACCCGAGCTCCGGCACCGTGACCGCGACCCCGACCACTCAGAAGGCCAAGGTCGGCCGCTGAGAGGCCCGGGTCCGGGTGTGGGAGAAGAACCGGACCGTCGGGACGCCCTACCGGGTCTTCTGGGAGCTGGTCCCCAACAAGAAGTACCGCTGCGGTGCCAAGAGCATCGTGATCGCGTCTTACGCCCAGGACGAGCTCCAGGCGACCGGTGCGGTGCGAACCCTGCCCAACAACGAGTTCTCGTTTTCGCGGGTCCTGCCCCTCACCCAGGGCTGGTTCCACACCTTCGCGATCGAGGTGACCGACGACCACATCTCGTGGTTCGTCGACACGCTCGTCGTGCACACCGAACGCCGCCCCGAGGCGCTGTCGAACGTGAAGTTCCGGCCACAGTTCCGGATGCAGGCCGTCGACGGCGCCTCGATGCGACCGACCTGGATGCAGATGGACTGGATCCGCTACTACACCCTCAAGCGGCCGGGCGCCCTGCCCATCGAGGCTCCTGAGATGACCATGGGGACCTACGCCGACGCCTGCTGATCTGGACTAGCGTCCGGGGTATGCGCGTGGACATCCTCAGCAAGGAGTATCCGCCCGAGATCTACGGCGGCGCGGGGGTGCACGTGGCCGAGCTGGTCCGGGCCCTGCGGGCTCGTGACGACGTCGAGACCCGGGTGCACGCCTTCGGCGGCCCACGCGACGAGGTCGGCACGGCGTCGTACGCCGACCTGGCCGAGCTGGCCGACGCCAACGGCGCGTTGAAGACCCTCGGCGTCGACCTCGCCATCGCCGACGGCTGCGCCGGCACCGACCTGGTGCACTCGCACACCTGGTATGCCAACATGGCCGGCCACCTCGCCGCCCTGCTGCACGGCGTGCCGCACGTCGTCACCGCGCACTCGCTCGAGCCGATGCGGCCGTGGAAGGCCGAGCAGCTCGGCGGGGGCTACGCGGTGTCGTCCTGGGTCGAGCGCACCGCCTACGAGTCCGCCGCCGCCGTGATCGCCGTGTCAGCCGCGATGCGGCACGACGTGCTGCACTCCTATCCCGACGTCGACCCCGACCGCGTCCAGGTCGTGCACAACGGCATCGACACCGAGCTCTGGTCGCCCGTCGACGACCCCGACCGGGTCCGCAGCCACGGGGTCGACCCCGACCGGCCCTCGGTCGTCTTCGTCGGTCGGATCACCCGCCAGAAGGGGCTGCCCCTCTTCCTGCGCGCCGTCGCCGAGCTGCCGCCCGAGGTCCAGGTGGTGCTCTGCGCCGGCGCGGCCGACACCCCCGAGATCGAGGCCGAGGTGGCGGGGCTGGTCGAGGGGCTCCGCACGACCAGGGACGGCGTCGTGTGGATTCCCGACATGTTGCCGCGCGCCGACGTCGTCGCCCTGCTCAGCGCTGCCACGGTCTTCGCCTGCCCGTCGATCTACGAGCCGCTCGGCATCGTCAACCTCGAGGCGATGGCCTGCGAGACCGCGGTGGTGGCCACCGCCACCGGCGGGATCCCCGAGGTCGTCGTCGACCCACACTCCGGGCTCGGGGCGTCCGAAGGCGCCCAGACCGGCCGGCTGGTGCCGATCGACCAGGCGAGTGACGGCACCGGCACCCCCCTCGACCCGGACCGCTACGTCGCCGACTTCGCCGCCGCGCTCAACCAGGTCGTCTCCGACCCCGACCGAGCCGCGGCCATGGGCCGGGCCGGCCGGCAGCGAGCCATCGAGGCGTTCAGCTGGGCGGCGATCGCGGAGCGGACCCTCGAGGTCTATCGGTCGGCACGCTGACCCTCCCTCCCGGGTCGCACCGCCCTCTCCAGTGACACCACCTCCCCCGGCGCGCGTCTGGGTGGCCGCTCCACCGGGAACAGCTCCTCGTCGAGCGCTATCTCCCGCACCCGGTTGCTGCTGACCACGACCAACCTCGGGCGCGGCCGGTCGACGTCGAGCAGCACCCGCCCCTGCAGCCGGTGACCGCCTGGCAAACCGACCCGGTCAGCCCGCGCGCGTGCCTGCGCCGCCCGCGGCGCCAGCACCTCGCGGATCAGGAACCGCAGCCAGGTCGCCGGGTCCGCGGCCGGCGCCAGGTTGGGGCGGCACTCCAGCACCAGGCAGCAGCCGTCGAGGCACGGCAGCCACGGGGACCGAGGGCTCGGCTGCCCCGGCCACACGCGGCGTGGGCCGGCTCCCGCGCCCGCCAGCCCGCCCACCAGCTCCGCTTCTCGCTGGTCGAGCGGCGGGGTGATGCTGATGCGCTCGCAGTCATCGGCGGCGTCGTACATGGGAGACCTCCGGAGCTCTCGGTTCCTGGTCTCAGAGGCTTTCCGCGACCACCGACGTGTCGAACCGCCAGCCCCGCATGGCTGTGGACAGGCCAGGGCGCCCGGACCCTGTGGACGGCGGCCGGCCCCGATACGGTCACCGCGTGACCGAGCAGACGACCAAGCTGATGTACGCCGCCTGGGGCGACGACCTGGCCGCAGCGCTGCGCGACCCCGGCCTGCACACCCGGCTCGCAGCGGCCGGCGCCAACCGCCTGCAGGTCAACGTGGACGACGAGGCGGTCGCCCCGGCGATGCGGATCCCGACCTTCGAGGAGCCAATCGGCGCGATCGTCAGCGTCTGGACCGACGGTGACGCGGCCCCGGTCACGGACGTCCTGGCGACGGTCACCTCACGGCTGGCCGGCTGGGAGGTCGAGGAGCGGCTGCCGATCCCGCCGCCGGAGGTCGCCGATGGTGAGCGGACGGACGCGCTGGCCAACGTCGCGGTGCTGCGCCGGCCCGACGAGCTGAGCGTGGACGAGTGGAGGCACAACTGGCTGGTCGACCACACGCCCGTGGCGATCGCCACGCAGGCGACCTTCGGCTACGTGCAGAACGTCGTCGTCGGCCCGGTCACCGAGGACGCGCCGCGGGTCGACGCGCTGGTCGAGGAGCTGTTCCCGAGCGGGGCGATGACCGACATGCACGCGTTCTACGGCAGCGGCGGTGACGACACCGAGCTCAACGACCGGTTCACCCGACTCATGACCAGCGTGGCGCGGTTCGGCGCGGACCGCGACCTCGACCTGGTGCCGTCGAGCAGGTACGTCTACTCGCTGGCGTAGGCAAGGTAGGCCGCCACGACGTCATCGACCGACTGGTCGACGCCAACCGCGAGCCCGCGCTCGTCCGGCGACAAGGGCTCCAACGCGGCGAGCTGGGAAGCCAGGAGCGCGGCGGGCATGAAGTGTCCGGGCCGCCCGGCCTGACGGCGTTCGATGACCTCGCGGCTGCCCTGCAACAGCAGGAACTCGACGGGCGGGCAGTGGCCGCGCAGCTGGTCGCGGTAGGTCCGCTTCAACGCCGAGCAGGCGATCACGCCGCCGTCGGCATGGTCGCGCAGCCACTCACCCACGCGGTCGAGCCACGGCCGGCGGTCGTCGTCGTCCAGCGGCTCGCCACGCGCCATCTTCGCGATGTTGGCGCTGGGGTGCAGGTCGTCGCCGTCCTCGAAGGGGACCCGCAGCCGACCGGAGAGCGCAGCCCCCACGGTTGACTTCCCCGCACCGGACACGCCCATCACGACGACCGGGTGGTCGAGTGGCACGAGCGGGAGGTACCCGTCCCCCTACTTGCCGTACTCGCTCTCGTAGAGGATCTCGCCCTCGAGCGTGGCGACGACGTAGGCGCCCTCGCCGTAGTCGTTGGTGGCGTAGGCCGACATCCGCGGGCCCTCTGAGGCGATCGAGTCGAGGTTGGCGTACCAGCTGATCGGGTCCTCGACACGGCCGCGGACGTCCTCGACCAGCGTGACCATCACGTCGGGGTCGACGCTCGCGAGGTCGATGCGCGGCGCGTCGCTGGTGCTCTTGATGTCGTTGGCGACCAGGGTGCGGCCGTCCCAGTAGTAGCTGCGGTAGCGCTTGCCGGTCTCCTGCTCCGGCACCGACAGGACGGCGTAGCGCGGGTAGAGAGTCGCGCTGAACACCATCGTCGAGCCGGTCTCCTCGGAGAGGGCGGCCACCAGGTCGTCGTAGCCCTGGGCCCTCAGCACGTTGACGCCGTTCTCGCCCGGCTCCTGGCCTGGGAGGTAGGTCGTCTCGTCGACCGGCTGGCCGAAGTTGATCTCGTCGAAGGTGTCCCTGGCGCTCACCAGCCCGATGATCACTCCGGCGATCGGCACGATCACGCTGATCAGGACGACCACGGCGATGATGCCGCCGATGGCCTTGCCGCCCGTCTTGGTCAACGCCTGGAGCTCCGCGCTGTCGGGGACGCTCTGGCCCGGGCCGTAGTTGACCAGGGGCCACGGGGGCTGGCCACCCGCAGGGGGCGCGCCGGCGGTCACGGTCGGCGCGGTGACGGCTGCGGCCCCGGCTGCAGGCAGGAGGTCGCGGACGATCATGTCGAAGTCGTGGTCGCTCGACGCGTTCTTGATCTGGTCGATGCGCATGTCGTGGTCGGCCTGCACGATGCGGCCTGACTTGAGAGCGGCCTCGACGAGCGAGATCGCCTGGCGGCGGTCGGTCACGGCACGAACCCTAGTGCCCAGCACCGGTGGTTAGGCAGAGGTTTCGATCCCCAGAAACGCGGCGTCTCCCTGGGCGAACCGGCATCCGGAGAAGGCAGCTCGGCCTCCCCGGGAGGGGTCGAGTCGCCATCACCGGATGTCCCCGATCGGTCCGAGATCGCCCGGGAGACACCTGCGTCGTACGGCATGAACAACGCAGGACTCCCGGAGAGGTCACGCTCATCTGGCCGGCTCGACCCAGGCGAACGGCACGCGCACGACCTGGCGCCCGGCGCGCAGGTGGTAGGAGGTGCGGCCCCGCTTGACGATCCGGCCGACCACCCCGTGGAAGTCGCCGGCCACGGTGACCCGGGCCCGTGAGCCGACCGGCAGGAGGACGACGTACTTGCCGGCGCGGAGCCGCTCGAGCTCGGCGACGTAGTTGGGGTGCATCTCGGCGGGGCGCCCGTGGTGGGTCCACTCGTAGAGGTGGGTCAGGTCGAACCGGCTGGAGCAGGTGCCGCAGGTCGTCACCCGCTCGGGCCGCTTGTGACGCTCCTGGGTGTGGCCGGCCGAGCACACCCCCAGCCACGCGGCCGCCACCCGCGGCGAGTCGGTCGAGACGCACCGCTCGCCGGTGGAGCCGATGCTCATCGCCACTTGGCGCCAGTGGGCGTCGTGACCGTGCTCGGGGCCGGCCAGCGCATGGGCGATCTCGTGGAGGATCGTGTCGCGCACGTCGTCGTCGGAGTGCAGCGCCGTGAGCGGTGCGCTCAGCCCGATCGTCTTGTCGCGGTAGCGGCACACGCCCGCCCGCCGCTTGGCGTTGTCATAGGCCACCTGCCAGTCGTGCAGCCCGTGTCGCGCGAGCAGGTGCTCGGCGAGGGCGTAGGCGTCACGCAGGTCCATGGGTCAGGACCGTACGACGGCGCGCCGACAAGCCGAGGGAGGCGAGCGCAGCGAGCCTACGAGGCGGCGCTGGTCGAGGAGGTCGCGCAGCGACCGTCTCGAGACCACGCAAGCCGGCGCTGGGACGCCACCAACCGCCGGGTCACCCCAGGTGCCTTCGCTGCGGAGGTCTCGAGACAGGCGCTGCGCGCCTTCCTCGACCACCGTCGTTCACTTGCTCGCTTCGCTCGCATCGTTCACTCGGGCGTGCAGCCGCTCGCGCACCTCGTCGGGGGTGAGCGCGGCCCGCTTGCGCTGGTCGCGGGCGATGACCACGCCGGTGGCCGCCACGCCCGCGACCCCGGCCAGTCCGAGCCACTTCCACAGACTCACGCGATGATCGTGCCATGACCCTGCCGCCTCGTGCCGAGTCGCGCCTGACCCTCGACCACGCCTGCGAGATCACCCGGACCGGGGACGTCTGGATCTTCCGCGGCGGCTCGGTCGCCGACCATGCGATCCGGCTGCTCACCAACGCGCCGGTCAACCACGTGGGGATGGCCGTCGTCCTCGACGACATGCCGCCGCTCATGTGGCACGCCGAGCTGGGCAAGGGTCTCCTCGACGTCTGGGCCGGGCAGCACCACCGTGGGGTTCAGCTGCATGACCTCCGCGAGGCGGTGGTGCAGTGGACCGGCCGCTACGGCCAGGAGGCCTGGCTGCGCCAGCTCGACGTGACGGTCACCAAGGACATGGAGGACCAGCTGCTGCGCACCATCGCGACGATGGACGGCACGCCCTTCCCGTCGACGGCCAAGCTGATCGGACGCGTGGCGCGCGGCAAGGCCCGCCGGGTCGCCGGTGCCGAGCTCGCCTACTGCGCCGAGGTCGTCGCCGCGTCGTACGCCGCCATGGGGCTGCTCGGCGCGGACCGGCCGACGAACTACTACGACCCGGGGAAGTTCTGGTCGGGCGACGACCTCGAGCTGCTCCGTGGCGCTCGGCTCGGCGCCGAGATCCGGGTGCTGACTCCCGAACCCCAGGCTCAACCCGAGGCTCAGTAAGAGACAGCGCGCCCGCGGTCGGTCAGCTGCCAGATCCCGGGCTGAGCGGGGACGATCAGCCCCTCGTCGATCATCGCCTTGCGCTCGGCGCGGGCGGCGGTGTGCCAGCGGACCTCGCCGGTGGGTGCCTTCTGGCGGTCACGCTCGAGCAGCACCTCGGCCATCCGCTCCTCGAGCAGCTCCATGACCTCGGCGGTCTCCAGCGCCCCTTCGTCCATGAGCAGCTGCACGATGTAGGGACGGAACGTCTCCTGCTCGGTCCGCTTGCGCACGGGGCTCGGCTTCGTGGTCGTCGTGCGGACCGATGGCTTGCGGGTCGCGGTCGCCCGTGGCGCGCGTGGCGTGCGAGGGGCTGGGGCCGCGACGGGCGGCGGTGCGGGCATCCCGTGGATGCACGTGCTGAGCGGCAGGTCACACAGGTCGCAGTAGTCCTCGGCCACGACTCCGACCGTACCGACCCCGCGCCTTGCCCCCACAGCGGCCCGGGTCGGCGTACTGTCCGGACGTGACCGAGACCCCAGACCCCACCCAGCCCACCACTCCCGCCGCGCCGCCGGCGGACCAGGCGACACCGCCCGCGACCCCGGCGTACGCCGCCGCACCGCCTGCCAACGCCGCACCCCAGAGCGGCCAGGTCGGCAAGGTCAGGGGCACGGGCATGTGCATCCTGCTCCTGATCGTGACCCTCGGGTTCTACTCCCTCTACTGGTTCTACTCCACGCACGAGGAGATGAAGCGGCACAGCGGCCAGGGCCTCGGCGGCGTGGTCGCCCTGCTCCTCGGGCTGTTCGTGGGCTTCGTGATGCCCTACCTGACCTCCAACGAGGTGGGTGGGCTCTACGAGCGACAGGGCAAGCCCAAGCCGGTGAGCGCCGCGACCGGCCTGTGGTACTTCCCGGGCATGCTGATCCTCATCGGCCCGATCGTGTGGTTCGTCAAGACCAACGGCGCGCTCAACGACTACTGGAAGTCGATGGGCGCACCGGCCAGCTGACCGGCCATCTCACACAGTCACGCGCACGCCACGCAGAGCCGCGCCGTCGGGCGGGCCTCGAGGCGGCCGTCCGGGATGGCCGTGCCGCAGCGCTCGCAGACGCCGTAGGTTCCGAGCGCGACGCGGTCGCGAGCCGCGTCGAGCTCGGCGAGATGTGCCTCGGCCTGCCGGACGAGCGCGCCGACCTGGGAGCGCTCGAACGCGATCGTGGCGCCCTCCGGGTCGTGCTCGTCGTCGGCGTTGGTGTCGCGCGAAGCCTCGACGAACCCGCGATGGTCGTCGCGCAGCTGCGCGAGGCGGGCTTCGGTGCGCCGCCGCTCGGCCTCGATCAGTGCACGAGCGGCCTCAGGTGTCACCAGGCGGAGGGTAGCCGCGTCAGCGGTTGACGATCTTCTCCTCGATCGTGTTCTGGATGGTCTCGAAGGTGTCGGCGAACGCATGCGGCGAGAGGATCAGCGTCGCGGCGAACCAGACGGCGATCGCGATCCGGATCACCGGTACGCCGCGCATCGGCCGGGAGTCGCGCCGGTTGGCCTGCTTGACCTCGCGATGGCCGGCTCGCGCGGCAACCTTGACCAGGCCTCGGTCCTGCAGGTGGTGGTGCAGCTGGCCGGAGGCGATGGTGATCTGGTGGGTCGACATGCTGTGGACCCGCGACTCGAGCACAGCCGCCAGGTTGTCGGTCGAGACGACCAGCAGCCCGTCGACCTGGGCGTCCAGGCCCTCGGCGCCCGCCACGCACAGGACCGGCTTGACCAGCCGCTGCGGCACTCCGGGGGTCAGCAGGGCGACCGCGGCCGCTGCCTCCGTCAAGGACGCGACGACCGAGTCCTGGGTGGTCCCCTCGTAGCGGAGGCGCTCGCCGTAGACGCTGACGTCGCCGCTCCAGGGCTTGGTCTCGATGACGTAGACCCCCGAGGGTCCGACGACGACGTGGTCGACGTGCCCGTAGCGGCCTCCCGGCCACTCGAGGTCCTTGATGACCGTCCAGACGTTCGGGTCGAGCTCGTCGAGGGCGTGCGTCGTCCGCAGCTGAGCCTCCACCCGCCGTGCGTCGGCGTCCCCGACGAGGGGCAGGCGGGGTGGCACCGGTCGGCGGTGCCGCGACCTGTCCATGGCGTACTTGTCCCCCATCGGGGCCTCCCGAAAAGTGCTTCAGGGCCACCGTAGGAGGGGACGGCCCTGCTCGTCCGCGGAACGCCGGAATGCGTCAGGCGCTGGTCTGCACCAGCCCGATCCTTCACACTTGCCCCGTGCGTCGTACCCGCCTCCACCGCGTCCTCCCCGCCCTCGTCCTCGCCGGCGGGCTGCTGACCGCCTGCGGCGAGGAGACGACGAGCGACGGCAGCGACCGCAAGCCCGACGTCGCGACCGAGGAGTCGCCGCGACTCACCCCGCGTACGGCGTCCTTCGCCGTCCTCGACGACGCGCGCGCCGAGCTCGCACTGCTCTCACAGGGCAACCTGGGCGCCGCCTTCGAGGCCGACCCGTCGTCCGACGAGGCAGACGACCCCGACAACCCCGGCGCGACGACGGCGACCGGTTGCGAGTCCGACGTGTCGTTCGAGGACCGCTTGGACCCCGAGGGCCTGTCGCTCGGGGACGCCGACATCGACTACTGGATGTTCGACGACGTCCGGCTGATGGCGGTCACCAGCGTGGTCAGCTCGTTCGGCGACGAGGCGACCGCCGAGGCGGCCTTCGAAGCGCTCTACGCGGACATCGGCGAGTGCACCCACTTCGAGGACGCGTCCGAGGACGGCACCGAGACCACCGTCATCGACGTCACCGTCGACACCGACCCGGCCACCGGGGACGTCGACGACCAGTTCGACATGGTCGGCGGCGGCAGCTGGTCCTTCGACGGGCAGAACATTCCCCTCGGCGTCGGCTTCGCGATCGCCCGGATCGACAGCAACATCACGATGGTGATGCTGCTCAGCATCGGCGTGACCGAGGACAACGAGCTGCTGGCGCCCTACACCGAGATCGCCGCCGACCGCCTCGTCCAGGTCGCCGCCGGCGAGACCCCGGAGGACGTCGCGGCCCCACTGCCGTCGGCCACGCCGCAGGTCAAGGCGCCGATCGAGCGGACGCCGGCCTCGCTGGCGGACTTCTACGCCGCCGCGCCGGGGATCCTGGGCGACTGACCCCCGGCCCGACGGCGCGTCGTCAGGAGAGCGGGCCGCTCAGCACCTTCTTGGTGAACTTGCCCGCCGCCGGGACGTAGTCAGCCTTGCCGGCCGGCTTGTCCGAGCGCCACGACTTGACCGACACCGCGAACTTCGGACCTGCCTTGAGGCACTTCGGCTCGAACCTGACGATCGACTTGAAGCCGGTCATCTTCAGGTCCATGCAGCCGCGCTTGGTGATCTCCTTGCCGTCGTCCTCGGTGTTGAACGAGGTGGTCTGGAAGACCTGGTATTCGGAGAAGGAGTCGCCGGACAGGTGGATGTCGGGCTGCGCGTCGGCGTCGATGTTGAGCCAGAGGTCGATCGCGTCGCCGACCTCGACCTCGCGGCCGTGCTTCACGACCACCTTGGCCTTGGTGGTGCTGGTCTTCTGGCTGCTCAGGACGACCTTGACGATGTCGTAGGCCTTGCCCGGCTCCACCGGGTCCTCGACGACGCGCTTGGTCTGGGCGGCGTGGGCGGCCGGGGCGAACCCGACGATCAGGGCGGCGGCGACGCCGGTCGCCGACAGGCTGCGGAGGATGCGGAGGTTGTGGCTCATCGGTGCTCCCGAATGCGTGAGTGTTGCGTCGGTGGAGGGGGTTGTCGCCATCGTAAGCGCGGATCGCCTTTCGAAAAGTCCGCAGTCGCCGCGGCCTGTGCGCCCGACGCCGACGCCGCCGACAGACGCCTGAGACAGCTCCTGACCTGTGGGAGCTAGATCTGGAGGACCCGCACCCCACGCATTCCCGCGGCCAGAGCAGTGATGTCTGCGGCGTCCGCGGTGGCGATCAAGGCGGGTCCGGTGCGTGCGGCCACAGCCACGACTGAGGCGTCGACGTGATCTGCTGACCCGCGCCCGGCCCGGGCGAGGACGTGGCCGATCTCGCGCGCCAGAGCGCGATCCGTGTCCACCACGACGATGGCCGGGAAACGGTTGAGACAGGCATCGACGACCTGGTCGTGCGGATGTCCGCGATACAGCTCGGCCAGAACGGCGGCCGGCACCAGGATCTCCTCCTCCTGGAGAAGGGCCGCTCGCAGCATGTTCACGGCCGTGGCCGTCGAGGCCGCCCTGGTCCCGGTTCTCGCTACGGCCGAGAGCGCCTCTGAATCGAGCACGACGGTCACGCGCCGGCGATCTCCGCCTCGGCCTCCTGCATCAGGGCGCGGATTCGCTCCACCTCGTCGGGATCCGCGGGGCCGTAGTCAGCCTCGAGCTCCTCGACGAGCTCCTTGAGCGAGGCGCGCCGCTTGCGCCGCTCGACCTCCTCGCGCAGCAGGGCGTTGACGGTGGCCGACAGAGCCGCAGGGTCCGAGCCCAGCACCTCGACGATGTCCGGGTCGAGGGTCAGCGTCTTGCGCACCTTCCCGTCGCTCATACTCGGATCATACTGCTGCTGGATCGACCGCGGGACGCGCCGGAACCCCGTCAGCTTTAGCTCCCGGTCGGGCTCAGTCACCTGACGCCCGTCGCCCCGCGAGGTCGACGACCCCTGACTGCTCGCCCGCCGGCGTACGCCGCCAGCGTCGCGGTCGTGCCTGGGCCGCCAATCGGTCGATCGCGGCCTCGTAGGGCAGCGGCGGGCGGCGGGCGTACTCGCTGAGGCCTCTCCTGAGCTCCTCCTCACGGACCTCGTTGTCGGTCACGGTGATGGCGAACAGCCGCTTCGTGTCGCGGCGGCAGCCGACGACCATGCCCTCGAGCCGATGGTCGAAGGTGAAGTGCTCGAACGCCGGCAGCCCGGACTCTGATGCGATGGCGCCCGGCCGCAGGAAGTGGTTGATCAGGTAGCGCAGCCACGCGACCGGCTCATAGAACTTCTCCCGCCCGTCGAATGACAGGCAGCACCCGGTCCAGCACGGCTCCCACTGGCACCACAGCTGCGGCTGGCCGCGACCCGGGCGGTTGTAGCGATCGATGTCGACATCCGCGCGACCTGCCTGGTTCTCCGCAGACGGGTTGCCGGGCACGGCGTAGGGCCCGTCCACCCGGTCGTAGCGGCGCGACTCGCTGAACGCAGTGAGGTATTCGATCTCGTCCTGGTTGAGGGCGGGCTCGATGTCGATGTGGCCGATGAAATCTGTCGTGTATCCCATGCACCCACCTTGCGCGCACATCGAGGCACCTGGGGCCGCGGTGGCCACACCTGTGGATGACCGAGTGCACCCTCGAGGGCTGTGCACGATGGTCGGCTCATGACCAGACACGAGTACGACGTCCGCGACCCCGCCCAGCTCGTCCGCGACATCGCCGAGCGCGTCGTCCTGACCGAGGGCACCGCGCAGCTGGCCCTGGTGGCCGACGTGTCGCGGACCCAGCAGATCGTCCGGGTCGACACCCTGAGGACACCCGCGGAGATCTTCGACGACGACGCCCCGCGCGAGGAGCTGCGCAAGGTCGTCGAGAGCTGGTCGATCCCGTGGGTCCGGGGCAAGCGCCCCACCCACACCCCGGTGCTCGTCGTCGTGCGACGCGGGCTCTGCGTCTTCGGACCCAACGAGTCGATGTGGCTGACCGCCGACCGCTACGCCAACCACCTCGCCGACCTCTGGACGATGCAGCTCGTCCTCGTGACCGAGCACGGCTGGCTCGACTTCATGACCTACGACGCCGGCAGCACCCCGGCTCTCGTCCCCGCAGAGTCACCGGTGATGTGAGGCACCATGGAAGACATGGCGACCCTGCCGGGCAACGAGCTCACCCGGAGCGACCTCGAGGCCATGCCCGGCTTCGGCCTCTCCTACGAGCTCGACGACGGCGCGATCTGGATCCGCTCCGACCGCAAGCTGACGTCGACCGACCTCGAGGTCATCGCCCATGACGACCGCCGCCGCTATGAGCTGCTCGACGGCGAGATCCTGGTGACCGCCGCGCCGGGCGACCGGCACCAGGCGATCGTCGTCAACCTGATCGTGCTGTTGAAGGCTGCCTGCCCGTCGGATCTGCGGGTCCGCACGGCGCCCTACGACGTGACGCTGAGCGACCACACCGTGGCCCAACCCGATGTCGTGGTCGCCCGCAAGGCCGACCTCACCCCGCGCGGTCTGCCTGCTCCGCCACTGCTCGTCGTCGAGGTGCTTTCCCCCTCCACCCGCCGCAGCGACCTGGTCCGCAAGAGGCAGATCTACGCCGAGGCCGGCTGCCCGCACTACTGGGTGGTCGACCCCGGCGACGAGACCCGTGAGACCTCGCTGACCGCGTGGCGCGTCGACAAGGGTCAGTACGCCGAGGTGGCCGCCGTCGCCGGCGGCGACTCATGGTCGACCGACGAGCCGTTCCCGCTCGCTGTAGTGCCGCGCGACCTCGTCGACTGAGCTAGTCAGGGACGACGAACTCGCAGCGTGGTCCGTTGGCTGTGGCGAGCCGCCGGTCGAGCGTGGCGAGCGGGAGCTCGAGAGCTTCGGCGAGGGCGACGTACCAGGCGTCGTATGCCGTCACCGCACCCCGCAGCTCCCAGACGCGTTTCGCGAACGGCGCGAACGGCCACAGCTCGACGTCGGCTCCGATCACGTCGTTCAACGTGGCTGCTGCCGTCCTACGGTCCACTTGGCCGCCCGACTCCAGCCTTCTCAGCACGTTCGCGACCTCCGCAGGCAAGGCATGCGGCGCGGCACCGCTCTCCTGAAGGACTCCGACGGCCCAATCACCGTGGCTGGGGTCGTCGACGCTCGCGGCGAGCACGACCGAAGCGTCGATGACGATCATCGTCGGTCAGCCTTCAAGGCATCGAGGATCTCCTCGGTGGTGATGTTCAAGCCGGCCCGCCGGGCCCGCCGTTGCGCTCGAGCAAAGATCTCCTGGTTGGACGGTCGGTCGACCAGTTGCGTCAGCTCCTTCACGAGGTATTGCTGCATCGACCGTCCCTCCGCGGCAGCGCGGGCCGCGAGCTTGTCGCGGACGTCGGCCGGGACATCGCGGATGGTGATGGACGGCATGCTTGCATTATGCATGCACTGGCCCTCACGCCGCCTCACGACAGAGCCGAGCCAGCTCGGTGCACCGGCTGCGGACGGGTTCGATCGATCCCGCCGCCAGGATGTCCCAGTGGTGCTCGTGCTCGGGCGCCACGCAGTGCAGCCGCAGCGCCTCGACGACCCGTGGCTCCACCAGCACGGTCGCCAGGTGTGGCCCGACCGCGCTGACGGCGTCCGCGCCGGACACCTCGACGGCGATGAGCGCGAACTCCGCCAGCATCACGCCGTTCGCCACGAAGTCGTCGAGCCCGGCCGCGCGCAGCTCGACCAGCCGCCCCGGCGGCTCGTGCTCGTCGAGGTGGTCGGCCAGCTCAGGGTCCATCGGCAGGATGTCGCTTGAGTAGAGCGTGTGGTTGACCACCGAGAAGCCGGACGGCAGCCGACCCTGGTGACAGCCGTTGGTGACCGCCGGCACCCACAGCGGCCAGTCGTCCTGTGGTCCGTCGCTGTTGGCCACTCCCTGCGCCGTCTCGAGGTCGACCGAGATCGGACGCTTCTGGAACATGAGCCCCGGCCCGGACGAGATGGGCCCGAGCCGACCGATCACCGGCTCGTCACGCTCGCGGTCGGCGAGCGCGCCGATGTTGAGCACCTCGATCTCGCCGTTGTCCGCGAGATCCACGACGCGCAGGAGCGGCCCGACGGCGTCCTTGATGACGTAGCCGCCGAGCTCGGCAAAGGCCCACTCGACGACGTGGTCGCATCGGTCGAGCAGGCCGTTCTCGGCCTTGATGTCGATGTAGTCGTAGATCCCGCCGTACTCGTGCAGTGCGAGCTCCTCGCACAGTCGGTCCCCCGCAGCGATGCGCGTGCCGAGCTCGGCGAACGCAACCGGGTCGTCGAGCAGCGGCTCGGCGAGGTCCCAGTGGGCCATGAGCATGAGCTGCTTGACTGCGTCATCGACGCGAGTGTCGTGCTCGACCAGCATCCAGCGATAGGCGAGGTCGAGGCACCAGCGGGAATACATCCACGGCGGTGCCTCCTCACCGAGGACCACCAGCTCGCGCAGCATGAAGGGATAGCGCCCTCCCTCCACCTGCAGACCCGATTGCTGGAAGTTGTACGCCGCCAACGCGTCGCCGCGCGCGCCGGCGTCGATCTCGGCGCGCAGCAGCTCCACGTCGTCCTCGGTGATCAGGTGGTCGACGTCCTGGCCGGGCCGCACGGTGGCGACCCGGCGACGCCGTGGCGGGGTGGGCTTGCGACGTGGCTTCCGCTTGCGTGACTTCGGCATGCTCCGACACTGCCGACATCGCGGCGAGCACGCGACCGGTCATCCACAGGCAGCTAGGCCGGGAAGGCTCCGAGGAACTGCCCCAGCGACGGGCGACCGAGGTGGCCGGCCTCCTGCATGATCCCGGGGGTCTCGGGGTCGGTGGCGAACGCGGTCCAGCCCTCCTCGTCCCAGTCGAAGACCGCCCAGACCCGGTCCTCCTCGATCGGGTCGCGGTAGACGGTGGAGCCCTTCGACCCGTGCGACCCGCGCTTGTCGGCGCCGGCCGTGCCGTAGACCTCCAGGAAGTGGTCCAGGTCCTTCACCTTCGTGGTTGCCAAGATCATCGTTCTCTCCCTCTCTCGCCAGCACTTGTCGGCTGGATCAGGAGGAACACTGCGCCGATGAGTCCCCGGGCACATGAGGAGACCTCCTCATTCCGGGCCCCCATCTTGGCCGGCCACCTCGTGCTCGAGCGCCCACCTGGTGGCCGCCGCTCGGTTGGTCACGCCGAGCTTCGTGTAGATGTGCTGGATGTGGTTGTCGGCCGTCTTCGCCGAGATGAACAGCCGTTCGGAGATCGCGCGGGTGGTCGCTCCGTCGGCGATCAGCCGCAGCACCTCCATCTCTCGGGCGGTCAGGCCGGCCAGGGCGCCCTGCTGACCCGCGACGGCGAGTGCCTGCCGGGCCACGTCGATCTGGTGGAGCGCGTACGCCGCCGTGTCCTGCAGCTCCATCGCCGCACCCGTGGCGGCCCAGCGCTCCGACCGCTCATTGCCCCATGAGTCCCGCAGCCGGGGGCCGAGATCGGCGAGCGCAGGAACATGGTGGAAGCTGGCCGGTTCCCGGGACATGGCACCGAGCAGCGTGCCCGCGGCGGCCGGTCGGTCGAGGCGTTCGAACAAGGCCGGCAGGCTGGCGAGGGTGATCACCAGCTGCGCCACAGCACCGGTGCGCAGGAACGCCTCGATCGAGGCTGCGAACAGCGTCAGCGCCGACTCGAGCTGACCGTCCGAGGTGTGCAGCAGCGCGGCGTCCCGGGCCACGAACCCCTCGAAGAAGCGCACGTCGTGCTCTCCGATGTAGGCCACCGCCTCGTCCCAGGTCTCCAGCGCACGCTGCGGATCCGCCTTCGCCCAGGCCAACCCGACGATCCACGACGTGTAGGCGACCCAGTACGGGTTGCCGAGCTCGTGCGCGGCCTGGACCGCGGCCTCGGCGAGCTCCAGCGCCTCGGCGACCCGGCCGGCGGACTGCAGCCCGTCGATGTAGGCGGCGATCCCGTAGGCCCGGCTCGTGCCGGGCAGCGCCGCGACGTCATGGGTGAGCTCGACATAGCGGGAGAGGTTGCCGCAGTAGACCCGTCCGAGGGCCTCGATGAACGTCGCGTAGCCGGGCTCGCAGGACTCGTAGCCCGGTCGCCCCTCCAGCTCGACCGCGCGATGTGCGTTGGCGGTCGCGGCCGCGGCCCGCCCGACGAAGCAGGCATACCCCGCCGCGGCGTACAGCCGAGGCAGCCGCGGGACGTCGGCGCGCACCGCCTCCTCGAGCAACGCCTCCGCCCACCCGATCGTCTCGAAGAGCTCGACCGAGAAGCCCATCAGGGCAGCGTGGGCGGCGACATCCGTCGCCACCACCACCTGGCCACGCTCGACGCTCCACCGGAAGGCGGACCGGAGGTTGGCCAGCTCGACCCGCACCCAGTCGACCTGGTCATGCCACTCGGGCCCGTTCCACCGCTCCCATCGCAGGGCGGCTTCGCTCGCGAAGTGAGCGGCGTGACGATCGCGAAGGGTCTCGTGTCCGGACCCGTCCGCGAGGCTCTCGTGGGCGAACGTCCGGATGGTCTCGAACATGCTGTAGCGGGTGCGCGCCGCACCGTGATGAGCGACGACCAGGGACTTGCGCACCAACGAGTCCAGGAGCCGCAGGATCTCCACGTCGTCGCTCGCCTCGGCGACCGCGCAGAGCGAGGGCAGGTCGAAGCCGCCCGCGAACACCGACGCCGTCCTCAGCACCGTTCGCTCGGCGTCGTCCAGCAGGTCGACGGACCACGCCACCGTGCTGCGCAGAGTCGACTGGCGGTCCGGTCCGTGATCCGGCCCGGTCAGCAGCCGGAACCGGTCGCCAAGTCGGTCCCGCACCTCGGCCGCACTCATCGCGGCCATCCGCGCCGCGGCCAGCTCGATGCCCAGGGGCAAGCCGTCCAGCGTCTGGCAGATCTCGACCACGGCATCGGCGGTCTGCTCGTCGTAGATCCCGAAGCCGGGCCGCGCGGTGGCGGCCCGCTCCACGAACAACCCCACCGCATCGGAGGTCAGGCCACCGTCGACTGCCAACGGCGCGACCGGCACCACAACCTCGCCGGCCACCAGCAGCCGTTCCCGCGACGTGGCGACGATCCGTGGCGTGTCGGAGCGGGCAATGACCTGTCCGATGGCGGCGGCCGCAGCCGACAACACGTGTTCACAGTTGTCGACCACGATGAGCAGGCGCCGTCCGGCCACCGCCTCGGCGACGGTGTCGATGACAGAGGTGTCGCCCTGCGGGGTGATGCCGAGGGCGTTGGCGATGGCGTCGGGGACGGCGCCGGGATCACCGACAGGTGCCAGCTCGACCAGCCACACCCCGTCCGGGAACTCGTCGGCCAGCCTGGTTGCGACGGCTACGCCCAGCCGCGTCTTTCCCACTCCACCGATACCACTGAGCGTCACGAGCTGGTGGGTGCGGACCAGCGACCCGACCTCGGTCACCGCGTGGTCGCGCCCGATCAAGGTCGCGACCGCCCTGGGCAGGTTGCCTCGGCGTACCTCCCGGCTCACGCCGCCAGTCTGGCCCGTTCGGCGTGAGTAGTGTGGGCGCAGTCCGGAGGGGGCACGAGATGGACGATCTGACGCTGCTGGCTGAGGCGGAGCTCGAGCTGAGCCGGGTCATCGGAGAGCTCGCCGACGCGGAGATGGACCTGGTCAGCAACTGCCCGCCCTGGACCGTACGCCGCCTCGCCAGCCATGCGATCAAGAACCAGCTCTTCTGGGCCGGCCTCGTGACCGGTCACGACCTCATGCCACAGGACGAGGCGATGGCCGCCGTGCCCTACGAAGGGGACCTCGCTCCCATCGCCGCCGAGGCCACAGCGCAGGTGGTGGAGCTGTGGCGCACCGACGGCGTGATGACCGCGACCCACGCCACGCCGTTCGGCGAGCTGCCCGGCGCCGTGGTCATCAACTTCGCCCTCGTCGACGCGGCCGCCCATGCGTGGGACGTGTCCGCAAGCGTGGGTCGCGCCATCGAGTTCCCACCCGAGTGGATCCCTGGGATGACCCGAGTCGTGGAGCTGACCTGCACCGAGCACACCGTCGAGATCGGACTGGTCAAGCCACCCACGACACCACCTCCCGACGCCACCGACACCCAACGGCTGATGGCCGCGGCGGGCCGGACCATCCCGGCCTAGCTGCAGCCTCTGGTGCTGCCGCAACCCAGGCGGCGGCAGGGGGTCGGTCGCGCCTGGCCGGAGGCCTCTCCTGGCTCGATCTGCGGACCTGACGTCGCCGACTCAGGCGGCTACAGCGGCCAGCCGCTGAGATGCACTCGAGTCTCGGTGTACGACACAAGGTCGTCGAATCCCCGCAGTTCGACGGTCGAGGTCGAGTCCGGCCTCAAGGTCACGTTGCCGCTGACCTCGCCGACGTTCTGCTCGCCGTCGTACAAGTCGACTGTCACGAACACTTCGATGTCCCGGTCGAACGGGTTGGTGATCGCCACCTGCCCGGCGAAGCGGCCGCCGCTGTCGAAGATCTCGAGGTCCGAGTACGTCGGACCGTCAGCTGGCGACGAGGCACTGGTTCCCGACTCGGGCGCTTCCCTACGGAAAGCGTCGTAGGCAAGCCACACGTCAACAGCGAGAACGATGAGCACCAGGCATGTCAAAGAAGTCCTGACGAACGAGAAGAAGCGCCCTGCGAAGCTTCGGCGCTTTGGCGTGCGGGGTTCCATCTGCTCGACTTCACGGCGCAGCCGCGCCGCCTTCTGCAACGCCTCAGCAGGCTCTGATGTGGACACCCTGACCATCCGTTCTCCCGGCCAGGAACCTAAGAGGACAACAGCTGGTGTGTCTTGAGATCTGACGAGAACCACCCGCTTGGGCGTCGGCACGATGTGTGCGAGTGGTGGTCGCGGCCACGGAGCGACTCTTCGAACTCGACCTACACTGCGCCAGGAGTCGAGGAGAGCACGCTTGAGCCATATCGAGGTCGTAGGCGCGGTCATCGTGAAAGACGGCAAGGTCCTCTGCGCGCAGCGTGGTGACGAGGGCAACCTGCCATTCAAGTGGGAGTTCCCTGGCGGCAAGATCGAGCCAGGAGAGAGCCCGCGCGAGGCTCTTCAACGCGAGATCGACGAGGAACTCAAGTGCCTCGTCGCGGTCGGCGAGCAGGTTGAGAGCACAACGCATGACTACGACTTCGCCACAATCACCCTCACCACGTTCTACTGCACATTGCTGGAGGGGGATCCGCAGCTAACTGAGCACGCCCAGGTTCGGTGGTCGAGCCCCGAAGCAATAGCGGAACTCGACTGGGCCCCCGCGGACATCCCGGCGATCACCAGGATCCAGCGGGACCTTGCGTGCTAGCACCCGCCGACCTTGAGCCACGAGCGTGCTCCGCGCAGAGGGCGCTACCTGCGAACACCGATGGCCGAGCGCTGGCTGGATCTTCCATCAAGGAGACAGGTCGTGCTTCCCCACAATGTCGTGACCGTGATGCATCCGGTGGTAGCGGACATTGTTCAGGTCGATGTCGTGGTCAGAATCAACCGAGAGCGTGTCGATCACATTGCCATCGGCGTCGCGGGCGCTGAGGTCGTCGTCAAGGTAGATGCCGCCCTTGTCAAACGCTGCGTGGTGGTTGGGACAGAGGCACAGGACGTTGCCCATCGTGTCGGGGCCGTGATGGGGCTTGCCTAGCGGGCGGATGTGGGCGCCTTCGGAGTAGTAGCCCGTCCTGGTGGCAAGTTGGGTGCCGCAGATCTGGCAGGCGTTGACGTACATGACTTTCACCGTGGCGGTGATCTTGGTGTCCCGGATTACCCGCTGGCTGATTACGGTCTTGATACCGGGATCGGTCTTGCCTGCGGGTATGACGATTTCGGCAGGCGCATCGAAGAACGGGTCTATCGGGCGCGCGGATCGCGAGGGAGCTTCGTCCCCGCCCATGGGTCCGGATCCAAGGTCGTGCTCGGTGTAGGCCAGCGCGTTGGCTTCGCTGTTCTCCGGCGGCGTGTGGGAGGCGGCTTCCTCTGGCGTTAGTTGGACGAGGTGGAACATCCAACGGCGGAAGCCGTCTTCGGGGATCAATGGGTAGTGCTTGATGACCTTGTAGAGGCCGTCGTAGCGATAACCAGTCGGGGGTGAGTAGTCGGGTGCTCCCTTCCAGCCGCGGATGATGCGGATGGGTTCACCAGTCGCTTCGCTAGTGACGAGGGCAGCGTTGTCGCTGGCGTCGAGATCTTGGTCGGCGATGTGTCGCTTCCGATTCTGCGGGTCTTGGCCGCCGGAGCCGGTGTAGAAGATCTCGTGGCCGTAGTCCTCGTCGGTGTCGTAGCCGCCGTTGAGGACGATCGAGGCGCAGCCGACGCTTCGGTTGCCTGCGATGCCTTGTACTCGAACTTGGTGGACACCTTCCTCGGCGGCCTCGATGCGGCTCTCGTAGGTCGTGCCGACGGGATGGCCCAGGATTTCACCAAAGAAGTAGTCGGTCACCGCTCGATCTCCAGAAGGAGGTCGGTCCAGGTGATATCGAGAGCGATCGTGACGGCATGGAGGGTGCCGAGAGTGGGGTTGGCGGTGCCTGCCTCGAGGCGCCGCACCATCTGGACCGAGACGCCGGCGCGTGTGGCGAGGTCTTCCTGCGTCACTCCCCGACTGGTGCGGTGCCCACGCAGAGCGCCGGCGAGGGCGGCCGCGACGGGTTCGGGGAGAGGCCGATGAATCCCCGCCTTGGTGTTTGACACCCCGCCACACTGGGAGGCGCAGACACTAGGTACGAGAACATAAATGTTCTCTCCGCGATTAGGCGTCCACGCTCAGACCCCCTCGGTCCTTCTGAACACACCACCGGCCCGGTTCTCGAGGTCGAGGTCCGGACCGGTGGTTGTTGGCGGCAGTCAGCCGCGAAGGATCAGCTACATCCCGAGGTCGATCCGCAGCCCTCGCAGACGTAGCAAGAGCCGGCGGGGCGCATCTTCGTGCCGCAGGTCATGCAGAGCGGGGAGTCGATGGCAGTGCCGGTGATCTTCTCCATGAGCTCCGCGGAAGTGTGGGCTTCCTTGACCTCGGCGACCGGGGCTTCAGTCTCAGCGTCGGCTTCCGTGGTCTCGACGACGCTCGCTAGCGCTCGCTGCTCGACCACCGACTCATCATCGATCAGCTCGGCGGGCGAGCCGATCTCCTCGAGGACGGGCTCGTAGGAGCCGGTCTCGAGGTAGCGCTGGCGCTCCTCGGCGGAGTAGATGCCCATCGCCTCGCGCTGCTCGAAGGGCAGGTAGTCGAGGGCGAGCCGGCGGAAGATGTAGTCCATGATCGACTGGCTCATCCGGACGTCGGGGTCGTCGGTGAGGCCGGCGGGCTCGAAGCGCAGGTTGGTGAACTTCGAGACGTAGGTCTCCAGCGGGACGCCGTACTGAAGGCCGATCGAGACCGCGATCGAGAACGCGTCCATGACACCGGCAAGCGTGGAGCCCTGCTTGCCGAGCTTGAGGAAGATCTCGCCGAGCTCGCCGTCGTCGTGGGCACCCGAGGTCATGTAGCCCTCGGCGCCACCGACGGTGAACGACGTGGTGCGCGAGACCCGGCTCTTGGGGAGCCGCTTGCGCAGCGGGGCGTGGACGATCTTCTCCACGACCTTGGTCTCGGCGTCGCCCGCCATGTGGGCGGCGGCGCGGCCCTGGTCCTTCTTGGACGAGTCGGACTTGCCGTCGGACAGCGGCTGGCCGACCTTGCAGTTGTCGCGGTAGATGGCCGTGGCCTTGAGGCCGAGCTTCCAGGACTGGAGGTAGACCTCCTCGATCTCCTCGACCGTGGCGGACTCGGGCAGGTTGACGGTCTTGCTGATGGCACCGCTGAGGAACGGCTGGCAGGCCGCCATCATCCGCACGTGGCCCATCGGCTTGAGGGCCCGGGCACCCATCGCGGTGTCGAAGACCTCGTAGTGCTCGAGCTTGAGACCGGGCGCGTCGATGACGTGGCCGTGTTCGCCGATGTAGGCGACGATCGCCTCGACCTGCTCAGGCTGGTAGCCCATCTTGCGCAGCGCCCGCGGGATCGTCTGGTTGACGATCTGCATCGAGCCGCCGCCCACGAGCTTCTTGAACTTGACCAGCGAGAAGTCCGGCTCGATGCCGGTGGTGTCGCAGTCCATCATGAAGCCGATGGTGCCGGTGGGCGCGAGCACCGAGGCCTGCGCGTTGCGGAACCCGTTCTTGGCGCCGATCTCCTGGACGTCGGCCCAGGCGACGGTGGCGAGCTGGTGGACCTGGCGGTCCGCGATCCCGAGCGTGCGGACCGTGTCGTTGGCGGCCTGGTGCTTGCGCATGACCCGCTTGTGGGCCTCGGCGTTGCGGGCGTAGCCGGCGTAGGGGCCGACGACGCCGGCGATCTCGGCCGAGCGGCGGTAGGAGGTGCCGGTCATCAGCGAGGTGATCGCGGCGGCCATGGCGCGGCCGCCGTCGGAGTCGTAGCCGAGACCCATCGCCATCAGCAGCGCGCCGAGGTTGGCGTAGCCGATGCCGAGCTGGCGGTAGTCACGCGTGGTGACTCCGATCGCCTCGGTCGGGAAGTCGGCGAAGCAGATGGAGATGTCCATCGCGGTGATGATGAACTCGACCGCCTGGGCGAACCGGACGGCGTCGAAGGTGTCGTCGTCCTTGAGGAACTTGAGCAGGTTGAGCGACGCGAGGTTGCACGAGGAGTTGTCGAGCGACATGTATTCCGAGCACGGGTTGGACGCGGTGATCCGGCCGGTCTCGGGGTTGGTGTGCCAGTCGTTGATCGTGTCGTCGTACTGAAGGCCGGGGTCGGCGCACTCCCACGCGGCCTGGCTGATCTTGCGGAACAGCTCGCGGGCGTCGACGGTCTCGATGACCTCGCCGGTCTTGCGGGCGCGCAGGCCGAACTCGGTGCCGTCCTCGACCGCGCGCATGAACTCGTCGCTGACCCGGACCGAGTTGTTGGCGTTCTGGTATTGCACCGAGGTGATGTCGTGGCCGCCGAGGTCCATGTCGAAGCCGGCGTCACGCAGCGCGCGGATCTTGTCCTCCTCGCGCGCCTTGGTCATCACAAACTCCTCGATGTCGGGGTGGTCGACGTCGAGGACGACCATCTTGGCCGCGCGGCGGGTGGCGCCACCGGACTTGATGGTGCCCGCGGACGCGTCGGCGCCGCGCATGAAGGAGACCGGGCCGGACGCCGTGCCGCCGCTGGAGAGCAGCTCCTTGGACGAGCGGATCCGGGAGAGGTTGAGGCCGGCACCCGAGCCGCCCTTGAAGATGAACCCCTCCTCCTTGTACCAGTTAAGGATCGAGTCCATCGAGTCGTCGACGGAGAGGATGAAGCACGCGGAGACCTGCTGGGGAGAGGCCGTGCCGACGTTGAACCAGACCGGGGAGTTGAACGAGAAGTACTGGTGGACGAGCAGCCAGGTCAGCTCGTGCTCGAAGAGCTCGGCGTCGGCCTCGGACTTGAAGTAGCCGTTGTCCTCGCCGGCCTTGCGGTAGGTCTTGACCACCCGGTCGATGAGCTGCTTGAGGCTCCACTCGCGGGCGTCGGTGCCGACCGCGCCGCGGAAGTACTTCGTCGTGACGATGGTGGAGGCGTTGACCGACCAGAAGTCGGGGAACTCCACGCCGCGCTGCTCGAAGACCGTCTCGCCGGTCTTCCAGTTGGTCTGGACGACGTCGCGGCGCTCCCAGGTGAGCTCGTCGTAGGGGTGGACGCCCTCGGTGCTGAAGACGCGCTCGATCGTGAGCCCGGTGCCGCTGTTGGCCTTGGCACCGGCCTTGCCGCTCGAGGGCCCGTTGGACGGCCCGTTGACTACCTCGGTCATGCGCTTCTCCCCTGTGCGTCGTATCTCGATTGTTGCTGGTGCCACCGACACTCCTGGGTGAGTACGGCGGCTGGGCGAATCAAAGGTGTTGCGCCCGGTACGCCGCTTCCCCACGACGTACCGGGCGGTCTGTGGTCAGCCCGTGTTGGCGGGCTGGGGCTGGTCGGCGAGCTCGCCGACCAGCTCGGCGAGCTGCTCGGCGCGGTGGCTGCGCAGCGAGGCGATCTCGATCTCGAAGTCCTCGGCGGACTCGAAGGACTTGTAGACGCTGGCGAAGCGCAGGTAGGCGACCTCGTCGAGCTCGCGCAGCGGGGCCAGGATGGCCATGCCGATCTCGTGGGCGGGGAACTCGGCCTGCCCGGAGCCGCGCAGCGCGTCCTCGACCGCCTGGCCCAGGCACGCGAGGTCGTCCTCGGTGACCGGCCGGCCGTTGCAGGCCTTGCGGACACCGGCGATCGCCTTGTCGCGGCTGAAGGCCTCGGTGGCCCCGGACCGCTTCACCACCGTGAGCTGCATCAGCTCGAGGGTGGTGAACCGCTGCTCGCACTCGGCGCACACCCGGCGGCGGCGGATCGAGCCGCCGTCCTCGGCGACCCGGGAGTCGAGGACCTTGGTGTCGGTGTTGCGGCAGAACGGGCAGTGCATCCTCGGTCCTCCTCTCGTGACGGTCGTGGGCGCGCTTCAACGACCCGGCGTCGGGCGTCCTGGAACTGTGGATAACGGGCGTTTCCCTGTGTAGAACAACCGGCTAGCTGTGCGACCTATGCCCCGATCTGGGGACTAGATGTGGATAACTACACCGGTGTAAGTACTACATCTAGTGGTGACGGTACGCCCGTGGGGTCGGGCCACGCAAGACCCCGACCGGCTCTTTTTTGATCTGGGTCACACTCCGTGCGTTTGCGCAGGTCAGAGGGCCTGGCCCGGCTTCCGGACCGGCGTGTCGAGGCTGTGTCGAGGCCGTGTCGGGACTGCCGCGTGGCGCACCGGCACCGAGCGGCCCGGCGGGCCAGAATGTCGAGGTGGCAGGCCGGGCGGAGCCCAAGCGGGCGGGCGCGCGTCGCGGCGAGCGCCGCCGGCGCGGGATCCAGCCGCAGCTCGTTGGGATTGCCGCCGCCTCCGTCCTCGCACTGGCCGCCTGGGGCTTCCTGGTGTGGGCCGCTATCGACTTCGGCCGCACCGCGCGCGGCGGTGACAGCCAGGCCTGGATCTTCCTGGCGGTCGCCTCGCTCGGCGCGGTGGCGTGCCTGTTCCTGTCGCTGATGCTGGGCACGCTGCTGCTGCGCAAGCTCGGGGTCCTGGAGGAGAAGAAGCCGCACAAGCACTGACCGCTAGCGGTCCGCGAGCCGCCTGACGAACTTCAGTCCCGACCACGTGTCGTCGACGGCGGCGACCTTGACGTCCACCCACCCGAGCTCGAGGCCGAGGTCGCGCACCGTGTTCTCGTCGAGGTCGCTGGCGATGCCGTCGGGGTTGCGCGGCGTCTTCTGCGCCGCCTTCTTGGGCCAGCACACCCACACCATGCCGGCGGTCGTGGTGCGGTCGAACAGCGTCGGCAGCCTCCGGGCGAGACCGGCGTACGTCGTGTGGAAGGTCAGCGTGACGTCGACGCCGGCCGGCAGGCGGCGTACCACCCGGGCGCCACCGGCGTCGAGGTCAAGGGCCTCCGGCGCGCCGTCGAAGAGGACTACGTGGTCGTCCTTGATGCCGATCTTCTTCGCCAGTGGGGTGCCTGAGTAGCCGGCCATGACCCGATAGTCCCAGCCCCGGCTCACCTGGTCTCGAGACGGTCGCTGCGCGACCTCCTCGACCACCGACAAGCCGCAGGGGCGGAGCCCCCGGCTCCGCCCCTGTTCTTCCCCGGCCCGCCAGCCGGGGTCGAAGCGGCTGGCGAAGTCTTGGTGTGGCGATCAGTCGGCCGGGACCACCAGACGCTGGCCGGCGGAGAGCATCCCGGAGTCGAGGGCGTTGAGCCGCTCGATGCGGGTGATCATGGCCTGCACGTCGCCGTCGTCGGCAAGGTCGGCGGCGATGCCCCAGAGCGTGTCCCCGGTGCTGACGGTCACGACCCGGGTGGGCTCGGGCGTGCCGGCCTCACCGGTGGCGACGGAGCCGGCCGCGACCAGGATGCCGATCGCGAACGCCAGCACCAAGGAGAGCAGGAAGACCACGACTCGCCCACGACGCGTCAGCCGCACCGTCGATCGGGGCGATCGGGGCGCGAGCGGGACCGGGCGGAACGCCGGGCCGATCGTCAAGGTGCTCATCGTGACCTCCAGGGGAAGGGGTGGTCGGTCTGGTCTCAAGTTCTAGAAGGGACCACCGACAGTGGCCCTTTCGAGATCAGCGGTTCGATCAGACGTTCGATCGAACATGTGTACGAGAGTAGAGCACCTGTTCGAACAGAATCAAGCACCGCGCGAACATTTGTTCGAACGGCGTGTCGCCCTCAGGCGGACAGCAGGGCTAGCGGGTCCGGCGGCTCCCCTGGAGCTCGAACAGCTTCATCGCCGGGCCGGCCTGGGAGGGGATCAGGCTCCCGAACCGCATCACCGGGGCCCGCCATCCTGGGATGGTCCTGACCACCCGCCGACTGCCGACCAGCCCGACCGCAGCCGTGGCGACCTCCTCGGGGGTCAGGAGCCGGCCGCCGGACCTGACCAGCTTCTCGGCCTTGCCGCCGGCCATGCCATGGACCATCGGCGTCGCCGCCCCGTCGGGGCACAGCGCGTGCACCCGGACGTTGGGAGGCGTCTCGAGGTGGACCGACGTCGCGAGCGACAGCACGGCCGCCTTCGTCGCGGCGTACGCCGAGAGGTTGGGCACGGGCCCGAGCGCCGACAGCGACGAGGTGATGACGACGTCGCCGCCGGCCGCCCCGAACGCGTCGACGGCGGCACGGGTGCCCCAGATGACCCCGAGCAGGTTGACCGCGACGGTGGTGTGCACCTGCTCGTCGGAGAGGTCGACGAGGTCCTGGTCGAAGGCGACCCCGGCGTTGTTGAACCACGCCGTCAACGGTCCGTGCCGCCCGGCGGCCTCGGCGACCGCACGGTGCGATTCGGGGTCGCGGACGTCCTGGGCGATGCCCTCGGCGGCGCCGATCTCGGCGGCCGTCCGTTCGGCGCCTTCACCGTCGAGATCGGTCACCACGACCCGATGCCCGCGGGCGACCATCTGCTCGGCGATGGCACGGCCGATGCCGCGCGCTCCCCCGGTGACGACACAACTGTTGGTGCTCATGCCCGGCAGTCAAGCAGCAACCTCGCAACCCTTGCGGACTCGACGGCGGTCCGCTGGACTGCCCGGAACCAACCCAAGGAGCCCGCAGTGAGTGCTCGTCGCAGTCGACTCGTCCCCGTCCTCCTCGCCGCGGTGCTGCTGGTCGGCGCCGCCAACCTCGGGGCCTTCGCCGCCACCGGCGGTCCGCTCCTGCTGGGCAAGGGCAACACCGCCAGCAAGACCACCAAGCTCAAGACAACCGGCAACGGCGCGGCGCTGTCGCTGAAGAGCAAGGGCGGCAGGGCGCCGCTCAAGGTCTCCAACTCCACGAAGGTCACCAAGCTCAACGCCGACCTGGTCGACGGGCTCGACAGCACTGGGCTCCAGACGAAGAGCTACGTCTACGAGCTGACCGCCATCGGCCTCAATGCCGTCTACGTCACGTTCGCGCTCCCAGGGCTGCCCTCGGGTCGCTACCACGCGAGCTTCTCCGTGTCAGCCAACATCGGCGGTTCGCCGGCGCTCTTCGCCTGCTTCCTGCTGACCGGGACGGAACCCAACGTGGTCGTCCCCGTGGCCGCCGCCGGGATCGATGCGGGGAGCGGCAACTGGTTCGTCAGCGGCAGTGGCTACCTCGACACCACCACCGCGACGTACCGGCTTGCGTGCCAGCGCGCCGGCGGCACGACGGTGACGATCCCCAATGACTCGCGATACCCGGCCCGACTCGTGCTGACCAGGGTGGACGACGTCACCGCCACCAACAGCACCGGTGTCGGCGGTGTCGAACCCCGGCCGTGACGCCCGGTCGGCTCGGGAGACGACTAGTCCGATCGGGTCATGGCGCGAAGTGGGGCTCGTGCGTTCGACTGGTGGCCCAACGACCTTAGGAGAGGCTCCATGCCCCACATCCGTGCCCGTCTCGGGACGATCCTGCTCTGCACCGGCCTCGTCGTCGGCGCGGCCAACGTCGGCGCGTTCGCGGCGACCGGTGGCCCACTGCTGCTCGGCAAGAGCAATGTCGCGAACAAGGCGACCAAGCTCAAGAACACCGGCAACGGACCGGCGCTGAAGCTCAAGAGCAAGGCCGGCAACGCGCCATTCGCCGTGTCGAACAAGACCAAGATCAAGAAGCTGAACGCCGACCTGGTCGACGGGCTCGACGGGACCGCCCTGCAGACCAAGGCCTACCGCTACGAGCTCAGCGGCACCTCGGCCGGGGCCATCATGCGCTTCGCCCTTCCTGGGCTTCCCCCGGGCCGGTACGTCGCGAACTTCTCGATCTCGGCCACGGTCCCCGGCGGCACCGTCTTCTTCGGGTGCATCCTGGACAGCGGAGCACCGTTCGCCAACGGTCAGGTGGCAGCGCTCGGAGCCACTGGAGGCGGCGACACGTGGTTCGTCAACGGGGGCGGGTTGCTCGACACGACCGCAGCGGCCTACACCGTGACCTGCCAGTCGAGTGGGGCCGCTTACACCATCCCCGTCGTCCTGCCGTCTCACATCGTGCTCACGCGTGTGGACGACCTGACGAACGCTGGGTCGACCGGCACGCCGCGTACCTCGTCGAGGCCCGGGTTCGGCGGCTGACCGAGAGACGTTCAGGCAGTCGTTTGAACGCCGGTCGCCATGCGCCCCTTGGTGGGCGCATGGCGACCGGCGTCGGGCCCCTGTCACCTCGGGTTCACGCCGGGGCCCGGACGACACGCCCGTTCGAACAGATGTTTGAACATATGGCGCCGGGCGCCCTACCCTGGCCGCATGGCTAGCAAGGTCTCCCAACTGCCCGACGGTCCTCCCGACGCGACCGGGCTCACCCCACGCCAGCAGCGGATCCTCACCCACCTCAAGGAGTCGATGGAGGCACGCGGCTACCCGCCGAGCATGCGCGAGATCGGCGAGGCGGTCGGGCTGACCAGCTCCTCGAGCGTCGCCCACCAGCTCAAGGTGCTGGAGGAGAAGGGCTATGTCCGCCGCGACCCCAACCGGCCGCGCGCCCTCGAGGTGTTCCTGCCCGAGCTGATGGCCGCCCGCCGGTCGATCTCGGCCGCCGAGGAGACGTCCTACGACGAGACCGGGGTCGGCGACGCGATGCCGCCGGCCACCTACGTGCCGATGCTCGGCCGGATCGCGGCCGGTGGTCCGATCCTCGCCGAGGAAAACCTGGAGGCCGTGTTCCCGCTGCCGCGTGACCTGGTCGGTGAGGGCCAGCTGTTCATGCTCGAGGTGAGCGGTGAGTCGATGATCGACGCCGCCATCTGCGACGGCGACTACGTCGTCGTACGCCAGGAGCAGACCGCCTCCAACGGCGAGATCGTCGCCGCGCTGATCGACGGCGAGGCGACGGTCAAGACGTTCCAGCGCAAGGACGGCAAGGTCTGGCTGCTGCCCCACAACGACGCCTTCGAGCCGATCGACGGCACCCACGCCACGATTCTCGGCAAGGTCACCGCAGTCCTGCGCCGCGTCTGAGTTTGCGTCTGGTTTCGGTCCCTCAACCCGCACGTCGATGTCGCCGCCGCGGGGTAAGGTCAGCGGGTCGCGCCGACCGGTCACGGGGACCCGTTCGCTCGGCATTCCTTTCCACCTTCGAATCGGAGACCTCATGCCTCACTCCGCTCTCTCCCGGGCGGCAGCCACCATGGTGACCGTGGTGGCGCTCATTGGAGCGACCCTCGCCGCACCGAGTGCCGTGGCTGCTGACCGTGGCGACCTCTCGGGCGACACGTCGTCACGTGCGGCCAACCAGGCCCTGTCTCGCGCCCAGACCGCGCTCACCGGCAAGGGTGGCGACGCGACGATGGCGCTGCGCGACCTCTGGCTCCAGCGTGACAACCTCTCCGCCGCCGACCGCGCGGCCTACGCCAAGCTCGCCGGCCGGCCCGTCAAGCCGGAGACGATGGCCCTGGGCAACATCCGAATCCACTACAACTCCCTCGAGATGAACCCGGCGGCGTTCAGCCCCAACGACGTGCTCAACACCTCGGTGAGCGTGGCCCAGGCCTACGCCGGCGCCGGCTACCGCCAGCCCCTGCCCGACGGCAGCCTCGGCGGGGACTCGCTGACCGACATCTACGTCGACACGCTTCCCCAGGGCCTCTACGGCTACTGCACGACCGACCAGAAGAAGCAGACCGGGCCGGGCCGGTTCGACGTGTGGGCCTACTGCGTGGTCGACAACGACTACGCCGGATTCCCCCTGACGCCGATCCAGAACCTCCAGGTGACCGTCGCCCACGAGTACTTCCACGCCACGCAGTTCGCCTACGACATCGCCGACGACGGCTGGGCCATGGAGGCCACCGCCGCCTGGGCCGAGGACGAGCTCTACGACGGCGTCAACGACAACGTGCAATACCTCGCCGACAGCCCGATCACCGACCGCAAGCGGTCGATCGACAAGTTCGGCGGGCTGTTCCACTACGGCGTGTGGATCTGGTTCCGCTACCTCACCGAGAAGTTCCGCGCCGAGAAGGGCGGGATGCCCAAGATCATCCTCGACTTCTGGAAGGCCGCCGACAGCTCCAAGGGCGCCAAGAAGGACAAGTACTTCACCCAGGGCATGGCCCAGGTCCTGAAGAAGAGGCCCTACAAGAGTTCGGTGGACAAGGAGTTCGCCCTGTTCTCCGCCGCCAACCAGCGGGCACCCCTCTTCTACGAGGAGGGCGCGGCCAACAACTACCCGACCGCGAAGATCAACGGCAAGAAGAAGCTCAACAAGGGTCAGGCGAAGGCGTTCACCGCCAAGCTCGACCACCTGTCGGCGGCCGCCTACCGGTTCACCCCGAAGGGCAAGGCCAAGAAGCTTCAGGTCGCGATCGCCGGCGCCCCGAAGGTCCAGGGCACCCGCGCGGTGGTGACGACCTACCTGGCCAACGGCAAGGTCAAGACCAAGTACGTCGCGATCAACGCCAAGGGCCGGGGCGCGGTCACCGTCGGGTTCAAGAAGAGCGCGGTCAACTTCGTGGACGTGACCCTGGTCAACGCCAGTGTCCGGTTCACGCAGTGCTACGTCCGGAGCACGCCGTTCTCGTGCTCGGGCAAGCCGACCGACCAGGACAAGCGCATCACGGTGCTCAGCAAGGCGGTCTGACCGCAGGCATCACAGCAGCACCCAGCACCGCCCCGGTGGGATTCGTCCCGCTGGGGCGGTGTGCTTTGCCCGGCGGCTCGGCGGCGTACGCCGGGTGAACTCTCGGTGACTCCGGTCCCAGAAGCGTCACGCACCCGCCGTCTGGTCGTTGAATGCGCTGTGACCTCGACCGACCCCGCCCACCACCTTCCCCGCCGCACCCTGCTCGCCGGCAGCGCCGTCGGCGCCGTCGGCGCCGGAACGGTCGCCCTGGCAGGCGGCAGCGACGCGGTGGCCGGTCCGAACCGGGCAGGCGCCCGCTACTTCCAGCACGGCATCGCCTCGGGAGACCCGCTGCCCGACGCGGTCCTCCTCTGGACCCGGGTCACCCCGACCAAGCGGGCCCTGCCGGGCTCGGGCAAGGGGCCACGGGTCACAGTCCGTTGGGAGGTCGCCAAGGACCGGCGCCTCCGCCGGATCGTCCGCCGAGGCAGCTTCGAGACGGGCCCCGGCCGCGACCACACGGTCAAGGTCGACGTGACGGGGCTGACCCCCGAGACCTGGTACTACTACCGCTTCCGGTTCCGCGACGGCACCAGCCGGGTCGGCCGCACCCGGACCGCACCCAAGCCCCAGGCCACGCCGGACCACCTCCGCTTCGGCGTGGTGTCCTGCGCCAACCTCCAGGCCGGCTGGTTCACCGCCTACCGGGCCCTGGCCAGGCGCACCGACCTGCACGCCGTGCTGCACCTCGGTGACTACCTCTACGAGTACGCCCCGGGTCAGTACGGCTACGGCTTCGACGAGACCGACATCCGCCCGCACGAGCCGGCCCACGAGATGGTCTCGCTGGGGGACTACCGCCAGCGGCACGCGCAGTACAAGCTCGACGCCGACCTGCAGGACCTGCACGCGGCCTACCCCTGGATCATCACCTGGGACGACCACGAGGTGACCAACGACCAGTGGGGGGCGGGCGCGGAGAACCACACCCCGGCCACCGAGGGCGACTACGCGGCCCGCCGGGCGCGGGCACACCGCGCCTACGACGAGTGGATGCCGGTGCGGATGGACGGGACCGCGCGGCTGCGCGACGGCGCCCGGCTCTACCGCCGGCTCCGGTTCGGCCGGCTGGCCGAGATCAGCATGCTCGACCTGCGCAGCTATCGCAGCGAGCAGGTGCAGACCGCCGCGCCCACGCCGGTGCCGGCCGCCGAGGCGGAGGTCAGCGACCCGTCCCGCACCATCACCGGCAAGCAGCAGCTGCAGTGGCTCAAGGACTCGCTCGACCGGATCGGCCCCCAGTGGAAGGTGATCGGCAACCCGGTGATGATCGCGCCGGTGACCTTCGCCGGCGTCCCGGACCAGATCCTCGGCCCGATCAACGACGTGACCGGGCTGCTGCCCGAGGACGGCCTTCCCTACAACGTCGACCAGTGGGACGGCTACACGGCCGACCGGCGCGAGGTGTTCAAGCACATCCGCAACCACGGGGTCGGCGACGCGCTGTTCGTGACCGGCGACATCCACTCTGGCTGGGCCTGCGAGCTGCCCTACGACCCGGCGTCCTACCCGGCCGGGGACTCGGCCGGCGTCGAGTTCGTCTGCTCGTCGGTGACGTCCAACAACCTCAAGGACATCACCGGCTCCCCGCCCCGGACCTCGAGCCTCGCCGTCGAGGCGGTGATCATGGCCAACAACCGGCACGTCAAGTACCTCAACTTCGACGACCACGGCTACTCGGTGCTCGACATCACCAGCCAGCGCGCGCAGATGGACTGGTTCGTCATCGGCGACCGGGCCGACCCCCACACCACGGTCACCTGGACCAGGTCGATGGCCACCAAGGCCGGCACCGGCAAGCTGCACGAGGTCGACGGGCCGGTGGGCGAGTGACCACGCCGTTCGCCGACGGGCCGTTCGCCCAGGGCCTCGCCGCCATCAGCACGGGCCGCCGCACGCTCCTCACCGCGGGGACCGCCGGGGTGTTGCTGTCGACCGCCGCGCCGTCGTACGCCACGAAGGGCAAGCCCAAACGGCGCAAGCGGCGCGCCTACGTGCTGGTCGTCGACGGCTGCCGACCCGATGAGATCGACGAGGGCCTCACGCCCAACCTCCTGGCCCTGCGCGACGCCGGGCTGCGCTATCCGCGGGCCTCCTCGATGCCGGTGATGGAGACCATCCCCAACCACGTGATGATGATGACCGGCGTCCGTCCGGACCGCAGCGGCGTGCCTGCCAACGAGATCTTCGACCGCACCATCGGCGAGGTGCGCACCATGGACCGGGCCGACGACATCAGGGTCCGCACCGTCATCGAGCGGCTCAACAAGGCGGGCTACCGCACCGGCACGGTGCTCAGCAAGGAATACCTCTACGGCGTCTTCGGCGAGCGGGCCACCGCCCGCTGGGAGCCGCAGCCGATCGTGCCGGTCTCCGGGCACGCGCCCGACCAGTTCACCATGGACGCCGCGCTGGCGATGCTCGACGAGGTCGACCCCCACCTGATGTTCGTCAACCTCGGCGACATCGACCGGATGGGACACAGCGACCTCACCGGACCGCTCGGGCTCAAGGCCGCACGACGCGCCGCGCTCGCCTCGACCGACACCCAGGTGGGGCGGTTCGTCGACGAGCTGAAGTCGTCGGGTCGCTGGGAGCGCTCGATCGTGATCGTGCTCGCCGACCACTCGATGGACTGGTCGGTGCCCCACAACGTCGTGTCGCTGTCGTCGGCGCTCGAGGCCGACCCGCTGCTGGCCGGCAAGGTCCAGATCGCCGACAACGGCGGGGCCGACCTCCTCTACTGGACCGGGCCCGACTCGGAGAAGGGCGCGGCGATCGCCCGGATGCGCGCGGTAGCCGGCGGCGTGCCCGGCGTGCTGGCGACCCACGCCCAGACCAACCGGTGGCTGCGGGTCGGGCCGGAGGCCGGTGACGTCGTCGTCTTCTGCAAGGCCGGCTGGCGGTTCAGCGACCCCGACCCGGTCACCGCAAATCCGATCCCCGGCAACCACGGGCATCCCGCCACCCGCAACATCCCGTTCTTCATCGGCGGCGGCTCCCCGGTCGTCCCGCGCGGCAAGGCCTCGCCACGGCACGCCCGCACCGTCGACGTCGCGCCGACCGTGGCGGCCTACTTCGGCGTCGGCAAGCCCAAGGGGGGCTACGACGGCCACGACCGGCTCCAGTAGGCAGCTCAGTTTCGTCGGCCGGCCGACGAAACCCGTGCCGGGACGACGAAGTTTCACCGTCCCGCCGAGAGTTCTGTCGGCCGGCCGACGAAACTCGCCGCCGTCTCAGTCGGTCCTGCCGGCTGCCAACCGCGCCAGCGCCTTGCGGACGACCTGCGGATCCGTGGTCGTCCACATCGGCGGCAGGCTGGCGCTGAGGAAGCGGCCGTAGCGAGCGGTCGCCAGCCGCGGGTCGAGGACCGCGACCACACCCTTGTCGGTGGTCGTGCGGATGAGGCGGCCGGAGCCCTGCGCGAGCAGCAACGCGGCGTGGGTGGCGGCGACCTGCATGAAGCCGTTGCCGCCCGCCTTGTCGGCGGCCCGCTGCCGGGCACTCATCAGCGGGTCGTCGGGCCGCGGGAACGGGATGCGGTCGATGAGCACCAGCTGGCACGTCTCGCCCGGCACGTCGAGCCCCTGCCACAGCGAGAGCGTGCCGAACAGGCAGGTGTGCGGGTCCTCGACGAACTGCTTGGCCAGCTCGGGCAGTTGCGCGTCACCCTGCGCCAGCGTGGTGAGGTGGGGCAGCCGCACCCGGACCTCCTCGGCGGCGGTCTCGGCCGCGCGGCGGCTGGAGAACAGGCCGAGGGTGCGGCCGCCGGCGGCGTCGACCAGCTCGACGATCTCGTCGAGCTGAGCCTTGCCCAGCCCGTCGCGTCCAGGCGGTGGCAGGTGCTTGGCGACGTAGAGGATCGCCTGGCGGCCGTAGTCGAACGGGCTGCCGACGTCGATCCCGCGCCAGGGCAGCACGTCGTCGGTGCGCTGCCCCGGCTCGCCGTCGAGGACCAGCTCCTTGGGCTTCAGCCCGAAGCTCGTGGCCACAGTGCTGAAGTCGCCGCCGAGCCGCAGAGTCGCGCTGGTGAACACGACGACCTTGTCACTGAGCAGCTTGTCGCGCATCGGCCCCCAGACCTGGAGCGGGGCGACGCACAGCCGCGGCGGGATCCGGTCGCCTCCTTCCGCCAGCCAGAGCACGTCGGCCTCGCTGAACGCCGCCATCCGGTCGGCGGTCGCGAACAGCTCCTGCACCGACCCCTTGGCCTGGGTCAGCCCGGCGTCGGCCTCGCCGGACGAGTCGGACTTGGGGTAGGCCGACAGGCAGGCCCGAGCCGTGTCACGGACCAGCACCAGCGCGTCGCGCAGCGCATCCGGCGGCACGTCGATCCGGCCCGGGTCGATCTCGCCCATGACCACGCGCAGCAGGTCGCCGGCGTCGGCGAGGTCGTTGGCCTGCTCGCCCTCGACGTGCCGCTGGGACCGTTTGGCCGCGCGGTCGACGTCGGCGGGCAGCAGCTCGTCGGTGGCAGCCTGGGTGATCCGGGAGGTGAGCTCGTGGGCCTCGTCGATGACCACCGCGTCGTAGTCGGGGATCATCGGCACCCCCTCGATCGCGTCGATCGCGAGCAGCGAGTGGTTGGTGACGACCAGGTGGGAGCGCTGTGCCTTCTCCCGGGCCAGCTCGGCGAAGCACTCGGCCCCGAACGGGCACTTGGCCGCCCCCAAGCACTCGCGGTGGCTCACCGAGACCTGCCGCCACTCACGGTCGGTGTGGCGCGGCGCGTTGTCCCGCTCGCCGCTCCCCTTGCTCTCGACCTCCTCCTCCGCCCAGGCCCGCAGCTCGAGGACCTTGGTGGCCATCGAGCCGACCGGTGCTTCGATGAGGACGCCCTGGTCGTCGGGCACGCCCTCGCGGATCCGGTGCAGGCAGGCGTAGTTGGAGCGCCCCTTGAGCACGGCGTAGGACGCGTCGACGCCCGGCAGGTCGCCGACCGCCTCGACCAGCCGCGGCAGGTCGCGCTCGACCAGCTGGTGCTGGAGCGCCAGGGTCGCGGTGGCCACGACGACCCGGCTGTCGTGCAGCAGGCTCGGCACCAGATAGGCCAGCGACTTGCCGGTGCCGGTGCCGGCCTGGACGAGCAGGTGGTCCCCACCAGTCAGCGCGTCGGCAACCGCCTCGGCCATCCGCAGTTGGCCCTCGCGGCGCTCGCCTCCGAGCGCGTCGACCGCGGCCGCCAGTACGCCGGCCACCGAGCCGGCGACAGGGGTCTCGGTGCTGGTGGGCGCGGTCACCCGCAAACCCTAGTTGCCGCTGCCGACTGTCCCGGCGCTCTCTCCACCGACGGGGATCTCGGGCTCCACGGACAGGGCGATGTACGCCGGGGTGGCCTGGTCGGAGGCGTGCTGGGGGTGGTGGTCACCACCGGGTTCGCCCTCAACCAGGGCTGGGGAGTGGTGTACCCCTGGGAGCCGGGATCAGTCCACCTCGAAGGCCGGCACGCCCCCGGCGCACTGGGCGTGCACCTCTACCTCGTCGAACACCTCCCCGGTGGCCGAGCGGGCGGCGACCCGGTCGTCCTCCTCCTCGGTGAGCTCGAACTTCACCGACAGCTCGTGGGGGCCGCGGTCGTCGACCTCGACCCGCCAGCCGTTGTGGGGTTGGGCGGCAACCAGCGAGATCTTCGTGCCGGTACAGGACGCGACCACCCGGCCGGCGGCGCCCTGCCAGGTCTTCCGATGGGTCTCGGCCGGCGGCGGGGCGGTGGTCTCGGTGGGGGTCCCGCTTCCGGTGTCGGTCTCGGTGGGCGTCGGGGCAGGTGTGTCGGTGGGCGCCGGTGTGCCGCTCTCCGTGGCGCCGTCCGAGGGCAACGGCGACGGCGACGAGGATGACGGCGACGACGACGACGACGGCGACGGCGACGACGCTGCGGACCCGCTGGGGTCGGCGACCGCCGACGCGGCCAGCGTCTCCCTCTCCGGCTCCCCCACGTCCCGTCCCGCCTGCGCCACGATGGTCCACACCAGCGTGGAGCCGACCGCCACGATGGCCAGCCAGCCCACGACAGCGAGGTAGAACCGCCGACCGCCGTTCATTAGGTTCTCCTTGCTGGTTGGGCGCTGGGGCGAAGGTCTAGCGTCCCAGCATGGCGCGCGTCCTGCTCATCGAGGACGACGCCGCGATCCGCACCGCGCTCATCCGCGGCCTCGAGGAACGAGGCCACGCGGTGCTGTCCGCCGGGGTGGGCCTGGCCGGGCTCGAGCAGGTGCTGGCCGACCGTCCCGACGTCGTGCTGCTCGACCTCGGGCTCCCGGACGTCTCGGGCCTCACCTTGGTCCTCATGATCCGCGCCGCCAGCCCGGTGCCGATCATCGTGATCACTGCCCAGGACGACGACCCGACCATGGTCCAGGCACTCGACAGCGGCGCCGACGACTACGTGGTCAAGCCGTTCGGAATCGACCATGTCGAGGCCAGGATCAGGGCGGTGCTGCGCCGCGCCGCCCCTGCGGCGGAGGCGGCGCCGTTGCGCGTCGGCGAGCTGGTCATCGACGAGGCGAGCCGGGTCGCCACCCTGGCGGGGCGCCGGCTCGACCTGGCCCGCAAGGAGTTCGACCTGCTGCTGGCCCTCGCCCACCGGCAGGGCCAGGTGGTGTCCAAGCGCGAGCTGCTCGCCGAGGTGTGGCAGCAGGCCTACGGCGGCGCCGACCGCACCGTCGACGTGCACCTGTCGTGGCTGCGCCGCAAGCTCGGCGAGACCGCCGCCGAGCCGCGCTACCTGCTCACGGTGCGCGGGGTGGGCGTGCGCCTGGTCGACCCTCTGCACGAGAGCCGGCCGTGAGGCGCCGGATCTCGTTCCTCGTGCTGGCGACGACCTCGGCGGTCGTGGCGTCATTCGTCATCCCCCTCTGTCTGCTGGTGCGCACCCTCGCGGAAGACCGGGCGATGGCGATGGCCGACCAGGAGGCGCGCAACGTCGCGATCCTGGTCGCCGGGCTGAACCTGGACGACGAGCTGCGCACGCTGGTGGCCGACCTCGACGAGCACTCGGCACCCGAGACCGTGGTGGTGACCAGCGAGGGCGAGGTGATCGGCGGGGAGGCCTCGCTCGCGACCGACCCGGAGGTCGCTCGCGCCATGGACGGCCAGGCGTTCACGGTGGTCGACGGCGAGGGTGGCCGGGTGCTCCTGCCGGTGGTGATGCGGGACGGCACCGCCGTGGTGCGCAGCCGGGTGAGCAGCGAGCAGCTCACCGCCGGAGTCGGCCGGGCCTGGGCCGGCATCCTCACGCTGGGCGTCATCCTGATGCTCGGCGCCTGGCTCATCGCTGCCCGGCTGGGCCGACGGATCAGCGAGCCGTTGCGGGAAGTGGCCGGTGTCGCGCACGCGCTGCGGGAGGGCGATCTGGACGCCCGGGCCGAGGTCCGCGGGACGGAGGAGACCCAGGAGCTCGCCCGCGCGCTCAACGGTCT
The DNA here is from genome assembly GCF_054779555.1 of Nocardioides dilutus. Taxonomy (NCBI): domain Bacteria; kingdom Bacillati; phylum Actinomycetota; class Actinomycetes; order Propionibacteriales; family Nocardioidaceae; genus Nocardioides; species Nocardioides dilutus. The sequence continues at coordinate 164,114 of NZ_BAAGYA010000002.1, read as the reverse complement.
GGCCGAGCGGACGACCGAGCTGCTGGCCGCCGAACGGGCCGTCGTCGCCGACCTGTCCCACCGGCTGCGGACTCCGGTCACCGCGTTGCGCCTCGACGCCGAGAACGTCGAACAGCCCGAGGTCGCCGCCCGGCTCGCGGAGCACGTCGCCGCTCTCCAGCGCACCGTGGACGCGATCGTCAAGGAGGCGCGACGCCCGGTCCGCACCGACCTCGCGGCGACCTGCGACGCGGCCACGACCATCCGCGACCGGGTGGCCTTCTGGGCGGTCCTCGCCGAGGACCAGGGACGACGCCTCACCGTGCGCACCCCCGACCGCCCGGTGCCGGTCCCTCTGAGCACCGACGACCTCGCCGACGTGGTCGACGTCCTGGTCGACAACGTCTTCTCGCACACCCATGAGTCCACGGCGTTCGCAGTGACCCTCGACGTTGTTCGCGGGGAGGCCGGCGACGAGGCCGTCCTCGCGGTGACCGACACCGGCAAGGGGCTGGATCCCGGCGTGCGCCGCTCCGGCAGCACCGGGCTCGGGCTCGACATCGTGCAGCGCACCGCCCGGTCGGTCGGCGGCAGCAGCACGTATGCCTCGGGCCCGACGGGGACCCGGGTCGAGGTGCGCCTGCCCTTGCGGCCAGGCTCCTGACCCGGTCACCGCGGGGTCAGTCGTCGTCGCCCTCGTCCTCGTCGCCGTGGTCGTCGCCCTCGTCGTGGTCGTCATCGTCGTCCTGGTCGTCGCCGTGGTCGTCCCCGTGGTCGTCCCCGTGGTCGTCGCCGTGGTCGTCGTGGTCGGCTCCGTCGTCATCGTCCTGACCCCCGGACCCGGACCAGTGGTCGTCGTCCTCCCCGCTCTGGGCGTGGCTGGAGGTCCCGGTGGAGACACTGGTCGGCGCCGGGAGGACCACTGTCTCCACGACCTCGGTGACGCACTTCTTGCCCTCCCGCACCGCGGGCGGCTTGCAGCGGGCGAGCTTGACGATCGGCTTGCTCGGGGCGACGGTCGGGTCGGGCGAGTCGGCGCTGACCTCGATGGTCTCGGGGGCGGGCGCGGACGACGCATCGGGCTGGGCGGCGACGAGATAGGTCGCGGTCCCACCGACGAGCCCGGCGGCCAGGGCGGCACCGGCGGCGATCATGTTGGCGAGTTTCATGCCGCGATCGTGACGCCGGGCGCCCTATGGGCGCCTCGTGGCAACGTCAAGACCACCTCAAGTCTCGACCGGTCCGGCCGCCACCAGTCGTGGCTCGGTCAGGTTGACGCGGACTTAACGGTCGGTTGAGGCCACCTTGCCGCCGTCGCGACCACGGTGACGGCATGGTCTACACGACGAGGCGACGCAACCAGTTCCGACTGACGGTCTCCGCGGTGACCGGCGTGCTCACGGCGGGCGCCATGACGGCGACCGGCTGGATCGCCGGCCAAGAGGCAGCCGACGCCGCCGAGGAGCAGGCGGCTGCCGACCTCGCGGCTCAGGCGGCCGAGGAGAAGGCGGCCTCCGACTACGCCCGTCAGCAGCAGGAGTACGCCGCCGCGCTCGCCGCTGCCGAGCCTCGCCGGGTGGTCGTCAAGCAGCGGCCCCAGGTGACCCGCACGACGGTCCGCTACGTCCAGGCCGCGCCCTCCTACCCAGGGTCCGGTTCGGGGTCCGGCGGCGGTGTCTCGTCGTCAGGCTCCTCCGGAGGAGGCTCCGGATCCTCCGGCGGCGGCTCGGGCTCGTCCGGAGGGGGCGGAGGCGGGGGCGGCGGTGGCGGCGCAGGGACGTCCACCCCGCCCCCACCTCCTCCCCCGCCCCCGCCGCCCGTGCCGAGCTCGGGGTCCTGAGGTGAGCACCTCCCGCTTCGAGGCCATCGGCACCTACGTCGTCGTGGCCACGCAGGACCCGGGCGATCTGACCGAGGCCACCCGGATCGCCCACGAGGTGCTCGTCGACGTGGACGAGACCTGCAGCCGCTTCCGCGCCGACTCCGACCTGTCCCGGGTCAACCGGGAGCCGGGGCGGTGGGTCCGCGTCGACCCGCTGCTCGTGGCCGCGGTCTCGACCGCCTGCGGGGTGGCGCGGTGGACCGACGGCATCGTGCACCCGCTGCTCGGCCGCAACCTGGTCAGCCTCGGCTACGACCGGGACCTCGGCCTGCTGACGCCCGCCGAGGAGCCCGGGGCAAGCACAGCAGCCGCCGACTCGGCACGGGCCGTCGTGACCACCCTGTTGCCCCGCGGGCCGGGCGTCGACTCCTGGCGCGAGATAGGGCTCCGCGAGGACGCCGTACGCATTCCCGAGGGCACGGCCTTGGACCTGGGCTCGACCGGCAAGGCGTGGGCCGCGGACCTGATCGCGGCCGGGATGGACGAGCAGCTGAGCGGCTCCGCGGCCGTGAGCGTCGGCGGCGACGTCGCCGTGGCCGGGGACCAGGACTGGCCGGTCGACGTGACCCCGCACGTCGACCAGCCGCCGAGCGCCCGGGTCTGGCTGAGCGGCGGCGGCCTGGCGACCTCGAGCACCCAGGTGCGTCGCTGGACCCACCGCGGCCGGGTCCGGCACCACCTGGTCGACCCGCGCACCGGGCTCCCCGCGCCCGAGGTGTGGACAACCGTCACGGCCACCGGCCCGTCGTGCGTGGCCGCCAACGCCGCCAGCACCGCGTCGGTGGTGCTGGGTGACCAGGCGCTGCGCTGGCTCGTCCAGGCCGGAGTGAGCGCCCGTCTGGTGGCCGCGGACGGTGCGGTGCACCGGGTCGGCAGCTGGCCGGAGTCGGACGCGGTCGTCCGCGACCTGAGGACGGTGGGCGCATGACCGACGGCCCGCTCCTCTGGTATCTCAACCGCAGCAGCGGCATGGTGCTGCTCGTCGCGTTCACGCTCACCACGGTCCTGGGCATCCTGTCCACCCGCGGCCGGCCGGGCCGGGGCCTGCCGGTCTTCGTCACCCAGTCGCTGCACCGCAACATCGCCGTGCTGTCGCTGGTCCTCCTGGCCGGTCACGTGACCACCGCGGTCGTCGACTCCTACGTCGACATCCGCTGGTGGCAGGCCCTGGTCCCCTGGGGAGCGACGTACGAGCCCCTGTGGTTCGAGCTCGGGGTCGTCGCCCTCGATCTCACCGTGATCGTGACCCTCACCAGCCTGGTGCGCGCCCGGTTGGCGCACCGCAGCTGGCGGCTGGTGCACCTCCTGTCCTACGCCGCGTGGGTGGTCTCCGTCGTCCACGGCATCGGCATCGGCACCGACCTCCGCCAGGACGTGCGGTGGGCCTGGTTGGTCACCGCCGGGTGCGTGGGTGCGGTGCTGGCCGCGGCCCTGTGGCGGACCTGGCACGTGGTGCTCGCCCCCCGTTCGCTGGGAGGAGCCCGATGACCGCCTCGCCGGTCCCGGTGCCCGTCGTCGTCAACGTCCGGGAGGGACCCGCGCTGCTCGCCGGGCTGGCCGACGGTGCGGGGCTGGCCGCGCACCGGTCCCGCTACGGCGCGCTGCCGTCCCTCAGCCTGGCCGAGCTCACCAGCGCGGTCGAGCAGGCCGCCGTGCGCGGCCGGGGCGGCGCGGCGTTCCCGTTCGCGACCAAGCTGGCGGCGGCGGCCCAGGGTCGCCGTCCGGTGGTCGTGGTCAACCTCAGCGAGGGCGAGCCGGCCAGCGCCAAGGACCACGCCCTGGCGACCGCGCGGCCACACCTCGTGCTCGACGGCGCCCTCGCGACCGCCAGGGCTCTGCGGGCCCGCGAGGTGCACCTCGTGCTGCCCGGCGAGCGGCCCGCTGTCGTCATGGCCGTCCGCGCGGCGATCGCCGAGCGGAGCGAGGACTTCGTCGTGCACGTCGCGGACAAGCGGTTCGTCGCCGGGCAGGCCCAGGCGGTCCTCCAGCTGATGAGCGGTCGCCCCAACCTGCCGGTGACCGCGTGGCAGCCCGAGGCGGTGTCCGGTCATCGCCGGCGCCCGACGCTGCTCTCCAACGCCGAGACCTGGGCGCGGGTCGGGCTCCTGGTGCTGCGTGGCGTGCCGGCCTACTCGGCGCTCGGCACCCGCGACGAGCCCGGAGCGGCGCTGCTGACTCTCGGTGCCCCGGGCCGCGAGCCGGTCGTCGTGGAGGTCGAGTACGGCGCCCGGCTGCGCGACCACCTGCCCGACTGGATGCGGCAGCGGCCGGCGCTCATCGGTGGGTTCCACGGCTCGTGGGCGACCTGGGAGACGCTCTCCAGCGCCACCGTGTCCGTCGCCGGGCTGCGACACCTGGGCACCCCGCTGGGCGCCGGCGTGGTGCTCAGCAGCCCGCCCGGGACGTGCCCGGTGCGCTTCACCGGCGACGTGGTGGCCTATCTGGCCGGCCAGAGCGCCGGGCGGTGCGGACCGTGCCTCAACGGGCTGCCCGCCCTGGCCGGCGCGGTGCGCGCGGTGGTCGAGGGCAGCGGCGGAACGGCGCGGGTCCACGAGCTGACCCGGCTGGTCGAACGCCGCGGCGCCTGCGCCCATCCGGACGGCACGGTGCGCCTGGTCAGGTCGATGCTCGCGACGTTCTCCGACGAGGTGGCGCGGCACGCGGTCGGCAGCTGCGCGGAGGTCCGTCGGCTGCACCTCGTGCAGGCCGGGGAGTGGGCGTCGTGAGCCGCCAGCTGCGGGTCGACTGGCCGTCCTGCGTGGCCCGCGGCCTGTGCCACGAGGTGCTTCCCGACCTCGTCACGCTGGACGAGTGGGGCTACCCGCTCGTCCACGGGCCGGTGACCGAGGACCTGCTCGACGACGCCCGCGAGGCGGTGCGGGTGTGCCCCCGGGCGGCGCTGCGGCTCCTCGACCGCTAGAGCCGCCTGACTAGTCCTTCGTCGCGAACGCCGCGTCGAACGCCGCCTCCGGTGCGTCGAAGGCCAGCCGCCGGACGAACTCAAGTGCCTCGGGTGCGCCGACGAGCCGGTCCATGCCGGCGTCCTCCCACTCGACCGAGATCGGGCCGTCGTAGCCGATCGTGTTGAGCATCCGGAAGCACTGCTCCCAGGGCACGTCGCCGTGGCCGGTGGACACGAAGTCCCAACCGCGCCGGGGGTCGGCCCACGGCAGGTGCGAGCCGAGCCGGCCGTTGCGGCCGTTGCCGACCTGACGCTTCGCGTCCTTGCAGTCCACGTGGTAGATCCGGTCCTTGAAGTCCCACAGGAACCCGACGGGGTCGAGGTCCTGCCAGACGAAGTGACTGGGGTCCCAGTTGAGCCCGAACGCCTCGCGGTGCCCGATCGCCTCCATCGTCGCGACGGTGGTCCAGTAGTCGTAGGCGATCTCGGAGGGGTGCACCTCGTGGGCGAACCGGACCCCGCACTCGTCGAAGACGTCGAGGATCGGGTTCCAGCGGTCGGCGAAGTCGCGGTAGCCGGCGGCCACCATCTCCTCGGAGGCCGGCGGGAACATCGCGACGTACTTCCAGATCGAGGAGCCGGTGAACCCGATCACCGTCTTGACCCCGAGCCGCTCGGCCGTGCGCGCGGTCAACTTCATCTCCTCGGCGGCGCGCTGCCGCACGCCCTCGGGGTCGCCGTCGCCCCACACCTGGGCGGACAGGATGCCCTGGTGCCGGGCGTCGATGGGGTCGTCGCAGACCGCCTGGCCCTTGAGGTGGTTGGAGATCGCGAAGAGCTGGAGGTTGTGCTTCTCCAGTAGGTCGAGCTTGCCCTGGATGTAGGCGTCGTCCTCGGCGCCCTGCCAGGGGTCGAGGTGGTCACCCCAGCAGGCGATCTCGAGGCCGTCGTAGCCCCACCCGGAGGCGAGCCGGGCCACCTCCTCCAAGGGCAGGTCGGCCCACTGGCCGGTGAACAGGGTGATCGGTCGAGGCATCAGAGTTGTCCTTCCGCGAAACGGTGGTCGGTCATGACGTGATCTCCTGCCAGCTGCGGGTGTCCGAGCTCGTCTCGACCGCGGCCAGCACCCGCTGCACCTGCAGCCCGTCTGCGAAGGACGGGCTCGGGTCGGTGCCCTCTGCGATCGCCCGCACCAGGTCGACCACCTGGTGGGTGAAGCCGTGCTCGTAGCCGAGCCCGTGGCCCGGCGGCCACCACGCGGCCGTGTAGGGGTGGGTGGGCTCGGTGACCAGGATCCGCCGGAAGCCCGCAGTTTCAGCGGGCTCGGAGGCGTCGTAGAGCTCCAGGACGTTCATGTCCTCGAAGTCGAACGCCAGGCTGCCCTGCGAGCCGTTGACCTCGATCCGGATCGCGTTCTTGCGACCGGTGGCGAAGCGGGTGGCCTCGTAGACACCGAGGCCACCACCGCTGAGCCGGGCGATGAACACCGCGGCGTCGTCGACCGTCACCGGGCCTCGCTCGGTGCTCGCCCCGCCCCCGCCGAGGGTGCCGGCCGTCTCGCCCGCGGCGACCGGCCGCTCCTTGACGAAGGTCTCCAGTTGGCCGGACACCTCGGTGATGCGTTCACCGGTGATGTGCTGGGTCAGGTCGATGATGTGGGCCCCGATGTCGCCCAAAGCCCCCGAGCCGGCCTTGGACTTGTCGAGGCGCCACGAGAGCGGGGCCTCGGGGTCGGCGATCCAGTCCTGCAGATACTGCGCCCGCACGTGGCGGATCTCCCCGATCCGGCCGTCGGCGACCAGCCGGCGGGCCAACGCGATCGCCGGGACCCTCCGGTAGGTGAAGCCGACCATGGCGCGCACGCCGTCGGCCGCCGCCCGCTCCGCCGCCGCGACCATCTCCTCGGCCTCGGCCACGGTGTTGGCCAGCGGCTTCTCGCACAGCACGTGCTTGCCGGCGGCGAGCGCCGCGATCGCGATCTCGGCGTGGGTGTCGCCGGGCGTACAGATGTCGACCAGGTCGACGTCCGCCCGGTCGACGAGCCGGCGCCAGTCGGTCTCGGTCTCCGCCCATCCCAGCCGGTCGGCCGCCTCGGCGACCCGCCCAGGATCACGCCCGCAGACGACCTGCATCGTCGGGGTGAGGGGGAGGTCGAAGAAGCGCGGGGCGCTGCGCCAGGCCTGGGAGTGGGCAGCGCCCATGAAGGCGTGGCCCACCATGCCCACCGCCAAGGTGGGACGGGTGCTGGTCATTGCGGGTGCTCCGTTCGAGTGCGAGGGGTCTCGAGGACCGATGGGCCGGGACCGGAGGAGGGTGCCCGGCCCATCGGGGGTTGGCGGTCCGGCTCGCGCCGGGCCAGGTCAGGACTCGAACGCGAGGTCGATGAACTGGTCGACGTTGTCTGCGGTCACGACCGGTGCGTAGAGCTGCACCGTGCGCGGCACCTCGACCTCGACCAGGTCGCTCATCGACTTCCCCTGGACCAGAAGGCGGGCCAGCTTGATGCCGTCCGCGGCCTGGGTCGAGGGATAGATGACCGTCGCCTTGAGGACGCTGTCACCGGACTTGATGGCCTCCATCGCGTTCTTCGAGCCGGCGCCGCCGACCATGAAGAACTCGTCGCGGCCGGCGTTCTCGATGGCGGCCAGGACGCCCACGCCCTGGTCGTCGTCGTGGTTCCAGACCGCGTCGATCTTCGGCGCCGCCTGGAGCAGGTTGGCCGCGGCCTCCTCGCCGCCCTCGACGGTGAAGTCGGCGGCGACCCGGTTGTCCACGTCGAGACCGCACTCGGAGAGCGCGTCCTCGAAGCCCTGGCTGCGGTCCTGGGTCAGCGGCAGCGAGTCGATGCCGGCGATCTCGGCCACGATGGCGTCGGGGTTGTCGCCCAGCTCGGAGCAGATGTAGGCCCCGGCGGAGACACCCATGCCGTAGTTGTCACCGAGGACGGTGACGCGGGCGGCGTTGGGGTCGTCGAACTCGCGGTCGACGTTGATGACCGGGATCCCGGCCTCCATCGCCTGCAGTGCGACCGGGGTCATGGCCGCGCCGTCGAAGGGCAGCAGCACGATCGCGTCCACGCCGTCGTTGATGAAGGTCTCGACCTGGCTGATCTGGAGGTTGACGTCGTTGGTGCCCTCCGCCACGCGGAGGTCGATGTCGTCGTACTGCTCGGCGACGTTGCGGGCGGACTCGGTGATCGAGCCCATCCAGCCGTGGTCGGCGGCGGGAGCGGAGAAACCGATGACGACGGTGTCCCCGGCCTCGTCGTTGGACCCGGACTCCGCCTGCGACGTGCCGCCGCCCAGGTCGTCCTTGTCGTCGTCGGGCTCGTTGCTGGTGCAGGCGGCGAGCGCGAGCACGGAGATGCCGGCGACGAGGGTGACGCCGAACCTGCTGCGGATGGACTTCATCGTTGTGCTCCTGTGTAGAGGGATGGTGCCGAGGTGCTGCTGGGTGATGGGTACGCCGGAGGCGTCAGGTGGTGTTGTTCCGAGACGCCAACCGCTGCTGGAGGAGCACGGCGGCGACGATGATGGCGCCCTTGAGCAGCGACTGCTCGGAGAACGGGCGGTTGTTGAGGGTGAAGACGTTGGTGAGCGTGGAGAAGATCAGCACGCCGAAGACGGTGCCGACGATGGTGCCCCGGCCGCCCGACAGCAGCGTCCCGCCGATGACGACGGCGGCGATGGCCTCGAGCTCATAGAAGGTGCCGTGGGTCGAGCTGCCGGTGTTGGTCCGGGCCACGAGCATCAGCGCCGCGACGCCACAGCAGAGCCCGAGCAGGACGTAGAGCGACGCCGTGTGCCGCTTGACGTTGATGCCGGCCAGGCGGGCCGCCTCCGGGTTGCCGCCGACCGCGATGGTCCGACGGCCGAACGTCGTCCGGTTGAGCAGCACCCAGCCGAGGATCGCGATCAGCGCGAAGAGGTAGATCATGACCTGGATCCCGAGGATCTCCCGGTTGAAGAACTCCCGGACCTCGGGGACCTCCACGATCTGGGTCTTCTTGTTGGAGATGATCTCGGCCAGGCCGCGGGCGCTGGCCAGCATCGCGAGAGTGGCGATGAAGGGCACCACGCCGCCGTAGGCGATCAGCAGCCCGTTGACCAGGCCACAGCCGGCACCGACCGCGAGGGCGACGCCCACCATCACCAGCCAGTGCGTGTCCTGGGCCAGCTGCTGCGTGGCGAGCGTCGTGCACCACACCGACGCCAGGGCGAGGATCGCGCCGACAGAGAGGTCGAAGCCTCCGCCGATGATCACGAAGGTCATCCCGATGCTGACCACACCGATGGTGGCCGCCAGCCGCAGGATGGTCAGCGCGTTGTCGGTCGAGGTGAACCGGTCGCCTGTGGTGGCGGCGCCCACGACGCAGAGGATGACGAGCGCCACGATCAGGCCGGCGTTGAGGCCGGCGCTGCTGCGCAGCAGCGCGACGACCGGGTTCGCCTCGCGGACCGTCTCCTGGGCGGCGGCCTCGACCCGTGCGGTGTCCGCGTTGGTACCTCCGTTGGTCCCTCCGTTGGTTTCGGGGTTGGCGCCCGTTCCGGCGGACTTGGTGGAGTCGGTCATGCGGCTCCCCTTCCTTCCATGACGAGGTCCAGGACCCTGGACTCGTCGAGCTCGGTGGCGGCCGACTCGTGGACGACCTGTCCCTCGCGGACCACCAGGACCCGGTCGGCGAGACCGAGCACCTCCTCGATCTCGCTGGAGACGACGACCACGGCCACGCCGGAGTCGGCGAGGCGGCGGATCAGCTGGTAGATCTCGGTGCGCGCGCCGACGTCGACGCCGCGGGTGGGCTCATCGAGCAGCAGCACCCGGCACTCACGGAGCAGCCACCGGGCCAGCACGACCTTCTGCTGGTTGCCGCCCGAGAGCGTCCTGGCCGCGCGGGTCACGCCCGCAGGGCGGACGTCGAGCGACGCTGTGAGCTCGGCCGCTCGGCTCTTCTCAGCGGATCGGTTGAGGAAGCCGATGCGGGAGAAGGCACCCAGCGAGGAGATGGTGATGTTGCTGTAGACCGACTCGTGGAGCAGCAGGCCCTGGCTCTTCCGCTCCTCGGGCGCCAGTCCGACACCGGCGCGCACGGACTCCGAGACCGAGCCGCGGCGCAGGCGCTTGCCGTCGACGGTCACCGTGCCCCTGGTGGCCCGCCGCGCGCCGTACAAGGTCTCGAGGATCTCCGAGCGGCCGGCGCCCACCAGGCCCGCCAGTCCGACGATCTCGCCGGCCCGGACGGTGAGGTCGACGCCGCTGAACACCCCGGCGAGCGCGAGGTCCTGCACCTCGAGCACCACCGGTCCGTCGACAGCCGCGGTCGTGCGCGGCGGGAAGGCGTACTCGATCGCGCGGCCGGTCATCAGCTTGATCAGGTCCTGGGTGGGGGTGTCGGCCACGGCCAGTCCGGTCGCGACGGTGCGGCCGTCCTTGAGGACGGTGATCCGGTCGCCGATCTGGCGGATCTCTTCCAGCCGGTGGGAGATGTAGACGACCGCGACGCCCTCGGCGGTGAGGGCCCGGATCACTCGGAACAGGTTGTGGACCTCCTCCTGGTCGAGCACCGCGGACGGCTCGTCGAGGACCAGCAGCCGGGTGTCCCGGGAGAGCGCGCGGGCCAGGCTGACGATCTGCTGCATGGCGGGCGAGAGCGAGCCGACCGTGCGGGTCGGCGAGATCTCGGCGTGCCCGAGCCGCACCAGCAGCTCGCGGGCCCGGCTGTTGGCTCGGTGGCGCTGGGAGAAGCCGGCGGTCGACAGCTCGTGGCCGAGGAAGATGTTCTCGGCCACCGAGAGCTCGGGGACCAGGTCGAGCTCCTGGTAGATGGTGGCGATGCCGGACCTGAGGGCGGCCTGCGGGCTGCCGAAGGAGATGGGCTGCCCGTCCCAGACGATCGTGCCCTCGTCGGGCTGGTGGACGGCGGCCAGCACCTTGATGAGCGTGGACTTGCCGGCGCCGTTCTGGCCCAGCAGGCAGTGCACCTCGCCGGCGCGCACGTCGAGGTCGACGCCGCTGAGGGCCCGCACGCCCGGGAACTCTTTGCCGATCCCGGTCATCTGCAGAAGCGCGTCGTTCATCGGCCGGCTCCTTCGATGGCGGTGATGCGCTCGACCCGGGTCGGATCGGCGAAGACGGTCTCGAGGGCGAGCTGGGCGCCACCGCGCACGGCCGCGGTGAACCCCAGCCTCGACAGCTCGACCCGGGTGCCGCCCGCGTCGGGCGCGAGCACCCCGGCCTGCAGGCGTGCCTCGATCGCTGGACGCATGTGCTCGCCGACCGCCGCGAAGTACCCGCTGAGGACGATCGCGGCCGGGTTGAGCGCATTGGCCAGCATCGCCGCGCCGACGCCGACCCAGCCGCCGACCTGCTCGAGGGCGGCCAGGGTGCGCGTGTCGCCCAGGGCGGCACGCCGGTTGAGCTCGGCGAGCCGGTCGTCGATGCCCAGCGCGGGGTCACGCACCGGGTCGTCGGGGTCGGCGGCCAGGTCGAGGACCGCGCGGAGGCCACTGACCGTCTCCCAGCAGCCCACCCGGCCGCAGCCGCAGCGGCGGCCCTGCGGCTCGACGATCATGTGGCCGAACTCCCCGGCATAGCCCTGCCGCCCGCGGAGCAACCGGCCGTCGGCGACGATGCCGCCACCGACCCCGACCTCGCCGAAGATCACCAGGATGTCCTGCCGCCCCGGGTCTCCAGGGGTCGCCTCCGCGATGGCCGCCAGGTTGCTCTCGTTCTCGACAGCGATCGGGTAGTCCATCCCGAGCCGTTCGCGCAGCAGGTCGCCCACCGGTACGTCGCGCCAGCCCAGGTTAGGGCCGTGGGTGAGCACGTCACGGTCGCGGTCGACGAGGCCCGCCACTCCGACCGTCAGACCGGCGGGGGCGATGCCGCGGCGGGTGAGGTCGGCCAGCGTCTGCCGGACCAGCTCGGCGAGACGGTCAACAACCTGCTCGGCGGAGAGCGCGTGGGCGTCGAGGCCCAGCTTGTGCTCGCTGACGACCCCGCCCCCCAGGTCGAGGGCCAGGGTCGAGACGTGGTTGACGTTGACCTCGGCGCCGATGCCGCCGACCCCATGGCCGTCGAGCTCGACCGTCGTGCCCGGACGGCCCACCGCGCCCCGCTCGCGGTTGCCGGTGCGGACCAGGCCGCGGTCGGCCAGGTCGGCGACCAGGGTGGAGACCGCCGTGCGGGTGAGCCCCAGCTCGGCGGCGAGGGTGGCGCGACTGCGCGGACCGTGGTCGCGCAGCCGGCGAAGCACCCGGCCCAGGTTGGTGCGGCGCACCATCAGCTGGTCGGCGGTCGGCGGCTGCACTCCCGCGTCGATCCTGCGCACCCGGGCATCCCCTTTGCGATGTGAGCGCCGTCACCCATTTGTCAGGGCGCTGCACAAACTAGGCCGGGAATTGGTGCCGACGCAAGACTTTCGGGCCAACATTCGATCCCGGCATCGGCAACTTTCGTCGAATCTGACCGAAGTTGTCGGATATTTCGGGCACACGACTGACGCCCCACCAGCGGCCTTCGGTCAGGCCGAGCGGTTGGGGTCGGAGGAGTAGATGGCGCTGCTGACCATTCGGGCGGCACCGATCACGCCCCCCTCGTCGCCGAGCTCGCTCAGGACGATCGGCAGGTTGCCGGTGGCGAGCGGCAGGGAGCGCCGGTAGGTGACGCCCCGGATCTCGGCGAGCAGCGCGTGGCCGAGGGCGGTGACGCCGCCGCCGATGACGATCATCCCGGGGTTGAAGAACGACACCAGGCTGGCCAGCACCTGACCGACCCGCCGCCCGCTGTCTCGCATCAGCTGGACCGCCACCGGGTCGCCCTGCCGCACGGCTACCCCGACGTCCTCGCCGGTGAGCTCCTCCTTGTCGGCGAGCAGGGCGGCGAGGACCTGGGACCGACCGGAGCGGGCTGCGGCAGTGGCGTCGCGGGCCAGCGCGGCGCCCCCGGCGAAGGCCTCCAGGCACCCGGTGTTGCCGCACGCGCAGGTGGGTCCGAAGTCGTCGACCCGGATGTGCCCGATGTCCCCCGCGCACCCGTCCACGCCGCGGTAGAGCTCGCCGTCCACGACGATCCCGCAGCCGATGCCGGTGCCGATCTTGACGAACAGGAAGTCGAGTGCGGCCCGCGCGACACCCGCGTGCTGCTCGCCGACCGCCAGGACGTTGACGTCGTTGTCCAGGACGACCGGGCAGCCCAGGTCGCGCGAGACGGCGTCACGCACCGGGTAGCCGTCCCAGCCGGGCATGATCGGCGGGGACACCGAGACGCCCCGATGGAAGTCCACCGGCCCCGGCACCCCGACACCGGCCCCGCTGAGCCGGTCCACCCCCGCCTGCGCCATCACCTCGCGGACGACCTCGAGGGCGAGGGCGAGCACCACCTCTGGTCCCTGCCGGATGTCGCAGTCGCGGTGCTGCACGGCGAGCGTGGTCAGCCGGCCGTCGGTAACGCCGACGGAGAGACCGGTGGCGCCGATCGAGATCCCGGCGAAGCGGATGTCCGGGGAGAGGTCGATCAGTGTGGAGCGCCGACCGCCGCGGGAGGCCGCCGGGCCGGCCTCGACCGCCAGGCCGAGCTCACCGAGCCGGTCGATCTCCGCGCCCAGCGTCGTGCGGGACACCTGGAGCAGGTCCGCCAGCTGGGCCTTGGAGAGCGGGCCCTGGTCGCGCAGGTGCGCGAGCAGCCGCGCCTGCATCGGGCTCTCGGCCCGACCCGCCAACGAAGGAGGCACGCGCGCATCCTTGCATCCCGGTGACCGAGGGGCGGCTCAGGCCGAGGGAGTGCGCAGCACGCTGACCGCGAAGTCCGCCTCACCGTGCCACGCCCGCAGGTCCCAGGTGGCGAAGCGGTGCTCGAGACGCAGCCCGGCCCCGGCGACCGCGCGGTCGAAGGTGTCGAGCGACAGCTCGCGGTGGATGTGGAAGCCGGTCACGACGAAGCCGTCGGCGCGGACGTGTGCGGCCACCCGGCGCAGCGCGTCGGCCTCGGTGCCGGGCGCCAGGAACACCATCACGTTGCCGGCGAGCACGGCCCCGTCGAAGGGGTCGGCCTCCCCGGCCGCGGCCAGGTCGAGCTCGGTGATGTCGGCGACCAGCCAGCGCGGACCGGGGTGGTCTGCCTGCGCGGCCTCGATCAGCACCGGGTCCGCGTCGACCCCGACGACCGTGTGGCCACGCGCGTGCAGCGCGGAGCCGACCCTGCCGGTGCCGCACCCCGCGTCGAGGACGCGCGCCGCCGGCGGCAGCATCGCGTCGACCATCCGGGCCTCGCCGGCCAGGTCGTCGCCCGCGGCGGCCATCCGGCGGAACCGCTCGACGTACCACTCCGAGTGCCCCGGCTTGGTGTCGGTCACCCATCGTGTCGGCTTGGCCACCCAGCCAGCCTACGACCGCCCTACGAGGGGTGGCGCAGCCCGGCGAGCCGCCTCTCGACGTAGTCGCCGAAGGCGGCGTGGCCGGAGGCGGTGAGGTGCAGCCGGTCGTCGAGGTAGTCCAGGTCGAGGCCGACGGTGGACACGTAGTCCACGCCGTAGCCCTCCGACAGGTCCGCCAGCAGCGCGTCGACGTGCGGGACCCGGGCCGCCCGCGAGGGTGCGCTCGCGGGGCCCACGACCACCACCCGGGGCACGTCGGCCGCGCGGAGCACCCGCATCAGCCGGGCGTAACCGGCGCGGATCTCCCAGTCGGAGTGGTCCCAGTCGTTGAGCCCACCCTCGACCACGACCAGGTCGGCACCCGTCACGACCGCACCTGCCCGGTCGGCGAAGGAGACCCGGCCACACGGCGATGCCAGGGCACTGAAGCCGGAGCCTGAGAAGCCCGCGACGTGCACCCGGCCGTCGAGCCTCGAGGGCCAGGACCCGGCCGGTTTCGCCAGGCCGAGCCCGACCGACCACGAGTCGCCGATGACGACCACCCGCTCGCCGGTGCCGCTAACCTGCCCCGCCCGGGCGGTCGCGTCAGCGGCGTGCCGGTCACACCTGGGCAGGCCGGAGCCGAGCGCCTGGGTGGCGGCGACGTAGGAGAGGCCGACCACGAGGGCGCCGGTCAGCAACGCGACCCGGATCCGCACGGCGCAAGTGTGCGGACCGGATCAGCCCGACCCCATGGCACGTTCGGGTGGTTCCGGGACTACGCCGGGACTAGACCGAGTAGGACGCGAGCTCGCCGGCCAGGTCGGCGTTGGCGCGGCCGGCGACGACCGTGCCCTCGGCGGTGTGCTCCATCGAGTCGATCTCGCCCTGCTGGTGGATCTTGTTGATGAGGTCGCCACGCTCGTAGGGCAGCAGCGCGGTGAAGGCGACGTCGGGCCGCGGCAGCTCGCCCTCGACCAGCTCGCGCAGCGCGTCGATGCCTTGCCCGGTGCGGGCGCTGACCACGATCGAGTGCGGCTCGGCGCGCTGCAACCGGGAGAGCACGTGCGGGTCGGCGGCGTCCGCCTTGTTGATCACGATGATCTCGGGGACCTTGCTCGCGTCGACCTCGGCGAACACCTCGCGCACCGCCGAGATCTGGCCCTCCGGGTCGGGGTGGGAGCCGTCGACGACGTGCAGGATCAGGTCGGCGTCGGCGACCTCCTCCAGCGTCGAGCGGAACGCCTCGACGATCTGGTGGGGGAGGTGCCGGACGAACCCGACGGTGTCGCTCAGCGTGAAGACCCGGCCGTCGGAGGTCGTCGTACGCCGCGTCGTGGGGTCGAGGGTCGCGAACAGCGAGTCCTCGACGAGCACGCCTGCGTCGGTGAGGCGGTTGAGGAGCGAGGACTTGCCGGCGTTGGTGTAGCCCGCGATGGCGACCGCGGGGATCTGGCGGGCCTTGCGCGTGGAGCGTTTGGAGACGCGGGTCTTCTTCATCTCCTTGAGCTCGCGGTTGAGCTTGGCGATCTTGGTGTTGATGCGGCGGCGATCGGTCTCGATCTTGGTCTCACCGGGGCCACGGCCACCGATCCCGGCGCCACCGGCGACCCGGCCACCCACCTGACGGGACAGGTTGCCGCCCCAGCCGCGCAGCCGCTGCTTCATGTAGTTGAGCTGGGCGAGCTCGACCTGCGCCTGCCCCTCCTTGGACTTCGCGTGCTGGGCGAAGATGTCCAGGATCAGGGCGGTGCGGTCGACGACCTTGACCTTGAGCCGGTCCTCGAGGTTCCTCAGCTGGCTCGGCGCCAGCTCGCCGTCGCAGATGACCGTGTCGGCGCCGGTCGCCTCGACGATCTCGCGGATCGCCTCGACCTTGCCGCGGCCGACGTAGGTCGCCGGGTCCGGCGACTGGCGCCGCTGGTAGATCGCCTCGAGAACCTGGGAGCCGGCGGTCTCGGCGAGCAGGGCGAGCTCGGCCATCGAGTTGTCGGCGTCCTCGACCGTGCCCTCGGTCCAGACGCCGACCAGGACGACCCGCTCCAGCCGCAGCTGGCGGTATTCGACCTCGCTGATGTCCTCGAGCTCGGTGGACAGCCCCGCGACCCGGCGCAGGGCGTGCCGCTCGGCGAGCTCCATCGCACCGACGGTGGGCTCGTCCTCGGGGTCGCCCCCCTCGTCGAGTCCGGAGTCCCAGTCCTGGGTCGCCTCGAGATCGGCCTCGAGGTTGAAGTCGGGGTCGATCTCGATGGTGCTGTCGGTCTCGTGGCCGATCTCATGTGCGTTCGTCATACAGGCTCCAGCGTACGGTCGCGTCCCCAGACGCGCACCGCCATTCCTGAGCAGCCCATCTGGGCTATGTACTCCCCAGCCGGGTGGGGGCTAGCGTCGCGAGCCACGCCTGGGCGAGAAGACGAGAAGACCTGGGATTCGATTAGGGAGCACTCGTGATTCGTCGGATCGGCCTCAAGGGCCTGGCCGGGACCATCGCCGGCGCTGTCGCACTGGGGCCGGCGCTCGCCCTCGGGCTGACGTCCGCCGCGGGCGCAGCCGCGAGCGCGATGGCGCCGGCACCTCCCATCAAGGTGACCCAGACCGTGTCGGACACGGCCCCGTTCGGCAACTCGGTCACCTGCAACGGAGGCGGCATACCGACCGAGAACCACTTCTACCGACGCTTCGACCTGGCCGGGGCCCACGGCGCGTCCCAGGGTTTCGTGGTCTCGCAGGTCACCCTGGCCGTCGAGGCGTCGGAGGGCGGGACCAAGCCGGGCAGCGTCAAGATCTCGGCGATCGACGCGGCCGACGCGTTCACGCTGGCCAACCTCGAGCCGATCTCGAACACCGCGGTCAACCTCGCCTCGGTCGCCGACGGAACGATCCTCCCCGTGCCCGTCAACGCGACCGTGCCTGCCGGCAAGCAGATGGTCCTCGAGGTCCAGGTCGACGGTGGCACGCCGGGCTTCTGGTTCCCGGGCTCGAACAACCTCGGCGAGACCGCTCCGACCTACCTCCGTGCCGACGACTGCGGCGCCACCCAGCCGACCGCGGTGAGCACGCTCGGGTTCCCGAACATGCATCTGGTCCTGTTCGCCAACGGCAAGGCGGTCGAGTGCCTCAACGCCGAGACCGCCGTCACGTCCGCGACCGCGGCGGTCACCCAGGCGACAGCTGTCGTGGCGAAGGCGAAGAAGAAGCTCAAGAAGGCCAAGAAGCAGCTCAGGAAGGCCATCAAGAGCGGCGACGACACGGCGATCGCCAAGGCGAAGAAGAAGGTCAAGAAGGCGAAGAAGAAGCTGAGGGCGGCCAAGAAGGCGCTCGCGGCCGCGAAGGCAGCGCTCGCTGCGGCCACGCAGTCGGCCGCCGTCGAGTGCGCGCAGCCGGCGCTGCCGGCGGCCGCCCGACCGTCGCCCGCCACACCCGGCGTCACCGGCGCGGCGAAGCAGGGCTTCTCCTTCTCCACCGTGGGCTGACCTCTGGCAGCACATCGCCAGATCATGGGCGTCCGGCTCTCCGCTGATGGCGGAGAGCTGGACGCCCTTCTGCGACCCGGAGTACGAATGCTCGGCATCACCGGGGCCCCCGGCGCGGGCAAGTCGACCGTGGCGGCGGCGCTGGTCCGCGGGCACGCCGCGGTGAACGTCCCGATGGACGGCTTCCACCTCGCGGACGTGGAGCTCCGGCGGCGCGGGCTGCTCGACCGCAAGGGCGCGCCGGAGACCTTCGACGCGGAGGGGTACGCCGCGATGCTTGCCAGGGTCCGGGCCCGCGGGGAGCTCGTCATGGCCCCCACGTTCGACCGGGAGATCGAGCAGCCGGTCGCCGGCGCCATCCCGATCCCGGCCGAGGCTGTGTTGGTGGTGACCGAGGGCAACTACCTGCTGCTGGACGAGCCGCGGTGGCACGCGGTGCGCGCCCAGTTGGACGCCGTCTGGCACGTCTGTCTCGAGGAGACCGTGCGGCTCGAGCGGCTGGTCGCCCGGCACGTTCGCTTCGGCAAGTCCCCGGACGAGGCCCGGGCGTGGGTCGCCCGGGTCGACCAGCCCAACGCCGTACTCGTCGAGGCGGCCGCCGAGCGGGCCGACCTGGTCATCGACCTCACCGACTGGACCGGCTGACACGGCGGGCGCATCAACTGCGTACCCGCATTATTTGCGTAGCCGCAGTTTATGCGGTAACGTCTGCTCATGACGCCAGACCCGAAGCACCTGGACGCGGTCCACCAGGCCCTCGACGCCGCCGCCGGGCTCGACCCCGACGAGGCCCTCCCGCACCTGCGGGAGGCCGCCGACCGGCTCACTCAGCTGATCGACGAGTCGATGGCCGAGGCGGTGCTGCAGGGCAAGGCGTCGCTGCGCTCGGCCGGAGCGGCGGCGGGTCTCACCGAGAACGCCGTGCCACCCCGGTTGGCCCGCACCCAGACCCTCGGCGCCTACGCCAACGAGGAGGGCCGGGTGACGGCCGCCGGAGTGGAGCGGGCGAAGTACGACCACGAGTCCGGTACGCCGCGTCCGGCCCCGGCTCCCGCAGCAGCACCCATGCGGTTCAGACCGCGCCGATCCAGCTGACCTGCTGGACCGGGACCCGCCACCAGGCAAGGAGATCGCGATGACCCGTTCCGACCTGACCCACCTCTACTTCCTCCTCGACCGGAGCGGGTCCATGCAGTCCATCAAGTCCGACATCGAGGGTGGCTTCGCCGCCTTCGTCGACGAGCAGCGCAAGGGCCCGGGCGAGTGCCTGGCGAGCCTGTCCCAGTTCGACGACGT
This sequence comes from Nocardioides dilutus, assembly GCF_054779555.1. NCBI lineage: Bacteria > Bacillati > Actinomycetota > Actinomycetes > Propionibacteriales > Nocardioidaceae > Nocardioides > Nocardioides dilutus. Next base: position 145,230 of record NZ_BAAGYA010000002.1, on the reverse strand, counting down.
CTACGAAGTCGTCTACGTCGACAGGCCGGTGGCCGACGTACCGCCCCTCGACCTCAGGCCACGCAACATGACCGCGCTTCACGACGCGATGGGCCGGCTCATCACCGACGCGGGCGACAAGCTCGCCGCTCTGCCCGAGGACCAGCGTCCCGGAACCGTCATCGTCGCGATCATGACCGACGGCCTGGAGAACGCGAGCAAGGAGTGGCACGCGCCGCAGGTCAAGGCGCTCGTCGAGCAGCAGACCGGCCACTACGGCTGGGAGTTCCTCTACATGGGCGCCGACCAGGACGCGGTCGAGGTCGGCGCCGGGCTCGGCATCGCGGCCGCCAACTCGGTCACCTACTCGCGCGGCAAGGCCAAGGAGGCGATGGCGATGGCCGCCGGCAAGATCGGCGGCCTGCGCGCGGAGCGGATGGCCAACCCGGCCGCCGCGATGCCGGCGTTCACCGAGGAGGAGCGGCGGTCCCTGGCCGAGTGACCGGCACCTGCCCCACGAATGACGCACCTGGTGCGTGATTCGTGGGGCACGTCCATCCACAGCCCCGGCCGACGAGCTGCCATCCACATCGCACGTACGACAACGTCCCGCATGGCAACCGAGACGCGACAGTCACGGCATGGACCTCAAGGAGATGCACCGCCTGCTGCGGAGCCAGGATGGCGTGATCACGCGCGCTCAACTGCTCGGACTCGGCGCGAAGCAGAACGACCTCGACCGGATGGTGCGCCGACGCGAGTTGAGCAGGGTCCTCGCCGGCGTGTACGTCGAGCACACGGGCGAGCCCACCTGGCGGCAGCGAGCGTGGGCGGCCGTCCTGGCCTACGCACCCGCCGCACTGGCCGGCAGGTCCGCCCTGCAGGCCGAGGGGGTCCGCGGACACGATGCCGCCGCGTCTGCGCCCATCGTCATCTGCGTCGACCGGCGACGCAGCATCCGCCGTCGCAGCGGCATCCACGTCACGTTCGTCAGCAACTTCGAGGAGCGGTGCCGGCTGGACAGATCACCGCCGCGGCTACGGGTGGACCACGCCCTGGTCTACGAGGCTGCCTCCCGGGACCGACCGGATTCGGCTCTCGCAGTGCTGGCCGACGCTGTGCAGCAAGGAGTGACCACACCAGCACGGCTGGCCTCGACGTTGGAGATGCATCCGACGCTCGGGCACCGACGCCTGCTCACGGAGATCCTGCGAGACGTCGCCGCCGGCACGTACTCGGTGCTCGAGCACCACTACCTCGTCGACGTCGAGCGGCCTCATGGTCTCCCGGTCGGGAACCGTCAACGCCGGGTGAAGCCCGGCAAAGCGGTGGCCTACCGAGACGTCGACTACATCGAGCTCGGGACCGGCGTCGAGCTCGACGGCCGGGTCGGACATGAGGAGACACTCGACCGTTGGGGAGACCTCGCGCGGGACCTGGACGCCGCGACAACGGGCCAGCTCACGCTCCGCGCGGGATGGGGTCAGGTTCTCGAGCCGTGTCGACTGGCGGGCATCGTCGGCGAGGTACTGACGTCGCGCGGCTGGACAGGTGAGCTACGGCCCTGCGGTCCCGGCTGTCAGGCAACAGACCGCCCCACGAACCACGCACCAGCTGCGTGAATTGTGGGGCGGTCGCCGCACCTGTGGCTGTCTACTTGGGTGGCATCCGGATGCCGCCGTCGACCCGGATGACCTCGGCGTTCATGTAGGAGTTGGTGAGGCACTCGATCACCATGCTGGCGAGCTCGTCCGGCACCCCGAGACGCTTGGGGAACAGCACGCTCTCCCCGAGCTTGGCCTTGAACGCCTCCGACTCCGGGCCCTCGCCGTAGATCGGGGTGTCGATCAGGCCGGGCGCGACGGTGTTGAGCCGGATGCCCGAAGCGGACAGGTCGCGCGCCACCGGCAGGGTCATGCCGACGACGCCGCCCTTGGACGCGGAGTAGGACGCCTGGCCGATCTGCCCGTCGAACGCCGCCACGCTGGCCAGGTTGACGATCGCGCCGCGCTGGCCGTCGGCGTCCGGCTCGTTGCGGCTCATCACCGTCGCGGCCTGACGGACCATGTCGAAGGTGCCGATCAGGTTGATCGCGATCACCTTGGTGAAGGCGCCGAGGTCGTGGGCGGACTCGATCTGGCCGTCGCGGCCGATGGTGCGCTGGGCCCAGCCGATGCCGGCCGAGTTGACGACTGCGCGCAGCGGCGCGATGTCGGCGGCGGCGTTGACGGCCGCGGTGATCTGGTCGGTCTGGGTGACGTCGACCTGGGCGAACACGCCGCCGATCTCCTTGGCGAGCTCCTCGCCCTTGTCGGCCTGCAGGTCGGCGACGACCACGACCGCGCCCTTGGCGGCGAGCTGACGGGCACATGCCGCTCCGATGCCCGACGCACCCCCGGTGACGATCGCACTGGCTCCGTTGATGTCCATGGATCGGGAGCGTAGTGGGGCGCCGTGCCAGCCCTACAGGTCGGTCTGGCCCGACGCCACGACGACCGCCGGGCCGGTGAGCAGCACCCGGTCGTCGGCGGTCCAGGTCACCGACAGCGTGCCGCCGGGTACGTCGACCCGGTAGGTCACGTCGGAGTCGCGGGGCACCCCGTCGGCCACCGCCGCGGCGACCATCACGGCGCAGGCACCGGTGCCGCAGGACCGGGTCTCGCCGGAGCCGCGCTCGTGCACGCGCATCGCGACGTGGCGCGCACCCCGGCGGACGACGAACTCGACGTTGACGCCCTCGGGGTAGACGGCCGGGTCGTGTCCGGGCGCGAGGAGCAGAGGACCGGCGTCGTCGAGGGAGGTCACGAAGGCCACGGCGTGCGGGTTGCCCATGTCGACGTGCCGGGCGCCGAGCTCGAGGTGGCCGACCGAGACCAGGGTCTCGCCGAGCACCTTCGGGGCACCCATGTCGGCGGTGATCAGGTCGCCGTCGACGGTGAGGATCTTGACCCCGTCGCGGGTGCCGACCGGGATCGGCGCCGACGGGTCGGCGAGCCCGGAGTCGACCAGGTGCCGGGCGAATAGCCGAATGCCGTTGCCGCACATCTCCGAAAGCGACCCGTCGGAGTTGCGGTAGTCCATGAACCACTCCGCCTGCTGCCCGCGCGAGCCCTCGGAGCAGCCCAGCGCGTCGTACGCCGCGGTGCGGATCACCCGCAGCACGCCGTCGCCCCCGATGCCGGCCCGCCGGTCGCACAGCGCGCGCACCCGCTCGGTGGGCAGGTCGCCGTGGAGCGTGCCGTCATGGTCGGGGAGCAGGACGAAGTCGTTCTCGGTGCCGTGCCCCTTGAGGAAGGGGTAGGAGGTCATTGTGTGTAGAGCCCCCGCGAGTAGGTGCTCTCGTCGTAGTAGTCGTCGAGCTGGGCGATCGACATGCCGGCCGGCTCGACCTGGCTCGCGATGACCGCGCGCCGGGGGACGGTGGCCTCGGGGTCCCAGGTCTCCGGCTTCCAGAGGCCCGAGCGCAGGAACGCCTTGGCGCAGTGGAAGAAGATGTCGTCGATCTCGACGACCACGGCCAGGAGCGGCCGGTGTCCCTTGACGACCATGTCGTCGAAGAACGGCGCGTCGCTGACCAGGCGGGCGCGGCCGTTGATCCGCAGGGTGTCCCCGCGGCCCGGGATGAAGAAGGTCAGGCCGACGTGCGGGTTGGCGAGGATGTTGCGGTAGCCGTCGGCCCGCTTGTTGCCCGGGCGCTCCGCGATCGCGATGGTGCGGTCGTCGATGACGTGCACCAGCTGACCGGGCGGGTCGCCCTTGGGCGAGGCGTCGCAGCCGCCCTCGGCGTCGGAGGTCGCCATCACGCAGAACGGCGAGGCGGCCAGCCAGTCGCGGTCGACGTCCAGTAGCGCCGGGCGGCCCTTGTTGGCGGCGCGCTCGCCCGGCGTGCCGAGCAGGTCGACGAGCTCGTCGACGGTGTCGATCGAGGTGAAGGTGCCGGGGTCGTCCACCTGACAAGGGTAGGGGTCAGCGCAGGCCGGGGTGTCCCTTGGCGAGCGCCGGCAGCAGCAGCGACCGCGGCGTCACCTGGGCGAGGGCGGCGGTGATCCGGTTGGCCGCGCCGGGGATCGCCACCAGCCGGCCCTTGTCCATGGCGTCGACGGCGACCCGCGCGACCTCGGCCGCGTCGACCCACATGACCTTGGGCAGCGCCGACTCGGCGTCCTCCTTGGAGAAGCCGGCCCGCTCCCCGAAGCCGGTGTGCACCGGCCCCGGGCACAGCGTGGTCGCGCTGACGCCCGAGCCGCGGAGCTCGCCGGCGAGGCTCTGGGTGTAGGACAGCACGAACGCCTTGCCGGCGCCGTAGCCCGCCTGGCCGGGCAGCGGCTGGAAGGCCGCCGTGCTCGCCACGTTGAGGATCGCGCCGCGACCACGCCGCACCATGCCGGGCAGGAGGCGGCTGCAGAGGTCGACCACGGCCACGACGTCGACCTCGACCATCTGCATCTCGGCCTCGGGGTCGGACTTCGCGACCGGGCCCAAGGTGGAGAAGCCGGCGTTGTTGACCAGTACGTCGGCGGTCAGGCCGAGCTCGGTGACCCGGTCGAGCAGGCCGGCCCGCGCCGGGCGGTCCGCGAGGTCCGCGGTCAGGACGGCGGCCCGACCGCCCCTGCTCTTGATCTCGGCGGCGAGCGCCTCGAGCTTGTCGGCCGAGCGGGCGACCAGCGTGACGTGGTGGCCGCGGCCGACGAGCTGGCGGGCGATCTCCGCACCGATGCCCTGGGATGCACCGGTGACGACGCAGGTGCGGTCCGCACCGGGCAGGGGAAGGCTCATGACCGGACGGTAGCCGCGATCAGGTCCCCCAGGTGCCGGGTCCGACGACCGAGAAGCGCGCGGTGATGAACGCCTTGTTGGGCTGGGTCTCCTCCAGCCGCAGCTCCAGCCGCCGCGGCAGCAACGGCCGGCCGGAGCCGAGCGTCACCGGCGCGACATAGGTGATGACCTCGTCGAGCAGCCCAGCGTCGGCGAACTGGCCCGCGAGCCCCCCACCTCCCACGACCCAGACGTCCTTGCCGCCGGTCGCGGCCGCCATCTGCTCGTGGACCGGGCGCACGTCGTCGCGGACGAAGGTGACACCCGGGTTGGGCGGCAGCTCGCGGTGGGTGAAGACCCACATCGGCACGGTGTAGGTCCAGCTCCCCTTCTCGTGCTCGAGGATCCACTCGTACGTCGTCGACCCCATGCAGCCGGCACCGACGCCGGCGAAGAACTCGTCGTAGTTGAGCGGGCCCGTCGGCTCCTGGTCCTGGACGAACAGCCAGGCCAGCGAGTCCTGGTCGTCGGCGATGAAGCCGTCGAGCGTGGTGGCGGTGTAGTAGACGGTCCTGGTCACGCGCCCACCCCGGGTTCCTCGCCCATCCGCACCCGCAACCAGTTGATCGGGTCGCCGGTGTCGATCTCGTGGCCCAGCCCGCGGACCAGCTGGTGGGCCAGCTGGCGGCGGTGGGCGGAGTAGGTCAGCACGTGCGCGACCACGCTGCTGATCACGAAGCTCTCGGGCGGGTCACACAGTGCGTCGATCAGCCGGTCGTCCCACGCCCCACGGCGGTCGAAGTCACGGACCGCGGCGAGCCAGCGCGGGGCGGCGTCCTCGTGCCGCTCGACCAGCGTGGCGGGGTCGTTGCCCCGCTCCGGCGGGAAGTCCGTGCCCTCGATGGCGGCCAGCCAGACCTCCTTGGTGAACACGACCTTGGTGAGCACGTCGGCCAGCGACTCCTCCGGACCGTCCCAGCTGAGGGTGGTGTTGCCGGGCAGCTGCGCGCGGCGGTAGTCCTCGTCGGGGAGGCCCTTGGCGACGTCGAGCAGCGCGCGGGTGTCGTCGAGGTCGTGGGCGACCAGCTGTTCGGTGAGGGCGCTCATCGTCTGCTCCTTGGCGTGCACCCACAGCGACGTGGGTGGGTGGAAGTGGATCCCGTTGGGCGCGGGCAGCCAGTGGCCGCCGGTCTCGGGCAGCTGGCTGGGCAGGTGGCCGTAGGCCCGCTGGAAGGCCCGGCTGAAGCCCTCGACCGACTCGTAGCCGGCGGCGAACGCGGTGTCGGTCACCGACGTCCCCCGGCGCAGCTGGTAGGCCGCGCGTTCCAGCATCACCCGGCGGCGCATCGCCACCGGCGGCTCGTAGGCGGCCCTGCTCAGCTGGCGGCTGAAGTGGAACGGCGAGGAGTGGGCGCCACCGGCCATCTGCCCCAACGTGGCGTTGTCCTCGTCGAGCACCGCGTCGAGCAGCTCGCGCAACCGGTCCCGGCCGGCGTACGACTCACTCATGCGCCCAGTCTGACCCCGGCAGCGGTCGCCGGGCCCGACCGATCTTGCTCAGGTCGCCCGGACCGCGGCCAACGCCCGGTCGGTACGGCCGGGGTCGTCCCACCTCACCCACACCACGCGCGGGTCCTTGCGGAACCACGAATCCTGGCGCCTGGCGAACCGTCGGGTCGCCGCCTTGGTGGCCTCCCGCGCCTCGTCCTCGGTCGCCTCCCCGCGGAGGTATGCCGCCACCTCCCGGTAGCCGATCGCGCGGGGCGCCGTCCGGCCCTCCGCGAGCCCCGCGTCCAGTAGGCGCCGCACCTCCTCGACGAGACCGGTGTCGAACATCGCGTCGACGCGCGCCTCGATCCGCCGGTCCAGCTCACCGCGGTCGATGTCGACCCCGATCTGGACCGAGCGTGCGTCGACGTACGCCGGCTGCGGGAGCGATGCCGTGAAGGACCGGCCGGTCAGCTCACCCACCTCGAGCGCGCGCACGATGCGCCGGCCGTTGTCGGGCAGGATGCCCGCCGCTGCCTCCGGGTCACGACCGGCGAGGACAGCGTGGAGAGCCGGGGCTCCCACGCGGAGCAGCTCGGCCTCCCAGCGGCCCCTGACCTCCTGGTCGGTGCCCGGGAAGTCGAACTGGTCCAGCACCGCCCGGGTGTAGAGCGCCGAGCCGCCCACCAGCACCGGGGTGACCCCGCGGTGGCGCAGGTCGGCGATCACCTCCCGGGCCTGCTGCTGGAAGACCGCGACGCTCGCGGGCTCGGTGACCGCGAGCACGTCCAGCAGATGGTGCCGGATCCCGCGCCGCTCGGTGACCGGGAGCTTCGCGGTCCCGACGTCCATGCCGCGGTAGAGCTGCATCGCGTCGGTGTTGACGACCTCGCCGCCGAGCCGCTCGGCCAGGTCGAGGGACAGTTCGGTCTTGCCGGACGCCGTGGCGCCGACGACCGCGACGATCGGGGGTCGAGCGTTCACCTGGAGGCCGTGGTCACGGGGCCGCTTTGACGGGGGCTGCCACGTGGCTAGTGTCGCAACCACGCGGCTCCTCCCGGGACCGCCCTTCCGTAGGAGCTCCGCATGGGTTTTCTGGATGACGCCAAGGAGAAGATCTCCGACCTGATCGACGGCCACAGCGACAAGGTCGAGGACGGGATCGACAAGGCCGGTGACGTGGTCGACGACAAGACCGGTGGCAAGTACGAGGACAAGGTCGACGTCGCCCAGGACAAGGCCGCCGACGCTCTCGACTCGCTCGACGGCAAGGACGACGACCTCGCCTGACCACCACGGCCGCTTCGTGGTCGTGCCAGCGGCCTACGTCTTCCTCCTGCGCGACCGCGACGCCGGTCCCGAGGTGCTCCTGCAGCTGCGGCAGAACACCGGCTACATGGACGACCACTGGGCCGCGGCCGCGGCCGGGCACGTCGAGAAGGGCGAGACGGCCTACGCCGCCGCGCACCGCGAGGCCCGCGAGGAGATCGGCGTCGAGGACCTCGACCTCACTTTCGTGACGTCCATGCAGCGGACCAGGAGCGCCGAGCCGATCGACGAGCGGATCGACTTCTTCTTCACCGCTCGCCGCTGGACCGGCGAACCACGCATCGTCGAGCCGGCCAAGTGCGCCGGCCTGAGGTGGTGCCGGCTCGACGACCTCCCCGACCCGGTGGTGCCGCACGAGCTCCAGGTGTTGCAGGCTGTGAAGAACGGCGGCGCGCCGCCGTACATGACCTTCGGGTTCGACTCGGGAACGGGAGACCAGCATGGGTGACGAGACGCTGCCGACACAGGACGCCGACGCGCTGGGCGAGATGCCCGACGCGGAGACCGAGCCGCGCGAGCCCAACCCGGGCGGGGCGGACGCGCTCCCGCAGGAGGACGACGTGACCGCGGCGGACCTCGACCCGGACAAGAACCCCGCCGTCGAGCCCGCAGCACCCGCGGTCCTCAAGGAGGGCGAGGACACCGACACCGAGGCCACGAAGGACGGCGAGGACGTGGCGCCGGAGGACGAGTCGCCCGCCTGAGTCTGGGTACCGCCCCGACATGAGCGACTACGACCACTCCCACGGGCTCCCGCCCACCGGCATGGGCGTCAGCAGCGAACGGGTCGGGCCCACCGGGCCGGGCCAGGTCGGCACGCACGGCGTACGCGACACGAGGCCGGTCAGGAGGACCGAAGACGACAAGTCGCCGGAGCAGCGGCCCGGTGAGGTCGAGCACAACCCCGAGGGCCTCGAGCCGAAGGCCGCCTACCCCAGCCGCGACCCGCGGGCTGCCGAGCACTGACTCAGGAGTCGGGCAGCTCGAACCAGAACTCGCTGCCCGGTCCGTCGGCGTCATCGACGCCGGTGGTCCCGCCGTGCGCCCGGACGATCTGGGCGACCGTCGTCAGGCCGATGCCGTGTCCTGGCTTGTCGGTGAGGCGGGTGAACAGCCCGAACACGGTCTCCCGCTGGTCCGCGGGGACGCCGATGCCGTTGTCCACGACGCTGATCCGCCAACCGCCGTCGACGCGGCTGCTGCGCATCGTCACCACCGGCGCGACACCGGGACGTGCGAACTTCACTGCGTTGCTCACCAGGTTGAGGAGCGCCGAGTACATGAGGTCCGGGTCGGCGCGCACCGTCGGGAGCGCGCCGATGTGCACGGCGGCGTCAGCCTCCTCGACCATGGGCCCGAGATCGGCGCACACCCTCGCGGCGACGACCGCCAGATCCACCTCCGAACGCTCCGCCTCCGCGGTGAGCTCGTGGAGCCGCATCAGACCGTCGACGAGGCCTGACATCCGGTCCACCGACCCGCGGGCACGGCTGATAAGCCGGTCGGCGAGGGCGGCGTCACCGTCGAGGTTCTCCTCCAGCATCTCCAGGTTCGCCTCGAGCGCGGCGAGGGGCAGCCGCAGGTCGTGGCTGACCCGCGCGGCCATCTCGAGGTCACGGCCCAGCGGGATCGCCTCGGCCTCGTCGAGCCGGTCCAGCCGCAGCTGGAGGATCTTGCCGACGACGTCGGCCAGGGTCAGCAACGCCTGCTCGGGCACCGGGGCGAGCTCCCGGGGACGGGTGTCGAACAGACAGAGGCGGCCCACCGTGGTGCCGTCCGGTGCGTTGACCGGTGCGGACGCATAGAACCGCAGCGTCATCCGGACCCCGTTGGCGAACGGGTTGTCCCGGGTGCGCTCGTCCTGGTGGGTGTCCGGGATGACGAACACGCCCGGCGTGGTCATCGAGTGCTGGCACAGCGAGAGCTCGACGGGGTTGGACAACGGATCCGTGCCCGCGAGGACCAGGTAGTGGAAGGCCCCCTGGTCGAGGACGCCGATCGCGGCGATCTCGACCTCGCACACGCTCCTGAGCAGGTCGACGATCCCCTGCAGGTCGGTCTCACCCGTCTGCGAGAGGGCGCGCCGGAACCGCTTGGTCGTGCGCGGGCTCGCCTGCCTGACGGCAGCAGCGGCCGCAACCGCAGCTTTCACGGCGTACCTCTCCCCCGACCCCCTAGGTCTCCAAGAAGTCTGAGCACCCGGCCGCAGAGCGTCAAGGAGCAACTGGGGTCGGGGCGTGGCCGCGGTCGGGGCGCGGACTAGACCGGAACCGGCCATCGCTGAGCGTCGTCCTGTTACCCGCGCGGTTCCGTTCCCCACAGGTCAGTGACGAACGCGTGTTTCGCACGTCGTGGGCGTTGCTCTCGGCGGAGGCTTGCACCACTCGCTGCTGACCCCTCAATAGTCAGCGAGGACACGCCCAGTTCGGGAGAGATCGTGCTTGTTGTGTCCTTGGGGTCCGTCGCGCCTGGGTCCGGCTCCGCCATGCCGGCTCCGGTGGAGGACGAACGTCGTCGGCAGCCGTCCGACGACGCCGTTGGGCTGGCCTCGATCGTCGATCGTGCCCGCCTCGGAGACGCGGAGGCGTTCGGCCTGCTCTACGACCGCTACCACGCCTCCGTCTACCGGGCCATCTACGGGCGGACGCGGTCGACGCCGCTGACCGAGGACCTGACCGCCGACACGTTCTTCCGTGCCTTGCGAGCGATCAAGAGCTACCAGCTGGAACCCGCGCTGTTCCTGGCCTGGCTGCTGCGGATCGCCCGCAACCTGGTCGTCGACCACCACAGGGCGAGTCGCAACCGCCTCGAGCAGGCGGAGGACATGAGCCGCCGTGAGGACGTCTCGGACAACGCGGAAGCGGAGCTGATCGCGCTGCTCAACCGCGAGCGGGTGCGGTCGGCGCTGGCCGAGCTGCCGACCGGCCAACGACGAGTAGTCGAGCTGCGGTTCCTCGGGGAGCTCACCACCAGCGAGGTCGCGGACCTGCTGGACACGACGGAGGGAGCCGTCAAGCAGCTGCAGTACCGAGGGCTGCGCAACCTTGCGCGAACCATGCGCGACTGACGTAGGGCACCGGACGCACCCGTGTCCGGTGGGGGGAACACCAGGGAGGGAACCGAGATGCTGGCAACAGCTCAGATCGAGAAGACCGACAGGAGCACGACCACGATGCCGGCCCAGCCGACCCAGGTCGTCGACGTCAAGGACTGGCTCGACCGCGCCCAGGAGCCGGTGCGCCCGTTCACTCCGAGCATCTGCGAGTACGTACCGCGGCACCGGGCCGAGGCCCCACAAGAGCTGACCTAACGGGGAGGTCGGGTCAGGCCGGACCGGGGACTCCGCAGACCTGCAATGGGGGCAGGTCTGCGGACGCCTCGGTCGGCACTCCGACGCTCGGCATGCCGAGCGTCACGCCTGGGGGGCTGGGAGGCGCGGCGTGCCGCGCCTCCCAGGCGTCTCCCGACCGGGTGCGCCGCACGTCGACGGGCTCACCGTCCGCCACCAGGTGGTGGGGCGCGGCGTACGTGACCGTCGTGGTGACCACGTCGCCGGGTCGTACGTCGTCGCGCATCGTCGCGAAGTGCACGAGGCGGTTGTCGCGGGCTCGCCCGGAGAGCCGCTGGGTGGCCGCGTCCTTGCGGCCCTCGCCCTCGGCGACCATCAGCTCGACGGTTGTGCCGACCAGTGCCTTGTTCTCCGACCACGCGACGTCGTCGGCGACCTCGACCAGCCGCTGGTAGCGGTCCTTCACGACGTCGGGGCCGATCTGGCCGGGCAGCGTGGCGGCAGGAGTGCCGGGCCGCTTGGAGTATTGGAACGTGAACGCGCCGGCGAACCTCGCCTCGCGCACCACGTCGAGGGTGGCCTGGAAGTCGTCCTCGGTCTCGCCCGGGAAGCCGACGATGATGTCGGTCGTGATGGCCGCGTGCGGGATCGCCTCGCGGACCCGCTCGATGATCCCGAGGTACTTGCTCTGCCGGTAGGAGCGGCGCATGTCCCGGAGCACCTTGTCGGAGCCGGACTGCAGCGGCATGTGCAGGCTCGGCATCACGTTGGGCGTCTGCGCCATCGCCTCGATGACGTCGTCGGTGAACTCGGCCGGGTGCGGGCTGGTGAACCTCACCCGCTCCAGGCCGTCGATGTCGCCACACGCGCGCAGCAGCTTGGAGAAAGCCTGGCGGTCGCCGAACTCGACGCCGTAGGCGTTGACGTTCTGGCCCAGCAAGGTGATCTCGCTGACGCCCTCGGCGACCAGGGCCTCGACCTCGGCCAGGATCTCGCCCGGCCGGCGGTCCTTCTCCTTGCCGCGCAGCGCCGGGACGATGCAAAACGTGCAGGTGTTGTTGCACCCGACGCTCACCGACACCCAGGCGGCGTACGCCGACTCGCGACGGGTCGGCAGCGTGCTGGGGAAGACGTCGAGCGACTCGAGGATCTCGACCTGCGCCTCGTCGTTGGCCCGGGCCCGGTCGAGCAGCGCCGGCAGGCTGCCGATGTTGTGCGTCCCGAAGACGACGTCGACCCACGGCGCCTTCTCGGTGATCGTCGCGCGGTCCTTCTGCGCCAGGCAGCCACCGACCGCGATCTGCATGCCGGGGTGCTTGGCCTTGACCGGCGCGAGGTGCCCGAGGTTGCCGTAGAGCTTGTTGTCGGCGTTCTCACGCACCGCGCAGGTGTTGAAGACGACCACATCGGCCTGCTGGTCCTTGGCCGCACGAAGGTAGCCCGCGTCCTCCAGCAGCCCGCTGAGCCGCTCGGAGTCGTGGACGTTCATCTGGCACCCGTAGGTGCGGACCTCGTAGGTGCGCATGTCAGTCGTCAAGGGTACGGCGGCTGGTTGGCCGGACCGGAATCACGCTGCGTCAGCGCCTACCCGCAGGCCTCGTGCCCGTAGTAGAAGTAGCCGCCGCCCGCGGTCAGCTTCACCGTCACGCGAGCCTCGGCGGTCCCGTCCGCTCTGAGGATCCACGCGTGCTTCTTGTCCTCGTCCATGACGTACTCGGGGCCGAAGGACCGTCCGAACGCGCCCTCCAGCCAAGCCTCGACCGCGGCTTCCGGCGTCGTCGCCCCGGGGGCGGACTCGTCGAAGAACGGAGCATCGGCTGCGGCGCGCATCTCCGTCGGGCACGTCAAGGCTTGCGGTACTGACGAACTCGACCCGCCGGCCGCCCGGAGGAGGGTCACGGTGGACGAGACCCGCACGACGAAGCCGGCAGCCGGTTCCGTACCCGCGATCGACGTGTTCACATCGGGACCGTTGAGGTGGACCTCCAGCCCCGCCGCCTCGACCACGCGTTCGGCCTCACGGCGCGTGAGCCCCGGTGGGAGGTAGGGCACCGTCGTGAAACCCTCGGGCAGCAGACGGATGGACTCGACGATGGCGGCCCGCATCGGGCTGTAGCTGCCGCCCAACATGAAGCCAACGCCCTGGCTGGGTATTTGCACGGCGTACGGCATCGGCCCTACGCAGCTGGCGGTGGGCGGGCAGGCGAGCGGACCCTCGATGACGTCGACCCCGTTGTAGGTGCTGTCGTGCGGACCGTCGATCTCGGTGTTGTACAGATCCGCCAGCGTGAAGAAGCTCAGGGTCGCCGTGGAGTCCTCGCCCCGTTGGCAGGCTGTTGCCGGTCCGATGACGTCGGGTGCGCACTCGTGCTCCTTGCCCCACGACTCGGGGACGGCGACGACGACTCGTCCCATCCCGGCGAAGCGCATGCCGTCGGGCGCAACCGGCACGTCAGCGGCCTGCTCCGGGGGCGGCTTCGGCTGCTCATCGTCCCCTGCCACCACCTGCTGGACCGCGGTTCCGCCCCCGAGGACCAGCGCCACCGCGGCCACGGAAGCCATGACGGTCCAGCGTCGCTTGCGGCGTTCGGCAGTCTGGCCGGCGATGACGAGGTCAGAGACCGGCGGCCGACTCTGGGTCACTGCACCCAGCGCGTCGAAGTAGCGCGTGGCTTCGTCGTGGTTCATGTGCTTCCTCCGTCACGCAGGTCCGTCAGGTCCGAGTCGACCGACAGCGCCGCGAGTGCGCGGGAGAGGCGGCTCTTGACCGTGCCGGCCGCGACCCCGAGCGCGGCGGCGATCTCGGGCTCCGTGAGTCGGACGAAGTAGCGCAGGGCGATCACCTCGCGCTGCCCCTGGCTGAGCCGCCGTACGGCGCGGTTGATGGCGTCCCCGCTGTCCAGGGCCGCGGTGTCGTCCGGCCCGGCCGTCTCAGGAAGGCTGGCGACCGGTGTCTCCCGCCGCCGCCGGAAGGTGTCCCGGTGGGCGTTGACCAGCATCTTCGAGACGTAGGCGTCGCGGTGGTCGGCCCTGGTGACCTTCGACCACGCGACGTAGACCTTGATCATCGTCGTCTGGGCCAGGTCCTCGGCCTCGGGGAGCGTGCAGCCCAGCGCCAGGGCAGCGCGGACCAGCGTCAGCCAGCGTGCACTGACGAACTCGGCGTACTCCTCGTCCTTGCCCACCCGCCTCCTCTGCCGTCGTGTCTAGACGCAAGGTAGGGGTCGAAGGTTCCGTGGATCTTCGTGGCGGATCTGTGCACTGACGGACTGGCGAACCGGTCTTGCCGAGGTAACGATCGGACACCGCCTCGCACCGGGCGTCGCCAGCCCGGACGAACCGGGTTAGGTTGAACCGATGACTGGGCATCCGGGCGGGGAAGACAATCCCACTTCCGGGGACGCGCTTGTCGTGCTCAAGGGCGTCAACAAGTGGTTCGGCGAGCTGCACGTGCTCAAGGACATCAACCTCTCCGTCCGCCGCGGCGAGGTCGTCGTGGTCATCGGTCCGTCCGGCTCGGGCAAGTCCACGCTGTGCCGGGCGATCAACCGCCTCGAGCCCATCGACGAGGGCACGATCACCCTCGACGGGCAGCCGCTGCCTGAAGAAGGCAAGGAGCTCGCCGCCCTGCGCGCCGAGGTGGGCATGGTCTTCCAGAGCTTCAACCTCTTCGCCCACAAGACGATCCTCGAGAACGTCACCCTGGGTCCGATCAAGGTTCGCGGCAAGAAACCCGCTGAGGCCAAGGCGAGAGCCAACGAGCTCCTCGACCGGGTTGGTGTCGCGCACCAGTCGGCGAAGCATCCCGCTCAGCTCTCCGGGGGTCAGCAGCAGCGAGTGGCGATCGCCCGGGCGCTGGCGATGGACCCCAAGGTGATGCTGTTCGACGAGCCCACCTCGGCGCTGGACCCCGAGATGATCTCCGAGGTCCTCGAGGTGATGGTCGACCTGGCCAAGCGCGGCATGACGATGGTCGTGGTGACCCACGAAATGGGGTTCGCCCGCACGGCTGCGGACCGCGTGGTCTTCATGTCCGAGGGGGCGATCGTGGAGGAGAACACCCCCGAGGAGTTCTTCACCAACCCGCAGACCGACCGGGCCAAGGACTTCCTCGGCAAGATCCTCAAGCACTGACGCTCCACCCAACCAGCCCGTCTCGGGCGCATGAAGGAGAGAACATGCGATTGCAGAAGATCACCGCGGTCCTTGCGGCAGCCGTCCTGAGCCTGGCTCTGGCGGCCTGCGGCGACGACGATGACGCGGAGCCCGAAGTCGTCGAGGACGCCGAGTTCCCGGCCGGTACGACGATGGCCGAACTCTCGAGCGCGGGGACGATGAAGGTGGGGACCAAGTTCGACCAGCCCGGATTCGGCCTGCTCGGCCTCGACGACGTGCCCGAGGGATTCGACGTCGAGGTTGCCAAGATCATCGCCGGCGCCATGGGGATCGCGCCCGAGGACATCGAGTGGGTGGAGTCGACCTCGGACATCCGCGAGCAGGTGATCGAGGACGGCGACGTCGACATGGTCGTCGCGACGTACACGATCAACGAGGAGCGGGCGCAGCGGATCACCTTCGCCGGGCCGTACTACGTGGCCGGCCAGCAGCTCATGGTCGCCGCGGACAACGACACGATCTCCGGACCCGAGGACCTCGCCGACAACCCGGACTCGAAGGTCTGCTCGGTGACCGGGTCGACGCCGTCGGAGCAGATCAAGGAGTACCTCGCCAGTCCCGACCAGCTGGTGCTGTTCGACATCTACGACAAGTGCGCCGACGCTCTCAGCAACGGCCAGGTCGACGTGGTCACGACCGACAACGTGATCCTGCTCGGCTTCGTCGCCCAGAGTGACGGCGAGTTCAAGCTCGTCGGCGAGCAGTTCACCGAGGAGCCCTACGGCATCGGCATCTCGAAGGGCGACGTCGACTTCTGCGAGTTCATCAACGAGACGCTCCAGGAGAACGAGGAAGAGTACGTCGCTGCTTGGGAGGCCACCGCGGGACAGAACGAGGGCACCGAGACGCCCGAGCTGCCCGAACCCGCACCCTGCGTCTGACGCACTGAGCTCGAGAGGTGGGGGCGCCGCCCGGCGCCCCCACCGCACAGCCGAGAGGAGGCGCCGGTGGAGGCGGTCACCGAGAACCTGGACCTCTACTGGTCCGGGTTCCTGCGCTCCCTCGGCATCATCGGCTGGAGCATGGTGGGATCCCTGGTGCTCGGGACCGTCATCGCTGCCTTCCGGGTCTCCCCGATCGCCTCGCTGCGCGCGTTCGGCGCGGGCTGGGTAACGATCTTCCGCAACTGCCCGCTCACCATCGTGCTGTTCTTCATGGCTTTCGGGCTGCCCGAGGTGGAGGTCAACTACTCCTTCTACACCTTCGGCGTCGTGGGCCTGGTCCTCTACACCTCGGCGTTCGTCTGCGAGGCGATCCGGTCGGGGATCAACTCCGTCGACGCCGGGCAGGCCGAGGCGGCTCGCTCCGTCGGGCTGAGGTTCGGCCAGACGATGACCCAGGTCGTGCTCCCGCAGGCATTGCGCTCCGCCGTTCCTCCGCTCGGGAGCGTCCAGATCGCCATGTTCAAGAACTCCGCGGTCGTCGGCGCGTTCGGGGTCGGCCGGGACCTCTGGAGCGTCGGGAAAGACCTCACCAGCGCTCAGGGCTACCCCTACATCCCGGTGCTCACTGGGGTAGCCATCGGCTACCTCGTGATCACGCTGACGGGCGGCGCCATCCTCGCCGTCATCGAGCGGAAAGTGGCGATCACCCGATGAGCCACGAGACCGTTCTCTACGACGCGCCGGGACCACGCGCCCGGCGCCGCGAGCTCGTCGGCACCGTAGTCGTGCTCCTCGGCTTCGCCCTGCTCGCGTTCGTCGTATTCCGGCGCCTCGCGGACCGCGGCCAGTTCGACAGCGAGCTGTGGGGCCCATGGATCAACCCCTCGTCCGATGAGTTCGGCGACGTCTGGTCGCTGGTGGGCAAGGGTGCGGTGGCGACGCTGGTGGCGGCCGCGCTCGCGATCCTGCTGTCGCTCGTCCTGGGTGTGCTGCTCGGGGTCGGCCGGATGATGCTCGGCCGGTGGGGCCGGGTCCCGATCATCGGGTTCATCGAGCTGTTCCGGGGGCTGCCGGTCGTGGTCACGATCGTCTTCGTCTGGCGTGCCATCGTCGAGCTAGGTGTGGACATCAGTGTGCTGCCCGGAGAGCGGGCGCTGTGGTACCTGGTGATCGGCCTCACGCTCTACAACTCGGTGATCATCGCGGAGATCCTGCGCGCCGGGGTGGCCGCGCTGCCTCGGGGACAGGGTGAAGCGGCCCGGGCCATCGGGCTCACCGAGGGGCAGGTGATGCGCTCCGTCCTGCTCCCCCAGGCCTTCCGGATCATGCTGCCCGCGCTCATCAGCCAGCTGGTCGTCATCCTCAAGGACACGTCGCTGGCCGCCGTGATCGGGCTCGGCTACCTCGAGCTCCTGCGCCGCGGCAACCAGATCTCCCAGGTGCTCGACAACCCCATCCAGAGCCTGTTCATCATCGCGATCATGTTCATCGCCATCAACTACGCACTCAGCCGGCTCGCGGTCTACGTCGAGCGCCGACTGGGGAGCTCGAGCGGCCGCCCCGCCGACGGAGCAGATGGGGGCGGCGCGGCACTGATGGCGCCCGCGGGCGCCACCACCTAGTCGCCGGATCGTGGCGGGCGCGGGGTCACCCAGAGGCGGATCACGCCCTCGATGACCACTGTCCCGTCGTCAGTCGTCCCCCAGACCTTCACCGGGAGGTCCGGGTCGTCGGAGGTCCACTGCTCCGGCTGGGTCTGGGCGTGGCACGTGATGTCACTGGTCGCCTTGGCGGTGTAGGCGACCTCCATGCCCTTGGGGATCCACCGCTTGTCACTGGGGATCGTGACCTCGGCCAGCGCGCCCATCGCCGCCTCGAGCCCGTTGCACAGTGCGATCGCGTGGACCGTGCCGAGGTGGTTGTGCACCCGGCGGCGTTTGGGGATCACGAGCTCGGCGTGGTTGGGCTCGAGCACGGTGAAGCGCGGCCGGATGGTGGCGAAGTAGGGCGCCTTCTGGCCGAAGGCGAAGGAGAACGCCCACGGGCCGACGACCGGGATCCTGCTGGTCTTGTGCCAGAGGTCGAGGACCTGACTCATGCGAACATATTACTCACGGGTAACCATGGCGGCGTCGTCGAGACTCACCGATTGGCTGTCTCGGGAACCCGACCACAGCCAATTGGTGAGTCTCGACGCCCACCGGCGGGCGTCGGCCAGGCCAGAACGGTCAGGCGAGCGACAGGTAGAGCGCCTCGAGCCGCGCGAGCTCGTCGTCGTCGACCCGGTCCTGCGCGATCGCCTGGCGAAGCTCCATGGCGATGATCGCGAAGCCGGCCCGGTCCAACGCCCGGGTCACCGCCTTGAGCTGGTTGATGACCTCCTGGACGTCGCGGCCCTCCTCGATCATCCGGAGGATGCCGGCCAGCTGCCCCTGGGCCCGCTTGACCCGGTTGACGACCAGGGTCCGATCCGGCGCATCTGCCATCGCTTGGCTCCCTCGGTGGTCCGTGCAGGTATACGCCGAGTGAACGTCCCGATACGTCGTTCGGTTACGGACCCTGAGGCTACTGCCGTCTAGGGCACCTGCGCGACCACGAAGACCCGGCGGAACGGCAGGAGCACGGTGCCGTCGGCACGAGTCGGGTACGCCGCCGCCAGCCGCGCCTTGAACTCCGCCTCGAACCCGGGCCGCAGCTCGGCCGGCAGCGCCTGCAGCGTCGGCCGGGCGCCGGTGCCGGAGACCCAGGTGAAGACCGGGTCCGGCCCGCTCAGGACGTGCAGGTAGGTCGTCTCCCAGGCGTCGACCGTGCAGCCGATCCCCGCGAGGGCGTCGTAGTAGTCGGCCGGCCGGTGCGAGTCGGGCACCGCGACACCGGCGGTGTGGGCGGCGTACGCCGGCTCGGCGGCGAGGTCGCGCCGGATGGTATGGCTGGGCTCGTCGAAGTTGCCCGGCACCTGGAACGCCAACCAGCCGCCGGGAGCCACCGTCGCCACGAGGGCGGGCAGCAGGTCGAGATGGCCGGGCACCCACTGCAGGGTCGCGTTGGAGACCAGGACGTCGACCTGCTCGTCCGGACGCCAGCCGCGCAGGTCGGCCACCTCGAACTCGAGCCCGGGCACGTCCCGACGCGCCGCCTCGATCATCTCCGGGCTCGAGTCGAGACCGGTCACGGTGGCGCCGGGCCACCGGGCGGCGAGCAGGGCGGTGAGGTTGCCGGGCCCGCAGCCGAGGTCGACCACCCGATGGGGCGAGACGGCGGCGACCCTCGACACCAGCTCCACGAAGGGGCGGCCCCGCTCGTCGGCGTAGGTCATGTAGCGATCGGGATCCCAGGTATGCGTCTTCGAGTGCGTCACCGGTCCATCGTGCGACCAAAGTATCTTGATGTCAAGATTCTTGACAAGGCGGTATCGTGGCGGCCATGCGCGACGAGGTCGACGAGCTCTCCGAGGCGTGGTCGCGCGAGCGGACGGACCTGGACCTCGCGCCGGTCGCGATCTTCAGCCGGATCTCGCGGCTCGCCCGGCGCCTCGACAAGGTCCGCAGCGAGGCCTTCAGCCAGTACGACATCGAGTCGTGGGAGTTCGACGTGCTGGCCGCGCTGCGCCGGGCCGGGCCGCCCTACGAGCTCTCCCCGGGACGACTGCTGCGCGAGACGCTGGTGACGAGCGGGACGATGACCAACCGGGTGGACCGGCTGGCCGCGCGCGGGCTCGTCGAGCGTCATCCGGACCCCGA
The DNA here is from genome assembly GCF_054779555.1 of Nocardioides dilutus. Classification (NCBI taxonomy): domain Bacteria; kingdom Bacillati; phylum Actinomycetota; class Actinomycetes; order Propionibacteriales; family Nocardioidaceae; genus Nocardioides; species Nocardioides dilutus. The sequence goes on along the minus strand of NZ_BAAGYA010000002.1, from coordinate 125,590 downwards.
GGACCGGCGCGGGGTGCTGGTCCGGCTCACCACCGAGGGCAAGGCCGCGGTCGACGGCGCGTTCACCACCCTGCTCGACGCCGAGCGTGAGCTGCTCGCCGACCTGCCGCCGTCCGCCCAGAAGGACCTCGCCGGGCTGCTGCGGCGGCTGCTGGCGCCGTTCGGCGACCGCTGAGTCTCACTCCAGCAGCTCGATCCAGCAGCTCACTCCAGCAGCTCGGCCGCCTCCAGCCACTCCAGCTCGGCGGCCTCCTTCTCGGCCAGGACACCGTCCAGCTCGGCGCCCAGGCCCGCCAGCCGCTCGTAGTCCGAGGCGGCCTCGGCCAGCGCCGCGTGCAGCTCGGCCTCCCGCGCGGCGAGCCGCTCGAGCTGCCTGTCCAGGCGAGCCATGGTCTTGCGGGCCGCCCGCTCCTCGGCACTGCCGGGCTTGGCCTTCACCGCCCTCGACGGCGCCGAGTCGGCGTTACTGACGTTCAGTAGCGCCGACTCGCGCTCGCTGGCGGGCCGTCCGGCCCCCGAGTCGGCGTTACTGACGTTCAGTAACGCCGACTCGGCGAGGTGGAGGTCGGCAGCACGCCGCTCCAGGTACTCGTCGACACCCCTCGGCAGCATCGAGATCTGGCCGTTGCCGAGCAGCGCCCAGACCGAGTCGACGACCCGCTCCAGGAAGTAGCGGTCGTGGGAGACCACGACCAGCGTGCCGGGCCAGCCGTCGAGGTAGTCCTCGAGGACGTTGAGGGTTTCGATGTCCAGGTCGTTGGTCGGCTCGTCGAGCAGCAGCACGTTGGGCTCGGTGAGCAGCAGCCGGAGCAGCTGGAAGCGCCGCCGCTCGCCGCCCGAGAGGTCGCCCAGCCGGGCGGTCAGCCGGTCGCCGGTGAAGCCGAACCGCTCGAGCATCGCGCTCGCCGTGATCTCGCCGTCGGCCGTCTTCGTCACCCGGCGCATCGACTCGACGGTCGCGAGCACCCGCGCCTCGGGATCGAGGTCGTCGAGGTGCTGGGTCAGGTGCTGGAGCGCCACGGTGCGGCCGTGCTTGACCCGGCCGACGGTCGGCGCCAGCTCGCCCGACAGCAGGCCGAGCACCGACGACTTGCCCGCCCCGTTGACCCCCACGATGCCGACGCGATCGCCCGGGCCCAGCCGCCACGTGGCGTGGGAGAGCAGCGTCCGCTCCCCGCGGCGCAGGTCGACGTCCTCGACGTCGAGCACGTCCTTGCCCAGGCGTTGGCTCGCGAACCGCTGCAGCTCCAACCGGTCCCGGGGCGGCGGTACGTCGTCGATGAGCGCGTTGGCGGCGTCGATCCGGAACTTCGGCTTGGAGGTCCGCGCCGGCGGTCCGCGTCGGAGCCAGGCGAGCTCCTTGCGGACCAGCTGTTGGCGGCGCCCCTCCGACGCGGCCGCCTGGCGCGACCGCTCGGCCTTGGCCAGCACGAACGCGGCGTACCCGCCCTCATAGCTGTCGACGACGCCGTCGTGGACCTCCCAGGTGCGCTCGCAGACGGCGTCGAGGAACCAGCGGTCGTGGGTGACCACCACGAGCGCGGAGGGCAGGGTCGCCATGTGCTGGGCCAGCCAGGCGACGGCCTCGACGTCGAGGTGGTTGGTCGGCTCGTCGAGGACGACCAGGTCGTGGGAGCCGAGCAGGAGCGCCGCCAGCGAGCAGCGCCGGCGCTCGCCGCCGGAGAGTCCGGCCACCGCCCGGTCGAGGGTGACCCCGGCGAGCAGCACCTCCACGACCTCACGCGTGCGCTGGTCGGCCGCCCACTCGTGGTCGGCGAGCCCGCCGAGCACCGCCTCCCGCACGGTATGCGTGTCGTCGAGCTCGTCGCCCTGCCGGAGGTAGCCGACCAACAGGCCCCGCTGCTGCGACACCCGCCCGGAGTCCGGTGTCTCGTCGCCGGTGAGGAGGCGCAGCAGCGTGGTCTTGCCGTCGCCGTTGCGGCCGACCACCCCGATCCGCTCGCCCACCGCGACGCCCAGCGAGACGTCGGTGAGCAGCGGGCGGACGCCGTAGGCCTTGGAGACCCGCTCGAGGTTGACGATGTTGGTCATGGGTGGGCCACGTCAGTCGTAGGTGACGACGTGTGCGCCGGCGACCGGTCCGTGGGTGACCAGGACGACCTCGTGACCGTCCTGCGTGAACGCACCGGCGACCTCGCGGGCGGCGTCGGCGGACTCCGTCAGGAAGACGCAGGTCGGCCCTGAGCCGGAGACGAGGCCGCGCAGCGCACCGGCGCGCGTGCCGCGGTCGATGACGTCGGACAGGCTCGGCCGGAGGTCGAACGCCGCCTCCTGGAGGTCGTTGTAGAGGGAGGCCGCCAGCAGGTGGAGGTCGCCGGTGTCGATGGCCTCCAGCAGGTCGTCCGCGTCCGGCGGTACCGGGTCGGCGTCCGGGTTGAGCTCGTCGAAGTGCCGGTAGACCTCCGGGGTCGACATGCCGTCGGTGTCGATCACCGCGACCCACCACCAGGTCCCGTCGTCGCGGACCGGCTCGACGAGCTCGCCCCGGCCGGTGCCGAGCGCGGTGCCGCCGATCAGTGCGAACGGCACGTCGCTGCCCAGCTCGGCCGCGATCCGCAGCAGGTCCTCGTCGCTGGTGTCGACCCCCCACAGCCGGTCGAGCGCGACCAGCGCGGCCGCGGCGTCGGCGGAGCCCCCGGCCATCCCCCCGGCGATGGGGATCGCCTTCGCGATGCTGACCTCGGCGATCGCCTCGATGCCGTGGTGCTCGGCCAGCAGCCGGGCCGCCCGGTCGACGATGTTGTCGCCGGCGACCGGGACCAGGTCGGGGTCGACCCAGTCCGGCACGGTCACCCCGAGGCTCCAGCCGGCCGAGCGCGACACCGTGACGTCGTCGCAGATCCCGACAGCCTGGTAGACGGTCAGCAGCGGGTGGAACCCGTCGGCGCGCGGCGCCCCGACGCCGAGGTGGAGGTTGATCTTCGCGGGGGCTCTCACCGTGTAGGTCATCGGCGCCTCACCCCAGTGCCTCGGCGATCCGGGCGAACGCCGCCACGTCGAGCACCTCGCCGCGCGCGGTCGGGTCGACGCCGGCGGCGGCCAGCGCGGCCTCGACGGTGGCGGTGTCGCCGGCCATCGGGCGCAGGGCGGCGCGCAGGGTCTTGCGCCGCTGGGCGAAGGCGGCGTCGACGACGGCGAACACCTGCTCCCGGCTCGCGGTCGTCCGGGGTGGGTCGCGGCGGGTCCAGCCGACCAGCCCCGAGTCGACGTTGGGCACCGGCCAGAACACGCTGCGCGACACCGTCCCGACCCGGCGTACGTCGGCGTACCACGCGGCCTTGACCGACGGCACGCCGTAGGTGCGCGAGCCGGGCGGCGCGGCCAGCCGGTCGGCGACCTCGGCCTGCACCATCACCAGGCCCTTCTGGAGGTCGGGGAGCAGCGCGAGCAGGTGCAGCAGGACCGGGACGGACACGTTGTAGGGCAGGTTGGCGACCACGGCCGTCGGCGCCGGGTCGACCGCGGTCAGCCGCAGCGCGTCCCCCTCGACCACGGTGAGGCGCTCGGCCAGGTCGGGCGCGTGCTCGCCGACGGTGCGAGCCAGCCGCTGGGCGAGCCGGGCGTCGACCTCGACGGCCACCACATGCTCGGCCACCTCGAGCAGCGCCAGCGTCAGGGACCCCAGCCCGGGACCGACCTCGAGGACCACGTCGTCGGGGCCGACGCCGGCGTCCCGGACGATCCGGCGCACGGTGTTGCCGTCGATGACGAAGTTCTGTCCGCGCTGCTTGCTCGGCCGCAGGTCGAGCTCGTCGGCCAGCCGCCTGATCTCAGCCGCGCCGAGGAGAGCCACCGGTGCGGACATGACCTCCAGCCTAGGGTCGGGTCCCAGCGTCAGCGCGGCAGACCGAGCGCAGCGGAACAGTGCGGCCAGGCGCCGTAGCCACCGGACGCGTCGCGGAGCTTGGTGGCGATGGCGATCTGGGTCTCGCGGCTGTGCTGGCTCGGCAGGCCGGTGCCGCCGTAGGCGCGCCAGGTGCTCAGGCTGAACTGCAGGCCGCCGTAGTAGCCGTTGCCGGTGTTGGCGGCCCAGTTGCCGCCGGACTCGCACTCGGCGAGCCGGTCCCAGACCCCGCTGCCGCCATAGCTGGCGACCGAGGCGGTGCCGACCCGGACCAGGGCGGAGACGGGCTTGGTGAGCACCTTCTGCTTCAGCACGGTCCTGCGGAGGAGCTTGCCGTTCTTGAACACGACCTTGTAGGTCACGTTGCGGGTGCCGGTCTGGCCCTCGCGCTCGGTGACGCTCAGGCCCTCATACATCGAGTCGTCCGGCTCCTCGACGGTCTCGAAGGGCACCGGCTCGGCCTTGACCGTGCGCTTGGCGATCCGGAAGTCGGTGAAGACGATGCGGTCACCGTCCGTCAGCCGCGTGTCCAGCGCCGGCTTGGTGCGGTCGATCTTGCCGACCTCGACACCCAGCTCGGCCAGGGCGTCCTCGACGGTCAGCGCGGTGACGGTGCGGGTGACCGGCTTGGCGCCGGCCAGGCGCAGGACGAGGTTCTTGGGGGTGACGACCTCGAGGGCGAGACCGTCGCGGCCGATGGCGGCACTGCGGCTGGTGGAGAGCTCGGCGCGGCCGTACGGCGTGCCGAGCTCGCTCAGCGCGCCGGCGACGTCGGTGGAGGTGACCCAGTGCGTCGAGGTCTCGCCGTCGACGGTCAGCTCGACCGGGCGGCCGAACCGGACGACGATCCGGCTGCCCTCGGTGACCGGCTCGTCCAGCTCGGGGGCGACCAGGTCGTGCTCGGTGACCTCGATCCCCTCGGCGGCCAGCACCTCGGCGACGGTGTCACCGGTCGAGGACACCTCGCGGGTCTCGCCGTCGAGGGTCAGCTGGTAGGACGACGTCAGCGCGGCGTAGCCGGCGACGGTGCCGCCGACGGCCAGTGCGACGACCGTCGCGAGCGCGACGAGCAGCCGCGGGCGGGTGCTCGAGACATTGAGGAAGTGCAGGAATCTCGGACGCATCGATCAACCAGAAGACCAGCGACCCGGTCCAGATTGCAAAATGGCAACGATCGGCCCCACGGGGAGTGTGAGCAGCCTCTCAGTGGCCGATCAGTCGCCCCAGGGGCCCCCGAAGGCGGTGCTGGTGTTGGTGTCGACCGCCTCGCAGAGGGACTCGAGGTCCTCACCACGCTCCTGCGCCATGGCTCTCATCGTGAGCGGCACCAGGTAGGACGCGTTGGTCCGGCCCCGGTGGGGTGCGGGCGTCAGGAAGGGTGCGTCGGTCTCCACCAGCACCCGGTCGAGGGGGGTCATCCGCAGCGCCCCACGCAGCGGCTCGGCGTTCTTGAAGGTGACGGTCCCGGCGAAGCTGAGGTAGGCCCCCCGGTCGAGGCAGGCCCTCGCGAACAGCGCGTCGCCGGAGAAGCAGTGCATCACCCACCGCTGCGGCGCGCCCTCCTCGTCCAGCACCCGCAGGACCTCGGCGTGGGAGTCGCGGTCGTGGATCACCAGGGTCTTGTCGAGCCGCTTGGCCAGGTCGATGTGCCGCCGGAACGACTCGACCTGGGCCGCCCGGCCGTCCTCGCCGGTCCGGAAGTGGTCGAGGCCGGTCTCACCCACGGCCCGCACCTTGTCGTGGGTGCGCGCCAGGTCCTCGATCTGGGCCATCGCCGCGTCCAGGTCGGCGACCCGGGGCGCCTCGTTGGGGTGCAGGGCCACGCCGGCCACGACGGCGTCGTACGCCGCGGCCGCCTCGACCGCCCACGGCGCCCGCTCCAGGTCGCAGCCGATCTGCACGATCCGGGTCACCCCGGCCTCCGCGGCGGCCGCGAGCGCCTCGTCCACCGCAAAGGCATCCCCGTCCCGGGCGATGTCGAGGTGGCAGTGGTTGTCTGCGACCGGCCGCGGCAGCGGCTCCGGGGCGGGTGGGAGGTCGAGACCCTGTCGACTCATCTGTCGACTCATACGCTGTCGATCCGCTCGAGGATGTGCTGGGCCAGGAGCTCCGGCGCCTCAGTCGGGATCCAGTGGCTGACGCCGGACAGGGTGACGGCCTCGTAGGGCGCCTCCACGAACTGCGGGGTGAGCCGGCCACCGGCCTCGGTGACCGCCACGTCGCCGTCGCTCCAGACGAACGTCGTGGGCACCCGGACGACCGGGTCTTTCAGGGCTCCGAACGCGAACGGCATCGCCCGGTAGTACATGAGGCCACCGTGGAACGCGCCGTCGTCGACCACCTCCTCGTGGAAGCGGCGGACGTCGTCGGCGGTCATGCCGCCCTTGCGCATCGGCACGTCGAACCGCCCCTTCTCGGCCATCCGCTCGGCGACGCCGGGCAGCTGGAAGGCGCCCATGTACCAGGACCTCAGGCCCTGCCGGGAGGTCAGCATCGCCTTGGCGAAGGCCTTGGGATGGGGCACGGACACGGCGGTCCAGGTGCGCACCAGGTCCGGTCGCTGCGCGGCGACCAGCCAGCCGACGGCCGAGCCCCAGTCGTGGCCCACCAGGTGCACCGGCCGGCCGATGGTCTCGATCAGCGCGACGACGTCGCCGACGAGCCGCTGCATGGCGTAGTCGCGCCTGCGGGTCGGCCGGGCACCCGTGGAGTAGCCGCGCTGGTCGGGGGCGTAGGTCCGCAGCCCGCGGGCGTGCAGCAGCGGCGTCACCCCACGCCACGACGACGCCCGCTGGGGCCAGCCGTGCAGCAGGACCACCGGGTCACCCTCGAGCGGGCCCTGGTCGGTCACGTCGAAGGTGAGCCCGTCGTGGCGGTAGCGGAGCAGCCGGGTCACCCCTGGTCCGCCTTCGCGTGGACGAGGTTGTAGACCTCGCGCCGAGGCACGCCGGCCAGCTTCGCGACCTCCACGATCGCCTCCTTGCGGGTCATGCCGTCGGCCTCCCGTTGGGCCACGGCTGCCCGCAGTGTTCCGGGGTCGTCCCCGACCGCCGCCACCGGGTCGGCGCCCGCCACGACCAGGGTCACCTCGCCGCGTACGCCGTCGCCGGCCCACGCCACCAGGTCGGCCAGCGGCCCCCGGCGTACCTCCTCGTGGGTCTTGGTCAGCTCCCGGCAGACCGCGGCGGCCCGGTCCGGCCCGAAGGCCTCCGCCATCGCGGCCAGCGTGGCCTCGGTGCGGTGCGGCGCCTCGAAGAACACCATCGTCCGGTCCTCGGCCGCCAGTCCGGCCAGCCGCCGGCCGCGCTCCCCGGCCTTCCGCGGCAGGAAGCCCTCGAAGCAGAAGCGGTCGACCGGCAGCCCGCTCACGGCCAGCGCGGTCAGCACCGCCGACGGCCCGGGCACCGCGGTGACGACGACGCCGGCCGCCAACGCGGCGAGCACCAGCCGGTAGCCGGGGTCGGAGACGCTCGGCATCCCCGCGTCGGTCACCAGCACGACCCGCTGGCCCGCGGTGAGCGCCTCGACGAGCAGCGGCGTGCGGGCGGTCTCGTTGCCGTCGAAGTAGGAGACGACCCGTCCGCGCAGCGTGATGCCGAGGTCGTCGGTGAGCCGCTTGAGCCGCCGGGTGTCCTCGGCAGCCACCACGTCCGCCCCCGCGAGCTCCTCGGCCAGCCTCGGCGGTGCGTCCCCCACCCGCCCGATCGGCGTCGCCGCGAGAACGAGGACGCCGGTCATGCCGCTCAGGCTAGGTGGTCACCCGAGGTGGTCGGGGAGCCGAGGTGGTCGGGCAGCCGAGGTGGCCGAGCGACCCGAGGTGGTCGAGCAGCGATGCGACGAAGGAGCGAGCGTCGTCGAGACCACCGACAGGAAGGCACCCGCTCGACCCCACCCGCTATCCACAGGCTCGGTCCCGCTCGGTGCAGCAGGTAGCGGGCATACCGGGTGCATGCCCCACACCTACATCCTCGAGTGCGCAGACGGCTCGTTCTACGTCGGCAGCACTGTCAACCTCGAGAAACGGCTCTTCATGCACAACCTCGGTGTCGGCTCGGCGTTCACCCGTCCTGCGCGTCGCCGCCCCGTGAAGCTCGCCTGGGCCGGTCCGCCGAAGCCACCCGCCTCGACGAATTGCGGTTCTTGAGTCCCAGCCCCGGCCCACCAGGTCTCGACGACGCTCGCTGGCGCTCGCTGCTCGACCAACCAGAGACCGGCTGCTCGACCACCGACAACTACAGTCGCCCGCGTGGAGCGGCCGACGGCGTGGGAGCGGGCCCGGCGCGCCGACAGCGAGGACCCGGTGGTCAGCTGGGCCGCGAGCCTCGGCATCGCGGGTCTGGCGCTGTTCCTGCGGCTGTGGGACCTGGGCTCGCCGAAGAAGTTCGAGTTCGACGAGACCTACTACGCCAAGGACGCGTGGTCGCTCGCCAACCACGGCTACGTCCGGCAGTACGTCGACGAGGCGAACGAGAAGATCCTGGACGGGACCACGACCGGGATCTGGAAGGACGACCCGTCCCTGATCGTCCACCCCGAGGCGGGCAAGTGGCTGATCGCGCTCGGCGAGAAGGCGTTCGGCATGGACCCGTTCGGCTGGCGCATCGCTGCCGTCGTCGCGGGCACGCTGATGGTGCTGGTGATGTGCCGGCTCGCTCGGCGGCTCACCGGCTCGACGCTGCTCGGCTGCACGGCCGGGCTGCTCCTGAGCCTCGACGGGCTCCATTTCGTCCTGTCCCGGCTCGCGCTGCTCGACATCTTCCTGGCGCTGTTCATGCTCCTCGGCGTGACCTGCATGGTCGCCGACCGGGACTGGCACCGCGCCCGGCTCGCCCGGCTGCAGCCCGACCCGGTGGTCGACACGGCCTCGTGGGGCCCGGTCCGCGGTCTGCTGGTGCGCCCGTGGCTCCTGGCGAGCGGGGTGTTCTGGGGGCTGGCCGTGGGGACGAAGTGGACGGCGCTGTTCCCGATGGCGGCGTTCGGGATCATGGTCTGGATCTGGAGCGCCGGCGCCCGGCGCTCGTTCGGGGTCCGCTTCCCGCTCGTGCGCTCGGCGGTCGCCGACGGGCTGCCGGCGTTCGTGTCCGTCGTCGTCCTCGGCGGCCTGGTCTACACGGCCACGTGGACGGGCTGGCTGCTGCACGCCTCGGACTACGAGGACGCCTTCTCCTCGACGCAGTACACCCGCTTCAGCGGTGCGGGCTCGTGCGAGGACAAGAAGTTCGTGGACCCCGACCCCACCGACGACCGCTGGCCGACCGCCCGGCAGCCGGACGCGAGCGGACTCGGCGAGGTTGTCCAGTCACTGCGCTCCCTGGCCAACTACCACCAGGACGTCTACACGTTCCACGCCCACTTCCTATCCTGCAGCGACCACTCCTACGCCTCCAAGCCCTCCGGCTGGCTGCTGATCAACAAGCCGGTGAGCGTGGCGGTCGAGACGAACATCCAGCCCGGCGAGCAGGGCTGTGATGCCGCCGCCGGCAGCGACTGCCTGCGCCAGGTCGTCCTGATCGGCACGCCGGCGATCTGGTGGGGCGGCGTCGTCGCGGTGCTGTTCGCGGTGGCGATGTGGGTCGCCGCCCGGGACTGGCGGTTCGGCGTGGTGGTCGTCGGCGTGGCCTCGACCTGGCTGCCGTGGCTACGCTACGACGACCGGCCGATCTTCTTCTTCTACGCCATCGCGACGCTACCGTTCCTGGTCCTGGCGCTGACCCTGGCGATGGGCAAGCTCATCGGACCCAGCCGCGCCCCCACAGCCCGGCGCACCCTCGGCGTCGTGGTCTCCGGGTCGTTCCTGGTCGTGACGATGCTCAACTTCGCGTGGTTCTGGCCGGTCCTGACCTACGACCTGCTGACCCACGCTGAGTGGCTCGACCGGATCTGGTTCTCACGGTGGATCTAGTGCTCGCTAGACGCCGCAGGTAGAGGCGAAGTCGATGAGGTCGCCGACGTTGAAGTGCAGCGGGTCGTCGTGGGTGCCGGTGACCGGGAGGATGCTGACCTGGGCGCCGCGCGCCTCGAGGCCTTCGGCGAGCAGGCCGGCGTTCTCGTCGTAGCGCACCCACTGGTCGTTGACGGAGGCCACGATCCGGTAGCGGGTCTTGGTGGAGAACTTGTCGATGTTGAGGGCCGGGTTGCGGTCGGCGGGGATGGGCTGGCCGTCGAAGGCCTCCTTGATGATCCGCCTGGCGCCGGGCACGGCGTCCATCCTGGTCGGGTCGACGGCCGGCTTGACGCCGTACCAGCAGGCCGGGGCCTCCACCCCGTGCGTCATCGCGTTCAGCGAGACGGTGGCGCCCATCGACCCGGACACGAACAGCCGCACCGGCTCCCCGGTCTGCTCGGTCGCCCACTCGGCGAGCAGCAGCGTGTCCTCGGTGGACACCTCGTTGCCCCACGACGCGGTGTGGAAGTCGGACGAGGCGACGATCCAGCCACTACGCACGAGCCCCTGGAGCCAGGGCTCGTCCATCCGGTTGTCCACGCCACCGGTCTGTCCGTGGAAGAAGATCGCCACACCCTTGGGGTCGGCCGTGGGTGGGATCGAGAGCCTGACGTCCTGGGCCTTGAGCGTGTCGCGGATGACCTCACCGGTCGGCGCCTCGGCGGTGGCCGAGGCGGTGCCCAGCACCATCGCCACGGCGAAGACGATGGACAGCGGGCGGAAGCGCAGCAGATGACGGCCCACCCTGTGGGTGCGCACCCGGCGCCACATCTCCATCACGCTCGTCCCTCCCGGTGTTGCGGTCACACTCCTCCGCCCGGATCAACGCAGGTGCCTTCTCCGGGTCACGGGTGACCGGCGCGACAGTTCTTGGCTGTCGCAGAGGGTCCAGACCAGACGGCCTCAGGCGGTGCGCTCGGTGAGTGCCTCCGTGAGCAACGCGACCAGCGCCTCGAGCTGGACGTCGACCGAGGAGGAGACCTCCTCGTCGGAGCCGTCGAGAGCGCGGGCGGCCAGGCCGGCCTTGCTGTCGATGAGCTCGGCGATCTTCGTGTCGAGCGTCTGCGAGGCGATGATCCGCCACGCGGTGACCGGCTCCGCCTGCCCGATCCGGTGCACCCGGTCGATGGCCTGGGTCTGCTCGGCGTCGGTCCACGAGAGCTCGGCGAGCACCACGTTGGAGGCGACCTGGAGGTTGACCCCCACACCGGCCGCGGTGAGCGAGCAGACGATGACCTGGACGTCGGGGTCCTTCTGGAACGCCGCGATGCTCTCCTCGCGCGCCTTCCCGCTCTGGTTGCCGCGGATCGTCGAGTAGAGGATCCCGCGCTCGGCGAAGGTCTTCTCGGCGATGTCCATCACGTCGATGTGCTTGGCGAAGAACACGACCTTGCCGACGTTGCGGGCCAGCTGGGCGGCGTAGTCGGCCGCGAGCCCGGCCTTGGCCTGTCCGAGCTTGCGCATCAGGGTGAAGACGTTGTCCTCGGACTTCTCCGTGGTGGTGTCGTCGCGCTCCCAGGTCGCCACCCGGCGGACCAGCTCGTGGTCGATGCCGTCCGGCCCGGTGACTGTCGGGCCCGACGTCCTGGTCTCGAGGGCCTTGAGATAGCGCGACACGAGCCGGCGTGCCAGCTCGCGCTCCGCCTCGCGGATCGAGCGACCCGCGGCGTCGTCGAGCTCGACCGGGAGGTCGGCGACCCGACGGGCCGGGATGTCGGCGGCGACGTCGATCTTGCGGCGCCTGACGATGCCCATCTCGATGACCGCCGTCCGGGCCGCGGCGTAGAACGCCGGCTCGGCCGGGGTCATCCCGGTCTCCTCCAGGTGATGCATGAGGTCGCCGAGCGGCTTCTTGTCGTCGATCCAGCCGAGGAACTGCCAGATGGCCCGGAAGTCGTCGATGTCGTTGATCAACGGGGTGCCGGTGAGCGCCATCATCAGCGGCCGGGCCATCCGCACCCGCATCCGCTCGGCGAGGGCGAGCACGTTCTGGGACCGCTGCGAGGACTTGTTCTTGATGAAGTGGGCCTCGTCCACGACCATCCCGCGCAGCCCGAGGTCGCCGAGCCAGCCGACGTGCCGGTCGAGGATCTCGTAGTTGACCACGATGATGTCGGCGAAGGCGTCGGTGTCCTCTCCGTCGCCGTGGATGACCGTGACCGGGCGGTGCGGGATCCAGAGCCCGACCTCGCGGGCCCAGTTGGCCTTGACCACGTTGGGCACGACGACGAGCAGCGGGAACGCCTTCGCGGCCTCGGCGGCGAGCAGGGCCTGGGCGGTCTTGCCGAGCCCGGGCTCGTCGGCGAGCAGGAAGGTCCGGTGACCCGCGGCGGCGGCCGCGACGACCTGGGCCTGGTGGGGCATCAGCTCGAGGTCACCTGGGGCGTCGAGCGACCCGGGGGGCGGCAGGGTCATGCAGCTGACCGCGCCGGACGACGCCCGCTCGAACGAGCTGAGCAGCGGTCCGATCAGCTCCCAGGTGGCCAGCCGGCGCGGCTGCGCATGACGGTGCTGGGCGCCGGAGAAGTCAGGGGTGAGGAACGGGTTGGCGAGCTGGCGCTGGATGACCGACTGGGGGACGACGCGCTTCGTGGCCACCCTGGCCAGCGCCTCGTCCTCGGCCTCGGGCTCCTCCTCCTCGGGCACCTCGAGGCCGGCGGCGACGAGCATCTCGCGCTTGAGGTCCTTGGCCGCGTCGGACACGTCGGCGTCCTCGGCGAGGAGGGACAGCAGGGACGGGTCCCGGGCGGCAGTCTTGGCGAGGATCGTGGCGACACCGTCGAGCCGCTTCAGCTGCTCGGCCTTGTGGGACTCCGAGCTGTCCGCGTCGGCCCGGACCCGGGCGCGCTCCTCACGAACCAGCAGCGCGACGACCTGGAACTTGGTGCGCAGCGAACGGCGTACGTCGCCGCGTGCGACCCCGTTCTCCACCTCGCGCACGGCGCGGGCGAGCACGGGGATGATGCCCTCGTTGTCGAGGTCGCGCACGCGCCTGCTGCGCTGGGCGGTCCGGGTGCCCCCAGACCTGCGTTGGCCACGTCGGCCCACTGACTCCTCCTCTGGAGCTTCTCCCTCACCACCAGCGACAGTCGACCGAGGCCGTGTGTCATCGGGACCGGGGACGGATCGCGCGGTTCGTGACCGACCGGCCGGCACCACCCCGACCGGAGGGCGGCGGGGCCGAGACGGCGACCCCGAGGCACCTCGCTGCGAGCGGGTGTGGGAGGAACTGCGGCAAGCATACCTGTGCGGGCGCCCGCTACGCAGTCGTCCCTCCCCCTCGGCCCGCGGTGAGGAACTGCAGACGACGGAACGCGTCGGCGAAGCCGTCGACGATCTGCTCGTGGTCGGGGACCAGTCCGGCGTCGGCAGCGATACCGACGAACACCTTGCCGTCATAGCTGTAGATCGTGAAGCTCATGATCTGGTCGGCGGTGAGCGGCGCCCAGCCCATCATCCCCTCGACCTTCAGCCCGGCGGCGTAGAGAGGCACTTGTGGGCCGGGCACGTTGGTCAGGACGCCGATGGCGCGGTTGGCCAGGAGGTCAATCGAGGCCCGGTAGAGCCGCTTGCTCATCCGGGAGATGACTGCCTGGACCGCGAAGTCCACGACGGCCTCGTGGCCGCGCTTGATCCGGCCCATGCGACGGCGCACCACCTCGAGTGTGCGCAGAGGGTCGTCGATGTTCGTCGGGAGCTCGAGCTGCACCAGAGCGAAGCTGTTGCCCAGCACGACCGGCAGGGTGGGGTCGAACGGCTTCAGGTTGACGGGCACGTCCCAGGTCACGCTGTGGCACACGGCCTGGTGCTGCTCAAGATAGGCCCGCAACGACTCGGCCACGCAGGTGACCAGCACGTCGTTGACCGTGGCGCCGTTGGCGTGAGCGGTGGCCTTCACGTCGACCAAGGGGATCGACGGTGACCAGGCGATGACCTTGTGCTGGCCGACCGTGCCGGTCCAGCGGGTGTTGTCGTTGCGCGTGCCCAGGACGAGCTTCCGGAACGTGTCCACGTCCCCCGGCACGCCCGACAGGACGGGCGGGAGCCCGGGCTGGCCGCGTGTCCCCAGCGCCGACCGCGCCCTCGACCCCACCGAACCGACCAGGGACTCCGAGATGGTCAAGGCACTGTGCGCAGCACCCACCGGGTTCGTCACGGTGCTGCGGGCGAGCTGCAGCGACGTAGTCGCCACGTCCGTGGCCTGCGACAGCAGCTGGCTGCTCAGCGAGGCGCCCCTCCGTGCCCGCGGGGCTCCGGCCGGCACCGACGCCGGCACCGACGCCGGCGCGGCCCGTTCGGCCCGGCGGGGCCTCCGGCGGCGGGCGGCCATCCCGTCCGGACTCGTGTCGAAGACGCTCAAGGACAGCTGGACCATGCGGATGCCGTCGGCGATGGCGTGGTGTGCCCGGAACAACACGGCGCTGCCGCCGTGGAACCCGTCGACGAGGACGGCACGCCACAACGGCTCGCTCCGGTCGAGCGGCACGGTGCGCTGCGAGGCGATCAGCGCCTGCAGCTCGGCGTCGCCGCCGGGCTGCGGGAGCACCACGTACTCGTAGCGGTCCTGGTAGTCGGCGTTGGGCTGTTCCTCCCACCACCAGCTGCCGTCCTCACCGTGGACCACCACGCTCCGGAAGACGGGGAAGCGGTCCCAGAGCCGTTCCTTCGTGGCCTCGCGGTAACGGTCCCAGTCGATCGGCTCGGCGGTCCAGAAGAGGCTGTCGACAACCATCAGGTTGCCCGGCTTGTCCATCTCCAGCCACAGGGCGTCCTGCACGCCCAGCCGTTGTCGTCGGCTCATGATGTGCTCCTGACTCCCCGACACAGCCAGCGTGGTTCGGCGCGAACCCCCTCGCCAGGGGCTATCGTCACCCGCTGCCGTGACGCAGGTCAGCAGCCGGCTACTCCGCCTTGACCACGTCGATCACGAACCACAGGGTCGCGTTGCCGGGGATCGACTCCCCGCTCCCCTGCGCGCCGTAGCCGAACGCCGGCGGGATCTGGAGCAGGACCCGACTGCCGACCTTGACCCCGGTGAGGCCGATGGTCCAGCCCTGGATCAGTCCGCTGAGCGGGGACGTGAGGGGCTGGCCGTCGGAGTAGCTCTCGTCGAACGGCGCCTCGGCGTCGTACGTCGAGCCGAGGTACTGCACGGTGACGGTGTCGGTGGCCTTCACGGCCGCACCGTCCCCCTCCTTCAAGACGAGGCGCTGGACCGGGGTGTCCAGCGCGGGCTCGTCGATGTCCGCGAAGTCGAGGCCCGTCGGCTTGCCGTCCTTCTCCACCACGGTCGGCTGCTCGTCGGGACTGGCGTCCTCCGCCTTGTCATCGGTCGGCGTCGGCGCGGCCGCCTCCTTCTCCACCAGGTCGGCCACGATGACCAGGCTGTCGGTCGGGGCCACGCCCAGCTGGTTCTCCCCGTCGCCCAGCACCTCGCTCGCGATGGCGACCGCGACGACCCGGGAGCCGTAGGTCTGCCCGTCGAACAACGCGCTGAAGACGGCGTCGAGCTGGTCGGGGTCGTTGGGGATCGACTCCGGCGCACCGTTGTCGTAGTCGCTGAAGACCTGCTCCTGGGCGGTCCCGTTGCCGACCCACAGGTAGGTGCTCACGGTGTCACCGGCCGCGACCGCGTCGCCGTCACCCTTGACCAGCGTCGTCACGGCCGTCTCCTCCGGGGTCTCGACCGCAGAGTTCCACTTCGCGGTGATGCTCTCGCCCACCTCACCGCTGAACGACACCTCGTCCAGCTGACCCTCGGCCGCTCCGGAGGCTTCGGACGACGAGCTGGACGCCGCGTCCGGGTCGTCGGCTTCGTCCGACCCCCCACAGGCGGCCAGAGCGGGGACGAGGAGGACGGCGCACAGGGCGGCGGTCGGGCGACGGAGACGTCGAAGCACAGAAGGGACCCTCTGGTCGGGAGACACGGACCGCGCCACGCTAGCCAACGAACCTGAGCGGAGCCTGGGCGAGGGGGGTGAGGAGCCGCCGCGCCGGCGACCGACCTGCGATTTTGGTGGAGCTGAGGGGATTCGAACCCCTGACCTTCTCATTGCGAACGAGACGCGCTACCAACTGCGCCACAGCCCCATTGCGGCTCCCCGGACGAGCGGGAGACGCGAGGAGAAACGGTAGCACCGGCGCCGGGGCCGGCCGAATCGACTAGGAGCCGAGCGCGCGCTGCTCGCCCTCGTCCGCTTCGCGGGTCTGGGCGGCCTCCCCGGACTCGCGCACCAGGGCGCTGTCGGCCTCGCTGCGGCCGGAGGTCCAGACCCCGGTGGAGTCCAGGTCGATGGTGCGGACACTGCGGGTGGCGACCGGCTTGGAGACGTACGTCGGCAGCGTGACCGGGACGGGGTCCCAGGCGTCCGGGTCGCGCGGCGGGGTGGCCTCGGCGACGACCGGGATGCCCTGCGTGGCGTCGTCGCCGTCGTGGACGACGGGCTCGGCGACCGGGTCGGAGGTGCGGGTCCGCCGGACGATGGGAAGCTCTGCGCGCTCGCGGCGCACCATGAGCCGGCAGGCGACCAGCCAGGCCACGAGGATGCCGCCCGGGACCGCCATCCAGACCCAGCCGAAGATGCCGACCGCAGCCAGGACCGCGACGACCGCGTTCTCGGCCAGGATGAGGGTGACCACCCGCAGACGGCGTCGGGCCGCTCGGGCGGCGGCCTGGCGACGTAGGCGCGGGTCGGTCGGGATACGGGCGGCGGCGGCCAGTCGGCGCGCGTTGCGGCGCTGCAGCTTGGCGACGCGCTTCTTGTCCTTGGCCATGAGCCCGGCCTCGCGACGCAGCTGGCGCTGCGACGGCGGTGCCGGGTCGTCGCCGGCCACGAGCGTGGCTTCGCGTCGGCTGACGGGCTCGCGGCGGGCGAGCACCCGCACCGAGTGGGAGAACGCGTCGACCGTGCGGCTGCGCGCGCTCTCCTCGTGGTGCTCGAGAGCCTTGGGGATGAGGTAGACCGCCCAGGCCACCGCGAGGGCGACGAAGATCAGAGCGCTGGGGTCCACGCGATCGAGCGTAGGGACGCCGACGCGCACCCGGCCGCACCCGGACCCGTGTGTCGCAGGATTACTGGTGTGACTGGTGGGGTTCGGCGTGGGCGGCGGAGGATTCCCCGCAGGGCAGGGGACTCCTGATGTTCGCGGCCGAAGCATCGGCCGCGAACATCAGGGGTCCCCTGCTAACCGGTGATTCCGCCAGCGTCCGCGGAGCCACGCAGGCGAGCCAGCAGACCCTCGGGGCACTCCTCGCGGGTGATGGCGTAGAGCCTGTGGTCGCGCCAGGCACCGTCGATGTGCAGGAACCTGGGTGCGTAGCCGATCTCTCGGATGCCGAGCTTCTCCACGACCCGCAGTGAGTTGGAGTTCTCGGGACGGATGGCCACCTCGATGCGGTGCAGGCCGTGGGCGAAGCAGTGGTCGATCACCAGTGCGACGGCACGAGGGACAATGCCCCGGCCGGCGAAGTCCTGGTCCAGCCAGTAGCCGACGGAGGCGAACAGCGCCGAGCCCCGGACGATGTTGTTGACCGTGACCTGGCCCGCGAAGCGGCCCTCGACCTCGATCGCGAACGGCAGCGTCGTGCCGGCCTTCGCCTGCTTCTCCAGGCGCCTCACCAGCTGGCGGAAGCTGGTCGGGCGGGCGTCTCCTCCGGGTGGCACGGTCGCGTCCCACGGCACCAGCCACGCGGCGTTGCGGTGCCGCGTCTGGCGCCAGGCGTCCGCGTCCGCGCGCGACAGCGGGCGGACCACGACCTCGCCGTCGACCAGCCTGGCCGGCCAGAGGCCGCTCACGGGTGACCGCTCACGAGTGGTCGCTCCCGACGATCTGCTCGACCGCGTGCACGAGCACCGGCTCGAGGACGGCGAGGGCGTCCTTCACGCCGCCGCGCGACCCGGGCAGGTTGACCACCAGGCAGGTCCCGGACACCCCGGCCAGCCCGCGGGACAGGACCGCGGTGGGCACGCCCTTCGCGACGCCCGCCGACCGGATCGCCTCGGCGAGGCCGGGCACCTCGCGGTCCAGGAGCGGCCGGGTGGCCTCGGGGGTGCGGTCGGTGGGCGTGAGGCCGGTGCCGCCGGTGGTCAGCACGACCCGGGCGCCGCCGGCGACGGCGGCGCGGATCGCCTCGCCGACCGCGTCTCCGTCGGGTACGACGACGGGCGCGGGCGTCTCGAAGCCCAGGCCGGTCAGGAACTCGGCGATGAGCGGTCCGGTCGCGTCCTCGTAGACGCCAGCGGCCGCCCGGTTGGAGGCGACGACGACGCCGGCGCGGACCGTCACGGACGGGTCCAGTCGCCGGACTTGCCGCCTGACTTCGCTTCGACCCGGACATCGGTGATGACCGCGGCCTTGTCCACCGCCTTGACCATGTCGACCACCGTGAGCCCGGCGACGGCGACCGCGGTGAGCGCCTCCATCTCCACCCCGGTGCGGTCGGTCGTGCGCACCGTGGCGCTGATCTCGACGGCGTCGTCGGCGACCGTGAGGTCGACGGTGACGCCGGAGATGGCGAGCGGGTGGCAGAGCGGGATGAGCGAGGGGGTCTGCTTGGCCCCCATGATCCCGGCCAGCCGCGCCACCGCCAGGGTGTCGCCCTTGGGCACGCCGGCGCCACGGAGCAGGGCGACGACCTCGGTGGACACGAGCACGCGCCCCGACGCCGTGGCCGAGCGGCTGGTCACGTCCTTGCCGGACACGTCGACCATCCGGGCCGCGCCGGCGTCGTCGACATGGGTGAGCGCGTGCGTCGGTCGGTCGGTCACCGCGACTCCTCCAGCATCAGCACCTCGACGGACTCGCCCGCCTCGACCGAGGTGACGTCCTCGGGCACGACGATCAGGCAGTTGGCCGAGGCCAGGTCGCCGACCAGGTGCGACCCGGCGCCGCCGACCAGGTCGACGTAGGTGCCCCGGTCGTCGGTCCCGACCTCACCGCGACGGTACTGCCGCCGGCCGGCCGGCGACGAGAGCGACTTCGTGAGCCGGGCGGTGACGGTCGGGACGGCGTAGGGCCTCTTGCCCATCAGCTTGCGCAGCGCGGGCAGCACGAACACCTGGAACGAGATGTACGCCGACACCGGGTTGCCCGGCAGCGTGAAGATCGGGACCCGGTCCTCGCCGACCCGGCCGTAGCCCTGGGGCTTGCCGGGCTGCATCGCCACCGGCCCGAACCAGACGCCCTGCGGCCTCAGCGCGGCCTTGACCACGTCGTAGTCGCCCTGGGACACCCCACCGGAGGTGACCACGAGGTCCGCCCGGACCAGCTGGTCGTCCAGCGCCTCGAGGAACGCCGCGGGCTCGTCCGAGACGATGCCGACGCGGTAGGCGATCGCCCCGGCCCGGCGGGCGGCGGCGGCGAGCAGGAAGGAGTTGCCGTCGTAGATCGAGTCGTGGCCGAGCCGCCCACCGGGGTCGCGGAGCTCGGACCCGGTCGACATGATCACCACCCGCGGACGGGGTGCCGCCAGCACGGTCGCCCGGCCCACCGAGGCGAGGAGACCCAGCCGGCGCGGCCCGAGGATGTCGCCCTGGTGGAGGAGCAGGTCGCCCTCGGTGACGTCGTCGCCCGCGGGGCGGATGTGCTGGCGGAGCGTCGGCGCCTGCTCGATGGTCACGATGTCGGCGCCGCGGTCGGTCCATTCGTAGGGCACCACCGCGTCCGCGCCGCTGGGCACCGGCGCGCCCGTCATGATCTTCGCGGCGCCGCCCGGGCCGAGCGCCAGCAGGCTGGCCTGGCCGGCGCCGATCTCACCGACCACCGGCAGCGTCACTGGTGAGTCGGGCGAGGCACCCCGGACGTCCTCGACCCGGACGGCGTAGCCGTCCATCGCGGAGTTGTCGAAGCTGGGCAGCGAGATCGGGGCCACGACGTCCTCGGCGCAGGCGAGGTCGAGCGCGTCGAGCAGGGGCTGCGGGACCGCCGGCATCGGCGTGAGGTCGTCGAGGACCGCCTGGAGGTGCTCGTCGACCGACCGGAGGGTCACGGTGCGGTCACTGGGCGGCGTCGCCCGAGAGCACGGTGTCGTCGGCCACCCGCTGGGCCGACTTCGCGGAGAGCTCGACGTCGCCGACGACCTGGACGCCGTGACCGAACGTCCAGTCACCGGCGACCTTGAGCGAGCTGGCCTTCTTCATCGACGGGGCACCGTCGGGGAACCGCTTGTCGAACTCGGAGACCAACCGGTAGACCTCGCCGTCGAGGTCGACGAACGGGATCTCGGCGGCGGCCTGGTCGAGCACGAAGTCGGGCCCGATGTCGTAGACGTCCGAGCGCAGCAGGATGAGGTCGTTGGTCGTCTTGACCGGGACGAACCGGTCGCGACCGACCTCGATCAGGGCGCTGTCCTCGAAGACCTCGATCGCCGCGCCCATCGCGGTCTCGACCTGGATGACCTCGGGCGTGCTCTTGTCCGCCGGGTCGACGGTCTTGAGGTTGCGGATCAGCGGCAGGCCGAGGATGCCGCCGCGCACCTCCATCGCGTGCTTCATCGCTGCCAGGTCGAACCACAGGTTGTTGGTGGAGCAGAACCGATGCCGGTCGAGGTCGGCCAGCGAGTCCAGGTCCTGCTTCAGCGTCTGCGCAGTCTCACGGAGCACGATCCGACCGTCGGACTTGCGGCGGGCGAAGTGACCGCCCTTGCGGTCCGACGGCGTACGCCGCACCGCCTCGATCGCGAACGGCGCGCCCGAGGTGGCGAACCAGCCGGCGACCCGGGCGTCCGGCACGGCCCCGAGGTTGTCGGAGTTGGAGACAAAGACCCGCTGGTAGCCCGCGTCGATGAGCCGGTCGAGCAGGCCGGTGCCGAGCAGCGCGGTGTAGAGGTCACCGTGGCCGGGGGGACACCACTCCAGGTCGGGGTCCTTCTCCCAGCTGACCGGCGAGAGGTCCTTGGCGAGCAGCTTGGGTTCCTTGTTCTGCAGGAACTCCAGGGGCAGGCCCTCGACCGGCAGGGCGTCATAGCGGGCCAGGGCGGCCATCGTGTCTTCGGAGGTGCGGAAGCTGTTCATGAAGATCAGCGGCAGAGTGGCGTCGTACTCGTCCCGCAGGTGCAGGATCTGGCGCGCGATGATGTCGAGGAACGACAGCCCCCGGCGCACGCAGAGCAGCGACTTGGCGCGATCCATGCCCATCGAGGTCCCCAGACCGCCGTTGAGCTTGATCACCGCGGTCGTGCGCACGGCCTGCGCCGCGTCGTCGGCGGCGACGTCGACCCCGCTCAGCGCCGGCATCTCGACGGGCTCGATGGCCGACTCCGGGATCATCCCGGTCTCGCCGTGCTCGAGCAGTCGGTAGTAGTGAGCGAAGGTCTCCACGGCCAGCGGGTCCACGCCGGCGTCGAGCATCTTGTCGCGGGCCTTGATCAGCCCAGGGCTACCCATATGGTCGATCGTAGGCTTGTGGCGTGGGAGTCGGGCAAACCGGTGGCCAAGCGGCCAAGCTGGCGATCCGTGACCAGCTGCTGACCGCCCGCAACCGCCGGTCGCTGGCCGAACGCGCCGAGGTCGCCCGGGCCATCGCCGACCGGCTCCTGGCCGCCCCAGAGGTACGCCGGGCGGCCACCCTGGCGGCGTACGTCTCGGTGGGCTCGGAGCCCGGGACCGGCCTGCTGCTGCGCGAGCTCACCGCGGCCGGGAAACGGATCATCCTCCCCGTCCTGCTGCCCGACAAGGACCTGGACTGGGCGGCGTACGCCGGGGACGAGTCGCTGGCGCCGGCGCGGTTCGGGCTGCTCGAGCCGACCGGCCCGCGGCTGGGCGTCGACGCGATCGCCACCCCGGACGCCGTCCTGGTGCCGGGCCTCGCGGTCTCGCCCACCGGCGACCGGCTGGGCCGGGGCGAAGGGTGCTACGACCGAGCCCTCGGCCGGGTGCCCGTCGGCACGTTCACCTGCGTGCTCCTGCACGACGAGGAGGTCGGCATCGACGTGCCGGTCGAGCCGCACGACCGCCGGGTCACCGCGGCGGCCACGCCGACGCGGATCGTCCGCTTCTAGTCCTCGCTGCTCGGCACCAGCGTGAGCGTGTGCTGGCCGGCGTCGACGACGGCGTCGGCGGTGAACGGCCAGGGCAGCAGCTCGCCGCGGGCCCAGAGGTCGGTCTGGTCGGTGTAGTGCTCGTGGAACGGGTGGCCGGAGACGCCGGTGAGGTTGACCCACCGCGACTCGTCGAGGTCAGCCATGGAGACGACCATCCGCATCGAGGGCGACGCCGTGACGACGTAGGGCCGGTCCTCGACCGACGCGTCCCAGCTCGTGGCGTCCACCGCGGCCGCACCCCCACCGACCTCCCAGCCGCCACGGTTGACCAGCCACTCCACGGGACCGATGCCGGAGTCGCCGAGGGTCGGCTCCACCAGCTCGAGCCGGTGGAGATAGCCCCAGCTCCAGTCGTCGGCGTCCAGGGCCTGCCGAGCGGTCATCTCGTCACGGGCGGCCAGCAGCGCGCGGCGGAGGATGTCGTCACGGTCCTCGACGACGTCATCGGTCTCGAGGTCGTCCCACCAGCCGTTGCGGGGGTCTCTCAGCAGCTCGGTCACCGCGGCCACCCACCGGGAGCCCCCGTCCGGCCAGAGCTCCTCGGGCAGTTCGTCTCGGAACGTGGCCGCGAGCAGGTTGCGCCAGACGACGTTGAAGTAGGCGGCGGCACCGCTGCCCGCGCCCTGGTCGAAGTCCCACTCCCGCAGCAGGTCCTGGCCGGCGCGGTAGTAGTCGCGCTTGACCTCGAGGTCGAGGAGGTAGGGCGTCAGCACGGGGGCGAGCGGGTGGCGCGCGTCCAGCTGCAGGTCGGCCATCGCGTCGACCGACCAGGTCTCCTGGGCGCCCAGCAGGTCACGGATCCGCTCGGCGCGGTAGCCCTTGTCCCAGTCGTCGGTGAGGAAGTAGGGGTAGTCCGGTCCGACGACGGCCTGGTTGGCCGTGACGATGAACCCCTCCTCGGGGTCGAGCACGCGCGGCAGCGCGTCGAAGGGGATGACCTCTCCGGTCCAGTCGTTCTCCGGCAGCCAGCCCGCGACGGGGACCAGGCCGTCGTGTCCGGACTGGCGGATCGGGATCCGGCCAGGTGCCTGGTAGCCGATGTGCCCCTCGCGGTCGGCGTATACGAGGTTCTGCGACGGCGCCTCGAACGAGGACACCGCCGCCCGGAACTCATCCCAGCTCGTCGCCTGGTTGAGGTCGAAGATCGCGTCCGCGGTGCGCCCCGGCTGCAGCGCGGTCCACTCCAGGGCCAGGGCGTAGTCCAGGTCCGTCTCCCCGCCGGAGTCCCCACGGGCGACCGGGGCCTTGTCGGCGACGTCGGTCAGGTCCTCGGAGACGTCGGAGAGCAGCGGCCCGTGCGAGGTCGACCGGACGGTCAACGTCTCGTCGTCCTGCCCTCGGACCTCGATGGTCTCCCGCCGGGTGTGCAGCGGCTTCCAGGCGCCGTCGCGGAACCACTCGTCGCCGCGCACCCGCTCGACGTAGAGGTCGGTCACGTCCGGGCCGAGGTTGGTGAACCCCCAGGCGATGTCAGCGTTGTGGCCGATGATCACCCCGGGTACCCCGCTGAACGTGAAACCCGAGACGTCCAGCGGACAGGCCTCCGACACGGTCCGGCAGTGGAGCCCCATCTGCACCCAGATGCCGGGCATGCCGACGCCGAGGTGCGGGTCGTTGGCCAGGATCGGGGCGCCCGTGTCCGAGTGGTCGCCGTCGACCACCCAGGAGTTGCTGCCCAGCCCGTCGCCCCTTCCGAGCAACGCCGGCATCGCCTCGATCGCCGAGCCCAGCCGGCCGAGGGCCGCGGCCACCGCCTGTGAGTCCTCCCCCCAGGCTGGCCGCTGGGGCTCGCGGTCGCCCGCCGCCTCGGTCTCGAACGACCCGTCGACCACCGAGCCGCCGGCCACGATCGGCTGGTGCGCGGCGTAGTCGTAGCCGGGGTAGAGATCGGCGGTGCGGTCCGGCCCGACGGATGCCAGGGCGAGGGCCCGCCCGATCTCGTCGTCCATGTTGCCGCGCAGGTCCCAGGCCATCGCCTTGAGCCAGGCCAGCGAGTCCACCGCGGTCCACGGCTCGGGCCGGTAGCCGAGTCCCCCGGCGTTGAGGAGGGCGTAGTGCACCGAGATGTCGGAGGGGTCGCGGTCCTCGAGATAGGCGTTGACGCCCTCGGCGTACTGCTCCAGGGCGGTCCGGGTCTCGGGCTTGATCAACGCGAGCTCCTGCTCGGCCACCTCGCGCCAGCCCATGGTGCGGACGATCCGGTCGCTCTCCAGGGCCGGCTCACCGAACATCTCCGCCAGCCGCCCGGCGGTCGCGTGCCGCCGGACGTCCATCTCGTAGAACCGCTCCTGGGCGTGCACGTAGCCCTGGGCGCGCATCAGGTCGGCGGTCGTGTCCGCGTAGAGCTGAGGGATGCCTTGCGCGTCACGGACCACCGCCACCTCCGCGTCCAGGCCGGGCAGCCGGGCCTCACCCTCCACCTGGGGGAACGGCCGCCGGACCAGCACGATGCCCGTCACCAGCCCGGCGATCAGGAGCAGGACCATCCCCACGGCCAGGTACGTCGCCCAGCGGAACGCCCGCGGCCAGGCGAGGAATGCCCGGCGCCACCCTCGGCGTTCCTCCTGTGACCGCACAGGGGGCGTGGCGCTCGTCATGATGCCGAGCATTGTCCCCTCGCCGTAGAATTGGCAGTCGGAAGCGCCGAGTGCCAACCTGTTCCCCTCTGACGACCGAGGAGCGCCGTGCCCACGTACCAGTACGCCTGCACCGAGTGCGGCCATGCCTTCGAGCAGGTCCAGTCCTTCAGCGACGACGCGCTGACCACCTGCCCGGAGTGCACCGGGCGGCTGCGCAAGGTCTTCAACGCCGTGGGCGTGGTCTTCAAGGGCTCCGGGTTCTACCGCACCGACAGCCGGGCCAACGGCTCCTCCTCGGGCTCCTCGGACACCGGGACCAAGACCGACACCAAGACCGACACCAAGACAGAGACCAAGGCCGAGACCAAGAGCAGCGACTCGACCTCCAAGGCGCCCGCTGCGGCCGCCGCCGGCACGTCTGCCTGAGCCTGTGGAGGACGCGCCCGCGCGTCCGGCAACCGGCCTACGGTCGAGTGTGTGCCGTCCCCACCTCCCTTCCCCGGTCCGCGTGACCGGCTGGCGGGCGTGCGTCGACGCGTACGCCGGGCGGTGCTCCGGCGGCGCCGTCTCCTGGCGGCCCTGCTGACGGGCGCGGCGGCGGTGGCCGCCCTCCGCGCCACCACCCCACCCCCGGAGCCGACGGTGTCGGTGCAGGTGGCGAGCCACGACCTCCCGGCGGGGTCGCGGGTCTCCGCGACGGACCTGACCACGGTCGAGTTCCGCCCCGGCAGCGAGCCGGACGGGCTCGTCGAGGAGCCGGCCGGCCGCACCCTGGCGACCTCCGTTCGTCGCGGCGAGCCGCTGACCGACGCCCGGCTGCTCGGGCCGTCGCTGACCGACGGCCTCCCCGGGATGGTGGCGACGCCGGTGCGCATTCCGGACGCGGCGCTGGCGAGCCTCCTCCGGGTGGGCGACCGCGTCGACGTGCTGGCTGCGGATCCCCAGGGCGGTCCCACCCGGGCGCTGGCGGCCTCGGCGCTCGTGCTCGCCCTGCCGGCGCTCGCCGAGGACGCGGCGGACTCGTTGCCTGGGCGTCTGGTCGTGCTGGGACTGGATGACTCCGAGGTTTCCGGCGTGGCCGGAGCAGCGGTCACCCACTACCTGACCGTGGCCTACGCCGACTAGCGTCCGAGAGGACAGCAGACCCGTTCTCGAGAGGGACCCCATGAGTGGCTTCAAGAACTTCCTGCTTCGCGGCAACCTGGTCGACCTGGCCGTCGCCGTCATCATCGGCACTGCGTTCGCCGCCGTCGTCGCGGCGTTCACCGCCTGGCTGACCGGGGTGTTGCCCGGACTCAAGGAGACGTTCAAGGGTGCCGAGCTCGGCGAGCTCGCGTTCTTTCTGAACGCCGTCATCTCGTTCGTGCTGCTGGCGGCGGTCGTCTACTTCTTCGTGGTCGTTCCCTACACCCGGGCCCGGGAGAGGTTCTTCCCGAGCCCGCCCCCCGGTACGCCGGATGAGATCGTCCTGCTCAAGGAGATCCGCGACCTGCTCGCGGCGCAGCAAGGTCGCACGCCGCCCGATGCCTAGGACTACCTAGCCGTGGTGCGGGGGCACCTGCTCCCGCAGCCACCGTTCACCCGGGTCCTCGCCGTCCGGCGGGGGTGTGGGCTCGCGCTCGTCGCTCGTGGTCTCGGGCAGGACGTCGCCGAAGACCTGCTCCAGCCGGCGCTTGCGCTTCCAGTCCGGCTCGCGGTCTTCAGAGCCTGACGCAGAGCCTGACTCAGGCCCGGACTCAGACACAGAGGCCCGCCGCCTCGCGCTCCTCGCGGGCCGCCTCCGCCGCCTCCGCCTCGGACTGCTCGCTGGCGGACTCCGACGGCGAGCCCTCGCCACCGGTCGGGCTCTCGGACGTCTCGGACTCGGAAGGCGACTCGCTCGCGGTCTCGCTCGGGCTGCCGGTCGGCCCACCTGAGCCGGTCGGGTCGTCACTGGCACTGATCGCGCCCTCGCGGAACTTGCCGAGCGGGGCGTCGTTGCGCACCTTCTCCCACAGCTCCTCGGCCTCGGGCAGCCACTCCACCCGGTTGGGGTCGGACGGCGCGTACTGCCACGGCACGGTGATGAACTGGATCCGCTTGAGACCGGTGTCCTTGAACTCGTAGCCGATCCGCGCCATCCGCCCGATGTTCTCGATGTCGGTGGTCAGCGACTCGGTCGCCGCGTCGAGGAATCCGATCAGCTGGTCGGGACGCGCCAGGATGCTGCCGGAGATCACCTTGTTGGCCATCGCGGCGATGAACGCCTGCTGCCTCTTGATCCGGCCCAGGTCGCTGCCGTCGGTGCCCTCGACGTGCCGGACCCGGACGTAGGCGAGGGCCTCCTTGCCGGAGATCTCGCGGGTGCCGGCGTCGATGACGATGCCGTGCTCACGGTCGTCGATGTCCTGCGGCACACAGACCTCGACGCCGCCGAGGGCGTCGACCATGTTGACGAAGCCCCGGAAGTCGACGACGACGTAGTTGTTGACCTTGATGTCGGTCAGCTGCTCGAACTGGCGGATCGTGCACGCCGGCCCGCCGTAGGCAAAAGCCTCGTTCCACTGGGCACCACTGCCGCCGGGAATGGTGTCGCCGTCCTCGTCGTAGCACTCCGGCCGTTCGACCAGCGAGTCGCGTGGGATGGAGATGCCGTAGGCGCTCTGCCGGTCCGCCGAGAGGTGAATCAGGATCGTGGTGTCCGACCGCTCGCCGCCTCCGGTCAGGCCGTCGATGTTGTTGCCGGCCCCATCGCGGGTATCGGAGCCCATCACCAGGATGTTGATCGGGTCCTTGGGGCCCTCGACCTCGACCTCCTCGGGCCGGTCGTCGCCGAGCTGGGCGTCGAGGTCCTGGACGTTGAGGTTGCCGTTGAGGTGACGGTAGAGGAAGGTGACGCCGAGGCCGGTGACCAGGCCGAGCACCAGCACCGAGGACAGCAGCACCTTGGCGACCGTGTGCGTGCGCCGGGTCCGTCCGCGGCGCTTGCCCTTGCGGCGCCCGCCATGGTGGCCGTTGCCGCTCCCCTTGGCGTGATACGGGGACGCCGACAGCTGGGCAGCCCGCTGTTCGGCGTCGCTCATCGTCACCTACATCTTCCGGGGACCGGCACTCAGGGGGCGGCGGGCATGCACGCTCGCCCGCGCCAGGTTACGGCTGGAGGTCAAATCATGCGGCCGACCGCGCAGTAACCCCAAACGCCGGAGCCGCCCGCGCCCACGTGGGACGCGCCCGCGCCCACGTGGGAGGCGCCCGCGCCCACGTGGGAGGTCCTGGGTGACAGGATGTTCGCCGGTCATCCACGTGACAAGCCCCAGTAGCTCAGCGGATAGAGCAGCCGCCTCCTAAGCGAAAGGTCGCAGGTTCGACTCCTGCCTGGGGCACCACGCCCGTCACCCTTCGGCGGCCGCCGCAGCCGACTCCCCCGCAGGCGAAAGGCCCGCAGGTTCGACTCCTGCCTGGGGCACCACGCCCGTCACCCCTCGGCGGCCGCCGCAGCCGACTCCCCCGCAGGCGAAAGGCCCGCAGGTTCGACTCCTGCCTGGGGCACCACGCCCGTCACCCCTCGGCGGCCGCCGCAGCCGACTCCCCCGCAGGCGAAAGGCCCGC